>JBGAFM010000003.1:0-438184 GCA_044227225.1 Thiobacillus sp. | reverse complement strand
TGATCGGATAGCGACAATACCAGCGCACCGCCCACAGGATCACATCACCCTGGAAATGGCGCCACTTGAAATCCGTCATCGTTCCGTCCGTCCAATCTCCGCCAAGCATGCTCAAGCTTCACGATTTTTGCAACAGAGCCGGTTTCGTCAAGGTCGAAGTGGCTGTCGTCGACACCAGCGCCAATGTCGAGCTCCATGTCGTTCATGAGACAGACCCGGCCAGCTTTCCAGACCCGCACAACACCTTTGACCAGGATGTTGTCTCCGCTGAAAGGCTTATCAGGGTCTTGATCCATGCCAACGTTGCCTTCGACCGGGATCTCCCAAAACTCGCGGGAGTCCTTCAATGCCTCATCGGGCTCAGTCGCCTCGAGGTAAGCCCCTTCAAAGTAGGCGTTCGTGTTGGCGGCAGCGTCGGACACGGCATCGTGATCAATCACCGTGTCGTTGGCAAACCGGCCTGCAACATCCTCGATGAAGTCAAGCGGGGTCAGGAAAACGGCTGGCGGCTCAGGATCGCTCTTGATGGCGGAGACAATCGCACCGGTGATCTGATCCGATACAGAGCCCAAACCAAGGGATGCCGCCCGAGCGGTCAGGCCTGCAATGTCAAGAATGACGAAGTCTGCCCCCTTGAGACCAGGTACTTCTTCGGTGGATGCTTGAATGGCTGCCAAGCTGCCATAGCCAAGGCTGGCGGCAAGCAGTTGCTGAGTATGACCAAGCGAGATGGAAACACCAGACGCCACGAGACTCTGGCGGACGGAAAACGCGAGGGAACTGAAGTCGGACTTCATTGAAATTCTCCAAATTCTGCGCGGGATGTTGAGCGATTACGCATCCAGCACAGTGGGAATCCCAATGGTCGGATGAAAACTTCGGGGTGAAAGATCCTTTTTTGAGTCGCTCACAACTCGGGCGGGTGCCTGGGTAGAATTTTAACCCAACGGATCAAAGAATTCATGCCAACACCATCCGTTTTCATGTCGGGGGCCTGGAGTTCAATCGCGCTCAAATGGTTGATCAGTTGTGGACGCGGGTTCATGCTGCTGGAGACCGGCGGCGAAGCCAAATTCCAGGTGCGCCCAGTGGAGGGGATTGCACAACTGCCCGATTCGTCAGACGCGGAGCTGCTTATTCTCGACGGCCAACAACGCCTGACCACCCTGACGCAAGTCTTGGCCACAAAGGATGCAGTGAAGACCCGCACAGAGAAAGGCAAGCCCATTCGACGCCACTACTACTGGAACATCGAAGTGGCGCTGGAGGGCGGGGATCGCTTGGAAGACGCCATCGAGGCCATCGAAGAGGACAAGATCAAACGCTCCAACTTTGGCCGACAGATCGATCTTGATTTGACGACGACTCAGAAGGAGTGCGAGCAGCTGTACTTTCCGTGCGATCAGATCCTGAACTCGGATGCATGGGAAGAAGCTCTGCAGTAGTACGCTCCCGAAAAATTCGGCCTGTACATGCAGTTCCGTCGGCAGGTATTGAATGCCTTCCGCAACTACCAGCTACCCGTGATCCAGCTGGGTAAGGCTACGACAAAGGAAGCGGTTTGCCTGGTCTTCGAGAAGGTGAACACCGGTGGTGCCCACAGATCACTTGTATCGCGCACCACACGGATGGCGACCGGCTGACCCGCCTCATCGACGAACGCCGGGTGACGCAATTCAAGCGTGTGCAGGATGATCTGTTCCGATGGCGCGCTGGCATAGGCTTCCTTGATGGCCTCAGACAATGCAGCGTTCGGCATCAGAGAATCACCGGGTAAGGCACGTAGCTGGTTTCGCTGTCATCTTCGGGCAGCTGCGCTTCACCGGCATAGCCACTGGCCAACACCTGACCGTCATCCAGCAGAAACACCAGGCCCTGCTCGGAGCTCCAGCCGTAAGACGAAATGTCCACCACCTTGCGTTGCGCAATGCGCACCAGTTCCACGCTGCTGCGGTTGGTCGCATCCCCCAGGCCAAGACCGCCGTTGCCGTTGTAGCCCCAGGCGTAAACGGTGCCGTTTTCCATCAGGGCGGCCCCATAGTTATAGGACGCGGTGCCCCCATGCACGGCCTTGACCACGGTATTCCCCACCGGTACCTGATTCCAGTTGCCGCCCGAGCTGCCATTGGCGTTGCCCCAGTAGCCACCATAGCCGCAGGCCCACAGGGTCTTGTCCGCTTTCTTGAGGTAGGTGATCGGGTAGTCGTAGCTGCCGGCATAGACCTCCACCACATTGGTGGCCACCTGCACCGGGGTGTACTGGTTGGCCGTGTTGCCATTGCCCAGTTGCCCGTAGTCGTTGACGCCCCAAGCGTGCAAGGCACCGGTGCTGTCCAGAGCGAATGCATGGACATAAGCACCAAACACTTTGACGATGGTTTTACCGGCGAGGCTGCCACCGGCGCGCGGCATGGCGATATTGGCTTGGTTGGTCGTGCCATCGCCCAGTTGGCCGTTGCCGTTGTAGCCCCACGAATATAGGGTTCCGTCGTTCTTGACCGCGTAATAAGCGGTGTAACGCTCACGACCTGCGGCAATCTGCGTGATACCGGCGAGCACCGGCAACTGCACAAAGTTGTTGCGCTGATTGGTGTCACCCAAGCCAAGTTGACCGTAGCCGACCATCCGTTGCAGGTAGGACTGCAGCTCCTTGTCGCCTCCCGTGACCTCGTCGATGAACTGCCTCCAGGTCGGGCAGTCGCCGCTGGGCGTGGCTGTGGTGATCTTGGTCATCCGGTCGGCGCGTTCGTGCGGGCGCATCCGGCCTGTCTTGAGATCGACCACACCGCCCGGGGTGTTGAGCAGCCAGGGATCTGCATCCCATTCGTCGGTGGTGGCCGCGTGCCTGCGATCTGAACGCGCCAGGCGTTCCACACCGCCGACCGTTCCTGCGCTGGCCAATTTAGCGGCGACCTTGGGGTTGTCGGCGCGCACGGCCGTCTGGCGGCAGACGCTGCGGATCAAGTCCGTGGCCGCCAGCGTGTCCTCGGTGCGCCAGCGTTGCCCGTCCCACACCAGCCACTTGCCCCAGCCGGACACGTATCGCCAGTCGCGGTGGTAGCGGCGCGTGAAGGACAGCGCCAGCGCGTCCTCCGTACCCCAGACGGATTCGTCACTGCTGCCGTCGGCCTGCGCTGTGACGCGGTGCTCACGGCGGTCGAATTCGCGCACCAACACCGTGCCGGGCACGACCTGGACTTCGACGCCGCGTTGCGTCTTGATCCGCGATTGGGCTTCGCCAATCCGGGCCATCTGGGTCTGGACGACCAGCTTGGTACCGAAGGCTTCTTCCTGGATCTTGTAAGCGACGCGGCCTTCGACGTAGGCGCGGTTGTTGTGCGGCGGACGGCGCGGGAAATACTTGTCCCAAAGCGCCCACAAATCATTCATGGCCAACTTGGGCAGATTGGCAATTTGTGCCGCCAAGGATGGGGCGGCTGACCACCGGATCAACGTCATCGGCCACGTCGTGCATCTGCAGGCGTGGCCCATGGGTGAGGAAGGTGGCGACATCGAAGCCCTCGGCAATGGCGTCGGCCACGTCCCAGCCCTCGGCGGCTTCTTCGGGCGGGTACAGGATGTGGCAGGATTTGGCTCCCGCCGACAGGATGGCCTGTGCCGCCTGCGTGGCGTACTCCCAGCCCGGCTTATCGCGATCGGGCCAGATCAGCACGGCCTTTCCGGCCAGTGGCGACCAGTCAGTCTTGTCGACCGGAGCGTTCGCGCCGTGCATCGCCGTGGTGGCATTGACGCCCGCGTCAATCAGGGCCTGCGCGCATTTCTCGCCCTCGACCAGCACCACCTGCGCAGCGCTGGCCATCCCAGGCTGGTTGTAGAGCGGACGCGGGTCGGGCGGTGCCATCTTGCGCCGCTTGGCATCCCAGGGCCGGAACTGCTTCTTCTGCCCGGGTGGGTCGTAACGGTAGACGACGGCTATGAGATGGCCCGCCGCATCGAGGTAGTCCCACTTGGCGGTGGCTGGGCCAAGTTCGTCGACGGGTACGTCCTTCTTGCCGGATCGGCGCACTGGCATCTCGCGGGCGCGACCGAGCAGATCAGCCGCCGCATCCAGCACACGATTGAAATCGGTGTGAATATCGAGCGCCGAATGCCCGGCGATCAAGGAAAAAATGTCGCCGCCATCGCCAGTCGCGCGATCCGTCCACAACCCGGCCTTCTCACCGTCCAGAACCACCTCAAGGCTGTCGCCAGGACTACCCAACACGTCCCCGATCAGGAACTTTCCCCGGCGTCGCTTGCCAGCTGGGAACATCGTGGCAAGCACCGAGGAAAGGCCAGCGATCAGCCCAGCACGCAGCGCCTCACGTTCACTGTCATCAAGGATGCGTCCAGGCTCGACTAGTTTTGGGGTGTCATTGAAGTCAAGCATCGGTGGCTCCCCCGATCACATCGGCAATGCCAGCCAGTTCGTGCGGAATACGAGATTCGTGGCGCAGCTTTCGCAGCGCCTTCCCCTCGATCTGGCGGATGCGCTCACGCGTTACCTCCATCTTCTCGGCGAACCGAACGTTTTTCTCAACGCCAGCGGAGCCCTGGTCGCAAAGCTCTATTGGTGGCGTGACGCCGGCCCAGTTGATATCGACGCGGAGTCTCTGTGGGGTGAAGGTTGCTACCTCGTTTTGACACCAGCAGGCCTCCAACAGTTCACGTCTACCCGTGAGATGGTGCCCCTGGCAATCCACGTGTTCGCAAGCAGGCAGAGCAAACAGCAAAGTAGCGACGGGAAAATTTCGCTCAAGACGGCGAAGAATGGATATTCTGTCTGAGTGTGCGCAAATTGAGAGGCCTGATCCTTGTTGAGTACGACAGGTCTTGCTGTCGCCTAGTGGCGTGTGGTCGGATTTTTGTCCAGGTCGCCAACGAAAGGCGGCTTCCAAGACGAACATGGAGCCGTAAACCCGCGTCATTGCTGGTTCCGGCGCGGCGGCGTCCTTCGCAGAAACAGAGAATGGGCGGTAACAGAGAACGAAAAACCACCCAAAACGGGGGTGCCCGGAGTGCTCGCGTCCGTCGCACCCTTGCCAGAACCTGCGCCAGCACTGGGGCGCAGCAAGAAAAGAAAAGGGGAACAGAATTAGTCTGTTCCCCGGATATGGTGGAGAGGAGGAGGATCGAACTCCCGACCTCCGCATTGCGAACGCGGCGCTCTCCCAGCTGAGCTACCCCCCCGACGCCCCGGATTATAGCGTCAGCGGCGGAATGCGGGAAGCGCGGCGAGTCGCGCGGGCAGGTTGGGAAGCAGGCGCGCGGCGAGCCAGCCGATCAGCACGCCGGTACTGTTGGCGAGGGCGTCGAGCACATCGGGCTGCCGGTTGGGCGTGAGCCCCTGCAGGCCCTCGATGAGGATGCCGTAGAGGATGACGGCGAGCGCCAGCCGCCAGCGCCGCCTGACGACGAGCTGTGCCCACCAGAACATCAGCGTGGCGTAGCTGGCGAGATGGACGAGCTTGTCGGCCTGGCCGCTGTCCTTGTCGAGCAGGGACGGTCCGAGCGAGAAGGCCAGCGCGAGCACGACGCCCAGCCAGCCGATGAATAGCCAGGCGCGCCGGATCATGGCCGACCGGCCTGGCGCTGCGCCCAGCGCAGCATGAAGATGCCGGCCACGATCATGGGCAGGGACAGCCACTGGCCCATGGAGAGGCCCAGATCGAGCAGGCCGAGAAAACTGTCGGGTTCGCGCGCGAACTCGGCGAGGAAGCGCAGGCTGCCGTAGCCGATGAGGAAGACGCCGGAGACGGCACCGACGGGACGCGGCCTGCGCGAAAACAGCCACAGGACGACGAACAGCAGCAGGCCTTCGCCGGCGAACTGGTAGAGCTGCGAGGGATGGCGCGCGATGCCGTCGTGGGCCTGCGGAAAAATCATGGCCCAGGGCAGGCCCGGATCGGCGGGGCGGCCCCACAGCTCGCCGTTGATGAAATTGCCGAGTCGCCCGGCCGCCAGCCCCAGCGGCACCAGCGGAGCGATGAAATCGGTGACGGCGAGCCAGCGCAGCCGGTGGCGCCGTGCGAACACGATCATGGCGACGAGCACACCGAGGAAGCCGCCGTGGAAGCTCATGCCGCCTTGCCATACCTTGAGGATGTCGAACGGATGGGCGAAATAATCGCCCGGCTTGTAGAACAGCACATAGCCCAGGCGCCCGCCCAGGATGACCCCGAGCACACCGTAGAACAGCACGTCGTCGAGCATCTTCGCGTCCCAGCCGGTCCAGGGACGATGCGCGATGCACCAGCGGCCGAGCAGGATCACCTGTACGAAGGCGACGAGGTACATGAGGCCGTACCAGTGCACGGCGACGGGCCCCAGCTGCAGGGCGACGGGATCGAATTGCGGATGAACGAGCATGGGGGGCCGGGGTCGGGATTCGGGGGCCGGGCTTCAGGGACAGCAAAGGCCGGGTAAAATGTGCGGCTGATTATAGATGTGTGAGTGACCATCATGCCTGCCTACCGTTCCTGGACCACCACCCGCGGCCGCAACATGGCCGGCGCCCGCGCCCTCTGGCGCGCCACCGGCATGAAGGACGGCGATTTCGCCAAGCCCATCGTCGCCATCGCCAACTCGTTCACCCAGTTCGTGCCCGGCCACGTCCATCTCAAGGACATGGGCCAGCTGGTCGCGCGCGAGATCGAGGCCATGGGCGGCGTCGCCAAGGAATTCAACACCATCGCCGTGGACGACGGCATCGCCATGGGCCACGACGGCATGCTGTATTCGCTGCCCAGCCGCGATCTCATCGCGGACAGCGTGGAATACATGGTCAACGCGCACTGCGCCGATGCGCTGGTGTGCATCTCCAACTGCGACAAGATCACCCCCGGCATGCTGAACGCCGCGCTGCGACTGAACATCCCGACCGTGTTCGTCTCCGGCGGCCCGATGGAAGCCGGCAAGGTGGTGTGGGACAAGCAGACGATCAAGCTCGACCTGGTCGACGCGATGGTGTCGGCGGCGGACAGCAAGGTCACCGATGAAAAAGTACAGCAGCTCGAACGTTCGGCCTGCCCAACCTGCGGTTCGTGCTCGGGCATGTTCACCGCCAACTCGATGAACTGCCTGACCGAGGCGCTGGGCCTGTCGCTGCCGGGCAACGGCTCGATGCTGGCGACGCACGCCGACCGCGAGAAGCTGTTCCGCGCCGCCGCCCGCCTGATCGTGAAGAACACGCGCCGCTTCTACGAAGAAGACGACTATTCGGTGCTGCCGCGCGCCATCGCCAGCTTCGACGCCTTCGAGAATGCCATTGCGCTCGACATCGCCATGGGCGGGTCGACCAATACCGTGCTGCACCTGCTGGCGGCGGCGCACGAGGCCGGCGTCGACTTCACGATGCAGGACATCGACCGCATGTCGCGCCGCGTGCCGCACCTGTCCAAGGTCGCACCGTCGATCCAGACCTACCACATGGAAGACGTGCACCGCGCCGGCGGCGTGATGGCGATCCTCGGCGAGCTGGAGCGCGGCGGCCTGGTTCACCGCGACGTACCGACCGTGCTGTGCAAGAGCCTGGGCGAGCAGATCGATACCTACGACATCCGCCGCACCGACAGCCGTGACGTGAAGGATTATTTCCGTGCCGCCCCGGGTGGCGTGCCGACCCAGGTCGCGTTCTCGCAGAACCGCCGCTTTCCGAAGCTGGACGACGATCGCGCGGGCGGCTGCATCCGCGACATCGAACACGCCTATTCGAAGGACGGTGGCCTCGCCGTGCTCTACGGCAACCTCGCCGAAGACGGCTGCATCGTGAAGACCGCCGGGGTGGATGCGCACATCCTCAGGTTCTCCGGTCCTGCGCGCGTGTTCGAATCGCAGGATGCGGCGGTGGAGGCCATCCTCGGCGACCGTATCCAGGCCGGCGACGTGGTGGTGATCCGCTATGAAGGGCCGCGTGGCGGCCCCGGCATGCAGGAAATGCTCTATCCGACCTCGTACCTGAAATCGAAGGGCCTGGGCAAGGCCTGCGCGCTGGTCACCGACGGCCGCTTCTCCGGTGGCACCAGCGGCCTGTCCATTGGCCACGCCTCGCCGGAAGCGGCGGAAGGCGGCGCCATCGGCCTGGTGGAAGAAGGCGATACCATCGATATCGACATTCCTGGACGCACGATCAATGTGCGGCTGTCCGAGGCTGAACTTGCACGCCGCCGCACCGCGATGGACGCCAGGGGTGCCGCCGCCTGGAAACCGGCCGCGCCGCGTGCGCGCAACGTGAGCCAGGCCCTGCGTGCCTACGCCGCGATGACGACCTCGGCCGCCTTCGGCGCCGTGCGCGACGTGAGCCAGGTCGAGCATCCCACGGCGGCGCAGGAACACGCCGATCCGCTGGCGCATTTCGCCATTCCCGGCCAGCTGTCGTTCCGCACCGGCGCGGGCGGCCTGTTGTATGCCGACATCGACAACCACGGCGGGCGCGCGACCGTGTGCCTGCAGGGCGCGCATCTCGTCAGCTTCCGGCCCAAGTCGCAGCGCGAGCCGGTGGTGTGGGTGTCCGACGCCGCCAAGTTCGCGGCGGGCAAGTCCATCCGCGGCGGCGTGCCGGTGTGCTGGCCGTGGTTCGGCCCGCACGAGAAGGAAGCCGGTTTCCCGGCGCACGGTTTTGCGCGCACGGTGGCCTGGCAGGTCGTCGGCAGCAAGAAGCGCAGCGATTTCCGCACCGAACTCACGCTGCGGCTCGAGGCGACAGACGCGACCCGCGCGCAGTGGCCGCATGCCTGCACGCTGACGCTCACGCTCATCGTTGGCGAGAAACTGGAGGTGCAGCTTGCCACCGCCAACACCGGCGACGCGCCCTTCGTCATCGGCGAGGCGCTGCATACCTATTTCCACGTCAGCGACATCGGCGCGGTGAGCGTCGAGGGGCTGGGCGGCTGCGCGTATCACGACAAGGTCGAGGATTTCGCCCGCAAGCAGCAGAAGGGCGCGATCGGCTTTGCCGGCGAGGTGGACCGCGTGTACGTCAACACCGCAGCCGACTGCGTGATCGTCGATCCGGCGCTCGGCCGTCGCATCCGCGTCGCCAAGACCGGCGCGCAGTCCACCGTGGTGTGGACGCCGTGGACCGAGAAGGCCGAGAAGATGGGCGACCTGGGCCGCGGCAGCTCCGGCGAGGGCTGGCGCAACATGGTCTGCGTCGAATCGGGCAACGCGATGGATAACGTCGTCACGGTTGCGCCGGGCACGACGCACACGCTCGGCGTGGTCTACAGCGTCGAGGCCCTGTAAGTTCGGGAGGCAAACATGCGCGTGATCCTGGTGGCCAATCCCAAGGGTGGCAGCGGCAAGACCACGCTGTCGATCAACCTGGCGGGCTGGCTGGCGTCGCAGGGCCGGCGCGTGGCGATGCTCGATCTGGATCGCCAGAAGTCGGCCACGCACTGGCTGGCCGCGCGCGACATGGCCTTGCCCGACATCGAACTCCTGCGCGACGGCCAGAAAGGAGAGACCGACTGGCTGGTGATCGATTCGCCGGCCGGGCTGCACGGCAAGAATCTGGAACGCGCGCTGAAGCTGGCGCACAAGGTGGCGGTGCCGATCGCGCCTTCGCTGTTCGACATTCGCGCCAGCCAGGAATTTCTTGCCGCGCTGCACGCCGAAAAGGCGGTGCGCAAGGGCCATGCCTTCGTCGGCGTGGTCGGCATGCGAGTCGATCCGCGTACCCGCGCCGGCGTCACGCTGGAACAGTTCATGGCGCAGCAGGACCTGCCGGTGCTGGCCTACCTGCGCAACACGCAGAACTACGTCAACGCTGCGTTCGAGGGCAAGAGCCTGTTCGACCTGCCGCACCACATCGCCGAGCGCGACATCGAGCAGTGGGCCGGGCTGACCGGCTGGCTGGAATCCTGAGCCGCCCGCGTCGGGTTCAGTGCGTGGTCGGCTTCATCAGGTTGACCACCTGCGGCTTCACCACGCTCTTGGTCGACGAGCAGGTGCCTTCTTCGGTCACGCCGAGCTGGCGCTCGGCTTCGGTCAGCAGGTTGATCACGTCCACATAGAAGCGGTCGTTCGCCATCATGCGCGCGGTGCGGCCGCCTTCGTTGGCAGCGAGCACGTCGGCGCCGTTGTTGATCAGCCATTCCACCACCGCGGCGTCGCCGCCGCCGGCCGCCAGCATCAATGGGGTGATGCCGAAGAAGATGCGCGCATCGAGGTTGGCGCCGGCCTGGTGCAGCGCCTCGACGACATCGACGTAGCCCTGTTCGGTCTCGCCGTTGTAGGCGGCCTTGGCGACGGCCGTCCAGCCCTGCGGCGAGACGGCGTTGACGTCCGCGCCGGCGGCGAGCAGGACCTGCACCGCCGCAAGGTGGCCATGGTGCGCGGCCAGCATCAGTGCGGTTTCGCCTGCCTCGTCGGTCGTGGCGAGGTCGGTGCCGGTTGCGAGCAATGACTTGAGTTTGACGGCGTCGCCCGCGCGGGCAGCCTCGAACCATTCCTGGGACATGGGATTCTCCTGATGATGCGTTGTTCGCGGGAGCGTACAATTGTTGACCGATTTAATCAACTATTGCCGCTGCCATGTCCAACCGTCTTGCGCACGAAACCAGCCCCTACCTGCTGCAGCACGCCGAAAATCCGGTGGACTGGTATCCCTGGGGGCCGGAGGCGCTGGACAGGGCGCGCCGCGAGGACAAACCCATCCTGCTGTCGATCGGTTATTCGGCCTGCCACTGGTGCCACGTGATGGCGCACGAATGCTTCGAGGACGCCGAGGTCGCGGCGACGATGAACCGGCTCTTCGTGAATATAAAAGTGGACCGCGAGGAGCGGCCCGACCTCGACCAGATCTACCAGACCGCGCACCAGCTGCTCGCCCAGCGCGGCGGCGGCTGGCCGCTGACCGTGTTTCTCGCTCCCGACCAGACCCCGTTCTTTGCCGGTACCTACTTCCCGAAAACCCCGCGCTACCGCCTGCCCGGTTTCGTCGAACTGATGGAAAACGTCGCACAGGCCTGGCACGGCCGGCGCGACGAGGTGCTGGCCCAGAACGCCGCGGTGCGCGAGGCACTCGTCCGTGCGCAGCCGGCGGGCTTGCATCAGGGCGAATTGAATGCGGCCCCGTTCACGGCGGCGATGCGCGATCTCGAGGCGGCCTTCGATCCCGTGTGGGGCGGATTCTCGCGCGCGCCCAAGTTTCCGCGCCCGGGCGAACTGGTCTTCCTGCTGCGGCAGACGCAGCAGGGCAACGCGCGGGCGCGCGAACTGGCGCTGTTCACGCTGACCCGGATGGCGTCGGGCGGGGTGCGCGACCAGCTGGGCGGCGGTTTCTGCCGCTATTCGGTGGACGAACGCTGGGCGATCCCGCATTTCGAGAAGATGCTCTACGACAACGGCCCGCTGCTGCAGCTGTACGCCGACGCCTGGGCCCTGACCGGCGACGCGCTGTTCCGCGACACCGCCGGGGACATTGTCGAATGGCTGCTGCGTGAAATGCGCGGCCCGGACGGCGGCTTCTGCTCGGCACTCGATGCGGATTCCGAAGGCGAGGAAGGCAAGTTCTACGTGTGGACGCGGGAGGAAGTGCGCACCCTGCTGTCCGCCGGGGAATACGCCGTGGCCGCGCTAGCGTACGGCTTCGATGCCCCGCCCAATTTCGAGGACGCGCACTGGAATCCCGTCCTCGCCCGTCCGCTGGCCGATATCGCCGCAGACCTGGGCGTGCCGCAGGACGAAGCCGCCGCGCGCCTCGCTGCCGCCCGCGCCAAACTGTTCGCCGCGCGCGCAAACCGCGTGCGGCCGGGGCGCGACGACAAGCAGCTCACGAGCTGGAACGCGCTGATGATCGCCGGCCTGGCGCACGCCGGCCGGGTCATGAACCGCCCGGACTGGGTCGCGGAAGCGCAGTCGGCCCTCGATTTCCTGCACGCCCGGCTGTGGCGCGACGGGCGCCTGCTGGCGAGCTACAAGAACGGCGAAGCGCGGCTCAACGCCTACCTCGACGACTATGCCTTCCTGCTCGATGCCCTGCTGGAATCGCTGCAGGCCGCGTATCGCCCGGCCGATCTCGACTGGGCACGCGAACTCGCGGATGCCCTGCTGGCGCATTTCGAGGACGCCGAAGCGGGTGGCTTCTTCTTCACCAGCCACGACCACGAGACGCTGATCGCGCGCCAGAAGCCGGGCTACGACCAGGCGACCCCGTCCGGCAACGGCGTCGCCGCTTTCGCCCTGCAGCGCCTGGGCCATCTGCTCGGCGAGACCCGCTATCTCGCGGCGGCCGAACGCTGCCTGCGTGGCTTCGGTCCGCAGCTTGCGCAGCAGCCGATTGCCTATCCGACCCTGCTCGCGGTGCTCGACGAATTCCTCGCGCCGCCGCGCGTGATCGTGCTGCGCGGCCCTGCGGATGCCGTGCATGCGGCGGCTGTCCGCCTGTCGGCGCGGCCCGCCATGCGCGATGTCCTGCTGGTCCTTCCCAATGGCACGCGCCTGCCCGGCGAACTCGCCAAACCCGAAACCGATCAGCTGACCGCCTGGGTGTGCAGCGGCACGGCCTGCCTGCCGCCGACGACCGCGTTCGATGCCCTGTGAGGTGTATCAGCGTTTTCTGGTAGGAACCCGGCACCGGGGCTGCTATCAAAGGTGAAACGGGTTGTTTGTCTGTGAGTTCGACTTTTCAGGAGGGTTGAATGAATACGCATACCGAACACGCTGTTTTCCATCCCCAGGCCGCACGCATGGATTTGCCGGGCATCCGGAGCGTCACGCCCGACCAGCCCTGGCAGTGGCTGAAAAGCGGGGCGCACGATTTCCGGCTCGCCTGGCGTTCCAGCCTGTTCTACGGGGTGCTGTTCGCGTTGCTGGGCTACGGCCTGGTGCAGGGCGCGGCGGACAAACCGCATCTGGCGATGGCGCTGACCTCGGGCTTCCTCTTCGTGGCCCCGGTGCTGGCCACGGTCTTCTACTGCGTCAGCCACCGCATCGAGCATCACCACAAGCTGCCCAACCTGTTGACGCCCCTGCTGTCATGGCGCGCCAACCCGGCCTCGCTGGGCCTGTTCGCCCTGATGCTGGTTTTCGTGCTGTCGGTGTGGGAGCGCATTTCGGCGATCCTGGTCGGGCTGTTCCTCAACGGCTCCGGTATCGGAAGCCTGGCAGACCTGCTGACGCTGGATTCCGTCACCCGCCATACCGATTTCGTCCTGGCCTATCTGGCCTTCGGGGGGGCGCTGGCGCTGATGGTGTTCAGCCTGTCGGTGGTTTCGCTGCCCATGCTGCTGCACCGCAAGGTGGATTTCGCCACGGCACTGGTGACGAGTTTCATGGCGACCCGTCTCAATTTCCCGGTCATGCTGCTGTGGGGCTGCATTCTCGCGGCGCTGATCGCGGTCGGCATGGCAACCGATTTCATCGCCATGGCCGTCGTCTTTCCCTTGCTGGGACATGCCAGCTGGCATGCCTACCGCGATCTGGTCGAGCGCGAATGAGCAACAATCTTTTACGCAAGCTGGTAACAAAAACCCAATCCCTCTGCTTGCGTGGGGAATAAATATGATTAATATTGCAAGCGCGCTGCATCCGGCGCGTGCCCGTTCCCGACCGATATCACGGAGACTGTCCAAGATGAAAACCCTGATCCTGACTGCTGTGTCCACTGCCCTGCTGGCGATGACCGGCGTAGCCTCCGCCGACCAGGCATTGGCCCAGAAAAACGCCTGCATGTCCTGCCATGGCGTAGACAAGAAGATCGTTGGTCCGGCATTCAAGGACGTCGCGAAGAAGTACGCCGGCGATGCCAAGGCCGAAGCCATGCTCATCGAGAAAGTCAAAACCGGCGGCAAGGGCACGTGGGGCCAGGTTCCGATGCCGCCCAATCCCCAGGTCAAGCCTGAGGATGTGAAGAAGATCGTGGAGTGGGTTCTCAGCCTGAAGTAATCCGGCGCATGTCCATCGTACAAGGCCGACCGCGTGTCGGCCTTGTGCTTTCTGGCGCCTTCGCAGGCTGGGCGGGCGGGGCTTTGTGGTATAAATCCTGCGTTGCGGTTTGATTGCAGGGAAGAGAAGATGGCAGGCCACACGTTGCGTTGGACGGTGATTGCAGTTGCGGCGGCGATAGCCGGGTGTGGCGACAAACCGCAGCAGACAGGCGACACGGAACGCGTCGTGATCGGGCAGGTGTCCCCGCTGACCGGACCGCAGGCGCATCTCGGCAAGGACAACGAGAACGGCGCCCGGCTGGCGCTCGACGAGATCAATGCCGCCGGTCTGACGCTTGGCGGCAAGAAGGTCGAGCTCGTGATGGAAAGCGAGGACGACAGTGCCGATCCGAAGACCGCGACCACGGTAGCGCAGAAGCTGGTCGACGACGGCGTGGTCGGGGTCATCGGCCACCTCAATTCGGGCGCGACCATTCCGGCGTCCAAGATCTACTTCGACAATGGCATTCCCCAGATTTCTCCCTCGGCCACCGCCGTGGCGTACACGGCGGCCGGCTACAACACCGCCTATCGCGTGATGACCAACGACGCCCAGCAGGGCAGCGTGCTTGGCAATTACGCGGTGAGCAAGCTGGGGGCGAAGAAGATCGCCATCATCGACGACCGCACCGCCTACGGCCAGGGCCTGGCCGACGAGGTGGAGAAGGCGGCCAGGCTTGCCGGCGGCGAGGTGGTGGCGCGCGAATATACGTCCGACCGGGCGACCGACTTCATGGCAATCCTGACCTCGATCAAGGCCAAGGCGCCCGACGTGGTGTTCTTCGGCGGCATGGATCCGCAGGCGGCGCCCATGGTCAAGCAGATGAAACAGCTCGGCATGACGGCGCGATTTCTCGGCGGCGACGGCGCGCAGACGCCGAAGTTCATCGACCTGGCCGGTGCCGATGCGGAAGGCGCGCTGGCGTCCAATCCGGGCCTGCCGCTCGACGCGATGCCGGGCGGGGCTGCCTTCAAGACCAAGTTCGAGGCCAAGTACGGCAAGATCCAGAACTACGCCCCCTATGCCTACGACGCCATGCACGTGCTGATCGAGGCGATGAAGCGTGCCGGTTCCAGCGATCCGGCCAAGTACCTGACCGAACTGCCCAAGACCGACTACCAGGGCGTGACCGGGCACATCCGCTTCGATGCCAAGGGCGACCTCAGCGGCGGGGCGGTGACCCTGTACCAGGTGAAGGACGGCAAGTGGCAGCCGCTCGAAACCGTGCAAAGCGGCCGCTAAGCCGGGCGCGCTGAGCGGCCGCGCGCGTCGCCGCACCTATCGAATGGACATTTTCCTGCAACAACTCGTCAACGGCCTGGTGCTGGGCAGCGTCTACGCCCTGGTGGCGCTGGGCTACACCATGGTGTACGGCATACTCGAACTCATCAATTTCGCCCACGGCGAGATCACCATGATGGGTGCGATGGTGGCGCTGGCGGTCATCGGTGCGCTGGCCCTGGCGGCACCCGGCGCACCCGGCGTCCTGCTGCTGGCCGGGGGGCTGGCGGTGGCCATCCCCGTCTGCGTCGCGCTGGGCCTCCTGATCGAACGCGTCGCCTACCGGCCGCTGCGCCATGCGCCGCGCCTGGCCCCGCTGATCACGGCCATCGGCGTGTCCATCGTGCTGCAGAACCTGGCCATGCTGATCTGGGGCAAGCAGTACATCCCGTTTCCCGCCATCTTGCCGGAAGGCCGCCACGTGTTCTTCGGCGCCAGCATCACCGACGTGCAGATCGCCATCCTGATCCTGGCCGTGCTCATCATGCTGGCATTGATCCTGGTCGTGCAGAAAACCCGGCTCGGACGCGCCATGCGGGCCACCGCGCAATCGCGCGAGGTGGCGAGCCTGATGGGCGTGGACGTGAACCGGGTGATCGCCGCCACCTTTGCCATCGGCTCGGGCCTGGCCGCCGTGGCCGGGGTGATGGTGAGCGCATACTATGGGCTGGCGCACTACTACATGGGGTTCCTGCTCGGCCTCAAGGCCTTTTCGGCGGCGGTGCTGGGCGGCATCGGCAATCTGGGCGGGGCCATGCTGGGCGGCCTGCTGCTGGGCCTGATCGAATCCTTCGGCGCCGGCTACATCGGCGATCTCACCGGCGGTTTCCTCGGCAGCCATTACCAGGACGTGTTCGCCTTCTTCGTCCTGATCGCCGTGCTGGTGTTCCGTCCCTCCGGTCTGCTGGGTGCGCGCGGTGTCGAACGTGCCTAGCCGGGGGCGCCCGCGCTGGCTGGCTTTCGGCCTGCTCGCCCTGGGGCTGGCCCTGCTGCCTTTCCTGGTCGATGCCGGCCTGGGCCGATCCTGGGTGCGCCTGCTCGACCTCGCCCTGCTCTACGTGATGCTGGCGCTGGGCCTCAATATCGTCGTCGGCTATGCCGGCCTGCTCGACCTCGGCTACGTGGCGTTCTACGCGCTCGGTGCCTACGTCTACGCCTGGCTCGCCAGCCCGCATTTCGGCCTGCACCTGCCGTTCTGGGCGATCCTGCCGCTGGGCGCCGCGCTCGCTGCACTGTTCGGCGTGTTGCTGGGGACGCCCACGCTGCGCTTGCGGGGGGACTATCTGGCGATCGTCACCCTCGGCTTCGGTGAGATCATCCGCATCTTCATGAACAACCTGAACGCGCCGGTCAACATCACCAACGGCCCGCAGGGCATCAACCTGATCGATCCGGCCAGCCTCGGCAGCTTCAGCTTCAGCCAGCCGCACACGCTGCTGGGCTACACGTTCACCGGGGTGCACCTGACCTATTACCTGTTCCTGCTGTTCACGCTGGCGGTGGTGTTCATCTCGATGCGCCTGGAAGACTCGCGTATCGGACGGGCCTGGGTGGCCATCCGCGAGGACGAGATCGCGGCCGCCGCGACCGGCATCAATACGCGCAACCTGAAATTGCTGGCCTTCGCCATGGGCGCAACCTTCGGCGGCCTGGCCGGCGGCCTGTTCGCCAGCTTCCAGGGTTTCATCAGCCCCGAGTCGTTCAATCTCATGGAATCGATCATGATCCTGTGCATGATCGTGCTCGGCGGCATGGGCCACATCCCCGGCGTGATCTTCGGCGCCCTGCTGCTGACGCTGCTGCCCGAGGCGCTGCGCTATACCGGCGACTGGCAGCGCAGCCTCTTCGGCGAGGTCTACATCGATCCGGCCGACCTGCGCATGCTGCTGTTCGGTCTCGCGCTGGTGGCCGTCATGCTCTACCGGCCGGCCGGCCTTGTGCCGTCGACGCGCCGGCGTCGTGAATTCGTCGACGCCAGGGGATGAGTGCGCTGCTGACCGTTTCCGGCGTGAGCAAGGCCTTCGGCGGCCTGCAGGCGCTGTCCGACGTGTCGCTGCAGGTCAACGCCGGCGAGATCTTCGGCCTGATCGGCCCCAACGGCGCCGGCAAGACCACGCTCTTCAACGCGCTCACGGGGCTCTACACCGTCGACCGCGGCGAGGTGCGCCTGGGCCCGGTCAGGCTCGACGGCCGCAAGCCGCATCAGGTCCTGAAGGCCGGACTGGCGCGCACGTTCCAGAACATCCGCCTGTTCGCCGAGATGACCGCGCTGGAGAACGTGCTGGTGGGGCGCCATGCGCGCACCACGGGCGGCGTCCTCGGCGCCGTGCTGCGCTTGCCGGCCACCGTGCGGGAGGAGACCGATTCGCGTGCGCGTGCCCATGCCTTGCTCGAACGCGTCGGGATTGCCCAGCATGCACACCGCATGGCCAGGAATCTTTCCTACGGCGACCAGCGGCGACTCGAGATCGCCCGTGCCCTGGCGACCGAGCCCCAAGTGCTGGCGCTCGACGAACCGGCGGCCGGCATGAACCCGGCCGAGCGCGCCGCCCTGCGCACGCTGTTGCTCGGCCTGCAGGGTGACGGCTTCACCCTGCTCCTGATCGAGCACGACGTGAAGCTGGTCATGGGCCTGTGCACCCGGCTCGCGGTGCTCGACTACGGCGTGAAGATCGCCGAGGGTACGCCCGACGTGGTCAGCCGCGACCCCAAGGTGGTGGCGGCCTATCTGGGGGACGAGGCCCTGTGAGCGCGCTGCTGTCGATCCAGGGCCTGTCGGTCGCCTACGGCGGAATCCAGGCGGTTCGTGACCTCTCTCTGGAAGTCGCGCGCGGAGAAATGGTCTGCCTCATCGGAGCCAACGGCGCGGGTAAGACCACCACGCTCAAGGCCGTCAGCGGGCTGCTGGCACCCACGGCGGGCCGCGTGCATTTCGACGGCGGCGCGATCGGCGGCATGGCGGCGCATCAGATCGCGCGCCGTGGACTCGCCCTGGTCCCCGAGGGGCGCGGCGTGTTTCCGCGCATGTCGGTTGCCGAGAATCTCATGATGGGGGCCTATGCCCGCAACGACCGGGCTGCAGTCGCCGCCGACCTCGACCAGGTTTATTGCCTGTTGCCGCGCCTGACGGAACGCCGCAGCCAGCTGGCCGGCCTCCTGTCCGGGGGAGAGCAGCAGATGCTGGCGCTGGGGCGGGCGATGATGGCGCGCCCCCGGCTGTTGCTGCTCGACGAACCGAGCATGGGGCTGGCGCCGCTGATGGTGAAGGCGGTGTTCGACATCGTTCGCCAGATTGCGGCCAGCGGCGTGGCCATCCTGCTGATCGAGCAGAACGCCCACCTGGCCCTGAAAACCTGCGCCCGGGGCTATGTGCTGGAAAACGGCGCCATCACCCTCTCCGGAGCGTCCGCAGCGCTGGCCGCCAGCCCCGCCGTCCGCCAGGCCTACCTCGGCGAGCAGGCGTAGCCTCTTCACCACATGGTACAAAAGATTCCCGTGAGGGGGCCGGGTTTACGTTTGTTTTCAATAAACAGAATATGCTAATATTCTTCTCGCTCATACGAGTTGCTTATCTGACCCGCAGTTCCCTAGCGCTTTTCAACCTCATCAATCAGGAGTCATCATGACCATCGCCAAACTGACCGCCGCGCTGATCGCCGCTGCCGTTACCTCCGCTGCGTTCGCCAACGGATCCGCCCCGGCCGCTGCCGCCACCCCGACCACCTCCGAAGCCTGGGTCGCCAAAATGACCGACCCGACCCAGAACGCCTCCGCGTTCAAGGATCCCAAGACCTTCGTGCCCTGGATGGTTGCCGTGACCGATCCCGCCACCGCGATGGCCATGAGCAACGCGATGATGAACCCGCAGACCTCGCTGAACATGATGACCGGCATGATGTCGCCCGCCGCGTTCCAGAACTACATGCAGTTCATGGATCCCGCCGTTTCCATGAAGTGGATGGGCGCCGCGATGGACCCGAACTTCTACACCGCCGCCATGGCCCCCTTCATGAACCCCAACCTGTACATGAAGTGGATGATGGCGCCGATGGATCCCCGCGCCATGCAGATGGGCATGCAGATGATGAACCCCGGCATGTACACCAACTGGATGATGGCCCCCATGAGCCCGCAGGCCATGAACGCCATGATGGCCCCGATGAATCCCGCCACCTACACCAACTGGATGAACACCGCCGTCAATCCCGCCACCTACGGCACCATGGGCGCCTTCGTGAACCCGGCTACGTACAGCAACGCCGCCCAGGGCTTCAACCCCATGATGTTCATGGCGCCGATGGCCGGTGCGATGCCCGCTGCACCCGCCGCGCAGAAGTAATTCTGTCGGTAGCTGAAAACAACCCCCGGCCCGTGCCGGGGGTTTTTGCGTTTCCGGACGCCTCGAGGCGATCCTGACGAAGCCGGAGTATTTGACGATGCTGCGCCCCCTGATTGCCGTACTGCTTGCCTTACCCCTTGTGGCCCTGGCGGATTCGACCACGCTCGACGCCCAGTCGGCCCGCATTGAAAGCCTGCTCGACATGCGCCACAACGCCGGTTTCGTGCGCGATCCGGAGCAGGCCCTCGAAATGGCCGATGCCATGACCGAGCCCGAATTCCTGGTCGCGGCGATGGCGATGAGCGCCAACCCCGAGATCTGGCTGAAGGCGGTGGAACAGGCGAGTGCGCCCGACGCACCGAAGAATCTGGCGCGGGCTGCCAATCCCGACATGCTGGTCGAGTGGTTCTACTCGTCCATCGATCCCCAGTTCCAGCAGGCCATCGTCAGCCGCATGCTGGATCCCAGAAAACCGCAGCGCTGGATGCAGAGCATGGCCAATCCGCGCTTCTACATGCACGCCCTGGCCATGATGAACCCGGCCACGCCGATGCAGTGGATGAAGGTCACCGCCGACGGGCGCATGATTGCGCCCATGCAGGCCTGGTTCGATCCCAAGACTTATCTCAACTGGATGCGCCTGCCCGCCGCCGAGACCGCGACCGGCAGGAAAAACGAGCGGTCGACGCTGCCGGGCTTCGCGTGGAAGCCGCCGCAGCGCTACTGAACTACGCGATCGAAGCGGTAGAGGCGCTTCTCCGTGAGCACCGCGTCGAGCGGCATGTCCCACGGATCGTCCGGCAAGGCCTCCACCCGCTGGCACTCGTAGGCCACGCCGACCAGGCGCGGCTTGCGCCAGTGGCGCCGATGGCGCATGAACGCCAGCGTCGCGTCGTAATACCCCCCCCCCATCCCCAGGCGGCGACCCGCCAGATCGAAGCCGACCAGCGGCATCAGCAGCAGGTCGAGCTGGCGAGCGCGTAGCGGACGTCCATCCACGGGTTCCGGAATGCCGTAACGGTTCGGCGCCATGCGGACCCCATCCAGCAGCCGGCCGAAGCGCATCACCCGGCCGCGCGCGGGCAGCACCGGCAGGCAGGCCGTCCGCCCCATCCACAATGCCTGATTCATCAGCGGGCGCACGTCGAACTCGCCGTGTTGCGGCAGGTAGAAGCCGATGCGCCGCGCGCGCAGCAGGATGCCGGCACGCAGGGCCAGCCGCGCCGCGGCGCGCGCGGCCTGACGACGTGCCTGCGGGCCGACCGCGTTGCGGGCGGCCTTGAGCTGTCGGCGGAGGGTGGATTTGTCCATGCGGATGCGTAGGCCCGACCGGTGTGGCGGCGATTCGAGGCCGCGAATTCCGGGCAGGTAAAGGAAAAGAGGGCCCCCCACCTGTGCCGTGACCGACCGCGGACTCTTGAACCTGGGTTCAAGATGGCTGCGATCAAAGGCGCTTTGGGCACATGAGACGTGTCACGCGCACACCCGCACCGGAATAGACCGCCGCCTTGCACGTATGCATTGGTTCAGAGAAATTGCAGCCGGCCTCGAACACCGCAGGGAGCGGGCCCAGTTTAGAAGAGTTTGTCCTGATCTTCCAGTACGGCGTCGAGCAGCGTGCTGCAATGGGACAGCCGCGTGCGGGCCTCGTCCATCATCCCGCCGCCGCCCTTGGTCAGCAGGTCGTGCGCGAGATTGAGGCCGGCCATGATGGCGATGCGTTCGGCACCGATGACCTTGCCGTTGTCGCGGATCGCACGCATCTTCTCGTCGAGATAATCCGCCGCCGCGACCAGCGCCGATTCTTCCTCGCGGGTACACGCCACCTTGTAGGCACGGCCGAGGATGTGGATCTCGATCGAACGGGCCGCCGCCATCAGGCCTCCTCCGGCAGGGTTTCGAGGAGGGAGTGCAGACGCAGCTTGGCAGCCTCCAGCCGCGCGGTCAGCTGCTTGTTGTCCTGCTGTGCGCCGAGCAGCTGCTGACGCAGCGCGATGTTTTCCTGGCGAAGCGCGTGGCACAGCTCGGCAACCTGGCGGATCTTGGCTTCGAGCGTATCGAGTTCGGCGTACATGGCCGGAAACTATAGGGGCCGCCGGGCGCATGGTCAATCGCGTTGCCAGATCGCCATTTTTTCCCGGCCGTACATCGGTTCAACAACAGGGCAGCAAATCAACCTGCGTTTCGGCTCCGTCTCCCTGGATGCGGGCCAGGATGTCGAAGGTCGCACGGATGTTATCCGGTGTCAGCGTATCCGCCGTGGGGCCGAAAGCGATGAGCCGCCCTTCGCGCAGGATCGCGGCATGGGTCGCGTAACGCACAGCCAGCGTAAGGTCGTGAACCGACGCAACCACGAGTCGGCCCGTGCCCGCCAGTGCGGCGAATCGTGCCATGCCTTCGATCGCATGGCGCGGGTCGAGGCCGGCAAGCGGTTCGTCGGCGATGAGAATGTCAGGGTCGCCGACCAGGGCGCGCGCCAGCATGGCCCGTGCGAGTTCGCCGCCGGAGAGAGTGTTTGCCGGCTGTCCGCGCTTGTGGCCGAGATCGCACTGCGCCAGCGCGGCCTCGACCTTGCGCCACATGCCGGCGTCGAGATCGCGGAATGAGGGCAATTGCGGCATCAGACCCAGTGCGACCAGACGCTCGACGGCGATCGGCCATTCCACCTGTGCGTTCTGCGGGATGTAGGCGCGCCGCCGCGCCAGTTCGCGCCGGTCGATGGCATGAAGCGGCCGGCCGTCCATCAGTACCCGTCCGCCGGTCGGATGCGCTAGTCCGGCGAGCATGCGGATGAGAGTCGACTTGCCGGCGCCGTTGGGACCCAGCAGTGCAACAAACTGACCACGCTCGCAGGTGAATCCGACCTGCTCGACGAGCGTGCGTCCGGCTACGCGGAAGACCAGGCCTTCGGCCTGCAGAGCGCTCATGGCGACAGGCGCCTCATATGCAGCACCAGCCAGAAGAAGAACGGCGTGCCGATCAGGCTGGTGAGCACGCCCAGCTTGAGCTCGTTGCTGGTGGGCAGGATGCGGATGGCAATGTCGGTGACCAGCAGCAGTAGCGCGCCGAACAGCGCCGAGGGCAGCAGGATGCGGCTCGGCTGATGGCCGACGAAAGGCCGCACCAGATGCGGAGCGACGAGACCGACGAAGCCGACGGCGCCGGCCAGTGCGGTGGCCGCGCCGACCGAGAGCGCCACTCCCGCCAGTACTTGCGCGCGCAGGAGGCCGAGGTTGACGCCCAGGCTTTCGGCCTGTGCCTCGCCCAGCGTCAGCAGGTCGAGCCCGCGCGGGGTGAAGGCGAGACATAGCCAGCCCGCGAGGATGAATGGCATGCACAGCACAATCTGCGCCCAGTCGCGTTCGGCGACGGAGCCCAGCAGCCAGGTCGTGATTTCGTAGGCGGCGTAGGGACTGGGCGCGAAATTGAGTGCGAGCGCCAGCCCCGCGCCGGCCAGGCCGGACACGGCGGCGCCGGCCAGGATCAGGGTCAGGGTACCGCTGCGGCCGAACAGAAAGGTGAGCGCGCCAGCTGCCAGTGCGCCGGCGATGCCGAGCAGCGGAATGGCCAGTGCGAAGTTGGCGGCCAGGCCGAAATAGATGGCGATCACTGCGCCCAGCGCGGCGCCGCCGGATACGCCGAGCAGGCCGGGTTCGGCCAGCGGATTGCGTAGCAGCCCTTGCAGGGCGCCGCCGCCGAGGCCCAGCGTTGCACCTACGATGAGCGCCAAGACGGTGCGCGGAATGCGCAGTTCGGTCAGGATGAGCCAGGCGAGGTTCGGCTTGGGTTCGGCAAATCCACTGATCAGCTCGGAAAACGGCAGTTCAACCCGGCCGATTGCCAGCGACAGCACCACCGCCAGCGGCAGTCCCAGCAGCAGGACGAACAGAATCTGCGATTGCGTGCGGGTGTTCACCATGCCGGCGGCTCCGCAGGCAGGGCGCGGAAAACTTCGCGCAGGGCAAGGGCGGCGTCGGCCGATTGCGGCAGGCCGCAGGTATAGGCCGCATCGGGATAGCCGATCACCCGGCCGCGCCAGAAGCGCTCGATCAGGGGATGCTCCGTCTGGCTGTCACGCAGCGACGGGCCAGTCCAGCGTGTTTCACCCTGCAGGATCGCTTCGGGACGTGCAGCCAGCAGTTCTTCGAGGCCAAAGTTGCTGTAGCGGGTGTCGGGCCGTTTCACGGCGATGTTCTCGCCACCAGCGGCAGTGATGATGGCATCGGTAAGCGTACCCTTGCCCGGCACGCTCCCGCCGCCGCCCCAGGCGACCACGCGCAGCGGATAGGTCCCGCGTTCCGCCGCCAGGCGCGCCAGTTTTGCATCCATGCCGGCCAGCAGGATTTCAGCGTGCTCCGCTTCGCCGACGGCCGCGCCTACCTGCCGTACGACGCGGCGTATATCCTCGAAATTGTTCGTGGCCGGTACCTCGATCACGCGCCCCCCCGCGCGCTGCGCCAGCTTGCGCGCCATGGCCGCGGAATGGGTTCCGGCGAGGATCAGGTCGGGGCGCTGCATCAGTACGTCCTCGGCCGTGCCGTAGTTGACGGCTACGCCGCGGTCGGCGCCTGGCATCAGCGCTCCCACGGCGTCGTGCGCTAGATAGGTGATCGAGGCAATGCGTTCCGGCGGCACCAGCATCAGCAACAGCAGGTCGTTGCAGAGCATCAGCGACATGATGCGCACCGGCTTGCCATGGGTGATGGTGGGCAATGCGGACTCAGTTGAGCGCGTTGAGCTGGGAGGCGTGGTTCCGCCGGCGGGCGTGAGGAACAGAATGCCGGCCAGCGCAAGGCTGGCCGGACACACAAGAACCCGGGCCAGAGACATTTGCGTGAACGGGTCAGTCCATCCCGGAACGATCATGCAGCATGTGCCATGCGAGCGCGAGCTCGCTCGGCCGTCGCTGCACAATGCGCCGCAGGGTCAGGCGCGCAACGGCGCGGCCGCGCCGGGTGCGGGGCCAGGAGAAATCGAGTGGACGCATGCCTGACTCGATGGCCGACTCGATACTGGAGCGGATACGTGCTTCCTCCGGCAGGCCATAGCAATCGAGCAGGTGCAGGAAGTCACGGTCCAGATCGGCGTCGAACGGCATGCGTCGGCCCATCGCATCGCGCCACGGCGAACGTGGGTTGAACATCAGTACCGGCTGGAATCCGGACGGAATCGGCGCATTTGCGTCGTGTGTGCGACCTGTCCTGGTCAGATCGGGTAGCAGATGCGTATGCGGACCTTCGGGGCTTTCTCCGTCCGGGCGCGGGATGCCGGAATAAATCTCGATCCGTCCCAGAGGTGATTGCAGCACGCGATGCGGCTGGACGCGCAGGATTTCCGTCATCAGTGCTGCGCCATCCGGACCGAACAGTTTCTGATTCTGCGCGCCGAGCAGCATCTCATGCAGAATCCTGTCCCGGGTGCGCAGACAGAAACGTACGTGGCCGACGCTCACCCCGAGATCGAACAGCCAAGCATCGCGGTCTTCAGTGCGTACCGCCCCGAGGTCGGTTCCCATCGAAAGGATGGTTCCGGGATAGGCCAGCCTGTTGTTGCACGGCATGCAGAAGGCGAGCGCGTGCCCCCAGCTCACACCGTCTCCTGCCAGCGTGTCGTAGGCGACGATGCGCGTGGGCACGTCCAGCCGGATTCGCAATGCGGCCCGCGGCGTGTGAAAACTGCGCACATGTCCGGACGCCTCGCGCACGAGCGGTTCGTCCGGGTCGCGCGCGAATTCGCCGACCGCGCCGAAGCTGCCGATGCTCCAGCCGTGCCGCGGGTCATCCAGCAGACTGTCGATCCACTCCGCATACGCCTGCGTGCCTGGCGCAGGGCTCATTGTTTTTCCCGGCATACCCACTCCCGATTCAGAACCAGACGATCCCTGTCCTTGATCACCGGACAGGTTGGGCAAAAGCGATGACGATGCCCCTTGTGTTGCAGGCAGCAGGCCTTGAGGATTTGGCAGACTTCGGACTGTTCTCCGTTTGCGACCACATAGGTTTCCGGCAAGGCGCGCGACAGCTCGCGCCGCTTCCCCAGCACGATGCGCCCTTCGCGAACCGCTTCCTCCCGACATTGCATCAGCTCACCCACACGGGAAAAATGCGCCATCCAGGACGAAGTCAGCATGGACAGGAGCGCATGGCGCGAATAGCCCGACCAGGCCTGCAGGCTGTCCAAAACCGGTTCGCTGAAAGCGAGCAGGCTGTCGAGCAGTAGCGTCCGCCGTTCCATGATGGCACCTCGATGCAGGCTGCTGGCTTTGCGGATCCAGATGCGTTCCAGGAAGGTTGAACGTGTGTATCTGAGTGCGTAGTCCTGGATACACAGGATCTTGCCTTCCGCCAGATAGGCAGCAATGATCGGCCCGGCTGCCCAGCCATGGCGCAGCAGCAGCGAGGCCGCGGTGGCACGGCGATTCGCGCCAAATCCCGCAGTGACGAGATCGGTAACCAGGCCGCCCGCCAGCGGTGGCGCTTCGGGTGCATGCAATGCCGCCGCGTCAATCCAGCCGCTCTGGTCGCCCGTGTTCAAGACGACACGCACACCGGCCAGTGGCGCGATATGTGCAAGCAGCCCTCGGGTGGCGGCATCCAGGCCGGAGGGTGGGGGTAATTGCGATCCATCCATGCTAGGTGGCCTGAAAGTCAAAACCCCGACTGGTTTGATCGAAAGCTTCCGCCTTGCGGCCGAGGTAGCGTTGCGCGATTTCCCGCCACATCAGCAACCGTGACCAGTCGGGTTCATCCATCAACCTGTCGCCGGGCAGGGTGAATGGATTGGGGAAGAAAATCGTCAGCATCGAGACGCCTGCAGCATTGTGCATCTCGAAACCCCAGCTGTTCGGTGCCCCGCGGCTGTCCAGCTTGCGGAAAAGGCAGGCGCTGGCCGGACGCAGGGCGCGCATCCTCGCTTCGCGTTGCGGGTTGGTTTTCGCGGTGGGCTTGCCGTCCACGCAAAGATGGAAATGCGGCCCGCCGAAGCTGATCGTGAGGAACTCGCCTTCGAGTTCGATCTTGTCCGGGGGGCCGGGGCACGTCCATTCGTAGGCCGCGCCGTCGATGATCGGGCCGAAGACGATCTGATCCCAGTAGTTCGAGAAAAGGTCGAACAGCAAATCACGCAGTGCCTCCCGTTCCACGGGCAACGGCCAGCGATGCGCCAGCGCGCGGCCGTTGGGTCCCCGTTCGATGACCGGTTCGCGTTGATTGCCCTGTTTGTTCATGACAGCCATTCCGCCACTTCCTGATTCATGCCTAACCATTCCTCTGGCCCTGTGGTCTCGATGCTTTGCATGTTCGATGCCGGGGCCGATGCCATCCTATGCAAGGAAAAAGTCTATTTCCAGTTTTTTTCGCCTTGTATTTGTTGAATTCCACATCAAAATCAGTGAATAATTCATAACATTATGTTTATAAATGAATTATTGATTCAAAAAATTAAGATAACGAAAAACAATAGGCCTGATAGTTTTGGGTTATCGATAATTGGCTTGACCTCGATCCATGAATGGGATAAAAAGCCGGCCATCAGGTGCCGATGCAACTTTCTGTTGCACCGGATAAACGGGAATCAGGTACGCGGCCATGCCGCCAAGCCTGTGCTGCCCCCGCAACGGTAAGCGCTAAACGGTTCATCACCCACGCCACTGGGCTCTCCCGGGAAGGCGATGAACTTCAGGCGCGAGCCCGGATACCGGCCTGAACCCCCATGGCGAAAGCCATGCGGAGGATCGTGCAACGCGCCCGCGGGGATCCGGGTGCCCAATCGGAAAGCCTCATGCGCCAAACCTCCCTTGCGCTTGCCCTGGGTGCGCTCTTTGCCGCGCCCGTCGTCGCCGAATCGCTCCCGCAATTTGTCAGCGAGACCATCGTGGTGACGCCCACCCGTTTCGAGACGGTCGTCCTGCCGACACCCGCCAACCTCATCGTGATCACGCGGCAGGAGATCGATCGAACCCCCGCAACCAGCGTTCCGGACCTGATTGCGGGGACGCCGGGTGCGTCGGTGGTCCCGCTCTACGGTGCGCTGGGCATCGATGCCACGGTCAGCCTGCGGGGTGCCGGCAGCGGTGGCACCGCCACCAGCAACACGCTCGTGCTGCTCAATGGACAAAGGCTGAACCCGGTCGATTCGGGCTCGATCGACTGGTCATTGATTCCGCTGGCGAGCATCGAACGCATCGAGGTCATGCCCGGCAGCGGCACGGTGCTGTACGGTGACCGTGCGAGCGGCGGAGTCATCAACATCATCACCCGCAAGCCGGCGGACACGGGTTATGTCAGCCTGGGGGGCGGCAGCCACGGTTTGCGCGAGGCGGGCGTCCAGGCAGGCGGTGCGGCAGGGCCGGTCGACGCCAGCCTGCATTTCCAGTACGACGACAGCGACGGCTGGCGGATCAACAGCGACCAGCGCCGCTACGCCCTGGGCGGGCGGATCGATTACTCGAACGCAGACGACGTACGCGGCTATGTGGACCTGGCCGCATTCGACGAGAAACTGGGCCAGCCTGGCGGTCTGTGGCGAGCCGAATACGATGCCGACCCGACGCAGTCGCGCCATCCCGGCGACCGTTCGGACCGCAACGGATTTCGCATCCGGCCCGGCGTGACGCTCAATCTTGGCCGCGACATGACGTTCGACGCGGATCTCGCCTTGTCCCGTGACGAACGCAAGGGCTACAGCGATCCCACCAATCCGGTCGAGCAGACGCGCGACCTGACACGCGATTTCATTTCCTTCAGCCCGCGGCTGAACCTACGTCACCGCCTGGGCGGCTTCAGCAATCGCGCCACGATCGGTTACGACTTCTTCCGCGGCACGGCCGACACCCTGACGGCGCCGACCGGCAACCAGGCCTATACCCAGGCGGCCAGCCAGACGAGCCACGCGCTGTACGGCCAGAACATCACCGACCTCAGCGACAATCTGGCCCTGACCCTGGGCATGCGTATCCAGCGCCTGCGGCAGTCGGCGAACCAGTCCGCGTATACCACCTACTACAGCGTGTTCCAGCCCGCCGTGTCGGGGAAGTCGACGGATACCCGCGAGGCGTACGAAGGCGGCCTGACGTATCGCGTGGGGGAATGGAAATTTTCCGGCAAGGCGGGGACGGTGTATCGCTTCCCCAATACCGACGAACTCTACGGCTTCGACCCCCTGACCTTTGACCCGGTCTTCGCCTTCGGACTGAAGCCGCAGCATGGAACGGTGTACGAGCTTGGTGCGACGCGGACGCTCCGCCGCGCCAGTATAGGCCTCACCGTCTATCGGCAGGACATGCAGGACGAGATTGCGTCCGATCCCAACGGCGGCAACATGAACATCGCCAGGACACGGCGGCTGGGCAGCGAACTGAATGCGAAACTGAAACTGACGGATACGCTGAACGGCGATCTCGGCTTCACGTTCGAGGATGCCGAGGTGCGCGCGGGCAGCTATGCCGGACACGACGTGCCCATGGTGCCGAAGGTGCAGGCGAGTGCCGGGCTGAGTTGGCAGGCGGCGGAGCACGCCACCTATTCGGCGCGCTTGAATCACGTCGGCCAGCGCCGCTACGGCGACGATTATGCCAACGTCGCCGGTTATCTTGCCGCCTACACGCGGTTCGACCTGATGGCGCGCTGGCAACTGGACAACTGGCAGATCGACGCCCAGGTGCTCAATGCGACCGACAGGAAGTACGCCGCCTACGGCGGCTACGGCTTCAATTCGAGCACCTTCGCCTACGATACGTTCTATTATCCGGCCGACAGCAGAACGTTCACGCTCGCCGCGCGCTATCTGTTCCGCTGAAATCGCAAAGGGAGTGACATGGCGGATACGCCCATCGACGCCGACAAGCCGACGCAGGCCCAGCCTTCGCAGCAGACGCGCCATGCCGCGCGCATGGCGCGGAAGAAGGCCGTCGTCGACGCCGCCATCGCCGCCGCCACCGACGAACGCGGCCTGCTGCTCGTCGTCACCGGCAACGGCAAGGGCAAGAGCACGGCGGCCTTCGGCATGGTCGCGCGGGCGCTGGGCCACGGCATGCAAGTCGGCGTGGTGCAGTTCATCAAGAGCCGCACCGACACCGGCGAGGAGGCCTTCCTCGGCAGGCACGCCGAATGGCACGTCACCGGCGACGGCTTCACCTGGGACACGCAGGACCGCGATCGGGACATTGCCACCGCCGAACGCGGCTGGGCGATCGCCGCGCGCATGCTGGCCGACCCGGCGTACCGGCTGGTGGTGCTGGACGAACTGACCTACCTGCTCAACTACGGCTATCTCGACCGCGAGGTCGTGCTCGATGCGCTCGCGCACCGGCCGCCGATGCAGCACGTCGTCGTCACCGGACGCGCAGCACCGCAGGACCTGGTCGATCTCGCCGACACGGTGTCCGAGATTGCCGACGTGAAGCACGCCTTCCGGGCCGGGGTGAAGGCGCAGCCCGGCGTCGACCTGTAATCACCCTGTAACCGCGTTGCCATACAACGCAGGCTTCGACCTTGCCGGAGTCTGCCGTGCGCATCCTGATGGTGTCCGACGTGTATTTCCCGCGCGTCAATGGCGTATCCACGTCGATCCAGACCCTGCGCCAGGCGCTGGCGGCGGCGGGACACGCCAGCGTGCTGGTCGCGCCCGACTATCCCGGCGCGCAGCCGGAGGCCGACATCGTGCGCGTGCCCGGCTGGCCGGTGCCGCGCGATCCGGAAGACCGGCTGATGCACCTGCGCGCGCTCGCCGCCGCGCTCGACGGACTGAACCCGGCGGATTTCGACCTCGTCCACATCCACACCCCCTTCCTCGCGCACCGTGCGGGCGTGCGCTGGGCGCGCAGGCACGGCCTCCCCAGTGTCGAGACCTACCACACCCTGTTCGAGGAATACTTCCACCACTACCTGCCCTTCCTGCCCCGCGCCTGGCTGGCGGCGGCGGCGCGGCGGATCTCGCGCAAGGAATGCGACGGTGTGACGGCGGTGATCGCACCTTCGTCGGCAATGAAGCGGGCGCTCGAAACCTACGGTGTGACCAGTCCCGTCCACATCATTCCCACCGGCATCCGCACGGCCGATTTTGCCGACTGCGACGGGGTGGCCTTCCGCGCCCGCCACGGCATCGCGCCCGAACGCCCGGTGATGGCCTACGTCGGCCGCGTGGCCTTCGAGAAGAACCTCGACTTCCTGCTGCGCGTGACCGAGACGCTGCGCCGCGACCGGCCCGACGTGCTCCTCGTGATCGCCGGCGAAGGCCCGGCGCGGGCGCAACTGGAGCGCGCGGTGGCGCAGCGCGGCCTGGGCGACAGCGTGCGCTTCGTCGGCTATCTCGAACGCCGCACCGAACTGCCGGCCTGCTATTGCGCTGCGGATGTCTTCGTCTTCGCCTCGAAGACCGAGACGCAGGGCCTGGTGCTGCTGGAAGCCATGGCGCTGGGCGTGCCCGTGGTCGCCCTCGCCGAAATGGGTACGCAGGACGTGCTGAAGGAAGGCGCGGGTTGCCGCATCGCGCCCGACGACGTCGCCGGCTTCGCGCGCACCGTGCTGCCCCTGCTTGCCGACCGGGAGGCCGCACGCGCGCTCGGTGCCGCCGGTCGTCCCTATGCGGCGGGCTGGTCCGAGGGCCGCATGGCAGACGCGGTGATCGGGCTCTACCGGCAACTTTGCCAGGAGGCCCTGCAGCGCGCGGCATAATGGCGGGGTGAGTGCCTCGTCCCCGTACACCGGCCGTTTCGCGCCGTCGCCCACCGGCCCGCTGCATCGCGGATCGCTGGTCGCCGCCGTGGCGAGCTGGCTGGATGCACGCGCCGCCGGCGGCCGCTGGCTCGTGCGCATGGAAGACCTCGACCGGCCGCGCTGCGTGCCGGGTGCGGCCGACACCATCCTGCGCCAGCTCGACGCCTATGGATTGGCCTGGGATGGCGACGTGCTTGTTCAATCGCAGCGCGACGACACCTATGCCGCCGCGCTCGATCAATTGATCGCGGCGGGGCAGGCCTACCCCTGCGCCTGTACCCGCAGCCAGCTCGCCGCCGCGCCAAGGAATGCCGAAGGCGAAACGATCTATCCTGGCACCTGCCGGGCCGGCCTGCCGGCAGGAAGCGTGCCGCGTGCGTGGCGGGTCCGGGTCGGCGAGGTGAGCACCTGCTTCCAGGATCGGGTGCATGGCCGCTTGTGCCAGTCGCTCGCGCACGAAGTCGGGGATTTCATCGTCAAGCGCGCCGATGGCCTGTTCGCCTACCAGCTCGCGGTCGTGGTCGACGATGCCGCGCAGGGCATCACCGATGTCGTCCGTGGCGCCGACCTGTTGTGGAACACCCCGCGCCAGGTTCATCTGCAAGGCCTGCTCGGCCTGCCGACGCCGCGCTACGCCCACGTGCCGCTCGTCGTCAACGCCGCCGGCCAGAAGCTCTCCAAGCAGACCCTCGCCCCCGCCCTGCCCGATGCCGGACGCGGCGCAGTCCTCGCCGATGCCCTGGCAGCACTCGGCCATGCACCGCCTGCCGAACTGCGATGCGAAGCACCGGCGGCGCTTCTCCAGTGGGCAAGCGCTCACTGGCACATCGAAAACGTACCGCAGATCATTGCCAAGTGCGCCCCCTGATCCGACAATCTCCTCACCGCTCACCGCTCACCGCTCACCGCTCACCGCTCACCGCTCACCGCTCCCCGCTCCCCGCTCCCCGCTCCCCGCTCCCCGCTCCCCGCTCCCCGCTCCCCGCTCCCCGCTCCCCGCTCCCCGCTCCCCCAAAATGGCCCAACTCCCCTCCGCCGTCGACCAGGTCCTGCGTGTCCACGCCGGATTCATCCATGCCGTCGTCAACGCCCTGCGCGACCGCAGCCAGCTGCCCGACCTGATGAAGCAGCTCGATGCGGCCGAACAGGCCGGCTGGGCGCGGCTGGCGGGGGCGGTTCGTCATGTGGTCAACGGCCGTCGCGATGCATCCATCAAACTGGGGCTGGACGAAGAGGATGGCATCCTGCTCGACGCCATCCTGCGCGGGCTGGACAATCCGGCCACCCTGCCGCCGTTGAATGCCCAGCCGGACGGCAGTACCGCCGCGCCGGGGCTGGCCGCGCTCATCGATGCCTCGGCACGCGGCGACGCGCAGGCGATGTCCGTGCTCGCCAACATGGCCGAGCAGATGATGAAGGCGGGCGGCGACATGGCGCTCCTGGGCGGCCGCATGCGGCGGCTGCTGAACGGCGAGCGCGACGCCGACCAGCTCGTCGCCGGCATGGGGCCGCTCGGGCGAGAACTGATGATCAGCCTGCTCGACGAACTCGCCAGGCTGCGCCCGCAGTGACGGCTGGACAACCGACCGCCGATTCGGCTAGAATGCGCGGCTTTCCGCGATCCGTTGCGAGAAAAAGGTGATGTAGCTCAGTTGGTTAGAGCATCGGATTCATAATCCGGGGGTCGGCAGTTCAAGTCTGCCCATCACCACCAGATTCCTCCCTGCCGGTCATGTCCGGCAGCCTACGCCCCCAGTTTCCTCACTGCCCCGGCGCCATGAAAAAGATCTACATCAAAACCTTCGGCTGTCAGATGAACGAGTACGACTCGGACAAGATGGCCGACGTGCTCGGTGCGGCCGAAGGCTACGTCAAGACCGCCACGCCGGAAGACGCCGACGTGATCCTGTTCAATACCTGCTCGGTGCGCGAGAAGGCGCAGGAGAAGGTGTTCCACGACCTGGGCCGGGTGCGCCAGTACAAGCAGGCCAACCCCAATGTCGTCATCGGCGTCGGCGGCTGCGTTGCCAGCCAGGAAGGCGCGGCCATCGTCGCGCGCGCACCGTATGTGGATGTGGTGTTCGGCCCGCAGACCCTGCATCGCCTGCCCGAGCTCATCGCCAGGAAACGCGAAACCGGCAAGCCACAGGTCGACATCAGCTTTCCCGAAATCGAGAAATTCGACCACCTGCCGCCGGCGCGCGTCGAGGGCGGCGCGGCCTTCGTGTCGATCATGGAGGGCTGCTCCAAGTACTGCACCTTCTGCGTCGTGCCTTATACGCGCGGCGAGGAGGTGTCGCGCCCGTTCGACGACGTCATCGCCGAAGTGGCGAACCTTGCGGCTAACGGCGTGAAGGAAGTCACCCTGCTGGGGCAGAACGTGAACGCTTATCGCGGCGAGATGCACGACGGCGAGATCGCCGATTTCGCGCTGCTCCTCGAAGTCGTGCACGAAATCCCCGGCATCGAACGCATCCGCTACACCACCAGCCACCCGCGCGAAATGACCGACCGGCTCATCGCCTGCTACGGGTCGCTGCCCAAGCTGGTGTCGCATCTCCATTTACCCGTGCAGTCGGGTTCCGACCGCATCCTGGCGGCGATGAAGCGCGGCCACACCGTGCTCGAATTCAAGTCCATCATTCGCAAGCTGCGCGAACAACGGCCCGGCCTCTGTCTGTCGTCGGACTTCATCGTCGGCTTTCCCGGCGAAACCGAGGCCGACTTCGCGGCGACCATGAAGCTGATCGAGGACCTCGATTTCGACGCCAGCTTCTCCTTCATCTACAGCAAGCGCCCCGGCACCCCGGCTTCCGACTATGCTGACGATGTGAGCGCGGAAACCAAAACCCAACGGCTGATGCAGTTGCAGGCGCGGATCGAGGCGCAGGCGCAGGTCGTCAACCGGTCCATGGTCGGCACCATGCAGCGCGTGCTGGTCGAGGGCCGGGCCAGAAAGAACGCCGACGAGCTCGCCGGCCGCACCGACAACAACCGCATCGTGAATTTTCCGGGCCCCGATCGCCTGATGCACGCCTTCGTCGATGTGCGCATCACCGAGGCGCTGCCGCACAGCCTGCGCGGCGAGATCGTCACCCGCGAAAGCGTGGCCGCTTGAAGACCGGCATCGTCGAACTCAAGCTGGCGCCGGAGGACAATCGCCGGCTCGCCAACCTGTGCGGGCCGCTGGACGAGAACCTGCGGCAGATCGAGGCGGCCTTCGACGTGACCATCGCGCGGCGCGGCATGACTTTCCGCGTCAACGGCGATTCCGCCCAGGCCGAGAAGGGCGCGCAGGCGGTCGAGCATTTCTACAACCGCGCCCACGACCCGCTCTCGCTCGACGACATCCAGCTGGGCCTGGTCGAACTCACGCGCGGCCGCGCGGACGACGAGGACGCCGGCCCGCGCCTGCGCACGCGGCGCGCCGACCTGCGCGCCCGCACCCCGGGCCAGGCGGGCTACATCGAGAACATCCTCTCGCACGACATCAGCTTCGGCATCGGCCCCGCCGGCACCGGCAAGACCTATCTTGCCGTCGCCTGCGCGGTGGACGCGCTGGAACGCGAGCAGGTGAAGCGCCTGGTGCTCACGCGCCCGGCGGTCGAGGCGGGCGAACGGCTGGGTTTCCTGCCGGGCGACCTCACGCAGAAGGTCGATCCCTACCTGCGCCCGCTGTATGACGCGCTCTACGACCTGCTCGGCTTCGACAAGGTCACGCGGCTCATCGAGCGGCACGCCATCGAGGTTGCGCCGCTCGCCTTCATGCGCGGGCGCACGCTCAACCACGCCTTCATCATCCTCGACGAGGCGCAGAACACCACGCCCGAGCAGATGCAGATGTTCCTGACGCGCATCGGCTTCGGCGCGCGGGCTGTGGTCACCGGCGATCCGACGCAGATCGATCTGCCCAAGCACGTGAAGTCGGGCCTCATGGACGCGGTCGACACGCTTGCCAACGTGCGCGGCATCGCGTTCACGCACTTCGGCTCGGAAGACGTGGTGCGCCACCCGCTGGTCGGGCGCATCGTCGATGCCTACGCCGCGAAGCGCGCGCTGGCCGAAAAATGAGCGGAGCATTCAGCCTGTCGGTGCAATACGCCAGCGAGGCGGGCGATCTGCCCAGCCGCGCGCAGGTCCGCCGCTGGGTCGCCGCCGCGCTGGAGCACCCGGCCGAGATCACGGTGCGCATCGTCGACGCCGACGAGGCGCGCGCGCTGAACCAGGATTTCCGCAGCAAGGCCTACGTGCCCAACGTGCTCACCTTCGAATACGGCGAAATCGGCCAGGACGCATCCGGTAGCAGCGTGCTCGGCGGCGACGTGGTGATCTGCGCGCCGGTGGTCGAACGCGAGGCGCGCGAACAGGGCAAGCCGTTACAAAACCATTACGCGCACATGACGGTCCACGGCGTGCTGCACCTGCAGGGCTACGACCACATCGACCCGGCGGAGGCCGACATCATGGAAACGCGCGAAGCCGTTATACTGAAGCGGTTCCGAATCCCCAATCCCTACGCGTGAACATGGAGTCCGACAGTAGTCCCAGTCCCAAGCCGAGTTTGCTTGAGCGCCTCTCCCACTGGCTGATGCGCGAACCCGAAGACCGCGAGCAGTTGATCGAACTGCTGCACGGCGCCTACGAAAACAGCCTGATGGACGCCGACGCCCTGGCGATGATCGAGGGTGTGCTGCAGGTGTCCGAAATGCGCGTCGGCGAGATCATGATCCCGCGCGCGCAGATGGACGTGATCGACATCAACGATCCGCCCGAAAAATTCATCCCCTTCGTCATCGAAACCGCGCACTCGCGTTTCCCCGTCATCGACAAGGACCGCGACGACGTCATCGGCATCCTGCTCGCCAAGGACCTGCTGCGGCACTACGCCGAATCCGACGACGACATCCGCGGCATGCTGCGGCCCGCCGTGTTCATCCCCGAATCCAAGCGGCTCAACGTGCTCTTGAAGGAATTCCGCTCCAACCGCAACCACATTGCCATCGTCGTCAACGAATACGGCGGCGTCGCGGGGCTGGTCACCATCGAGGACGTGCTGGAGCAGATCGTCGGCGACATCGAGGACGAATACGACTTCGACGAAACCGAGGACAACATCATCCGCGAGAAGGACCATGTCTTCCGCGTGAAGGCCGGCACCGAGATCGAGGATTTCAACCAGACCCTGGGTGCGCAGTTCTCCGACGAGGAATTCGACACCCTCGGCGGGCTCGTCGTGTCGCGCTTCGGCCACTTGCCCAAGCGCGGCGAGACCGTGAAATTCGACGGTTTCCAGTTCACCGTCCTGCGCGCCGACAGCCGTCGCCTGCACGCGCTGCGCGTGGTGCGCCTGCAGCCCGAGGACGCCGACGCGCAGCTGCCGCTGATGTGAACCCCTATAAGGCGTGCTGCCGGTCGCCGCGCGCAAAGCCCGCGAGCGCCGGCACCGTGCCCTTCGCCAGCGCCATCACCTTGAAGAGTTCGCCCATTTCCGCGGGCGACACCAGCCGCTGCACGGCGTTGGTCTGCGGCAGCCAGGCCGCCGCGTCGGCGGGCGAGGTTTCCATCAGCAGTTCGGTCAGGCCGCTGTTCAGCAGGAAGGCTGCCTGACTCGTATAGCCCGAGGGCACGAGGCCGGCCGCCATGCCGGCCCTGGCGACCGCGCTGAAATCGACGTGCGCGGTGAGGTCGGCGAGGCCCGGCAGATAGAACGGATCGTCGAGCGCGTGATGGCGATAGTGCGCGCGCAGCGTACCCATGTGGCGCTGCGGATGGGTGTACTCGCGTGCGGAGAATCCGTAGTCGATCATCAGCACCAGGCCGTGCCGGAGGCAGCCGCCGAGCGAGGCGATCAGCGCGTCGGCCGCGAGATGGATCTCGGAAACATAGGGCGGCACGAGATCGAGCGCCCCGGCGCGCACGGCGAGCACCGGGTCGGCGATGGGACGGTCCTGCCACACGAAGCGGCCGTCTTCGCACGCGACGCCGCGTTGCAGCGGGCCCGCATCGGTCCAGTGCACCAGTTCGACCGGCAGGGCATCGAGCACCTCGTTGCCGAGGATGACGCCGGAGAACGGTTCCGGCAGCGCATCCAGCCAGACCACGCGATCCAGCAGATGCGGGACCGTGCGTTCGAGCGTCTGCTGCTGGCGTGCGACGAGGTCGGCGCTCACGTCGAGGATGGCATAGCGCGCAGGCAGCGCGCCCAGGCGCTCGAGCTCGCCCAGCACGTCGGCGGCGAGTTTGCCGCTGCCGGCGCCGAGTTCCAGAATGCCGCCGCCGGTGGCGGCCAGCACCGGCGCGATCGCGCGCGCCAGCGTGCGCCCGAACAGCGGCGTCAGTTCGGGCGCGGTGACGAAGTCGCCGGCCGCGCCGAACTTGGTTGCGCCGGCGGCGTAGTAACCCAGGCCCGGCGCGTAGAGCGCGGCGTCCATGTAGCGCGAAAACGGAATCCAGCCGCCTGCCGCCTCGATCAGCGCAGCGAGATGGGCGACGACGCGCTGGCTGTGCGCGAGGGCATCGGGGGAAGGGGCAGGGAGCATCGTTTCGGTGATAATGCGTTATCCACCGACTATAAGGGCGAACTCCGATGCAAGGCAAAGTCGTGCTGATTACCGGCGGGGCCAAGCGCGTGGGTGCGGCGTCTGCCCGCTTGCTGCACGCAGCCGGGGCCAACCTGATGATCCACTATCGCAGTTCGGCTACCGAGGCGCGTGCGCTCTCGACCGAGCTCAACGCCCTGCGCGCTGATTCCGTCGCGCTGATCCAGGCCGACCTGCTCGACATCGGCGGCCTGCCCGCGCTGGTGCATCAGACCGTCGCCACCTTCGGCGGGCTGGACGTGCTGCTCAACAACGCGTCGAGTTTCTACCCCACGCCCGTCGGCAACATCGCCGAAAAGGACTGGACCGATCTCATGGGCAGCAACCTCAAGGCGCCGCTGTTCCTGTCGCAGGCGGCCGCGCCGGAATTGCGCAAGCGCCGCGGCTGCATCATCAACATCACCGACATCCACGCCGACCGGCCGATGAAGAACTACGTCGTGTATTCCGTCGCCAAGGCCGGGCTGGTCGGGCTGACCAAGTCGCTCGCGCGCGAACTTGCGCCCGAGGTCCGCGTCAACGGCATCGCCCCCGGCCCGATCATGTGGCCCGAGGGCGATGCCAATTTCGACGAGGTCTCGCGCCAGCGCATCATCTCGCACACCATGCTGAAGCGGGCCGGCGATCCCAGCGACATCGCGCTGGCCGTGCGTTTCTTCGCCATGGACACCCACTTCGTCACCGGCCAGATCCTGGCGGTGGACGGCGGTCGCAGCGCCAAGCTCTGATCGACCGGTCCTAGCGGCGCATGCCGCGCAGCCAGCCCGGCAGATGATCCTCGAAGCCTTCGAGATGGCCGTTGGCCTGCACGGCGTGCAGCCGCGCCAGCACCCGCCGCGCGCCGAAACGCAGGAAATTGCGGTCCGGCGCGCGGCTGCGCGGGACGCCCGTCGCCGGATGGCGACACAGGCTGCTGCGCTGCAGCGGGCTCACGATGCGCGGTTGCCGAGATTGCGCGCCGACGGCAGGATTTCCAGATTGGACGTCGTCGATGCCTCGGCGCTGCCGGCCTTCTCCGGTGTCTGGGCGGTGGCGGTGTGCAGCGCCACGTTGCCGGAGATCACGCCGCCTTCCTCGACCATCATCGCGCCGTAACGGATGGTGCCGTTGACGCGGCCGGTGGCGTAGACCACCAGACGCTTGCGGGCGACCAGGTCGCCCTCGAAGGTGCCGCGTACCTCGGCCACGTCGATCTCGGCGCGCCCGGAGAACACGCCGCCTTCGGCGATGCGGATGTCGCGGCTGTTCATCGATGCCTCCACCCGGCCTTCCACCACCAGGATTTCGCAGTCGGTGATTTCCGACCCCTTGAGCTTGATGTTCGGGCCGACGATGAGCTTGCTGCCCTCGTCGTTCGGGGACGGGCGGCTGGCCGTCTCGCGGCCGGATTCGCCGGGCTTGCCGGCGTCGGGCGTACGCGCGGGAGTCTGGGTCGGGGTCGCGGGGCGGTTCGCTTCGGTGCGTGCGTTGCCGGATGTGCCGGGGTGCATGAGGGTCTTGAGCATGGCGGTTCTCTTTCGGTAAACGGGTTCAAACGCTCTGGTGTGTTGTGTCCGGAACTGGGCACCCCGGGCCTATCGCAAGCGGCGGGCCAGCGCGAAAGAAGGCTTACGAATCAATGCGATGAAGAAATCGCCGGGCGGATATGCCGGGCAAATCGCCCTCCGGCTGTCGTTCCATGGCGACAGCGGAAAAGCCCGAAACGAGCAATCGCTCAAGAAAACAGGGAGATAGACGCAATCATTCCTGTCGTCCCAGGACGACAGTGCACAAGAACAGGAGAGAACAGTCATGCCCGGTCATTCCGATGCCAAGGCCGCCCCGGCGGGCAACGGCGATTCCGCTTCCGCCTCGCGCGAGGGGGCGCTGACGCTCGACCAGATCAAGCTCAACATCGGCGACCCGATCCAGCTCCAGTTCCAGACCGGCAACGAAGAGACGCGCTGCTTCGTCAGCCTCATCGGCTATCTCGAAGGCAAGGGCATCATCGTCACCAATCCCATCATCGACGGCAACCTCATGCTGGTGCGCGAAGGCCAGCATTTTGTCGCCCGCTTCTTCAGCGGCAAGAGCGCCTACGCCTTTTCCACCAGCGCGCGCCGCGTGACGAGCGCACCCTATCCCCACCTGCACCTCGAATACCCCAAGGAAGTGCGCGGGCTGGTCGTGCGCGCCGCGCCGCGCAGCCGCATCAACATCATCTGTCACGCCACCGGCGAGGACGGCCGTGGCCATGCCTGTTCCGCACGCGACATCAGCATCGGCGGCGCGCTCATCGCCGCCGGCGTCAAGATCGGCGCCGTGGGCACGCCGCTCACGCTCAAGTTCCGCATCAAGATCGGCGAGGACGAGCACACGCTGACGCTGCCCTGCACCATCCGCTCGCTGAATGCCGCGCGCGCCACCGCCGAGGACAAGCCGAGCCACCTGCACGGCCTGTCCTTCGAGGGTATGAGCAGCCAGGACAAGCTGGTGATTTCTGCGCTGCTGTACCAGAACGTGATCAGCGCGCAGGAAGCGGAGCTGTAGCAGGAGGCGGCGTCACCTTGAGGTGCGGGATTATTGGGCGGCCCGCGCTGGCACAAATCGTAACCATTTTTGAACAACTCGAAACGAGCCTGAAAAACAAGGCTTACAGGGTGGCCGCATCATGTCCTGACTGTGTGCGACGCATCGTGCGCAGACTTCTCAAACCTAGTCAGGAGTCCCTCATGAAAGCTGCTTCCCATACCCTCGTTCTTGGCGCTGTCCTTGCGACATTCTTCTCGGCCACGGCCATGGCAGACCACAACAGCGTACATGGCGCCGGCTGGGCCAACATGCCCAACGACATCCACAACACGCGCATCGAAGATGACCTCAGCAACACCGAATTCCGTGACTTTGTCCGCCAGGGCGCGGGCGCGGACAGCGTCAACCGCTACCTGGATACGACGACCAGCGTGCGTGGCATGTCTGACCGCGCCGCGTCGGGCGGAGGCAGCCGGCGCTAAGCACAGCCCCACTGAGGTACAAACCGGGCACGGCGTGCCCGGTTTTTCATTTCTGCCGCCCGTGTTCCTGATCCCGTTCGCTTGCGGAGGACATTCGCTCATTCCGTCACGCGTTGCATCCCGCGGCTGACGCTTTCACCGTCCCGGGGGCGCAGCGCCCAGAACGACAGCGACGACAGCATGGTGAATCCCCCCACCGTCAGGAAGGCGTGATGCAGCGCCGTCGTCACCGCCGCCTGGTCGGTCTGCGGCAGCCCGCCCAGATACCAGGCGGCGATCAGCGAGCCACAGGCCAGACCGAAGCTCATCGACATCTGCTGCAGCGAGCTGGCGATCGTGCTGGCCATGCTCGAATCCTGCGCTTCGATGTCGGCATAGGCCATCGAATTCATGCTGGTGTACTGCAGCGAATTGAAGAACCCCATCGCCAGGGCCAGCAGCACGATCACGGCCACCGGGGTGTCAGGCCCCACCGCCGCGAAGCCGCAGACCACGCAGCCGATCATTACCGTATTCGCCGTCAGCACCCGCCGGTAGCCGAAGTGCGCCAGCATGCGTGGCGCGATGAACTTCATCGCCATCGCCGCCGCCGCCACCGGCATCATCAATAGCCCCGACTGCCAGGCCGGCATGCCCAGGCCGAGTTGGTACAGCAGCGGCAGCAGGAAGGGCATGCCGCCCACCCCCAGGCGCGTCACGAAGCCGCCCGTCACCGACACGCGGAACGTGCGCACACGGAACAGCGCCAGCCGCAGCAGCGGATGCGCCACCTCGCGCGCGTGCCAGCCGTAGGCCGCCAGCAGGCCCAGGCTCAGGGACAGCAGCAGCACGCCGGTGGTCGCGTCCAGGTCGTGCTCGCCGAAGATTTCCAGCAGCCAGGACAGCAGCGCGGCGCCGCTGCCGAACAGCGCCAGCCCCACCACGTCCAGCGGGCGCGGCGCCTCGCCGCGGTAATCCGGCATGTGGCGGTGCGCCAGCCACAGCGCCAGCAGGCCCACCGGCACGTTCACGAAGAAGATGAAACGCCACGACAGCCAGTGCACGATCAGCCCGCCCAGCGTCGGACCGAGCAGGGGACCGATCAGCGCCGGCACGATCACGAAGTTCATCGCGCGCAGCAGTTCGTTCTTGGGAAAGGTGCGGATGATCGCCAGCCGCCCCACCGGCATCATCATCGCCGCGCCCGCCCCCTGCAGGATGCGCCCCGCCACCAGCATCGGCAGGTTCAGCGCCAGCCCGCACAGGATCGAGGAGAAGGTGAACACCGCCACCGCCGTGAAGAACACGCGCCGCGTGCCGAAACGGTCGGCCATCCAGCCGCTCACCGGAATGCCCACCGCCAGGCTCAGGATGTAGCTTGTCACCACTGCCTTCAGGCTCAGCGGCGTCACACCCAGGTTTGCCGCCATCGCCGGCACCGCCGTGTTCACGATGGTGGTGTCGAGCTGTTCCATGAACAGCGCCACCGCCACGATCCAGGGCAGGGTGGTTTTGGCCGGGGTGGGGAGCATGGAGGCGGGTTGCGATCCGACGGTTCGACCCGGGGCAGTTTACGTCAGGTCGGGATCGAGCGCCCGGACGGGCGGGCGTTCGCGCTGGGGTGGTGTTGGGGGAGGGATCAAATGATGCTGACCCCTTTAGTGCGAGGGGGTAGTTCCTTGGACGATATTGGGCAATGAAATCTTAGTTAGATCATTGCACAATCAATCTAAGCGCTTGTACGCGCGGTACCACTCCACCCACTTCCCGATCCCGTACTCCAGCGTCGTCGCCGGCTTGAACCCCGTGTCGCGGATGAGGTCGTCGACGTCGGCGTAGGTCGCCTGCACGTCGCCATCCTGCATCGGCAGGAAGTTCTTCTTCGCCTCCTGGCCGAGCGCCTTCTCGATGGTGCCGATGAAATCCATGAGCTGCACGGGGGTGTGGTTGCCGATGTTGTAGACGCGGTAGGGCGCGTGGCTGCTGGCCGGGTCGGGGTTCTTGTGGTCGAAGTTGGGGTTGCCCTGCGGGATGCGGTCGAGCACTTTCACGGTGCCGTCGGCGATGTCGTCGATGTAGGTGAAGTCGCGCATCATGTCGCCGTGGTTGAAGACGTCGATGGTGCGGCCTTCGAGGATCGCGCTCGTGAACAGCCACGGCGACATGTCGGGCCGGCCCCAGGGACCGTAGACGGTGAAGTAGCGCAGCCCCGTGGTGGGCAGGCCGTAGAGGTGCGAGTAGGTGTGCGCCATCAGCTCGTTGGCCTTCTTGCTCGCGGCGTAGAGGCTGACGGGATGGTTGACGGGGTCGTGCACCGAGAACGGGATCTTGGTGTTGGCGCCGTAGACGCTGCTTGAGCTGGCGTAGACGAAATGCTTGACGCCGTGGTGGCGGCAGCCTTCGAGCAGGTTGGCGAAGCCGACGAGGTTCGACTGCACGTAGGCGTGCGGATTCTTCAGCGAATAGCGCACGCCGGCCTGTGCGGCGAGGTTGATGACGGCGTCGAAGTGGCCCTTTTCGAACAGGTCTTCCATCGTCATGCGGTCGGAGATGTCGCCGTGGACGAAACGGAAGTGGGGAAAGGGTTTGAGCTGTTCGAGCCGCGCGAGCTTGAGCGCGGGATCGTAGTAGTCGTTCAGGCTGTCGATGCCGACCACTTCGTCGCCGCGTTTCAACAGGATTTGCGCGACGTGCATGCCGATGAATCCGGCAGCGCCGGTGAGCAGGATTTTCATGGTTTTGCCTCCAAAAGTGGCGTCGAGTTTAGCATCGCAACGCTTACAATCCGGCGATGCCTGCCCCGCGCCTGATCCTCGACTGGACGCTCTATCGCCTGGCCCTGCTGCTGGCTGCGCCGCTGATTCCGCTGCGCCTGCTGTGGCGCGGACGGCGCGAACGCGGCTATCTCGAACACGCGGGCGAGCGCCTGGGCGCGGTGGACGTGCCGGCCGGGGCAATCTGGATCCACGCCGTATCGGTGGGCGAGATGCGCGCGGCGCAGCCGCTGATCGAAGCCCTGTGTGCGGCGCATCCCGGCAGGCCCATCCTGCTCACCTGCATGACGCCGACCGGGCGGGCGACGGCGGCGTCGCTGTACGGCAGCTTCGCGCACATCGTCTACCTGCCTTATGACTACGCCTGTCTGGTGCGGCGTTTTCTGCGTCGTGCCCGGCCGGCGGTCGGCATCCTCATGGAAACCGAACTGTGGCCGAACCTGATCCGCGCGGCTTCCCGTGCGAGGGTGCCGCTCGTGCTCGCCAACGCGCGCCTGTCCGAACGCTCGGCGCGCGGCTATGCGCGCCTGCCGGCGCTGACGCGGGCGAGCCTCGCGCGCATCGCCGTCGTCGCCGCGCAGAGCGACGCCGACGCGGCACGCCTGCGGCAACTGGGCGCGCGCGACGTCGCGGTCGCGGGCAATCTCAAGTTCGACATCGCGCCGCCGGCCGAACTGCTCGAACGCGGGGCGGCGTGGCGACGGCTGTGGGGCGCGCGGCCGGTGTGGCTCGCCGCCAGCACGCGCGAAGGCGAGGAAGCGCCGCTATTGCGCGCGTTCGCCGAACGCGCGCCGCGCGACGTGCTGCTGGTGCTGGTGCCGCGCCATCCGCAACGCTTCGATGAAGTGGCACGCCTGATCGAGGCGGCGGGGCTGTCCTATGGGCGCCGCAGCGCGACGACGGCCGTGGACGCCGCGACGCACGTGCTGCTGGGCGACAGCCTGGGCGAGCTCTTTGCGTACTACGCGGCCTGCGACGTCGCCTTCGTCGGCGGCAGCCTTGTGCCGCTGGGCGGGCAGAACCTGATCGAGGCGGCGAGCGTGGGCCGGCCGGTGCTGGTCGGGCCGCACACCTTCAACTTCGAGGCGGCGACGCGGCAGGCGATCGAAGCGGGCGCCGCGCTGCGCGTGGACGCCGCGGCGGCGTGCGTGGAGAAAGCGCTGGATCTGCTGGCCGATGTGCCGGCGCGTACCCGCATGGGCGAGGCCGGGCTGGCTTTCGCCGCACACCATCGCGGCGCGGCGGCGGGCATGGCGGCGCTTATTGCGCCGCTACTGGCGCCGGCTTCAGATGCTGGTCGATCGCGGCCAGGTCGCCCGGATTGAGCGTGCCCACGGCGGCCTTGAGCGACAGCCCGGCGAGCAGCCAGGCGTAGCGCGCGCCGGCGAGATCGCGGCGGGCCGACAGCACCTGCTGCTCGGCGTTCAGCACGTCGAGGTTGGTGCGTACGCCGACCGAAAGGCCGAGCTTGGTGGAATCGAGCTGGGCGCGGCTGGAGACCAGCGCCTGTTCCAGCGCGTGCACGCGGGCCACGCCGCTTTCCACGTTGAGATACGCCTGGCGTGCGGAAAGGCCGGCGTCGCGGGTGGCGGCTTCCAGGTCCTGGCGCGCCTTTTCCTGGTTGGCCACGGCTTCGCGCACCTGCGAGCTGACGAGCCCGCCCTGGTAGATCGGCAGGTTGAGCTGCAGGCCCAGGCTGGCGGTGCGCATGTCGGCCTGGAGGGTGCCGAAGTTCTGGTTGTTGTTGACGGTGTAGCCGGCGACGGCATCGAGCGTGGGGAGATGGCCGGCGCGGTTGCGCTCCACGTCCTGGTCGGCGATGGCCTTGGCGATGCGCTGGACCTCGGCCTGCAGGTTGCCCTTGCCGGCGCGTTCGGCCCAGTCGTCGATGCTGCCGGCCTCGGCCTTGAGCTGGGCCGGCTCGACCAGCGTGTCGAGCGCGCCGGCCGGCTTGCCGATGAGTTTTTCCAGCGCGCGCAGGCGGATGTTGAGGGTGTTCTGCTCGGCGATTTCCTGCGCCACGGCGAGGTCGTAGCGCGCCTGCGCCTCGTGCGTGTCGGTGATGGTGGCGGTGCCGACCTCGAAATTGCGTTTGGCCGAGGCGAGCTGCTCGGAGATCGCGGCCTTCTGCGCCTGGATGAAGGCGATGTTGTCCTGCGACTGCAGCACGTCGAAATAGGCCTGTGCGACGCGCAGGATCAGGTCCTGCCCGGCGAGCTTGAATTGCACGTCGGCAATCTTTGTCTGGTTCTGCGCCTGTTCGAAGGCGACCCAGTTCTGCCGGCGGAACAGCGGCTGCGTGGCGTTGATCGCTACGCCGTTGCCGGTGTAGTCGACGTCGCCGCCGGGCAGCGAGGAATCGACGTGGTTGCGGGCCACGTTGCCGGAGAGCCCCACTTGCGGCAGCAGCGCGGCCCGGCCCTGCACGCTCTTTTCCTGGCCGGCTTCGCGCGCGGCGCGCGCGGCGGCGTACTGGGCGTCGTAGGCCTGCGCGTCGCGGTAGACGTCGGACAGGTTGGCAGCCTGCGCGGCGGGCGCGAGCGCAAACGCCAGGGCAAGGGTCAGGGGCTTGAGGTGCATGTGGTGTCCAGTCGAAATAGGGGCGGTATCAGTAGCGGGGCATCGCGGGGTCGACCTGGTCAGCCCAGGCGGCCACGCCGCCGGAGAGATTGATCACGGACGAGAACCCCATGGTCTCAAGGTAGCGGGCGGCATGGTAGCTGCGCACGCCATGATGGCAGATGACCACGGTTTCGGCGTCTTTGTTCAATTCGGCCAGTCGCGCGGGCAGGTCGCGCATCGGGATCAGCAGCGAACCGGGCAGGCGGCAGATGCCGGCCTCCCAGGGTTCGCGCACGTCGAGCAGCACCGGCGTGTGCCCGGCTTCCAGGTGGGCGGCGAGTTCGGCGGGACGGAACTGGCGCACGCGCGTGGGGGCTCAGAACACGAAGGCGGCGGGTTGCGGCGCATTCACGAGCGGGGCCACGCAGGTTTCGAACAGCGTGACGCTGCGGTAGGCATCCGCGGCGGTGCAGGTGACGAGCTGCGCCTGCATTACCGGCGCCGTGCCGGTGATGGCAAAGAGACGGCCGCCGATGCGGAGGCGACGGCGGAAGGCGTCCGACAGCAGGGGCGTCGATCCGGTGAGCACGATGGCGTCGAAACCGGCGTCGTCGGCCCAGTCGCGCGCGGCGTCGCCGGTGTGCAGGTTGACGTTGGCGATGCCGTGGGCCCGCAGCTTCTCGGCGGCACTGGCTGTGAAATCGGCGTGGATGTCGACCGATACGACCTCGGCGGCCTGCGCGGCGAGCAGCGCCGAGAGGTAGCCGCTGCCGGTGCCGATTTCGAGCACCCGGTCGGTCGGCTGCAGGGCCAGCTCCTGCAGGACGCGGGCTTCGAGCTTGGGCGTCCACATCGATTCGCCGTGGCCCAGCGGGATTTCCATGTCGACGAAAGCCAGTGGGCGGTGCGCTGCGGGCACGAAGTCTTCGCGCCGCAGCTTGAACAGCAGGTCGAGGACGTGCTGGTTGAGCACGTCCCAGGGGCGAATCTGCTGTTCCACCATGTTGAAGCGTGCCTGTTCAATATCCATGCCGGGAGTCTGGAAAATCAATGGGTTAGAGGGGGTGCCGCCTTGCAATTATTCCACAATTCGGCTAACTTGGCCGCTCGCCAGGGGTCTCCCGCCAGGGAGTGAGACATACCCTTCGAACCTGATGCGGTTGAGACCGCCGTAGGGAGGGCAGGGACGCTGCGCCGAGCGCACGTCCGGGCTGCTCCCCCATTGGAGAACGCCCATGAACGCCCCCCACAAGCCCGCCGAATTCACTGCCGCCGCCGCCCACGTCGACGAAGCCGCGATCCAGCCGCTGCCCAATTCCCGCAAGATCTATGTCGAAGGCAGCACGCCGGACATCCGCGTGCCGATGCGCGAGATCAGCCAGGCCGACACGCCGACCGGCTTCGGCGGGGAAAAGAATCCGCCGATCTTCGTCTACGATTGTTCCGGCCCCTACACCGACCCGGCGGCCAAGATCGACATCCGCCAGGGTCTGCCCGCGCTGCGCACCGGCTGGATCGAAGCGCGCGGCGACACCGAAGTGCTCGCCGATCTGAGTTCCGAATACGGCCGCCAGCAGGCTGCCAATCCCGCGTTGGCGGCGATGCGCTTCCCTGGCCTGCACCGCACGCCGCGCCGCGCCAAATCCGGCATGAATGTCTCGCAGATGCACTACGCCAAGCGCGGCATCATCACGCCTGAAATGGAGTTCATCGCCATCCGCGAAAACAATAACCGCGCCGCGTATCTGGAAGCGCTGAAGGCCTCCGGCCCGCAGGGCGAAAAGCTCGCCGCGCTGATGGCCCGCCAGCATCCCGGCCAGAATTTCGGCGCGATGCTGCAGAACGAGATCACGCCCGAGTTCGTGCGCAGCGAAGTCGCGCGCGGCCGCGCCATCATCCCCAACAACATCAACCATCCGGAAACCGAGCCGATGATCATCGGCCGCAATTTCCTGGTGAAGATCAACGCCAACATCGGCAACTCCGCGCTCGGCTCCAGCATCCAGGAGGAAGTCGAGAAGATGACCTGGGCGATCCGCTGGGGCGGAGACACGGTGATGGATCTCTCCACCGGCAAGAACATCCACGAGACGCGCGAGTGGATCATCCGCAATTCGCCCGTGCCCATCGGTACCGTGCCCATCTACCAGGCGCTGGAAAAGGTCGATGGCAAGGCCGAGGAGCTGACCTGGGAAATGTTCCGCGACACGCTCATCGAACAGGCCGAGCAGGGCGTCGACTACTTCACCATCCACGCCGGCGTGCTGCTGCGCTACGTGCCGATGACCGCGAACCGCATGACCGGCATCGTCTCGCGCGGCGGCTCGATCATGGCCAAGTGGTGTCTCGCGCACCACAAGGAAAGCTTCCTCTACACGCACTTCGAGGAGATCTGCGACATCATGAAGGCCTACGACGTGGCCTTCAGCCTTGGCGACGGCTTGCGTCCCGGCTCGATCTACGATGCCAACGACGAGGCGCAACTGTCCGAACTGCGCACGCTCGGCGAGCTGACCCAGGTCGCGTGGAAGCACGACGTGCAGGTGATGATCGAAGGCCCCGGCCACGTGCCGATGCAGCTGATCAAGGAGAACATGGACATCCAGCTGGAGTCCTGCGCCGAGGCGCCGTTCTATACGCTCGGCCCGCTGACGACCGACATCGCGCCGGGCTACGACCACATCACCTCGGGCATCGGCGCCGCGATGATCGGCTGGTACGGCACCGCGATGCTGTGCTACGTCACGCCGAAGGAGCATCTGGGCCTGCCGGACAAGGACGACGTGAAGGAAGGCATCATCACCTACAAGCTCGCCGCCCACGCCGCCGATCTGGCCAAGGGCCACCCCGGCGCGCAGATCCGCGACAACGCGCTCTCCAAGGCGCGCTTCGAGTTCCGCTGGGACGACCAGTTCAACCTCGGCCTCGACCCCGACAAGGCCAAGTCCTTCCACGACGAGACGCTGCCCAAGGAATCGGCCAAGGTCGCGCACTTCTGCTCCATGTGCGGCCCGCACTTCTGCTCGATGAAGATCACCCAGGACGTGCGCGAGTTCGCCGCGAAGGAAGGCCTCAACGAAGCCGACGCGCTCGCCAGGGGTATGGAAGTGAAGGCGGTCGAATTCGTGAAGCAGGGGGCGGAGGTCTATCGCAAGCTGTGATGTTCCTGCTGTCGACGCGTGTTCACGATGCGTTGATGGGCTCTGCGTATAATCGGCGGGCGCGTCCACCGGACGCGCCTTTTTTTATGCCGGAAATCTCGCCATGACCGATCCGACCCTCCTGCTGCACGCGCTCATCCTCGGCATCATCGAGGGGCTCACCGAATTCCTGCCCGTGTCGAGCACCGGGCACCTGATCCTGGCAGGCCAGCTGCTCGGCTTCAATGACGACAAGGGCAAGGTATTCGAGATCGCCATCCAGTTCGCGGCGATCCTGGCGGTGGTGTGGGAATACCGGGCGCGGCTGGGCCATGCGCTAGTCAGCCTGGGTTCGGAACGCGCGTCGCAGCGGCTGGCGCTCAACCTCGTCGTGGCCTTCCTGCCTGCCGCGGTGCTCGGCTTCCTGTTCATCAAGCAGATCAAGCACTACCTGTTCAATCCGATGGTCGTCGCCACGGCGCTGATCGTCGGCGGTGTGCTGATCCTGTGGGCGGAACGGCGCAAGCACGTCATCCGTGCGGAAACCGTCGACGACATGACCTGGCGCGATGCCCTGAAGGTGGGATTCGCGCAGGCCGTGGCGATGATTCCCGGCACCTCGCGTTCGGGGGCGACCATCATCGGCGGCCTGTTCTTCGGCCTGTCGCGCAAGACGGCGGCGGAGTTTTCCTTCTTCCTGGCGATCCCGACCATGTTCGCCGCCACCGTCTACGACGTGTACAAGAACTGGCACCTGTTCAGCGCGTCGGACATCGGCCTCTTCGCGGTCGGCGGCGCGGCGTCCTTCGTCAGCGCGCTGCTCGCGGTGCGCGGCCTGATCCGCTTCATCAGCCGCCACGATTTCACGCTGTTCGCGTGGTATCGCATCGTGTTCGGCGCGGTGGTGCTGCTGACTGCGTATTCCGGCGTGGTCGACTGGGGCGCCGGCCACTGATCGTCAGGCCGCGACCGCGGCCCGCTTCGCTTCGGCTTCCAGTTGTGCCTTGAGGTCGGCCGGCAGCTTCAGCTGCGTCGCCAGTGCGTCGAGATAGGCGCGTTCCATGAAGCTCTCGCTGTCCACGGCGAGAACGCTTACCAGATACATCTCGGTCGCGATCTCCATTGCGTCGCCGGCAGCCGAGGCGACTTCCGCGGGGTCGAGCGGGCGCGCGACTTCGGCGTCGATCCAGCTGCGCAGGCTGGCGTCGGCGGCCATGCGGCCGAGCTGTTCCTCGATGAGGCCGCGTTCGCGCGCGTCGATGTGGCCATCGGATTTGGCAGCGGCGATCAGCGCCTTCAATACCGCACGGCTGTGGTCGGCGGCCTCGGGTGCGGGCAGGAACTGCGTCGGCTGCGCGGCGGGAACGGGCGTCGCGCCGACGGCGGCTTTCTGCTGCTGCCAGTTGCTGTAGGCGCGGAAGGCCAGGGCACCCAGCGCCGCCGCGCCGCCGTAGGTCAGCGCCTTGCCGCCGAACTTGCGCACGCGCTTGTCGCCGAGCAGCAAGCCCAGGGCGCCGCCGGCGAGCATGCCGGTGCCGAAGTTGGCATAACCGGACTGGCCGGCCTTCTGGGCGGCGGACTGGCCGGCGCCGAGGAGTTGGTCGAGCAGATTCTGGATGTTCATGCGGGAACGGGATCGGTTGTTGAGCCGATCGGGAGACCCGTGGCAGGACGGCGAAGTTCCGCCGCCTCAGGTCGGTTTGGGCGGGTGCTTGTCGAGCTTGCGCTGCAGCGTGCGGCGGTGCATCTTCAGCGCGCGCGCGGTGGCCGAAATGTTGCCGTCGTGTTCGGCCAGCACTTTCTGGATGTGTTCCCATTCGAGACGCGCTACGGACAACGGCTCGGGGTTGACCTCGAGCGCCGCGTCGGGCGCGTCGCGCAGCAAGGCGGCGAGGATTTCGTCGGCGTTGGCGGGCTTGGCCAGGTAGTGCCGCGCGCCCAGGCGCACGGCCTCGACCGCGGTGGCGATGCTGGCGTAGCCGGTCAGCACGACAATGGCGGGCGCGGGTGAGCGCGCAGCCAGATCGGCGACCACCTTGAGTCCGGAGTCGCCGGGCAGTTTCAGGTCGACCACGGCGTGGCTGGGCTGGAACTGCTCGGCCACGAGGCGGGCTTCGGCAGCATCGCCGGCGTGAGCGGTTTCGATGCCGCGCTTTTTCAAGGCGCGACCGAGAGCGGTCGCGAAGTCGGCGTCATCCTCGACGATGAGCAATTTCATGTTCATGCGGCGTGCTTCCAGGGAACGACGATGCGGGCCAGCGTGCCCCCGCCGGCGCGCGCGGACAGCGTCAGGCTGCCGTCGGCCCGCTCCAGCGTGGCGTGGGTGAGTGCCAGACCCACCCCCCAGCCGCGTCCGGGCTTGCCGCTGAACAGCATGCGGCCGGCCTGCGCCTTCTGTTCGGGCGTGAAGCCGGGGCCGCGGTCGGCGACGTCGATGGTGAGTGTGGCGTCGTCGGTCGCAGCCCGGAATTCCACCGGCGCGTCGGCGGCGTCGGCTGCGTTGTTGAGCAGGTTGAGTACCGCCTGTTCGAGTCCGTCCGGCGGCACGAAGCGGCGCTGGTCGGCAGGCAGGGCAAGGTCGATGCGCGCGTCCGGTCGCAGCACCTGCCAGTGCCCGATCAGCGCGGCAAGCCAGGTATCGAGTGGCTGCGCGGCAGGCGTGACGTCGCGCGCCCGGTCGGCCAGGTGGGTGAGGATGAGCTTGCAGGCCTGCGCCTGTTTTTCGAGCAGGCGGCAGTCGTCGCCGATTTCGGGATCGTTGGCGAATTCCGTCGCGAGTTCGTGCGCGGTGGTCTGGATGGTGGCCAGCGGCGTGGCGAGCTCGTGCGCCGCCAGCGCAGCCTGGGTACCGAGTGCGAGGATGCGTTCGTCGCGCAGCTGCCGCTCGCGCAGGTCGGCGAGCTCGCGGTCGCGTGCGCGCAGCGCGGCGTGCATGCGGGTGACGAAGAAGGCGATGAGCGCCGCGCTGATGAGGAAGTTGAACCACATGCCGCCGAGATGCATGCCGTAGGCGGCGACCGGATCGGCAATGGCCAGGGGCTGGTAGACGAACAGGAGCACGGCGTAATAGCCCCCGGCCACGGCGGCCAGCAGCCAGACCCAGCGCGGTCGCAGGCTGACGGCGGCGATTACCACCGGCACCAGCATGAGCGAGACGAAGGGGTTGGTCGCGCCGCCGCTGAAGAAGACCAGCACGGCAAACGCCGTGAGGTCGGCAAGCAGATGGGATAGGAATTCCATCTGCGTCGCCGGCACGTCCAGCCGCAGCCGCCACAGCGTGGACAGCGAAAACACGAGCATCAGCAGCAGTACGGCCGCCATCGGCAGGACCGGCATGCGGATGCCCAGGCCCCAGTGCAGCCAGGCGATGCCGGCGGTCCAGCCGGCAGCCAGGGATACGCGCAGGCCGAGCAGCCGGCCCAGCAGGGCGCGCGCGGGGAGTGTGGACAGCAGGGTGGCGGCGGACGGCATGCGGCGATTGTAATGCGCGCATCGGGCTCCCCCGGCGCGCTGCGACAATTTGTCCGATTGTCGCAGTGCCGGCCAGCTCCTATAGTGCGCCTGCGCTCAATGCGTATCGACCTCTCTCATTCCCGCCCGCGTGGCGGGATTTTTTTGCCTGCGGTGGACTGCGACAATTCGCCGCATTCCGCGGCGCGTCCTTTAAATAGACAATGATGTCCTGTTTAAATCTCCGATTGACGTTCGACGATCATGCGCGCCGCCTGCTGTACTCCCCGATTGCTGCCTTTCCTGGTTGCTGCCAGCCTGCTGCCGGGCGTCGTCAGCGCCGACGCTCCTCCCCCCCTGATGAAGGTCGTTGTCGAAGGGACGCCCGACATGCTGGGCGCGGTCGACGCTACGCAAACCGGGGAGGGGTTGCCCGACGACGTCGCGGCGCGCCTGACCCGCGTGCCCGGGGCAGCCGTTGTACGCAACGGTGCGCAGACCGGGATCGTGCAGCTGCGGGGCCTGTTCAATGAACGCGTGCGCGTGCGCGTGGATGGCATGGAAATCACGCCCGCCTGTCCAAACCACATGGATCCGCCGCTGCACTATGCAGGGCCGGAGGCGCTGGGCGCGCTGGAAGTGATTGTCGGCGCGACGCCGGTCAGCCTGGGTGGCGACAGCATTGCGGGCAGCGTGGAAGCAAAATCGCGTGCGCCCGTGTTTGCCACCGATGCCCGCTGGCAGCCCTTTGCGCACGTCGAACTGGGTGCGTCCAGCGGCAACGACGGGATACAGGCTGGCGTGGAGGCGGGTGCTGCCAACGGCGTGCTCAACCTGCGCTATCTGGGCGGCTACCAGGACGCGGGTAACTACGAATCGGCTCGCGGCGAAGTCGTCGATACGGGTTACACCAGCCAGCGCCATGCGCTGGCCGCTGCCTACAAACACGGTGCTGGCGTATGGGAATTCGAAGCCGGTACGCACCGGGCGCGCGACGTCGGCACACCTACGCTGCCGATGGACATGGTGAAGGACGACGCCGACCGCGTGCGACTCGCGTTCAGGGGCGACACCCCGCTCGGCAGGCTGGAAGCCGGCGTGTACCGCCACGAGATCGACCATGTGATGGACAACTACTCGCTGCGGCCGCTGGTTGGTCCTGCACGGATGGTGGCGCCCTCCACCAGCGACGATACCGGACTGACGCTGGGGCTCGCGCGTGCGGCCGGCAGCGGCACGCTGAAGCTGGGTTTCGAAGCCCATCTCAACGACTTCAACGTATACCAGCAGAACCTGACCAATCCCGCGCTGCCAAAACAGGACATGTTCCGCGACGCCGAGCGCAACCGCACCGGCGTCTACGGCGAATGGGAGGGGGCGCTGGCGCAGGACCTGCGCTTGAATGCCGGCCTGCGTGGCGAGATCGTGCGCATGGATGCGGGCGACATCGTCGATGCGTTCGCCGCGGCGGCAGCGGATCGGGCAACGTTCAATGCGCTCGACCACAAACGCCGCGACAGCAATCTCGACGCCACGCTGGCGCTGACCTACGCGTTGCAGCCGCGCGTCAGCCTCGAAGGCGCGCTGACCCGCAAGACGCGTTCGCCGAGCATCCTGGAGCGCTATCTCTATACCCCAACGGGCGCCAGCGCCGGCCAGGCCGACGGCCGCACCTACTGGGGCAATCTCGATCTCGAACCCGAGGTGGCGCACGGCGTGAACCTGGGCATCAAGGCGCGCGGCGATGGTGTACGCACGTCGGCCAGCGTTTTCTGGCAGGACGTGCGCGATTTCATCCAGGGCCAGCCGGTGGCCCGGCTGGATGCGAGCGGTTTGCCGGTGCTGCAATACGTCAACGTCGATGCGCGCCTGTGGGGGGCGGAGGCCTCGCTGAGCCAGACTATTGGCGCAATCGAGCTCGGTGTCTGGGCGAGCTTCACCCGCGGCGAAAATACCGACACCGGCGACAACCTGTACCGCATCGCGCCGCTGCGCGGCGGCGTGTCGGCGGATTACCGCATGCAGGCCTGGCGTATCGGCGGCGAGTGGATAGTGAGCGCGCGCAAGGACGACGTCGCAGCCTACAACGGCGAACCGGAGACGCCCGGCTACGGTGTGCTGAACCTGCACGCGGGCTACACACCGATGAAAAATCTGAAACTGGTCGCAGGGATCGACAACGTGTTCGACAAGCTGTATTACGATCCGCTGGCCGGGGTGAACCGCGTTGCGGGCGGTGCGGCGACGGTGGGCGGCATCATGCCCGCGATGGGCCGCTCGGCGTATGTGAAATTGGATTGGACCTACTAAGGAGCGTGAAATGAAAGTGATACTAGCCGTGACGATGCTCGTTGCCTCCCTGCCGGCCTCGGCTGCCAATGTCAGCGTGACCGACGCCTGGGCGCGGGCCACCATGCCGGGCCAGCAGGTCAGCGGCGCGTACATGAAGATCGCGTCCGACGCCGACGCCAAACTGGTGGGCGCGTCGAGCCCGGCAATCCCGCGTGTGGAAGTGCACGAGATGAAGATGGACGGCGACGTGATGCGGATGCGTGAGGTCAAGGCCGTCGACCTGCCCAAGGGCAAGGCGGTCAGCCTCGAACCCGGCGGCTACCACATCATGCTGATGAACCTGAAGAAGCCCATCGCGGCGGGTGAAGTGATTCCGCTGAAGCTGGTCGTCGAATCCGGCGGCAAGCAGCAGGTCGTCGAGGTGAAGGCCGAAGCGCGCGCCCCTGGCAGCGACGCGATGCCGCACCACCACCATTGATGTGCGTCTGAACGCGGCGGGCGCCTAGGCGCCCAGTATCGCCCCGCGTGCGCGCAGGTCGGCCAGCAGTTCGGCGCCTGCGCGCAGGACCAGGGCGGAATCCGGATGGCGGCTTTCCGCCGCCAGCATCAGCAGGGCGCCCCGTCCCGTGTGAACGCCGCTTTCGAGCAGATGCAGCAGGCGGGCGGTGAAGGCGTTGATCTCGCTGAACTGCATGCGGTCGTCCGCGTCGCGAAACACCATCAGCGTGGTTTCCGCAGGTTCGATCTTGCGTCGCGGCGCGATGCGATGCACCGGCCAGTCGTAACGCAGGTTGGCCAATACCGGATTGAGCACCGGTGCCTTCTCCATCAGGTCGCCGGCGGGGTCGAAGGCCCGCTCGGGCACCCGGTTCGAAACCGACAGGACCAGTTCGATCCACTCGTAATGCGCCAGCGCGATGAGGTACGGCGGATAGTCGTCCGGTGGAGTCCACTCGTCCTGCAGGAACTGCAGGAACTCGTCGGGGATCTGCCGGAAATACGGCGTGTGGCAACGGTGCACCGCAAAGAAGACGCGCACCATGCGCGTCCAGCGGCGTGCGCCCAGCACCCGGCGCAGCACGGGAAAGCAGGCGAGCAGGAAGCCTTCGACGTTGTTGTAGAGGAGTTCGTTGTAGACCCGCATGCGGCGCGCGTCGACGCCGGCCGGGCGCGGCTGGCTGCGCGGATCGCGGATGTGCGCGGTGAACGCGAGCTGGTAGCGCTGGAAGTCAGGACGCGTGTCGGAACGATTCATGTCGGGCAGGATGCTGCGCCTGGAGGCGGGCGATGCGCGTGACTTCGCGTGCAAGCGTATCCAGGGGCGGGATGTTGTAATCGCGTTCGAGCAGGGTCGGCGCGACACCGTGCATGCGGTAGCTTGCGTCGAGCAGCGCCCACACGGGCTCGATCACGTCGGCACCGTGGGTATCGACGATGAGATCGGCGCTTTCGTTGTAGTGGCCGGCCATGTGCATGTAGACGATGCGTTCGGTCGGCAGCGCCGCGATGAAGGCCGCCGGATCGTAGCGGTGATTCACGCTGTTGACGTAGACGTTGTTGACGTCGAGGTGCAGGTCACAATCCGCTTCCTGCAGTACGGCGCGGATGAACGCGCCTTCGTCCATGTCGGCAATCGGCGCAGGCGTGTAGTACGAGGCGTTTTCGATCGCGATGCGCCGTTCCAGGATGTCCTGTGCGCGGCGGATGCGCGCCGCGACGTATTTCACCGCCTCTTCCGTGAAGGGGATCGGCAGCAGGTCGTACAGGTGGCCGTCGTCGCCGCAGTACGACAGGTGCTCGGTGTACAGCGCGATGCCGTGCGTGTCCATGAACTGGCGCGTTTTCGCGAGCAGGAGTTCGTCGAGCGGCGCCGGCCCGCCGAGCGACAGCGACAGGCCGTGACAGACGAAGGGATAGCGCTCGGTAAAACGACGCAGGTCGCGGCCATAGGCGCCGCCGAGGTCGATCCAGTTTTCCGGAGCGAGCTCGAAGAATTCGATGGCGTCGGGGACCCGGATTTTCAGCGCGGGGATGAGTTCGCGCCGGAACCCGAGCCCCGCGCCGGAAGGGCGCAGGGAAGTCATGCCTTACCGGCTTACTTCTTCATGCCGCCGCACTTGCCTTCGCCGCACTTGCCGTCTTTCATCTTGGCCTTGGCGCCGCCGCACATGCCGTCCATCATCTTGGCCATTTCAGCCTTGTCGATGAAGCCGTCCTTGTTGGTGTCGAATTTCTCGAACATGGCGTCGCGATGCTTTTCGCATTCTTCCTTGCTGACCTTGCCATCCTTGTTGGCATCGGCCATCGACATGCCGCACTTGCCTTCGCCGGCTTTCATGCCGCCGCACTTGCCTTCCATCGGCTTGGCGGTGTTGTCCGCCACCTGGTAGCCGGAAGACAGGCCGGACAGCGCAAAGGGATTCTCCGCCGCGACGGCCAGGGGGGCGGCGGACAGGCCGGCAGCGAAGGCGGTGCCGACAGCGGCGGCGATCAGGGTTTTCTTGGACATGCTTCTCTCTCCTTGGTTGGGGTCACTACGCAATACCGGCGGTGCCGGGTCATCAGGAAGCCCGGGAATCGAGCTCTTTCTGCAATTCGGTACCGATGCGCGCGCGCGCCGCGTCGGTCAGGCCTGGCGTCGATTCTGCGGCCGCCTCGCTGCGCAGCAACTGGCGCATTTCCTTCAACTGCCGCACGAAGCGCGTGCAGTTTTCGCAGATTGCCAGGTGCAGCCGCAGGGCAAGACGGTCGCCGAAGGACAGGCGCGCGTCCATGGCGCGGGATGCCAGGACGGTGGTCTCCTTGCACGTCGTCAGCCATTTCATGCGCCCGCCCCCGAAAAACCGTTCAACTCCAGGCACTGGCGCATGAACAATCGTGCGCGGTGCAGCAGTACCCAGCAGTTGGTCGGGGTGATGCCCAGTTCCTTACAGATTTCTTCCGTTTCCAGACCGGCCGCCTCGCGCAGGCTGAATACCTGGGCCATGACGGGCTTCAGGCGGTCGGCGCATTCCTCGAGCACGCGGCGCAACTGGCTCAGCTCCGCCTCGGTTTGCGGGTTGCCCCAGGGGCGGACTGGCTCGGCCCAATGGCCGTCCTGCCTGAACAGTGCGTCGACGGCCTCCTCGCCATCCTCGTCGTGAGGCAAGGCCACTTCGCGTACCTGTCGCCGGATCAGGTCCACGATTTTGTGCTTGAGGATGCCGGTGAGCCAGGTGCGCGGGCTGGCGTCCCCGGCGTAGCGCTCGCGGGCGGCCAGCGCGGCCAGCAGCGTCTCCTGTACCGCGTCCTCGGCGAGTTCGTCCGAATGCAGCTGGCGCCGCGCCACGCGAAACAGGTAGTCGCCATGCTCGGCCAGCCAGGTATGTGCGTCGAGGGCGTTCATCGGGTCATTTCAGCAATACGCGCGTGCCCGCACTTTAGAGGCAGACGGGGCAGGCGGCAACACCCCTCTTGAAACCGCCGGACAGTGCTCCATATACCTGTCAGCACAGGCTTTTTCCTGAAGGAGGACATCATGGCCAACATCACCCGCTACGATCCGTTCGAAATGACCGACCCGCTCGACAACCTGTTCCGTGGCTTTTTCCGTCCCGTCCAGATGGACAGGGAAATGCCGCAGATCCGCATGGACGTGAAGGAAGACGAGAAGGCGTATGCCGTGCATGCCGACATGCCGGGCGTCGCCAAGGACGACATCCACGTCACCATCGACGGCAATACCGTTTCCATCAGCGCCGAAGTGAAGAAAGCCAGCGAGCAGAAGGAAGGCGAGAAAGTCCTGCGCCGCGAGCGCTACTTCGGCCGCGTCAGCCGCAGCTTCGCCCTGGAGCACGAGGTGGACGAAGCCGCCGCTTCGGCCAGATACCAGGATGGCGTGCTGGAACTGACCCTGCCCAAGAAGCTGGCCACCGCGGCCAGGCGCCTCAACGTGCAGTAAGTTCCGGGCATCCGGGAAAGGCGGCCGCGCGCCGCCTTTTTTCTTGGCGTAAAATCCGCGCACACCATGCCCGGAGCCGCCATGACCACGCCCCACACCGCCGCCGACAAGGCCCGCATCCTGTCCGAAGCGCTGCCCTACATCCAGCGTTTCTACGACAAGACCATCGTCGTCAAGTATGGCGGCAACGCCATGACCGAACGCCATCTGATGGAGGCCTTCGCCAAGGACGTGGTGCTGTTGAAGCTGGTGGGCATGAATCCGGTGGTGGTGCACGGCGGCGGCCCGCAGATCGCCGACCTGCTGAAGAAGATCGGCAAGCAGTCCGACTTCATCCAGGGCATGCGCGTAACCGACGAGGAAACCCTCGACGTGGTCGAGATGGTGCTCGGCGGGCTGGTCAACCAGGACATCGTCACCCTCATCAACAAGCACGGCGGCAAGGCCGTGGGCCTCACCGGCAAGGACGGCAATTTCATCCACGCCAAGAAGATGCTGGTGCCGTCGAAAGAAAAATCCGACGAACTGCTCGATATCGGGCAGGTCGGCGAGATCACCGGCATCGATCCGCAGGTGATCCAGCACCTGGATGCCGGCGATTTCATTCCGGTGATCGCGCCGCTCGGCACCGACGCCGAGGGCAACGCCTACAACATCAACGCCGACGTCGCGGCGGGCAAGATCGCCGGCGTGCTCAAGGCCGAAAAGGCCGTCTTCCTCACCAACACGCCGGGCGTGCTGGACAAGCAGGGACAGTTGCTGACCGGACTGACGCCGCGCGAAGTGGACGATCTGGTCGCCGACGGCACCATCTCCGGCGGCATGATTCCCAAGGTGGGCTACGCAGTGGACGCGGTGAACAGCGGCGTGAAGACGGCGCACATCATCGACGGCCGCGTCGAACACGCCCTGCTGCTCGAAGTATTGACGCCCGAGGGCGTGGGCACGCTGATCAAGCGCGCCTGACCCCCTACCGCTCACCCCTTACCGCTAACCGCTCACCCCCATGCGCTACTGGTTGATGAAATCCGAACCCAGCGACGTCAGTATCGACGACCTCGCCGCCCTGCCTGACCGGAGTGTGGCCTGGTACGGCGTGCGCAATTACCAGGCGCGCAATTTCATGCGCGACCAGATGCAGGTCGGCGACAAGGTGCTGTTCTACCATTCCTCCTGTGCCGAGCCGGGCATCGCCGGCCTGGCCGAGGTGGGCGCGCCGGCGTATCCCGACGCCACGCAGTTCGATCCGAAGAACAAGTATTTCGACCCCAAGGCCACGCCGGAGACGCCGCGCTGGTTCAACGTCGACGTGAAGCTGGTGAAGAAGACCCGGCTGATGCCGCTGGCCGAGATCCGCGGCTATCCCGAACTCGCCAACATGCGCATCCTGCAGAAGGGCAATCGCCTGTCGATCACGCCGGTCGATCCCGCCGAATACGCCTTCATCGTCAAGAAGCTCTGATGTCCGCATTCGTGCCGGCGATGCTGGCGGCCTACTGTGCGCTCGGCCTGGCGACCGGCTTCCTTGCCGGCCTGCTCGGCGTCGGCGGCGGACTCATCATCGTGCCGGTGCTGATCATGCAGTTCCATGCGCAGGGACTGGCCGCCGGCATGGAGCCGCAGCTCGCGCTCGGCACTTCGCTGGCCACCATCCTGTTCACCGCCCTCTCCAGCGTGCGGGCGCACCATCGCCATGGCGCGGTCGAATGGCCGGTGGTGCGCCGCATCGCGGGTGGCGCGCTGGCCGGAACGCTGGCCGGTGCGATGCTGGCGGCGCAGGTGCCGGCACAGGTGCTAAAGATCTTTTTCGTCCTGTTTCTCTTCTACGCCGCCATCCAGATGTGGCTCGATTTCAAGCCGGCGCCGCAACGCGCGATGCCGGGACAAGCCGCCACGGCCGCAGCCGGCGGCGTCATCGGGGCGGTGGCGAGCTGGGTCGGCATCGGCGGCGGCACGCTGTCGGTACCGTTCATGCTCTGGCACAACGTGCCCCTGCATCGTGCCATCGCGACCTCGGCGGCCATCGGCTTTCCCATCGCCCTGGCCGGGGCCATGGGGTATGTGCTGGGGGGCTGGGACAAGCCGGGCTTGCCGGCGGGCAGCCTGGGCTTCGTCTATCTTCCGGCGCTGGCCGGCATCGTGGCGGGCAGCGTGCTCACCGCCCCGCTCGGCGCGCGTACGACGCACCGCCTGCCGGTGCGTCCGCTGAAGCGGATTTTCGCGCTATTGCTCGTCGTGCTGGCCGTGCGCATGGCCTGGACCTTCTGAACGACGCTGCACCACGCATGATCTGGCGCTATGCGCTGACAGCGACCACCAGATATTGAGACGACACAAATTTCACGATTCGCCGCTTGAGCCATCGTGCGCCGCGCGTTAGTCTTTCGACATCTGCCGGGATTTCGGCAGCTGTCCGGTCATACTCACGTGGAGAGTTCCATGGCGCATCTGCAGGCTGTTCGTACGTCGCTACAACCGCAACAAAACGGTTATTCGCAGCTCACCACGTATTTCGATCCGCACAGCCAGATCGCCTGGGGCTATATGCACGCGGAGCCCCGTCCCTGCTTTACCCCGACGCTGCTGCGCGAATTGCAGGCCTGGGGTAACGACATGGTGGCCCAGATCGACGATCCGGCGGGCATCGACGTCCGGTATTTCGTCGTGGCGTCCAAATTGGCGGATACATTCAGCCTCGGCGGCGACCTCAGCCTGTTCATGGAACACATTCTCGCGCGCGACCGCGATGCGTTGCTGCGCTACGCCGTTTCCTGCGTGGAGTGTTCCTATGCGGTGCACAGCCATTTGAATCGTCCCGAAGTGACCAGTATCGCGCTGGTGCAGGGCCAGGCGCTGGGCGGGGGCTTCGAGAGTGCCCTGGCGGCGAATGTGCTGGTCGCCGAACGCGGCGCAAAAATGGGCTTGCCCGAGATCCTGTTCAATCTCTTTCCCGGCATGGGAGCGATGACCTTTCTCGGGCGCCGTGTCGGCCACCATCTGGCCGAGAAGATCATACGCAGCGGCAAGCTCTATTCGGCAGAGGAGCTGCACGCCATGGGCGTCGTGGACATCCTGGCCGAACCGGGTGAAGGCGAGGTGGCGGTCTACGATTATGTGCGGCAGGAGGAAAAGGCGCGCAACGGCATCCTGGCCTTGCGTGCGGCACGCGAGATCAGCCAGCCTGCGCCCTACGACGAACTGATCCGGATTACCGAGATCTGGGTGGATGCCGCACTGCGTCTCGAAGACCGCGACCTGCGGATGATGCAGCGTCTGGTCGCCCGCCAGAGCGGCAAGACGGAATCGGTCGAGACCTCACACGCGCTCAGCGCGTAGCCTGCTGACCTCGTAGGCCGCGAGGGCGGCCTGCGCGTCGTCGAGCGCCGTCCTGACGGCGTCGAGCCGGGCCTGCGCGAACGGCGAACCGAGCTCGAAGGGCTTGAGCCTCTCGGCCTCGGCGCAGAGTTCCGCGAGCCGGTAGGCGCCGATGTCGCTGGCGCCGCCTTTCAGCATGTGCAGCTGGTCGTGCCACTGACCGAAATCCTGGGCTTCCAGTGCGCGCACGACGTCGCGCAGGGAGCGGGCGCTGTCCGCCGCGAAGCTGGCCAGCAAATCGTTCACGAAAGTGGGGCCGCCCAGTTGAGCGAGTTCATCCAGCACGGCCTCGTCGAGGATCGGCGTTTCCGTCGGACGCGCGGCGCCGGCGGGCGTGGCGGCGACGACCTGCGGCGTGGCGGGCTGACGCGCCAGACGGCCGATGATGTCGATCAGTTCGCGGCTATTGACCGGCTTGGTAAGGAAGGTGTCGGCGCCGGCTTCCTCGCAGACGGTCTGCGCTTCGGCCCGCGCATCCGCGGTCAGCATGACGATCGGCAGGTGGCCTTTCTCCAGGAAGCGCCAGCGTTGCACGACCTCCGGTCCGGACAGTTGCGGCATGTGCATGTCGATGATGGCGAGGTCGTAGCTGCGTTCGCCGGAATCAAGCATGGCGAGCGCTTCCTCGCCGTCGTGTGCAAGCCAGGTCTTGTGTCCGGCGTGTTCCAGCAGGCCACGGATCACGCGCTGGTTGACCGGGTTGTCCTCGGCCACCAGGATGTTGAGCCCGTTCGATGGCCCGTTCTGCGGCTGGAAGCGGCTGCCGAGCGATACCACGTTGTCCGGCATGTCGTGGCTGACCACGGCATGGATCGCGTTGAACAGCAGGGTTGCGTTCACGGGCGTGCGCAGCACCGAGGCGAAACCGTCGCGCACCCACTGGGCGTCGCGGGCAAGCGGCGTGGCGGCATCGGATTCGACCAGGATGATGGGCAGCGTGGCGAGCCCCGGATCGTCGCGCAACAGGCGCAGGAAGCTGCCGGGGTCGCCGGGCAGCGAGTTGCGCTCGACGACGACCGCGCCAAGCGGGACGCCGTTGCCGGACACGCTGCTCAGTTCGGCCGCCAGCCGTGTGATGTTGTCGACCAGGACGACTTCCGCCCCCCAGCCGCGAATCACGGTCTGCATCCGGGCCGAAAGTTCTCCGCCTGCCAGGAGGGCCACGCGCATCGGCGCGTCGAACTGCTCGACGCTGTCGGCGGCCGGTGCGGCCTGCAGGGCGAACGGCAGTTCGAACCAGAAGGTCGAGCCTTCCCCTTCGCGACTGTGCAGACCGATCTGGCCGCCAAGGGCCTCGATCAGCTGCTTGGCGATGGTCGTGCCGAGGCCGCTGCCGCCGAAGCGCCGGGTGACCGAGGGATCGGCCTGCGTGAAGCTGTCGAAGATGCGCGCCTGTGCGGTTTCGGGAATACCGATGCCGGTGTCGACCACTTCGAAGCGCAGGCGTTGCGGGTGCCCCTGTCCCACCGGGCGGATATAGACGTCCACGCGGCCATGTTCGGTGAACTTGATGGCGTTGCCGACCAGATTGATCAGCACCTGCCTGAGGTGACGGCCGTCGCCGTTGAGATGGAAGGGCGTCTGCGGTGCGATGTGTGCGGCCAGGACCAGGCCCTTGCGCTGGGCCTGTGTCTCCATCATCGCGATCGTGCCGTTCACCAGCCGGTGCAGGTCGAAATCCTCGCTGCTGGTGGACAGACGGCCGGCCTCGATGCGCGAGATGTCGAGGACGTTCTCGATCAGTTCCAGCAGCGTATGGGCCGATGCGCGGATGATCTGGGCGAACTCCTTCTGCTCCTTGTCCAGTTTCGTCTCGGCGAGCAGTTCGGCGACGCCGATGACGCCATTGAGCGGGGTGCGGAGTTCATGGCTCATGTTGGCGAGGAACGAGGATTTGGCCTGGTTGGCCTCGCGCTCGCGGCGGACGGCGCCATGCAGCTGCCGCAGCAGGCTGGCGGAATACAGGGGGACGACGAGCAGCGTCAGCCAGATGCCCCACCAGAGCGGGGCGTGCTCGCGCCAGAACGGATTGAACTGGTAGACGACGACGAAGCCGATCCCGGACGCCAGGGTCGAGATGAGAAGATAGGGCATGCCGTAGCGGAAACCGTTGCCGAGCGTGACCCAGAGAAAGGTGGCGACGATCGGTGCGCCGGTTTCGTTCGAAATCGAAAGCATGTAGGTGGCGACCGTGAAGTCGTGCACCATGCCGATGGCGCGCCGCGTGACGGAAGCGCCCGGATCGATGAGCGTGCCCATGAGCAGGGCGAAGGAAATGCCCGTCAGGAGGATGCCGATGAAATGGACCTGGTCTTCCATCGCGTCGCCATGAAACTGCGGGCTCAGCGAGAAATACAGATAGAAGCCGATGACGATCGACAGGCGTATCAGCGCCTGCTGGAATTCCGTATCCGGGCGTCTCCTGATGCGCGTGAGCAGGCTGTGCGCAAATGCGGGCAGGGATGCACGAAATCCGGAAGACATGCTGGAGATCAGGTTTCGCTGGGGTCGCCCAGGTCGCGCATGATCGCGGCGACCGCATCGATGCGCAGTTCGAAGGCACGCGCACAGGCGGGGTCGAAATGCTTGCCGCTCTGGGTCTGGATGTAGTTCAGCGCGTCCTGGAACGACCAGGCGCCCTTGTAAGGGCGCTTCGAGGTGAGCGCGTCGAACACGTCGGCGACCGCCACGATGCGGGCGGCCAGGGGAATGGCCTCGCCGGCCAGGCCCTGCGGGTAGCCGGTGCCGTCATATTTCTCGTGGTGTCCGAGGGCGATGATGGCACCCATCTGCAGGTAGCGGGACGGGCTGTCGGCGAGGATTTCGTGGCCGATCAGGGGATGGCGCCGCATGATGGCGGTTTCTTCCGCTGTGTGGCGGCCTGGCTTCAACAGGATCTGGTCGGGGATGCCGATCTTGCCGATGTCGTGCATGGGCGCGGCAGCTTCGATTTCGTCGCATTCCATCGCGGTGAGCTTGAGTTCTTCGGCGATGAGCCGCGCGTACTTGGACATGCGCAGAATGTGGTTACCGGTTTCCTGGTCGCGGTATTCGCCCGCCTTCGCCAGTTTCATCAGGGTTTCACGTTCGCGCGTACGGACTTCGCGGGTGGCCTGCATCACCTGCTCCTCCAGCCATAGCGCGCGGTCGGTCACCATTTTCTGGCTGCGCCGCAGGGCCAGCAGGTTGAGGCAGCGGGCGCGGCATTCCTGCGGATCGATCGGGCGGGTGAGGAAGTCGGTGGCGCCGTTCTCCAGGGCCTGATAGCGGATCTGGCGGTCTTCCACGACCGTGACGATGATGATCGGCACGTCCGCCAGCCGGCGCTCTGCGCGGATGCGGCGGGTGAACTCGATGCCGTCCATGCCGGGCATGCGGTAGTCGGTGATGATGAGGTCGGGGACGGCGACCTCCATCTGGGTCAGGGCGTCGAGCGGATCGGCGTAGCTTTCGACGATGACGCCGGGTTCCAGGGTGCGCGCCAGTCCTTCGAGCAGGCTGCGCGCGGTGCCGCGGTCGTCGACGATGACTACGCGGGCACCGCCGCGTTGCCGCGGGTCGCGTGTCGGGGCAGTCGGCGGCGAGGGAGGGACGACACGCAACGGCTTCACGGTCACTTTTGACTAGTTGTACAGGATTGATAAAACCACGATTTCGTTGAATTATCGGGTTCCGGAAGTTCAAACTTTAACGCGCAGGAGACTGAATATGAAGAAAAACAGCTTGTCCGGCTGGCTGGTGGGTCTGTGGGTGATGCTGGCATGGCCGCTGGCGGCGATGGCCGCCGATGCGGATTACGCCCGCGAGAAGAAATGGGCCGACGAGGTCGTGCCCGGCCTGGTGGTCGGAGATCCGGTCTATCTCGAGACGCCGCGCGGCCATCACAAGTTCTTGACCCTGTTCACCCCGGTTGCGGGATCCGGCAAGGCGCTCGTCGTCGTGCACGGCATGGGCATCCATCCCGACTGGGGCATGGTCGGCACCCTGCGTACCGAACTGGCCGACCGCGGCTATACCACGCTCTCGATCCAGATGCCGATTCTGGCCGCCGATGCCAAGGGCGAGGATTATCCGCCGACCTTCCCCGAGGCGGCCGAACGCATCGCCCAGGCCGTCGCCTTCCTCAAGGCCAAGGGCTATGCACAGATCGCCGTCGTTTCGCACAGCATGGGGTCGCGCATGAGCCTGGAATACTTCACTGCCCAGCCCGATCCGGCGATCAAGGCATGGGCGAGCCTCGGCCCGTCGTTTGCGGGCTACGCGTCGGTGAAACTGCCGATCCTGGATCTCTACGGCGAAAACGACCTGCCGCCGGTGCTGGGCAATGCGGCTACCCGCAAGGGCAGTCTGGCCAATCCGTCATCCAGGCAGGTCGTGGTCGCGCATACGGACCACTTCTTTACCGGTCACGAAGGCGACATGGTCGCGGCGGTTGCCGATTTCCTCAAGACGACGCTGAAGTAATCAGCCGGCGGCGAGCAGCCGCCGCATCGCCTCGTCGTATTTTTCGGCGGTGCGGGCGACGATTTCCGGCGGCAGGACCGGCCCCGGCGCCTGCTTGTTCCAGCCGCTGGATTCCAGCCAGTCGCGCACGAACTGCTTGTCGAAGCTGGGCGGATTGCTGCCCGGACGGTACAGGTCGGCCGGCCAGAAGCGCGAGGAATCGGGAGTCAGTGCCTCGTCGATCCACACCAGCCTGCCGGCCTCGTCGAGCCCGAATTCGAACTTGGTGTCGGCGATGATGATGCCGCGGGTGAGCGCATACTCCGCGGCCGCCCTGTACAGCGCAAGGCTGACGTCGCGGACCTGGGCGGCGAGTGCGGGGCCGATCAGCGTGGCGGTCGCCTCGAAGCTGATGTTCTCGTCGTGCGCGCCGACCGCGGCCTTGGTCGACGGCGTGAAGATCGGCTCGGGCAGGCGGTCTGCCTGTTGCAGGCCGGCCGGCAGGGGAATGCCGCACACCGACCGGCTGGCCTGGTATTCCTTCCAGCCCGAGCCGACCAGATAACCGCGCACGATGGCTTCCACCGGCAAGGCCTTGAGTTTCTTCACCACGATGGCCCGTCCTGCGACCTGATCGCGCTCGGCGGGGGAAACCACGGATTCGGGTGCGATGGCGAGCGCCTGGCTGGGCACGATGTGCTTCAGCCGCTCGAACCAGAAGGCGGAGACCTGCGTCAGCACCGCACCCTTGCCCGGGATGGGCGTAGGCATCACCACGTCGAAGGCGGACAGGCGGTCGGTGGTGACGACCAGCAGCTTGTCGTCGCCGACGGCATAGATGTCGCGTACCTTGCCCTTGTGGATCAGGGGCAGGGACGTGATGCGGGATTCGTAGAGCGGCGCGGCCATGGCGGGATCGGGGTCGGAAACGGAGGCGGCATTATAGCCGCCGTGGTAGTAGTGGCTGGCGACGTAGGCGCCGCGCAGTTCGCGCAGGGCGACCAGCAGGACGGCGGCCAGCGGCACCGCGAGCAGCACGCCAACGAAACCGAAAACCTGGCCGAAGGCGGCCAGCGCGAAGATCACCGCGACCGGGTGCAGTCCGACCCGCTCGCCGACCAGGCGCGGGGTGAAGACGTAGCTTTCGAGCAGCTGTCCTGCAAGGTAGATGCCGGCCACCCAGGCCACGCCGCTCCAGTCGGCGAACTGGAGCAGGGCCACCAGCAGCGCCAGCAGCACGCCCAGGCCGAACCCGAGGAAGGGCACGAAGGACAGCACGCCGGTCAGCAGACCGATGGGCAGGGCGTAATCCAGTCCGGCCAGCCACAGCGCCAGCGCATAGTAGGTCGACAGGGCCAGCATCACCGCCAGCTGGCCGCGCAGGAACTCGCCCACCACCGCATCCATCGCCCGCGCGACCCGGGTGACCGTATCCAGCCAGGGACGCGGCGTCAGCGCGGCGATGCGGGCGATCATCGCATCCCAGTCGCGCAGCAGATAGAACATCACCACCGGGATCAGGAGCAGGTTGGCGAGGACGCCGACGATGGCGAGTGCGCCGGTCTGCAGCGTGGGCAGCCAGTCGGCGCCGTTCTGCGCGGCCTTGTCGGTGAGCCAGGTTTTCAGCGTGGCCAGGTTGACGTCGACGGCGAGGCCGAAGGTCTGCTGCAGCCAGGGAAGGAAACGCGTGTGGACCAGTTCGATGGCAGCGGGGATGCGCTGGGAGAGTTCGGCGAACTGGCCCTGGAAAAGCGGCAGCGCCACCAGCAGCAGGGCAAATACGCCCAGACCGGCCAGCACGATGACGACGACGGTACCGGCGGAGCGGGACAATCCGCGCGCCTGCAGGCGGTCGACCAGCGGGTCGAACATATAGGCGAGCAGGGCGCCGGCCAGAAAGGGCGTGAGCACGGGGGCCAGCAGATAGACCAGGCCGCCTGCGACGAGCAGCACGGCAAGCGCGAACCAGGGGAAGGCGAAGGGGCGGGCGTGGGACATAAACGCTAAAATAGCGCACTTTCTGATTCTGGAGCCGGGTGTGTCTTCCATTTCCTACAAAGATGCCGGGGTCGATATCGACGCGGGCGACGCGCTGGTCGAGCGCATCAAGCCGCTCGCCAAACGCACCATGCGGCCCGAGGTGCTGGCCGGCATCGGCGGCTTTGGCGCGCTGATCGAAATTTCGAAGAAGTACAAGGAACCCGTGCTGGTTTCAGGCACCGACGGCGTCGGCACCAAGCTGAAGCTCGCTTTCGAACTCAACCGTCACGACAGCGTCGGCATCGACCTCGTCGCGATGAGCGTCAACGACATCCTGGTGCAGGGCGCCGAACCGCTGTTCTTCCTCGACTATTTCGCGACCGGCAAACTCAGCCTCGACACCGCCGAAGCGGTCATCGCCGGCATCGCCACGGGGTGCGAGCAGGCGGGCTGCGCGCTGATCGGCGGCGAAACCGCCGAGATGCCGGGCATGTATCCGGACGGCGAATACGACCTGGCCGGCTTCGCCGTCGGCGTGGTGGAAAAGAGCAGGGTCATCGGCGGGCGAGACATCGTTCCCGGCGACGTGGTGCTGGGGCTGGCGTCGTCGGGCGTGCATTCCAACGGCTATTCGCTGGTGCGCAAGCTGATCGATGTCTCGGGCATCGGGCTCAAGTCCGATTTCCACGGCCGTCCCTTCGCCGACGTCGTGATGGCGCCGACGCGCATCTACGTGAAACCGCTGCTCGCGCTGATGGAAACGCTGCCGGTCAAGGGCATGGCCCACATCACCGGCGGCGGCATCACCGGCAATCTGCCGCGCTGTCTGCCCGAATCCGTCGCCGCGCGCGTCGACCTCGCGTCGTGGACGCGTCCGCCGCTGTTCGACTGGCTGCAGCAGGCCGGCAACGTCGAACCGATGGAAATGCTGCGTACCTTCAATTGCGGCATCGGCATGTGCGTGGTCGTCTCGGCCGCCGACGCCGAAGCTGCGTTGGCGCATCTGAAGGCGAGCGGCGAAACCGTGTGGCGCATCGGCGGGATCGTGGCGCGCCCGTCCGGAGCCGAACAGGTCCTCTATTCGTGACCTGTCGCGTCGTCGTCCTGCTGTCGGGACGCGGCAGCAATTTCCGCGCGATCGCCGAGGCCGGCCTGCCGGTCGAGATCGTGGCGGTCATCAGCAACCGGCCGCAGGCGGCCGGCCTTGCCTGGGCGCGCGAACGCGGCCTGCCGGCGGTCGCGCTCGACCACACCGAATTCGCCGAGCGTGAGGCGTTCGACACGAAGCTGGCCGACGAAATCGAACGCCACCAGCCCGATCTCGTCGTGCTGGCCGGCTACATGCGCATCCTGTCGCCGGCGTTCATCGCACGTTTCGAAGGCCGACTGCTCAATATCCACCCCTCCCTGCTGCCCGCGTTTCCCGGCCTCAAAACCCACGAACGCGCGCTCGCCGAAGGCGTGAAAGTCCACGGTTGCACGGTGCATTTCGTCACCGCCCAGCTCGACCACGGACCCATCGTGATTCAGGCTGCGGTGCCGGTGCGGGCCGACGACACGCCGGACACGCTCGCCGCGCGCGTGCTGGCGCAGGAACACCGCATTTATCCGCTTGCGGTCCGCTGGTTCGCCGAAGGCCGGCTCGTAAACAATCATGGCTGCGTAAACTTGAGGGACGATTTCACGTCACAGTCTGTGTTGTCCGACGGAGTGTGAACATGATCAAGCCCCTGCTGCTGCTAGCCAGCCTGTTTACCGTGGCGGCGCATGCCGCCCCGCAACGCATGGAGCTGGTGTACGACCTCTACCGCAATGGCCAGAGGCTCGGCCAGGTGACCGATACCTACAGCCAGCGCGGAACACAGTACACCCTGGTCAGCGAAATGCGCGCCAGCGGACCGCTGAAACTGCTGTGGCCGGGCAGCATCCGCCTGGAAAGCACGGGCGCCGTCACCTCGCAGGGCCTGCGCCCCGCGCAGTTCCTGCACGACCGCAGCGATGCGCCTGAGAAGCGCGCGACCGCACGTCTCGACTGGGCGCAGCACAGCATCGCCTACAGCTACAAGGGCGACACGTGGTCCGTGCCCGATCTGAAGCCCGGCGCGCAGGACCAGTTGTCCCAGCTGTATCAGTTCATGTTCCTGCCGAAGCTGCCGGCGGATTATGCGTTGCAGGTGGTGAGTGGCCGCGACCTCAACGACTATCGCTACGCGATGAAGGACGGCGGCGCGCTCGCGACGCCGCTCGGCACCCTGTCCACGCTGCAGTTCCAGCGCATCGTGCAGAATCCGGACGAGAAGGCCGTCACCGTCTGGGTGGCGCCTGCGCGCGGCAATCTGCCGGTCCGCATCCGCGTGGTCGAGGACGGCGTCACGCTCGAGCAGCGCCTGGCGCGCGCGCGCGTGCAGGGCTGACATGCGGCGCAGCGCCGGGCCCTGGGGCATCGCGCTGATCGTCTCGCTGCTGCTGCACGCGGTTGTGCTCGGCGGCCTCGACTGGCATCCCTGGCGGACAGGCGCGGCCCCATCACCGCCGGTTTTCGAGGCACGCCTGGTCGCGGAGCCCGCCGCGCCGATGTCGGCACCGCGCCGGCGCGCGGTTCGCGCGCCGGCGCCGAACGATCCCGCCCCCCGCGTCGAGCGGCGTGCCGCGGCCCCGCCCCCGGTCGACGCCCCCGATCCGCCGTTCGATCCGCCCCCGGTTCCGTCGCAGGAAGCGCTCCCCGCCGTCGCGGCGGCGCCGGCCGCACCCGAAGTCCCCGCCGTGCCTGCGCCGCCCGTCCAGCCTGCACCGCCGCCGCTGAACAGCCTGCCTGCGCGCATCGACATGCGTTTCGACCTGCACTACGGCCTGGCGTCGGGCGAACAGACCCTGGTCTGGGTGAGCACGGGGAATCGCTACACGCTGACCAGCGCGGCGGGGGCCACCGGGTTGACCGGCATGTTCTACCGTGGCCGCTTCGTCCAGACGAGCCGTGGGCGGATCACGCCGCGCGGGCTGCAGCCGGAGGATTTCTGGGATCAGCGCGGCGACAGGCGCAGCACGGCCCGCTTCGACCAGGCCGCGGCGCAGGTCGTGTTCGAACCGGCGCGCGGCGCGCCGCGGCTGCTTGCCTACGCGGACGGGCTGCAGGATGCGCTGAGCCTGTTTTTCCAGCTCGCGCTCGTCGCGCCGCCCGCAGGCGCAATGACGTTTCCGGTATTCAACGGCAAAAAGGTGCGTACGTATACCTACGAGGTGCGCGGCGAGGAAACCCTGCAGACCGCCGTGGGGCCGTTGCGCACGCTGCATCTTGCGCGGGTGGCCGACCCCGATGGGCGCTTCGAGGCCTGGCTTGCGATCGATCGGCACTATCTGCCGGTGCGCGTGCTGAAGGGCGACGCCGACGGCCGGTCGATGGAACTGACGATCCGCACGCTGACGCCCTGACGTCGGTCAGGGCAGGCCTTGCACCCGTGATCCCGGCGCCAGCTGCGGGCGGAGAAAACTGCCCTGCGCAATTTCCAGCGCATAGCGGATTTCGTCCGGTGGGCAGTGCAGGGCATCGGTACGTGGCTGCATGTCGGCGAAACCGACGACCCGGCCGCTTACGTCCATGAAGGCGATGGAGAGGGGGAGCGGCGTGTCGTGCATCCAGAAGCAGTGGCGGCCCGGCGCCTCGAACACGAACAGCATGCCGCTGTCGGCAGGCAGGTAGGTGCGGCCCATGAGGCCGCGCTGGCGGGCCTGCGGCGTGGCGGCGACCTCGACCTGGATGGTCTGCCCGCCGACGACCAACGGCAGGCGCTCCGCCGCCTGCGCTGCCGGGGCGGCGAGCAGCAAGGCAAGGAGGCCGGCGCTACAGCGCATCGCGCAGGCCTTCGGCAAGCGCCAGGGCGGCCCCGCCGTCGGCGTCGAGCACGTTGAAGTGGCCCATCTTGCGGCCGGGACGCGCGGTCTCCTTGCCGTAGAGGTGCAGTTTCACGTTGGGGTGCGCCAGCAGGGTGCTCCAGTGCGGACCGCCGCGTTCCCAGCGATCGCCGAGGATGTTGACCATGACCACGGGCGAGAGCAGGCGCGTATCGCCCAGCGGCAGGCCGGCGAGCGCGCGCACCTGTTGCTCGAACTGGTCGGTCACGCAGGCGTCGAGCGTGTAGTGGCCGGAATTGTGCGGGCGCGGGGCGATCTCGTTGACCATCAGGCGGTCGTCGGCGACGAAGAATTCCACCGCCATCACGCCGACGTAGCCGAGCGCGTCGGCCACCGCGCGTGCCATCGCGCACGCCTGGCGGGCGAGTGCATCGTCCACGCGCGCAGGCACGATGGAGACGTCGAGGATGCCGCCCACGTGGCGGTTTTCGGCGACCGGGAACAGCGCGCATTCGCCGCTATCGCTGCGCGCCAGCACCACCGACACCTCGCAGTCGAGGTTCACGAAACCTTCGAGCACGCAGGGCTGGCCGCCGAATTCGCGAAAGGCGGCGTGGGCCTCGGCCGGCGTCTGGATGCGTGCCTGGCCCTTGCCGTCGTAGCCGAAGCGCGCCACCTTCAGCAGCGCAGGCGTGCCGATGTCGGCCAGCGCGGCATCCAGGTCGCCCGCGTTGTAGACGAGTGCAAAAGGGGCGGTGGGGAAGCCGTGCTGGGCCAGCCAGGATTTCTCGTGGCTACGGTCCTGCACGATGGCCACGGCGTCGGCGCCGGGCGAGACGCGGCAGGTCCTGGCCAGTGCGATCAGGCACTCGGCGGGCACGTTCTCGAATTCGGTGGTGACGGCAGCGCAGGAATCCGCAAGTCGCGCGAGCGCATCGCTGTCGGTGTAGCCGGCCTGCAGATGGACGTCGGCCATCTGGCCGGCCGGGCTCTGCGGATCGGGGTCGAGCACCATGACCCGGTAACCCATGGTGCGTGCGGCGATGGTGAACATGCGGCCGAGCTGGCCGCCGCCGAGGATGCCCAGCGTCGAGCCGGGCAGCAGGGGCAGGGCCTTACTCGGCATCGGGCAGGTCCATGGCCAGCACAGAGTCGGACTGGCCGCGGCGGAAATCGTGGAGTTGCGCAGCCAGGCCGGCATCGTTGCGTGCGACCAGCGCGGCGGCAAAGAGCGCGGCATTGGCGGCGCCGGCCTCGCCGATCGCAAACGTGGCGACCGGGATACCCTTGGGCATCTGCACGATGGACAACAGCGAATCCATGCCCTTGAGGTATTTCGACGGCACCGGTACGCCCAGCACCGGCACGATGGTTTTCGCGGCGAGCATGCCCGGCAGGTGCGCCGCGCCGCCGGCGCCGGCGATGATGGCCTTGAGGCCGCGCGCTTCGGCCTCTTCGGCGTAGCGATAGAGCAGATCGGGGGTGCGGTGTGCCGATACCACCTTGGCTTCGAAGGGCACGCCCAGTTGCTTCAGCATCTGCGCCGCGTGCTTCATGACCTCCCAGTCGCTGGAAGACCCCATCACCACGCCCACCAGCGGTGCGCTCATCGTGCTTGTCCTTGTCGGTCGAAAGGGCGCATTTTAACAGGCGTCCTGACGGCCGCACGGGTTCGGCGCGGCGCGTGCGGCGGGGTTGATCCTACAATGCGTCAGCGACACCGGAGAGAACCATGCCCGCCAGCCTGCAGACCCTGATCCTGCTCACGTTTTCCAATGTCTTCATGACCTTTGCGTGGTATGCGCACCTCAAGGACCTGAACAACCAGCCCTGGGTGATTGCCGCTTTCGCCAGCTGGGGCATCGCGCTGTTCGAATACCTGCTGCAGGTGCCGGCCAACCGCATCGGGTTCACCGTGCTGAGCCTGCCGCAACTGAAGATCATGCAGGAAGTGATCGCGCTGACCGTCTTCGTGCCCTTCGCGGTGCTCTACATGAAGGTCGAGCTGAAGTGGGATTTCCTGTGGGCGGCGCTGTGCCTGGTCGGCGCGGTGTACTTCATGTTCCGGGGCGCGTGACGCCCGCGGAGACTCAGTGGATGCGGCCCATCCGTACCATCACTTCGCAGGGATTGCCCTGCACCGGCGGCAGCGCAACGTGTTGCTGCGCCGCGCGCGCATCGATGTCCTTGTTATGGCCTTCCCAGTAAGCCTGGCATTCGGGCAGGGTCTTCACGGTCTGCAGATGGGCGACGTAGTCGTGGCGTTCCTGCTCGGTCATGAGTTGCGCGCCGCGGATGTTGTTGCCCGAGGCGTACCAGGGGAAGGCATGGGCAAACGAGGCCATGGCGGCGAGGACGAGCGTGGCGGCAAGGCGTTTCATGAGGGAGGTCCGGGACTGGAAGACCGACATCCTAGCGTGTCGGACCCACGTAAAAAAGCCCCGCGTCGGGGCGGGGCCTTGTGGGTCGGGCGTCCGGGCTCAGACGCAGCCGGTCGGCTTGGGCGTTCCGGCGTAGCGGCCGGCCTGCTTGGCCGGGCCGAAGGGGAAGAGATCGAAGAGGAATTTCTTGTCGCCCCATTCGTCGCCGAATTCTTCCTTCAGACCCTTCTGCAGGAAGCGCAGGTTGGGCGCGGTGCCGTTCTGGGCGAACTGGTCGCGCATGTAATGGATCACTTTCCAGTGGTTTTCCTGGAGTTCCAGCTTGTCTTCCTTGGCCAGCTCGATGGCGAGTTCCTCGGACCAGTCTTCCAGGTTGACCAGATAGCCTTCGGGATCGGTTTCGACGATCTTGCCGTTGATTTCGCGTTCCATGATTGTGCGTCCTTGCGATTGAGAAAAATTGCGATGACGCACCATAGAATATCTGAGTAATTTGGTCAACTACTCCCTATGGGTTATTTGCGCGCCATGCGGCCGCCGGCGGCCTTGTAGGCCTCGATCCCGCCCTCGACGTAGCGTGCTTTCGCGCCGACCGTCCGCAGGCGGTCGACCACCATGTTGGATATCGCCCCGCCGCGCACGCAGTACACGACAAGATCAAGCGTGAGCGGTACGGCGCCGATCCAGGCGTCGATCATGTCCGGGTTCTTCCACAACGCGCCGGGGATGAGTTCGGCGGATGCGTTGAAATCGGCCTCGCGCCGCACATCGAACACCAGGGTGGCGTCGGGATTCAGGTCGGCCGGCCGGATGGTGCGCGGTGCCGTCTGACCGGGCTCGGCGCCAGTGCTGCCGCCGCAATACGTGAGTGGTTGGGGGGTGGGCTCCATGGATTCCTCCTCAAACGACAAAACTATAAATCAGACCGACGAGCGCGCATGCGCCGATCACCTTCATGATGTCGGCCTTGCATTTCCACAAGGCCACAAAGGCGGCAATCGCGACCAGGACCGGAAACCATTCGAAACGGCCGGTGAAGGGATCGCCTTTTACGCCCTGCGGCCAGAAGGCGTGCCAGGCAAAAAACACCGCCAGATTGAGAATGACGCCGACCACCGCGGCGGTAATGCCCGTCAGCGGCGCGGTGAATCTCAGTTCACCGCGGGTGGACTCGACCAGCGGCCCGCCCGCGATGATGAACCAGAACGAGGGCAGGAAGGTGAAAAAGGTTGCCGCCGCTGCGCCCGCGACCCCCGCAGCGACCGGGTTGACGAATACCTCCTTGGTGACGCCGCCCATGTAGCCCACCCAGGTGACGATCATGATGAGCGGTCCCGGCGTGGTTTCGCCCAGCGCCAGGCCGTCCATCATCTGCGGGCCGGTCAGCCACTGGTAATGCTCCACGCCGCCCTGGTAAACATAGGGCAACACGGCATACGCGCCGCCGATGGTGAGGAAAGCCGCGCGCGTGAAGAAATTGCCCATGTCGGTCAGCGTCTGTTGCTCGCCGAGGGCAAATAGGGTCAGCGCCCAGATCGCGACAAAGATTGCGGTGGTGAGCCCCAGTTTGCCCCAGGAAAATATCGCATGCGCAGGTGTCGGCGTGTCGTCGTCGATCAGTGCCTGACCATATTGCTTGTTGCTGGCGCCATGCCCGCCGCCCCCCTTGAAGTTGGCCGGCATGAACTTGCCACCCAAGGCGCCGAGGATGGCCGCCGCCAGTACGATCCACGGGAAGCCGATGTCGAAGATGAAGATGCCGACGAAAGCCAGCGCGGCGATGCCCCACAGCATGGCGTTCCTCAGCGCCCTGCTGCCGATGCGCCAGGCAGCGAACAGGACCACAGCCACCACTGCAGGCTTGATGCCATAGAAAGTCCCCTGCACCAGCGGTACCTCGCCCCACGCAAGATAAATCCCCGCCAGCGCGGACAGCAGCGCGAAGGCCGGCAAGAAAAACAGCACACCTGCCACCACAGCACCCCGCACACCATGCATCAGCCAGCTGATGTAAATGGCCAGCTGGGTCGCCTCGGGGCCGGGCAGCAGCATGCAGTAGTTGAGTGCGTGGAGGTAACGGTGCTCGGAAATCCAGCGGCGTTTTTCCACCAACTCCTGGTGCATCATCGCGATCTGCCCGGCGGGGCCACCGAAGCTGATGAAGCCGAGTTTGAGCCAGTATCTGGAGGCCGAGCCAAGCGTCGGGTGCGGGGGGCGTGCGGTGTCCATTGCGAATCTCCAAAAACGCATCGCCAGACTTGGACGGGACACCGTCTTGAGGGCCAGGCCCTGGGGCCGGGGGCTGGAATCCCCGACGGCGGGATTTTAATCGTTCGTCTGGGCTGGCGACAACGGAGGCAACAGAGGGCGATAGAGTATCCAGGCGAAATGGTTTCATTCATTTCGACTAATCGTTCCCATAAAAAATTAAGACTGTTATGTATGGATCGTCATCACTAGGATAGGCCACAGTCCTTCGAGACGGGCGTTTGATCGGATTGTCGGCAGGACAGGCCCATCCGGTTCCGATAAATCCAGGTGCGCGACACGGGCGTTCTATTCTTGAATGCTTAATGGATGGATTGCAACGCATCATGGTGGCGCGAACGGCTTCTCGACAGGACCAGGCGATTCCGGCACTCCAAGGGTGACGGGTGGCGACAACTAGACCTGGAGAAACCGACGCGATGGACAAGCTAACGATCCTGCTTCCGGCCATGCCCTTGCTGTCGGCCATGCTGATCCCGCTGCTGGCCGAGCGATCGCGGCGGGCCGTCGCGCGCCTGAGCGTCAGTTTCGGCGTCCTGACCTTCCTGCTCGCCGCAGGGTCGGTCGCGCTCTACCTGAATGCCGGACAGCCGCAGTGGGCCCTGTTCGGTCCGGGCTGGGGCAGTCTCTATCTCGATCCGCTGACCAGCGTGATGGCGCTGATGGTTTCCGGAATCAGCCTGGTCGTGCATGTCTACGCGATCCGCTACATGGCCGAGGAGAGTGGCTATGCTCGCTTCTACGTGCTGCTCGACCTGATGACCGCGGTGATCCTGCTGATGGTGGCTGCGGGGGACCTGATCACCCTGCTGGTTGCGTGGCATCTGGTCGGCGTGCTGCTCTATTTCCTGCTCGGGCACGACGCGGGACGCCCAGCGGCGCAGCGCTACGCTTTCTGGACCTTCTTTACCTATCGCCTGGGCGACCTGCCGCTGGTGCTGGCGGCGATCCTCCTGTACCAGACCTACGACACCGTGGCCTTGCCGCAGCTGTTCGAGCGCATCGCCGCCGCGCCCGATGCGCAGACGATCCTGGGCTATCCGGTGGCCGGGGTCGTGGCCCTGCTGGTTGCCCTCGCCGCCTTTGCGCGCTCCGCGCAGTTTCCCCTGCACACCTGGCTGCCCTACACCATGGAGGGGCCGACGCCGGTGTCCGCCCTGATGCATGCCGGCGTGGTCAACGCGGGCGGCTTTCTCATCAATCGCTTTGCGCCCGTGTTCGTGCACGCCGGCGGCGTGCTGCACCTGGTGTTCGCGGTGGGCCTCGTCACCGCCATCCTCGGCTCGATCCTGATGCTCACCCAGAACGACATCAAGAAATCCCTGGGTTACTCGACCATGGGCCAGATGGGCTTCATGTTCGTCGAATGCGGCGTCGGGGCGTTCTCGCTCGCGATCTACCATCTCATCGCGCACGGCCTCTTCAAGGGCACGCTGTTCCTGGGAACCGGCGGCGTGATCAACAACGCGCGCAAGAATGACGGCGTCCCGCACGACGATATCTATACCTTCGTGGTCGAGCGAAAGCCGATGACGTCGCGCCTGCCCTGGGTGGTTGCAGCGGCGATCACCGTCGTGGTGCCGCTGCTCGTGCTGGGCGCGTCGCACTGGCTCATGAGCGGCAGCTTCGTCGGCGAACAAGGCGCGATCGTCCTGCTGTTCTTCGGCTGGGTGACGGGGGCGCAACTGCTGTTCGCCACCTATCGCCTGCGCGTCGACAGTCCGTGGCGACTGATGGCCATGATCATTCTGTCGCTGGTGATCGTGGTCGCCGGTTACACCGTGATCGAACATGGCTTCGACCTGTATCTCTACCCCGATCGGGCGATGAGCGCGCAGATCTACGCGGCCGCGAGCATTCCCCTGGCGACCTTCGAGGCGCTGGTGGCCATCCTGACCGCCGTCGTCGTGATGGGCTGGCTGGTCACCTATTACGCTGCCGCCAACGGCCGGGCACGTCAGGGCGAGGCCTCGTCCCTGCGGCTCGCCTTCCATTCGCTGATTTCGCGCGAGTTCTACGTGGCCGATGTCTATGCATGGCTGACCCAGGCCGTGCTCGGCTTGTCGCGTCGGCTCAATGTCTGGTCGAGGTGGGTGTGATGATTTCTCTGCTCGCTGCTGCGCTGTTTCTGCCGCTTTATCCCATGAGCATCGTGCTCAACGCCGCGATCGCGCGTTTGCGCCATCCGCTCGCGCGCGGCCTGGTCTTGCTGGCATGGCCGCAACTGGGCGTCGGGGTGCTGCAAATCGCGATGCAAGCGGTGCCGGCGTATAGCGTGCCCTGGGCGCTGCTGACCGCCGGTTTCTATGCGCTGCGTCTGCTGACCATGCGCGACATGAGTCTGTGGGCGGGCTATCTGGCCACATCCGGCCTCGCGCTCGTCTGGACGCTGGCTTTTGCGGGCGTCGAGGGCGAGGCACTGCATCTGTTCGCCTTCTGGTTCAGCCTGCCTGCCGCCCTGGTGGCCCTGCTGGCACAACCACTGACGCGCCGGTTCGGGGCTGCCTATGCAGGCCTGCAGGCCGGACGCATCGGCAGCCTGCCCCGGCTGTCCGGCGCACTGGTCGTGACGGTGCTGGCGGCGGTCGCCACGCCGCCGTTCCCCGGTTTCTTTGCCCTGCTGCACGTGTTGCACGTGCTCGACCTGGCCGGCGTGGTCGCAGTGCTGGTGATCTGGCTGGTCTGGGGATGGGCGGCGACGAGGCTGCTGCAGGGTTTCGTCTTCGGCGATGCGCGGGATACCGCCCTGGCGGATATCCGGCGCATGCCGACACTCGCCCTCGCCGGCGGGCTGGGCGCCTTCGTGCTGGCGGGCCTTTATCTGACAGGAGGGGGATTGTGAGCCTTGCACTCGGACAACGCCTGAAGATCCGTACCATCGCGCACGTGGCGGGAGAACCCATCCCGTTCTTCTGGCCGATGCGGACCTTCATCCACCACAATCCGCTCTATGGCCTGGAGCACCTGCCGTTCGAGCAGGCGGTGGCCGAAGGCGAGCGGCTGTTCCACGCGCGCGGCTACCTGCCGCGCCCGGTCCAGCAACGCTACCTGGCCGAAGGCAGGGTTGACCGCCGTGTCCTGTCGGATCAGCTGGCGCGCTTCCTGGCCGGCCGGCCGGCCGTGGCCGGCATCGACCAGCATGCGCTGCTGATGGGCCTGCTGACCGAATTCGAGGCGCCGCTCGATGCGCAGCCAACGCTGGCCGATGCGGCCGACCTGCATGCGGCGCTGGCGGGTTCCGCCCTCCCGGTGCGGGATATCGATGATGCGGTGCTGGCGCGGCTGGTCGCTGCCGACATGCCGCCGGGACGTCCGCCCTATGCGATCGTGGACATGCTGTTCGGCACCGAAATTGGCGCGACGCTGAACGAACTCGTGATCAAGAGCTGCCTCGATTTTTTCGACGAAGGCCAGTCGGTGTGGCAGATGCCGGGGCGCGAAAACGGCTTGTTCGCGGCCTGGAGCGCGGTGGCGCAACGCAATCTGCGCCTGTTCATCCGGGGCCTGCACATCAAGCGCATCCTGAGTGCGGACACCACGCCGGAGGGCATCATCAGCCACGTCATGGGCGAACTCGGCGTACCCGAGGACGACTGGAAGAACCACTTCACCTGCGAACTGACGCGGCTGCACGGATGGGCCGGCTTCATCCGCTGGCGTGCCGGCGCCAAGCACTACCACTGGGCCCGGCATTATCCGGCCGACCTGGTCGATTACCTGGCCATTCGCCTGGTGCTCGGGCTGGCGCTGCTGCGCGAGTATGCCCAGCGCAAGGGCATGCCGGCAAAGCTGGCCGACCTGACCCGCTTCGTCGAGACGCAGCCCGGCGAAGCCTACCTGCGCCGGGAGTTCCATGGCGGCCACGTGTTGCCCGACATGGCGCACGCGGTCGAGGATGTCATTGCCTCGCCGCGCCCGGCGCGCGTCGCGCGTCTGCTGCCGCAGTATCTGGCGCGCAAGCGCGAACGGGAAGCACGCGGGCTTGCCGATGCCCTGCGCCGGCTGGCGGCGCGGTGCGGGATGGCGGAGTCCCTGCTGCGCCTGTCGCCGGATGCACTGGCGACGCTCGTCGACAACATCGCCCACCTCCAGCGGGAAGAGGGCAGCATGTGGCTGCATGCACAGGAAGCGCACGTCATGGGCTGGCTGCTGCATGGAATGAACCGGAAGCCGGCGACCCCGCGGGAGAAGCGGCCGTTCGCCCAGCTGATGTTCTGCATCGACGTGCGGTCGGAACGCTACCGTCGTCATCTGGAGCAGGTGGGCGATTACCAGACCTTCGGCATTGCCGGCTTCTTCGGCATACCGGTCAGTTTCATCGGCCTCGAGAAGGGCAGCGAAACGCAGCTCTGTCCGGTAGTGGCGAGCCCGAAGAACGTGGTGCTCGAACTGGCGATTTCGCGTAGCGCGGACGACAAGGATTTCGTCTCGGCGCTGGAGGAGGTCTTCCACGACCTGAAGGCCTCGGTGGTGTCGCCCTTCATCACCGTCGAGGCGATCGGCCTGCTGTTCGGACTCGACATGTTCGGCAAGAGCCTGGCGCCGCTGGCCTACAACCGCTGGCGTCGGCGGCTGCATGCGGACAAGCCGGACAGTCGCCTGCTGCTGGACAAGCTCAGCCGCGAGCAGGCCGACTCCATCATCCGCTCCCTGCAGCGGGCCATGATCGTCAAGGCCGTGGTCAGGGAACTGGGGCTCCAGCGGGAGGCGATCCACGACGACATGATCCGTGAGCTGCGCGAGACCGCGCTGGGCAATCGCGAAGGGGCGACCGAGTTTGCGCGGCATTTCGGGCTGGATTCCCCGGCCGAGGCGCATTTCCTCCAGCGCCTGCGCAGCGTCTACCGCATCGATCGCGGCTATGCGCAAATCCAGATGGAGCGCCTGGGGCGCATCGGCTTTACCCTCGACGAGCAGCTGAATTTCGTCGGCACGGCCCTGCGTTCCATCGGCCTGACGCAGGACTTCTCGCGATTCGTGCTGCTGGTGGGACATGGCAGCACATCCGAGAACAATCCCTACGAATCGGCGCTGGATTGCGGTGCCTGCGGTGGCAACCACGGCATCGTCAACGCGCGCGTGCTGGCCCAGATCGCCAACAAGCCGGCGGTCCGCGAGCGCCTGCGCGGCCAGGGCATCGACATCCCGGACGACGCCTGGTTCGTTCCCGCCTTCCACAACACCACGACGGACGAGATCCAGTTGCACGACATGGACCTGCTGCCGCCCAGCCATCTGGTTTACGTGGACCGGCTCAGCAGCGGCCTGCAGTCGGCCACGCGGCTGTGCGCGGCGGAACGTCTGCAGACGCTGGATGCCACGGCGCAGGACCGCGATCCCGCGCGGGCGTACCGCCATGCCCAGAGAAATGCCATGGACTGGTCGCAGGTGCGGCCCGAGTGGGGACTGTCGCGCAATGTCGGATTCGTCATCGCCCGCCGCCATCTGACCGAGCAGATGGACATGCAGGGCCGCGTTTTTCTTCAATCCTACGATTACCGCGTCGATCCCAGGGGGCGCCTGCTCGAGAATCTCCTCGCGGGTCCGCTGGTCGTGGGCCAGTGGATCAACATGGAACATTATTTCTCGGCGGTGGACAACGAACACTACGGTAGCGGCAGCAAGGTCTATCACAACGTGGCGGGCCGCTTCGGCGTGATGACGGGCAATCTCTCCGACCTGCGCACCGGACTGCCGGCGCAGACCGTGCTCAAGAATGGCCAGCCCTATCACGAGCCGATGCGCCTGCTGACCTTCATCGAGGCGCCATTCGAACTCGCCAGGCGGGCCATCGAGGGCGTCGCCAAGGTCAAGAGTCTCGTCATCAACGGCTGGCTGCGGATGGCGATCGTGGACCCGGAGACCGGGACCGTACATGTGTTCGAAGACGGCGGATGGCAGGTACATCGGGATGACCCGGCCAGCCTCACCGAGGAATTCAAGGAGCTCGCGGCATGAAAAACCTCAACTTCAGTCCCCTCAAGAAGCTCGAGATCATTCTCGAGGGCGCCCATCAGGAGTTCGCCACCGATCTGCTGGATCGCGCCGGCGTCAGCGGCTACACCATCGTCAACAACCTGTCAGGCAAGGGACGTCACGGCTTTCACGAAGGCCACCTGATGTTCAACGAGGAGGCCGTCCTGATCATGATCATCGTCGCCGTGCCGGAAGAACTGGTGAAACCCATCCTCGAAGGCTACGCGCCGTTTTTCAGCGAGCACACGGGCGTCGTGTTCATCTCGGACATCCAGGTCACGCGGCTGGTGAAGTTCAAGAACTGAGCCTGACGCGCTCACGATGCGCGCGTCAGGAGCGCGTCACCCTGCGGCGCGAACGCGTCACCGGTTTCGGCTGTGGCAGCTTCATGATGCTGTCCGCCTCGTTCAGAACGAAGGAATGGAAAGCCTGCGCGATCGGCGACATGCGCTTGCCGCTGCGATGGACCAGATACCACTCCTTCATGATCGGAAAGCTCTCCACGCTGAGGATGGCCACGCGGCCCAGCGCCAGTTCGAACTCCAGGGTGTGCAGGGAGACGATGCCCAGTCCCAGCCCCGCCATCACCGCATGCTTGACGGCCTCGTTGCGACTCATCTCCATCGAGGCGTTGAACTTGATGCCGCGCTGCTGGAAGAAGCGTTCGACCGCATTGCGGGTGCCGGATCCCCGTTCGCGCAGGATGAAGTTCTCCTCGACGAGCCGGCTGAGCGGCACGCGGGCGACGCCGACCAGCGGATGGTCCGGCGGCGCGATGATCACCAGCGGATTCTGCATGAAGGCCTGGGAACGCAGTTCGAGGTTGTCGGGCGGGGTCCCCATGATCGCCAGGTCTGGGATGTTGTCCTGCAGCTGCTGCACCAGTTCCTCGCGGTTGGCGACTTCGAGATGCACCTGGGTGCCGGGGTGGCGCTTGATGAATGCCGCCAGCAGATAGGGTGCGAAATATTTGCCGGTGCTGGTGATGGTCAGCGCCAGCGAACCGCGCTTCACGCCCTTCATGTCGTCGAGCACGGATTCGATGTCGCGGAACTGCTGGGCGATCGTGCGACTGAAGGCATAAACCTCCTTGCCGGCTTCGGTGAGGAAGATCTTCTTGCCCATCTGCTCGAACAGGGGCATGCCGACTTCCTCCTCGAGCTGCTTGATCTGGGTCGAAACCGCCGGCTGCGTCAGGTGCAGTTCCTCCGAGGCGCGCGTGAAGCTGGAATTGCGTGCAACCGCCTCCAGCAGGCGCAGTTGGCGAAAGGTAACGTTCATCGGGTTTTCCTTGGGGGCTTATACATTCATTCGTCTGAATGGAAACAATAAGAATTATTCATTTTTTATTATGGAACGACAAATTTATATTTCATCCCAAGGGCACAAGCAAGGCTGCCTGAAGCCAGCAACTAATGATCTTCCGCAGAAGCATAAGGAAACCAGATTATGAGTGAAGCGACTGCAACCGCGACGGGCGAACGCCTCAGCGGCCGAGAAGCGGCCATCGCCCGCCGCCAGGCGCTTTCCCTGCACGGGAAGAGCGCACTCAAAACCAACAAGGCCAGCGCGACCAGAAGCGCCACCGAGGCTCGCATGGCAGCGCGCACTTCCTCGGCGCCGGAGGCTTCGGCGGCGGCCCCGGTCACTGCCGCGAGCTGCGGTTGCCAGCATGGTGAAACCTATTCTGCCCGCATCGAAGCAGCCCGCCCGGCGGGCGATTTCACGCCCCTGCCGCCTTCCGCAACGCGCCTGCGTCGTATCGAGCAGTCGATGCGGGGCCGCGGCGATGCGGCGCCCTGCCGTCCCTGCGGACGCGTTCGTCCCGAACCCGCCAAGGTGGAGATCGGCACGACGCTGTCGGGCAGCACCGTGACCGGCAACCAGGTCGAGCGCACGACCCGCGTGACCGGCAACGAGGCAGGCTCCTGCCGCGCCGTGACCGGAACCGAATACATCGGCGCCGAGCAGTTCGGCGACCTGTGCGGCACGCTGCCCGAGCCGTCGCCGGCCAAGGTGGGGGCCAGCAGCACCGGCCGCGGCGGCCGCGTGACCGGCACCGAAGTGGGGCGCAGCACCCGGGTGACCGGCGACGAGCATGGCACCTGCAAGCGCGTGACCGGCACCGAGTACCTGGCGGCCGAACAGGTCGGCGAGTTCTGCGGCACCACGCCCGAGCCGCGGCCGGAAAAGGTTGGCGTCGGCATGACCGAGAAGCGCCAGGCCGTGACCGGCACCGACCTCAATCGCAAGGTGCAGGTCACCGGCGGCGAGCACGGTGCGCAGCGCGCGATCACCGGCACGGCGTATGCCGACGCCATGGCCTCGCGCAATGGCGAGGGCAATGCCCCAAAAAAGGTGGAAACCAGTCACACGAGCGCTGGCGCAATGGTGAGCGGAACCCGAGTGGGTCGCTCGTCGAGCCTTACCGGCGCTGAGCAGGGTGCCTGCAAGCGTGTGACTGGTACCGACTACATCGCCAGCGAGGAATTTGTGTCCTTCTGCCGCGACACGTCCTATCACTATCAGTCCCCGGCCAAGGTGGGCGTGTCGCGTACGGTGCGCGGGCAGGATGTCTCCGGCACCCAGGTCGGACGTTCGATCAAGGTGACCGGTGACGAGTACGGTGCCTGCAAGCCGGTGACCGGCAGTTCGTATATCGGCGCCGAGCAGTACTCCGAATTCTGTGCCTCGCGCGTTGCGGCCGAAGCCATCAATCGCGCACGCCTGGGACGCAGCCCGGCGCTCACCGGCATCCAGCCCGGACCGGACGCCAAGATGACCGGCAACGAACGCGGCGAATGCCAGCCGGTCAGCGGGACGCCCTACCTGGGCGAAGACCAGGCGGCGCAGGCCTGCGGCATCCCGCCCGCGGACGCCGAGCAGCGCACCTTCTCGATTGCCACGCCGGCACGCATGGCGCACGACAGCGAGACGCGCCGCATCACCGGCAGCGCCTACGGCGACAGCGGACGCATTACCGGCCCGATGGCGCGTGCGGTCGGCCTGATCTCGGGCACGCCCGAATTCCGCTACCGCGAGGAAGCGGCCGCGAGCCTCGCCGCGCCTGCGCCCGCCCCGGCGGTGCCCGAGCGCATCACCGGCGAAGGCCGCGAACGGCGCATCACCGGCGACGCCTGGGATCGCGGCGATCGTGTCACCGGCACCGAGGGCCGTTCGGCGCAGCGCCGCAACCCGACCCTGCGCGGCGACGCGCGCGGCAACGGCGTTTCCGCGCGCGACAACCGCGAGATCGAGCGTCCCGCGACCAGCGCCAGCCGCATTACCGGCAGCAGCGGCAATGCCAGCACCGGCGCGGCGATCACCGTGTCCGGCGGGGCGCGTGGCTGAGTAACTGACAGGGACGGCAGCCATGAATACCCGCCAACGTTCTGAAGCGATGCGCGCCCGCCAGCCTGCCCCGGCCGGTATGGCGGTGCGCACTGCGCCCACGGCGAGCAGGCTGCCGGGCTGGCCCCAGCGGCACAGCTTCTGCCCGCCCGGCATGCAGGAACAGGGCGGCGAATGCGTGAGCCAATCCTGCGCCCCGCATGCGCATGCGCTGATCGACGTGGCACGCAATGCGGCGCTGGCCGACTACGAGCGCAGCATCCGCCAGCGCTTCGATGCCATCGTGCCGACGCTGAAGGAAATCGCGGCCCAGCAGCACGAGGCGGGTTTCGAGCAGCGCGCGCAGCAGATCGCACGCGAACGGCTCGGCTTCGAATTGCCGCACACCGTGCTTGCCGATGCCTGGGTGACCACGCTCGACATGCGCGCACTCTACGGCTACTGCGTGCTGCAGGCCTACCATGCGCTGGCGCAGGAATTCGCCGCACGCTGGAACGGCCATGCGGAGGCGGAGGCCATGCAGCGCTTCTTTGTCGAGTGCGGTTTCCACGAGATCGACATCACGCCCTGCGCGGATGGGCGCCTGAAAGGACTGCTGCAATTCGTGCTGCGCCTGCCGCACCAGGCGGTGCGCCGCCGCAAGTCCTACGCGGGTGCGATGTTCGACATCGAACTCAACGTCAAGCAGTGGATCGAGACCGAGCTGCGCCGCTTCCGCGAGGGCCTGCCGACCACCTCGGACGCCGGGACGCGCTATCTCAAGATCGCGGTGTACCACAGCAGCAGCTCGGACCCGCATCACGAGGGCTGTGCCGCGCACGGCAGCGACGACCGCCAGGCTGCGCAGGCCGCACTGGACCGGCTGGAAGCGTTTCGCACCGCCATCGAGAACGGTTTCTGCTGCGGCGCCTCGGTGGCGACGCTCCTGATCGGCGTGGATACCGACAACGACGCGATCCGCATCCATATCCCGGATGCCGGCGGCGAGATGAACGTGGATTGCTACGTCGACAATCTGGCGATCTATCGGCAGACCGCCGGCATGCCGGCTTCCGAAGCGCGTGCACGGCTGGGCGTGGCGATCGACGAGGCGGTGCGCGCAGCCGGCTGCAGTGCGCCGGAGTCCGGCATGCGCCGCCTGATCGAACGCCTGCTGACCAACAACCTGTCGCAGATCGACTACGTCTGCGCCGAGCATAACGGGCGCTACGCCGACATCGGCCATGCCGAGCGCTTCATCAACATCGGCGAGGGATTCGACGAGGTCCATCTGCGCAACCTGGCCTACTTCGGCCACATGTACACCATCGAGGAAGGCGCGGCGGACATGGACGTCGGCATCAGGATCTTCAGCAAGCTGAATGTGTCGCGCGGCCTGCCGATCCCGATCGCGATCCATTACCGCTACGACGAGCAGGTGCCGGGCTCGCGCGAACGCGCGGTGGCGCGCTGCCGGCGCATCAAGGCAGCGATCGGCACGCGTTATCCGGCACTGGCCAAGGAAGGTCTGCTGGTTTGCGGCATGACGGTGCAGGGCAAGGCACCGGGCAGCGCGCAGGAAACCGTGGCCGATAACGACATCGATCCGCATGGGCATTGAGGTGATTCATGAAGATCATGCAAGTTGAAAAAACCCTGGTCTCGACCAACCGCGTGCGCGAAATGGGCCATCGTCCCCTGCTGGTGGTACGCGAAAAGGCCGGCGGCTCGCGCAGCGTGGCGGTGGATGCGGTGGGCTGCATCCCGGGCGACTGGGTGATCTGCGTCGGCAGTTCGGCGGCGCGCGAAGCGGCGGGCGCGAAGGATTTCCCGAGCGACCTGACCATCATCGGCATCATCGACCACTGGCAGGAGCATTGAGATGGAGATCATGCGCGTGGTTGCGGATCTGGTGTGCACGCGCCGCATTCCCGGCCTGTTCAGCGCATCGCTGCGCGTGCTGGCCGACCAGAAGGGCGCGCTCGCGGTGGCGGTCGATCCGGTGGGCGTGCCGGAAGGGAAATGGGTGTTTACCGCCGGCGGCTCGGCCGCCCGCTACGGCGCCGGCGACTACAGGATTCTTACTGATTTGACGATCCTCGGGATCATCGACCAGTGGAGTGTGACGGAAGAGCGTCACGAAGCAGAGAAGGCAGTCTCATTAACCGTGTAAAGGAGAAGCATCATGGCAAACGCAATGACGGGTATCGCTCTTGGAATGATTGAAACGCGTGGACTGGTGCCGGCAATCGAAGCCGCCGACGCCATGACCAAGGCCGCGGAAGTTCGACTGATCGGCCGCCAGTTCGTGGGTGGCGGCTATGTGACCGTGCTGGTGCGCGGCGAAACCGGTGCGGTGAACGCCGCCGTGCGTGCCGGCGCCGACGCCTGCGAGCGCGTGGGCGACGGCCTGGTTGCCGCCCACATCATCGCCCGCGTGCACAACGAGGTGGAGAACATCCTCCCCACCGCGGCCGCCGCCTGAATGACCTGAACATCGCATTGTTTAAAGGAGATTGAAAATGGCTACTGGTATGACTGGCATTGCCCTGGGCATGATCGAAACCCGCGGTCTGGTTCCCGCCATCGAAGCGGCGGACGCCATGACCAAGGCCGCCGAAGTGCGCCTCATCGGCCGGCAGTTCGTCGGCGGCGGCTACGTCACCGTTCTGGTGCGCGGCGAAACCGGTGCGGTCAACGCGGCGGTGCGTGCGGGCGCAGATGCCTGCGAGCGCGTGGGCGACGGCCTGGTTGCCGCCCACATCATCGCCCGCGTCCACAGCGAAGTCGAAAACATCCTGCCCACTGCCGCTGCTGCCTGATCGGGGCGCGTCATGGACATGAGGGTGGAAAAGGTCAAGGCAGTCGGCGCGGTCATGGCCGGTGCGACCCACGGGATCGCACTGGGCATGATCGAAACCCGCGGTCTGGTTCCCGCCATCGAAGCGGCGGACGCCATGACCAAGGCCGCCGAAGTACGCCTCATCGGTCGCCAGTTCGTCGGCGGCGGCTACGTCACGGTGCTGGTGCGCGGCGAAACCGGTGCGGTCAACGCGGCGGTGCGTGCGGGTGCGGATGCCTGCGAGCGGGTGGGCGACGGCCTGGTTGCCGCCCACATCATCGCCCGCGTCCACGGGGAAGTGGAGCACATCCTGCCCACCGAACCCAGTGCAAGCGGTGCCGGGCGAGACGGCGACGTGAGCTGCATTCCCGCCCTGTGAAAGGTTCGGTATGGCAATCGATCCACGCTTGCTCGGGTATCTCAATCGCGCGCTGGCGCATGAAATGGCGGCGGTGCAGCAATACATGGCCCAGTCCCGGCTGTGCGACCAGTGGGATATGGCGGATTACTGCGCGCATTTCCGGCAGGACGTGACCGAGGAACTCGGCCATGTGCAAAGCCTGATGGATGCCTTGTTGAAGCTTGGCGCGACACCCAACGCGACGCAGCTGCCGCCGGTACGTCTCGGACGCAACCTGGGGGAAATGATCGCCATCGACCGGGTGCTGGAGGTGGAAGCCATCCGGCTGTACGAAGAAGCGGCGGCGTATTGCGGACGCGTGCGCGACTTCGCGCACCATGGCCTGTTCGCGGGCATTCTGCGCGACGAGTTGATGCATCTGGACGAGCTCGGCAAGATGGAGGCGGATTTACCCGACAAGGAACGACGCTATGCCTGAAGACAGCAACCCCATCCCGAACTGGCTTCGCCAGGATCTGCCGCCCATGCTGAGCCGGCGCTACGAATTCGAGAGCTACGCCGAGACCCGGCGTTTCCTCGACGGTGTGGCGAAGCTCGCCGAGGCTGCCCGGCATTATCCGAATCTCAGCTTCGGCAAGACCTACGTCAGCGTCACGCTGGATGCCGACGGCAAGAAGATCGGCCCCGATCTGGTGGCGCTGGCGCAGCAGATCGATGCGCTGACGGCGGGTGGTGCGTAATCGTCATGGCCGCCGTGCGGATCGCGCTGGCGAACCAGAAGGGCGGCACCGGCAAGACCACGCTGGCGGTCAATCTGGCGGCCGGCCTGCACCGGCGCGGCGCAACCGTGCTGTTCGATGCCGATCCGCAGGGGTCGGCCGGACACTGGTCGGAGGCGGGCATGCAGAGCGGCGACCTGCCGCCCGTGCAGCGCGTGACGGGGAATGCGGTCGAAACAGCCATCGCCGATGCGGCGCGCACGCAACGTTACGTGCTGGTGGACTGCCCGCCACACCTGCAGTCGGATGCCCTGCGGCGCGTCATGCTGGCGGTCGACGTGGTGCTGATTCCGGTGCAGCCCTCGCCGCTGGACCTGTGGGCCAGCGTCGACATGGCCGACGCGGTGCGCGCGGCGCAGAAGCGTAACGCGCGGATGCGGGCGTACCTGGTCGTGAACCAGCTCGACCGGCGCAATGCGCTGTCGGGTGCGATGCAGGCGGCGCTGGCCGAATTCGGCGTGCCGGCGCTGGCAAGTGGATTGACACGACGCGCGGCATTTCGCAGCGCGGCGCTCGAGGGTGGCAGCGTCTATGCGCTGGGTGCGCGCGGCGCGGCGGCGGTCGAGGACGTTGAAGCAATCATCAAGGAGGTTTTGAGCTCATGAACAAGGTATCCGGCAAGCTCGCCGCGGGCGTGCGCAAGGTCAAGACCCAGCAAAAGCCCGCCGTCGCCGTCGAGAAGACGGCTCCGGTCCCGACTGAATCGAAGCGTGCGACGACAGCGCCCAAGGCCGCGTCGCCGGCAATGCATCCGGCCCGTATCTGGCCGGATTGACCGTGTACGTCGCAGGCAGGTGTCGCAGCGCCGGGGTCCCCCTAGCAGCCGCGTCGAGGCGGCACCTGCCTGAGGGCGTGCACAAGGATCGGGCGATCATCGCCTCCGAATGAAGGACCGGCTTGCCGCGGACGATCCGGGGCGGCGGGTGCGTCGAGCGGAATGGCCGCGCGCCTACAGGTCCATCCCGAGTAGAAAATCGCCGCGGTTCGCTAGGGTGCCGACGTTGACCGGCGAGACGCCGGTTTCGAACCGCTTCCTTCCAGCACGAACTGCTTGAAGGCCTGCGCCACCGGCGACAGCCGCTTGTCGGCGCGATGGACCACATACCAGTGGCGCATGATCGGGAAACCCTCGACCTTCAGCACGGCCAGGCGTCGCAACGCCAGTTCCAGCTCGAGCGTCTGCTGCGACAGCAGGCCGAGTCCGAGACCCGCCTGCACGGCCTGGCGGATCGCTTCGTTGCTGCTCATTTCCATGCTGCTGCGGATCTCCAGCCCGCGCTCGGCGAAAAAGCGTTCCATCGCGCCGCGTGTGCCCGAACCGCTCTCGCGTACCAGAAAGGGTTCGGCCGCGACCTGCGCGAGCGTCACCTTGCGCCTGGCTGCCAGAGGGTGAGCCGGCGGCGCGATCACGACCAGCGGATTGTCCATGAAGCGCGTCGCCGAAAGCTCGAGCCCCTCCGGGACCTGACCCATGATGGCGAGATCGATGCGGTTGTTCGCCAACAGGTCGAGCACCGCCGCACGGTTCGACACGTCGAGATGAATCGACACACCCGGGTAGTCGCCGCGGAAGCGAGCCAGGATGCCGGTGGCGACGGCATTCACCGTGGCCGTCACCGCGAGCTTCAGGCTGCCGCTTTCGACGCCCCTGATCTGCGCCAGATTGTGCTGCAGGTCGTCCAGCCTGGCCGTGATTGCCTGGCTTGCGTGCAGTACCTCGCGGCCGGCGTCGGTGAGAAAGATCCTGCGCCCGATCTGTTCGGTGAGCGGCTGGCCGAGGATGGCTTCGATCCCGCGCACCTGCATCGAGACGGCCGGCTGCGACAGATGCAGTTCTTCCGCCGCCCGCGAGAAGGAGAGGTTGCGGGCGACGGCCTCGAAGACCCGCAATTGCCGGAGCGTCAGTCGGCGCATGATGTAAACATATAAGCCTATTTATATAGGTTTTATCAAGAATATTGAATTTTAATTATATTCCATGCCCCGTATAGTCCGCCTGCCGTTTCCGGGGCCGGGCGCTCCTGAAATCTTGTCCAACAATCGCAGGAGCACCGCAATGGATCAGTCCGCACGTTACGCCGACCTCTCCCTCAAGGAAGAGGACCTGATGAAGGGTGAGAAGCACATCCTCGTCGCCTACAAGATGAAGCCCAAGGCCGGCTACGGTTACCTGGAAGCGGCCGCCCACTTTGCGGCCGAATCGTCCACCGGCACCAACGTCGAAGTCTGCACCACCGACGACTTCACCAAGGGCGTCGACGCGCTGGTCTACTACATCGACGAAGCGACCGAGGACATGCGGATTGCCTACCCGATCGACCTGTTCGATCGCAACGTCACCGACGGTCGCTTCATGATCGTGTCCTTCCTGACGCTGGCGATCGGCAACAACCAGGGCATGGGCGACATCGAGCACGCCAAGATGATCGACTTCTACGTGCCCAAGCGCGCCATCCAGATGTTCGACGGCCCCGCGGTCGATATCTCCAACCTGTGGCGCATTCTGGATCGTCCCGTGCAGAACGGCGGCTATATCGCCGGCACCATCATCAAGCCGAAGCTGGGCCTGCGCCCCGAGCCCTTCGCCAACGCGGCCTACCAGTTCTGGCTCGGCGGCGACTTCATCAAGAACGACGAACCGCAGGGCAACCAGGTCTTCTGCCCGCTGAAGAAGGTGCTGCCGCTGGTCTATGACGCCATGAAGCGCGCCCAGGACGAAACCGGCCAGGCCAAGCTGTTCTCCATGAACATCACCGCCGACGACCACTACGAGATGTGCGCCCGCGCCGACTACGGCCTGGAAGTGTTTGGTCCCGACGCGGACAAGCTGGCCTTCCTGGTCGACGGCTACGTCGGCGGCCCGGGCATGGTCACCACCGCCCGCCGTCAGTATCCCAACCAGTACCTGCACTACCACCGTGCCGGCCACGGCGCCGTCACCTCGCCGAGCGCCAAGCGCGGCTACACCGCCTTCGTGCTGGCCAAGATGAGCCGCCTGCAGGGCGCGTCCGGCATCCACGTCGGCACCATGGGCTACGGCAAGATGGAAGGTGACGCCACCGACAAGGGCATCGCCTACATGATCGAGCGCGACGAGTGCCAGGGCCCGGTCTACTTCCAGAAGTGGTACGGCATGAAGCCCACCACCCCGATCATCTCCGGCGGCATGAACGCGCTGCGCCTGCCCGGCTTCTTCGAGAACCTCGGCCACGGCAACGTCATCAACACCTCCGGCGGCGGCTCCTACGGCCACATCGACAGCCCCGCGGCCGGCGCGATCTCGCTGCGCCAGTCGTACGAGTGCTGGAAGTCGGGTGCCGATCCGATCGAGTTCGCCAAGAGCCACAAGGAATTTGCCCGTGCGTTCGAGTCCTTCCCCAACGACGCCGACAAGCTGTATCCGGGCTGGCGCGAAAAGCTGGGCGTGCACAAATAAGCACACGGGGACGAAGCATCGTCCTCATGCGGAACGGCGTCGACGCGACCTCTCCTAGCAGCGGAAACCCGTTCCACCGCTACACGCCCCCGGCATGCTGGGGGCGTTTTTTCTTCCGCAGCGAGGAAATGAAATGACGGACAAAGCGCAATACAAGGTTCAGCAGGAACCCTTCTACCAGCAGCAGAAGAACGAAGTCGCGCTGTACGAGGCCGCCTACCGCAACCGCCTGCCGGTGATGGTGAAGGGCCCGACCGGCTGCGGCAAGTCGCGCTTCGTCGAATACATGGCGTGGAAGCTCGGCAAGCCGCTCATCACCGTGGCCTGCAACGAGGACATGACCGCCAGCGACCTGGTCGGCCGCTATCTGCTCGAAGCCAACGGCACCCGCTGGCTCGACGGCCCGCTCACCACCGCCGCGCGCATCGGCGCCATCTGCTACCTCGATGAAATCGTCGAGGCGCGGCAGGACACCACGGTGGTGATCCACCCGCTCACCGACCACCGCCGCACCCTGCCGCTCGACAAGAAGGGCGAACTGATCCAGGCGCACCCCGACTTCCAGCTGGTGATCAGTTACAACCCAGGCTACCAGACGCTGATGAAGGATCTGAAGCAGTCGACCAAGCAGCGCTTCACCGGCTTCGACTTCGATTACCCCGATGCCGCACTCGAAGCGCGGATCGTGGCGAAGGAGACCGGCATGGACGAGGCCGTGGCGGCGAAACTGGTGAAGATCGGCGGCGTCGCCCGCGGCCTCAAGGGGCACGGCCTCGACGAAGGCATTTCCACTCGCCTGCTGGTCTACGCCGCGACGCTGATCAAGGACGGCGTGACGCCTCAGGACGCCTGCCGCATGGCGCTGGTGCGGCCGATCACCGACGACGCCGACATCCGCGAAACGCTGGACCACGCCATCGACGCGACGTTTGCCTGAGTCCAACGTGACCGCCGAAACCGAATACCAGCACCCGCTGATGGCGGCGTACTGGAAGCAGCTCGACACCCGCTTTCCGCAGGTCGAGGAGGTGTTCGAAGACGTCATGGCCGAGGCGCTGGCCGTGCTCACACGCGAAGGCATCGGTGCCTACCTGGAAGCGGGGCGCGCCATCGGCAAGCTTGGGCGTGGCGTGGAACCGATGCTGGCCTTCATGGAAGAGTGGCCCTCGGTCGCCAAGTCAGTCGGCGAAGCCGCACTGCCCGCGGTGATGGCGCTGATCCAGCGCTTGCAGAAGTCGCCCAACGGCAAGGCCATTGCGCCCTTCCTGCAGACGCTTGCGCCGGTGGCGCGGCGGCTTCAATCTCAAGAACAGTTGCAGCATTACCTCGACATCACGCTCGACCTGAAGGCGCGCACCACCGGCTCCATCCACGGCCACCACACCACCTTCCCCAGTCCGGGGCTGCCGGAGTTCTTCGCGCAGGCGCCGGGCCTGCTCAACCAGCTCACGCTCGCCGGGCTGAAGAACTGGGTGGAATACGGCATCCGCAACTACCGCAGCCATCCCGAGCGGCAGAAGGACTACTTCAGCCTGCAGTCGGCCGACGCCCGCGCCGTGCTGCAACGCGAGCGGCACGGTACGCTGCTGGTCGACGTCGAGCGCAAGCTCGACCTCTACCTGCGCGGCCTGTGGCAGGACAGCGAGCATCTGGTGCCATATTCCACCGCGTTCGACGAAATCCGCAAGCCGGTGCCGTATTACGACAGGCTCGGCATGCGCCTGCCCGACGTATACGACGATGCGGGCGAGATCAGCGGCATCGACCGCTACCGCGCGACGCTCGCCCACATGGTCGGCCACCGCCGCTGGAGCGAGGCGCAGGTTGCCGACAACTGGAGCCCGTTCCAGCGCATGGCGGTCGAGTTCTTCGAGGACTGCCGCATCGAAACGCTGTTGATCCGCGAATATCCCGGCCTGCGGCGCCTCTTCCTCGCGCTGCATCCGAAGCCGCTGGAAAACGCCTGCGATCCCGAAACCACCTCCTGTCTGCGGCATCGCATGGCGATGCTGTCGCGTGCACTGCTCGATCCGGACCATGGCTATACGGATGACGACTTGCTGGACTACGTACAGCGCTTCCACGCCGCGCTGGCGCACGGCGAATCCTCGACGCGCGAGATCGCCGCGCTGGCCTTGAGCTACGTCGCCAGAACCCGCCGCCAGAGCGACCAGTTCGCCAGGGTGCATTTCGACGACACCGTGGTCGACTATCGCGACGACAACCGCCAGTTGTGGAAATTCATCGAGGCCGGCGACGAGGAAGAGGCTTTCGACGAGGAACGCAGGATCGAACCGGGCGAGGAAATCCGCGGCCTGCCGCCGCGCCACTATCCAGAGTGGGACTACAACAGCCAGACCTACCGCCCCGACTGGGCGAGCGTCTACGAATCACTGCACGCCAGCGGCAACCCGGCCGACATCGACCGTCTGCTCGCCAAGCACGGCGCGCTCGCCAAGCAGCTGAAGAAAATGCTCGACCTGCTGAAACCGCAGGACAAGGTGCGCATCCGCTACCAGGAAGAAGGCAGCGAACTCGACCTCGACGTCGCCATCCGCTCGCTCATCGATTTCAAGGGCGGTGCCACGCCCGACCCGCGCATCAACATGAGCCACCGCACCGACGGCCGCGACATCGCCGTGATGCTTCTGCTCGACCTGTCGGAATCCTTGAACGAGAAGGCCGCCGGCAGCGACCAGACCATCCTCGAGCTCAGCCAGGAAGCCGTCTCGCTGCTGGCCTGGGCCATCGAAAAACTGGGCGATCCGTTTGCCATCGCCGGCTTCCATTCCAACACCCGCCACGACGTGCGTTACCAGCACATCAAGGGTTACGGCGAACACTGGAACGACGAAGTGAAGGCGCGGCTGGCCGCGATGGAGGCCGGCTGGTCGACCCGGATGGGGGCCGCGATGCGGCACGCCGCGCACTACCTTTCGGCACGCAAGGCGGACAAGAAGCTCATGCTCATCCTCACCGACGGCCGGCCGTCCGACGTCGACGCCCACGACGAACGCCTGCTCATCGAGGACGCGCGGCAGGCCGTGAAGGAACTCGACCAGGACGGCATCTTCGCCTACTGCATCAGCCTCGACCCCAAGGCCGACGAATACGTCGGCGACGTCTTCGGCCGCCAGTTCACCGTCATCGACCACGTCGAGCGGCTGCCGGAGCGTTTGCCGAAACTGTTCATGGCGTTGACGAAGTAGGCCGGCTCACGCCTGCCATACGCCGTACCCTGCCTCGCGGAAATCGATCGCCAGTTCGACTTCCAGCGCGCAAGCCGCGTCGTACGACAGCGGGCCGTAGAGTTCGTAGCGTTCGGGCAGCAGGCGCAGGCCGTATGCCTGCACGAAACGGTTCGACTGGATGCCGGCCTTGTGCTTGTCGAAGCGCACGTCGGGGTCCAGCCCGGTCATGCCCACGTAGAGACAGGGCTTGCCGGCGATGTAGGCGGGGTTGGCTTTCCTGAAGCGGCTTTCGACCAGCACATCCCGCGACAGCTCGATCACGTAGACGCGATAGCGATCCCGACCGCGCATTGTTTCACGCGTCCTGTTCGAACTGGGCGATGCGCTCGGTTTCCGCCACGGCATCGGCCACCCAGTCCTGCAGTGCGGGCAGGGCCAGCATCGTTTCGGCGTAGGCCCGGGCGCTGCCCGCCAGCGTCACGCCGTAGGTCTGGAAACGCAGTATCACCGGCGCGTACATGGCATCGGCTATCGAAAAATCCCCGAAGAGGAATGCGCCGCCGTCGCCGTATTGCGTTCGGCACTGTGTCCAGATTGCCTGGATACGCGCGATGTCCGCCAGACATTCCGGTGTCCGGCCCCGGCCGGGTCGGCGTGCGCGGATGTTCATCGACATGTGCTCGCGCAGGGCGGCAAATCCGGCGTGCATTTCCGCGCTCACGGCGCGCGCGATCGCCCGCGCCGCGGCGTCGACAGGCCAGAGCCGCTTGTCGGGAAAGCGCTCTGCGAGGGTTTCGCAGATCGCCAGCGAGTCCCATACGGCGATCTTGCCGTCGTGCAGCGCCGGTACCTTCCCCGACGGGGACCACTTTTCCAGAGCGGCCCGCGATTCTGGCTGGTAGAGCGGAATGCGCACTTCCTCGAAGGGGATGCCTGTCTGCCTCATGGCCAGCCAGGGGCGCAAGGACCAGGATGAGTAGTTCTTGTTGCCGATGATGAGGGTGAGCGGGGGCATGCGAAAACCTCGGCGGAATGCGGCCGACGGGGCCGCAAATGAAAAAAGGCCACCCGCTGGAGGTGGCCTTGATGTGCGGACGGCCGGGGTAGGCCAGGCCGTCTGCGCGATTACTTCTTCTTGGCTGCGGCCTTCTTGCCTGCGACGGCGGTCTTGAAACCGGCACCGGCGGTGAAACGCGGCACGGTCGAGGCAGCGATCTTGATCTCGGCGCCGGTCTGCGGGTTGCGACCGGTGCGTGCAGCGCGCTTCGACGACTTGAAGGTGCCGAAACCGACGAGGGTCACGGTGTCGCCTTTGGCCACGGCCTTGACGACTGCGGCGAGGATGGCATCCAGGGCCTTGCCGGCGGCGGCTTTGCTGATGTCGGCTTCGGCGGCTGCGACGTCGATCAATTCGGATTTGTTCATGTGTATCCCTATGGTTGGTTGAGGGAGCTTCATATTACTCGCGTTCTGCGCAAGTGTGGGGCCGCGTATGCGCCGGAAACGCCGAAATAGCGGGAAAGTTGCACTTTTGGCACGCTGCGCTCAGGCCTTGCGCCGGCCGTCCGGCGCCGGCATGGCCTCGTCCCGCTTCAGCAGGTAGTCCAGAAACGCCCGCGCCACCACCGACAGCTGGCGCCCGGCCGGATAGACAGCGTACCAGTGGCGCAGGATGGGGAAGCCCTCGACGTCGAGTTCGGCGAACTGCTCCGGCTGGTTGAGCGCAAGGGCGTGGCGCGAGAGGGCGGAGATGCCGAGGCCCGCCAGGATGGCCTGCTTGACCGCTTCGTTGCTGCCCAGTTCCAGGCGTGGGTGGATGTTGATGTCGTAGGTCCTGAACATGCGCTCGATGGCGTTGCGGGTGCCGGATCCCCTTTCCCGCATCAGCCAGGGCTCCTGCACGATGCGGGCAAGCGGAATCTTCTTCTTGCCCGCCAGCGGATGGTCGGGCGCGGCCAGCACGATGATGGGGTTGTCCATGATGGGGGTGGCGACGACATGGATGTCCTCGGGCGGCTGGCCGACGAAATAGAGGTCGTCGAGGTTGTCGGCCATGCTGGCGAGTACCTGTTCCTTGTTGGTGACGCGCAGAGAGACGTCGATGCCGGGGTAGAGCTTGGAGAATTCGCCCAGCAGGCGCGGTGCGAAATACGAAGCGGTCGTAATCGCCATCAGGCGCAACTGGCCCTGCTTCAGACCCTGACGCTCGGCGACCGACATGGTGTAGCGGTTCAGAATGCCGAAGATTTCCCGCGCTGCCTGGGCCAGTTCCTGGCCGTCGGGGGTGAGATGGAGTTTCTTGCCGACCTGTTCGTACAGCGGTACGCCCACGGCCTCCGACAGCTTCTTGATCTGCATGGAGACGGTGGGCTGGGTGAGAAAGAGCTCTTCCGAGGCGCGTGTGAAACTACCCAGCCGGGCGATGGCCTCGAAGATTTCCAGCTGGCGAAAGGTGGTGTGACGATGCATGCCTCAGGCGCTCCCAGACCAATACATAGATAATAGTCTATATAAGTAATAGAAAAAATCGACTGTTATTGATGATTGAAAGCACGCAGACTGCGCTCCATCGTGCATGACCACTTCTGGCATGTCGCGTAAACCTGACCTTATTGCTAGGAGGCATCATGGCTGTCAAGACCTACAACGCCGGCGTTAAAGAATACCGGCAGACTTACTGGACCCCGGATTACACGCCGCTGGACACCGATATTCTGGCCTGCTTCAAGATCACGCCCCAGCCGGGCATCGATCGTGAAGAAGTCGCCGCCGCCGTGGCCGCGGAATCGTCGACCGGCACCTGGACCACGGTGTGGACCGACCTGCTGACCGACCTCGACTACTACAAAGGCCGCGCCTACCGCATCGAAGACGTGCCCGGCGACGACACCTGCTTCTACGCCTTCGTGGCCTACCCGATCGACCTGTTCGAAGAAGGCTCCGTCGTCAACGTGCTGACCTCGCTGGTCGGCAACGTGTTCGGCTTCAAGGCCCTGCGCGCCCTGCGTCTGGAAGACATCCGCTTCCCGATCGCCTACGTCAAGACCTGCGGCGGCCCGCCCGCCGGCATCCAGGTCGAACGCGACCGCATGAACAAGTACGGCCGTCCGCTGCTGGGCTGCACCATCAAACCGAAACTGGGTCTGTCGGCCAAGAACTACGGCCGTGCGGTGTACGAATGTCTGCGCGGCGGTCTCGACTTCACCAAGGACGACGAGAACGTCAACAGCCAGCCCTTCATGCGTTGGCGCGACCGTTTCGCCTTCGTGCACGAAGCGACCCTGAAGGCCGAGCGCGAGACCGGCGAACGCAAGGGCCACTACCTGAACGTGACCGCGCCGACCCCGGAAGAGATGTACAAGCGTGCCGAGTTCGCCAAGGAGATCGGCGCCCCGATCATCATGCACGACTACCTGACCGGCGGTCTGACGGCCAACACGGGCCTGGCCAACTGGTGTCGCAACAACGGCATGCTGCTGCACATCCACCGCGCCATGCACGCCGTGCTCGACCGCAACCCGCACCACGGTATCCATTTCCGCGTGCTGACCAAGGTGCTGCGCCTGTCGGGCGGTGACCACCTGCACTCGGGCACCGTCGTGGGCAAGCTGGAAGGCGACCGCGAAGCGACCCTGGGCTGGATCGACACCATGCGTGACGGTTTCATTGCCGAAGACCGTTCGCGCGGCCTGTTCTTCGACCAGGACTGGGGTTCCATGCCCGGCGTGATCCCGGTTGCGTCCGGCGGCATCCACGTGTGGCACATGCCCGCGCTGGTCAGCATCTTCGGTGACGACTCGGTGCTGCAGTTCGGTGGCGGCACGCTCGGCCACCCTTGGGGCAACGCCGCCGGCGCCGCCGCCAACCGCGTCGCGCTGGAAGCCTGCGTGGAAGCTCGCAACCAGGGCCGCGCCATCGAGAAGGAAGGCAAGGACATCCTGACTGCCGCCGCCGCGCACAGCCCCGAACTGAAGATCGCCATGGAAACGTGGAAAGAGATCAAGTTCGAATTCGACACCGTCGACAAGCTGGACGTTGCGCACAAGTAAGCAGGATTCAGGGACCGGGATTCAGGATTCAGGGAGAAGCGCGCGGCGCAGCCGCACCACCCCTGGCTCCTGGCCCCTGACCCCTAACCCCCTAATCTGAAAGGAACCAAAATGTCTGAAGTGATGGATTACAAAAGCCGCCTGAGCGACCCCGCCAGCCGCAAATTCGAGACCTTCTCCTATCTGCCCGCGATGACGATGGATAACATCAAGAAGCAGGTGGAATACCTGGTGAAGAAAGGCTGGAACCCGGCCATCGAGCACACCGAGCCCGAGCACATGATGGACTCGTACTGGTACATGTGGAAGCTGCCGATGTTCGGCGAAACCGACGTTGCACGCGTGCTGGCCGAAGCTGAAGCCTGCCACAAGGCCAACCCCAACAACCACGTCCGTCTGATTGGCTACGACAACTTCTCGCAAAGCCAGGGCGCGTCGATGGTGATCTTCCGCGGCAAGACGATCTAAGCGGCGGCAAGGCTGTCCTACCCGGCCCCCGCTGCCCGGTCCCGAAGCCTCGAAAGGGGGCAGGGCCGGCTGCGGGGGCTTTTCATCTGGCGCAAATCCAGAGGCTGCACACTGAGCTGCCTGCGTATTTGCGATCCCCCTACATGGAGCTGTCATGAGTACTATCGTCGACCAGTACCGCATCACCCAGGAACCCTATTACCGCCCGGTCGCGGACGAAGTGGAGTTGTATGAGGCCGCCTATTCGGTGCGCATGCCGATGATGCTCAAGGGGCCCACCGGCTGCGGCAAGACGCGCTTCGTCGAATACATGGCGTACAAGCTCGGCAAGCCGCTGATCACGGTGGCCTGTAACGAGGACATGACCGCGTCCGATCTGGTCGGCCGCTTCCTGCTGTCGGCTTCCGGCACCGAGTGGCAGGACGGCCCGCTGGCCATTGCCGCGCGTCACGGCGCCATCTGCTACCTCGACGAAGTGGTCGAGGCGCGCCAGGACACCACCGTCGTGATCCACCCGTTGACCGACAACCGCCGCGTGCTGCCGCTGGAGAAAAAGGGCGAGCTGGTGCACGCCCACCCCGATTTCCAGATTGTGATTTCGTACAACCCGGGCTACCAGTCGCTGATGAAGGATCTGAAGCAGTCGACCAAGCAGCGCTTCGGCGGCCTCGACTTCACCTATCCCGAACACGGCATCGAGACCGAGATCGTCGCCCACGAGTCGGGCGTCAACGGCGACATCGCCGCCAAGCTGGTGTCGATCGCCGAGCGCAGCCGCAACCTCAAGGGCCACGGCCTCGACGAAGGCCTGTCGACGCGCATGCTGATCTACGCCGGCTCGCTGATCGCCAAGGGCGTCAATCCGATGGCGGCGTGCCGTGTCGCGCTGGTGCGTCCGATCACCGACGATCCCGATATGCGCGATGCGCTGGATGCGGCGGTGACGACGTTTTTTTGAGTAAGTGGTAAGTGGTGAGTGGTAAGCGGGTAACGCTCCATCACCACGCACCCTTCACCACTCACGACTCATCACTCACCACACCATGTCGATCAAACTCGAAGACTACGCCGACCTGCTGGAAGACCTCTCGCCGCACACGCGCAGCACGCTTGATGCTGCTTGGCACGAGGCGACGAAGGTGTTCTCGCCGCGCGGGCTGGACAACTATCTGAAAGGCGTGTCGGCCATCCGCGGGCTGGGACGCGGTGACGATCTGGTCGAAACCTGGATCGAGCAGGCGCCGTTGGTGGCCAAGGAAGTGGGCGAGGATGTGGTGGCCGACCTCGCCACCGCCGCGCTGATGCTGGCGTCGAAAACCTCGGGTGCGGTGATCGAACTGCTGCTGGCCAGTGCCCCCACCGCCGCCAACCGGCTCGGGGATGCCGACCTCTTCCTCAAGTATCTGCAGTTCCTCAATACCCTGATCGCGCAGGCACCGCGCGGCGTGCGGCCGATGCTCGACAAGCTGGAAGTGCTGTTCCAGCATTTGACGCTGGGTGGCCTGCGTCGCTGGGCGCTGTGGGGCGCGCACGCGCATCGCACCAATTACGAAGAGCAGATCCGCTACTTCAGCCTCGAGTCGAAAGAGTCGCTGGCGATGCTGCAGAAGGAGCGCAAGGGCACGCTGCTGGTCGACGTGCAGCGCCGTATCAACATGTATCTGCGGGCGCTGTGGGCGCGCGACTTCTTCATGCGGCCGACCTCGGGCGACTTCGAGTCGCGTGAAGGTTACCGGCCCTACATCGCCGACTATCTTCTGCATGTGCCCGACGCCGTCGATGACTTCGCGATCGAAGGGCAGGAGCCGGTGTCCGGCCTCGAAATCTATCGCGCCACCGCCGCACACTGCGCCGCGCACGTGGTGGAAACCAAGGTGCCGATTTCGGCCGAAGCGTTGAATCCGATGCAGATGGCGGTGATTTCGGTGATCGAGGACGCGCGGGTGGAAGCCCGGTCGATCCGCCGCTTCCCCGGCCTCAAGCAGCTCTGGAGCAGGCTGCACGTCGCCACGCCGGAAATGAATGCGAGCGTCGGCGATTATCTCAATCGCCTGGCGCGCGCACTGCTGGACGAAACCTACCAGGATAACGATTCGTGGATCGCCGAGGGCCGCGCCCTGTTTGCCGCGGCGCAGGACCGTCTCGACGACAACCAGGTGTCGTGGGAAATCGGCGTGCAGCTGGCACACAGCCTCGCCGAGAAAAAAATCCCGTTCAATCCGCGCACAGACATCCTCGCCGCGCCTTATCGGGACGACAACCGCTACTTCTGGGAATTCGAGGAATTCGATTTCGACAAGGCGGCGGGCGCTGGTTACGAGAGCGTCAAGCAGGTTCGCAAGAACGTCAGCGTGATGGAGATGATCAACGAGATCGACGTCGAGACGGCCGGCGATGATGCCGAGGAAATCTGGGTGCTGTCGACCGAGTTGTTCCCCTACGAGAACATCGGCGACGAGAGCCACGGCAAGTCCTTCAATGAGATGGAAGGCAAGGAGCCGGTGTCCGATCCCTTCCATTATTCGGAATGGGACTACCAGATCCAGCTCGAGCGTCCGGCCTGGGCGACGGTGCTGGAGAAGCGCGCGAAGTCGGGCGACCTCGCGGTGATCGACGAGATCACCGCGAAGTACAAGCGCGAAATCCACCGCATGAAATTCCTGCTCGACGCGATGCAGCCGCAGGGCGTGCAGCGCATCCGCAAGCTCGAGGACGGCGACGAGATCGACATCAACGCGGCGATCGCGAGCTTCATCGACATCCGGCTCGGCAACCAGCCCGACCCGCGCATCATGATGCGCAGCGTGCGCAAGACGCGCGACTTTTCGATCCTGGTGCTGCTGGATCTCTCGGAATCGACCAACGAGAAGGTGCAGGACCAGGAATATTCGGTGCGCGAGCTGACGCAGCAGGCCTGCGTGCTACTGGCCGATGCGATCGACAAGGTGGGCGACCCGTTTGCCATCCACGGCTTCTGCTCGGACGGTCGTCACGACGTCGAGTACACCCGCTTCAAGGACTTCGACCAGCACTGGAACGAGGTGCCCAAGGCCAAGCTCGCCGGCATGACCGGCCAGCTGTCGACCCGCATGGGCGCGGCGATCCGCCACGCCGGCCATCACCTGAAATTGCAGCGCTCGGCTAAAAAATTGCTCATCGTGATCACCGACGGCGAGCCGGCGGACATCGACGTGCGCGATCCGCAGTACCTGCGCTACGACACCAAGAAGGCGGTGGAGGAGATCGCCAGGCACGGCGTCACGACCTATTGCATGAGTCTCGACCCGCGCGCCGACAATTACGTCAGCCGCATCTTCGGGCAGAAGAACTACATGGTCGTCGATCATGTGGCAAGACTGCCGGAGAAACTCCCGCTGCTGTATGCTGGGCTGACTCGTTAATCAGGTTGCGCCATGGATCGCTACGTAGGTTTTCACAACGACAGGCATGGCATCACCCAGCTCGGGCGCGTCGTGCTCGACGGCTGGCTGTTCGGCTTCATTCCCGAAAGCGAGGACTGTACCGGCTGGGAGCTCGGTCGCATGCAGTCCCTGATGGACCGCATCGAGAAGGAGTGGGACAAGTACGCCACCCTGCCCAGCCGGCTGCCGCCCGAATTGCGCGAACGTCACACGCAAATCTACGAGCGGGCGCTGGCGCAGGCCCGCGCCAAGGGCTGGAACCCCGAGCTCGGCGAGGACGACTGAGCGCCGTCAGGCGTCGGGGTTCTCCCCCGCGGCCAGTTCCAGTACCGCGGGCAGCGACACCCGCGCATCCGCCTGCCCGAGACGGGCGAGCAGCCCGAAATTGCCGAGCTTGGCGTTGATGCGTTCGTTGGCCTCGCACAACAGCACCTTCACCCCGCGCTGCTGGAAATGCCGCGTCAGGTCCGCCAGCGCCTGCATGGCGGTGGCGTCTGCGATCGGAACCCGGGCGAGGCGCAGGACCAGCACGCGCGTCTGGTCGTGCAGGCTGGCAAGCGTGCGTTCAAAGCTGGCCGCCGCGCCGAAGAAGAGGGGGCCGTCGATCGAATAGATCTGCACTCCCTTCGGCACGCCCACCGGACACACGGCGGCGAGGCTGGATTCGCTCTCACCCTCGATGGTCACGGTTTCGCTCATCCGTTTCATGAAGAGCAGCGCGGCGAGCAGCACCCCGACGTTGACCGCGATGACGAGGTCGGCGAACACCGTGAGCAGGAAGGTGATGAGCAGCAGCACCTTGTCGTTGACCGGCGCGTGGCGCAGCAGGTCGACGAAATGACGTGCCTCGCTCATGTTCCAGGACACCACGAACAGCACCGCGGCGAGTACCGCGAGCGGAATCTGCGCGGCCAGCGGCGCCAGCGCGACGACGACGGCGATCAATACCAGCGCGTGGACGATGCTGGCGAGCGGGCTGGTGCCGCCGTTGCGGATGCTGGTTGCGGTGCGCGCAATGGCACCGGTCGCGGCGAAACCGCCGAAGATGGGGGCGGCGAGATTGGCGATGCCCTGGCCGACCAGTTCCTGGTTGGGGTCGTGATGGGTGCTTCCCGCCATGCCGTCGGCGACCACGGCGCAGAGCAGCGATTCGATCGCGCCCAGCATGGCGATGGTGAAGGCGGGACCGATGAGTTCCAGTACCCGGGCGAAGCTGATCTCGGGCCAATGGAGGGCGGGCAGGCCGGAGGGTATCCCGCCGAAGGCACTGCCGATGGTGGCGACGCCGTCGAAGTGCCACCAGGCCTGCGCCGCCGTCAGCGCGACCAGGGCGATCAGGGGCCCGGGGATGCGGCGGATCAGGCGCGGCGCGACGACGAGGATGGTCAGGGCGGCGAGAGACAGCAGCGTGGTCGGCAGATGCAGGCCGGGCAGGGCCTCGATCAGGGCGATCAGTTTTTCGTGGAAATGACTGCCCGAAGCAGCGGGGTGCAAGCCGAAGAAGTCCTTCCATTGCCCGACCCAGATGATGACCGCGATCCCGGCGGTGAAGCCGGTGATCACGGGGGTAGGGATGAAGCGGATGATGCCGCCCAGCTTGACCAGCCCCATCGCAAGCAGGATCAGGCCGGCCATCAGGGTGGCGACTTGCAGTCCGTCGATGCCGTATTGGGCGGTGATGCCGGCGAGAATGACGATGAAGGCGCCGGTCGGTCCGCTGATCGATACGCGCGAACTGCCGAAGAGGGCGGCGAAGATGCCGGCGACGATGCCGGTGTAGATGCCCTGCTCCGGGCGTGCACCGCTGGCGATCGCGAACGCCATGGCCAGTGGCAACGCCACCACGCCGACCACCAACCCCGCCGCGAGATTGTTCGCCCAGTGGGACCTTCCGAACAGGCCCGCCTGCCAGGCTTCCCGTGCGGCGATCATCGCGGGCTCAGAATTCGTTGCGGATCCGTTTGTAGCCCTTGACCAGCTCGTGGTTGGCCTGCGCCACGCTTTCGGAGAAGCTGGCGGCGTCCGGGCTCACCGGTTCGATCTGGGCAAGGTCGGCATCGGAATGGATGTTCGCCGTGGATGGAATGTAGAAGCCGGGCGGCACGTGGCAACCTTCGACCACCGAGTTGTGGCGCACCACCGAACCATCGCCCACGGTGCAGTTGAACAGCACGGAATTGAAGCCGATGAAGACGTTGTCGCCGACGTGGCACGGCCCGTGCACGATGGAGCGGTGGGCGATCGAGCTGCCCTTGCCGATGCTGACGCCGCCACCGGCCTTGCAGTGGATGACGACGCCATCCTGGATGTTGGAGTTGGCTCCGATGACGATCGGATCCATGTCGTTCTGTTCGTTGACCTCGTCTGCACGGATCACGGCGTAGGGTCCGATGAAGACGTTTTCCTCGACGACGATCTTGCCGCACAGGATCGCGGTGGGGTCGACGAAGGCCGTGTCGTGCACGACAGGCAGGTGTCCGGAGGGATTCTTGCGGATCATGATGAAAGTTCTCGACGCTGGAAAATCGAAACGCCGGGACTGGCCGGCGTTTCGATGATACCACTGCGAGGGGGTACGCCTTACTCGGCTACGCCCACCGTGTCGGTATGCGCGGCATGCTGGCGCCTGTGCTCGCGGATGCCCTGCATCAGCGCGGACAGCACAGTCCAGGCGCCGACGACCAGGGCCACGACGAGAATGGCATCGCCCGCCAGTTTCAGCAGCTTGACCGTGGTTTCGGGCAGGGGCTCGATCATGCCCAGCTTGCCCATGTAGCCCGGGATATAGAAGAAGCGCGAGAACAGCACGGTCAGCATGATCACCGCCATGGTGAACTTCACCTGGTAGTCCTTCACGTAGGTGGTGCCGATGGCGCCCAGTTGCACGCCGAACAGCGAGCCCAGCAGGATCAGCATGGCGAGACGGATGTCCACCACGCCTTCGAGGCCATAGAAGATGGTGCCGCCCAGGCCCATGATGAACGCGATCACCAGTTCGGTGGCCGAAGCCATGATCGCCGGCAGGCCGAGGATGTAGATCATCGCGGGCACGCCGATGAAGCCGCCCACCGCGATGGCCGAGGCGAGGAAGCCGGTGGCGAAGCCGATCGGGACGAGGAAGAGCACCGAAAGTTCGGCCTGTGCACCCTTGGAGTAGATCATGGTGCCGGGGATCTTCACCGACTGTACCCAGCGCGCCAGCTTGGTCAATGGCGCGGCTTGCTCTTCGCCGTTACCGGCGTCATCCAGGGCTTTCAGCTTGCGGTAGTCCTTGAAGACGAAGCCGCCGACGATGGCCAGGGTGACGACGAACATGGCCGATACGTAGAGGTCGGTCCCGACGGCGCCAAAGCTGTTCTTGATGTCGGTCATCACGTGCTTGCCGAACAGTACCCCGGCTTCGGCGAACACGCCGAGCACCAGGCCCAGTTTCACGTCCACCTGACCGTACTTGTTGCGCTTGATTGCGCCGACCAGGGCCTTGGGAAACTTGTGGCAGATGTTGGAGGCGACGGCGACGATGCCGGGGGCGCCCAGCGTCATCATGGCGGGGGTGAGCACAAAGGCGCCGCCCGACCCGATGAAGCCGGACACCATGCCGCCGACGAAGCCGACCAGGATCAGCAGGATCGCGGTCAGCGGGGTGATTTCGATGAAGTCGATGAGTTCCATGTCTTGTTGTCCGTCCCTTGCTTATTTTTTGGCCTTGAGGCCGACCACGTCCCAGAACAGCCCGGAGAACAGGCCGTGCGTATAGGACAGGGCGAACGCCAGGGCGATGGGGGCAAACACGAACAGCCAGTTGCCCTCGATGAAGCTGCCGTTTTCGGCCGCGCACAATTCCGCCGTGGCCTTGTTGTAGTAGACGGTTTCACTGCCTTGCTGGATCGCGCAGGCATCCAGCGTGGTGTGCGCCAGGCGCTGGAAGGCGTCGGCATACTGGAACAGGAACCAGTACAGTCCCGCCGTGATGACGCCCCACAGCATTGCCTTGCCGAGCGGGGCACGATTGATGGCCATTTTTGAACTCCAGGTAAAGAATGGATGAAGATTGCCCGTGGACGGAGGCTTGCTGTCCAGGAGGTGCATGCTTGTTTTGACGGTATTTTAACATTGAGTGGCCTAAACTCACTATTTACTGACATCCCGGCGCCCGCGGCCATGGAAACCACTCCTTCTCTGCATATCCTGGTCATCGAAGACAATCCCGACCTCGCGGCCAATGTCTGCGACTTCCTGGAGGCCAAGGGGCATCAGGTCGACGCAGCCGGCGACGGGGTGACCGGCCTGCACCTGGCTGTCACACACGACTATGACGCCATCGTGCTCGACATCATCCTGCCCGGCCTCGACGGCCTGACGGTATGCCGAAAATTCAGGGACGAGGCGCGGCGCAACACCCCGGTGCTCATGCTGACTGCCCGCGATGCGCTCGACGACCGCGTGGCCGGACTCGAATGCGGGGCGGACGACTATGTGCTCAAGCCCTTTGCCCTGCGTGAGCTGGAGGCGCGCCTGAAGGCCCTGGTCCGACGCTCGAAAAGCGAACTGACGCCGGCGGTGTTGCGGGTGGACGATCTCGAATTCGACCCGGCGCTGGTTCGCGTCCGCCGCGGCGTGCGCACCATCGTGCTGCCGCCCATTCCCTTGAAGCTGCTGGAAACCCTGATGCGTGCCTCGCCCAGGGTGATGCGGCGCGAGGAGCTGGAGCGCGTGGTCTGGGGCGATGCGCCGCCCGATTCGGATGCCCTGCGTGCGCATATGCACACGGTGCGCTCGGCGGTGGATGGCGAAGGACCGGCGCTGGTCCATACCCTGCGCGGCATCGGCTACCGGATCGCGTCCCCGGATGCGGTTTAGCCGCGGGTTGCGCTTTCGCGTCGCCAGCGCTTTCGCGCTGGTCGGCGGCGGGGTGGCCCTGGTGACGGCCATCGGCCTGTATGTCGGGGTGCGTGATGCCGGTGACCGGCTGATCGACGAAACGCTGCGTGCGGAAATCCAGGACTATCTGGCCCGTCGGGCACGCAATCCGGCTTCCCCCCCGCCGGCCACGGCCACGCTGCTCGGCTACGCCCTGCCGGCGCGCCAGGGCGAGGCGGTGCCGCCTGAACCCATCGCACTGTGGCCGCCCGGCTTGCACCAGGTTCGTCTCGATGGCGTGTATTACCGCGTCGCGATCGCCGATCGTGGAAACAGCCGTTACTTCCTGCTCTACAACGAAAGCCTGCTGCGGGAGAAGCAGACCAGCCTGAAGCTGTATCTCGCGGTTTTCGTCCTCTTGATGGCCTTGTTGTCGGGCGGCATTGCGCTGTGGCTTGCCGAACGCGTGATCGAACCGGTGAAGGAACTGGCGCGCCGGGTGCGTGCGGTGCGCCCGGAATCGCACCCGGGCCAGCTGAGCGAGGATTTCCCGCAGGACGAGGTGGGCGAACTGGCCCGCAGTTTCGAGCTCACGCTGCATCGCCTGGCCGATTTCATCGACCGCGAGCGGGCCTTTACCGCCGACGTGTCGCACGAGCTGCGCACGCCGATCGCCGTGATCCGCGGTGCCGCCGAGGTGTTGCTGGCGGATGAAACGCGCCCGGAAAAGGACCGTCAGCGGCTGGCGCGCATCGAACGCGGTGCGGCCGACATGGCCGATCTCTCCACGGCCTTGCTGGCGATGGCGCGCGAACGCGACGACGCGCGCCGTGCGCCGGTCGACCTGGCCGCGCTGGTTGAGGAATCGATCGAGAAGCACCGCCATCTGCTCGGCACCCGGCCGGTCGAACTGGAGTGGGACAGGGCGGCGCGTCCGCAGGTCGCCGCCGATGCGAATCTGGTGGCCATCGTCATCGCCAATCTGCTGCGCAACAGCTTTACCTACACGGAACGCGGCAGCATCCGCATCCACCTCGACGAGGCGAGCTTCAGCGTGACCGATACCGGGATCGGCATCCCCCGTGAGGCGCTGGACAAGGTGTTCCAGCGTCATTACAAGGGGGCGCACAGCGAGGGCGCCGGCATCGGTCTTGCCTTGGTGAAGAAGATTTGCGACCGCTATGGCTGGACGGTCGTGTTGCACAGCGAGGCGGGGAGGGGCACACAGGCCGAATTCCGGTTCGGCAAGACTTGACCATAAATTAACGTTTGCTTGACGTCTGCGCGACGTGCCCCGGGGTACATATCACGGTGTGATTGCAAACCGCCGGTAGCCCGCCATGTCCGTATCCGTTCCGCAAACCCTGCCTGCCTGGCTCAAGCCGTTCACGCCGTTCCTGCAATGGTGGCCACTCGTCAACCGCGACAATGCGCGCATCGACACGATGGCGGGCCTGACCGGCGCCCTGGTGGCCTTGCCCCAGTGCGTGGCCTTCGCCACCATCGCCGGCATGCCGCCCGAGTATGGCCTGTACGCCGGCATGATCCCGGCCATCGTCGCCGCGCTGTTCGGCTCGAGCTGGCATCTGGTGTCGGGACCCACGACCGCGGCCTCCATCGTGCTGTTCTCGGTGCTGGCGCCGCATGCGGAGCCGGGTTCGGCCGAATACGTGAAGCTCGCACTCACGCTGACCTTCCTGGTGGGCGTCGTGCAGGTCGTCATGGGGCTGGCCAAGCTGGGGACGCTGGTCAATTTCATCTCGCATTCGGTCGTGACGGGCTTCACTGCTGGCGCGGCCATCCTGATCGCGACCAACCAGGTCAAGCATTTCACCGGACTCGATATCCCGCGCGGTTCCGATTTCGCCACGGTATGGGGACATGCGTTCACGCACCTGCCTGACATCCATACGGATATCGCACTGACGGGCCTCGTCACCCTGTTGCTGGGCATCGTCGTCAAGCGCTGGATGCCCAAGCTACCCTACATGATCGTCGCCATGCTGGGTGGCTCGGTATTCGGCTACTTCGTCGCGCGCGCCACCGGCGTCAGCCTGCCGGCGGTCGGCGCCTTGCCCGCCACCATGCCGCCGCTGTCCATGCCCAGCCTGGATCTGGAAAGCGTGCGTGCGATCGCGTCGGGGGTCATCGCGGTGACGCTGCTGGCCCTGACGGAGGCCGTATCGATCGCGCGTGCGCTCGCCGCGCGTTCCGGCCAGCATGTGGATGGCAACCAGGAATTCGTCGGACAGGGCCTCTCGAACATCGCCGGTGCCTTTTTCTCGGGTTACGTGGCCACCGGCTCGTTCAACCGCAGCGGGGTGAACTATGCGGCGGGAGCGAAGACGCCCGTGGCGGCGATCCTGGCCGGCGTGTTCCTGCTGGTCCTGGTTCTGCTGGTTGCGCCCTGGGCGCAGTATCTGCCGAACGCGGCGATGGCCGGCATCCTCTTCATGGTGGCGTGGGGCCTGATCGATTTCGAGGAGATCTTTCATACGCTCAAGTCCAGCCGGCAGGAGTCGGCCATACTGCTGACCACCTTTGCCTGCACGCTTTTCCTGACCCTGGAAGAGGCCATCATCGTCGGCGTGCTGATGTCGCTCGCGATCTATCTCGCCCGTACGTCCAAGCCGCAGGTTCGGGTGCGCGCACCCGATCCCTACAACAAGAAGCGCCGTTTCACCGATGCCGACAATGCCCAGCAGTGTCCGCAACTGCGTTTCGTGCGCATCGACGGCTCACTGTTCTTCGGCGCCACCTCGCACATCCGGGAATCGCTCGCGGCGCAGGACGCCGACGCGCCGGGCCAGAAACACGTCGCCATCGTGGCGCACGGCATCAATTTCATCGATCTGGCGGGTGCGCACTACCTGGCCGAAGAGGCGCAGAAGCGCCGCGCCAAGGGGGGAGGCCTCTACTTCATCCGGATCAAGGACACGGTGCAGGAGCAGCTCGCCGAGAGCGGCGCGCTCAAGACCATCGGTGGCGTCAACCTGTTCGACACCAAGACGGAAGCCATCGAAACGATCTACAAACGCCTGGATCCGGAAGTGTGCCGTACCTGTCGCGCGCGGATATTCCGCGAATGCCAGGTGGCCGGCGCGCAGGAGGAAGTCCCCGCCCAGGGGGACATGCGAGCGGTCCATGCCTGAGCCCGCTCCCTACCGGCGCATCCTTGCGCTCGTCCACTTCGACGAACACGACGGCCTTGTCGCCGGCAAGGCTTCGCTGCTGGCACAGCAGAACCAGGCCGAACTGGTCCTGCTTCATCTGATCGAACCGGACGGCGGGCTGGACGGCGGCTATTTCGGCGGTGAGGTGCGTACGACCGCACGCGTTCTGGAGCAGGCCGCATTGCGGCGCCTGCAGTTCCTGGCCGCCACGCTGGGGATCGACGGCGCCCGCTGCGATGCGCAGCATGGTCCGCGCCGGCAGCGACTGAGCCAGTACATCGATCATGCGCATCCCGATCTGATCGTTGCGGGGGAAGCGCATGCCTATCTGGTCGACGCCTGCGACACCCTGATCCTGTCACCCGGAAAACGGCCACGGGGCGGTCATCTGCTGATGGCGTTTCTCAACTGGCTGGGCGTCAGGATGCGGATCGCCGGCGTCTGAGGGGTTCAGCGGGGGGGCGTGTCGCCGTCCCGCGTTCGGGCGGGCCAGGTCAGTACTGAAGCCGATTCGACGGGCCGCTGTCGGTCGGCCAGTACCAGCAGGGCCTGGTGGAATTCTCCCGGCAGGCGCTGCATGGTCTCGGCGGCACGCGGCAAATAGTGCACGATGTCGTAGGGCACCGGCGCGTCGAGTGCGGCGCGCGACTGCGGGCGAAAGCGTTGCCAGGCGAGTTCGACCCAGGCCTTGTTCTGGCTGTCCACGAAAATGAACTCGTCGGCATCGAGCACCGCCATGTATTGCATGCTGCGGATCGGGACGAACAGGCAGTCCCCGGCACGTGCAAGCAGCGTGTGCGCGAGGTTGTAGGTGGCTGCGGGCAGTGAGCCGGGCAGCCGGGCGATTTCCTGTTCGCGATAGAAGTGTTCTTCCATGACCCCAATCCGGTTGCAGGCCGGTTACAGTGGTTTGCGGCCATGCAGGCAGTGCGCTTGAGGCACAATAGCGCGCGAATCGTTCCAGCACAAAATCCATGACCGCCTTGCATGACCCCGCTTCGTCCGTCATCTTCGACACGCACCTCGAGCATTTCGACCGCGACGTGATCGACGCCTCGCACGTCCAGCCGATCCTGGTGGATTTCTGGGCCGACTGGTGCCCGCCGTGCCGGGCGCTCACGCCGGTGCTCGAACGCGTGATCACCCATCTCGACGGCAAGCTTCGCCTCGCCAAGGTGGAAGTCGACGAAGGCGCCAACATGAAGCTGGCCGGCCGTTACGGCTTGCGCGGCTTTCCTACCGTGCTGCTGTTCGTCAAGGGCGAGATCGTTGGCCGTTTCGCCAGCGCCAAGCCCGAACACTGGGTGCGCGAATTCATCGCTGAACATGCCGGGATCGAATGAACCGGTCTGGGTGCTCGACACCAACGTCGTACTGGATCTGTGGCATTTCGACGACCCGGTTGCGCGCCCGCTGCGCCATGCAGTAGACACGGGGCGCGTGCGCTGTGCGGCCAGCGCAGCGACCTTCGGGGAATGGCAGCGCGTGCTTGCCTACCCGGAATTCGGTCTCGACGCGGCGCGACAGCTTGCCCTGCAGGAAGCATACCGCGCTGCCTGCGTGTTCCCGTCGGCACCGACGGTTCCCGGGGTGCCGCGCTGCGCCGACGGTGACGACCAGAAATTCCTCGACCTTGCCGCCGCCCTGCGCGTACCGCTGGTCAGCAAGGATCGCAAGGTACTGAAACTGCGCCGCGCCGGCCGGTCCGGGTTCGCGGTGCTGACGCCGCTCGAGGCGGTACGCTGGCTGCAGGCCTGCACGTAGCTCAAAGCCCGGCCAGGCTTCTGCGTGCGGCTTCGCTCACCGCTACCACCGCTGGGTGGCGCAGGCGGCGTTCCACCGAAATCGCGAAATAGCGTTCGCGTACGTCGGCGGTGCGCCCCAGTTCGAGCAGGCCATGTTGCCGCATCACGGCGGGGGCCACCGTCAACGGGGCCGGGAAAATGCCGGCGCCGGCCTCGCCGAAGGCGCTCATCAGCGCGCTGTCGTCGAATTCGCCGACGATCTCCGGGCTCAGGTCCTGCTTTTCCAGCCAGCGCAGGAGCGGGGCTCGCAGCGCACTGTCTTCGCCGGGTATGAGCAGGGGCGCCTGATGCAGGCAGGCAGGAAAATCCGGGCCCACGTCCCTGGCGATGCGCGGCGCGGCCAGAAAGGCGATGCCGCATTCGCCGAGCGGGTGGCTGTAGCCCTTGATGTCCATGTTGGGCGGCAGCGGCCGGTCGGCCAGCACCATGTCGAGGCGGTGGATCGAGAGTTCCGCTGCCAGCGTGGCGAGGCGGTCCTCGCGGCACACCAGCTTCACTGGCTCGGCCAGTACGAGAGCCGGGGCGAGCAGCTGGTAGGCGATGGCCTTGGGCACCACGTCGGCGATGCCGACGCGGAAGGGATGGGCCGGGGTGGCGGCACGGTTCTGCAGGGCTTCCTCGAGTTCTGCGCCGATGTGGAAGATGTCGTCGGCGTAAGCGAGTGCGGTGCGGCCAGCGTCGGTGAGCTCCAGCCGGCGGCCACTGCGGCGGAACAGGGCCACGCCCAGCCGTTCCTCGAAGGCGCCGAGCTGGCCCGACAGGGTCTGGGGCGTGAGATGGAGTTTTTCCGCGGCGCGGTTGATGGCGCCGGCTTTTGCCACGGTACGGAAATAGTGCAGGTGCTTGTAGTTGAGCATGGCGGAATTCAAATCGTAAAAATCGAACTATGACAGTATAAAAATCGGATTTAATTGTGCAATGACCCTCTGTATCCTGTGCCTGTCCGTAAAAGGCTGTTCCTTTTTCCAAGGAGACCCGACATGAAGCGCATTTTCCTGTTCCTCGCCACCAACCTGGCCATCGTGCTGGTGCTGTCGCTCACCATGCGACTCCTCGGTGTGGAGCCCTACCTCACGGCCAATGGACTCAACCTGACCTCGCTGCTGATCTTTGCGGCGATCATGGGCTTCGGTGGTTCGCTGATCTCGCTCGCGATTTCCAAGTGGATGGCGAAGAAGTCGATGGGCGTGCGCGTGATCGACACGCCGTCGTCCTCGACCGAGCTGTGGCTGGTCGATACCGTGAAGAAATTCGCGGACGACGCCGGTATCGGCATGCCCGAGGTCGGCATCTTCGACTCGCCCGAGGTGAACGCCTTCGCCACCGGCGCGAACAAGAACAACGCCCTGGTCGCGGTGTCGTCGGGTCTGCTGCATACCATGTCACGCGCCGAAGCCGAGGCGGTGATCGGGCACGAGATCGCGCACGTGGCCAATGGCGACATGGTGACGCTGGCGCTGATCCAGGGCGTGGTCAACACCTTCGTCATGTTCCTGTCGCGCGTGATCGGCCATACCGTCGACCGCGTGGTGTTCAAGAACGAGAACGGCCATGGTCCCGCGTTCTTCGTCACCATGATCGTCGCCGAACTGGTGCTCGGCATCCTCGCCTCGATCATCGTGATGTGGTTCTCGCGCCAGCGCGAATTCCGTGCCGACCGCGGTGGCGCCTCGCTTGCTGGCAAGGGCGCGATGATCGCGGCGCTCGAACGCCTGCAGATGGTGCACGCTGGCCCGCTGCCGGAAAAAATGGCGGCCTTCGGCATCGCCGGCGGCAGCCCGCAGGGCTGGAAGCGCCTGTTCATGACGCATCCGCCGCTGGAAGAACGCATCGCCGCGCTGCGTGCGATCAACGGCTGATTCCGACGGCGTAACGCGGACGCATGGAACCCACGCTGCACATCGGCGAGCCCTGGATGTGGGCTGCGTTCATCGGCTTCGTGCTGGTGATGCTGGCTGTCGACCTCTTTCTGGTCGGCGGCAACAAGGCACACAAGGTCGGGTTCAGGGAAGCCGCGGCGTGGTCCTTCGTGTGGTTCGCGCTCGCCATGCTGTTCAACCTGGGCCTGTGGTGGCATCTGAAAGGCGCCTACGGTGTCGAGGTCGCCGAAGCCAAGTCGCTGGAATTCCTCACCGGCTATCTCATCGAGAAAGCGCTGGCGGTCGACAACATCTTCGTCTTCCTGATGATCTTCGGCTATTTTGCCGTGCCGCCCGAATATCAGCGTCGCGTGCTGATCTACGGCGTGATCGGCGCCATCGTCATGCGGGCGATCATGATCCTGGCGGGCGCTTGGCTGGTGCAGGAGTTCCACTGGATTCTCTATCTGTTCGGCGCCTTCCTCGTCTTCACCGGTGTGAAGATGCTGATGGCAGCCGAGGCCGAGCCCAACCTCGGGAAAAATCCCGCACTCAACTGGATCAAGCGGCATATCCGCATGACGCCGGACTACCGTGGCGAAAAATTCTGGGTCGTCGAGAACGGCGTACGCGTGTTCACGCCGCTGTTCCTGGTGCTGATCATGATCGAACTGTCCGACCTGGTCTTTGCAGTCGATTCGATCCCGGCGATTTTTGCGATCACGACCGATCCCTTCGTCGTGTTCACGTCGAACATTTTCGCCATCCTGGGCTTGCGCGCGATGTACTTCATGCTTGCCGGCATGGCCGAGCGCTTCCATCTGCTGAAGTACGGCCTGGCGATGGTTCTGGTGTTCGTCGGCGCGAAAATGCTGGTGGCCGGTGTCTACAAGATTCCGGTGGGCTTGTCGCTAGGCATCGTCGGTCTCATCATCGCGACATTCATGTTCGCCAGCCTGTGGGTGACGCGCAAGCCATCCTGACGCGATGTCTGCGCAGGCCGGCCTGAAGGGGGCCGCATGCCGACCAACATCGATTCGCCTCTTGCCCGTCGCATCGGCGCCTTCGGCTTCCTGATCTTCATTTTCGGGGCCACGCTGTGGGTGCTGTCGCCGTTCTTTGCCTCGCTCGCCTGGGCCGGCATCCTGGCCTACGTCATCTGGCCGCTGCATCGGCGCCTGCGCCGACATCTGCCCTTGAACGAGAACGCAGTCGCCCTGCTGATGACGCTGGCCGTCGCCGCGACGCTACTGCTCCCCCTGCTGTGGGTAATGCTGACCCTGGCGGGAGACGTGGCGACGGTATCGTCGATCCTCAAGCGACTTGCGGCCGAAGGCCTGCCGCCGCTACCGGCAGGCGTGCGCGACTGGCCGGCCGGGGGCTGGCTGATGACGCAGTATGCCCGCATCGAGGGTGACCCGGGCTGGGTACGTGCGCAGATGGAGAGCCTGGGATGGCTGGATGCTGCCGCCCTGAAAACGCTGGCCGGCGGCGTGGGACGCAATGTGGCCAAATTCGGCATCGCCGTGTTTGCGCTGTTCTTCCTGTTCCGCCATGGTGACGAAGTCCTGTCGCAGTTCCGTGGGGTTGCCACCCGCTGGCTGGGCGAGCCCGCGCGCGATTACATCGCCGCGGCGGGGGTCACGGTACGCGCAGTGGTGTTCGGCATCGTGCTGACGGCGCTTGCGCAGGGGACGCTTGCCGGGCTTGGTTACTGGGCGGCAGGCATCGCCGCGCCGGTGTTGTGGGGCGTGATCACGGCGCTGGTCTCGTTAATCCCCTTCGTCGGGCCGGTGGTATGGCTGGGCCTGGCGCTCGGCCTGCTGGCGCACGGCGACACGCAAGCCGCGCTGGGTCTGTTCCTCTGGGGCGCGCTGGTGGTGAGCTGGGTCGACAACCTGATCCGGCCGCTCGTCATCAGCGGTCCGACGCGTATCCCTTTCCTGCTGGTGTTTCTCGGTGTGCTGGGCGGCCTCCAGGCATTTGGCCTGATCGGGCTGTTCCTCGGGCCGGTGGTACTGGCGATAGCGCTTGCGATCTGGCGCGAGTGGCTGGTCCACAAGCGCTCGGGCTAGAATGGCGGCCCGAATCCCTTAGGCGCTGGCCATGAATCCCGCAAAAGATCAGAAACTGTCGCGCTTCGCCCTGGGCACGCTGGGTGCGGTCGAAACCATCGGCCTGGTGATCATCACGCTGGCAACCGTGGTGGCCGGCATCTCCGAGGTGCGCACGATGGTCGTCGCCGGGGGTGTGACGCTGGCCGACCTGCTGCTCCTCTTCCTGTATCTGGAAATACTCGCCATGGTGGGCGTGTATTTCCAGTCCGGCCAGTTGCCGGTCCGTTTTCCCATCTACATCGCCATCGTTGCGCTGGCGCGCTATCTGGTGCTCGACATGAAAAGCCTGGATGTCTGGCGCATGCTGGGCGTGGCCGCATCGATGCTGCTGCTGGCGGTCGCCGTGCTGGTGATCCGTTATGGCCATGTACGCTACCCGTACAATGAACACCTGCAAGACAGGACGCAGAGCCATGAATGACGGCATCCGCAGCCGGAGGTTCGCCTGGCAGGCCTGATTCGATGGAACTTAGCGCGCCCCTGCTGCAAACCGCCACCCAGGCGCTCGACCTGGTGCTGGATTTCAAGCGCCCCGCCGATGCGGTGCTGTCCGCCTTCTTCCGCGACAACAGGAAAATGGGTGCGCGCGATCGCGCCTTCGTCGCCGAGGCGGTGTTCGGCGTGCTGCGACGCTACCGCTATCTGTCGGCCGTGGTGCCGGCCGCGAATCCGCGCACGCTGGTCGTGGCCTGGCTGATCAAGGCGCGCGGCATGAGCGGTGCGACCCTGGAGAAATTCGCCAAGCCGGAGCTGATCCAGCGCATCCGCGATGCCGATACCGCGACCTTGCCGCTGGGGGTGATGGCAGAACTGCCGGACTGGGTGATCGGGAAACTGCAGCCGCCGCTGTCGGATGCCGACATCCTGTCCCTCGGCCGTGCGCTGCAGCAGCCGGCACCGCTCGACGTGCGGGTCAATATCCTGAAAGCGGATCGCGAAGCGGTGCGCAGCCAGCTCGTGGCCGAGGGGCATGCGGTCGAGGCGACGCCGTATTCGCCCTGGGGACTGCGTTTCAAGGGACATCCGGCGATCAACAAGCATCCACTCTTCCTGGATGGCACGCTGGAAGTACAGGACGAAGGCAGCCAGCTGCTGGCGCTGCTGCTGGGGGCCCGCCGCGGCGAGATGGTGTGCGACTTCTGTGCCGGGGCCGGCGGCAAGACGCTTGCCATAGGCGCGATGATGGCCTCGAGCGGCCGCCTGTATGCCTTCGATGTGGCCGAGAAGCGGCTGGCCAATCTCAAGCCGCGCCTGGCGCGTTCGGGCCTCTCGAACGTGATGCCGCAGTTGCTGGCCTCGGAAAGCGACGCGCGGGTCAAGCGGCTGGCCGGCAAGCTCGACCGCGTGCTGGTCGATGCCCCCTGTTCCGGCCTCGGTACCCTGCGCCGCAATCCGGATCTCAAGTTCCGCCAGACGCCGGATGGCGTGGCGGAGCTGACCCACAAGCAGGCGGCCATCCTGCTCGCCGCCTCGCGTTTGCTGAAGCCCGGCGGGCGCCTGGTCTACGCCACCTGCAGCCTGCTGCCGGAAGAGAACGAGGCCATCGTCGAGGCCTTTCTCAGCGCGGGCGGATTCGAACGGGTGCCGGCAAACACGATCCTGGCCCAGCACAGGATTCCGCTCGATACCGGCGCCATGCTGAAACTGTCGCCCGCCGTGCACGGCACGGACGGATTCTTCGCCGCCGTGCTGGCAAGGTCGGCTGCTTGACCCCCGGGGCCTTTGCGGGTTATCTATGCGACGTTTGTTAAGGGCTTTTAACGCATAGACATGACGGCGGGCGCCTTCCATCCCGATACGCTGGACACGTTGTACGGTCTTTTCCGCGCACGCGTCGCCGCATCGCCGGACGCAGTCGCCTATCGACAGTTTGACGAGTCGTGCGACGGCTGGACAGCTTTCACCTGGGCCCGGGTCGCCGCCGAAGTCGAACGCTGGCGCCGCGCGCTGGTGAAGGAGGGTCTCGCACCCGGCGACCGCGTTGCGGTGATGCTGAAGAACTGCGTCGAATGGGTGATCTTCGACCAGGCCGCACTTTCGCTGGGACTGGTGACGGTTCCGCTTTATCTCGACGACCGCCCGGACAATGCGGCCTACATACTCGACCACGCCGATGCCAGGCTGCTGCTGGTCGAGGGCAGGTTCCAGCACAGAAAGCTCGCCGAAATCGCGGGGTCGGCCCACCAGCTGCAGCGCATCGTCAGCCTGACTTCACCGGAGAACGGACTGGCCGACTGGAGCCCGCGTTTCGTCGTGGCGGCAGACTGGCTTGCGCAGGCAGCCGATACGCCGCTGCCAGAACGTCATTTGTCCGCCGACCTGCTCGCCAGCATCGTCTACACATCCGGCACCACCGGACGTCCCAAGGGCGTGATGCTGACCCACGCCAACCTGTTGTGGAACGCGTACTTCGCGTCGCAGTGCGCCGCTTTTGGCCAGCACGAAACCTTCCTGTCCTTCCTGCCGCTGTCGCACACCCTGGAACGTACCGGCGGCTACTACCTGCCGATGCTGCTGGGCGCCGAAGTCGCCTATGCGCGTTCGATCGCCCAGCTGGCTCAGGATCTGCAGGCCATCCGACCGACCGTGCTGATCTCGGTGCCGCGCATCTACGAACGCGTCTACGGGCGCATCCAGGACGGCCTGGCGAAGAAGAAGCCGATCGCGCGCAGGCTGTTCGATCTTGCGGTGCGGGTGGGCTGGCGGCGCTTCGAGCATGCGCAGGGGGTGGCGCCCTGGCATCCCGAACTGCTGTTGTGGCCCTTGCTGGAAAAGCTGGTCGCCGGCAACGTCACGGAGAAGCTGGGCGGACGCCTGAAACTGGCGATCTCCGGCGGCGCCGCGCTGTCGCCCGAGATCGCACGCGTCTTCATCGGACTTGGCGTGCCCATCATCCAGGGCTATGGCCTGACCGAGACCAGCCCGGTCGTGTGCGTGAACCGGCCCGAATCGAACGTGCCAGCCAGCATCGGCCTGCCGCTGCCCGGCATCGAGGTCAGGGTTGGCGAGAACGACGAGTTGCTCACGCGCAGCCCGTGCGTGATGCGCGGCTACTGGAAGAACGAGGAGGCTACGCGCGCGATGATCGATGCCGACGGCTGGCTGCATACCGGCGACAAGACCAGCATGGACGCGCGCGGGCATTACGCCATCGTGGGACGCATCAAGGACATCATCGTGCTCAACAACGGCGAGAAGGTGCCGCCGACCGACATGGAGTCGGCGATCCTGCTCGATCCCCTGTTCGAACAGGTGATGGTGGTCGGCGAGGGCAAGCCCTATCTCGCGGCCCTGACCGTGCTCAACGAAGAACACTGGCAAACCTTCGCCGCCAGTCTTAATGTCGATCCGGCACAGCCGTCTGCGCTCAATGACCCGAAAGTCGTCAAGGCGCTGACGCGCCGCGTGGCGGAGCATCTCAAGCATTTCCCGGGCTACGCGCAGATTCGTCGCTTGCATCCCGAACTCAAGCCATGGACCGTGGATAATGGGCTGCTCACGCCTACGCTCAAGGTCAAACGCAATCAGGTGCTCGATCGTTACCGCGCCGCGGTCGAAGCGATGTATGCCGATTTCGCGCGAAGCTGACGCCAAAGCAGCAAATACCAAGGGAGAACTACCATGTCGTATCGCCTCGGCCGTCTGGCCGCCAGTCTTGCAGTCGCGGGCTTCGCATCGAGCGTCCAGGCCGCGGGTTTCGCGCTCATCGAACAGAACGCCAGCGGCATGGGCAACGCCTATGCGGGCTCGGCCGCCGTGGCCGAGAATGCCAGCACGGTCTTCTACAATCCGGCCGGCATGACGCAGCTCCAGGCCCGCGAAATCTCGGCCGGTATCTCGCTGGTGCAGCCTTCGTTCGAGTTTCAGGACCAGGGGTCGAGCGTGGGTGCGCTGGCCGGAACGGGAACCGGCGGGGATGGCGGCACCCTGGGCGTGCTGCCGAACGCTTATGCTTCGTTCATGATCAAGAAGGATCTGTACTTCGGTCTGGGGGTGGGGGCGCCTTTCGGCCTCATGACCGAATACGACGCGCCCTGGCTGGGAGCGGCGCAATCGACGAGCTTTGATATCAAAACCTACAACGTGAACCCCTCGCTGGCCTATAGGGTCAACGACAAGGTGTCGCTTGGCGTCGGCCTGAACTGGCAGCGCATCGAAGCCGAATATATTCGACGTGTTGCAGTATCGAATGGCACTACGGCGGCCACCCCCCTGACGCTCACGCTGGATGACAACGCGTGGGGCTGGAACGTCGGTGCCCTGTTTTCCGTTTCGCCCGCGACCCGGATCGGCGTTTCCTACCGGTCCAGCATCCAGTACGACCTGAACGGAAAGATCGACGTGGCATCGCCGCTGTCCGCACTCGGTTCCGGCGCCCGGGCCGACCTGGAGCTGCCGGACGTGTTCATCCTCAGCGTCACACAAGCGGTTTCCGAGCGCTGGCAGGTGCTGGGCGACGTCTCGTGGACGGGCTGGAGTTCGATTCCGAAAATCGACGTGATCCGCACTACGGGCGCGAGCGCGGGGACCATCGCACAAACGCTCGACAGCGATTTTCGCGACGCCTGGCGGTTTGCCCTGGGCGGCGTGTACAGGTACAGCGACAGCGTGCGCCTGAAGCTCGGGACCGCCTACGACCAGACGCCCGTCAAGGGCGCGTCCACGCGACTCGTGTCCCTGCCGGACAACAACCGGCTTTGGCTGTCGCTCGGCGCGCAGTGGCAGACCGACAAGGCGACGACCCTGGACTTCGGCGCCGCCTATCTCTTCATCAAGGACGCGGCGATCGACAACAACCAGACGGCGCAGGGGCGTGGTCGCGTCACGGGCACGTTTGAGGACAGCGCCTGGTTGCTGGGTGCGCAGTACTCGCTGGCTTTCTGAAGATGCAGGAGGGCAGTGAGCTTTCCGCAAGCCGGGACATGCGCCGGCCCGATCGGCGGCTTGCGCTGAGCCGGCCTGGCAAGCCACGCCTATGAACCAGCCCATCCCTTTCGACAATCTGCTGACGCGACTGCTCGATGACAGTCGCGACATCGATCTGCTGTGGCAGCTTGGCGTGCTGATCGTCTGCGCGTTCCTGGCCTGGGCGGTGATGCGCGCGCTCAAGCCGCGCCTGGCCCAGGCCGACCCCGTATGGTCCGCCGGGCGCGAGGGTGTGCGCCGGGTCGGGTTTCCGCTGCTGATGCTGCTCGCGGTGCTGGCGGGACGCGGCATCGAGGCCGTGTGGCTGAGGAACACGCATCTGCTGAATCTGGCCGTGCCGCTGCTGCTGTCGCTCGTCGGCGTGCGGCTGGTGATCTACAGTCTGCGCTACGTATTCCGGCCGCGCGATGCCCTCAAGCTCTGGGAACGCACGGCGGCGTGGCTGATCTGGGGCGCATTCGCGCTGCACATTACCGGCCTGCTACCGCGCATCCATGCGGCCATGGAGGCCCTGTCGTTCCAGTCCGGCGGCCATCGCTTCTCCTTGTGGCTGCTGTTGCAGGCGGCGGTGGTGATCCTGGTCGCGGTGATCGGCGCGCTCGCCCTGGCGCGGCTGGTGGAAGACCGCCTGATGGGCTTCACCCAGATGAACCTGTCGCTGCGCATGGCGCTTTCCAAGGCCGCGCGAACGGTGTTCCTGATACTGGCCGTGCTCGTGGCCCTGCCGGCGGTGGGGATCGATCTCACCGTGTTGTCGGTGTTTGGTGGTGCGCTGGGCGTGGGTATCGGCTTCGGCCTGCAGAAGATCGCGAGCAACTACATCTCCGGTTTCATCATCCTGCTCGATCGCTCGGTGCGCATCGGCGACCTGGTGACGGTGGACAACAAGTACGGCGAAGTCAGCCAGATCAACACGCGCTACACGCTGTTGAAGGCGTTCGACGGTACCGAGAGCATCGTGCCGAACGAGATGCTGATCAGCCAGACCGTGGTGAACCATTCCTTGTCCAAACCGAACGTGCGCGTCGCCATCCCCGTGCAGGTATCCTACGATTCCGATCTGGAACAGGTGGAAAATATCCTGCTGGAGGTGGCGCGCGAGCACCGCCGGGTGGTACGCGACGATCCCGATACGCCGCCCAGGGTGCTGCTCAAGGAGTTCGCCGACAACGGCGTGAGCCTCGAACTGGCGGTATGGATACGCGACGCCGAGGAGGGCCAGAACAACCTGCGCTCGGACATCAACTGGGCAATCTGGCGGCGCTTCAAGTCGGCCCGGATCGAAATCCCCTTCCCGCAGCGGGTGGTGCACATGACGAACGCGCGGGCACCAAATTAATCATTGATTTTTATGGGTTTTTGTTGTAAGTTTGCGGACTGTTTTGTCCTTTTTACTGGGAAATCTTGAATATGCAACTTGGTCTGATCGATCTGCCCTGGTGGGGCTACGTGCTGGTCGCACTGGGCCTGACCCACATCACCATCGCAGCCGTCACCATCTTCCTGCACCGTTCGCAGGCGCACCGCGCCGTCGACCTGCATCCCGTCGTCAGCCATTTCTTCCGCTTCTGGCTGTGGCTGACCACCGGCATGGTCACGCGCGAATGGGTGGCCATCCACCGCAAGCATCACGCCAAGTGTGAGACCGAGGAAGATCCGCACAGCCCGCAGACCCGGGGCATCAGGAAAGTGTTCTGGGAAGGCGCCGAACTGTACCGGGCCGAGGCGAAGAACCGCGAAACCATCGAAAAATACAGCCACGGCACCCCCGACGACTGGATCGAACGCCACCTCTACAGCCCGCATTCGGCCAAGGGCATCGTGCTGATGATGGCGATCAACCTCATCCTCTTCGGCCCGATCGGCCTCACCATCTGGGCGGTACAGATGGCCTGGATTCCGGTGACGGCGGCCGGCATCATCAACGGCATCGGTCATTACTGGGGCTATCGCAACTTCGCCTGCGAGGATGCCAGCACCAACATCCTCCCCTGGGGCATCCTCATCGGCGGCGAGGAACTGCACAACAACCACCACGCCTACGGTACGTCGGCGCGCCTGTCGAACAAGTGGTACGAGTTCGATATCGGCTGGCTCTACATCAAGCTCATGTCCTACGTCGGGCTGGCGCAGGTCCGCAAGCTGGCGCCGACGGTGAAATGGCGCCCGGCCAAGCCGCTGTGCGATCTCGACACCCTGCAGGCCATCATCACCCATCGCTACGACGTGATGACGCGTTTCGTGCGCAGCGTGCGCGAGGATGCGGCCAATGAAATCGCCAAGCTGAAAACCGGGACGCACCTGCCGGAAAACTGGAACCTGAACAGCTTCCGCCGCTGGCTGAACAAGGAACCGGCCGACCTGGCCGCCGCCGACAAGGCCGATCTCGACGGCCTGCTCGGCAAGAGCGAGCGCCTGCAGACGGTATACCGCATGCGCCAGGAGCTGGCCGCCCTGTGGGGACGTTCCACCGCCAGCCGCGAGCAATTGCTGGAACAGTTGCAGGCCTGGTGCAAGCGCGCCGAGGACAGCGGCATTCCCTCGCTCAAGGATTTCTCTGTCCGCCTGCGCAGCTATGCGTGATGGATCGTGCCGGACTGCGTCCGGCGCGCGCAAAAGAAAACCCGCCATCTGGCGGGTTTTCTTTTGGTCCGGTCCGGCCGAATTACTTCAGCTTGGTTTCCTTGTACATCACATGCTTGCGAGCCTTGGGATCAAACTTGCTGATCTCCATCTTCTCGGGCATGGTCTTCTTGTTCTTGGTGGTGGTGTAGAAATGGCCGGTGCCCGCAGTGGACTCCAGCTTGATCTTTTCGCGTCCGCCTTTAGCCATGATCTAGCTCCTTGCTGATAGGTTGGGGTTAGACGGCTTCGCCGCGGGCGCGCAGGTCGGCCAGAACGGACTCGATGCCGTTCTTGTCGATGGTGCGGAGCGCCGCATTGGACAGACGCAGACGAATCCAGCGGTTTTCGCTTTCGACCCAGAACCGGCGGTACTGCAGGTTGGGCAGGAAACGACGCTTGGTTTTATTGTTGGCGTGGGAAACGTTGTTCCCGACCATGGGCTTCTTGCCCGTTACGACACATACGCGAGCCATGACGCTGCTCCAGAGTGAGGGTTGATCCGGTGGGGTCAACGCCGAGGGTCAACCCGAGAACCGCGATTTATACCATACCGGATCGAATCAAGGCAAGTCAGAGATGGCCGGCCTCGCGGAATGACAGCGCGGACGGGCCGGCAACGATGAAATGGTCCAGTACCCGCACGTCCACCAGCGCCAGCGCCTCGGCCAGCCGGCTGGTCAGCAGGCGGTCGGCCTGGCTGGGTTCGGCCACGCCGCTGGGGTGGTTGTGGGCCAGCACCACCGCGGCGGCGTTGTGATGGAGTGCGCGCTTCACGACCTCGCGCGGATAGACGCTGGTCTGCGTGAGCGTGCCGCGAAACAGTTCCTCGACCGTCAGCACGCGATGCTGTGCGTCCAGAAAGACGCAGCAGAACACTTCGTATTCCTTGCCGCGCAGGGTCAGGCGCAGATAGTCGCGCACGCTGTCGGGCGAGGTCAGCGCGTCGCCCGCCCGCATGTCTTCCGCCAGCGTGCGGCGCGTCATTTCCACGACCGCCGCGAGCAGGGCGAACTTGGCTTCGCCGACGCCAGGGGCGGCGCAGGCCGCCTTGCGGTCGGCGCGGCACAGTCCGCCCAGTCCGCCGAAGCGTGCGAGCAGTTCGCGTCCGAGGTCGACGGCGCTCTTTCCGGTCACGCCGGTGCGCAGGAAAACCGCGACCAGTTCCGCATCGGTGAGCGCGGCCGCGCCCTGTCGCAGGAGTTTTTCGCGCGGCCGGGTGTCTTCCGGCCAGTCTCGAATCGCCATCCGCCACCCCCCTCCCGTTAGAATGTCATCCATTCTAGGGAAAGTCGGGGAAACAGGCGGTGTCGCTGGCGGGCAAGACAATCATTCTGGGCGTGACCGGTGGCATCGCCGCCTACAAGGCGGCCGAGCTGTGCCGTCTGCTGGTGAAAGCCGGAGCCGAGGTGCACGTGGCGATGACCGCCGCGGCCTGCCAGTTCGTCGGGCCGCTGACATTTCAAGCATTGTCGGGTAAGCCCGTACTCACTTCGATGTGGCAGGGCGACACGGCCGATGGCATGGCGCACATCCATGCTTCGCGCGCTGCGGACCTGATCCTGGTGGCGCCGGCCTCGGCCGATTTCCTCGCCCGGCTGGCCGGCGGGCGGGCCGACGACCTGCTGGCGACCCTGTGCCTGGCGCGGGCGTGTCCGCTGGCCGTGGCGCCGGCGATGAACCGCGAGATGTGGGCGGCCGCGCCAACGCAACGCACTATCGGGCAACTCGCAGCCGATGGGGTACATCTGCTGGGGCCGGCAGCGGGCGAACAGGCCTGCGGCGAAGTCGGAGTCGGGCGCATGCTCGAACCGGTCGAGATCCTGCAGGCGCTGGACGGACTGTTCGGGGCCGGCCCGCTGGCCGGCAAGCGCGTGCTCGTCACGGCCGGCCCCACGTTCGAACCCATCGATCCGGTGCGCGGCATCACCAACCGCAGTTCGGGCAAGATGGGCTATGCCGTCGCGCAGGCCGCTGCCGAGGCGGGGGCGGTCGTGTGCCTGGTGTCAGGCCCGACCTGCCTGCCGGTGCCGCGCGGTGTGCGACGCATCGATGTCCAGACTGCGGCCGAAATGCGGACGGCCGTGCTTGCCGAATTGCCTGCCGACGTCTTCATCGCGGTGGCGGCGGTGGCGGATTATCGCGTGGCAGCGGCTGCCGAACAGAAGCTGAAGAAACACGACGCCGGCCTGACGCTCGACCTGGTCGCCAACCCCGATATCCTGGCCGAAGTGGCGGCGATGCCGAATGCACCCTTCTGCGTCGGCTTCGCCGCCGAGACCGAACGCCTGGCCGAACATGCCGAAGCCAAGCGCCAGCGCAAGAATGTGCCGCTGCTGGTGGGCAATCTGGCGCAAGCCACGCTGGGCGCCGATAGTGCCGAACTGATCTTGTTCGATGCGGCCGGTTCGCATCCTCTGCCGCGGGCGGACAAACTCGCCCAGGCGCGAACCCTGATCCGGCACCTCGTGGGCCTGCTCAACCCCTGATCCCAACTGACGAAATACCGACGAACATGAAGATGGATGTGAAGATTCTCGACGCCCGCCTGCGCGACAACCTGCCGGAATACGCCACGCCAGGGGCGGCCGGGCTCGATCTGCGCGCCTGCATCGAGGCGCCGCTCACGCTGCAGCCGGGCGAAACCCGGCTGATTCCGACCGGCATGGCGATCCATCTGGCCGATCCGGGGTATGCGGCCCTGATCCTGCCGCGCTCGGGTCTTGGCCACAAGCATGGCATCGTGCTCGGCAATCTGGTGGGCCTGATTGACTCGGATTACCAGGGTCAGCTCATGGTTTCGGCCTGGAACCGTGGACAGACGGCCTTCGAACTGACCCCGATGGAGCGGCTGGCGCAGCTCGTCATCGTGCCGGTGATGCAGGCCGCATTCCGCATCGTGGACGAATTCGAAACCAGCCAGCGCGGCGAAGGCGGCTTCGGGAGCACCGGCCGGCAATAGTGTCGGTTTTCTTTACAGCGACAGGGTGCCGGCTCAGACAGGGCCGGCCGGCGCGGCTTTGCCCGTCCGGGGCATGGATTTTGCTGGACTAGCGCCAAGTCGGCAGGCTTGCCCGGGAATTGCATGGCCTGCCATTGCGGAGAACACATACTAAGAGGTTGCTGCCAGCTGGCGTCATCGTCATGCCTTCCACATCCATATCGCGATTCGGCCTGATCCTGGCCGCAGCCCTGGTGCTGCTGGCCGGTTTCGTCACGCTCGCGGTATATCAGACGCGCCCCCAGCCGCAGCCGGCCGCGGAAGAACTCGACAAGCCGGTGATGGCGGCGCAGATCGAGTTTCTGGCCGATGCCATGCAGAAGAGCGCATCGCGCATCGCCGCACACCCGCAGACGCTCGCGTGTTTCTCGACGATGTCGCCGGAAACCTGCCAGGCGCAGGCGGCCAACCTGCATGCGCTCAACCAGGACGCGACCGTGCTGTTTGTCACCGACGGCCAGCGCCAGTTGTTGCCGGGCTTCCTGCCGGGCGATACCCGGCGGCTGATCGCCAATGCGGGACGCGGCGGTGCCGGCGCGGCGGCGAGTTTCAGCCTGTCGCTGTCGCACCCGGTGGTCGGCGCCGACGGCAGACGTCTCGGTTTCGTCATCGTCGAACAGAGTCTGCCGCAACTGCAGACCCTGTTCGACACCCTGCCGCTGCCGGATGCGGCCGCCTACGCCGAGTTGCAGCAAAGCCAGGGCGACGGTTCGGTCAGCGTGCTGATGCGGCGCGGCAACCAGGCGATCAAGCAGCGCAACCAGCCCAACTGGATTGCGCTGGCCGGCACGCCGTGGACCATTGCCGTGTGGCGCAACGATTCGCGCGCCATCGAGAATGTCGCCCCCTACCTGCTGGGCTGGCTGGTGGTCAGCCTGGTCATCGCCATTCTCGTCATGGCGGTGACGCTGACCGTGAAGAACCGGGTGTCGGACAACCTGCGCATGCTGGTCAAACTGACCAACGACCTGCGCCAGCAACGCCTGCGCAGCGACTATCCGGTGAGCCTCGCCGAATTCGCCACCCCGCTCGAGACCATGATGAAGCTCGGCAAGGTGATGCTCGGCCGGCAGAAGGAGGCGACTTCGCAGGCGCGCCTGGATCATCTGTCCCAGGTCAACAACCGGCGCAGCTTCGACGAAAAGCAGAAGGAACTCTTCGCCAGCCTCAAGGACGGCTGGTCGCACAGCCTGCTGATCCTGGACATCGACAACTTCAAGCAGGTCAACGACACCTTCGGCCACGAGGCCGGCGACCAGCTCATCATCAAGTTCGGCAACGCACTGAAGCGGGCATTGCGGAACAGCGACTTCATCGCCCGTCTGGGCGGCGACGAATTCTGCGTGCTGTTCCCCTATACCCCGCTCGACCGGGCGCAGGAACTGGCCGACCGGCTGCGCGCCAACATGCCCGAGAGCGTGGAACTGATTCCCGGCGTGACGCAAAAGCTCTCGTGGAGCGGCGGCCTTGCCGAATACAGCCGCGACGACAAGCAGGAAAACGAAGCGCTTGCGCGCGCCGACGCCGCCCTGCTGGAGGCCAAGCGCAGCGGGCGCAATGCCACGCGCATCCGCGCTAGCGCCTGAACCCGAGCAGCAGGCCGAGCCCGGCCCACGCCAGCAGCACCGGCACATTGCCCCAGCGCACGTAGGGCGTGCTGCCGGCGTACCCCTGGATCCGCCCGCCGAGGCTGCCGCTTTCGAACAGGGGCAGGGCGGCGACGATGCGGCCCTTCGCGTCGATGATCGCCGTGAGACCGGTGTTGGTCGCACGCAGCATCATGCGGCCGGTTTCCAGCGCGCGCATCTGCGACATCTGCGCGTGTTGCCACGGCGCGAACGAATCGCCGAACCAGGCCAGGTTGCTCACGTTCACCAGCACGCTCGCCCCGGGCAACTGGCGGATGATCTCCTCGCCGAAGGCGTCCTCGTAGCAGATGTTGGCGGCGACGCGCTGGCCGCCGATGGCGAGCGGCCGCTGGTCTGTTGCGCCGCGCGCGAAATCCGACAGCGGAATGTGCAGCACCCCGATCACCCAGCCCCAGACCGGTTTAAGCGGGATGTACTCGCCGAACGGCACCAGGTGCACCTTGCTGTAGCGCTGGCTGGCCGCGCTGCCCAGGCTGACGACGCTGTTGTAGTAGGCGCCGGAAGGCGAGCCGGTCGGCAGGCCGAACAGCACGTCGCCGCCGTTCCTGCGTCCGAGGTCGGCGAGTCCGTCGCGGTAGAAATCCGGCAGGTCGGATTCGAAGATCGGCAGTGCCGTCTCCGGCAGGATGATCAGTTGTGCCGGCGAGGCCGCCGCCTGGCGCGCGTACAGCGCCAGCGTCCTGCGGGTGAGTTCGGGCTGCCATTTCATGTCCTGCGGCACGTTGCCCTGCAGCAGGGCGACCGAGGTCGGCGCGCCGTCCGGCGTGGTCCACTCGATATTGCGCAGGCCGAGGCCGGACAGCATCAGCAAGCCGAGTGCAGTCAGCGCACCCAGGCGGACCCGGACGCTGCGTTGCGGCTGCAGGGCCAGGACGAGCAGGGCGGCACCGGCCGCGAGCAGTGTGGAAATGCCGTATACGCCGAATACCGGCGCAAATCCGGCCAGCGGGCTTGCCGGGACCTGCGAATAACCGGCGGCCAGCCACGGGAAGCCGGTGAAGAGCCAGCCGCGCACCCACTCGCTCGCGCCCCAGGCAAGCGGCAGGGCCAGCAACCGTCGCGGCGCCGTGCCGGGCAGGCGGGTGGCGACGGCACCGGCGAGTGCGGGAAAGAGGGCGAGGAAGGCGCAGAAAAGCAGCGTGGCGAGGCCTGCGAGCCAGACGGCCATGCCGCCGTAGACGTGCAGGCTGACGTACACCCAGCTCACGCCGGCGAGAAAGAAGCCCATCCCCCATGCGTAGCCGAGCGCGAAGCCGGTACGCCACGCATCCGCGCGCACCAGCGTGGCGAACAGCACGGCAAGACTGAGGAGGGGGAGCGGCCACAGGCCGAAGGGTGCGAAGCCGGCGACGGCGACGGCGCCCGCGGCGAGGTTGAGCGCGAGCCGGGCGACGGGCAGGCGCCGCCGCTCAGTGCGCTTCAAAGTCGAGATGCCCGTCGATCAGCGTATAGCGCACCCGGCCCTGCATCGGCTGGTTGAGGAAAGGGGTGTTCTTGCCCTGGCTCGCGAGCGTGCGCGGCGTCACCACCCACTCGGCGGTTTCGTCGAACACGCAGAGGTCGGCACAGCTGCCGACCGAGAGATGGCCACCCGGCACCCCGAGGATCTGGGCCGGTTTCCAGGAAATCAGGTCGATGGCCTGCGCGAGCGGCACGCCCATTTCGCGCGCCCATTTCAGCGTCAGCGGCAGCAGCAATTCGATCCCCGAGGCGCCGGGCGTCGATTCGCCGAAGGGCACCTGCTTCTCGTCCTCGTCGACCGGGGTGTGGTCGGAACAGAGCGCATCGATGGAACCGTCGCGCAGCGCCTCGCGGATGGCGTCGCGGTCGCGCAGGCTCCTGAGCGGCGGCGCCAGGTGGCAATGCGCGTCGAAGCCCAGCAGGTCGTTCTCCGACAGGTGGATGTGCGTGCTCGCCACGTCGCAGGTCACGGCGAGTCCCTGCGCCTTTGCCGCACGCACCATCGCGATGCCGTCGCGCGTGGACAGGCGCGTGAGATGCACGCGCGCGCCGGTTTCGCGCGCCAGTTGCAGGATGGTCGCCAGCGCCACGGTCTCGGCCAGAGCCGGTATGCCGGGCAGGCCCAGGCGCGAGGCCACCGCCCCGTCGTGTGCGACGCCGCCGCGGGCGAGCGACACGTCCTGCGGACGCAGCCACAGGCTGAAGCCGAAGGTGGCGGCGTATTCCATCGCGCGCAGCAGGACCTGCGTATCGGTCAGCGGCGCGTCGCCCTGGGTGAAGGCGCAGCAGCCGGCTTCGGTCAGTTCCGCCATTTCGGTGAGCAGCTTGCCGTCGAGCTTCTGCGTCATCGCGCCGATGGGATAGATGCGCGGGCCGGGAAGGTTCTTGGCGCGGAATTTCAGCATCTCGACGAGGCCGGGCTCGTCGAGCGGCGGATCGGTGTCGGGCGGACAGGCCAGCGAAGTGATGCCGCCGGCCGCTGCCGCGAGCATTTCCGATTCGAGCGTGGCCTTGTATTCGTAGCCGGGTTCGCGCAGCCGCACCGAGAGGTCGACGAGGCCGGGGCAGACGATCAGGCCGCTGGCGTCGAGCGTGCGGTTGGCGTGGAAATCGGCCGGTGCCTGCCCTACCGCGACGATCTTGCCGGCGGCGACGTAGATATCCGCAACGCCGTCGCGCTGGTTCATCGGGTCGATCACGCGGCCGCCCTTGATTGCGATCTTCATGCGGCCGCCTCCGGAACTCTTTCAGGAACATGGACAGATTGGGGGCGGCGGCGGTCGGCATTCGTCTGGCCGCCGATCGCGCTGTGGGGGTGCCTCGTCGGGTGACTCATGCCGCCCCCCCCGCCAGCATCGCCATCACCGCCATCCGCACCGCGATGCCGTAGGTCACCTGCGGCAGGATCACCGACTGCGGGCCGTCGGCCACTTCGGAATCGATCTCGACGCCGCGGTTCATCGGGCCGGGGTGCATGACGATGGCGTCCGGCCTGGCGAGTGCGAGCTTCTCCGGCGTGAGCCCGAAGAACTTGAAGTATTCCTGTGCCGAGGGCAGCAGCGCGCCCTTCATGCGTTCGTTCTGCAGGCGCAGCATGATGACCACGTCGCAGCCCTTGAGGCCTTCCTCCATGTTGTGGAAGACCTTCACGCCCATCTGTTCGACGCCGGTCGGCAGCAGGGTCTTGGGGCCGATGACGCGCACCTCGGGTACGCCCAGCGTGGTCAGCGCATGGATCTGCGAGCGTGCCACGCGCGAATGCAGCACGTCGCCGACGATGGCGACGGTGAGGTTGTGGAAGGCACCCTTGTAGCGGCGGATGGTGAACATGTCGAGCAGGCCCTGCGTCGGGTGCGCATGCCGGCCGTCGCCCGCGTTCACCACCGAAATGTGCGGCGCGACATTGCGCGAGATGAAGTGCGCCGCACCCGATTGCGAATGGCGCACGATGAACATGTCGGCGTGCATCGCCGACAGGTTGTCCACTGTGTCGAGGATGGCTTCGCCCTTGGTCTGGCTCGAGGTCGCGATGTTGAGATTGACGACGTCGGCGGACAGCCGCTTGGCCGCGATCTCGAAGGTGGTGCGCGTGCGCGTCGAGGGTTCGAAGAAGAGATTGAAGATCGATTTGCCGCGCAGCAACGGGACCTTTTTCACTTCGCGCTCGCCCACGTCCATGAAGGATTCGGCAGTGTCGAGGATCTGCGTGAGGATCGTGCGCGGCAGCCCGTCGAGGGTGAGCAGGTGCCGCAGCCTGCCGTCGGGAGCGAGTTGTGAATTCATGCGAGGCTGAGCGTGAGGTGGCCGTCGTCGAGACGCGAAAGATTGATGTTCTGGTGTGCCGGCACGTCGAGCACGAGGCCGGCGAAATCGGGGCGGATCGGCAGTTCGCGGCCGCCGCGGTCGATCAGCACCGCAAGCCGGATCGAGGCCGGGCGGCCGTAGTCGAAGAGTTCGTTCATCGCCGCGCGGATGGTGCGGCCGGTATGCAGCACGTCGTCCACCAGCAGGATGTCGCGGCCTTCCAGGTCGAAGGGCAGGGCCGAGGGTTTCACCTGCGGATGCAGGCCGATGCGCGAGAAATCGTCGCGATAGAACGAGATGTCGAGCTGGCCGACGGGGTGCCGGGCCTGCAGCTGGCCGTGCAGGCGCTCGGCGATCCACACGCCGCCGGTATGGATGCCGACGATGAGCGTGTCGGGCGCGAACGTCGGTGCGATCGCGCCGGCGAGTTGCGCGATCAGCGCGTTGACGTCAGGCAATGAGGCGGTCATCGAAAAACCCCTGCAGGATGAGTTGCGCGGCCACCGCGTCGAGGTGGGCCTTGTTCTTCTTGCCGTGCACCCCCTGGGCGTGCAGCGCAGATTCGGCGGCCGTGCTGGTATGGCGTTCGTCGACCAGGAACACCGGCAGCCTGAAACGCGATTCTAATTTGCGCGCGAAGTTTTTGGCCACCCGCGTCATGGTGTGTTCGCCGCCGTCGGCGTGGGTGGGCAGGCCCAGTACCAGCAGGACGGGCCGCCATTCGGCCACCAGCCTGTCGATGGCGGTCAGGCGCGCGTCGGTCGAATCGGCCTGGATGACGGTGAGCGGATGCGCAATGCCGAGGGACAGCTCGCCCGAGGCGACGCCGGTGCGCTTCAAGCCGAGGTCGAAGGCGAGCACCGTGCCCTGGGTGTCCGCCAGCGTCACGCGTGCCCGGCTTCTTCGGAGAGGCTGGCGAAGTCGATGCCCAGCAGCTTCATCGCCGCGGACAGGCGTTCTTCCGGGGCCAGGTCGAAGATCACCTGCGGGTCGGCGGCCACCGACAGCCAGGCGTTCTGCTTCAACTCGTCTTCCAGCTGGCCGGGCGACCAGCCGGCATAGCCCAGCGAGACCATGAACTTGTCCGGCCCCGCACCCTGGCTTACGGCCTCGAGCACGTCCTTGGAGGTGGTCAGGCTCACCGCGTTGTTGACCGTGAGCGTCGAGCTGAAGGTCTGCGGCGGGGTATGCAGCACGAAACCGCGCTCGGTCTGCACCGGGCCGCCGAAGTAGACGGTCTTGCGATGCAGGCGCTCGGGCAGCGACAGACCGATCTGTTCGAAGAGCGTCGAGAGCTCGAGGTCGATGGGGCGGTTGACCACCACGCCCAGTGCCCCCTGGTCGCTGTGGTCACAGATATAGGTGAGCGTACCGTTGAAATTGGGATCGACCATGCCCGGCATGGCGATGAGGAAGTGGTGGGTGAGATTCACGGTATCCATGTTTGCGCCCCCATTGTAATCTGCGTCCCGAGCCTGTTCACTCACTATAGCGGCTAGCACACCCCATGCCTGAATACGCCCGCGCCCTCGTCTGGTTCCGTCGCGACCTGCGCGATTTCGATCACGCCGCGCTCTACCATGCGCTGAAATCCGCGCGCCGGGTCGTGTGCGTCTTCGTGTTCGACCGCGAAATCCTCGACGCGTTGCCGGGCCGCGCCGACCGCCGGGTGGAATTCATCCATGCCAGCGTCGCCGAACTGAAACAGGCACTGGAAGCGCGCGGCGGCGGGCTGGTCGTGCTGCACGCGCGGGCGCGCGAGGCGATTCCCCGGCTGGCCCGGGAAGCCGGTGTCGGCGCCGTGTTCAGCAACCACGACGACGATCCGGCCGCACTGGCGCGCGACGCCGCAGTCGAGGCCGCACTGCAATCCAGTGGCATCGCCTTTCATCAAAGCAAGGACTGCACGGTCTTCGAGCGCGAGGAAGTACTCACTGCAAGCGGTAAGCCCTTTTCCGTCTTTACGCCCTACAAGAACGCCTGGCTGAAAAAGCTCGCGCCGTTCTACCTGCAGGCCTATCCGGTCGAGCGCTACGTCGACCGGCTGGCGCCTGAATCGGGCACGCTGCCGGCGCTGGAGGCACTGGGCTTTGCGCGGACCAACCTGGCGGAACTGAAACTGCCGACCGGCATGTCGGGCGGCGCGCGCCTGTTCGAGGACTTTATCGACCGCATCGGGCAGTACAGGGAAGCGCGGGATTTTCCCGCGATCAAGGGGCCGTCCTACCTGTCGGTGCACCTGCGTTTCGGGACGGTATCGGTGCGCCAGCTCGCCGCCACGGCATACGGCATCGGCGGGCGCGGCGCGGAAACCTGGCTGTCGGAGCTCGTCTGGCGCGATTTCTACCACCAGATCCTCTGGCATCGGCCCGAGGTGGCGGCGGGTCGCGCCTTCAAGCCGCAGTTCGATGCCTTGCCCTGGCCCAACCCGCCGGGCCACTTCGAGGCCTGGTGCGAAGCGCGCACCGGTTATCCGCTGGTGGATGCGGCGATGCGCCAGCTCGACCAGAGCGGCTACATGCACAACCGCCTGCGCATGGTGACGGCGAGTTTCCTGACCAAGGACCTGCTGGTCGACTGGCGACTGGGCGAAAAATATTTCGCCGACACGCTCATCGATTACGACCTGGCCGCCAACAGCGGCGGCTGGCAGTGGGCGGCGTCGGTCGGCTGCGATGCGCAGCCCTGGTTCCGCATCTTCAATCCGGTCACCCAGTCGGAAAAATTCGACCCGCAGGGCAAGTTCATCCGTCGTTATCTACCGGAACTGGCGGCGCTGCCGGACAAATTCATCCATACACCGTGGACGCTGCCGGAAGCCGAACAGGCGCGCCTGGGGCTCGTCGTCGGCCGCGATTATCCGGTGCCGGTCGTCGAGCATGCCGTGCAGCGCCAGCAGGCGCTGGCGCTCTTCAGGTCGGTTTCGGACACACCGGCGGACGCGTCGCCAGCCCGCTGAGGTAGCAGTCGAGGAGCGGTTCGGCGCAGGCGGCGAGATCGTAGCTCGCGGGGTCGAGCACCCACTCGTGCATGAGCCCGACCATGTAGGCGTGCAGGCCGTGCGTGGCGAGCAGCGTGTCGGTGCCGGGCGGCAGCTGACCCACGGCGACGGCCTGATCGAACAGGGCGCGCACTTGCGACAGGCAGGCAATGCGGTCGGCATCGTTGCGGGCGACCACGGGAGCCAGTTCCTCGGTGAATTCGCACTTGTGGAAGATCACGTCGAACATCGCCTGCGTGTCGGGATGCCGGGCCAGCTGGATGAGTGCCATCAGCGCCAGCTGCTTCACCGTGTCGAGCGGGTCGCGCTGCACCGTGCGGCTGGCCTCGGCGAGCAGCGCCTCCACCGGCAGCGTCCCGCGTTCGCACACCGCGGCGAAAAGCTCGGCCTTGTCCCTGAAATGCCAGTAGATCGCGCCGCGCGTCACGCCGGCGCGTGCGGCCACGTCGGCCAGCCGGGCATGGGCCACGCCGCGTTCGCGGAATACCTGGAGTGCGGCGTCCAGCAGGGCTTCACGGGTGGCGAGGGCATCCTCGCGCGTTCTCTTGACCATGCGGCGATTGTCCACAAAAGCCTTGGGTGAATCAATTTACATGCATGAATGTATGCGTTTATCATCGGCCGCAGACCGATACACATCCAGGGGAGCGTCATGTCACGCCTTGCCACGCCTGTTGTACTGAGCCTGGCCGCATTGCTCGCCGCATGCGGCAAACATGATGCGCCGCAGCCGGGCGGGGGCATGCCGCCACCCGCGGCGGTGACGGTGGAAACCGTCGTGGCAGGCACGGTCCCGGTCAGCTTCGAATACGTGGGCAGGCTGGAAGCTTCGCGTGAGGTCGAAATCCGTCCCCGCGTCTCGGCCATCATCGAACGCCGCCATTTCGAGGAAGGCGCGCCGGTGAAGGCGGGCGCTCTGCTCTATACCCTCGATTCCGCCAGTCTCGACGCGCAGGTTCGGGCCGCCCAGGCCGACGTCGCCAACCGTGCGGCGCAGTACAAGGAAGCCCGGCTCGAGCTCGAACGCAACCAGAAACTGGCGGCACAGGGCTTCGTCAGTCAGCGTGCGCTCGATGCGACTCAGGCCGCGCTCGACGTGACCGCCGCGGGCGTGAAGGCGGCCGAGGCCAGCCTCGCCAATGCGCGCATCAGCCGGGGCTACGCGGAAATCCGCGCGCCGCTGGCCGGCGTGATGGGCCGCGCCCTGCAGGTCGAGGGCGCGCTGGTCGGCCCGAGCGGGCCGGCGCTGACCACGCTGGCGCAGACCCGGCCCATCTACGCGCGCTTCTCCATCGGCGAGGACGAGCGTCTGGCCTTGCAGAAGCAGATCGACGAGGGCGCGCTGCATCCGGGCAAGCAGAAGATCGGTCTGGTGCTCGCCGACGGCAGCCGCGTCGACGCCGCTGGCAAGCTCAATTTCAGCGACTACAAGGCGAATCCGGATACCGGCGCGTTCGACATGCGGGCCGAATTCGCCAACGCCGACGGCATGCTCAAGCCCGGCCAGTTCGTGCGCGTGCTCGTCGAGGGCGGCAGCCTGCCCGACGCCGTGACCGTGCCGCAATCGGCCGTACAGGACGGCCCGACCGGCAAGTTCGTCTACGTGGCCGCCCCCGCGCCGGCCATGCCCGGACAGCCTGCGCCGCCGCCCGGCCTGACGGTCGCCCTGCCGCACCCGGTGCAGGTCGGCGCCTGGACCGGCGGCACGCCCGGGCAGGGCACGGGCCGCTGGGTGATCCGGAGCGGGCTCAAGGCCGGCGACCGCGTCATCGTCGACGGCACGGCGCGCATCTTCTTCCCCGGCATGCCGGTGGCCGCCAGCGAGGCGGGCGCCGTCCCGGCGAAGCCCGCCGCGCCGCCCGCGCCGGCGACGAAATAAGCCGGGGCCGCCATCATGCTCTCGCGCTATTTCATCGACCGGCCGATCTTCTCGACGGTGCTGTCCATCCTTGTCGTGCTCGCCGGCCTGCTGGCGATGCGCGTGCTGCCAATCGCGCAGTATCCGGAGATCGCGCCGCCGGTCGTCACCGTGCGCGCGATCTATCCCGGCGCGTCGGCCACCGTGCTGGAGCAGACCGTCGCCGCGCCGCTGGAAAACGCGATCAACGGCATCGAGGACATGATGTACATGTCCTCGACCTCGGCGTCCAACGGCGTGCTCGAAATCCAGGTCACCTTCGAGATCGGCGCCGACGTCGACAAGGCCGCGCTCAACGTCAACAACCGCGTCAAGCAGGCCGAGGCGCGTCTGCCGGAAGAGGTGCGTCGCCAGGGCGTCACGGTCGAGAAGGGGTCGTCGGCCTTCCTGCAGGTGCTGGCCTTCCTGTCGCCCGACGGGCGCTACGACGATCTCTACACCAGCAACTACGTCACGCTGAACGTGCTGGATCGGCTGAAGCGCATTCCCGGTACGACCAACGTGCAGATCTTCGGCGCCAAGGACTACGCGATGCGGGTCTGGCTCAAGCCCGACCGCATGGCGCAGCTGGGCGTGACGGTGACCGACATTTCCAAGGCCATCAACGAACAGAACGCCCAGTTCGCCCCGGGCAAGATCGGCCAGCCACCCATCGACAACGGCCAGTCGCTGGTGTATTCGCTCACCGCGAAAGGCCGGCTGGCGGATCCGAAGGAATTCGAGAACATCGTCGTGCGTGCCAACGCCGATGGGTCGCTGCTGAAGCTGCGCGACGTCGCGCGGGTCGAACTGGGCTCCAGGGACTACGATTTCAACGGCCTCTACAACGGCAAACCGGCGACCCTGGTCGGCATCTTCCTGCAGCCCGGCGCCAATGCGCTCGACGTCGGCGACGAGGTCAAGCGCACGGTCGAGGAACTGAAGAAATCCTTCCCGCAGGGGCTCGACTACGCGATCCCCTACGACACCACGCGCTTCGTCGAGGTCTCGATCCGCGAAGTGCTGAAGACGCTGGGCGAGGCGATCGCCCTGGTCGTGCTCGTCGTGTTCCTGTTCCTGCAGAACTGGCGCGCGACGGTGATTCCCATCCTCGCGGTGCCGGTCTCCCTGCTCGGCACCTTCGTCGGCCTGCTGCTGCTCGGCTACTCGATCAACACGCTGACGCTGTTCGGCATGGTGCTCGCCATCGGCATCGTCGTCGACGACGCGATCGTGGTGCTGGAAAACATCGAGCGCATCATCCACGAGGAAAAGAAAACGCCGCGCGAGGCGGCGCTGCTGGCGATGCGCGAGGTGACCGGCCCGGTCATCGCCATCGTGCTGGTGCTGTGCGCGGTGTTCATCCCCATCGCCTTCCTCGGCGGACTGACCGGCGAACTGTACCGCCAGTTCGCGGTGACGATCTCCATCGCCGTCGTCATTTCCGGCATCGTGGCGCTGACGCTCACGCCGGCCCTGTGCGTGGCGCTGCTGAAGGGCGAGAAGCCGCACGCGCCGGGCCGTTTCTTCCAGGCCTTCAACCGCGCCTTCGCCCATTTCACCCGCGGCTATCTCGGCGGCGTACGTTTCCTGATGAAGCGCGCGTTCATCGCGCTGGCCATCTACGGCGTGATGATCGCCGCCGCGTTCACCCTGTGGAAGGTGACGCCGGGCAGCCTGGTGCCGGACGAGGACCAGGGCTATTACATCAGTGCCGCCTATCTGCCGGACGGTTCGACGCTGGCGCGCACGACGGCCGTGGTCAAGGAAGTCGATGCCATCGTGCGCAAGGATCCGGCGGTCGAACATGTCGTCGCCTTCGCCGGCCTCGATTTCCTCGGCGGCGGTTTCCGCAACAGCGCGGCGACCATCTTCGTCGCCGCGCGCCACTGGGACGAGCGTCACAAGACCATCCAGCAGATGGTCGGCGAAATGATGGGCGCGACCGCGCACATCAAGGAAGCGCTGGTGCTCGCGTTTGCGCCGCCGCCGATCTTCGGGCTGGGCAACGCCGGCGGCTTCGAGTTCTACATCCAGAACAGGGGCGAGGGCGATCCGCAGAAGCTCTCTCAGGTCGCCGACGCCTTCCTCGGCGCCGCGCGCGCGGACAAGCGCCTGGCCCAGGTGCTGACGCTGTGGCGGCCGCACGTGCCGCAGCTCTACGTCGACGTCGACCGCGAGAAGGCCAAGATGCTCGGGGTGAAGATCGACGACGTCTTCAACACGCTGTCGGCCACGCTCGGCAGCTACTACGTCAACGACTTCAACAAGTACGGCCGCACCTGGCAGGTGCTGATGTCGGCCGAGCCCGGCGCGCGCAAGACGCCGCAGGACGTGTCGGCGCTGTTCGTGCCCAACGCGAAGGGCGACATGGTGCCGATGTCGGCGCTGGCGAAGATTTCGTTCTCGTCGGGCCCCGAGACGCTCGACCGCTACAACAACTACCAGGCGGTCAAGATCATGGGCAGCGCGGTGCCGGGCATCAGTTCGGGCCAGGCGCTCGCCATCGTCGACGAGATCGCGAAGAAGACCCTGCCGCCGGACTTCAGCTACGAATGGACCGGCGCCTCGTTCCAGGAAAAGCGCTCCAGCGGGACTTCGGGGCTGGCGCTCGGCCTCGCCGTGCTCATGGTGTTCCTGATCCTGGCCGCGCAGTACGAGAAGTGGTCATTGCCCTTTGCGGTGATGATGGCCCTGCCCTTCGGCACCTTCGGCGCGCTCGCCGCGGTGTGGCTGCGCGGGCTGACCAACGACGTGTATTTCCAGATCGGCCTGGTCACCCTGCTCGGCCTGGCGGCGAAGAACGCGATCCTGATCGTGGAATTCGCCGTGCTGAAGAAGCAGGAAGGCTATTCCAGCGTGGCGGCCGCGCTCGAAGCGGCGCGCCTGCGCTTCCGTCCCATCCTCATGACCTCGCTCGCCTTCATTCTGGGTGTGGTGCCGCTGGCGATCTCGACCGGCGCCGGTGCGGGTGCGCGCCATGCAGTCGGCACCGGCGTGGTCGGTGGCATGCTGGCGGCCACCTTCCTTGCGGTGTTTTTCATTCCGCTCTTCTATCACTGGGTCAATGACCGGCGGCTGAAGGCCGGCCAGGCGGAAATCGATGCCCATCCCGTGCAACAGCACGGCGACGCCAATCCCCACCTGGCGTCGCATCACCCGTCGCCGCCCGACTCCCAGGCCTGAATCGCCAGCTTGCGCGTGGCGCCCCAGCGGTAGGGGCTCGGCGTGCCGCTGGCGTGGATGACGCGGTGACAGGGAATCAGCACCGCCAGCGGATTGGCAGCGACGGCATGGCCGACCGTGCGCGCGGCGCGCGGTTTGCCCAGGGTCTGCGCCAGCGCAGCGTAGCTGGCGAGGCGGCCGGGCGGGATGGCGAGCAGGGCGCGCCATACCTGCAGCTGGAAATTGCTGCCCTTGACCCAAAGCGCGAGCGGCGTCTCCGGAATGCCATGGGCAAACAGCCGGGCGATCACCGGGGTCGTCGCGGCGCGGTCGTGCACCAGCTGGGCGCCGGGCCAGTCGGCACGCAGGCGTGCAAGCGGATCGGCCTCGTCGAGGAAATGCAGTGCGCAGACGCCGCGCGGGCTGACGGCGACGAGTGCGTCGCCAAAGGGGGTGGCGTGCACATCCCAGCGCAGCGTCACGCCGGCGCCGCCTGAACGCGCCTCGCCGGGCGAAACCGCTTCGAAGGTCACGAAGAGGTCATGCAGGCGGCCGGGCCCGGACAGGCCCACCGAGAGGCTCAATTCCAGCAGGTCGTTCGCTTCGATCAGCCGTGCGCGGGCGTCGGCAAGTGTCAGGCTTTGCAGGAAACGCTTGGGGCTGATGCCAGCCCAGCGCGTGAACAGGCGCTGCAGATGGGCTTCGCTGAGGCGCATGTGCCGGGCAAGCGCAGCGAGGCCGGGCTGGCTGCGGTGACGTTCGCGCAACCAGGCAATGGCCTCGGCCACGCGGGCGTAATCGGTAGCAGGAGAAGCGGCGGACATGATGGGGCACTCTACTGTGCGTGCCGCATCGGCGCCACCCGATTCCTGCGCAATGCGCAGACGAAAAAAAGCCGGGCCCGCGGCCCGGCTGGTCGGACGCCTTCGGGGTCAGGCGGCCTTCTCGTGATGGTAGCCCGTCACGGTGTCCACTTCAGTCCTGGAGCCGAGGATGACCGGGACGCGCTGGTGCAGGCCTTCCGGATCGAGATCGAGGATGCGCTGGCGACCGGTGGTCGCGGCGCCGCCGGCCTGCTCGACGATGAAGGCCATCGGGTTGGCTTCGTACATCAGGCGCAGCTTGCCGGCCTTGCTCGGATCCTTGGTGTCCTTGGGGTACATGAAGATGCCGCCGCGGGTGAGGATGCGGTGCACTTCGGCGACCATCGAGGCGACCCAGCGCATGTTGAAGTCCTTGCCGCGCGGGCCGGTCTTGCCGGCCAGGCACTCTTCCACGTAGCGCTGCACCGGCGCTTCCCAGAAGCGCATGTTGGAGGCGTTGATCGCGAATTCGCGGGTTTCGGTCGGGATCTGCATGTTGGGGTGGGTCAGCACGAACTCGCCGACATCGCGGTCGAGCGTGAAGCCGTTGGTGCCGTGGCCGAAAGTGAGTACCAGCATGGTCGACGAGCCGTAGATCGCGTAGCCGGCGCAGACCTGCTTGGTGCCGGGCTGCAGGAAATCCTCGGCCTTGGCGGCACGGCCGGCGACCGGGGCCTTGAGGATCGAGAAGATGGTGCCGACCGAGATGTTCACGTCGACGTTGGACGAGCCGTCGAGCGGATCGAACACCAGCAGGTACTTGCCGAGCGGGTACTGCTGCGGGATCGGGTAGACGTCGTCCATCTCCTCGGACGCCATGCCGGCCAGGTGGCCGGCCCATTCGTTGGAGCGGATCATGATGTCGTTGGTGATGACGTCGAGCTTCTTCTGCGTCTCGCCCTGCACGTTCTCGGAATCGAGCGCGCCCATCACGCCCAGCAGTGCGCCCTTGTTGACGGCGTTGGAGATCGCCTTGCAGGCGGTGACGACGTCGTTGAGCAGCGAGGTGAAGTCGCCGGTGGCGCCGGCGGTGCGGCGCTGTTCTTCGATGATGAACTGGGTGAGGGTGGTGCCGGTGTGCATGGGGTGGTCTCCTGGTAAGGGGGATCAAATGGGAATATTAGTGGAATCAAACATTTTATCACGGGATAAAGACGGCAAATGACAGTCCCGGCGGCTTGCCGAGGCAGGCCGCAAGCAAAACCCGCCGTTTTGGCGGGTTTCCGGGGTAAAGCGCGGGATGGTGGTGGGGTGTCCGGCGGCTCAGTCGGTGCCGACGAGCTGGTCGGAGCGGGTGAAGGTCCAGGTGCGGGTGATCGACAGGATGTCGGCCTTCTTGCGCATGTCGTCCGGGAAGGCCGCGTAGGGGGCGGCGAGGCGCACGATGTTCTCCGCCGCGGCGTCGAGCACCTTGGAGCCCGACGAACGGTCGACCTCGATGGTCTCGATGCGGCCGTCGGCGTAGATCGATACCGTGAGCTTGAGGCTGCCGTAGATGCCCTGGCGGCGCGCGGCTTCGGGATAGTTCAGGTTGCCGACGCGTTCCACCTTGGAGACCCAGTCCTCCACGTAGCGGGCAAAGCTGTATTCCTTCACGTTGGCGCCGACGAAGGCGCGCTTGGGCCGCTTCTGGTACTCGTCCCACTGTTGCGAGATGCGCGCCTGCAGCTGGGCCATCTCGCGCGCCTCCTGGTTCAGCTGGCTGAGGTCGACCGTCGGCGTGGGCGGCGCCGGTGTGGGCTGCGGCTGGTTGCGCAGGCGGGCATCGGGCTTCAGCTGGCTCAGCAGCGCCCGGGCCTGCTGTTCGAGTTCGGTGACGCGCGCCTGCAGCGCGATTTCCTCGCTGCTGGCGCCGGTCTGGCTTTTCGGGCTCGCCGGCAGCGGGCTTTTGAGACGGCGGTCCTCGTCGGTGTTGCCGCCGCCGGCGAGGTTCACCTGCGCCAGCGCATCCGGGCTGAGCGGCGTGTCCGCGCTCTTGGCGTTGACCAGCACCACTTCCATCGGCATGTTCGGGTCCTCGAACAGGCGCGGATTGACCTTGACGAACTGGGTCGAGAGCACCATGCCGTGCACCGCGGCGGAAGCCAGCAGGGCCAGCGCCATGCGCGTCCCCTGGCGGGACGGGGCGGCGAGCGGGAGAGGAGCGGCAGTGGCCATGCGTGCGTGTGAGGAGATCCTGACCGATTCTACGGAACGGCGGCCTCGCTGTCAGGCGGGGGCGCCAGCGTCTCAAGATATTCCGCGTGGAAGCTGATGTCCAACAGATCGATGGCCGAGATCGCCAGTCTCACCTTCGTGCCCGCCGCCACGCCCAGTACCGAGGGCGCGCGCGTCACCATCGGCAGGGCGTCGAAGCGCACCAGGTCTTCGCGGATCACGCTGGCCGTCACCTCCCCCACATTCTCCTGCAGCAGCCAGCGCAGCATCCAGTAGCGTTCCATGCGGCGCTGGTAGTCGGCGTAGGCGTCGTAGGCCAGTTCGAAGTCGCGCACGGCGGCAAACAGCGCCTCGCTGCGCGGCGGATACACCGGATCGGTGCCCTGCACCAGGCTGATGAGTTGCCGCTGGTTCACCAGATCGACAAAGCGCCGCAACGGCGAGGTCGACCACGCGTACTGGTCCACGCCCAGCCCTACGTGCGGGTCGGGCGCGGTCGTCATGCGCGTCTTGCCGTTGGCCTGCGCGCGGTAGATGCCGGGCACGCGGTTTTCCGCCAGCCAGCCGCCCCAGTGCGCGTTGGCGAAGATCATCAGTTCGGACACGACCTTGTCGATCGGGCTGCCGCGCTTGCGCGGCTCGATGCGGATGTGCTCGCCGTCGACCCTGAAGTTGTAGTCCACGCGGTCCACCGTGTCGGCCTTGCCGCGTCCCGCTTCCAGCACGGCGGCAAAGTCGCGCAGCCATTCCAGTTCGCGGCGCCAGGGGTAGTCGGGGAAGCCCGGGTTCTTCAGCGTGGCGTCGTTGAACTGCGTCTCCAGCGTTTCGTGGCGCAGGTTGTCGGCGATGTGCACCATCTCGAGTTTCGTCTCGGTGCCCAGCACGCGCAGGTCGGACGCCACGTCCACGTACAGCGACAGCGCCGGACAGTCGTGCGACTCGCCCAGCGTGTAGTGGTGGATCAGCGCCTCCGGCAGCATGGTGATCTTGTCGCCGGGGAAATACACCGTCGACAGCCGTTCGCGCGCCACGCGGTCGAGTTCGGAGCCCGGCGCGATGCCCAGCGCGGGCGCCGCGATGTGGATGCCCACGCGCACGCTGCCGTCGTCGCGCCACTGCACCGACAGCGCGTCGTCGATCTCGGTCGTCGCCTCGTCGTCCATCGAAAACGCGCGCACGGTGCTCTTCGGCAGTTCGGGCGGATCGACCGGCTCGGTGACGGGCGCGAAATCGGTGCCGTGTGGAAACCATTCCAGCGTGAAGCTCATGCGGTGGAAATCCAGCGTCGAGGGAATCGCGCCGCAGCGTTCCATCAGGCGCAATTGAGACAGCCCGGTCGCCGTCGCCGCCTCTTCCAGCGCCTTGTATTCCAGTGTGTTCTTGTCCGGCGCGATGAGAATGCGCGGAATCAGCGTCTGGTATTCCGGCGGCAGGCGGAAGGCGGCGAGTTCCGCCGCGAGATGCGCCTGTTTCTCTGCCGCCAGGCGCTTCTTCTCCAGCCCCGCCTTGGCCGCCGCCAGCGTCTCCGCCGGCGCGGGCCGGTAGCGGCCCTTGCCCTTTTTGTGAAAGTAGATGGGCGAGCCGTGCAGCTTCTGCAGCAGCGCCACCGATTCGGCCGGCCGCGGTGCGTGGCCGTAGTACTCCTGCGCCAGTTGCTCGAAGCCGAATTCGTCGGCTCCCGCCCTCGGACAGGATGGAACCGGCCTTGAAGTGGCCGTCTTCTTCGAAAATGACGTGCATGAAACTCAGAAATCCAGGAGGGTTTGGAAGTGGCGCTCGAAGCCGGCGAAGCCGTGGTCGCCGCCGTCTTCCACGATCTGCCGCGCACCGGCGTAATAGGCGACCGCGTCGCGGTAGTCGAGCACCTCGTCGCCGGTCTGCGCCAGCAGCAGGTAGCGTTCGGGCTGCGTGATGTGGGACGCGTCCAGCGCCGCGAGTTCCGCAATGTGCGCTTCGGTGAGCACCCATTTCTCGCCCGTGTGCCAGTTGGTCTGCGTGCCGAGTGCGCTGCGCAACAACTTGTGGGCATGCACCGCCGGGTTCACCAGCACCGCCTTCCAGCCGTGCTTTTCGGCGAGGTGCGTGGCGTAAAACCCGCCCAGCGAACTGCCGACCAGCGTCACGTCGCCGGCCCCGGCACGCGCCAGATGCGCCTCGACCTTGGCGATGGCCTCGCGCGGACTATTGGGCAGCGCCGGGCAGTAGTAGTCGGCCAGGCGGCCGAGGCCGGCCATCCAGTCGCCGAGCTGGCGCGCCTTGCCGGATGCGGGGGAGGAATTGAAGCCGTGGAGATAGACGATCATGGCGGCCGATTGTACCGGCGCGTCGTGAATTGCTAAAACGCGGTTTTCGCGGAGATGCGCAGCGGCGCGGCAGACCTATGCCGCCCGTTCCTCCACCGGGGTGTCGCATCCATCGGCGTGTCATGCAATCCGGCTTGACCGGAGCCGGCGCGGGCGGATAAGGTCGGCCCAAACTCACGGCGCGCGCACGGTACGCGGGCTGGCTTTGCGGAAGAACACATCAGAATCAGTCGCGAAGGGGAAAAGGCGTTATGTCGGGAGGATTTGGCGGATACGAGCAAGGCATGGGAGAGGCGAGAAAATTGGGCCTGGTCCATTTGGTTTTTTTGATTGCGCTTCAAACGCTTCTCGCATGTGTCCTGATAGCCGGATGTACCAGTCCAAGTGGCCCCATCCGGCTGGATAGCAACACAGAGCATCTCGTTGTGCCACCCAATTTCCTTGATTTACGCCAAGAGCGTTCCAAACGCACGGTGACTGACCGCAACAAAACCTACTATGGGGATGACACCATAGTCCCGAGCATCGCTTCCAGGCTCTGGTTCAAGCTGGATCAAGCCTTGCGCAAGGAAAATTGCAGGAGTTCTCCAAAAGTCTTGCTTGAGGAGGGGGAGGTGGTCGTAACTCTTCCCCGGGCCGAAGATGCTGCAATGGGAGGCCCATTGGTCTGGCTGGCCGATAGAAAATATTTGCTGGTCAATATTTCCGGCAAGGTTGAATCGAAAATTTACACAGCCGGTGTCTACAAAAAACAATTTTCGTATCCAGATGCGGATGATGTTGCCGTGGCGGTCAATGAGGCTGTAGATGGTGCCGTGATAGACATCATCAAGCAGTTGAAACTGCTCGGTGTCTGCACCGCTAGTTAACATGATCACCTTAGACGTTATGAAAACGAAGGCATGCGTTAATTTCGTAGCAGTCGGGCTGTTGCTGTTGGTTTCCTCCTGCGCGAATTTCGAGCCAACCATACCCAAAGGGTACTCTGGACCAACGGCGGAGATATCGGATGACTTTCTTTGGGAAACATCATCGAAGAACCAGTTGTTCTACGTTGAAGCCATTGATGGCAAACCTGTCGAATCTGCACTGATATTAACGAGACGTGCAAGTGCAGGACAAGGATTCTCAGTGTCTGCCCGCACTGCCACTCATCAAATCCCGGCCATTCCCTTGCGTTTGAAAATTGTTGCAAGTCATGTGACGGGAGCTCCTATACACGAAATCAGCAGCCGAGCGGCTGGCACGTTTTTGCATATCGAAGGTGAAGTGAACTTCACGCCTTCTCCCGGGGGACATTATCTAGTTGCTGGCCGACTACTGGAAAGTGACTCTTCAGTCTGGATTGTTGATGCAAAAAGCAAGGAACGTGTGTCCGAAATAATTTCGGACAGGAAATAAATCTGACAGGGGAATAGCAACTTGGAACAGATCACGATTCCCACGACATTCATCCTCGGTAGGTCATCCCATGCTGTCGGCAATCACCATCGCTGCGTTTCCCCTTCAATCATCAAAACAATAAAAATCCGCCTTCGTCACGCCGCAGTCGGGGCAGCTCCAGTCGTCGGGGATGTCTTCGTAGCGGGTGCCGGGCGCGAGGCCGTGATCGGGGTCGCCGGTTTCCTCATCGTAGACGTAGTCGCAGACGGCGCAGGTCCATTTGCGGAAGGCGGAGGCGAATTCGGGGGCGAGGGCGGCGGATGCGGTCATGATGGAATCCTCCAGGCGTCGAGCGACGCGAGCAATTGGGTGAAGATGGCGTCGAGCTCTGCGGCGAGCACGTCGAGCTGCGGGTTGACGTAGGGTTTGAAGACGTCGGCGGCGGGACGGTAGGCCACCCAGTTCTTGCCGTTGGCTTCGTAGAGGTGGATGCGCAAAGGGATGTCGATACCGGCGGCCTTTTCCGCGGCCCACACTTTCATGGCGTAGTCGGGGCGGAAGATTTCCAGCACCTGGTCGGCCGGCACGGCGATGCCTTTTTTGGCGCAGTTGGCCTGGCCGTTGGCGTGGGCGACCAGGCCCATGGGATAGGCGGCGACGGCGGCGAGGAGCTTTTCGGCGGCCTCGTCGACGGAAAGCTTGACGGCAAAACGGATCACGCTTCCTCCAGTTCGGGGTGTGGCTGCGACAGGGCGCAGGCGGCGGTGTCGAATTCGTGCAGCTCCTTGCGCAGGTGCTTGATCGCCGGGGTGACGATGGCGATGAAGTAGGCCTCGCGCAGACGGCGCTGGGCTGCATTGTTCGACAGATAGCCCTTGGCGCCAAGGTGCAGCATGGCGGCGTTGGCGGCTTTCAGGCTGAGTTCGCTGCCGGCCAGGCGCAGGGTGAGCGTCTCCTTCACGTGCGGCAGGCTGCCGTCGCGGTCGATGCGGTCGGCCAGATCGTAGGTGGCGGCGCGCGCGGCGTCGAGCTCGACCTGCAGCGCGTCGGCCTGCACGTCGAGGAAGCGGTTGACGTGGCCGAACTGCTTGTCGGCGCGCTGCATCATGCCGACGCAGGCGTCGATCAGGCCGAGGCCCATGCCCATCTGCAGCAGGATGAAGGCCGACTTGGTGCGGTCGCGGAAGGCGTCGAACTCGTGCGGGTGGCACACCACCTGCGCATCGGGCAGGAACAGGTCGCGGAACTGGCAGGCGAAGGTGTTGGTGCCTTCCATGCCGATGAAGTGCGCGTTCTGCATCAGCGTGAGACCGGGCGTGCTGCCGTGCAGCAGGCCGATCACCAGGCCGGGCCGGTCGGGCAGCGAGGCGCCCATGTGGAAATGGTGTTCGGGGCCGATGTTGGACACCCAGGGCAGCACGCCGTTGACGAGGTAGCCGCCCTCGACGCGCTTGGCCTTGAGCCGCGTTTCCTCGATGCCCACGCAGGACTTCATGGTGTTCGACTGCGCGGTGCCGCCCAGCACCTCGCCGCGCGCCATCTTCGGCAGCATGTCGGCGGCGAGCGCGGGATTGCTGCCGTTCAGCACGTACCACTGCAGCGCGTACTGCGCCCACAGCAGGAAGCCGGTCGAGACGCATTGCCTGGAGGCTTCCTCGATCACCTGGATCGCGTGTCGTAGGCCCAGGCCGTTGCCGCCGTGCGCGACGGGCGTGAGGCTACCCAGTCCGCCGAGCGTGCCGAGCTTGCGCAGGAAGGTCTCGGGATAGACGCCCTTCAGGTCGATGTCGACCACCTTGGGCGCGAGTTCCTCGGCGATGAGTTCGGCCAGGCCGGGCAGGATTTCGCCGGCGGCTTCCGGGAGAGTGGGGGCAAGGGCAGCGGCGGGCATGATGCGCTCCTTCAGAAATGCGTGGACGACTCAGGCCAGCGCGACGCTGACGTTGACGGGGTTGCGCAGGGTGTTGGCCACCGGCGACCATGCGTTGGAATGCGCGACCAGGTCCTGCAGCTCGGCTTCGGTGGCATCGCCTTCCAGATACACCTTCACGCGCACGTCGGTAAAGCCCAGCTTCTTCATCGGGTCGAGGTCACCCACGCCCCAGACGGCGGTCACGTTGATGTCGCCTTCGAGTTCGAGCTCGATCTTCGAGAGCGAAATGCCGCGCGCCACGGCGTTGGCGTGCAGGCCGACCGAGAGGCAGGAACCCAGCGTGGCGAGCACGGCTTCCGAAGGATTCGGCGCGGTGTCGTCGCCCAGCAGGTGCGGCGGCTCGTCAATCACGTGCGCTTCGAGGTTGCGCACGTAGGTGAGGTTGCGGAACTTGCTTTCGCACACGGTCTTGGCTTTCAGCGTGACGACCGATTGCGGGTTGGCTTTGCCTTTGGTGGCGAGGCCGGCCAGGCCTTCGCTGGAAATGGGCTCGAGCACGGCTTGGGTTTTGAGGGCGACGACTTCGGACATGGTGGACTCCAGAGGGTTGGGAAAATCGGAAGACCCGATGTCCCTTCCTTTGCGATTGCCGTGCCAGCTGCGTCGCACAATGTCAATGCTTTGATCGGAAAGAGAATTTGGTCAGCGTGCCGGATTCGTCCATGGGCCGCGGGCTAACAGATTGTCAACCTTTGTCAGCCCATCCCCAGCCGCTTCATGCGGTAGTTGAGCTGGCGCAGGGTGAGTCCCAGCATCTGCGCCGCGCGCGACTTGTTGCCGTGCGTCTGCGCCAGCGCCTGCTCGATCTGGGCACGGTCGTGCGAAGCGGCAGGCAGGTAGGGGCGCACGGTCGAAGCGGCTGCCGGCATGGCCGGGGCGGCGAGCGCCGGTTCGGGTGCACCTGCCCCCTCGCTGCGGATCACGCGCTCGACTTCGCCCGCGGAAATCGCCGCGCCTTCGGCCAGCAGCACCAGGCGTTCGAGCACGTTGCGCAACTGGCGGATGTTGCCCGGCCAGGGGTAGTCGGCCAGCCGCTCCATCGCGTCCGCCGTCAGCCCCACGTTGCGCTGGTAGCTTTGCGTGATGAGGTTCAGCTGGTGGCGCACCAGCGGGCGGATGTCCTCGCGCCGCTCGCGCAGCGCGGGCAGGCGGATCGGGATGATGTTGAGCCGGTAGTAGAGGTCGAGACGGAAGCGGCCGGCGGCCACCTGCTGCTGCAGGTCGAGGTTGGTGGCGGCGACGATGCGCACGTCGATCGGCGTTTCGCGCCGGCCGCCCACGCGCTGCAGGGATTTTTCCTGCAGCACGCGCAACAGTTTCACCTGCATCGCCAGCGGCAGGTCGCCGATCTCGTCGAGGAAGAGCGTGCCGCCGCTGGCCTGTTCGAAGTAGCCGGCGCGCGCGGTCGAGGCGCCGGTGAATGCACCCTTCTCGTAGCCGAACAGCTCCGATTCGAACAGGTTCTCCGGGATCGCGCCGCAGTTCACCTTGATGAAAGGGGCGTCGCGGCGCGCGCTGCCCAGGTGCAGCGCGCGCGCGAACAGTTCCTTGCCGGTGCCCGATTCACCCAGCAGCAGCACCGTCGCGTCGGTGGCGGCCACCTGCTCGACCTGGCGCAGCGCGTGACGCAGCGCGGCCGATTCGCCGACGATGCCGAGCGTGGCCTGCTGCGGCGCGCCGTGTTCCAGCGCCCATTTCAGTTCGCGGTTTTCGCTTTCCAGGCGCGCGGTCTGCTCCGCCACGCGATCGTTGAGCCTGAGAACCTGCGTGATCAGCGTGGCGACGATCTCGAGGATGCGCATGTCGTCGGCAAAGGCGCGCGAACGGCCGCGTATGCGGTGCACGCCCAGCAGGCCGCGCACCTTGCCGTCGTCCAGCAGCGGCAGCGCGATGAAGCTCACCGTCTCGTCGGGCAGGCGCGTACGCTCCACGGCCTGCGCCAGGTAGTCGGGGTCGTCGTCGATGTCCTGCACGATGTTCGCCTCGCCGGTCTGCAGCACGCGCCCGGTGATGCCTTGCCCGGGCAGATAGACGCCGCGATCGATTTCCTCGCGCGTCAGGCCGTAGGCGTGCTGGATCGCGTAGTGGCCGTCGCCGGGCCGGCGCAGCACCACCCGGCCGCGGTTGAGTCCGAGGAATTCCGAGATCAGGTGCAGCATCTCGCGGATCGCCAGCCCCGGGTCCAGGCTCTTGCCCATGAGGCGGGCGGATTCGCGGATGACCAGCAGTTCCTCGTCGTGCAGGCGTTCGGTGGCGGCAGTGGGCGTCATGGCATGTCGAATGAACAAATTGTTCACACTGTGTAATCAAGAACCGGGCCAGGAAAAACCGCCATTCGGACCCTGATCTGAAAAAACCATACATGCCAATGACTTACGAAATTTTGTCGCATTGGCACGCTTCCTGAATACGACACAAGTGGAAACACGATGCTGCACGAGGAAATCGCCGGACCACCCGTATTGACGGGCAATCCGGCGGATCCGGTCCGGATCGCGGCGCGCACTGTTTGAGAGCGTGCGGCAACAGGATGGTGCGGTCAGGAAACCAGAGTTCGATTTTCAATCTACAGGAGCGCCCCATGTCCGGCTTTGACAATCCCTTCGATCCCGATACCAAGCTGCACCGCGCCGGCTGCAGCTGCGGCCGCCACCACAGCCAGGCCGACCACGAGGCCGATCTGCAGAACGCCGATGCGCGCGTGTCGCGCGTGGTCGAGTCGGCGGTGATGCGCGGCCTCTTCCCGGACGACCAGATGCGCCGCAATTTCCTGCGCGCGGTCGGTGCGGGCACGGCCATGGCGGCGCTTTCCACACTCTTCCCCATGGGGGCGGCCAAGGCGCTGGCGGCCGAGGCCGGCAAGCCGGAAAAACCCGATCTGAAAATCGGCTTCATTCCCATCACCTGCGCGACGCCCATCATCATGGCGGGCCCGATGGGCTTCTACGCGCGCGAAGGCTTGAACGTCACCCTGCAGAAAACCGCCGGCTGGGCCGTGGTGCGCGACAAGGTGCTGAACAAGGAATTCGACGCCTCGCACATGCTCTCGCCGATGCCGCTGGCCATGTCGCTGGGCCTCGGTTCGGCCAAGCAGGCCGTCGACGTCGCGTCGATCCAGAACATCAACGGCCAGGCCATCACCCTGCACCTCAAGCACAAGGACAAGCTGGATCCCAAGGAATGGAAAGGCATGAAGTTCGGCCTGCCCTTCGATTACTCCATCCATAACCTGCTGTTGCGCTACTACCTGGCCGAGGCCGGGCTCGATCCGGACAAGGACGTCGAGCTGCGCATGATGCCGCCGCCCGACATGGTGGCGAACCTGCGCGCCGGCAACATCGACGGCTTCCTCGGTCCCGAACCCTTCAACCAGCGCGCGGTGTTCGAGGGCTTTGCCTTCATCCACACCCTGTCACGCGACCTGTGGGACGGCCATCCCTGCTGCGCTTTCGGCGTGCAGGAAGGCTTCTACAAGCAGTATCCCAACACCTATGCTGCGTTGTTCCGCGCCATCGCCAGCGCCACCGACTACGCGCACAAGCCCGAGAACCGCAAGGAGATCATCGAGGCGATCGCGCCGGCCAACTATCTCAACCAGCCCATCCCGGTACTGGAACAGGTGATGACCGGGCGCTTCGCCGACGGCCTCGGCAAGGTGCGTAACGTGCCCGACCGCGTCGACTTCGATCCCTTCCCCTGGCAGTCGATGGCGGTGTGGATACTCACGCAGCTGAAGCGCTGGAACTACATCAAGGGCGACGTCGACTACAAGGCGGTGGCCGAGGATGTGTTCCGTGCCACCGATGCGAGGAAGCGCATGGCCGAGCTGGGCCTCAAGGTCCCGCCGACCAACACCATGAAGCACACCATCATGGGCAAGGTCTTCGATCCCGCGAAGCCGGCCGAATACGTCAACTCCTTCGCCATCAAACGCACATGAAAAAGCTGACCCTCACCCTCGGCCAGAAGTCCGCCCTGCTGTCGCTGGCGCTGTTCGGCGTGCTCCTGCTGGTGTGGCAGCTCGCCACCCTGCCGGAAACGCCGGCCGCCGCCGCCGGCGTCGATCCCGAGTACGCCGCGCTCATGGGCGGCGGCGCGGCCAGCGCGGCGTCGAGTTTCCCCACGCCGGTGCAGATGGCGCAGACCGTGTGGGAACGGCTGTCCGATCCCTTCTACGACCACGGTCCCAACGACAAGGGCATCGGCATCCAGCTCGCGTACTCGATCGCGCGCGTGCTCGCCGGCTTCTTCATGGCGGCGGCAGTGGCGATTCCGGCGGGCTTCGTCATCGGCAACTCGCGCGTGTTCTACCAGGCGCTCGATCCCTACGTGCAGCTGCTGAAGCCGATCTCGCCGCTGGCGTGGATGCCGCTCGCGCTCTACACCATCAAGGATGCCTCGGCCTCGTCGATCTTCGTCATCTTCATCTGCTCGCTGTGGCCCATGCTCATCAACACCGCGCACGGCGTCGCCAACGTGAAGAAGGAATGGCTCGACGTGTCACGCACGCTGGAAGTGAATCCCTTCCGCAAGGCTTTCCGCGTGATCCTGCCGGCCGCCGCGCCGACGATCCTGACGGGCATGCGCATCTCCATGGGCATCGCCTGGCTGGTCATCGTCGCCGCCGAAATGCTCGTCGGCGGTACCGGCATCGGCTACTTCGTGTGGAACGAGTGGAACAACCTGTCCATCACCAACGTGCTGTTCGCCATCTTCATGATCGGCGTCGTCGGCATGGCGCTCGACAGCCTCTTCGGCCTGTTGAGCCGTCGTGTCGCGTACCAGGAGTAAACGCATGACCGCCTCGCATCCCTTCCTGCAGGTCGAGAACCTCGCACGGATCTACCCCGGTCCTACCGGCGGCGACCCCGTCACCGTGTTCGACCACGTCAACTTCCGCATCCACAAGGGCGAATTCGTCTGCGTCACCGGCCACTCCGGCTGCGGCAAGTCGACCATCCTCAACATCCTCGCCGGCCTCGACACCGCCAGCACCGGCAACGTCTTCATGGACGGCCGCGAAGTGTCCGGCCCCAGCCTCGACCGCGGCGTCATCTTCCAGAGCCACGCGCTCATGCCCTGGCTCAGCGTGCTGGAAAACGTGTCCTTCGCCGTGAAATCGCGCTGGCCCTCGCGCAGCAAGGCGGAAATCCGCGACCATGCCATGCGCTACATCGAGCTGGTCGGCCTCAAAGGCGCCGAGCACAAGAAGCCGTCGCAGCTCTCCGGCGGCATGAAGCAGCGCGTCGGCATCGCGCGCGCGTTCTCCATCGAACCGAAGATGCTGCTGATGGACGAGCCCTTCGGCGCGCTCGACGCGCTCACCCGCGGCGTCATCCAGGACGAGCTGCTGAAGATCTGCGCCGAAACGCAGCAGACCGTGTTCATGATCACGCACGACGTCGATGAAGCGATCCTGCTGTCCGACAAGATCATGCTCATGTCCAACGGCCCGCATGCGCGCATCGCCGAAATCGTCAACAACACCCTGCCGCGTCCGCGCGAGCGCAGCGCCATCCACAAGCACGCGCACTACTACCCCATCCGCACCCACCTGGTCGATTTCCTGGTGAGTCGCTCCAGGCTGTTCGGCAGCCAGCGCGCCGCCCCGGACGCCCCCAGTTCGCCCAGCGTCTTCGACCCCGAAGACCTGATCGAAGCCGCGCCTGCCGCGCCGGCCGACGCCAACGTCGTGCCCATGCCGCAGGCCGGCAAGCCACACATCCAACTCGTCAACGCCTAAGGATTCATCAACATGAACCGCACCGAAGTCACCGACCTCATCATCGCCGCCAAGCACAAGAAGGGCCTCAAGTGGGCCGACATCGCCAAGAAAGTCGGCCAGAGCAAGGAATGGACGACCGCCGCGCTGCTGGGCCAGATGACCCTCGACAAGAAGCAGGCCACCACCGTGGGAAAAATGCTCGGCCTGCCGCCCGAAGCCGTCGATCAATTGCAGATCGTGCCCTACAAGGGCAGCCTGCCTTCCGCCGTGCCGACCGATCCGCTGATCTACCGCTTCTATGAACTGATCATGGTGTACGGCATCAGCATCAAGTCGCTCATCCACGAGGAATTCGGCGACGGCATCATGAGCGCGATCGATTTCTCGATGGACATCTCGCGCGTGCCCGATCCCAAGGGCGACCGCGTCAAGATCGTGCTGAACGGCAAGTTCCTTCCCTACAAGATGTATTGAGCCCGGCACGGCGCGCATTGCGTGCGCCGCGCGGTCTCGCTGCATCGCTGACATCGAGCGATCCCAATGGCCAACATCTTCATGAAATCGTCCTGGGGCAGCGACGACCCCACCCGTGCCGCCATGGTGTTCGGGCATGGCAATGCCCTGGCCCGGGCCGGACATACGGTCCGCATCTTCCTCGTCGGCGAGGCCGCGCCCCTGGCCATCGAGGCCGTGCGGGCCGCCCTGTTCCCCGTGGGCTGGCCGTCGCTGGCCGACCAGTGGCGTGAAAGCGTGGCGCTCGGCATCGACATCATGGTCTGCGATGCCTGCCGGCAGGCGCGCGGGGTGACGCCCGAGGCGATTGCGGCGTCGGGGGCGCGGATCGGGACGCCGGCGGATTTTGTGGAGGGGGTGGAGTGGTCTGACAAGATCGTGGCGGAGTAGCCGGGGTCTTTGTTGTGCTGGGGACCGTTGGCCGGGGGTAGCCCGGCGGCTAGTCACTTTCTTTTGCTTCGCCGCTGTTTTGATGGTTGTCCTGCCAAGGCAGGACAACAGAAAGTAACCAAAGAAAAGGCGACCCCGCTCATCCCCGAAACCCCGGAAATCGATTCCACCGGGCGGGCGGCAAAGAACTCGCCCCGCCTGGTTGTTTTTGATTTTGTTTTTTGTGGGCGGGGCTCAAACACCTTTGCCGCTGATCCGCCCGGCGGAATCGATTTCCGGCGGGGCTGAGAGGGGCTGAAAGTCAAAACCAGGGTGGTGATGACTGGGTGGTTTGCGCGTTTGTGATGCGACGCGGATTCGGCGCAATGTCCTCATGTCATTGCGTCCTATGAAGGCTTGTTAGATTTTTCCTCTTGCGAGGAATAATGAAAGTTATCCTCGTAGAAGGATTTGTAAGATATTTCTAGATCGCCCCTGTTGAGGGCATGCTCTACGGCCTCAGGTGATGGAAGTTGCGGCCCCAAAAACTGCACTGAGACAACTATGCATCGCTCTTTTGGTGCCATCGAGTAGTTCTTTGCTAGGTAAGAATGGTTTGACTGATATGAGAGGTTCGGAAAAAGGATTTTCAAAGCCTTCTCTATCGGCTCGGTTCCATCGCCGGAGATTCGCTTTCCATCGATCTTTAACACGAAGTTTTCTATGATCGCAGGCCCGATGCCGTTGTTTATCAGCTCAACCGTGTAGAGCCCATTGTCCGAATTCTGGTGTGTCCATGTTGTGAGATGCGGCCTGAAGGAAAGCATGTTGTGTTTTTTTATTTGAGCCCCCTGCCAAAATGAAAACACCAAGGCACACAGTGCAATGACCGTGCTTGATATTCCTGTGATCACTTGCCAATCAACATCAAAGCAATCCACGCTTTTCTCCGGATCATGTTGGGCGCATTAAGCTGAAGTGAAATGCGCCGGATGTTTGGATCTCAGTAGCCGCTACAACACTATGTCATCGTTGGCCTGGTTTTGACTTTCCTCCCCTTACAGCCCCGCCGAAGATCAAGTGCGGCGGGCGGATCAGCGGCAAAGGTGTTTGAGCCCCGCTCACAAAAATCAAATCAGCCCAGCAAAAGCGGGGCGAGTTCTTTGCCGCCCGCCCGACGCGCTTGATCTTCGGGGTTTCGGGGCTGTCGGGGTCGCCTTCTTTTGGTTACTTTTCTTGGCGAGACAAGAAAAGTAACTAGCTGCCGGGCTACCCCCGGCCAACGGTCAGCAGTCCTGCGAAATCCTCCACCATTCCGAACAGCGCTTCGACAAGCTCAGCGCGAACGGTGCGGAGGGCGGCGCGCTTCTGCAATCGCCCGTCAGTGCGTACAGACTGGATTGCTTCGCCGCTGCGCGACTCGCAATGACGGCGAACCCGACCCCTTACGCATACCCCCCATACCGATGCATAGGCGTCAACACAATCTCCTCGTGATAGTGATGATGCAGCGCATCCAGCAGCTTGGCGTGAATGCCGCCGAACCCCCCGTTGCTCATCATCAGCACATGGTCGCCCGGCCGCCCGTCGGCGACGAGCTGCGCGACGAGCTTGTCGAGGTTGTCGAAGACGCGGGCCTTCTCGCCTAAAGGTGCCAGGGCTTCGGCGGCGTCCCAGCCGAGGTTGGCGCCAAAGCAGTAGACCTGGTCTGCATCGCGCAGGCTGTCGGGTAACTGCGATTTCATGACGCCGAGTTTCATGGTGTTGGAGCGCGGTTCGAGCACGGCGAGGATGCGCGCGCTGCCGACCCTGGCCCGCAGGCCTTCGACGGTGGTGGCAATCGCCGTGGGGTGGTGGGCGAAGTCGTCGTAGACGGTGATACCGTGCACGCTGCCGCGCACTTCCATGCGGCGTTTCACGTTCTCGAAGCGGGACAGGGCGTCGATGGCGGCGGCGGCGGGGACGCCGGCGTGGCGTGCGGCGGCGATGGCGGCCAGCGCGTTCATGCGGTTGTGTTCGCCGATGAGGGACCACTGCACGCGGCCCTGCAGGGTGCTGTTGAAGAAGACGTCGAAGCTGCCGTTCGAGTCCGGCTCGCCGCCGGTCCAGCCCCCCACGCTGCCGAAGCGTTCGACCGGGGTCCACAGGCCGCGTTCGAGCACGCGGTCGAGCGCGGGCGCGCGGCCGTTGGCGACGACGAGGCCGTTGCCGGGCACGGTGCGCACCAGGTGGTGGAACTGGGTCTCGATGGCGGCGAGGTCGGGGAAGATGTCGGCGTGGTCGTATTCGAGGTTGTTGAGGATGGCGGTGCGCGGGCGGTAGTGGACGAACTTGGAGCGCTTGTCGAAGAAGGCGGTGTCGTATTCGTCGGCTTCGATGACGAAGAAGGGGCTGTCGGTGAGGCGCGCGGAGATGCCGAAGTTCTGCGGCACGCCGCCGACGAGGAAGCCGGGATTCAGTTTCGCGTCTTCGAGGATCCACGCGAGCATGGCCGAGGTGGTGGTCTTGCCGTGGGTGCCGGCCACCGCGAGCACCCATTTGTCGCGCAGGACGGTGTCGGCGAGCCATTGCGGGCCGGAGGTGTAGGGCAGGCCGCGGTCGAGGATGGCCTCCATCAGCGGCTGCTTGCCGCGCGCGACGACGTTGCCGACGACGAAGATGTCGGCGCCGATGTCGGCCTGCGCAGCGTCGAAGCCTTCGATGAGCTCGATGCCGAGCGCGCGCAGCTGGTCGGACATGGGCGGGTAGACGTTGGCGTCGCAGCCGGTGACGGTGTGGCCGGCCGCGCGCGCGATGGCGGCGATGCCGCCCATGAAGGTGCCGCAGATGCCGAGGATGTGGATGTGCATGGTGGTCAGGGGGGAGTAGTGAGCGGTGAGCGGTGAGCGGTGAGCGGTGAGCGGTGTCAGGCCGCTTACCGCTCACCGCTTACCCAAAGCCGGATTATCCCACGGCCGCCGCCCGCGATTGCTGGATGAGATGGGTCAGCAGGGCGCGCAGCTTGGCGGGGCGCAGGGGTTTGTGCATGAGCGGGAAACCGGCCTGGCCGATGCGCTGGATGGTGTCGGGCGCGGTGTCGCCGGTGACGAGGATGGCCGGGATTTCGCGTGCGTAGCGGTGGCGCAGGCGCTGGACGACGGCGATGCCGTCTTCGTCGGGCAGGCGGTAGTCGGAGACGATCACGTCGGGCGTGCGGCCGAGGCTGTCTAGCCATTGTTCGGCTTCGTCGGCGCTGTGCGCGGTGACGAGGTCGATGTTCCAGTTGTCGAACAGTTCGGCCATGCCGCGCAGGATGGCGGATTCGTCGTCGATCAGCAGCACCAGGGCGTCGGCCGGCATCTTGCCGGGCACGGGCGCCGGCGTGGGCGGCACGACGAGGCCGGGGTCGCCGAGCGGGATGTCGATGCTGAACACCGAGCCATGTCCCGGATGGGAATGCAGGTTGATGCGGTGGCCGAGCAGGCGTCCGAGACGCGAGACGATGGCAAGCCCGAGGCCGAGGCCCTTGCTGCGGTCGCGCGCCGGATTGTGCAGCTGCACGAATTCCTGGAACACGCTTTCCTGCTGGTCCTGCGGGACGCCGCGCCCGGTGTCGTAGATGGCGAGCCGCGCCGTGTCGCCGCGGCGCCGACAGGCGACCAGCACGCCGCCGTCGTCGGTGTAGCGGATGGCGTTGGCGATGAGATTGACCAGGATGCGTTCGACCAGCAGCGGGTCGCTGAACAGTGTGCAGGTGCAGGGGCGGAAGCGCAGGCGCAGCTGCTTCTCGGTGGCCAGCGCGCCGAACTGCTTGTCCAGGCTGTCCAGCATTTTCTGCAGCGGAAAATGCACGGGGTGCGGCTCGATCGCGCCGGCGTCGAGGCGCGAGATGTCGAGCAGCGCGTTGAGCAGCGTTTCCATCGCGGCGGTCGAGGCCTCGATGTTGTCGATCAGGGGCTGCGTTTCGGGTTGCCGGTTGCGCGCCTTCAGCGTGGCGACGAACAGCGACAGCGCGTGCAGGGGCTGGCGCAGGTCGTGGCTGGCGGCGGCGAAGAAGCGCGACTTGGCGATGTTGGCGCGTTCGGCGGTTTCCTTCTTGGCGGCGAGATCGGCGGTGGCGGCCTCGATGCGCTGTTCCATTTCGTTGCGCTGGGCCAGCAGGGCATCGGCCATGTCGTTGACGCCGGCGCCGAGCATGCCGACCTCGCCGCGTCCCGTGAGGTGCGTGCGTATGGCCAGGTCGTCGCGGGCCAGTCGCGCCACCACGCGGCCGATGTGGCGCAACTGCCCGGCGAGGCGGTCCGACAGCCGCCAGGCCAGCATGCCGGTGAGCGTGAGTGCGGCCAGCATCAGCAGGGTGGCGCGGATGAGTGTGTTGCGCTTGAAATCCTCGATCGTGTCGCGGGCGACGCTGACCTCGACCGTGCCCAGCGAGGGGACGGGGGGCGCCGCTCCGGCGTCGAACAGCGCGTCCTCCGCCAGATCGGCACGCGGCAGGGCGATGTTGACCCAGCGCACCACGCTGCCGCCGGACGACGGCTGTCCCAGGCTGGCGGTGACCCTGCCCCGGGGGTCGAGGATGCGCGCATGCGCGAGCTGGCTGTTGGCCGACTCGACCGCCAGCAGCGACTGGGCGAGCGCCGCATTGCCGCTCACCAGGGCGTAGGGCAGGGCGTCGCCGAGGTGGCGCGCGGCGTTGTCGGCGCGCGCCACCAGCGCGCGTTCGGCGTTGTCGAGGGATTGCGAGGTGAAGTAGATCACCAGGCCGGCTTCGGTCAGCAGCGCCGGCAGCAGCGCGATCATCAGCACGCGGCTGCGGATGCTGGACAGCGGCAGCCGGTCGGCGAGCGCGCGCGCGAGGTTCACGGCGTCAGGACGGGGGCAGGCGCTGCATGGCCACCACGGCCTCGGTCCGGTTGCTGACGCCGAGCGCGCGGAAGATGCCGGCGACGTGCACCTTCACCGTGTTTTCCGACATGCCGAGCATGCTGCCGATGGCCTTGTTCGTGAAACCGTGCCCGAGCAGGCGCGCAACCTCGCGCTGGCGGGCGGTGAAACCGTCGAGCACGCTCGTGCCGGAATCCGCAGTCGGCGCGGCGCCCGTCGCTTCGCTCGGATCGAGGCAGGCGGGCACGTAGATGTCGCCGGCCAGCACCTGCCGCAGGGCAAGCAGCATGTCGTCGGTGGGCGTGGCCTTGGGAATGTAGCCGAGCGCGCCGGCTTCGAGCGCGCTGCGGATGTCGTGCGGCAATTCGGAGGCCGAGAGCACGACCAGCGGAATGTCGGGAAAGCGGTGGCGGAACTGGCTGATGCCCTGCATGCCGACCAGGCCGGGCATGTTGAGGTCGACCAGCGCGAGGTCGAGATCGCCGTGCGCGGCGGCGACGGCGAACAGGCTGGGGTAGTCGTGCGCGTCGAGGATCTCGACGCCGTTTTCCAGCTGCGCGAGCACCTGCCGCACCCCCTCGCGCATCAGCGGGTGGTCGTCGGCCAGCAGGGTTTTCATGCGCGGACTCCCATGGCAGCGGATTCTAACGCCATGGCAGCCCGCGGTGCGAGCGCCTACTGACCGCGGGTCTTGCGCAGACCCTCGTCGATGGCCGCCTCGAGGTAGCCGAAATAGTAGTCGGGCGTGAGCAGGCCGACGATGGCCTCGGCGGCTTCCCGCCCCTGCGGATCGAACACCTTCACGGTCGGTACCATGAAGACTTTCTGCGCGGCGGCGAAGGCGCCCTCGGTCGTCTGCTTGCCTTCGAAATCGACCAGCGGCGTGGCGGCGCCGAAGGTGACTTCCCGGATCATGACCTTGCTGCGGTAGGCCTTGTCCTTGTGCATGGGGATGAGGAATTCACGCTTGACGCGTTCGCAGTAGTGGCAGCCGGGGCTGGTGAAAATCACCATGAAGGGGACGCGCAGGCGCGCGGCCTCGCGCGCGTCGGCCTTGAAATCGCGGGCGTGGACGAGCCCGTCCGCCGCGCTGGCCGGGCCGGCCGGCGCGAGGCCCCATGCTAGAATCAACGCCCACGCAGCGAGCAGTCGCATCATTGTTGTGTTTCCCCCGAATGGGTGCGGCACCTTGTTGCAGCAGTGTCGCGTCATCGTACGCAATTCGCACCCGTCAATTTGTACCGTCTATTCCTACCATCATGCAAACGCTGACCATCGCTTCCCGTGAAAGTGCCCTCGCCATGTGGCAGGCGGAGCATATCCGCGATCGCCTGCGCGCGCTGCATCCGGCCTGCGCGATCGAGATCCTCGGCATGACCACCCGCGGCGACCAGATACTCGATGTGACGCTCTCCAAAATCGGCGGCAAGGGCCTCTTTGTCAAGGAACTCGAGGTGGCGCTCGAAGCCGGCCAGGCCGATCTCGCCGTGCATTCGATGAAGGATGTGCCGATGGAACTGCCGCCGGGCTTCGCGCTGGCGGTGATCGGCGAACGCGAGGATCCGCGCGACGCTTTCGTGTCCATCCAGTACGACAAGCTGTCCGATCTGCCGCCCGGCGCCGTGGTCGGCACCTCCAGCCTGCGCCGCGAGGCGCAGCTGCGCGCGCGCTATCCGCACCTGGTGGTGAAGCCCTTGCGCGGCAACGTCGGCACCCGGCTGAAGAAACTCGACGAGGGGCAGTTTGACGCCATCCTGCTGGCCGCCGCCGGGCTGAAGCGTCTCGGGCTGGGCAGCCGCATCAAGAGCCTGCTGTCGGTGGAGGACAGCATCCCCGCCGCCGGTCAGGGGGCGCTCGGCATCGAAATCCGCAGCGACCGGCCCGAGGTTGCCGCCATGCTCGCGGCCCTCAACCACCCGCGGACTGCCGCCTGCGTGCGGGCCGAGCGCCAGGTCAGCCGCGTGCTCGGCGGCAGCTGCCAGGTACCGCTGGGCGCCCATGCCACGCTGGAAAACGACACCCTGCACATCGCCGGTTTCGTGGCCCATCCGGATGGCAGCGGTTTCATCCACGACCGTGCCGAGGGCGACGCGAACGATCCCGAAGCCGTGGGGCAGCGACTGGCCGACAAGCTGCTCGCGCAGGGCGCGCGCGCCATCCTCGACGCCCTGCCCGCATGACCCTTCCGCTGGCCGGCCGCACGGTGCTGGTGACGCGGCCGGCGGAACAGTCGGCCGTGCTGGCTGCGGCGATCCGGGCGGCCGGCGGCGAGGCGGTGGTGTTTCCCGCGCTGGCCGTCGAGGCAGTGCCGGCGAACGCGCTGCAGGGACAGGCTGCCACGCTGGCGGCGGCCGACGGCATCCTCTTCATCAGTCCGAATGCGGCGCGCTACGGCCTGGCCGCGTTCGGCAGGCTGCCCGCCGAGGCCCGCGTATTCGCGGTGGGACCGGGAACGGCGCGCGCGCTGCAGGAAGCCGGGGTGACCCGGGTCATCGTGCCGGCGGGCCAGGATACCGAGGCCCTGCTGGCCTTGCCGCAGCTGGCGGCGGTGGCGGGGCAGCGCTTCGCGATCGTGCGCGGCGTGGGCGGCCGTCCCGTGCTGGGCGATACGCTCGCGGCGCGCGGCGCGCAGGTCGACTATATCGAATGCTACCGGCGCGTGCGGCCGGCGGCGGATGCGGCGCCGCTGCTGGCGCGCTGGCGCGGCGGCGGCATCGACGCGGTGACGGTGGCGAGCGCGGAAACCCTCGAGAATCTGGCGGCGATGCTGGGCGAGGACGGCGCCGCGCTGCTCGCGGCCACCCCGCTTTTCGCGCCGCATGAGAAAATCGCCGTATCCGCCCGCCGCTTCGGCATTGCCCAGGCGATCGCCACGCCCGGCAGCGATGCCGGCCTGGTGGACGGCATGATTCACTGGTTCAATTCCCGGACACAACGATGACCGACACGCCCGATCCGACCGCTCCCGTTTCGACGCCGCCCGCGCCGCGGCCCGCGTCTTTCCCGCTGTCGCTGCTGGCCGCCGTCGTCGCCGTGCTGGCGATCGTGATGGCGGCCTGGTCGTGGTCGGACAGCCGCGAACGCATCCGCGACCTCAAGTCCGAACTCGGCCGCCGGCTGGCGGAATCCGGCCAGGTGACGAACGAGACGCGCCTGCTGGCGAAGAACGCGGACGACGCGATGCGCCAGGTCAACGAGCGGGTGGCGCACATCGAGAGCCAGATCGTGACCTCGCAGCAGCAGCAGCTCGCGCTCGAAACCCTGTACAAGGACCTGGCGCAGGGTCGCGACCAGTGGACGCTGGCCGAGATCGAACAGGTCCTGCTCACGGCGGCGCAGCAACTGCAGCTGACGGGCAACGTGAAGGCCGCGATCATCGCGCTGGAAGGCGCCGACCAGCGTCTGCAGCGGCTGAACAAGCCGCAGTTCACCGAACTGCGGCGCGCCATCGCCTCGGACCTGGCGAAACTGCGTGCCGTCCCCTCGCTCGACGAAGTGGGCGCCAGTGCGCGCATCGAGGCGCTGGTCGCGCAGCACGCCAGCTGGCCGCTCGCCAGTGCGCAGGCTTCCGAGGCGGTGCCGGCGCCGCGTACCGCCAGCGTCGCCAGCCTCGGCCAGGAACTCTGGGCCGAGCTGAAGGGCCTGGTGCAGATTCGCCGCATCGAGGGCAACGAGGCGGTGCTGCTGCCGCCGGGACAGGCCTATTTCCTGCGCGAGAACCTGCGCCTGCGCCTGCTGTCGGCCCGGCTGGCACTGATGGGCCAGGACGAAGCGGCCTTCCACGCCGACCTCGCCGCGACCGCCGGCATGCTCGACCGTTATTTCAATACGCGCGATGCCGGCGTTGCGGCGGCGATCAGGGAAATCAGGCGGCTGGCCAACCTCAACATCGCCGTGAAGCTGCCGGGGATAGACGCCAGCCTGGCGGCGCTCGACGCCTACAAGGGAGCGCACTGATGCGCTGGCTCGTTTCCATGCTCATCGTCGTGGTGCTGGCCGTCGCCCTGGCGATGGCCGGACGCTACGACCCCGGCTACGTCGTGCTGGTCTATCCGCCCTGGCGCCTGGAAATTTCCTTCATCACCTTCGTGCTGCTGCTGGTCGGCAGCATCGTCGGCGGGGTCGTGCTGCTGCGCCTGGCGGCGCTGACGCTCAACCTGCCCGGGATCGTGCGCGAGCAGCGCGCGCGTCGCGCCGCCAAAAAGCGCGACGAGAATTTCGTCGGCGGCCTGCGCGCCTTTACCGAATTCCGTTTCCAGGACGCCGAACAGGCGCTCGGCCTGTGGCAGGGCGACGCGGCGCGGACCGGGATTGCGCGCGTGCTGGCGGCGCGCGCGGCGCAGGAAATGCGCGCCCCCGTGCAGCGCGCGCGCCACGTGCGCGAGGCCGGCGAGCAGGGCGCCGAACTCGCCGCGCAGCTGCTCGAGGCCGAAGCCTGCCTCGAGGCCAAGGATGCGACCGGGGCGCTGGCCGCGATCCAGTCGGCCAAGGCGATCGCGCCGCAGCACACCGCCCTGCTGCGGCTCGAACTGCGGGCGCGCCAGATGACCGGGCAGTGGGACGAAGTGGACCGCCTGCTCGATGCGCTGGCCCGCAGCAATGCGCTGGAGTCCGCGCTGGCGGCGCAGCTGCGTCGGGCCGCCTATGCGGAGAATCTGAAGCGGCGCGCCGACGACGACCGCGCGCTGCTCGAATACTGGAAGAAGGTGCCGGCCGACTTCAAGGCGGATGCTTTCGTCGCCCGTGCCGCGGCGCGCGCCTTCCTGCACCGGGGCGGCCACGACACCGCGCTCGACGTGCTCGAATCCGCGCTCAACCGCGAATGGCACGAAGACCTGGTCGCGCTCTACGGCGAGGTGCGCGGCAGCAGTCCGACACGACAGATCGAACAGGCCGAGAAATGGCTGCATGCGCAACCGCGCGACGCGCATCTCCTGCTCGCGCTGGCGCAGTTGTGCAGCGTGCAGCAATTGTGGGGCAAGGCGCAGAGCTACCTCGAGGCCAGCCTGGCCATCGCGCCGAGCATGGAGGCCCATGTGCGCATGGCCGAACTCAAGGCGCACAGCGGCCAGCCCTCGGAGGCCTGCCAGCATTACCAGAAGGCGCTGGCGCTGTGCCGCGAGGCATAAGCGCAGTTAATCCGATCCGAATCAGGGCAGCGCATTCCGTGAATGCACGGCGCGTCGCGCAGGGTATAGCATCAGCAATCGCTAATATTCCTGAGGCTATTCCCATGCGTACTCCCATCCTTGCCGTGGCCTTCGCCTGGCTGACGGCGTTTTTCGCGCCCCTGGCGTCCGCCACGCCGCAGGCCGGCACCGCAGTCCCGACCGGCGTCTACAAGGTGGCGATCGACCGTTCGGTCAGCCTGGCCGACGCCGCCGACTCGATGCGCCTGCGCGCCAATGCGCTGAACCTGAAGCTGGTGGCGGAGCTGCCGCTGTCGAAACAGGTGGAGGCGATGACGGATCACGCGCAACGCACCATCACCATCTTCCAGTTCTGCGACGCCGTCACCGCCAAGGACCTGATCGACCTGAATCTCGATTTCTCGGTTTACATGCCCTGCCGCATTGCGCTGATCGAGGACGCGAGCGGCCAGGGCTGGCTGGTGATGATGGACGTGAACGTCGATGCCGTGGCGAACGAGAAGCGCCTGCCGGATGCGCTGAAGTCGCGCATCCAAGACGTGCGCAAGTCGCTGGTGAGCATCATGCAGGCGGGCGCCCGCGGCGAGCTGTAATGCGGGGGCGGCTTCAGGCGGCGGAAGCGGTTTCCGCATCCGCCGCGTAGACGAAGGAATCGGCGAAGAATGCGTCCTCGGGCAGGCCGCGTGCGCGGGTGAAAGCCTCGCGCGCGCTGTCCACCATCACCGGCGCGCCGCAGGCGTAGACCTGATAGCCCGAGAGATCGGCGAAGTCGGCCAGCACCGCGTCGTGCACGAAACCCGTCCGTCCCTGCCAGTGGTCTTCCGGCGCGGGGTCGGACAGCACGGGAACGAAGCTGAAATTGGGCCGCTCGGCCAGCCACTGCTGCGGCAGCTCGGCCATGTAAAGGTCCTTGCGGGCGCGCACGCCCCAGTACAGCACCATCTCGCGATCCATGTGCGCGGCGAAGGCATGCTCGAGCATGCCCTTGATCGGCGCGAAGCCGGTGCCGCCGGCGATGAAGAGCATCGGCTTGTCGGAATCCTCGCGGATGAAGAAGCTGCCGAGCGGTCCCTTGAGGCGCAGGATGTCGCGTTCCTTCAGCGTCGAGAAGACCTGGTCGGTGAACAGCCCTCCCGGCACGTGGCGGATGTGCAGCTCCAGCAGCGCGTCGTCGTGCGGCGGATTGGCGAGCGAATAGCTGCGCGTCCTGCCCCCCTTCAGCTGGAAGTCGACGTACTGGCCGGCGAGGAACTGCAGGCGCTCGTTGGCCGGCAGCTTGATCTTCACCCGCATCACGTCGTCGGCGCGCTTTTCCAGTTTCTCCACCCGGCACGGCAGGGTTTTCACCACGATGTCCTTGGCGGCGCCGATTTCCTTGGCCTCGATCACCAGGTCCGACAGGGGTTTGGCGCGACAGAACAGCGCACGGCCCAGCGTCTTTTCCTCTTCCTTGAGCGCACTGGGCGAGTGGTTGCCGTAGTCCAGCGCACCCGACAGCACGGTGCCCTTGCAGGCGCCGCAGGCGCCGTTGCGGCATCCGTAGGGAAGGGCGAACCCCTCGCGGAGGGCGGCGTCGAGCACGGTTTCGTCGTCGCCTACGGTGAACTGGTGCCCGCTGGGCTGGAGGGTGACCTGATGCGGCATGGCTGGACTTACTTACAATGGGTGGAACGAACGGGCGGATTATCGCCCGGGCGGCGCAGCTTTTCACCCCTGCGTATACAAGGTTAAAGGGCCTATGAAAAAAATCCTGATCGTGGGTTTCGGCGACGTGGCGGAACGGCTGGTGCGCTTCTACGCCGGCCAGGCCGAATTCGTCGGCCTCGTGCGGCGGCCGGAGCGCGTCGCCGCACTGCGCGCGCTGGGCGTGACGCCCTACCTGGGTGATCTCGACGACGCGGCTTCGCTGGCGCGGCTGCCGCGCGTGGACGGCGTGTTCCATTTCGCGCCGCCGCCCAATGCGGGCAGCACCGATCCGCGCACCGCGCGCCTGCTGCACGCGCTGGGGCGCCGTCGCCCCGGCGCCGTGGTCTACATCAGCACCAGCGGCGTCTACGGCGATTGCGGAGGCCAGTGGGTGACCGAGACGCGTCCGGTGGCGCCGGTCAACGGCCGCGCGGTGCGACGGGTGAACGCCGAACGCCAGTTGCGCGCCTGGGGCAGGAAACAGGGCGTGCAGGTGACGATCCTGCGCGCGCCCGGCATCTACGCGGCCGACCGCCTGCCGCTGGAACGCATCCGGCGCGGCACGCCGGCCCTGGTGGCGAAGGACGACAGCTACACCAATCACATCCACGCCGACGATCTGGCGCGGCTCGCCTGGGCGGCGCTGTTCCGCGGACGCGGCCAGCGCATCTACCACGCCGTGGATGCGCACCCGCTGAAGATGGCCGACTGGTTCGACAGCTGCGCCGATGCCTGCGGCCTGCCGCGTCCGCCGCGCGTGAAGCGGGCCGAGGCCGAGAAGGTGCTGTCGGAAGCGCTGCTGTCCTTCCTGCGCGAATCGCGTCAGCTGTCGAATGCGCGCACCGCGCGCGAACTGCGGATGACGTACCGCTACCCGACGTCCGACGACCTGCTGCGCGAGGTCAAGGCCGCGCGCGGCCAGATGCAGCTGTTCTGAGGCGGCGGTTCAGCGCAGTCGGTCGTCGGGCTCGCGCCGGAATTCGCCGTCTATCGTCTTGGGCGCTGCGCTTGCGGTTTCTCCCCGGGGAGAAGTATCGTCGTTGGCCGGGCGCATCGGATCGGATTGCCGGCGCGTCCAGGTACCCGGGATCAGCAGCAGGACCAGTGCCATCGCGTCGCTGATGAAGCCGGGGAAGACAAGCAGGCCGCCGGCGAGCAGAATACGCCCGCTGGCGAACAGCGCGGACAGGGGATGCATGCCCGACTGCACCGAGAACAGCAGGCGCGCACTCCAGGCGACGCGCTCGATGCGGATCAGGGCGATGCCGGCCGCCACGTCGGCCAGCAGCCACGGCAGTACCCAGGCGCCGATCCGGTTCGCCATCCAGAATATGCCGACGGCTTCCAGCACCGGAAACGACAGCAGCAGTAGCACAATCCAACCAAAGCGCATGACATGGAACCTTTGTTAGTCTTGACCAATGTACCCGATCGGACGGTTGCGGAAAAACTCGCACGCGCGCTGGTCGAGTCGCGCGCGGCGGCCTGCGTGAACGTTCTGGCGGCCTGTCGCTCCATCTACCGGTGGCAGGACGGCGTGGAAACGGCGGAGGAGATCCCCCTGCTGATCAAGTCCACCAGGGCGAATTACGCCGCTGTTGAAAAAATCGTCCGCGCGCAGCACCCTTACGCAGTGCCGGAACTGATTGCGATACCGATTACGCATGGCCTGCCCGGCTACCTTGAGTGGCTGGGCAGGGAAACAGAACGACCAGGAGACTGAACGACATGATGAAGAAATGGTTCCGCTTGCTCGCGGCATTGCCGGTACTTTGGGGCGCGCTCGCGTTTTCGCAAGGGGCATGTGCCGAGGAGGAATTTCTCGAGCCGGACGTGGCGTTCAAGGTCTCCGCACGCGCGCTGGACGCCAACACGCTGGAAGCGCGCTGGCAGATCGCCGACGGCTACTACATGTACCGCGACAAGTTCAAGTTCGAACTCGCCGGCGGCACGCTCGGCAAGCCGAACCTGCCACCCGGCAAGGTGAAGCAGGACGAGAACTACGGCAAGGTCGAAACCTATCGCAAGGACGTGCGCATCGTGCTGCCGATCACGCGCACGCCGGGCACTACGTCGGTCACGCTCAAGGCGACGGCGCAGGGCTGTGCGGACGCCGGTCTGTGCTACACGCCGCAGACCAGCACGATCGCGATCAAGCTGCCTGCGGCGGCAGCCGCTGCGCCGGCCGCGACGGCACCGGCGGCCACGCCCGCGGCTGCACCGGCCGGCCCGGCGCTGGCGGGACTGCGCAGCCTCGGCGGCATGACCATGCCCACGGTGCTGCCGCCCGACGAGGCCTTCGTGGTGTCGGCGGCCATGCCCGACGCGCAGACCGTCAGGCTCGAGTACAAGCCGACCGAGTCCACCTACCTCTACCGCAACAAGCTCGAATGGAAGGTGAAATCGCCCGCCGGCGTGACGGTGGCGAAAGCCGACACGCCTGCCGGCGAGGTCAAGAACGATCCCAACTTCGACACGCCGATGGAGGTGTATCACCACGCGTTTAGCGCCACCGTGGCCCTGTCGCGTGCGCTCGCCGCGGACGAGACGCTGGTGCTCGAAGCCGCCTGGCAGGGCTGCAACGAGGCCGTCGGCATCTGCTATCCGCCGATCAACCGCGCCTTCACCCTGAGCCCCGCCGGCGCCCCTGCCGCGACGCCGGCCGCAGCAACGGAAACGGCCGCCGCCCCTGCCGCCGCGGGCAAGGAGTCCGACACTTCCAGGATCGAACGCGTGCTGAAGGGCGGCAGCTTCTGGGCCGTCGTCGCGACCTTCTTCGGTTTCGGCCTCCTGCTGGCGCTCACGCCCTGCGTGTTCCCGATGATTCCCATCCTGTCGGGCATCATCGCCGGACAGAACCACGATGCGCCGCTCACCAAATCGCGCGGTTTCCTGCTCTCGGCGGCCTACGTGCTCGGCATGGCGATCACCTACGCGCTGGCCGGCGTGGCGGCGGCGCTGTCGGGCACGCTGGTGTCGAACGCACTGCAGAACCCGTGGGCGCTGGGCATCGGCGCAGGCATCTTCGTGCTGCTTGCACTGTCGATGTTCGGCTTCTTCGAGATCCAGCTGCCGAGCTTCATCCAGAGCAAGTTCAACGATGCCTCCAACAAGATGCAGGGCGGCAACTTCGTCGGCGTCTTCGTCATGGGTGCGCTGTCCGCCGTCATCGTCGGCCCCTGCGTCGCGCCGCCGCTGGCGGCCGCGCTCGCCTTCATCGCGCAGACCGGCAACACCACGCTCGGCGGGGTCGCACTCTTCGTGCTGGCGCTGGGCATGGGCGTGCCGCTGCTGCTGGTCGGCCTGTCGGCGGGGGCGCTGCTGCCGCGCGCCGGCGGCTGGATGAACGCGGTCAAGTATTTCTTCGGCGTGCTCATGCTGGCGATCGCCATCTACCTCGTCTCGCCCATCATCCCGGACTGGGTGAACATGCTCCTGTGGGGCTTGCTGCTGATCGCGTCGGCGATCTACCTGCATGCGCTCGATCCGCTGCCGGAGAAGGCCTCGGGATGGAAGCGCCTGTGGAAAGGCCTGGGGGTTGCCCTGCTGATCGGCGGCCTGGCGCTGCTGCTCGGCCTGCTGGCCGGCAGCCGCAACCTGCTGCAGCCGCTCGACGTGTTCAAGAGCGTCGCCGGCAACGGCGGCGGCAGTGCCGTTGCCGCCGAAGCGCAAGGCCTGGCGTTCGAACGGGTCAGGACCGTGGCCGAACTCGATACGCGACTGGCGGCTGCCAGGGCCGGTGGCCGCGAGGTGATGCTCGATTTCTACGCCGACTGGTGTGTGTCGTGCAAGGAGATGGAGCATCTCACCTTCGTCGATCCCAAGGTGCGCGCCCGCCTCAAGGACGCGGTCCTGCTGCAGGTCGACGTGACCAACAATACCGACGCCGACAAGGCACTGTTGAAGCGTTTCAGTCTGTTCGGCCCGCCGGGCCTGATTTTCTGGAATGCGGCCGGGGCGCAGTCCGATTACAAGGTGATCGGCTTCGAAAAACCGGAGAAATTCCTCGCCAGCATCGAGAGCGCGCTCGGCAAGTAAGGCCTCAGGGTGCGCGACGCAACACCGCGATCGCGTTCAGCAGCGGCGTGACGACGGGCTGGATCTTGCGCCGCATCAGCGAGCCGATGGCGGTGGTCTTGAGGAAGATCGGCCGCACGCTGTCGGCATCGGCGGCGGCCAGCTCATCGAGCGCAACGCAATCCGATTCGAATTGCGGGGCGACGGCCAGCAGCGCCGCGCGCGCGGTTTCGCATGCGGCAGCGTCCGCGCCACGCAGCGGTGCGCACCAGTTGGCCAGCGCGGCGAGCGTGTGGTTCACCACTTCCTGGATTTCCGGGCGGTCGAGGATCGTCGCCGTGGTGGCGAGGAAGGTCTGCCCCTGGTCCGACAGCGCGCGGACCAGCATGGCGCTGTAGGGGTTGCCGTCGAGCGGCGGCACGCTGGCGCTGTCGGCGCGGGCGGGGCGCGGCAACGGCAGATTGTCGGGCTGCAGTTCGAGGAAGGCGACGTAATAGGAATTGCGGCTGCTGCCCCGTTTCCAGATCGCGGTCCGTTCGGCCTCGGAGAGCACGCCCGAATAGAGCATGACCGCCACGGTGTCGAGGATGCCGACATCGTCCTCGTGCAGGAAGGCTAGGTGTTCGACCAGGAATTCCGCCAGCGTGCGGCCCATGCTGCCCTGGCACACCACGTCGCGCATCAGCATCAGGCGCGCGTTCTCGATGGTCGGCATGCACCACCAGGCATAGCGGGCGAGCTCGTCGGTGAGCGCGGGCGAATGCACCACGGCGACCACGGCTTCTTCTTCGGCGATGAGCAGCAATTGCGCGAGATGCTGGGTCGACAGGCCCGCCTGTGATTGCCGCGTCCAGCGCGTGAGGTGCACCGGATAACCGCCGGGCGAACCGAGCGCGTGCCCCGACAGCAGTTCGCGCACGCGCTTGAGGTAGCGGTCGCCGCGTTCGTTCGGCTTCAAGGGCACGCTGGCCTCGCCCTGCGGCGTCAGCGCCCACAGGGTCATGTTCGATTCGTCGATGCGCACCGCCTTGAGGTCGGTGTTGAACAGCACGTTGAGGCGCAGTTCGTCTTCGGGGGAGAGTTCGTCGTTCATGGGGCGTTCAGGGAAGCCCTCCGATGCAGTGCTTTCCGGGGAAATGGCTTCATGCGTGTATCAGAGGGTACCGAATACCGCGCGCGCAGCGTCGACCGTGGCGGCGATATCGGCCTCGGTATGCGCGGCCGAGACGAAACCGGCTTCGAATGCCGACGGGGCCAGATAGAACCCCTTGTCGAGCATGGCGTGGAAAAAGCGGTTGAAGGCTTCGCGGTCGCTCGCCATCACATCGGCGAAGCTCGCGGGCGGCTTTGGCGCGAAATAGAGACCGAACATGCCGCCGACGGAATCGGCGCAGAAGGTTTTGCCCGCGTCCTGCGCGGCAGCGTTGAGACCGTCGCACAGCGCCCGCGTTTTCGCCGCCAGCGCGTCGTAGAAGCCGGGTTGCGACACGGCGTCGAGCGTGGCGAGGCCGGCCGCGACCGACACCGGGTTGCCCGACAGGGTGCCGGCCTGGTACACGGGACCGACAGGCGCGAGCGCATCCATCACGTCGGCGCGGCCGCCAAAGGCGCCGACCGGCATGCCGCCGCCGATGACCTTGCCGAGCGTGGTGAGGTCGGGCTTGATGCCCAGCACGCTCTGCGCGCCGCCAAGCGCGACGCGAAAGCCGGTCATTACTTCGTCGAAGATGAGCAGCGCACCGTGCTGCGCGGTCAGCCGGCGCAGCGCTTCCATGAACGCGGCGCTGGGTTTGACGAGATTCATGTTGCCGGCGAAGGGCTCGACGATGACACAGGCGATCTGGTCGCCGATTTCGCCGAAGGTGCGTTCCAGGCCCGCGACGTCGTTGTAGTCGAGCACCAGCGTTTCGGCGGCGACAGCTGCGGGTACGCCGGCCGAGGTGGGGTTGCCGAAAGTGAGCGCGCCGGAGCCGGCCTTCACCAGCAGGAAGTCGGCGTGGCCGTGGTAGCAGCCCTCGAACTTGATGAACTTGCTGCGGCCGGTGAAGCCGCGTGCCAGGCGAATCGCGCTCATGGTCGCCTCGGTGCCGGACGACACCAGGCGCACTTTTTCGATGCTGGGCACGAGTTCGGTGATGCGGCGGGCGATGACGAGCTCGGCCTCGGAGGGCGCCCCGAAGGAGAGGCCGTTGACGGCGGCGTCCTGCACCGCCTTCACCGTGCCGGGGTGGGCGTGGCCGAGGATGGCCGGGCCCCAGGAGCCGACGTAGTCGGTGTAGCGCCGGCCGTCGGCATCCCAGACGGTGGCGCCGGAAGCCCGGGCGAAGAAGACCGGCGTGCCGCCGACGCTCCTGAAGGCGCGCACCGGCGAATTCACGCCGCCGGGGATGACTTGTTGCGATTGTTCGAAGAGTTGTTCGTTGCGGGTCATGACTCGGATTCCGATTCGAAGAGTTGATTGAGTGCGTGCGCGGCGGCGCGGATGTCGGGCACATCGAACACCGCGGACAGCACGGCGAGGCTGTCCGCGCCGGCGTCGAGCAGCGTCGCGGCGTTGTCGAACGTGATGCCGCCGATGGCGACCAGCGGCACCCGGACGCGCGCGCGCGCGGCGCGCAGCAGGTCGGGCGTGGCGCGCGCGGCGTCGGGTTTGGTCGGCGAGGGGAAAAAGCTGCCGAAGGCGACGTAGTCGGCGCCAGCCTCCTGGGCGGCCAGGGCCAGTTCGAGATTCTGGTAGCACGAGGCACCGACGAACTTGCCGCGGCCGAGGATGATGCGCGCCTCGCGCAGGCTGCCGTCGTCGCGACCGAGATGTACGCCGTCGGCGTCGGCGAGGTCGGCCAGCCGCAGGTCGTCGTTGACGATCAGCGGGACGCCGTAGTGCCGGCACAGCGCGACGAGTTCGCTCGCCTGCTCGTGACGGCGGGCGACGTCGGCCGATTTGTCGCGGTACTGCACCGCCGCCACGCCGCCGGCGAGGGCGGCTTCGACCCGGGCGAGCAGCTGCGCGGTGTCGGCGGTTTCCGGGGTGATCGCGTAGAGGCCGCCGGGGAAGCTCGGCGCTGCGTTCACGCGTTGCCTTCGGTCTGCGGATCCTGTGCCCAGAAAAAACGTTCCGGGATGTACTGGCCCATGCCGGGGCGGAAGGCCGCTTTCAGGGTTTCGTAGGTGTAGTTCTGCGCGTCGCGTACGGCGCTGGGCACGTCGTGGCCGTAGGCCAGGGTGGCCGCGATCGCCGAGGCGAGCGTGCAGCCCGAGCCGTGATAGCTGCCGGGCAGGCGGTCCCAGGCGTCGGTCTGCACGTGGCCCTTGGCGTCGTAGAGGCTGTTCAGCACGCGCGGGGTGTTTTCGTGGGTGCCAGTGACGAGCACGTATTCGCAGCCGAGTTCGGTCAGTCGCGCGGCACAGGCGGCGAGGTCGAGGTCTTCCTCGTCCGATTCGAACAGCGCCAGCCGGCGCGCTTCGTGGCTGTTGGGGGTGAGCACGCTGGTCTGCGGGATCAGCATGTCGCGCATGGCGGCGATCATGTCTTCGCTCGCCAGTTCGTCGCCGCGGCCGGAAGCGAGTACGGGATCGAGCACCACGGGAATGTCGGGATAGTCGGCAAGAATCTCGGCGATCGCCGCGATGGATTCGGGGCTGCCCAGCATGCCCAGCTTGAACGCGGCGACCGGTACATCCTCCAGCAGCATGCGGGCCTGGTCCGCCACCCATTCCGCGTCGATGACCAGGATGCCGTCAACGCCGGCGGTATCCTGCACTGTCAGTGCGGTAATGACCGTCAGCGGATGGCAGCCCATGCTGGCCAGCGTCAGCAAATCGGCCTGGATGCCGGCGCCGCCCGTGGGGTCGCTGGCGGCGAAGCTCAACACCATGGGCGGGGCGGGTTTGGGGGAGAAAATAGGCGGCATGGCGTCACTGCTTTAGAATCAGGTATCGATTTTAGCCGATTGCCTATTACGATGCCCGAAAACCCTCAATACCGAAGCTGGATGTGCCTCATCTGTGGCTGGATCTATCGCGAGGAGGCCGGGGCGCCGGAGGATGGGATTCCCCCCGGCACGCGCTGGGAGGATGTGCCGATCAACTGGACCTGCCCGGATTGCGGTGCGCGCAAGGAGGATTTCGAGATGGTTGCGCTCTAGACAGAAACGGGTTATTTGACGGTATCTGCTCAAGAATCCCGTTCGAATGGCGTTAGTGCCCCTGCGCAGGCCGGTTTTGCCCAGGGGTGAGCCCGGACGCCGATAAACAACAATGGAATAAGGAGACGAATCATGATGTTGCGGTGGATTTCTGGCGTGGCGCTGTTCTTCTGTGCGATGACGGCCTGGGCCATCTCGCCCTACCTGCAAGGCGATTCGGTTACCGGGGGGACGGTACAGGCTGTGGCTACCGCGGTCGAGGGCAAGCTGAAGAACGGCGGTTTCAAGGTGATCGGCAAGTATTTTCCCAAGAACCTCGCCGGTTACGGCGTGGTGGTGGCGACCGACGACGAGATGCTCGACCAGGTCGGCGCGGCGGGCGGAACGGCCATACTGGGGGCCGCCATCCGGGTGGGCGTGAAAGCGGACGGCAGCGTGAGCTACACCAACCCGGATTACTGGTATCGCGCCTATTTCCGCAAGGGGTTCGACAAGCGCGAAGCCGCAGTGAAGAACCTGCAGACCCGTCTGCAGGATGCGCTCGGTGCCGGCAAGGGCATGGGCGGCGACGAAACCGCCGCCAGCCTGACCAACTATCGCTACATGATCGGCATGGAGCGCCTCGATTCGCCGAAGAACAAGCTGGCCGAATACGGCAGCTTCGCCGATGCGCTGAAAACCGTACGCGACAATCTCGCCAAGGGCGCAGGCAAGACCGGCAAGATCTACGAGATCGTCATGCCCGACCGCAAGCTCGCGGTATTCGGCGTGGCGATGAACGATCCGGCCGCGGGCGACAGCGAATGGATCAGGAAGATCGACATGCAGAACAGCATCGCCGGCCTGCCCTACGAGGTCTACATCGTCAACAACGAAGTGGAATCGCCGCACGGTCGTTTCCGCATTGCGCTGGCGTTCCCCGACGTCGGCATGGGGCAGTTCATGCGGATTTCCTCCCTGCCCAACACGATCATGGAAACCATGGGCGAGGTCGCAGGCGTGCAGAAGAAGGAAGCCGAGTCCGCCTGGCAGCAGCCGTGATCGACGAACGGCCCCGCGAGGAAAAAGCGCTGCCTGGCAGCGCTTTTTTATTGCCACAGATTTTACAGTTGCTGCAGGCAACGCCTCTCAAGTCGACCGTCGGCGGGTCGTAAGCCCTTGCTCAGCAGCGTGCAGCGACACGCGCTCACCTGCATGGAGAGAAAATGGCTTACGCAAAAGCAGTGAACCGACGCCGCATGATCGTGAAACTGGCGGGCGGTCTGCTTGCCGTGGTACTGGGCGCGGTGGTGGGCGCCTATGCCGCCGCCGGGTATGTCGGCGACAAGATCTATCGTAGCCAGGTTGTCGACGAAGCGCGCTCGATCGCGGACATGGCGGAGAACGTCGGCGCCTGGGCCTCGACCTACAGGGGCGTGTGGGTGCGGGACGACGGGCTGACGCAGAGCGGCGTCGATATCGGCACGCATGTCGATACCCGGCGCTACCGGGCGGAAGCCGAGGTGTCCGGCGAATCGCATGACTTGTACGACACCTACTACCGCAAGAATCCGGCCCTGGTCCAGCGCGAACTGGCCGACGTCATCCGCAGGTCGAATTCCCGCGGCAAGTTCCGCCTGACCTCGGACAAGTACATGAACCCCATGAACGCGCCGGACGGCTTCGACACGCGTGCGATGGAGGCCATGCGCAAGAGCGGCCAGGAAGAGTATTTCGAGGTCCAGGGTGGCGAGATGAAGTATGCCCGGCGCGTCCTGGCCAAGGAAAGCTGCATGGCCTGCCACGATACACCGGCCGGGGCGCCGGCTGCGATTTCCCGCCTGTATCCGGGCCCGCAGGGTTACGGGTACGTCAAGGGCGGTCTTGCCGGCATCATCAGTGTCCGCGTTCCCTGCACGTTCGATCGCGCGGCGGTGTTCAACGCCATCTGAGCGCACGCTGCGCAAGCGAACGGGGCGCCATCGGGCGCCCCGTTCGCTTGCCGGCAGGCCGCGGACCGCCTGCTAAAGAAGCGTAAACCCATGCCGTAATGTTTACCACGCAGGGGTGGCATGCGCCGCCCGGACGGTTTTCGTGGAGAAGACGTGTGGATAACGAAGCCTTGAAAGGCGTGAAGGTGATGGTGATCGACGACAGCAACACCATACGCCGCAGCGCCGAGATCTTTCTGAACCAGGCCGGTTGCGAGGTCATACTCGCGCAGGACGGTTTCGACGCCCTGTCGAAGATTGCCGACCACGAGCCGGACGTGGTGTTCGTCGACATCATGATGCCGCGTCTCGACGGTTACCAGACCTGTTCGCTCATCAAGCGCAACGCGAAGTATCGCGCCACCCCGGTCATCATGCTGTCGTCCAAGGACGGTCTGTTCGACCGTGCACGCGGCCGCATGGTGGGATCGGACGAATACCTGACCAAGCCTTTCACCAAGGACACCCTGCTGACGGCGGTGCGCGAGCACGCCCACGCAGGTGCCTGAGCGAATCACAAGGAGCGTAAATCATGGCGATCAGCCGAATTCTGGTTGTGGACGACTCCCCGACTGAACGTTTCTTCCTGTCCGAACTTCTGGTGAAGAACGGCTACCTGGTCAGCATGGCCGAAAGCGGCGAGGAAGCCGTCGCCCAGGCCAAGCAGACCCTGCCCGACCTCATCGTGATGGACGTGGTCATGCCCGGCATGAACGGCTATCAGGCCACGCGCATGATCACCAAGGAAGAGGCGACCAAGCACATCCCGGTCATCATGTGCACCACCAAGGGCCAGGAAACCGACAAGGTCTGGGGCATGCGCCAGGGCGCGAAGGCCTATCTGGTCAAGCCGGTCAAGCCCGAAGATCTGCTGTCGCAGATCAAGGCGCTGGGCTGAGCAGGGCACCATGTCGAAGAAATTCAACCTGCGCGAATTCCAGACGCGGCTTTCGCAGCAGTTGCAGGCCGCAGCGAGCCGCGACACGTCCGGCTCGCGGCTCGGTTTTCGCGTGGGCGACGCCAACTGGCTGGTCAACCTGACGGATACGGAGGAAGTGCTCCCCGTGCCACCCATGGTCAAGGTGCCGGGCGCGCGTCGCTGGTTCCGCGGCCTGGCGAACATCCGCGGCAACCTCTACGCGGTAAGCGACTTCGCCGATTTCATGGGGCAGGGCGTCACGCCGGAGAGCAACGAATGCCGCCTGCTGATCCCGCACCGCGATTTCGGCATCAACGCCGCCTTGCTGGTGCGCGGCACGCTGGGCCTGCGTAACGTCGCGCATTACGCGGTGCGCGAACAGCCGGCCGACTATCCCTGGGTCGCGCGCCAGTATGCCGACGAGAGCGGGGCAGGCTGGTGCGACATGGATTTCGGCCGGTTGCTGGGGACCCCCGAGTTCCTGATGGTCGAGGCCCAGATCGGCAATTGATCCACACGCAGTGACGACAGCGCGCGCGAACGCGAATCGAATGGAGAAATCGGAGAGATGAACATGGCGATTACGATGAACGGTCTCAAGGGACTGGCAGGGCGGATGACAGGCAAGGGGCGCGGTAGCGACGAGGGCCAGACCACCCTGATCATGCAGACCGTGCGCAAGCTTTCGGATCAGGAGCCGGGCAAGGCTCCGCTGATCGGTCACCTGCCGGTCGAGAAGCAGTATCTGTACACCGGCGGCGCCTTCGTCGCATCCCTCCTGCTCGCGGCCGGATTCACGATCTACGGATCCGTACAGCTGGGCAACCGGGCCGGCTACGAAGGCCATGCCGGCGAGCTCAAGGTGCTGTCGCAGCGCCTGCCGCTGACCGCACAGCAATCCGTGCTCGGCAACGTCGAAGCCTTCAAGAAGCTGGCCGACGGCAAGGCGGTCTTCGAGAAGACCCTGGCCGGCCTGATCGAAGGGGACGACGAGGTGCCGGCCACCGGCGGCGCGGCCAAGGACGTGCTGGAGCGCATCCATGCCCAGTGGCAGAAATCCAGTCCGCAGGTTGCGCAGATTCTCACGCAACAGAAGAACCTGGTTGCGATGAGCAAGAACGTGAAGCGCATCAACGCGCTGAGTCTGGACCTGCAGGGCGTGGCCGAGCAGCTGTCCAACCAGATGGTCGACGCCGGCGCAGGTACCCGCGAAGTGGCGCGCGCGAATCGCCTGGTGATGCTGTCGCAGCGCCTGCCCAAGAACGCCAACCTGCTGCTGACGTCGGACGTGATCGACCCGCAGGTCGTGCTGCAGCTGGAGAAGGACACGACCCTGTTCCGCGACACAGTACAGGATCTGATGGCGGGAACCGCCGGCAAGAGCGAACACAGCATGCAGACCCTGGAAGACCTGGGGACCAACATGGGCGACATGGTGGAAACGGTGGGCGCGGTGCTCGCCAATACCCAGGCCCTGCTGCAATCCAAGCTGGCGGCCAACAGCCTGTTCGCGGCCAGCGATTCGCTCCTGCAGGATACCAACCAGCTGTCCAGCGACTACCAGTCGACCGGCAGCATGGGCTATCTGCTGGCCGCGGTATTCGGCCTCGTGGCCATCGGTTCGCTGGTGCTGCTGGGCCTGGTCAACATCAACGAGACCAAGTCGCGCGCGCGCAAGAGCGAGGAAGAAAACGGCCGCAACCAGGAGGCGATCCTGCGGCTGATGGACGAACTCGGCGAGCTGGCCGAGGGCAACCTCACCATCAACGCCAGCGTGACCGAGGACATCACCGGCGCGGTGGCCGACTCGATCAACTACACGGTGGAGGAACTGCGCAGTCTGGTGCGTGGCATCAACAACGCCGCCCTGCAGATGGATCAGGCCGCCAGCCAGGCGGCGCAGGTGTCCGATTCCCTGCAGCAGGCCTCGCGCCGCCAGACCGAAGAGATCGAGGGGACTTCCGCGGCGGTCGTCAGCCTCGCCCAGTCGGTGCAGCAGGTGTCCAGCAACGCCGCCGAGTCCGCCCGCGTGGCCGAACAATCCCTGGCCGCCGCCGAGAAGGGCCAGCAGGCGGTGTCCAACGCCATTTCCAGCATGAACGGACTGCGCGAGCAGATCCAGGAGACCTCGAAGCGCATCAAGCGTCTCGGCGAATCCTCGCAGGAGATCGGCGAAATCGTGGAACTGATCTCCGATATTACCGAACAGACCAACGTGCTCGCGCTCAACGCCGCCATTCAGGCCGCGTCCGCAGGCGAGGCGGGACGCGGTTTCTCCGTGGTTGCGGAAGAAGTGCAGCGGCTGGCGGAACGTTCCGCCGACGCGACCAAGCAGATCGCGGCGATCGTGAAGACCATTCAGTCGGATACCCAGGATACCGTGGCGGCGATGGAAATCTCGACCCAGGGCGTGGTCGAGGGCGCCAAGCTGTCCGATGCCGCCGGCCAGACGCTGGCCGAGATCGGCGACGTGTCGAAGAAGCTCGCCACGCTGATCGCCGACATTTCCTCGGCGACCCAGAGCCAGGCCGAATCGACCGCCAAGGTGGCCGAGACCATGCAGGACATCAAGTCGATTTCCGCCCAGACCTCCAGCGGCACCCAGCAGACCGCCGAGTCCATCGGCGGCATGAAGCAGCTGGCGCAGGACCTGAAGAGCTCGGTCGCGGGCTTCAAGCTCGCCTGATCCCCGATACGACAGGATCGCTCCCCGCAACCCCATCAGGAAATCCCCATCATGAGCGCCTTACTCGACTACGATACCGGTCCTCTCAACTGGGTACGCGGCGATATCGACGCCGCCCTCCAGGCTGCGCTCGGCCGCATCCAGGCCTTCAGCGTCGATGCCGACCTCACCAATGCCCTGCGGCTGGCGCGCGACGACGCCCATCAGGTAGCAGGCGCCCTGCGCATGGTGGGGCTCGAAGGGGCGGCCACGCTGGCAGGCGCGATGGAAGCCTGCCTTGCGGACATCAACGAGAATCGCCTGCCGCCCGACGATGGCCTGCTGCGTGCATTGCGCAATGCCATCGAGGGTCTGCAACGCTGGATCAAGGATCTGGCGGATGGCCGCGGTAGCGGCGAGCTGGCGCTGTTTCCGCTCTACAAGCGTCTGCGCGAACTGCAGGGCGCGGAGCGCGTATTCGAAGGTGAACTGTTCTTTCCTGACCTGCGCGTGCGGGGGGCCGGCAAGTCGACCCCCGAAGGGCTGACGCAGGAAGCGCTGGCTGCCGAGGTGAAAGCCGCGCGTGCGCTGTTCCAGCGTGGCCTGCTGGCGTTCCTGCGCAATGTTGAGGCCGAGCAGGGCCTGCCCCGCATGCGCGAGGCGCTGACCGCGATCGAACGCGTCGCGCCCTCGCAGGCGGCGCAGACCTTCTGGTGGGCCTCGGTCGGGTTTGTCGACAGCCTGATTGCGCACGGTGTCGAAGCGGATTTCAACGTCAAGCAGCTGCTGGCACGCATCGACCTGCAAATGCGCCGTCTGATGGAAGGCTCGCCGCAGGTGGCCGAACGTCTGCTGCGCGATGCGCTGTTCTTCGTCGCCAAGAGCCAGACGCTCGACGGGCGCGCAGCCGAGGTGCGTTCGGCACTCGGGCTGGATCGCTATCTGGCGGGCCGCGGCCTGCTCGACCCGGAGACGCTGGCGCGGATGCGCCCTGTGCTGGAAGCCTTGCTGGGCGGACTGAAAGCGGCACGCGACAACTGGCATGCCTATGTCGAGGGCAACGCAGCCCAGCTTGCACAATTCCAGGACCAGCTTGCGCACATGCAGCCGCAGGCCGGCATGTTCGGCGAGAGCGGCTTGCCCGAATTGCTGAACGAACTTGCCACCGCGGCCGGCGTGTGCGGGCAACGCGAAGGCGATGCGCGCGAGCAGGCCAATCTGGAAGTGGCGGCCACCCTGTTGTTCCTGCAGAACGCAATCGAACGCGAAGACGTCCTGCACGGCGATTTTCCCGCGCGCGCAGAGAACCAGCGTCAGCGCCTGCGCGCCCTGGTCGAGGGCCGCGACCTGCCGGCAGCGGCGGTCGAGTCGGCCAGCCAGCGCGAAGTCGAGCGCGACATGCTGGTACACCTGGCGCAGGAAGTCGGACAGAACCTGAAGCAGATGGAAGAAGCGCTGGATGCGTTCTTCCGTGATGAAGACGCGCGCGACGGGCTGTCGGCGCTGCCCGAACTGGCGCAACAGACGCAAGGCGCGCTGACCATGCTGGAGCAGCCGCACGCAGCAGAGCTGCTGGGGGCGGCTACCGCGCTCGCACGACCCTACATAAACGAGGGGCATCCCGATTCCGCGGTCCAGCAGCGGCTGGCCGATGCCTTCTCGAGTCTTGGGCTGTACGTCGAATCGTATTGCGCCGGCCGTGCCGACGCCGCACGCATCCTGCGCCCGGTGCTGATCGATTTCGGTGTGCTCGATACCGGCAGCGTCGAGGAAGAAGCCTTCTCCGACACCGTCGAGTCCGGCCTGCCGGTGCGCAAGGAAGCTGTGCAGGCAGCCTATCTCGACTGGCGTGACCAGAGCGGCGACGAGGCCGCAAAAAAAAAATTCCTTGATGCGCTGATCGAGCTCGGCCGCGATGCCGAGCTGATCGACGACGCGACCCTGAAGCAGCAGTCGCGCGTCGCCCTCGATCTTTGCCGCGATGCCGCGTTTCCTGCCGTCGATGCCGATGACGCGGTGGCCGCCCTGACCGGCCTGGCCGTTCCGGCGCGTGCACCCGAACAAGCGGCTACGCCGGCAGCGGAACCGTCGATGGACGCCTTGCCGCCGCTCACCCCCGCCGAAGACCTGCCGCCAGAGCCCGTGGCGGTGGCGCGCGCGCCGGAGCCGGAGCCCATGCCCGAACCCGCCCCCGCAGCGCCGCACGACGAGGCTGTGCAGGAAGCTGGCGTGCTGCTTGCCAGCCTGCCCGACGAGGTCGAGCCCGAACTGCTGGAGGTCTTCCTCGAGGAGGCCGACGAGGTACTCGCCGCGATGGGCGATGCGGCCGAAGCGTGCCAGGTCAATCCGGACGATCGCGAAGCGCTGACGGTCATCCGTCGTGGCTATCACACCCTGAAAGGCAGCGGCCGCATGGTCAGCCTGAACGACCTCGGCGAGGTGGCGTGGCGGCACGAACAATGGATGAACGGCTGGCTGTCGGAGAACAAACCGGCAAGCAGCGACCTGATCGGCCTGGTTGCGCGTTCGCGTGCGCTCTTCCAGGACTGGGTGAAAGCTCTCCGTAGCGGCGAGGCGCTTGCCTTGCCGGTGCCGGCCCTGCTGGCCGCGGTCGACCGCGTTGCGCAGGGCTTGCCGCTCGATGCGCCTGCCGAAGCGCCGGTACTGGTCGAAACGGCGGGTCAGGCCGAAGAGGCGAAGGCGGAACCGGCCGCGATCATGGAACTGGCCGAGCCCACGCTGCCAGTCGAGACACTGGCGGAGGAAGCGATACCGGCGCCAGCCGAAACGGCAGAGCCGGAAACTGCGCGCGAAATTGCGCCCGTGCCCGCGTACGGCGCGCTGGTCGAGTACGCCATGCCGCCTGCCGTGCTGGTTGCGTCGGCCGCGCCGGCCGCGGCGCCCGAACCCGCCTGGTCCGCCTTGATCGAATACGCCGTACCGCCGGTGGCAGAACCGGCGGTCGGGACGCCGGCCGCATTCATCGACGACACGCCGATGGAGCCCTATGTACCGGACGAGATCTGCATCGGCTCCGTCTGCCTGTCGCCGGGCCTGTACGAAATATTCCTGACCGAGGCGCAGCAGCGACTTGCCGTGCTGCAGGAAGAGGCCGAACGTCTGGAAGAGGTCGGCAGCAGCGTCGTGAGCGAACACGCGCGTCGCGCCGTGCATACGCTCGGCGGCATTGCCGGTACGGCGGGCATCACCATGCTGTCCGATCTGGCGCATACCTTCGAGCTGTACTGGAACCGCTTTGCCCACGCGCCCTTGCCGGCAGCGCATATTCCGCTGACGCGGGACGTGGTCGCGCGCATGGCGGAAATGTTGCAGGTGGTCGAGCTGAAGAAGCTGCCGGACGCCGCCAGCGATCTGATCGCCGCGCTGGCCGAGCTGGAAGAGGCCCACGCGCCGCTCGGCGAAGCGCCTGCTCCGCAGGAGGCCGTCGAAGCGATGCCTGCGTCGGTACCCGCTGCCGACGATGCCGCCGCGCCCGCGCCGGCCTTGTTCGACGTCAGTAGCCTGGTTCCCGAGATCAGGCCTGCGGCGCCGGCCCCGGTATTCGAGCGTCGCGAAGTGGCCGACGAAATCGACGACCAGTTGCTGCCGATTTTCCTGGAGGAGGCCGAAACGCTGATTCCCGATGCCAGTGCGCAGTTGCGCGCCTGGAAGGGCGCCCCCGCGGAGGCCGCTGCGCGCGACGCCTTGCGGCGCACGCTGCACACCATCAAGGGCAGCGCACGCATGGTCGGCGCGATGCGCCTGGGCGAACTGACGCACGTGATGGAATCGCGTGTCATCGCGGTCATCGAGGGACAGCTTGCAGCCGGCGATGACGTGTTCGATACGCTGGAAGCCCAGGCCGATCGCCTGGCCGAGGCAGTCGAGCGGCTGCGCCAGGGCGACGCCACGCCGGTCCCGGACGAGGCGGCAGCACCGCTGGCGGCACCGGTCGAACCCGTGATCGCGCAGGCCGGCCCGGCCGCGCCGCAGACCCGGCTCGAGCCGTTCGCACCGGCCCAGCCGGCTGCGCGCGACGCCAACGCACTGACCCTGCGGGTGCGCGCGGACTGGGTCGATCGCATGGTCAACCAGGCGGGCGAGGTGGCGATCGCACGCTCGCGGATCGAGAGCGAGGTGTTTGCGTTCAAGCGTCATGTCACCGAACTGTCGGAGGCCCTCGCCCGTCTGCGCGGGCATATCCGCGAAGTCGAGATCCAGGCCGAGTCGCAGATGCAGGCGACCTTCCAGTCGCAGACCGGCCGCGATGAATTCGATCCGCTGGAATTTGACCGCTTCACGCGTTTCCAGGAAGTCACGCGCTTCCTCGCCGAAAGCGTGAACGACATCTCGACCGTCCAGCACATCCTGCTGGCGCGCCTCGGCGAGGCCGACGCCGCGCTCATCCAGCAGACCCGGCTGAACCGCGAACTGCAGCAGGATTTGCTGCGCGTACGCATGGTGCCGCTGTATTCGGTGGCGGAACGGCTGTACCGTACCGTGCGCCAGACCGCACGTGACGTCGGCAAGCGCGCCCAGCTCGACATCCAGGGCGGCGAGCTCGAGATCGACCGTTCGGTGCTGGAGAAAGTCACGGCGCCGATCGAGCATCTGCTGCGCAACGCACTGGCGCACGGCATCGAAACCCCGGAGGCACGCCGTGCTGCCGGGAAGGAGGAGTTCGGCGAGATCGTGCTGTCCGCCAAGCAGACCGGCAACGAAATGCTGATCACGGTGAAGGACGACGGCGGCGGCCTCGACTATGCGCGCATTCGCGAGAAAGCCGCTGCAGCGGGCCTGCTGCTGCCCGGCGTGGAGCCGACCGAGACGCTGCTGGCGCAGCTGATTTTCGCCGCGGGATTCTCCACGGCCGAAGCGGTGACCGAGGTGGCGGGGCGCGGTGTCGGCATGGACGTGGTGAAGAGCGAGATTTCCGGCCTGGGCGGTCGCATCGAGATCAGTTCGGCACGCGGGAGCGGAACCCGGTTCGACATCTATCTGCCGCTGACGCTGGCCGTCACGCAGGCCGTGATGGTGCAGGCCGCCAAGCACGACTACGCACTGCCGGCCCCGCTGGTGCAGCAGGTGCTGGAACTCAAGCCGGACGAACTCGCGCGGGCGCGGGCGGCGGGCGAGATCGAATGGCGCGGCGTGCGCTATCCCTTCGCCTACCTGCCGCATCTGCTGGGCGACGCCGAGGCCGTGCACGAGGTGCAGCGCTACAACGCGGTGGTCCTCCTGCACAGCGGTGCGAGCCTGGCTGCCGTGCTGGTCGACGGCATCGAGGGAACGCGCGAAATCGTGGTCAAGAACATCGGCCCGCAAATGGCGCGGATCACCGGCGTCGTCGGCGCAACCGTGCGCGGCGACGGGCGGGTGATCCTCATCCTCAACCCGGTGCCGCTGGTGCTGCGCTGGGCCAGCCAGCCGCGCGCCGCCGTCGAGGCCCGGGCGCCGACCGAGACCGTCGAGGTCAGCGCAGCCCTGCAGCCGCCGCTGGTACTGGTGGTCGACGATTCGCTCACCGTGCGCAAGATCACCACGCGCCTCCTGACGCGCGAGGGTTTCCGTGTCGACAGCGCGAAGGACGGCGTCGACGCCCTGGAGAAGATGCACGATCTGGTGCCGGACGTGGTGCTGCTCGACGTGGAAATGCCGCGCATGGACGGCTTTGAGCTGGCGCGCGTGATGCGTGCCGACGCACGCCTGAAGGCGGTGCCGATCATCATGATCACCTCGCGCACCGCGGACAAGCACCGCAATCATGCACTCGAAATCGGCGTCAACGTCTACCTCGGCAAGCCCTATCAGGAGCAGCAGCTGCTCGACCACATCGCCGAGCAGCTCGGCGAGAAGGCCCTGCAGCCGGTGTGACCTGCGGAAACGGAGAAATGCAAACGGGCGCCGTCGGGCGCCCGTTTCGCTTTTGCCCGCGGCGCCGGACTACAGCTTGAGTTCGGCGAGATCGCCGGTCGCCAGTCCATGCAGACGGGCGTCGGCCTGGGCGGGATCGTCGTGGGCGATTTCCATCAGGCGGCGCGCCACGTGCAGCCAGTGTGCCTCGCCGCGTTTCGCCAGCGCGCGCAGCGGCGCCGGGTCGCGGGTGACCAGCCAGGCCTCGTAGGCCTGCTGCAGCGCGGGGAACAGGGCACGCCGCAGTCCGGAAAGGTTCGCCAGGTAAAAGTGCAGGGAACCGACGGCTTCGCGTTCCAGCAGGGTCGGCAGGGTGACCAGGCAGTCGGCGAGGTGGTCGCGTACCGCACGCGCCAGCAACTCGGCATGCCGTGCGTTCAGGCGCCCCAGCATCTCGGCCCAGGCAGGGCCCAGCAACCTTTCGGCGCGCGCTTCGCCGACCTCGTGCAGGATCATGGCCTCGGCCTCGGCTTCCGCCATGCGGTCGAGGCCGCGGTCGACCTCGCGCTCGAGATCGTAGTGCGCGAATGCACGCCCCAGCGCGCTGTCGCGTTCCTTGTACGACCATTCCTCGTACTTGTTCCAGAGAAAGCGCCGCACCGCATCCATGCGCAGGAAGATGGCCCCGTCGCGCATGGCGGCGGGCGGGGCGATCAGGTCACGCGCGTATTCGCAGCCGGCCACCAGCACCTGCACGCCTTCGCGCACCTCGGCACGCTTGAGTTCGGCCAGCACGAAATGGGGTTTGCGAAAGCGGCCGAGCCCGCTGCTGTAGACCAGGCCCTGCGGGATCAGCGCGCGGTTGACGTCGTTTGCATCGAAGGGGTCGATGCCGGCTTCGCTCAGAGGCAGCGGTGCGAAATCCTCCTCCTCGACGGCGTCCCACTGGCTTTCGCGTGCATTCAGCCAGTCGCCGAGCTCATCCTTGGGCAGGCGTGCGCCGTAGGGCAGCTCCATCTCCCAGCGAAAGTACTCGCGCATTTCGAGCAGGAAGGTGCACATCGTCATGTCGCGCGCGTGGCGGGCGTCGGCGATCATGCAGTTCTTCTGTACGGTGTCGATCAGGTCCGAGAGATTGCCGGGCATGGACGCACTCCTGCAAGGGATGTGCGTCCAGTGTACGAATAAAAACGGCCCATTCCAACCGGGCCGTTTTCATGGCTATTCACGGCATCAGTGGCGGCGCGTCGCCCCGAAGTAGTTGAGGTCGGCCCGTGACCGGCGGCTGAGCTCGAAGCGCGCGTCGCCGGCAAACTGGCCTGCCAGCTGGCCGTAGACCTCGCTCGCCCAGGCCTTGTCGTTGAGCGCGTCGGCGATGCCTTCGGCCCAGCGCAGCTTGTCGGCCGGCTGCCTCAGGTGGGTACCGCAGGCGGCATACCATTTCTTCAGCGCCTCGGCCGGCAGGGCAAAGCCTTTCAGCCGGTCGATGTACTGGATGCATTCGTCGCCGCTGCTGCAGGCGGCGGCAGCAGCGGCGTACAGTTCGTCTGCCTTGGCGGCATTGTCCATGCCGGCATACAGGCGGCCGATGTGCGACAGCGCGAAATGGTCCCTGGCCTGGGCGCGCGCCGACTCCAGCAGACGACCGGCTTCGGCGGCGTCCTGGGTGGCCGCGTAGCTGGCCTCGGCCAGCTTGGCGAGGTCGTAGACGCTGGCGTTGCCGGCGAGCGCGGATTCGCGCGTGGCGAGGTAGGCGCGTGCCTTGGAAACCCCCAGTTCGCGGTGTTTCATCTGGGCGGCGGTGACGACCAGGTCCTTGAAGGCGATGAAGTCGGTGGCGTTCTCCGCGGCGCGGTCGAGCAGGCGGCCGAGCCAGGCGGCATCGTCCAGGTTGCGGTCGACGGCGACGAGGATGGGCTTGTAGCGCGAGAACTGGTAGCTGCCGCCGGTGTCGTCGAGCAGCTTCTCGGCGGATTCGATCAGCTTGGCGGCGTAGAAGGGGTCTTCCAGCTCGGTCTGCACGCGGTCGGCCAGGGCGAGGAACTGCTTGACCGAGGCGGCGTCCTTTTCGAGCTGCTGGAATTCGAGGTAGCGCGCGTGGTTGGCCTGGCGCTTTTCCAGTTTGGCCTTGACGCGGGCCAGACGCGTGGCGTCGTCGGCCAGATGCGCCTCGACCGCCGTGACCAGCTTCTGCATCTCGTCGAGGCCGGCCACGGCGTCTTCCGCCTTGTCCAGCAATGCCGAGGCGCCGGGTTTGTCGCCCACGCCCGCCAGGCCCTCGGCCAGCTCGATGTATTCGCCGGTGGCGCTGGCCAGATCGCCTGCCTTCTTCAGGGCGGACTGCATGAAGGCCGCGTCGCCCGCCTGCTTGGCCGATTCGATCAGCGTCTTGGCGGCAGTGAAATCGGTCGCACCGGCCAGCGCGCGCTCGTACAGCGCCTTGGCCTTCTGGGGATCGCCCAGCGTCCTGGTCACTTCTCCCGCCAGCGACAGCAGGTCGGGCACGCTGGAAAGTTTCTCACCCGCCTTGGCGAAGATCGCTGCCGCATAATCCTTGTCCATCAGATGTTCGGCCGAGGCGGCTGCCAGCTTGCCGTACTCCACCGCGCGCGAAATCTTCGCTTCGGCCTTTTCCAGTACCTTCTTCGCGAATGCGCCATCGGCGATCACCGCCATCACGTTCTTCGCCAGGTCGATCAGGGGGTCGAGATTGCCGGTTTCCTTCAGCGCCTTTTCATACGCGCCCACTGCCGCCGCCTTGTCGCCCAGGACCTTGAACTTGGCTTCGGCCAGGGCGATCTGTTCCTCGCCGCTCATGCAGTAGTCTTCGGCGGTCTGCAGCAGTTCCTCGGCACGGGATTGTTCACCCAGCGCCTTGTAGGCGATGGCGCAGGCGGCGAGGTCCTTGGTGAACTGGCAATCGTCCGCCACGCGGTCCATCAGTTCCTTGGCGTAGGCTGCATCGGCGGGGTCCTGCAGCGCACGGAGCGCCAGCGCTGCGTAATCGGCGCCGCTGGAACATTGGGCTTCTTCGGGGGCGAGCGTGTCGCGGGTGGCCATGGTCGAGTCTCCTTGTGGTTCAACCGCACTATTTTCCGCCCCGTGCGGGCGGCCAGCCAATAAGTTATGTCGATGGCGGCATTAGTGCCACGAGGGGCGGCCGCAGCGGCGCGGGCGATGCCTACGCTGCAGCCAGCGTGACCCGGTTGCGGCCGTTCTGTTTGGAAACGTACAGGGCGCGGTCCGCGCGTTCGAGGAAGGCGGTGGGGGCTTCGCCGGGCTGATAGCGGGCGACGCCCAGCGAAAGCGTCACGCGGGCGACGGTTTCCTCGCTGTTGCCGCGCCGGATGCGGCCTTTCTCGATGGCGTGGCGTATCTGTTCGGCCAGCGCCTGCGCGCCCTGCAGCGTGGTTTCCGGGAGCAGGATGACGAATTCCTCGCCGCCGTAGCGCGCGGCCAGATCGCGTCCCTTGACGTTTTCCCTGATGACGCTGGCGACTGCACGGATGACCTTGTCGCCGAAGAGATGGCCGTAGGTATCGTTGATGTTCTTGAAATGGTCGATGTCGCACATCAGCAGGCAGGGCCCCTGTGCGTTCATGTCGGCTGCCGTCGCGGCGAGGCAGTCCAGGAGCCGCTGGTCGAAGCCCCGGCGGTTGGTCAGGCCGGTCAGGCCGTCGATGAGCGAGGCGTCGCGGGCACGCTCGACCTCGGCGCGCAGGGACTCGATTTCCTTCTGGCTGGCGTCGAGCCGGGTCTGCAGCGTGGCGACCGAATCCTGCATGACGCGGGTGCCTGCGAGCAGCGTCTTCAGGTCGATGGACGCAGGCTGCTCGTCGCAATCGCGGGAGAGCCGTTCGAGCATGTCGCCGAATACCTCGGTATCGTGGGCGGCCAGGTCGGTGGACTGGGAAATGTCGCCCAGAATGCGCTGGAAGCCGGCGGCGATGCTGCTGGCCGCCGCGCCGTCGATGTCGGCGACATGCCGTTCGAACAGGGCCGTGATGTCCGACTCGCCGAGCGGCTTGCCGCGCGCCAGCAGGGTGTCGGTCGCGCTATTGAGCGAGGCGTTCATGCCGGATACGTATTCGTACCAGACGGCGTAGCTGACCGGGTGGAGCGCCGCTTCCTGACTGGACATCATCGGCAGTGCCCGCCGCAGGTACTCCGCGCTTTCTTCCTTGCTGTGCTGGTATTTCATGATGGAGGCTCCCCGCTTGTATTGTTGGTGGTGACGGCCTGGTATCAGTGTTTGGGTGGATGCGGCATCAATCGGTCGATGTAGGCGATGGAGACGGCAGAGACGATGAAGGCCATGTGGATCACGGTCTGCCACAGCAGTACCTTGTCGTCGAGATTGTGCGCGTTGATGAAAGTCTTCAGGAGATGGATCGACGAGATGCCGATGATGGCGGTGGCCAGCTTGACCTTGAGTACATTGGCGTTCACGTGCGACAGCCACTCGGGTTCGTCCGGGTGACCTTCGAGATTGAGGCGCGAGACGAAGGTTTCATAGCCGCCGACGATGACCATGATGAGCAGGTTGGAGATCATCACCACGTCGATGAGCCCGAGAACGATCAGCATGATCGCCTCCTCTGAAAGCGTCAGCGTGCCGACGACCAGGTGTTCCAGTTCCACCATGAAATGCACGACGTAGACCAGCTGCGCCACGATCAGGCCGAGATAGAGCGGCACCTGCAGCCAGCGGCTGCCGAACAGGATGCTGGAGAGGAACTTGCCGCGGGTTTCGAAGGGCTGGCGGGATTCGGGTTTCATACTTGGTGAGCGGTGAGCGGTGAGCGGTGAGCGGTGAGCGGTGAGCGGTGAGCGGTGAGCGGTGAGCGGTGAGCGGTCAGAGGACGTAGCGGGCGAGGTCTTCGCGCGCGGCGAGGGCGGCGAGTCGGGCGGTCACGGTTTCGGCGTCGATGGTGTAGTCACCGCCGACGTTTCCTGCATCGAAGGAGATGTCCTCCAGCAGCTTCTCCATCACGGTATGCAGGCGCCGCGCGCCGATGTTCTCGGTGCGCTCGTTTACTTCGAAAGCGATCTCGGCGATGCGGCGGATGCCGTCCTCGGTGAATTTCAGCGTCACGCTCTCGGTCGCCAGCAGGGCTTCATACTGGCGCACGAGGCAGGCGTCGGTCGCGGTGAGGATGCGTTCGAAGTCCTCCACCGAGAGCGCCTGCAATTCCACCCGGATCGGCAGGCGACCCTGTAGTTCGGGGATCAGGTCCGAAGGTTTCGACAGGTGGAAGGCGCCGCTGGCGATGAAGAGGATGTGGTCGGTCTTCACCATGCCGTACTTGGTGCTGACGGTGGTGCCCTCGATCAGCGGCAGCAGGTCGCGCTGCACGCCCTGGCGCGACACATCGCTGCCATGGGCGTCGCTGCGGGTGGCGATCTTGTCGATTTCGTCGAGGAAGACGATGCCGTTCTGCTCGACGGCTTCCAGCGCCTGCTGCTTGAGGTCTTCGTCGCCGACGAGGCGTGCGGCCTCTTCCTCGGTGAGCAGCTTGAAGGCGTCCTTCACCTTGAGCTTGCGCGTCTGCCGGCGGGTCTGGCCGAGGTTGGTGAACAGCCCCTGCAGCTGTTGCGACAGGTCTTCCATCCCGGGCGGGGTGTAGATTTCCATGCCCGGGTTGACCGCGGCGACGTCGATCTCGATTTCCTTGTCGTCGAGCTGCCCCTCGCGCAGCATCTTGCGGAAGCGCTGGCGCGCCGCGCCTTCCTCGCGCGGCGGTTCGGCTTCGCCGAAACCGACGCTGCGCGGCGGCGGCAGCAGGGCGTCGAGGATGCGTTCCTCGGCCGCTTCCTCGGCGCGGAATCTCACCTTGTGCGCCGCCTGCGCCCGCAGGTCCTTGATCGCGGTCTCCATCAGGTCGCGGATGATGGTGTCGACGTCGCGTCCGACATAGCCGACTTCGGTGAACTTGGTCGCCTCGATCTTGATGAAGGGCGCATTGGCCAGCCTGGCCAGCCGCCGTGCGATCTCGGTCTTGCCGACGCCGGTGGGGCCGATCATCAGGATGTTCTTGGGCGTGATCTCGTGGCGCAACGGCTCGGCCACCTGCTGGCGACGCCAGCGGTTGCGCAGCGCGACCGCGACCGCGCGCTTGGCGGCGGCCTGGCCGACGATGTGCTTGTCGAGTTCGTGGACGATTTCTTTGGGGGTCATTTCGGGTAAGCAGTGAACGGTGAGCCGTGAGCGGGAAGACGCCTCACAGGGTTTCGATCACATGATTCTGGTTCGAGTAGATGCAGATGTCACCGGCGATGGCGAGGCTCTTTTTAACGATTTCAAGCGGGGGCAGGTCGGTGTTCTGCAACAGCGCGACCGCCGCCGACTGTGCGAAGGCGCCGCCGGAGCCGATGGCGGCGATGCCGAGTTCGGGTTCGAGCACGTCGCCGTTGCCGGTGATGATGAGCGTGTGTTCGGTGTCGGCCACCGCGAGCATGGCTTCGAGCCGGCGCAGCATGCGGTCGGTACGCCAGTCCTTGGCGAGTTCGACCGCGCTGCGCAGCAGGTGACCCTGGTGCTTCTCCAGCTTCGCCTCGAAGCGCTCGAACAGGGTGAAGGCGTCGGCGGTGCCGCCGGCGAAGCCGGCCAGCACGCGTTCCTGGTACAGCCGGCGCACCTTGCGCGCGGTGGCCTTGATGACGATGTTGCCGAGCGTGACCTGACCGTCGCCGCCGAGGGCGACGGTGCTGCCCCGGCGGACGGACAGGATGGTGGTGCCGCGGTATTGTTCCATGCCGCGATTATAAAGGCCCTGACGGCGAGCGGGTGAGCCAGCGCCACAGCCGGCGCAGCATCCAGAGTGTAACGACAATGAAAACACCCAGTGCCCCGAGGAAGACCAGCGGATGCACGAAGGCGAGCCAGAGTCCGGCCCCGAGCAGGCCTTCCTCGCCGAAGGAGGCGGCCGCATTGCTGAACGGTTCCGGCGAGGCGTTGATCAGGGCCCGGCTACCGGCCTTGGCGACGTGGCTGGTGGCCGCCAGGCCGCCGCCGGCCAGCGCGGCGACGGTCTGCACCGCGCCATTGCTGTCGCCGAAGACCGCTGCCGCGAGTGCGGCCCCGGCGGGGATGCGGATGAATGTGTGCAGGGTGTCCGACAGGCTGTCGACCAGGGGGATCTTGTCGCCGACGAATTCGGCCAGGGCGAGCAGGGCGCTCGCGCCGATCACCAGCGGATGCGCCAGCACCTGCAGGGCGTCGGGCAGGTCGAAACCGCCGTAACGGCCGAGCAGGCCGAGAATCAACACCACCGCGTACAGGCGCAGGCCGGCGCCCCACGCCACGGCAGCGGCGAGCGCGGCCTGGGCGATCAGGGCATCGGACATGGCAGGTGGCAGGCCGCGACGGCCTCAGACGGGATAGCGGGGCAGCAGCTGCGCGAGCTGGTCGATGCCCATGACCCGGAAAAGTTCATGGATGAGCGCGTTATGCCCGCGCAGGGTGATGCTCTTGCCGCTGCCCAGGCACTGCATGAGCACGCTGATGAACTGGCTGACGCTGCCGTAGTCGACGCGCGTGACCTGCGAGAGATCGACCACGAAATCGCTGCGGCTGGCCGCGTAACTGCAGACCTGTTGCAGCATGCTGTCGTTGGCGGGGCTGATTTCTCCGGACAGCATGTAGGCGTCGTCGTTCACCGGTTCGACGGGCGCGCGCTGCACCACTTCGGCGGCACGCACCTCGCTCCAGGAGGGCGGCGACACTTCGAAACGCACGGCGTAGTCGACGGCGAGATCCTCGAAGCTGTCCTGCTGGCCGAGGGTCTGGTAAAGCTCCAGCAGCAGCAACCAGTGCACGGCACGGTTATGGGTGGCGCGCAGAAGGTCCTGCAGCAGGGCGATCAGGCGATCGACGCCGCTGACCTGCAGCTTGCGCTTGGCCTTGCGTGCGGCCGCGAGGATTTTCGCGCATTCGTCGGCCCCCGCTTCGTCGACCATCTCGATGTGCGAGAAATCGATGCGTACGCTGGCCTTCTTGTCGATCTCGGCGATGCCCTGGGCAAGCGTCTGTGCGGCCTTCTTGTCGAGCAGGCCGGGCAGATCGAGACTGGCGGCGGGTTGCCCCTGTGCGGCGGCACTGCTGGCGCCGTTGCCGACGACGGGCTTCCATACCGGCGGCGAGGTTTCGAAGCGCATGGCGTAATCCAGCGCAAGCTGCTCGAAATCCTTTTCGCGATTCTGGATGCCGTACAGATCGAACAGCATGTGCCAGGCACGGGCGTCCGCGCTGCCCAGGATGTCCTTCAGCTGGCGTTCGGCCAGCTCGGCCTGACCGCTGGCATAGAGGATGGCCGCTTCGTCGATGGGCGATTGCGGCGCCCCGCTCGATTCCTCGACGACGATGCCGCTTGACGGGCCGAGCCCGACGCCCATCACGGTCTGGGTGAGGGGGGCGTCGGCAGGTTCGGACGCAACGGCCCGCGCCGGCGCATGCGACGGGGCCTTGTCCTTGCCTTTTTTGAAGAATGGGAGTGCCACAGAGGGGAATACGGCAGTTTGGCGGAAAAATCCAGTCCCCGATACTAGCGCTCCCGTCCTGATGCGGCAACCAGGGGAAACAGGCCCGACAGCAGGGCGCTCGCGGCCAGCGCGACGACGATCAGCGGGCCGGTGGGCAGGTCGGTGAGCGCGGACACCACCAGTCCGCCGCCGTAGCCCGCCGTCCCGACGGCGAATGCCACAGCCCACCAGGCCCGGGTGCGGCCCAGCGTGGCGAGCGCCGGCAGGATCAGGCTGGCGAACACCAGATACACCCCGACCAGTTGCACCGAGGTGGTGATCGCCAGCGCAAACAGCGCGTAGAAACCCAGACCGTGTCGCGTCAACGGGCGCCAGAGCAGGCCGATCGCCGCATAGATCGCGGCGGCCACGCCCAGTTGCGCCGGGCTGACCCAGAGAACCTGTCCGACCAGCAGGTTCTGCAGTTCCTCGCCGCCGTGCGGATCGCTGGCCAGCAGCAGGGCGGCGAGGCAGGCCACCACCACGAAGCTGGAGCCGATCAGCGCTTCCTGCCGTGCCGGCCAGCGACGGTCGCTCCAGGCCAGCAGTGCGGCGCCCGCGAGCGCCGCACCGAACGCGACGAGTTGCGTGACCCAGCCCGCGTCCGCATCGGCGGCATGGGCGGCGATGACGCCCAGTCCGGCGAACTGCGCGATGGCGAGGTCGAGGAAGACGATGCCGCGCTGCAACACCCGCCGCCCGAGCGGGATGTGCGTGGCCAGGACGAGCAGGCCCGCCGCGAGCGGCGGGCCGAGCAGGGCGGGATCGAGCGCGGCGAAGTTCATCTCAGTGCAGCCCCGCCAGCAGTTTCGACACGGTCGAATCGAACAGGCCGAACAGGTCGCCGCTCTGGGCGTCGCCGCCGACGGTGAACGGCAGGGCGACCGCCTTCAGCCCGGCCTGAGCGGCGATCCACTCGCTGGGGCGGGCGGGCTGGTAGGCGGCGCGCAGCACCAGTTTCGCCGGCGTCGCCGCCAACTTGGCCTTCACCGCCGCCAGGCTGGCGAGACTGGGTTCGACTCCGGGCTTGGGCTCGAGCACGGCGACTTCCTTCAGGCCCAGCCAGTTCTGCAGGTAGGGGAAGGCCTTGTGCTGGACGACGACGGGCACCCCTTTCAGCGGCGCCGCCTCCTTTTCCCAGCGTGCGATGGCGGCGTTCCAGCGTGCCGAGAAATCGGCCCAGCGGGTGCGGTAGCCGGCCGCCTCCGCGGGGTCGAGCGCGGCCATGCGCGCGGCCAGCGCTTCGCCGACGCGGGCGATGTTGCGCGGGTCGGTCTGGATGTGCGGGTTGCCGTCGGCGTGCACGTCGCCGGCGGAGCGGTCGAGCGCCGCCGGTTTTTCCAGCATGGCCACGTGCGGTGCGGCGAAGAACTGCCCGGGCTGGCCGGCCTGGATCGCGGCATTGCCCGACTGGGCGAGGATCACCGGCAGCCAGCCGATCTCCAGCTCGGCCCCGGTACAGGCGAGGAGATCGGCGCTGCGCGCGCGGGCGATCAGCGAGGGCCGCGCCTCGATGCGATGCGGATCCTGCATCGCGGTGGTGGCGGTGTAGACGTTGACGTGCGAACCGCCGATTTCCTTGGCCAGCGCGCCCCATTCGGGTTCGCAGGCAAAGATCTTGAGATCGGCGTGTGCGGCAACGGGCAGCGCGGCGGCCAGCGCCAGCAGCGCGGCACGGACGGTCGGAAGGGAAAGCGTTTTCATGTTCGTCTCCTCAGAATGCATGGGCGCCGTGGCTGCCCAGGCTGTAGATGTACTGCACGAAGAACTGGTTCTCGTCGACGTTCTGCTGGGCCTGGTCGAGGGTGTACTGCAGGCGGATGCGGGTGAACTCGGACGGGTTGTAGTCCAGCATCAGGCTGTGCCGTTTCGGGTCGTAGTCGGCCAGCGTACCCAGCGTCGTGCCGGCATCGGCGCCGGCGAACTGCGCGTCGCCGCGGAACAGCTGGTCGTAGCGGTAACCCACGCGCCAGCGCGGCATGAACTGGAAAGCCCCCTGCGCGTAGAAACCGGACTGGTCGGTCGCGTAGTCGCCCGCCAGGCCGCCGCTGCAGGCGCTGGGATCGGTCGCGTCGGCATCGTCGCAATTCAGCAGGCCGGATTCGCGGCGCTGGAAGACTTCCGCGGCGAACTTGAAGTTCTGCTGCGTCGAATTGCCGTCGGGCGCCCATTTCCACACGAAATCGGCGAGCCAGGTGCGGCTGGTGCCGGAGAAGTCGCCGGTCACGCCGACGTTGTTGATATCTACGCCTTCGAAGCTGCGGTTGCGCGGCTTCGCCTGCAGCCAGGACAGGCCGGCGCGCCAGCTGTTCGAGTCGTCGAAATCGCCGCCCACATGGCCGAACAGCGCCACGCTGTTGGCGCCGTTGCTGCCGTTATTGGTGCTGGGGAAGGCGCCGCCTGCGCCGAGCTCGGCACCGAATTCGAGGAAGAGATCGGTCGGCGCCAGCCATTTGATCTGCAGGCCGTCCTGCACGTAGCCCTCGCCGAAGAGGGCGTCGTACACCAGGTTGTTGGTGGCGAAATCCCAGGCGTGCGGATGCTGTTCGTTCTGGTAGCCGATGCCCGACTTGAAGCGGCCGCCCTTGATCGACAGGCCGTGCCCCAGGCTGGTGGTCTGGAACCAGGCCTCCTCGATGCCGATCGAGTCGTCGGCACCGAGTACCGCGTTGAGGAAGCCGCGGAACCAGGGATCGACGCTGGCGGACAGCACCAGTTCGCTCTCGCCGAGCGAGAAGCCGCGCTCGGGCGCCGAAGCGCCCGAAGGCAGGAAACCGGTGATGCCGCGGTCGGCGCGGTCCTCCAGATGGGCGTATCCGCCCTGGAGAATGAGCGAGATGTCCGGGTTGAAACTGTTGCTGCGGGTCGGTTCGGCCGATGCAACGGGCTGCGCGGCCTGGGCGGCGACGCTGTCGGTCTTGGCCTCGGCCTGCTGCAGGCGCGCTTCGAGCGCCTGGATGCGGGCTTCGTAGGTGGATTTCATTTCCTTGATCTCGGCGCGCAGGGCATCGAGATCGGCGTCGGCGTGCGCCGGAAAGGCAGCCGCGAGCGCGGCCGCCAGCAATGCGGGACGTAACATGGTGTACTCCGTCGAAAGAATGCGGAAAACCCGCGCAGGCTTGCGCGGGAAGCAGGTTCAGACGGAGCGGACGGGCGGGGCGCGGGCGCGCGCGACGATGCGCGCGGGATCGGGATGAGCGATCGCCGGCGGGGCGGCGACGGCGTGTACGGCCGGAATGTAAGGTGCGACGACGGGCGTGGGCGCCGCCGCCGCGCCGAGCTGGGCCTGCGCCACGCAGACTTCGCAGACCTTGTCGGGCAGATTCGATTCGTGCGGACGCAGGTGGGTGAGCGCATGCGCGAACGCCGCCGCCTGCCCGAACAGCAGGGCCAGCGCAAACAGCCAGGAAACGAGGGGGCGGCGCGACTGCATGGCGAGATAGTAGTGCAAATCGGCCCTAGTGCTTCTTTTTTGCCGGTTCGACCGGGGGCACCGGATCGTAGCCATGGTCGCAGCCCGGCCGGCAGCGGCCGATGCGCCGGGCAGCGAGCCAGGCGCCTTTCAGGGCGCCGTGTTTCTCGATCGCTTCCTTGCCGTATTCCGAGCAGGTCGGCAGATAGCGGCACTGCCGACCCAGCCAGGGCGACAGCGCGAGCTGGTATACCCGGATCAGGCCGACGAGGGCGCGCTGGGCGAGGTTCATGCGGAAAGCTGCCCGGCTGCGCTGCTGAAATCGGTCAGCAGCTTTTCGACAAAGGCCGGATCGAGGTCGCGCACGATGAAGACAAAACGGCTGCGATGGTCCTCGTCCGGCCAGGCGTCGAGTTTGACCTCGGGATAGAGCACGTGCTGCACGGCATGCAGCACGACGGGCTGCGCCTCGCCCTGAAGGTTGACGATGGCCTTGAAGCGCAGGAGGTTTTCGGCGCGGAAACTGGTCAGCATCGACAGGGCCGCGGACAGGCCGTGGCGGTCGATCGGTGTGTCGATCGTCACGGAAAAGGCGCGGATGCGCGTGTCGTGCCCATCCTCGGCCGGGCGGCCGCCCAGTGTGCCGCCGCGCGCCGGGCGGTAGCGCTGTGCTTTCAGCCAGCGTGCGACCTCGACCGACTTGGTGTCGGCATTCCACAGCCCCAGATTGCGGATGGTATCCGGGTCGAGTGCGCCATGCGTCACCACGATGAGGTCTGCCGCAGGGTTCAGCGCAGCAAGGCGCGCGCGCAGCGCGGCCACCGCTTCCGGCGTGGCGAGATCGGTCTTGGTCAGGAGAAGCCGGTCGGCGACCGCAACCTGCTTGGCGGCCTCGAAATGGGCGTCCAGCTGTCCCATGCCCAACAGGGCGTCCACGGTGGTGACCACGCCATCGAGGCGGAAGCGGGCACGCACCCAGTTGTCGTGCAGCAGGTTGTCGAGCACCGGGACCGGGTCGGCGATGCCGGTGGTTTCGATGATCACGCGCTCGAAGGGCGGGATGTCGCCCCTCGAACGCGCCATCCACAGGTTCTTGAGCGTCGGCGACAGGCTGCCGGAAATTGTGCAGCAGACACAGCCGCCCGACAGCAGCGCCATCGGGCCTTCCATTTTCTGCAGGAGCTGGTGATCGAGCGCGACTTCGCCGAACTCGTTCATCAGGATGGCCGTGCGCGGCAGCGTGCGCACGAGGTGATTGAGGACCGTGGTCTTGCCGCTGCCCAGAAACCCGGTCAGCAGCGTGATGGGAAGCGGCGCATCCATCGCGCGTGCGCCTGGCCCGTCAGGCGTGCAGCTTCTCCATCTTCTCGTGGCGCTCCTGCGCCTCGATGGAATATTCGGCGGTTGGACGCGCCAGCAGGCGGGGCAGACCGATGGGTTCGCCGGTTTCCAGGCAGTAGCCGAATTCGCCGGATTCGATGCGGGCCAGGGCCTTGTTGATCTTCTTCAGCAGCTTGCGCTCGCGGTCGCGCACGCGCTGTTCGAGCATGTTTTCCTCTTCGACCGTGGCACGGTCGTTGGGGTCGGCGAAGTTCTCGTTCTCTTTCAGATGTTCGCCGGTATCGGCCGCGTTGGACAGCATTTCGTCGCGCAGGGCTTCGAGGCGGGCGCGGAAGAACGCCAGCTGCGCGGCGTTCATGTAATCCGCGTCGGACATCTTCAGCAGCGCAGCTTCGGTCAGGGGTTTGGAAGAGGCAGGCATTGGGTAGAGCTCCAGCTATCGTCAATGTGGCGACGGCCAGACCGGGCATACCGGTTTTGGCCAAGGCGGGAGTCTGAACGTCTACGGCGCAGGATGCAAGCCATTCGAACGGACGCCTGCCGCCTGCGGACGGGCGGCGGCGGATTGCGCCATAATCGCGCCTATGAAGAAGACCCTCCCCGCTATCCTGTTTTTCGGCCTGCTGGCGGCCTGCGGCCGGGATACGCCGCCGCCGGCCGTGCAGGACGTCCGTCCGGTGCGCGCCGAACGGGTGAGTGCGCAGGCCGCCGTGGCCGGCACGCGCTACGCCGGCGAGGTGCGGGCGCGCTACGAAACCGATCTCGCGTTCCGTGTCGGCGGCCGGGTGCGTAGCCGTATGGTGGACGCGGGGACGCCGGTTCGCGCCGGGCAGGTCATCGCCACGCTCGATCCCAGCGATTTCGCCCTGGCGGCGCGCGCGGCGCGTTCACAGCTGGCGGCCGCCGAGGCCGAGGCGAAGCTGGCGCGCGAGGACCTGAAGCGCTTTACCGAACTGCGGGCGAGAAATTTCATCGCGCAGGCCGAACTGGACCGGCGGACCACCGCCGCCGCCGCCGCCGATGCGCAGGTGCGGGCGCTGCGTGCCGACGCGGCCCGGCAGGGTAATCAGGCCGATTACACGCGGCTGACCGTGCCGCAAACCGGCGTGGTCACCGCGGTGTCGTTCGAGGCCGGCCAGGTGGTGGCGGCCGGGCAGCCGGTTGCGCGCCTGGCGCAGGCCGGCGAACGCGAGGTGCGCATCGACGTGCCGGAGAACGCGCTCGATGCCCTGCGCGGCGCCAAGGCGCTGAACGTGCGCCTGTGGTCCGCACCGGACAGGGTCTACGCCGGTCGCCTGCGCGAACTGGCGCCCATGGCCGATCCGGCGACGCGCACCTATGCCGCGCGCATCAGCATCGCGGCGCCGGACGATGCGGTGAGGCTGGGCATGACCGCCACCGTCGAGCTCGCGTCCGACGCGGTGCCCAGCCTGACGGTCGCGCAAAGCGCCCTGTTCCGGGTGAACGGGCGGCCAGAAGTCTGGGTGGTGCACCCGCAGACGGGCCAGGTCGCGGCCCGTGCCGTCGAACTCGGTCCGCTGCATGGCGAGCGTGTCATGGTGCGTTCCGGGCTGGCGGCCGGCGAATGGGTGGTCACGGCCGGCGTGCACAAACTCGCCCCCGGCCAGCGCGTGCGACTGGTCCAATGAACGTTGCGCCGCGTTTTGCCCCCGGGCGCGGCAACCTGTCGCGCTGGGCCCTCGAACATCCGGCGCTGATGCGTTTCCTGATCGTGCTGGTCCTGCTGCTGGGCGTGCGTTCGTATTTCCATCTCGGCCAGGCCGAGGACCCGCCGTTCACCTTCAAGACCATGCTGATCCAGGCCACCTGGCCGGGCGCCACCGCGCAGGAGGTGTCGGAACAACTCACCGAGCGGATCGAGAAGAAACTGCAGGAAATGCCGGAGCTGGATTACGTCCAGAGTTACGCCAAGCCGGGCGAGACCGCGCTGTTCGTCAATCTCAAGGAGAACGTGCGCGGTGCGGACGTCGCCGCGGCCTGGTACCAGGTACGCAAGAAGATCGGCGACCTCGGGCCGCAGTTGCCGGCGGGCGTGCGCGGGCCCTACTTCAACGACGAGTTCGGCGATACCTTCGGCTCGATCTACGCCTTCACCGGTGACGGGTTCTCGCGAGCGGAATTGCGCCGCGTGGCCGAGGACGCGCAGCGCGAAGTGCGGCGCCTGCCCAACGTCGGCAAGGTCGAATTGTTCGGCGTGGTGCCGGAGACGATCTACATCGAGGTGCCGCTGCAGAAGCTCGCCACCCTGCAGCTCACGTCGCAGCAGATCATGCAGGCGGTGCAGGAGCAGAACGGCGTGGTGGGGAACGGCCGGGTGGAGAACGCCACGCTGTCGATCCCGCTGCGCGTGTCGGGGCCGTATTCCGACGTCGAACGCCTGCGCGAGACCATCATCCGCGTCGGCACGCGCAGCCTGCGTCTGGGCGACATCGCCGAGGTGACACGGCGCTACGAAGACCCACCCGCGGTCGAGATCCGCTCGCAGGGCGAACCCGCCGTGCTGCTGGGCGTGTCGCTGGCCGACGGCGGCGACGTGCTCGCGCTGGGGCGCGACGTCGGCGCGACGATGGCGGCGCTGCAGAAGACGCTGCCGGTCGGGCTGGAGATACGGAAAATTCACGACCAGCCCAGCATCGTCGCGCGCGCGGTCAGGCTGTTCATGCAGAGCTTCGTGGAAGCCGTCGGCATCGTGCTGGCGGTGACCTTTCTTGCGCTCAAATGGCGCGCGGGGCTGGTGGTCACGCTGTCCATCCCGGTGGTGCTGGCGATCACCTTCACCACGATGTGGTTCTTCGGCATCGACCTGCACCGCATCTCGACCGGTGCGCTGATCATCTCGCTGGGCCTGCTGGTGGACGATGCGATCATCGCGGTGGAAATGATGGCGCACAAGCTCGAGGCCGGCTGGAGCCGCTTCGAGGCCGCCACCTACGCATTCCATTCGACGGCGTTTCCCATGCTCACCGGCACGCTGCTCACCGCCACCGCCTTCCTGCCCATTGCGCTCGCCAAGTCCATGGTCGGCGAATACACCTTCGCCATCTTCGCGGTGACGACGATCGCGCTGCTGTCGTCCTGGCTGGTCGCCGTCGTCGTCACACCGTATTTCGGCCATCTGATCCTCAAGCCGTCGCATCGCGTGGAGGACGAGGACGCCACCTACCGGACGCCTTTCTATCTCCGTTTCCGTGCTGCGGTCACCTGGTGCCTGCGCCGGCGCCGGACGGTGATTGCGCTGACCGCCGCCGGGCTGGTTGTCGGCATCGTGGCGATGCAGAAGGTCGAGAAGCAGTTCTTCCCGCAGTCCGATCGCCTGGAAATCCTGATCGAGATGTGGCTGCCCGAAGGCGCATCGATCGAAGCGACGCACGCTGAAGCGGTCCGGCTCGAATCGCTGCTGCGTCGCGACGCCGACGTGGCACACGTACTGAACTACATCGGCCAGGGTGCGCCGCGCTTCGTGCTGGGGCTGGACCAGCGGCTGGCCAACCGCAATTTCGCACAACTGGTGGTGATCGCGAAGGACGTGCCGGCGCGCGAGCGCGAGATCGCGCGCATCCGCAGGCTGTTCGACACGGATTTCCCCAACGTGCGCGGGCGCGCGGTGCGTTTCGAGTACGGCCCGCCGGCCGGCTATCCCGTGCAGTATCGCCTGTCGGGTTACGATATCCCCCGCCTCAAGGTCGAAGCCGAAAAGCTGCGTCGCATCGTGGCGGCCGATCCGCGCGTGACCTCGGTGAATCTCGACTGGAACGAACAGTCGCTGGCGGTGAAGGCGCAGCTCGACCAGGACAAGATCAAGGCGCTCGGGCTGAGCTCCGATCTGGTCGGCCGTCTGGTGGCACTGCAATTGTCAGGTGCGACGGTCACCCAGTTCCGCGAGAACGATCTGCTCATCGACGTGGTCCTGCGCACGCCGCGTGCCGAGCACCGCGACGTCGATGCGCTCGCCGCCCTGCCCATCGGCAGCTTCAACGGGCAGAGCGTGACGCTGGGGCAGATCGCCCGCTTCGTGCCCACGTTCGAGGACGGCGTGATCTGGCGGCGCGATCGCCTGCCGACGATATCGGTACGCGGCGACCCGGTCGGCGCCACCCAGCCTGCCACCATCGTGGCCGAATTGGCGCCGCAGGTGGCGGCCTTCCGTGCGGCCCTGCCGGCCGGTTTCCGCGTCGAGATCGGCGGTCCGGTCGAAAGCAGCGCCAAGGCCAATGCCGCCATCGCCGCTTCGTGGCCGCTCATCGTCATCGTCACCTTCACGCTGCTGATGCTGCAGCTCGGCAGCTTCTCGCGGTCCATGCTGGTGGTGCTGACCGCGCCGCTGGGCGTGATCGGCGTGGCCGTCGCCCTGCTCGTGAGCGGCCGGCCGATGGGCTTCGTCGCCCTGCTCGGCATCATTTCGCTGGCCGGCATGATCATGCGCAATTCGGTGATCCTGGTCGACCAGATCCGCCAGGATCTTGCACGCGGCCTGTCGCAATGGGACGCCATCGTCGAATCGACGGTGCGGCGCATGCGGCCGATCAGCCTGACTGCGGCGGCGGCGGTGCTGGCGATGATCCCGCTGTCGCGGTCGATCTTCTGGGGGCCGATGGCGGTATCGGTGATGGGCGGCCTGGTCGCGGCGACATTCCTGACGCTGTTCTTCCTGCCGGCCTTGTATGCGGCGTGGTTTCGCGTAAAAAGCGAGTAGCGGCATCCGGAATGTCGAGGAGGAAGAGCATGAAGTCAATCCTGCTGACGCTTGTCTTGCTCGGCGGCTGCGCGAACCTGCAGTCGAACGACCCCGCCTCGCCCTACTACGCGTATGCGACCGGCTGGAGCATGCAGTTGCATCGCGAGCTGACGATTCCTGCCGACGCGGCGACCGTGCGCCTGCAGTACGGCCGCATCGTGCCGCGCAACAGCGTGCAGGAGCAGGATCCGTTCTGCGTAATCGAGCTTGATACAGTGCGCGACGTCCCGCAGACGCTGGCGCCGGGGCGCTTCGAGGTCCGGCAGGTGACGCGCAGCGTGAGCACGGTGATGGCGGCGCGCGCGCCCGGTTTCGTGCGTACCGGCCTGGCGGACGATGGGTCGCCGACCTTCCTTTACTACATCACGACGTTCCGCCTGCATGACCCTGCGCAACCGGCGCTGCGCGGCATGACCTGCGCCTGGAACCAGATGGCGCCCGGCAACCAGGGCCTGATGCGGCATCTCACGCTGGGCGAGATCCGGTCCGCGCTGGGGGACTGGATGACACTCGTTCCGCCGGGGCGCGGCGTATGAAGCATTCGGGCACGCTCGTCAAACCCGGCAGCCGGCTTCGTCTCGCCGACCGGGATCCGGACGACGACAGCAGCATCGGCAAGGACAAGTCCGATGCACGGGAAAGCCTGGCGACCGCGCACGCCAGGCTGGAGTCACTGCAGGAACGGCTGTACGCGGAGGGCAGGCACAAGCTGCTGGTGGTGCTGCAGGCAATGGACACGGCGGGCAAGGACTCGACCATCCGCCATGTTTTCCAGGGCGTCGATCCGCTGGGCGTCAGGGTGCGCGGCTTCAAGGCGCCGACGCCGGAAGAACAGGCGCACGATTTTCTCTGGCGCGTGCATCCGCATGTGCCCGGCGCTGGCGAGATCGCGATCTTCAACCGCTCGCATTACGAGGACGTGCTGATCACCCGCGTCAACGGCTGGATCGATGCCGGGGAATGCGAGCGACGCTATCGCCAGATCAACGACTTCGAGCGCATGCTGGCGGAAACCGGCACCACCATCCTCAAGTTCTATCTGCACATCTCGAAGGACGAGCAGAAGAAGCGTCTGGAGGAGCGCCGCGACACGCCGCAGAAGCAGTGGAAATTCAATCCCGGCGACCTGGCCGTGCGCGCGCAGTGGGAGGCCTACATGGATGCCTACGAGGCCGCGCTGTCGGCTACCAGCACCACCCATGCGCCGTGGCACGTGATCCCCGCCAACAGCAAGCTGGCGCGCAACCTGACGGTATCGCGCCTGCTGATCGATGCGCTGGAAGCGCTTGACATGCGTTACCCGCCGCCGGTCGAAGGGGCGGCCGGCATCCGGATCGAATAGGGCTTATTTGACGACGCTGAGGTGCGCGGGGCGGGCCGGTCGTGCGTTTGCCTGCACGCTGTTCCAAGCCTGCCAGCCGGGGAAGGCCTCGGGCCGGTGGATGTGATAGCCCTGCAGGTAATCGACCCCGATTTCGCCCAGCATCGCCGCCATGTCGGCGTCTTCGACCTGTTCGGCGATGGAGTGCATGCCGAAGTCGGTTGCCAGGCGGGCGATCGAACGCACGATCGCCTGGTCGCGGTTGTCGGCGAGCATGCCGCGCACGAAGGCGCCGTCGATCTTGAGGTAATCCGCAGGCAGATGCTTGAGATAGAAGAAGGACGAGGCATCGCGGCCGAAGTCGTCGAGCGCGAACTGGCAGCCGCGCGGCCGCAGGGTCTGGATCAGGCGCTGTGCGTCTTCCAGGTTGACCACGGCGGCGGTCTCGGTGATTTCGAAGCCGATGCGCGCGCCGGCCACGCCGTAGTGGTCGAGCAGGCTGCACACGACGTCGAGGAAGGATTCGTCGGCCACCGTCTTGCCCGAAAGGTTGACGAAGTACACCGCGCTATCATCGGGATGCGCCGCCAGCCAGGAAATCACCGCCTCGACCATCCAGCGGTCGAGGATGGGCGCCTGGCCATAGCGCTCGAGCGCGGCCAGCAATTTGGCCGGGCCTTCGATGACGCCGTTGCGCTGCCAGCGGATGAGGACCTCGTAGTGAGGCTGCCCGCTGGGCTTGGCGGGCTGGATGAGCTGGCGATAGGGCAGGAACTGGCCGGCCTCGAGGGCCTGCGCGAAATCCGCGGCCCAGCCCATCTCGGCTTCGAGACGGCGGAACCCCACTTCGTCGGCCTCGTACAGCAGGACGCGCCCGCTGCCTTCGGATTTGGCGCGATAGCAGGCCATGTCGGCCTGTACCATGAGGTCGCCGGCCGATGTGGCGTCGCGTGTGATGAGCGCGATGCCCGCGCAGGCGCCGAGCGTGAAGCGGCGCCCCTTGTGCTCGAAGCGGAAATCGCGGATGCGCTGCACCAGAGAGCGGCAGATCTGGATAGCTTCCCCCGCCGGGGTGTCGAACAGGATGAGGCCGAATTCGTCGCCGCCCAGGCGGCCGAGATAGGCATGGTTGGGCAGCGTGGCGCGCATGGTCTGCGCGATGTCCTGCAGCAGGCCGTCGCCGACGGCGTGGCCGCAGGTGTCGTTCACCAGCTTGAACTGGTCGAGGTCGATGTAGCAGAACGCATGCTGTTCCACGAGGTCGTGCGCGGTGCGCAGTGCGCGCGCCAGCCGGCCTTCGACGGCGCGGCGGTTCGGCAGCTTGGTGAGCGCATCGTGGTAGGCCATGTCGCGCAGGCTGTCGAGCAGTTGCTTCTTCTCGGTCTCGTCGCGCAGGACGTAGACCGCGCCGAAGCCACCGTTGCCGGTGAGCGGCGCGCAGCTGTAGCTGATCGCGAAAATCTGGCCGAAGCGCGTATACAGGCGGGCCGAACCGTTCTTGCCCATCTTCGGCGATTCCTGCGCGAGAAAGCAGGTAGGCATGTCGTCCTCGCTGCTGGCACGGTCCAGGGTCATCAGTTCGCGCAGGGGCGTGCCTATGGCTTCTTCGAGGGCTGCGCCGAGCAGGCTTTCCGCACTGGGATTGATGTAGACGACACGGTTGCGCGCATCGGTGACGACGACGGCGTCGTTGATCGACTGCAGCGTGACCTGCCAGCGCTCCTTCTCGGCTTCGAGCGCGGCTTCGTCGAGCTTGCGCTGCGTGATGTCGAAGCGGATCGTGAGATATTTCAGCGGCTGGCCGTCGTCGCCCTTGATCGGCAGGATGGTCGACGCCAGCCAGTAGGGGCGCCCGTCGCGGGTGCGGTTGCAGATTTCGCCCTGCCAGATGCGGCCGCTGGAAATCGTCTGCCACAGGTTTTCGAAGAAGGCACGGTCATGCCAGCCCGAGTTGAGCAGGCTGAAATTCTGGCCGATCAGGCCTTCGCGCGTGTACCCCGAAAGGACGCAGAACAATTCGTTGGCGTAGGTGATGGTGCCGTCAAGGGTGGATTCCGCCACCGCGGCCGAACTGTCGAGAGCCTTTTGCTGCTCGTTCAGGTCGGTCAGGAGGCGTTCGAGCGCGGCATTCATGTGGTTGAAGCCGCGCAGCGTGTCGCGCATCTCGGGCGGGCAACCGCGCCCGATGGGCGCGCGCACGCTGTAGTCGCCGGATTCGACCTGGCGCACGACGGTGCGCAGGGTATTCAGGCCGCGCAGATTGAACTTGAGCAGCGCGTGCACCAGCCAGCCCAGCAGGCAGAATCCGAGGACGAGCACCGCGAACAGGCGCGTGCCGAGGTGCCACAGGAAATCCTCGTAGGCCCGGGGCGAGGGCCGGATGACGAGTTGGCCGTAATGCTTGCCGCCGAGTTCGACGCGCGCCTGCATCATCGAGGCGTCGACGGCGGTGAGCGCGGCGAACCAGTCCGGCCGGTCGGCCAGCAGCGGCGGGGCCTGTTCGCGCAGGCTGTAGCCTTTCGGCGTGACGTATTCCGCGTACAGGAGATTGCCCTGGGCGACCGGCGTCCGCAGCTGCGCGCGCAGGGCAACGTAGTCGCCCAGGATGGCGGAATCGGTGACGGCCTGCGTCAGTGCGGCAAGCTGGGCCGAGGCCTGCACGCGCAGGGCGGCGTCGGCGTCGTGTCGCACGATCTGCAGTATTTGCTGGCCGACCAGGATGAACAGCGCCAGCATGACCAGCAGGACGGCGCCCATGACGCGGCTCTGCGTGCTGAATTTGTCCAGCAGGGCTGGGCGCCCGAAATGCGCGCGGTGGGGAGGGCTGACGTTCATACGCTGTGAATCGGCAGCCAGGCGCGATCCTGAAGGGACTGTTAATTCTGGCTTTGGTAGAGAGTGTGTGCTTACACTCGGTGGGGCATCAGGATTTGCGCCGCGCGCGCGGATGGGCCTGGTCGTAGACCTTGGCGAGGTGCTGCCAGTCGAGGTGGGTATAGACCTGGGTGGTGCCGATGCTGGCGTGGCCGAGCAGTTCCTGCACCGCGCGCAGATCGCCGGAGGATTGCAGCACATGGGTGGCGAAGGCGTGACGCAGCATGTGCGGGTGGACGCGTTGCGGCAGACCGGCGCGCACGGCCCAGCGTTCCAGCCGCAGCTGGACGCTGCGTGGACCGAGGCGCTCGCCGCGCCGGTTGACGAAGAGCGCGTTCGTGTCCGTCTTCGCCAGCGTGTGGCGCAGCGGCAGCCACGCCGCCAGAGCGGTGAGTGCCTGCCTGCCGACCGGCACGATGCGCGTCTTGCCACCCTTGCCGGTGACGGTGGCCTCACCCGCGCGCGCGTCGAGGTGGGCGAGGTCGAGCCCCACCACTTCGGCGAGACGCAGGCCGGACGAGTAGATGAGTTCGAACATCGCCCGGTCGCGTAGGTCCAGTGCGTCGTCGGCCGGCGCGTCGAGCAGCTGGGTGCAGGCATCGGGCGACAGGACTTCGGGCAGCGACCTGGCGGCCTTGGGCGGGCGCAGGCCGGTGCAGGGGTTGGCGGGGTAACCGAGCCGGCGGCAGGCGAAGGCGTAGAAACCGCGCCAGCTCGACAGATGACGCGCCACGCTCCGGGGCGACAGGCTGCCGGCGCGCAGCGCGACGACGGCGCCGCGGATGTCGGCCACGTCGAGTTCGGCCAGGGCTTTGTTTCCGACGTGGCGCATCAGGCCGTCGAGGTCGCGCCGACAGGCGGCGAGGGTATGCGGGGACAGCCGCCGTTCGGCGGCGAGGTGGAGCAGGTAGCGTTCGACGGCGTCCTGATTCACTGCATCCGCGTCAGCGCGGCGGCCACGATCTGCCCCAGGCGCGAAAGATAGAGCGTGCCCATGCCGGCGTAGAAGCGCTTGTCCTCCTCGGACGCCAGCACAAGCAGGCCCAGCGAGGGACTGTTGGCCGCCGTGCGCAGGGGGATGCAGGCGAAGCTCTTGAGATGCGGCGACACCTCGCCGAACCAGTCGCTGGCCTGCGGGACCGCCAGCGCGCCGCACACCGGCTGCAGCAGGGTGGAGATGGCGGTGGTGGCATCGGCCGCGAGGCCGCCGTCGGCCAGCAGGCGCAAGGCATGGTGCGGCACGGCGAACCCTTCGCGCAGGTGCAGCGCCAGCGCCCCGGCGATGTCCTGCGGCGACTTCGCGGCCACCAGCGCCAGCGTCAGGGCGTGCAGCTTTTCCGAGATGCCGTCGTTTTCCTCGCCGAACTGGATCAGTTCGGCGAGCTTGTTTTCCAGCATGCGCACCTTGTCGCGCATCGCGATGAGCTGGCGCTCGCTCATCGACACCGCGTGCGTACCGTGGGGATGCGGAATATTCAGTTCCGCCAGCAGGGTGGGGAATTCGTTGAAGAAATTCGGATTGCGGGTGAGAAAGTCGGCGATGGCCTGCCTGTCGAAGGGGGCGTCGAGCGTGTCCATTAGAGTTCCAGTTCTCCTTCAAATACGGTTGCGGCCGGTCCGGTCATGAGAACGGGCTGGCTCATGCCGGCCCATTCGATGACGAGATCGCCGCCGCGGGTATGTACGCTCACCGGGCTTTTCAGCCAGCCCTGGCGGATGCCGGCGACGGCCGCGGCGCAGGCACCGGTGCCGCAGGCCAGCGTTTCGCCGGCGCCGCGTTCGTAGACGCGCAGGCGGATGTCGTGCGGGGTGAGCACCTGCATGAAGCCGGCGTTGACGCGCTGGGGAAAGCGGGCGTGCGCCTCGATGGCGGCGCCGAGGATGTCCACCGGCGCGCTGTCGAGATCGTTCACGCGCAGCACCGCGTGCGGGTTGCCCATCGACAGTGCGGCGATCTCGACGACGTGCTGGCCGACCTTGAGCGGATAGGTCGGTGCCTCGGCGTCGGCGACGAAGGGAATGTCGGCCGGCGCGAAGCGCGGCGCCCCCATGTCCACCGTGACCTGGCCGTTGTCGAGCAGGCGGGGCTCGATGAGGCCGGAAGCGGTTTCCACCCGGATCGCGGTTTTGTCGGTGAGGCCCTTGTCGTGCACGAAGCGGACGAAGCAGCGCGCGCCGTTGCCGCATTGTTCGACCTCACCGCCGTCGGCGTTGAAGATGCGGTAGCGGAAGTCGACGCCGGGCTGCGTGGCGGCCTCGACCAGCAGGATCTGGTCGCAGCCCACGCCGAAATGGCGGTCGGCGATGCGGCGGCATTGCTCGGGCGTAAGCGAGACGGCCTGGCGCACGCCGTCGAACACGACGAAGTCGTTGCCGAGGCCATGCATCTTGGTGAAGCGCACGTTCATGCGGTCTTGAGCCTGACGTAGTCCTTGAGGAGGCAGCGATCCATCACCACCGTCATGCCGGCCGCCTGCGCGCGCTGCGCCGCTGCCTCGTGGACGATGCCTTCCTGGATCCAGATTGCCGGCAAGTGTAGCGCCACGCACGCATCGACGATAGCCGGCACGTGCTCGGCGGCGCGGAAGACGTCGACCAGGTCGACGGGAAAGGGAATGTCGGCAAGGCCGGGATAGGCCTTTTCGCCCAGTACCGCATCGACCAGCGGGCGTACCGGCACGATGCGGAACCCATAGCGCTGCATGGCCTGCGCGACGACGTAACTGGGCCGGGCAGGCTGCGGCGACAGACCCACCACGGCGATGGTCCGCACGCGATCGAACAGGGCGCGCAGCGCGGCATCGTTGGGCTGGGAAAAATTCATAGCGTCAATACCATCACGTGGTCGTCCATCACGAAGCCTTCCCCGATATCGAACACGCGCGATTCGACGATGCGGAAACCGTATTTCTCATATGCCCTGATCGCCTGCGCGTTGCCGCGATTCACCTGGAGATGCAGCGATGCGTCTCCGTGTGCCCGGGCCCAGGCCGTGACGGCGTCGAGCAGGGCGGCGCCGATGCCGTTGCGTTGTCGTTGCGGATGGACGTAGAGCTTGTCGAGCTTGCACGCCCGGCCGTCCCGACTGGCATGCGCAAAGCCCGCCGGCGGCGTGCCCGCCACCCACCAGGCGTGGGCCGGGTCGTCGAGCTGCGCCTGGACGCGTGCCGCTGCGTAGCGATCGGCCAGCATGAAATCGATCTGTGCCTGGCTGATGAGCGCAGGGTAGGTGGCCTGCCACACGGTGCGTGCGAGCGCAGCGACGGCCCCGATCTCGTTCGCGGCGAGGCGGCGCGGCCGTTCATTCATACAAGCCGGGCTCGCCTGGCGGGCGGGTCTTGAAACGCCGGTGCAGCCAGAGATATTGCGCCGGCATCTCGCGGACGCGCTCTTCGATGAAGGCGTTCATGCGCGCGACGTCGGTGTCCAGATCGTCGCCTGGATAATCTTCCCAGACCGGATAGAAGCGCACTGCGTAGCCCCGGCCCCAGCGCAACTGCCGGGTGATGGCCGGCACGATTTGCGCATTGGTGAGCCTGGCCAGTCGCGGCAGCGCAGAGACGGTGGCGGCCGGCACGCCGAAGAAGGGCACGAACACGGCATTGAGGCGGCCGTGGTCCTGGTCCGGCAGGTAGTAGAAGGGACGCCCCGACTTGATGGCACCGAGCGTGGCCTTGATGCCTTCGTGACGCGCGATCAGCACGATGTCGCGAAAGCGCGTCCTGCCATGGCGCATGTATCTGTCGCTTACCGGGTTGCTGGCGGGGGCGTACATCGAGGCGATTTTCCAGTCCATGGTCAGACGCACGCCGCCCATGTCGAGGCCGACGAAATGCGGCGCCAGCCAGATCACCGGACGTACGCCGTCGCCCAGCGCGGCTTCGGGATTGTCGATGCGCACGAGGCGCCGCAGGCGTGCGTCGGAACTCCACCACAGTACGCCGTGTTCCAGCACGGCACGCATCGAGGCCTGGTAGGTCTGGCGCAGCCAGCGGCGGCGCGTGGCCTCGGTCGCTTCGGGGAAACACAGGCGCAGGTTGGTGGCGACGATGCGGCGGCGGCGTCCGGGGAACAGCGCGAACAGCCAGCCGACGACGTTGCCCAGCAGCGCCTGCAAGGGGAACGGCAGCCAGTGCAGCAGCCACAGCAGGCCCACGCTGGCCCACATGCCCCACAGTCGGGGGTGATACAGTCCGCGCCCGGCGGCGTTCATGCGGCCGCGTCCGGTTCGGGCGCGTTGCCCGGTTTCTTGTAGCGGTTGTAGCTCCACATGTATTGCGCGGGGAACAGGCGGACGATTTCCTCCACGCCCCGGTTGATGCGCGCAGCGGCCAGGGCCTTGTCTTCCGGCAGCGGATCGCCCAGCGGCAGCACGTGCAGGCGGAAGCCGCGTCCCCACGCCAGCCGTTCGGCAGCGATGAAGAACACGTCCGCACCGGTCTTGCGTTGCAGGCTGGCGGCCAGCGTCGGCGTGTAGGCCGGGCGTCCGAAGAAGGGCGCCCAGACGCCGTCGCCGCCGGTCGCCACCTGGTCGGGCAGGATGCCGATGGCTTCGCGGCGCTTGAGCGCGGCAAGCTGTGCGCGCACGCCCGACAGGTCGGTGGGCACCAGCGTCGCCTGGCCGCGCTCGCGGCCCATGCGCATCAGCGTGCCCAGCGTCGCCTTGCGCGGCGGCTTGTACATGGCGGTGAAAGGATGCAGAGAGGCGTAATACAGGCTGATGATCTCGAAACAGCCGATGTGCGGCGACATCAGGATGATGCCCCTGCCGGCCGCGTGGGCGGCGTCGAGATGTTCCCAGCCCCGGATGTCGCGCACGAGCCTGAGCACCGAGGCGTAGGGACGCAGCCATATCGCGGGCAGCTCGGCGATGGCCTTGCCCGACTCCGAGACGGCGCGGCGCAACAGGCGGGGACAGTCGCCCGAGGGTTTGCACACCCCGCTGGCGAAGAGGTTGTCGCGCATGCGGCGGGCGTGCCGGCCCGGCGCCAGGTAGATCAGCCAGCCGAGCGCGACGCCGAAGGCGTGCAGCACGGGTAGCGGCAGCCAGGCCAGCAGTTTGAACAGGGCGATCACGCGGGCATACGAACTTTCACGCGCTTTAGCGCGTAGAAAGTCGGAGTCCCTTTGTGGGGCATGCAGCGCGACGCGGGATGACGCCGGTCCGGCCGGGAATTGACGAACGGACCGACTGCGCGGCAGAATGCCTGTGCCGCCGGGTTAATCATGACAACTTGCGGGCGGGATACAAATACAGCTAAAGCGTCGCCGCTCCGTGGGTCCCGCGAGCCGGTTACGCAGTCGGTAACCGGGACAACAGGAGCAGTCATGCAGAAGGATTTCATCTTTACTTCGGAGTCGGTGTCTGAGGGCCATCCCGACAAGATGGCCGACCAAATCTCGGATGCGGTTCTGGACGCGATTCTAACCCAGGACAAACACGCCCGCGTCGCCTGCGAGACGCTGCTGACGACGGGGCTCGTCGTCATCGCCGGCGAGATCACCACCTCCGCCGTCATCGATTTCGGCCAGGCCGCGCGCGAAACGATCAAGCGCATCGGCTACGACTCGTCGGAGAAAGGCTTCGACTACCACACCTGCGCCGTCATGGTCGCGGTCGGCAAGCAGTCGCCCGACATCGCCCAGGGTGTGAATGAAGGCGAGGGCCTGTTCCTCGACCAGGGCGCCGGCGACCAGGGCCTGATGTTCGGCTACGCTTGCACCGAGACACCTACCCTGATGCCGATGCCGATCTATCTCGCGCACCGCCTCACCGAGCGCCAGTCCGAACTGCGCAAGGACGGCCGCCTGCCGTGGCTGCGGCCCGACGCCAAGTCCCAGGTCTCGATCCGCTACGTCGACGGCAAGCCGCAGGCGATCGATACCGTCGTGCTGTCGACCCAGCACCACCCCGAAGTCTCACACGCCCAGCTGACCGAGGCGGTGATCGAGGAAGTGATCAAGCCGGTGCTGCCCAAGGAAATGCTCACTACCGATACCCGTTACCTCGTCAACCCCACCGGCCGCTTCGTCGTCGGCGGCCCGATGGGCGACGCCGGCCTCACCGGCCGCAAGATCATCGTCGACACCTACGGCGGTGCAGCGCCGCACGGCGGCGGCGCCTTCTCCGGCAAGGACCCGTCCAAGGTCGACCGTTCCGCCGCCTACGCCGGACGCTACGTGGCGAAGAACATCGTCGCCGCCGGCCTCGCCGAACGCTGCATGGTGCAGGTCAGCTACGCCATCGGCGTCGCCAGGCCGACCTCGCTGATGGTCGACACCTTCGGCACCGGCAAGATCCCCGAGGCCAGGATCGTCGAACTGATCCAGAGCCATTTCGATCTGCGTCCCAAGGGCATCATCCAGATGCTCGACCTGCTGCGCCCCGTCTACACGCGGACCGCGAGCTACGGCCACTTCGGACGCGAGGAGCCGGATTTCACCTGGGAAGTGACGGACAAGGCGGCCGCCCTGCGGGCCGCCGCCGGGCTCTGATAGAATGCGGGCCTCCGTTTTCTGTCCGATAGGGGTTCATCATGGCCGAGCGTAGTCGCACCCGCCGCAACACTCTGGAACGGCGTTGCCTGTCCAAGAGCTTCAAGCGCCTGTTCAAGGGTTCGCCCAAGAGCATCTTCAAGATGCTCGAAGGCGTGAAGCCCGCCAAAGGCAAGGCTTCCTGAGCCAGGCGCTTGACTCGAAACAGCCGGCATCAGCCGGCTGTTTTCGTTTGTGCGGGGGGATCAATCCGGCCTGCGGCGACGATGTGCCGCCCATCCAACCAGGCCCAGGCCGGCCAGCATCATGGCGTAGGTGTCTGCTTCGGGGACGGGAGCGAGGCTGGTTACCGCAATGCCTTCCAGGTGAAGGCCGAATGTAAAGCCATAGTACAGTGCGGGCACTCCATCGCTGGCCGTGACCAGATGCGTCCAATCCGCAGTGTAGAAATACACGCCGTTACCAATGAGCGATACCGCTGTCGTCAACGTGCCGGAATCGGGGGCGGCGTTGAACGAGATCCCATTCCACTCGCCGGTAAAACCGGACATATCCAGTGTCATCGTGTTGTTGCTTATGCTGCCGCTGGGTGCGCCATTCAGGGTGGTCATATAGGCTGTCTGGCCTTGCCACAGAAACCCGGTGCTGAAAGCGCCAGGGCCTTGTACGGTTCCCATGAGGATTGCGCCGTCAGTGCTGCCCTGGCTGACGGTGCTGCCGCTGCCGATGAGCCCCAGATTGTAATAAGCAGAAAAAACGCCCCCGCCGAGTTGGGCGGCTGAGCTGCCTAGCCCGCCTGACAATAGGCCGATTTCGCCTATCGACAGGCTTGTGACCGGAGCAGCCAATGCGTCATGAAGGGGCATGCAACCGGCTAAGGCAATGCCGGCGAGTAGGCGTGTAATTTGTTTCATGTCCTCATTTCTGGTTATGTCGCTGGTTGACGGGCTCGAACCGCTGTCGTCTTGTCTGGCGTGCAAATGCACCGCAGCGTAGGCACGCAAATTATGTTCCATGATGGTGCCAGTCTGGGAGGCATCTATCAAAACAATGGCTTGCGAACCGCCTGTGGATTGCTGATATGGCATGTGTAAAGAATGCCGACGCGGTTGGCCTTCCGCTTCCCTGAAGGCAAGCCCTCGACCGTCGAATTCCGGGTTTGGCACTTCCGGGGTAGAATCCGGCCTCGGTTCCGAGGAGCGCTGCGACGGTTCATCCGCCAGGCTCGGGACGCTTCCTTTCAACGGCGCTCACGTTTTCTTTTTGTGATCAGAAAGGAGGGCGTGATGAACGCCGTAACCCCCCCCGCCAATTTCACCGATTACGTCGTTGCCGACCTGGCGCTTGCCGACTGGGGCCGCAAGGAAATCCGCATTGCCGAAACCGAGATGCCGGGCCTGATGGCGATCCGCGAGGAATTCGCCGCCAGCCAGCCGCTCAAGGGCGCGCGCATCACCGGGTCGCTGCACATGACGATCCAGACTGCGGTGCTGATCGAGACCCTGCAGGCCCTGGGTGCCGAAGTGCGCTGGGCGTCATGCAACATCTTCTCGACGCAGGACCATGCGGCCGCCGCCATCGTCGCGACCGGCACCCCGGTGTTCGCGGTGAAAGGTGAGTCGCTGGAGGATTACTGGGATTACACCCATCGCATTTTCGAATGGGCCGACGGCGGCTTCAGCAACATGATCCTGGACGACGGCGGCGACGCGACCCTGCTGCTGCACCTCGGTGCCCGCGCAGAAAAGGATTTGTCGGTGATCGCCAATCCGACCAGCGAAGAGGAACGCGTGCTCTACGCCGCGATCAAGGCCAAGGTCGCGGCGGATCCGACCTGGTATTCGGTGCGTCTGGCCGCGGTGCGCGGCGTGACCGAGGAAACCACGACCGGTGTGCATCGTCTGTACCAGATGCATGCGCGCGGCGACCTGAAGTTCCCGGCGATCAACGTGAACGATTCGGTCACCAAATCCAAGTTCGACAACCTCTATGGCTGCCGCGAGTCGCTGGTGGACGGCATCAAGCGCGCGACCGACGTGATGGTCGCGGGCAAGATCGCGGTGGTGGCCGGCTACGGCGACGTGGGCAAAGGTTCGGCGCAGGCGCTGCGCGCCCTGTCGGCCCAGGTTTGGGTGACCGAGATCGACCCGATCTGCGCGCTGCAGGCGGCGATGGAAGGCTACCGCGTGGTGACCATGGACTATGCCGCCGACAAGGCCGATATCTTCGTTACCGCCACCGGCAACTTCCACGTCATTACCCATGAGCACATGGCGAAGATGAAGGACCAGGCCATCGTCTGCAACATCGGTCACTTCGACAACGAGATCGACGTGGCCAGCATCGAAAAATACCAGTGGGAAGAGATCAAGCCGCAGGTCGATCACGTGATCTTCCCGGACGGCAAGCGCATCATTCTTCTCGCGAAAGGCCGTCTCGTGAACCTCGGCTGCGCCACCGGCCATCCTTCCTACGTGATGTCGTCGTCGTTCGCCAACCAGACCATCGCCCAGATCGAACTGTGGCAGGAACGCGATTCGGGCAAATACCCGGTCGGTGTCTACACGCTGCCCAAGCACCTGGACGAGAAGGTCGCGCGCCTGCAGTTGAAGAAGCTCAACGCGCAGCTCACCGAACTGACCGACTATCAGGCCAGCTATATCGGCGTCGCGAAGGCGGGGCCGTACAAGGCGGATCACTACCGCTATTGATCGATTGCGTTTCGGCTGAAAGGAGGGCGTCATGCGTCTGCTGCTGCTGTGGATACTCAATGCCGTCGCCCTGCTTGCGGTGACGTATCTGCTGCCTTCCATCCAGGTGACGGGTTTCGGCGCGGCACTCGCCGCCGCGCTGGTGCTCGGCTTCATCAACACGCTGGTGCGGCCGGTGCTGACGCTGCTCACGCTGCCGATCACGGTGCTCACACTGGGGATTTTCTATCTGGTGCTCAACGGCCTGCTGTTCTGGCTGGCCAGCGCGCTGATTCCCGGTTTCGAGGTGCACGGCTTCGTGTCGGCGCTGGTCGGCGCGATTCTCTACGGCGTGATTGCGTGGGCGCTGTCGGCGCTCATTCCGAACAAAAAAGGTTGACCATGACCGAACGTACTTTCAGCTTCGAGTTCTTCCCGCCCAAGACCGCCGAGGGGGCCGAGAAGCTGCGCGCCACGCGCGAGCAGCTTGCGCAACTCAAGCCCAAGTTCTTTTCCGTGACCTTCGGCGCGGGCGGCTCGACCCGCGACCGCACGCTCGAGGCCGTCCGGGAGATCCAGGCTTCCGGATCGGAAGCCGCGCCGCACCTGTCGTGCATCGGCTCGACGCGCGAGAACATCCGCGAGATCCTCGGCGAGTACAAAAGCCAGGGCATCCGGCATCTGGTTGCATTGCGCGGCGACCTGCCCTCGGGCACGCTGGACGCGGGCGAATTCAACTACGCCAACGAACTGGTGAGCTTCATCCGCGCGGAAACCGGCGACTGGTTCGAGATCGAGGTGGCGGCCTATCCGGAAATACACCCGCAGGCGCGCTCGTGGAAGGACGATCTCGCGAACTTCAGGCGCAAGGTCGATGCCGGCGCCGACTCGGCGATCACGCAGTATTTCTTCAACGCGGATGCCTACTTCCGCTTTGTGGAAGAAACGCGCGCCATGGGCGTCGAGATCCGGGTCGTGCCGGGCATCATGCCCATCGGCAACTATGTGCAGCTTGCGCGTTTCTCGGATGCCTGCGGTGCGGAAATTCCTCGCTGGCTGCGGAAAAAGCTGGAAAGCTACGGTGAGGATCTGGCTTCGATCCGTGCCTTCGGACTGGATGTGGTGACCGAGCTGTGCGACCGGCTGCTGGCCGGCGGCGCACCGGGGCTGCACTTCTACACCATGAATCAGGCGGGGCCCTCCACGACCATCTGGCAGCGGCTGGGCTTGTCGTAATGCCTACAGCCAGGTAATCCGCTGCTGCAGGGCGGCAAGTTCGACTGCGGCGTCCTTGAGGTTTGCCGCATCGCCATCCGAGCCGACGACGACGCCCTTGTCTGCCACCGGCGCGAGATTGTCCAGCTTGAACCGGCCCTTGCCGGTCTGATCGCGCAGGAAACAGCTTTCGTCGAAGAACAGGCGGTCGCCGCTGGCGTCGACTTCGTCGGAATCGACCGAGTCATGGCCGATCAGCTTCTTTACGTCGTCGAGTCCGACGATTTCAGCTGTGGTGACGGTCTTCTGGCTGGCGTCGATGAGATAGGCTTTCATGGCGTCCTCATAGACATTTGCCGAGCGCGTTCAGGCAATAGTCGATGTTTTCCTGTTTGGCCGAGTATCCCATCAGGCCGATGCGCCAGATCTTGCCTGCCATGTCGCCCAGGCCGGCGCCGATTTCAAGATTGAATTCGCTGAGCAACCGGCTGCGCACTGCCGCGTCGTCCACGCCCTGGGGCACGTAGACGCTGTTGAGCTGCGGCAGGCGTGCGTCTTCGGCGACGACATAGTTCAGGCCAAGCTTTTCCAGGCCGGCCTTGAGTTTTTCGTGCATGGCGCGGTGGCGTGCCCAGGCGTTTTCCAGGCCCTCCTCTTCCAGCATCACGAGCGACTCGTGCAGGCCGTACATCGGGTTGATCGGCGCGGTGTGGTGGTAGGTGCGCTTGCCGGCGGACTGCCAGTAGCCAAGCACCAGGTTGAGGTCGAGGAACCAGCTCTGCACGGGCGTGCTGCGGGCCTTGATGCGGGCGATGGCGCGTTCCGAGAACGACACTGGCGACAGGCCCGGCGTGCACGACAGGCATTTCTGGCTGCCCGAATAAGCGGCGTCGATGCCCCAGGCGTCGAGATGGATCGGCGTGCCGCCGAGGCTGGTCACGCAGTCCATGATGGTCAGCGCGCCATGTTCCTGCGCGATCTTCGCCAGCGCCGCCGCATCACTCTGTGCGCCAGTCGAGGTTTCGGCGTGGACGAAGGCCAGCACCTTGGCATCGGGATTCGCCTTGAAGGCCTCGCGTACCTTGTCGGGCGACACCGGCGTGCCCCAGGCATCGTCGACGATCACCGGCACGCCGCCGGTGCGCTTCACGTTTTCCAGCATGCGGCCGCCGAATACGCCGTTGCGGCAGACGATGACCTTGTCGCCCGGCTCCACCAGGTTGACGAAGCACATCTCCATCCCCGCCGAGCCCGGCGCCGAGACCGGGAAGGTCAGCGCGTTCTGCGTCTGGAAGGCCATGCGCAGCATGGCCTTGATCTGTTCCATCAGGTCGACGAAGGCCGGGTCGAGGTGGCCGATGGTCGGGCGCGCCATGGCGTCGAGGACGCGTTGCGGGACGTCGGAGGGGCCAGGCCCCATGAGGATGCGCTTGGGGGGAAGGAAGGATGCCGTCATGACCTTGTTCTCGGTATGGAAATATCAATCAAAACAAAGACTTGATTGTAAGTGCAACAAGTGGAAACGGGAAAGCCGCTCACGCCGTGGGGGCTTCCCCCATCAACGGCCGCATCGCGGTGAGCAGGCTGTTGAACAGGCGCGGATGCAGCTTTTCCTGTTCGGCCAGCATCTGCTTCATCGCGTAGCGTTGCTGCGGCTTGGCGAAACAGGCCGGGCAGTTCTCGAAGATCACGGGCAGGCCGGCGTCGGTCGCGAAGGCGCGCGTCTGCCGTTCGCGTACATACGCAAACGGCCGGATCACGCGCAGGTCGCCGGCGTCGTTGCGGTAGTGCGGTGACATGGTACGCAGCTTGCCGCCGAAGAACATCGACATCATCAAGGTTTCGGCGAGGTCGTCGAGGTGCTGCGCAAGCGCGACGACGTTGCAATGCTGTTCACGCGCGACGCGATACAGAATGCCGCGCCGCATCCGCGAGCAATAGGCGCAATAGGAATCGCTGTCCTTGGTCAGGGTTTTCTGCGCTTCTTCCAGGATGGGCTGGGATTCGAGGAAATAGGGCACGCCCAGCGCGGCGAGATACGGCCGGAGCGGGGCAGGGTCGAACTGGTCGGATTGCGGATCGACCGTGCAGGCGAGCAATTCGAACTTCACCGGCGCCTTCTGCTGCAGGTGGTGCAGGGTGTGCAGCAGCGACAGCGAATCCTTGCCGCCCGACAGGCCCAGCAGGATGCGGTCGCCGTCGCGGATCATGGCGTAGTCGCCGATGGCCCGTCCCGCTTCGGAGAGCAGCGAGCGGGACGGCTTGACCCAGCCGCCGGGCGCGGCGGCGCTCATGCCGAAAACTGCAGCGCGTGCAGTTGCGCGTAGCGGCCCTGCCTCGCCAGCAGGTCGGCGTGGGGACCGGTTTCGACGATGCGCCCCGCTTCGAGCACGACGATGCGGTCGGCCCGTTCGATGGTCGAGAGACGGTGCGCGATGACGAGGGTGGTGCGGTTCTGCATCAGCGTCTCCAGGGCAGCCTGCACGTGACGTTCGGATTCGTTGTCGAGCGCCGAGGTGGCTTCATCGAGAATCAGGATGGGTGCGTTCTTGAGGATCGCCCGCGCAATGGCGATGCGCTGGCGCTGGCCGCCGGACAGACGCATGCCGTTCTCGCCGATCAGCGTATCGAGCTTGTCCGGGAGGGCCTGGATGAAATCCCAGGCGTGTGCGGCGATGCAGGCGGCGCGGATTTCGTCCGCGCTCGCGTCGCGTTTGCTGCCATAGGCAATGTTATGCGCCAGCGTGTCGTTGAACAGCACGACGTCCTGCGAAACCAGCGCAATGTGGCTGCGCAGGTTCTGCAGGCGCAGGCTGCGGATGTCGGTGCCGTCGAGTTCGATGCGGCCCGTGTCGGGATCGTAGAAACGCGGGACCAGGTTGGCCAGGGTGGTCTTGCCGGACCCCGACGCACCGACCAGCGCGACGGTCTCGCCGGGGGCGATGTCGAGCGCGATACGGTCCAGCGCGGGGGTGGGCTTGCCCGGATAGGCGAGCGTCACGTCGCGGAAAGTCAGTCGCCCCTCGATACGGTCGGGCGCATGCGTCCCGTGGTCGCGCTCGGTCTCTTCGTCGAGCATGGAGAAAATGGTTTCGGCGGCTGCCAGGCCGCGCTGCAACTGATCGTTGACGGCGGTGAGCCGTTTGAGCGGGGCGAAGAGCAGCAGCATGGCCATGAAAAAGGCGACGAAGCCGCCGACCGTGGTGGTGTTTTCCGAGGCCTGTCCGGCAGCGATGTAGACGATGACGGCGAGTGCGACGGCGGCGATGAACTGGATCACCGGTTCGTACACGGCGTTGGCGGCCACCCGCTTCATCTCGAACAGCCGTGCCTGGTTGGCGGCGTGCCGGAAACGTCCCTGCTCGTAGTTCTCGCCGCCGTAGAGCTTGACGACGCGATGGCCGCCAACCGCCTCGTCCACAACCTGGGTGAGTTCGCCGATGTTCTGCTGGGCCTTGCGCGAGAGTCCGCGCAGACGCTTGCTCGCGATACGCACGATCCACAGCGTGAGCGGCACCAGGGCGAACACGATCAGGGTCAGGCGCCAGTTCAGCCAGAGCAGGTACCCGAGCAGGCCCAGCACGGTGACGGTGTCGCGTACCAGGGTGGTGAGCGAACTGGTGGCCGACTGCGTGACCTGGGTGACGTTGAAGGCCAGGTGCGCGATGAGCTGTCCGCTGGGATTCTGGTCGAAATAGCGGGTTGGCAGGCGCATCAGCCGGTCGAACATCGCGGTGCGCAGGTCCATCACCAGCCGGCTGCCGACCCAGGCCATGCAGTAGGTGCTGATGAAGCTGGCCACGCCGCGTACGATGAACAGCGCCAGCAGCAGGACCGGCACCCAGCGGATGAAGCTCTGGTCCTTGGCGACGAAGCCTTCGTCCAGCAGCGGCTTGAACAGGGCCGGCAGCATGGGCTCGGTGGCGGCCGTCGCCACCAGCGCGAGGATGGAGAGCGCGAACATGCGCCAATAGGGCCCGACGTAGCCGAGCAGACGCTTGTACAGCGCACGGTTCGAGGCCGGATTCATGGGCACGACAAAAGGGACCGGAACCGGGTTTCGGGAAGCTTTCGCTGGTGGGGAATGCTGGTTTCGAGCATGGTTTCTGGGCCGGGTGCCCGGCGATTGTAGCGTGCCTCGCTTGCCGGCACCGATTCCGCGCGTCGGGTTATGCGCCGGGCGGGACAGGGGGCGTAGAATACGCCGCCATGTCCGAAGTCATTGATCAGCGTCCGCGCGCGCAGAACGTACTCGAGCAGCACCTCAGCGAGGTGCAGCTCCTGCTTGCGCGCCAGCGGCGCGTCGAGGCGCTGGTGCAGAAGCAGGACATGCCGCGCCACGATCTGGTCGAGGGCCTGGTGCATCGCCAGCATCTGGTGGAACTGCACAACCTGCTGCGGCGCCTGTCGGCCGGCGAAATCGCGCGCGTGATCGAGGCCCTGCCGGAAGAAGATCGGCTGGCTGCCTGGCAGGAAGTCGAGGAGAGCCGCTGCGAACTGGTGCTCGAACTGGTGTCGGACGACGTGCGGGCCGAACTGGTAGAGTCGCGCCCCCTCAGCAGTGCGCGCAACATGTTGTCCGCCTTCGAGCTGCGCAACGGACGCCTGAGCCAGGTGCGCATCGACAGCCGGGCGGATCTGGCCAACGTCAATCCGATGTGGGTCGACCTCGTGGCACCGACGGCCAGCGTGCGTGCCTGGGTCGGCGAGTACTTCCAGCTTTACCTGCCCGATCCCGAGGACGTGACGGACATCGAGGAAAGCGCGCGCTTCTATATCGACGACAACGATTCGGTGCACCTGAGTTCGGATTTCCTGCTCGACAAGCAGGGCGATGCGCGCAACGTCGCGGTCGCGTTCATCCTGCACCGCAATATCCTGTTCTCGGTACGCAACGAGGAACTTCCGGTGTTTCGCCTGCAGCGTCTGCGGGCCCGTACGCAGCCGGGCTACGTCTCGGACGGCAAGGACGTGCTGCTCGATCTCTATGGTGCCGACGTCGAGTATTCTGCCGATGCGCTCGAGGATATCTACGCCGAGCTCGAACGCGTCGGTCGCCAGGTGCTCTCGCCGCAGGTCACCGACGACGAGGCCGCGGAGATCCTCGCGGAAATCGCCAAGGGCGAAGACCTGAACGGGCGGATCCGGCGCAACGTGCTCGACACGCGTCGCGCGCTCTCCTTCCTGATGCGTGGCCGCCTCCTGTCCACGGAGCAACACGAGGACGCGCGGCAGATCCTGCGCGACATCGAGTCGCTCGACGGCCATACGTCCTTCCTCTTCAACAAGATCAACTTCCTGATGGATGCCACCGTCGGCTTCATCAACATCAACCAGAACAAGCGGGTGTCCAAACTGACCGCGATTTCGGTGGTGTTCGTGCCGATCAATATCATCGCCGGCATCGGCGGCATGTCGGAATTCTCGATGATGACGGCGGGCATTCCCTGGCCGATTTCCTATGGCGCGTTCATCGCCGCAATGTGCGCGATCGGCTACGGGACCTATCACGCCCTGCGTTACTTCGAACGCCGCAAGGCGCTGGTTGCGCGCCAGGGCAAGGATGCCTGAGCCCGGCAAGGCGCGGCACCCGCTCTCCCGATTTACTGCGGTACGCGCGCGTAGCCCATGTAGCGCTGGATCGCGGCGACGCGCTTCTGGTAGGCGCGCGAACTGCGGTGATTCTCGTACCAGCGCGGGTTGGGCACCATGGCCGCCAGGCGGGCGGCCTGGTCGCGGCTGAGACTGGCTGCGCTGGTCTTGAAATAGCGGCGCGCGGCGGCTTCGGCGCCGTAGATCCCGTTACCCCACTCGATGACGTTGAGGTAGACCTCGAGGATGCGTCGCTTGCTCCAGGTCGCCTCGATCATCAGTGTGATGATCGCTTCCTGTCCCTTGCGGATGAAGCTGCGTTCTCCGGAAAGAAAGAGATTCTTGGCAAGCTGCTGGCTGATGGTCGAGCCGCCGGCGACGAGTCGGCCCTTCTTGAGATTCTTGCGCACCGCGGCCTCGATACCCTCGACATCGAAGCCTTCGTGGTCGAGGAATTTCGCATCCTCTGCAGCCACGATGGCCCGTTTGAGATTGATCGAGATACGGTCGTACGGTACCCACTTGTGCCGCAAGGAAGCATCCGGATTGGCTTCCTGCCGGCGTTCGAGTCCCGCCGCCATGAATGCCGTGGAGGCGGGATCGTGATCGATCCACCACAGTACATGGGCAAAGACCCAGGCCTGATAGAGGACGACGAGGGTGGCGAGCGAGAGGACGGCGTTTCGCGTCCAGCGCAGGAAGCGCCGCATCATGCGCGCAGCGCGGCTATGACGGGCGCGGTGTCCGGGCGGACGCCGCGCCAGAGGAAGAAGGCCTCGGCCGCCTGTTCGACCAGCATGCCCAGGCCGTCCGCCGTGACGGCGCGGTGTTCGCGCGCGAAGCGGAGAAAGGGGGTGTCCCGCCCGTACATCATGTCGTAGGCCAGGGCGCCGGGGGCGAAAACGTCCGGCGCAAGCGGCGGCAGCTCGTCGGCGAGGCTTGCCGCCGTGGCATTGATGACTACATCGAACGCGCCGGGCACGGCGTCGAACCCGCAGGCCGTCACGCCCTGCCCGAATGTCGTGGCGAGCGCCTCGGCACGGGAGACCGTACGGTTGGCAATGACGAGCGAAGCCGGCGCCTGCGCAAGCAGGGGACCGATCACGCCGCGCGCTGCGCCGCCGGCGCCGAGCAACAGGATGCGCCTGCCCGACAGCGGGCGCTGCAGGTTGTGCAGGAGATCGGCGACCAGTCCCGCACCATCGGTGTTGTCGCCCAGGATGGCATCCGCCTCGAATGCCAGGGTATTGACCGCGCCGGCACGCTCCGCGCGTGGGGTGAGGCGCGTGGCCAGGGCGCAGGCCTCCTCCTTGAACGGCACCGTGACGTTGGCGCCGCGGCCCCCGGCTGCGGCGAATGCGCGCAGGCTGCCGGCGAATCCGTCGGTGGGGGCGAGGATGGCTTCGTAAGTCATGTCCTGCCCGGTCTGGCGGGCAAACGCGGCGTGGATGAGCGGGGATTTGGAATGGGCAATCGGGTGCCCGAAAACGGCGTAGCGGTCGGTCATGGCGCGATTCTAACCGCGCCGTGCTGAATCAGGTCTGGTGCCAGGGCAGGCGGTGCACTTTCCAGCCGTTGCGTGTGTTGCGATGTCCGCTGGCCTGATCGAGATCGCCCTCGAACCCCTCCAGCACGTTGTAGCAATTACTCCGTCCGGCCTGGGTGCAGGCCGTTGCCGCCCGATGGGAGCGTTCGCCGCTGCGACAAATGAACAGCAGCAGGGATTCGGGATCCGTGGCCTGTGCGAGTTGTACGAGGAAATGCGGGTTGGCGACCCAGCCCGGCCAGGACTGCCACTCCACATGTACCGCCCCCGGAATGACGCCGGTCAGTTCGAGCTCGGCACGCGAACGCACGTCCACGAGCCGGGTTCCAGGCGCCAGGCCCAGCAATTCGTGCGCTTCGGGCGGAACCAGGGCGCCTGCATAGGGCAGGGACAAAATCTGCCCCCGGTTGTGGGCAGCGTCGAGCAATTCGGTGATGCGTCCCATGGCACGCTCCTGACAGTCAATCCAAAGTATATGCACGCTCGGGAGAGGTGCAATCAATGCACCGAAAAAGTGCATATAGGTCGATCCAGGCACGGTAACGGTGCGTTTCATGGGGTGCCTGTCAGGCTATCCCGGCCCGCTTGCCTTGTGGCACAATGCCCGGCCGCCCAATTTTTTGCATGGCACGGTTGCTGCTAACTCGCTCCTCGTATGACGTTTCCGAGTAGCGCGTGCGCGCGGTGTGCAACGTCGTCGTTCTATCCATTTCAGTCTTGAGGAGATTCAGCATGGCCGTGGCCGATGTGATGAAGACAATCAAGGACAACGAAGTCAAATTCGTTGACCTGCGCTTTACCGATACCCGTGGCAAGGAACAGCACGTGTCGATCCCCGCACGCATCGTGAGCGAGGAGTGGTTCGAGGATGGCCACCCCTTCGACGGTTCGTCGATCGCCGGCTGGAAAGGCATCCAGGCCTCCGACATGCTGCTGAAGGCCGATCCGGATTCGGCCTACATGGACCCCTTCTTCGACGAAGCCACCCTGGTGCTGACCTGCGACGTCATCGAGCCGTCCGACGGCAAGGGCTACGAGCGTGATCCGCGTTCGGTCGCCAAGCGCGCCGAGGCCTACCTCAAGTCCACCGGCCTCGCCGACACCGCCTACTTCGGTCCCGAGCCTGAGTTCTTCATCTTCGATTCGATCACCTGGCACGACAACATGTCGGGCTGCGGCGTGCAGATCAATTCGGAAGAAGCGGCCTGGTCGTCGGCCGAGAAATTCGAGAACGGCAACACCGGCCACCGTCCCGGCATCAAGGGCGGCTACTTCCCGGTTCCCCCGGTCGACAGCCTGCAGGACATCCGTGCCGCCATGGTGCTGGCGCTGGAAGAAGCCGGCATCCCGGTCGAAGTGTTCCACCACGAAGTCGCCACGGCCGGCCAGTGCGAGATCGGCACCGTGTTCAGCACGCTGACCAAGCGCGCCGACTGGACCCAGACCCTGAAGTACATCGTGCAGAACGTCGCCCACGCCTACGGCAAGACCGCGACCTTCATGCCCAAGCCCATCGTCGGCGACAACGGTTCCGGCATGCACGTGCACCAGTCCCTGTGGAAAGACGGCAAGAACCTGTTCGCGGGCGACGGCTATGCCGGCCTGTCGGAAATGTGCCTGTATTACATCGGCGGCATCATCAAGCACGCCAAGGCGCTGAACGCGATCACCAACCCCTCGACCAACTCGTACAAGCGTCTGGTCCCGGGCTTCGAGGCACCGGTCATGCTCGCCTACTCGGCGCGCAACCGTTCGGCCTCGATCCGTATCCCGATCGCCGCATCGACCAAGGCCCGCCGCATCGAGACCCGCTTCCCGGATCCCACGGCCAACCCCTACCTGTGCTTCGCCGCGCTGATGATGGCCGGCCTCGACGGCATCCAGAACAAGATCCACCCCGGCGATCCCGCCGACAAGGATCTGTACGACCTGCCGCCGGAAGAGGATGCGAAGATTCCGAAGGTCTGCCACAGCCTGGAAATGGCGCTGGACGAACTCGACAAGGACCGCGAGTTCCTGACCCGCGGCGGCGTGTTCACCAACGACATGATCGACGCCTACATCGAACTGAAGATGCAGGAAGTCACCAAGTTCCGCATGACCACCCACCCGGTGGAATTCGCGATGTACTACTCGCTGTAAATCCAGCGGGGGTTACGGAAAGGGCGGCCTGGGCCGCCCTTTTTTCATGGGATCGCGCAGGCGGTCGGGCATCAAGTCGGCAGCGGTTTTGGCCGTAGTCAGGGGGTACGCTACACTCGCGCCTATGCCATTCACACGCCTGCCCTTCCTGCTGTGCCTGATTCTGGCTGCGCCTGCGCAGGCGGAAATCTACAAGTACGTCGATGAAAATGGGCAGGTTACCTTCACCGACGTCTACAGGAAGGGGGCCAAGCGCATCGACCTTCCCGGTGCCCCCACGCCGCTGCCGTCGGGCAGCAAATCGCGCCGTGCGTCGTACGCACCCAGCCCGGCGGACTTCCCCCGTATCGATCCGGCCACGCAAAAGCGTCGGGACGATATTCGTCGCCAGGTACTGGAAGACGAAATCGCAGGCGAGCGTCGCGATGCCGACGAGGCGCGCCGGCAACTGACCCTGGGCGAGCGCCTGCAACCGGGCGAACGCGCCACCGACGCGACTTATCTCAATCGCGTGAAGAGGCTGCGCGATGCCGTGCAGCAGCACGAACAGAACGTCGCGTCCATCCAGCGCGAACTCGCCAACCTGCGGTAGCCCCCCGTCCTGGCCGGCGTGGCTGGCCACAATGCAAAGGCGCATGCTCTGGCACAATCAGTGCTTCATACGAGTGCATGAGCGCCATGCCTATCCCAGACAGCGAATATTCCGGGCTCGACGGTCTTTCCACGGGCATCCTGGTGCTGGATGCCGAAGACCTCATCCGCTATGTCAATCCGGCAACCGAGACGCTGCTGGGCGTATCCGGCGCCGTGCTCGTCGGCGATACGGCCAGCCACGCCTTCGTGCGCAGCCCGGAATTTCTGGGCGCGATCGAGACAGCGCGCAGCGAACAGGAAACCGTGATCGAATACGAGCTCGACGTGGCGGTGAATGGCCACCCGCCGATCCGGGTCGGTTGCAATATTTCCCCGATGGAACGGCCGGCGAATGGGATGCTGATCGAGATGCGCGCCCTGGATCCACATTTGCGCATCGCGCGGCTGGAGCAGGCGCGTCTGCAGCAGGAGGCCAATCGCGAACTGCTGCGCAATCTGGCGCATGAAATCAAGAATCCCCTCGGCGGCATCCGCGGCGCAGCGCAGTTGCTCGAACACGAGTTGCCGCGCGAGTCGCTGCGCGAATACACCCAGGTCATCATCAAGGAGTCCGACCGCCTGCAGTCGCTGATGGAGCGGCTGCTGACCCCGCACCGAACGCCCCGTTTTGGTGCGGTCGATATCCACGAAGTCCTGGAGCGGGTGCGCAGCCTGATCCTGGCCGAAACCCCGAGTGTGACGCTGCGGCGCGACTACGACATCAGCCTGCCCGAGATTCGTGCCGATGCCGAGCAGCTGATCCAGGCCACGCTCAACATAGCGCGCAACGCGGTGCAGGCCATGCATGGCCAGGGCAGGATCGTGTTCCGTACCCGGGTCGCGCGGCAGATCACGCTGGAAAGCCGGCGCCACAAGCTGGGCATGCGTGTCGAGATCGTCGACGAGGGGCCCGGCATTCCGGAGGACATCCGCGAGCAGATATTTTATCCGCTGGTGTCGGGGCGCGAGGGCGGCAGCGGCCTGGGACTTGCCGTGGCGCAGACGCTGGTGGCCCAGAACCACGGCACCATCGACTGCGAAAGCCAGCCCGGCCATACCGTTTTTTCGATTTTTCTTCCGCTTCCCGCCTGAACATCGCCATGCCGAAATCAACTGTAGTCTGGATCATCGACGACGACCGCTCCATCCGCTGGGTGCTGGAGAAGGCGCTGTTGCGCGAGGACATCCCCTGCATGACCTTCAGTTCGGCGACCGACGCGCTGCGCGAACTCGAACGCAGCACCCCGGCTGCCGTGCTGTCGGACATCCGCATGCCCGGCGTGTCCGGCCTCGAGTTGCTGCAGGCCCTGAAGGAGCGGCTGCCCAAGGTGCCGGTCATCATCATGACGGCGTATTCCGATCTGGACAGCGCGGTCGCCGCGTTTCAGGGTGGCGCCTTTGAATACTTGCCCAAGCCCTTCGATGTCGACCAGGCGCTCGAGCTGGTGCGTCGCGCGCTGGCGGAAAATGCCAGTCGCGACATGCCCGTGCAGAGCGATGCGCCGATGCCGGAAATCCTCGGGCAGGCGCCTGCCATGCAGGAAGTGTTCCGCGCCATCGGCCGGCTGGCGCACTCGCATGCCACCGTTCTGATCACCGGTGAATCCGGCAGCGGCAAGGAACTGGTTGCACGTGCGCTGCATCGCCACAGCCCGCGCGCCGCCGGTCCCTTCATCGCGCTCAACACGGCCGCCATTCCCAAGGATCTGCTCGAATCCGAGCTCTTCGGACACGAACGCGGCGCCTTCACCGGGGCCGCGGCGCAACGCCGCGGGCGTTTCGAACAGGCCGACGGCGGCACCCTCTTCCTCGACGAAATCGGGGACATGCCGGCCGAGTTGCAGACGCGGCTACTGCGCGTGCTGGCCGACGGTCAGTTCTACCGCGTCGGGGGGCATACGCCGATCAAGGTCAATGTGCGCGTCATCGCCGCCACGCATCAGGATCTCGAAGTGCGCGTGCGCGAAGGCCTGTTTCGCGAGGACCTCTTTCATCGCCTGAACGTGATCCGGCTGCGCTTGCCGGCCCTGCGCGAGCGACGTGAGGACATCCCGCTGCTGGTGCGGCATTTCATGCAGAAGAGTGCGCGCGAACTGGGCATGGAAGCCAAGGGCGTGTCAGAGGCCGCAATGAAGACGCTGGTCGGCCTGCCATGGAGCGGCAACGTGCGCCAGCTCGAGAACGTCAGTCATTACCTGACCGTCATGGCGCCAGGACAGGTGGTCGAAGTCGGCGATCTGCCCGCGGACCTGATGCAGGGCGGCGTCGCCTCGGGAGCCGGCAGCGACTGGCTGGCCGGATTGGCTGCGGAAGCCGGCGCGCGGCTGGCGCGCGGGGAAGCAGCCATCCTGGACGAGCTCACGCAGGCCTACGAAAAAACCCTGATCGAGGTGGCCCTGCGGCACACCGGTGGGCGTCGCATCGAAGCCGCACACCTGCTGGGCTGGGGACGCAACACGTTGACGCGCAAGATCCACGAGCTGGGCATGGATGCGGCGGAGGCGGACGAGCCCAAGGCCTGATCGCGCGCGGCGGTGATGAACGAAAAAAAGCCGACCCGGGGCCGGCTTTTTTCGTGGCGCGGTCCTGTCAGGCGGCGAGCGCTTCTTCCAGCAATTTCTGGATTTCGCCCTTCTGGTACATCTCGATCATGATGTCGGAGCCGCCGATCAGTTCGCCTTTCACGTAGAGCTGCGGAAAGGTCGGCCAGTTGGCGTAGTACTTCAGGTTCTCGAAGATTTCCGGATCGGCCAGCACGTTCACCGCCAGGAAATCCTTCACGCCGCAGGCCTGCAGGACCTGCGCGGCGCGCGAAGAGAAGCCGCACTGGGGAAACTGCGGGGTGCCCTTCATGTAGAGAACGATCTTGTTGTTGGTGACTTGTTCGCGGATGCGGTCGAGCGGGGCCATGGCAACTCCTGAATACTTGACTGGAATAGTCGGGAATTATACCTGCGACATGTCTGTCGTCAAGCCGCCTTGGGGGCTTCGTGATCGAGATAGGGGCTGACGAAGGCCTTGTGGAAAAGATGCGGTATCAGCAGGTGCAGGGGCATGCGCAACCAGTGCGCCCTGATGTAGGCCGCAAGCCGGGCCGCCGGCGTGAACGCGTCCGCGCAGCTGTCATGGTCCGGCGCCAGCGCGCGCGCGAAAACGGCATCCATGAGTGCCAGCATGACGCGGCCCGGTGCGGCGTCCTGCAGGGCGGCCAGCACCGACTCCGGCACTGGCGTATCGAGAAAATGCCCTGTGTAACGCAGCGCATAGTAGAGGGAGCGGCGCAGCTGCAGTTCCTCGGCGCGCGCCAGCAGGCGCGGCCAGAAATCGGCTGTGCCTGCAGCTTCGCGCAGCAGGAGATCGAGGTCGGTCAGGTCGCGCAGGCCGTGCGGCAGTTCGCCGTCGTGGAAGAGGTGCGTCGCCGAATGCAGGATGCGGTCTTCGGGGGCCAAGACCCAGACTCCAGGCAGGGACTCTGTCGGTACTGCACGGCTCCGCAACTTGTCTGAATCGGGGTGGTAACGTGCCGTATCAGGCAAGATGGCGTGGTGCACGTCAATGACCGTCTGGCGGTGCACATGTTGCATGGGGGGAATCTCATGCATCCAGCGGCGATAGTAACGTTTGTCGTAATCGGATTGGTGAGTGCCATGCCAACCTGCGAGCATGAGTGCATTTTCCACATCATGCAGCCGGTCGCGGGGTACCAGAATATCGATATCACTGAACAAGCGGCCGCGGGCAGCGGGCACATCCGCAGCGACGTAGGCCGCTCCCTTGAGTGCGATAAGCGGTACATCAAGATTGGCGAGTGCTGAACGGATCTGCTGGAGTTCCCAGGTGACTGCCGAACGTTGTTTGCTTGCCAGGGTTTCGGCGGCAACAAAGTGCCACCGTACCTGAGCTGGAATTGCGCGCGCCAATGTCTCGCCCTGAAGCAAATGGGCCAGGCGGGCCAGCAGACCTGCGGCACGTGCCTGGCGGATCAGCGTGTCCCACTCGCTCATGGAAAAGCGGGTGATGGAATCCGGCGTACGCAGCGTACGGACAAGCAGATCGTGACTCATGAGGAGATACGATCAGGGCAAACCAGACGGTCAAACGCAGCAATGGCCTCGTCAAGATCGCTATAGCGGAAATCAAAACATTCGGTCTGATCGACGAGTGCGGTGCCCACGCGGAAACCATCTGCGCCGAGATGACTGTAGTTGAAAGCGTTCTGTGCCAGGAACATGAAGGTTTGTGCCCGCGAACGTGGCGTGAGGCGGGTGCGGGCACCCGCTTCCCATTTAGGGAAAATGACCCAGCACGGCTGCGCAGGTTCGTGCTGGCGCAAGACGCTTTCACGGGGAGGTCGCATATGGGCCACAGTGCCCTTGATCGTGTCATGTGAAGGGCGATTGATGAAGGCCTCCCCGTCAAACTGTCGTATGACGTCGATCGACTGGTTTTTCAGGCTGACCGGCCGGGGCAGGGGCTGAATCATTCCTGATTTGCGATCGATCAATGCGAGTTCGTCGGACAATAATCGCCAACCCGAGAGAACCAGGCCGGCGGTCAGCGTGCTTTTGCCTGAGCCTGGGGGGGCAGGGAGAATGGCCGCATGGCCATTTTTCTCCACAACCGCAGCGTGAATGATGAGGTACTGGTGCGCCTGTGTCGAAACGCACCAGTTGAGCCCCCATTCCAGCATGGGAAACGCCTGGTTGTAGGGTAGGGGCTTGAACGGTTGCATCCCGTCATAGGAAAACCTTGCCTGTGGACGAATCCATCGTCGCAAGCCACCTGTGGAATCGATGGAAACATGAAAATCGGCGAAAGCTTCCCGCACGCTGCGCACTTCGAACTGGCCGTATAACTGCGAGAGCCCTTCAGCGATGCTGGCGATTTTTGACTGTACGCGCAGAGAGAATGGCCCTGTACGCATCCATACCCCAGGCCCTGCCAACTGTTTGCGCAGATCGGTGGGCGAAAGCTGAAGCAGTTTCATGCGGATTCCAGCAGGCCGATCTTGCGCAGATTATGCAAGACGTCTTCGGCAAGCATACGGAAATGAGGTGTATTGCCTACGCCAAGCCTTTGTGCGAGTACGTTGGCAATTTCGTCGAGAGTTTGACCCGGTTGCTCGCGGCAGGCCTGGTAGAGCGCCAGCGTGAACGGCTTGAGGTAGTGTGTATCCCCTGAGCTGCTGTCGAAAACGACAGCTTCATCTCCCCAGCATTTCAGCAGGCGAGTTGTGGAAACGGCGCCCTGCATTGATCAGTTCAACGGACAACCACGTTCGTTCAGCATGGCCAGTGAATCCTTGAGTGCCGCGCCATTGCTGAGGTAATTGCTCTTGAACAGCGCAATGATTTCACCCGAGGTGTAGCCGAAATTCACGCTGGGGTGTGCCGCGTTCAGCAAGGCGGCAACGGCATGGAAACCCAGGTTCGTGGAAATGGGGTCGCCGCTACCATTCAGTAGACGCATGACTTCCAGGAGGGTATAGGGGGTGCCATTGGTCTTCACGTACTGCGTCACGCCAAACACCGTATTGAATTTGTCCGTGGTCTTGAAGCCAGTTGCCGGCCAGGAATCCAGATGCACGTCCACTTTCCAATAGCCGGGCGTACATCCTTCACAAGCGGGTCCTTTGGGAGCGGACAGATTACCGGACATCATGCCCGAAATCGTGCACTGGCTGGCCCATACAGGACGGCTGGCCAGCGTGAATACCGCTGCGACGCCGAGAGCCGTTCCGGCCAGCTTGCGACGTGAGGTGTCGATCGCGGCGTCCTCGGAAACGGCGGGCTGGGCGTCGTGGTTTTCAGGGATAAGGTCAGACATGGCGTGCCTCGATCAGCATTTTGGTTGATTGTGCCGGAATGCAGCAAGATTCGCACCAGCCGGGCCAGGCGGGGCGGAACATGCCGAATATACGAGGTTTGGCCGGTCCCGGCTCGGCCGGACAAGCGGGTTGTGTAAATTATTCCGACAGCGAACCGCCGCTCACGCGGGCGATACCCGCGAGGTCGTCCCAGTGCCTGACCTGTTCGAAGCCTTGCGCCAGGAGGAGCGAACGGACGGCGACGGCCTGGTCGTAGCCGTGTTCCAGGAGCAGGCTGCCGCCCGGGGCAAGATGCCGGGGGGCAGCGGCGATCAGGCGGCGCAGGTCGTCGAGGCCATCGTTGCCGGCAACGAGCGCGGAGAGGGGCTCGAAGCGTACGTCGCCGCGGGCGAGATGCGGGTCGGCGGCGGCAATGTAGGGCGGGTTGCCGACGATGATGTCGAAGCGTCGACCGGCGAGCGCGTCGAACCAGTCACTTTCCAGAAACGCGACGGCGGCGCCGAGTCGCGCAGCGTTGCCGCGGGCGATGGCCAGGGCTGCGGGCGCGCGGTCGACGGCGGTGACCTGGGCGTTCGGGCGCTCCAGCGCCAGCGTGATGGCGAGGCAGCCGCTGCCGGTACCGAGATCGAGGACCGTGCGCGCGCTGCCGGCCGGCATCCGTTCCAGTGCCAGGTCGACCAGGAGCTCGGTCTCGGGGCGTGGGATCAGCACGTCGCGCGTGACGTGGAAGAGGCGGCCATAGAATTCGCGCGTGCCCGTGATGTGGGCGACGGGTTCGCCCTGGATGCGCCGCTGCAGGAGCTGGTCGAACGCCGTCAGTTGGGCGGGCGATACCGGATCAGGGGCATGCGCGATCAGCCAGGCGGGGCCGCACTGCCAGGCGAATCCCGCAAGGACACGGGCTTCCAGCCGGGCCTCGCGCGGTTCGAGTCCGCATGCGGCGGCCAGTCGGGACGTGGCTTCGGCGAGCAGGCCGGCCACGCTGGCGACGGAAGCCGGCATGTTCTCAGCGTTCGCCGGAGAGCGCCGCGAGCTGCTCGGCCTGGTGCTCGGCGGCCAGCGCGTCGAGCAGTTCGGTCAGGTCGCCGTCCATCATCGCGTCGATCTTGTGCAGCGTCAGGTTGATGCGGTGGTCGGTCACGCGGCCCTGCGGAAAGTTGTAGGTGCGGATGCGATCGGAGCGGTCGCCGCTGCCGATCAGGCTCTTGCGCGTGCTGGCCTCGGCCGCATGCTGGGCCTGAATTTCACGATCCTTGAGACGGGCAGCGAGCACGCTCATGGCTTGCGCGCGGTTGCGGTGCTGCGAGCGGTCGTCCTGGCATTCGACGACCAGTCCCGTCGGCAGGTGGGTGATGCGCACCGCGGAATCGGTCTTGTTGATGTGCTGGCCGCCGGCACCCGATGCACGGAAGGTATCGATGCGGAGGTCTGCCGGGTTGATGTCGATCTCGCCGACTTCGTCGGCTTCGGGCATCACGGCCACGGTGCAGGCGGAAGTATGGATGCGGCCCTGGGATTCGGTTTCCGGCACGCGCTGCACGCGGTGCCCGCCCGATTCGAATTTCAGCCGCGAATACGCGCCCGGACCGACGATGCGCACGATGGCCTCCTTGTAGCCGCCGACTTCGCCGGGGTTTTCCGAGACGAGCTCGACCTTCCAGCCCTGGCGTTCCGCAAAGCGCGTGTACATGCGCAGCAGGTTGCCGGCGAACAGCGCCGATTCGTCGCCGCCGGTACCGGCGCGGATTTCCAGGAAGATGTTGCGGTCGTCGTTGGGGTCCTTCGGCAGCAGTGCGGTCTGCAGGCCGATTTCTAGCTGCGCGATGCGGCTGGCGCCATCGGCGAGCTCGGCTTCAGCCAGCTCGCGCATGTCCGGGTCGGCGAGCATCTCATGCGCGGCTTTCTGGTCGCTTTCGACCTGCCTGTACTGGCGATACAGCGTGACGACCGGATCGAGCTCCGCCCGCTCGCGCGACAGCTTGCGGAAGCTGTCCATATCCCCCGCGATTTCGGGCTGGGCGAGCAGGGCATCGAGCTCCGCCAGCCGCTCGTCGGCACGAGCGAGCTTGTCGGCCAACGAGGCTTTCATTCCTTGGGCAAGCCGTAGAACTGGCTGATCAGGCGCACGAACTGGTCGCGTTCGCTGCGCGAAGCGTGGTTGAGCGCATGCGTGGGTGCGTGCAGCAGCTTGTTGGCCAGCGCATGCGACAAGGCGTCGAGCACGGCATGCGGGTCGTCGCCGCGGGCCAGGGCTCTCTGGGCCTTCTCGATTTCGTGGCGGCGGTGGCGTTCGGCGCTGTCGCGCAGGTGGCGGATCACCGGCACCAGCTCGCGGCCTTCCATCCAGTGTACGAAGCTCTCGACGCTGGTCTCGATGATGGCTTCGGCCTGCGCAACCTGCGCCACGCGGTTGTCCATGCCTTCGCGCACGACCTGGCCGAGGTCGTCCACGCTGTAGAGGAAGACGTCGTTCATGTCGGCCACTTCGGCCTCGACGTCGCGCGGCACGGCGAGGTCGACGATGAAGATGGGGCGGTGGCGGCGCTGCCGGATGGCGCGTTCCAGCATGCCCTTGCCCAGAATCGGGAGCGGGCTCGCCGTCGAGGTGATGATGATGTCGTGGGCGGCGATCTCGTCCGGCAGGGCTGTGAGCGGAATCACGCCGGCGCCGAAGCGCTCGGCCAGCGGGCGGGCGCGTTCGGCGGTGCGGTTGGCCACGGTCATGCGGCGCGGATGCTGTGCGGCAAAGTGTGTGATGCACAGCTCGATCATCTCGCCGGCGCCGATGAAGAGGCAGGCCTGGTCCTTGATGCTGGGGAAGATGCGCTCGGCCAGCCTGACCGCGGCGGCGGCCATCGACACCGAATTGGCGCCGATCTCGGTGCTGGTGCGGACCTCCTTGGCGACCGAGAAGGTGCGCTGGAAGAGCTTGTGCAGCAGGAGGCCGAGCGTGCCGGCCTCTTCGGCGGTGGCGACGGCCTGCTTCATCTGGCCGAGGATCTGGGTTTCGCCCAGCACCATCGAATCGAGTCCGGCGGCGACGCGGAAGGCGTGCTGCGCGGCCTGCTCGTGCGGCAATGCGTACAGGTAGGGGGCGAGTTCGCGGCGTTCGATCTGGTGGAAATCGGCCAGCCATTGCGTCACCGCGTCGGCCGACGCGGTATTGCAGTACAGCTCTGTGCGGTTGCAGGTCGAGAGAATGGCCGCCTCGGAGGCGCGCTGGCTTTGCGTCAGGTCGTGCAGCGCCTGGATCAGCTTTTCGGGGCCGAACGCGACCTGCTCGCGGATCGCGAGGGGCGCGGTGTGATGATTGACCCCGAGGGTGAGTAGCTGCATTGCGGCGGCCGGCCGTTGAAAGAGGGCGCTATTTTACCTGCTCTCGCTAGGCCGCGTGCGCGGCAGCGGGACGGTAATCGAAGCGCAGCCGATCGTAGTAGCGTCCGCGGTAGAGCAGGCGACGTTTGCCGGGGGAGTCGGAAAATCCGCTGCGGGTGTGCAGCACATTGTTGCAGACCAGGCCCATGCCCGGCCGGAGGCGTGCTGCGAGGATGTACTCCGAGCCTGCCAGGATGTCGGCGAGCGTGCGCACGGCGGCCTGTGTGCGGGCGCCGGCGTGCCAGACGATGGAGCGGGTGCGCGCGGTGTAGCGCATGTAAAGGAAGCCTTCCGCCGGGTCGACCGCGAACACCGGCCCGCTCTGCTCGGCGCGGGCGACGTTGTCCTCGTCCATGCGGGCGGGGATGGTCATCGCGTCCGGCTGCATCAGCGCGTCGACGTAGTCGGGGTTGCAGTCGCGCAGCTGGATGTAGGCGATCTCGTGGTCCAGCAGCTTGTTCTCGCCGCCGGCTTCGGCATCCTGCGCGCAATGCAGGGTCATGCCGAGGATGCGGCGGTCGGACGTGTTGTAGTAGCCGTCGGTGTGCCAGTTGATCGGCTTGTGCGTGTAGGGGATGAAATCGCCGCGAACGTGGCTTTCGTCTTCGTTCGGCGTGATGCTCGACAGGCCGTCCTCGTCGGCGAGGTAGTTGCCCTCGAGCCGTTCCAGCCCGAGCTGGCGGCCGAGTTGCAGGGCCAGCGACTTGTCGGCGGCAGGCAGGTGCGTGGCACTGTAGATCGCCATGTTGGCGCGCGCGCAGGCGGAGGCGAGCGCGGCGTTTTCCGCACGCGTGATGCGGCGCGGATCGTCCAGCGGCACGACCAGTTCATCGATGCTGCGCGGATAGGCGGCGAGCCTGGCGTCGCGCCAGGCCCTGTACGCCGCGTCGTCGGCCAGGTCGAAGGGATTGCCCATGCGCGCCTGAGCCTACTCCGGCGGCAGCATGTCGGGCGAGCCGAAGCCGCGTTTCACCGGCGCATCCGACAGCAGGCCCTTGAAGCTCTTTCTGACCGTGCCCATCATCTCGGGCATCTCGATGTCCATGATCTGGTCCATGATCCAGGTCTTGTCGTCGTCGCCCATCTCGTCGCGGATCTGCAGGCCGAGAAAACGCAACGCGGGGAAGCTGGCCTTCTCGTCGTCGGGAAACTCGAATTCGGCGTAGTCTGCAAAGCGGCGATTGAGGAAGTCGATGAACTCGGCCTTGTAGTTGCGGCTGCCGTCGCCCTTGCCGACGACGCTGATGATGTTTTCCTCCATCACCTCGCCGAGGCGGTTGGCAATGGCCTGCAGTACGGCGACGCGGCGCTCGGGCGTGAGCGTGGCGTAGGCCATGCGGTCGCAGTAGTGCACCAGGAAGGCGACGAACTCGGCGATGAGCTTGAAGCCGCGGGCCGGCGTGATGATGTCGTAGTTCTCGCGGCCGAGATTGTCGACGGCCTTGTCGGCGACGCGCCAGGTCGTCGAGGCGACGGCGGTGGCGATTTCCTCGGGACTACGTTCGCCGTCCTTCTTGAACCAGACGGTGCGGACTCTGACGGGCTTGACCATGGTCTATTCTCCTGTGGCAACGGGTCGCGCGGGGTCGGTGATCCACTGGCTCCAGGATCCGGCATAGAGGCGCGATCCGGGCAGGCCGGCGATCTCCATCGCCAGCACGTTGTGGCAGGCGGTGACGCCGGAACCGCACATGTGGATGACCTGCCAGGTGGGCTTGCCTTTCAGCAGGGCCTGGTAGGTCTCGCGCAGGGCCTCGGGCGGCAGGAAGGTGCCGTCCACGTCCAGATTATCCTCGAACTGCAGGTTGAAGGCGCCGGGCACGTGGCCGGCGACCGGGTCGGCGGGTTCGTATTCGCCGGTGAAACGCCGGTCGGAACGGGCGTCGAGGATGATCGCATCGCCGGTCTGCGAGGCGCGCAGCACATCCTCGGCGACGGCGATCTGCGAAGTTTCGGGCAGGCAGGCGCATGCCGCCTTGTGCGGTTCGGGCAGGTCGGCCGTCACCGGGCGCTTTTCGCGCGTCCATTTCGGGTAGCCGCCGTCGAGCAGGGCCACGCCGGGGTGGCCGAGCCAGCGCAGCAGCCACCACATGCGGCAGGCGATCGAGCCGTAGCTGTCGTCGTACACCACGACCTGCCTGTTGACGCCCACGCCCCAGGCGCAGAGCTTTTCGGTGAGCACGCGCGGATCGGGCAGGGGGTGGCGGCCGGTCATCGTGCCCATGGGGGCCGACAGGTCCTTGTCCAGATTCACGTAGCGGGCACCCGGGATATGTGCCTTGTCGTAGGCCAGGCGTCCGGACTCGGGGTCGGTGATGGTGAAGCGGCAGTCGAACACGACCCAGTTGGGATCGTCCAGATGGGCGGCCAGATCTTCGGTGGTGACAAGGGTGTTGGAGAACATGCGGGCAATCGATAGGGGGTTCAGGCAAAAACGGGCAGCGGTATCCGCTGCCCGTTTCCATGTCGCGACAGGCGCAGGATCAGTAGCCGCCCTTGCCGTACGGCTTGGTCAGGCCGGCAACCCGGCACCCCTGGCGGGCGGGCTGGTTGGGAAAAAGGTCGTACAGCTTCTTTTTCCAGTCGACGCCTTCGTGCAGCTCTTCCAGCTCGGCGACCATGTTGCGGAAGTTCGGGGTGTGGCCGTCTTCCTTGTACTTGTCGCGCAGGTAGTTGATGACCTGCCAGTGTTCGTCGGTCAGCGTGATCTTTTCGTTGGCGGCGATCACCGGGGGCACGTCGTCGCTGAAATTCGCTTCCAGCAGGAAGTCCTCTTCGCCGGTTTCGAGCTCTTCGCCATTCACAACATAAGACATGGTTTCTCCTTTCGGTGGTTGGTTGAAGTGTGGCCGGCAGGACCGGCACGGGTTTAAAGCACCGCCGGCACTACCGGCGCTATGGATTTGTGCGGAATGAAAATGCCGCAGCCCAGCAGGCGATGACGTCCCATGCCCTCGTCCTGCAGTTGCAGGGACTTGTGGGGCGGTACGTCGTGCAGCATCAGGCTGTAGCCGGTCAACGGGCCGGCCGCGCTTCGCAGGGTCTGCTGCTTGCCGCAGATGAAACCGCAGCGCAGCTGAAAGCGACCGTCCAGTTCGCGCATCACGTCCTGCACGAATTGTTCTTCAGTGCCGCTGCCGGTGTCAACGAAATGCGCGTAGATATTGGCGAAAGGGCTGAACTCCCGGGTCTTGAAGCCGCCGATCTGGAGGGCGTGTCCGGCGAGATCGAGGGTTTGTCCGGAGAGTTTCTGCGCGTCCGCCACGCGTGCCTTGGGCACCCGCATGTAGAGCTTGGTGCGCCGGTTGATGTTGAGGGAAGCGTCGCCGCTGTTCGTTTCGGCGCCCTTCAGGTGCTGGATGCCGCTGCCGCCGTCCTCGTTCAGCCAGGGGAGGATGGCCTGGATGGCGTCGCCCAGCAACTGGGCGTTGTCCGCGGGAATCGTGCTGCCGACGAGATCGAACTGCAGGTCGATCATGCGGGGGGCGTATTCCTCGGGCTTGTTTTCAGGGAAACCCCAGCTCACGGCGCGTCTCCGGCGTGGGCCCGGGCCCAGTTCGCCATCAGTTCGGCCCATTTTGCCGCGCTGACCGGGTCGACGTCGAAAATGGTGAAGCGCTTGTTTTCGCGGATGCGGACGCGCAGGAAGGGCACGCCGCCCGCTTCGTGGGTCAGGTGCTGGAATTCGACTTCCTGGCCGCCGAAGGGCAGGCGCATTTTGTCAATCGGGGTGATTTCAGGCATGGGGAATCCGGATCGTTCTGCGTGTTTGTCGGTGCGTCGGGCGTTGTTGAACGGACTGGCGCGTAAGGCTTGCGTCGGGTCGTCATTGAATTGAGGCGAAGTCTTGCATAATCAACCCTGTCCGATACAGGGGCTTGCGTTGGCAAAAATATTTTAATACTCTTATTGATTCCTGTGATTGACGGCTAATGTCTCACTGATTGCGCTTGCGAGGCATTACCGCGTTGGGGAAAACGATCTACTCCTTTTGGGTAGGTGGAGACCTACCGGGATGGAGTAGTCGATTTACCCATCAGAATGATGGTGGCGTGGGGGTCAACCCAATACGATGGGGGGATACCGTTAAGCTGCCTGCTGAACGGGCATTTCGAAATGTTCTAGGAGAGAAAACCATGGCAAAGAAGATGATTGATACGCCCAATCTGGACGAGCTCGAGAAAGGCCCGTGGCCCAGTTTCGTGACCGGCCTCAAGCGTCTGGCTAAAGATAACGACATGATGGTTGACCTCATGGGTCAGCTGGAAACCTCCTACAAGACCAAGTTCGGTTACTGGAAGGGCGGTACGGTCGGTGTGTTCGGTTACGGCGGCGGCGTGATCCCCCGTTTCACCGAACTGAAGGACGAGAACCACAACCCGCTGTTCCCCGAAGCGGCTGAATTCCACACCCTGCGCATCCAGCCGCCCGCCGGCATGCACTACACCTCTGACCTGCTGCGCAAGATGTGCGACGTCTGGTCCGCGACCGGCGGCTCGGGCCTGATCGCCTTCCACGGTCAGTCCGGCGACATCATGTTCCAGGGCATCAAGACCGAAAACGTCCAGAAGGCCTTCGACGAATTCAACGAAATGGGCTTCGACCTCGGTGGCGCCGGTCCCGCGCTGCGCACCTCGATGTCCTGCGTGGGTGCTGCCCGTTGTGAAATGTCGTGCTACGACGAAGCCAAGGCGCTGCGTACCGTCATCAACAACAACCTGGACGACATGCACCGTCCGTCCCTGCCGTACAAGTTCAAGTTCAAGTTCTCCGGCTGCCCGAACGACTGCGTCAACGCCATCCAGCGTTCCGACATGGCCACCATCGGCACCTGGCGCGACAACATCCGCGTCAACGAGGCGCAGGTTCAGGACTACATGAAGGCCCACGGCATGAACGATCTCGTCAACGACGTGATCAGCAAGTGCCCGACCAAGGCCATCACCCTGGTCGAAACCGGCAAGTTCCAGGCTTCGGCCAATGTATCCGCTGCCAACCTGGGCAACGGCCAGACCATGTGCATCGACAACAAGAACTGCGTGCGCTGCATGCATTGCCTGAACGTCATCCCCGGCGGCCTGCTGCCCGGTAACGACAAGGGCGTCTCGATCCTGGTCGGTGGCAAGGGCGTGCTGAAGATCGGCGCGACCATGGGTACCGTCGTGATCCCGTTCATGAAGCTCGAGTCGGACGAAGACTACGAAAAGCTGAACGAACTGGCCCGCAACATCCTCGACTTCTTCGCCGAAAACGCGCTGGAGCACGAGCGTACCGGTGAAATGATCGAACGTATCGGCCTGACCAACTTCCTGGAAGGTCTGGACATCCCGGTCGATCCCAACATGATCAGCTCGCCGCGTTCCAACCCCTACTTCCGTTCCGACGACTGGGACGAGCAGGTCGAGAAGTGGAACGAGTACAAGCAGTCCGCAGCCTAAGTTTCGCTTAACCCCGGGTATGGGCCTTGTGGCCTGTGCCCGGTGCTTTAATTCAGAGTTGGAGATAAAAATGGCAGAACTACGTCCGCCTATCGAATCCGGCGCACCGGATCCGATGCCCTACATGCACCCCGTGATGGTGAAGAACTACGGCAAGTGGGTGTTCCACAGCCACCCCAAGCCGGGTGTCCTGTACCACCGCGCTGAGTCCGGCGACGAAATCTGGACCGTCAAGGCGGGTACCCAGCGTCAGATGGACCACTACACCATCCGCGAGCTGGCTGACATTGCCGACCAGTACGGTGACGGTTTTGTGCGCTTCACCGCGCGTTCCAACATCGAATACATGGTGGCCGACGGTTCCAAGGTCGAGCCGCTGATCAAGGCGCTGAACGACAAGGGCTACCCCATCGGCGGTACCGCCAACTCGGTGTCCATGATCGCCCACACCCAGGGCTGGCTGCACTGCGACATCCCCGGCACCGACGCCTCCGGCGTGGTGAAGGCGCTGATGGACGAGCTGTACGACGACTTCGTCAAGTGCGAGATGCCCAACCGTGTCAAGCTGTCCACCTCCTGCTGCGAAATCAACTGCGGCGGCCAGGCCGACATTGCGATCATCGTTCAGCACACCAAGCCGCCCAAGATCAACCACGATCTGGTTGCCAACGTCTGCGAGCGTCCCTCCGTCGTCGCCCGTTGCCCGGTGGCTGCGATCCGTCCCGCTCTGGTGAACGGCAAGCCTTCGCTGGAAGTGGACGAGAAGAAGTGCATCTGCTGCGGCGCCTGCTTCCCGCCCTGCCCCCCGATGCAGATCAACGATCCCGAGCACTCCAAGATCGCGATCTGGGTGGGCGGCAAGAACTCCAACGCCCGCTCCAAGCCGACCTTCCACAAGCTGGTCGCTGCCGGCCTGCCGAACAACGCACCGCGCTGGCCGGAAGTGGGCGAAGTGGTCAAGAAGATCCTCGCCACCTACAAGGCCGATGGCAAGCCGTGGGAGCGCATGATCGACTGGATCGACCGGATTGGCTGGCCTGCATTCTTCGAGAAGACTGGTCTGCCCTTCACCAAGTACCACATCGACAACTGGCGTGGTGGTCGTTACAACCTGAACGCTTCTGCGCACATCCGCTTCTGAGCGTTCGGGCGATGGTCGTCATGTCCGCCGCGGAGTGATTCCGCGGCGGATGTTTGATGAATAACAACGACGCATTTTTCGGAGTTTGAGTTAGCCATGCAATTCGGCATTCTTATTAACGAAGGGCCTTACACTCATCAGGCCAGCGATTCCGCTTTTCTGTTCGCGCGCACCGCGATCGAAAAAGGCCATACCGTTCCGCGCGTGTTTTTCTATCACGATGGTGTGAATAACTCCACGCGCCTGGCGACTCCGCCGCAGGACGATCGCAATGTTTCCGCGCGCTGGTCCAAGCTGGCCGCCGAGCATGGCGTCGATCTGGTGGTGTGCGTGGCCGCTGCCCAGCGGCGTGGCATCAACGATGACGTGCTGGCACCCGGCTTCCGGATTTCCGGTCTGGGCCAGTTGGTTGAAATGGGTATTCAGTACGATCGTCTCGTGACGTTCGGGGATTGAGGAATAGCGAGATGAGCGATATGGATATGGACGACGACGGCTCCGGCATCGTCAAAAAATTCATGTTCCTGAACCGCAAGGCGCCGCACGGTACCGTGTATGCGCTGGAGGGTCTGGAAGTGGTATTGATCACCGCGGCGTTCGACCAGGACGTGAGCCTGGTGTTCACCGACGACGGCGTGTACCAGTTGATGAAGGGTATCGACACCAAGGGTATCGAGGTCAAGGATTTCTCCAAGACCTACCGTGCGCTCGAAGGCTACGACATCGAAAAGCTCTATGTCGACCAGGCGTCGATGGATGCGCGTGGTCTGTCCGAAGACGACCTGATTGTGGATGTGACGGTGCTCTCCGTCGATGAGATGAAGAATCTCATGGCCGAGCAAGACGTCGTGATCAGCTTCTAAGGGGACGGACATGCTGCATATAGTGAATAAATCGGCCACGGACCGCGGTTCGCTGGAAAGCTGCCTGCGTATGGCCACCAAGGGTTCTGCCGTTCTGCTGATCGAAGACGCGGTCTACGCGGCGACGAAGGGCGGCACGGCGGCTGCGAAAATCCAGGCAGCACAGGCTGACCTCAAGATTTACGCACTCGGTCCCGATCTGGCGGCGCGCGGCATGGCCGGGCGTGTGCTGGACGGCGTCAATGTCGTGGATTACGGCGGTTTTGTGGATCTGGTCGCGGAACACAGCAACTGTCAGTCTTGGCTGTAACTTTTAATCAAGGAGTATTGCTATGCCCATGGTGAACATCGCCGGTAAAGAAGTCGAAGTCGACGAAGAAGGCTATCTGGTCGACCTGTCGCAGTGGAACGAAGACATTGCCAAATACATGGCTGTCGAAGAGAAAGTCGACCTGACCGAGAACCACTGGGAAGTCGTCAACTTCCTGCGTGAGTACTACGCCGAATACCAGATCGCTCCCGCTGTGCGCGTTCTGACCAAGGCCATCGGCAAGAAGCTCGGCCCCGAGAAGGGCAACAACAAGTACCTGTACGAGTTGTTCCCCTACGGCCCCGCCAAGCAGGCCTGTAAGATCGCCGGCCTGCCGAAGCCGACTGGCTGTATCTAAGCATTGAAGTGCTCGGGTCGCCCCGGCAGTACCGGGGCGATTCGATTTCAAACACGTGTTTCCCGATCGAATGCGGTACGCATCGCGTCCGGCGTTCGATTCGTAAACACGACGTTGTTGGGGGAATGGGTTTGTCTACGTTGACGATGATTTTTGCCGGCATGTTCTACCTGGCCGCGCTGCTGCTGGTGGTCGGTCTGGCATACAAGATATATGACTACAGCCGCACCCCCGCGCCGCTGAAGATCCCGACCACGCCCGCGCCGACCACCAAAAAAGGCGTGGTCTACCGCATGGCCAAGGAAGTGGTGGTGTTCGAATCCCTCTTCAAGTCGAACAAGTGGATCTGGGTGTTCGGCTGGTTGTTCCATTTCGGCATGCTGCTCGTGCTGGTGCGTCATCTCCGCTATTTCGTGACGCCGATCCCCGAATGGCTCGCCTTCGTCCAGCCCTTCGGCAAATACGCCAGCTTCATGATGGTTCTGGGGCTGGGTGGCCTGCTGGCGCGGCGTTTCCTGGTTGATCGCGTGCGCTACATCTCGACGCCGTCGGATTACCTGATGCTGGTGCTGCTGCTGGGCATCGGCCTGAGCGGGATGATGACCACCTTCGTCGTGCATACCGACATCGTGGCGCTGAAGGAATTCTTCATGGGGCTGATGTACTTCGACGTGCAGCCCGTGCCGGGAGATCCGATCATCCTGGCCCACCTGACGATGGTGGCCCTGCTGATGATGATTTTCCCGATCAGCAAACTGTTGCACGCGCCGGGCGTCTTCTTCAGCCCCACGCGCAATCAGGTCGACGATCCGCGTGAGCATCGCCATGTGGCTGCCTGGGCGGCGCGCCTGGAACAGAACAACTGAGTTGCCGGCGCGAACCGGGAAACGCAAGCATACGGATAGAGGACGCGTAAGTGGCTGCTGCAGAATTTGACATTCCGGAAATCAAGGAAACCATCGAGGTTCCCAAGCTGCGCGAAGGCGTGATGGCGCATGCCAAATCCTTCCTGGCGCCCAAGCCGGTGCAGGATTTCATGGGCTATCCGCACGAGCTGAGCGAGGACTGGAAGGAGCGCGCCATCGACAAGATGGGCGACCTGCTGGGCAAATACCGTTCGCTGAAGGTCTTCCTGGATGCTTGCGTGCACTGCGGCGCCTGTACCGACAAGTGCCATTACTATCTGGGTACGTCCGACCCGAAGAACATGCCGGTGGCGCGTCAGGACCTGATGCGTCAGGTCTACCGCCGTTATTTCACCACCGCGGGCAAGCTCTTTCCCAAGCTGGTCGGCGCCAAGGACCTGACCAAGGAAGTGCTGGACGACTGGTACAGCTACTACCACCAGTGTTCCGAATGCCGCCGCTGCTCGGTGTTCTGCCCCTACGGCATCGACACCGCCGAAATCACCATGGCGGGACGCGAGATCCTCAACCATGTCGGCATGGGACAGAAGTATTCCAACGAGATTCTCGGCAAGGTCCAGAAGATCGGTAACAACCTCGGCCTGCCCGGCCCCGCGCTCGAAGATACGCTGGCGGGCCTCGAGGAGGACATCGAAATGGATACCGGTGTCCCGGTCAAGATGCCGATGGACGTCCAGGGCGCCGAAGTGCTGCTGGTCACGCCGTCGGCAGACTTCTTCTCCGAGCCGCACGTCGAATCGCTGATCGGCTACGCCAAGGTCTTCCACGCCGCGGGCATCAGCTGGACCCTGTCCTCGCATGCTTCCGAGGCCGGCAACTTCGGTCTCTTCAACGGCAACTACGAAACCATGCGCAAGGTTGCCATGCGCATTCGCGACGCCGCGCTGGAACTCGGCGTCAAGCGCATCGTTGTCGGCGAGTGCGGCCATGCCTGGCGCGTGGCCTACAGCTTCTGGAACACGCTCACCGGCCTGGGCTACGGCGGCGACGACCCCTTCTCGATCGAACTGCAGAAGCAGCTCGACCACAATTACCCGCAGCCGCAGCACATCTGCGAGCTGACCAACGACCTCATCAAGCAGGGCAAGATCCAGGTCGATCCCTCGGCCAACGACGATCTGGTGGTGACCTATCACGATTCCTGCAACGTCGCGCGTGCTTCGCGCATGGGCGACATGCCGGGTGGTCAGTTCATCATCCCGCGCGAACTGATCCAGAAGGTCGTGAACAATTTCCACAACATGGCGGACGACACGATTTACGAATCGACCTTCTGCTGTGGTGGTGGCGGCGGTCTGCTGACCGACGACCTGATGGAAGTGCGCGTGAAAGGCGCATTGCCGCGTGTGACCGCATTGAATTCCGTGGTCCAGGAACACGGCGTGAATTTCATGGCGACCATCTGCGCCATCTGCAAGGCGCAGTTCACCAAGGTCCTGCCAAAATACGGTTTTGACATGAGCATGGTGGGCGGTGTCCACCAACTGGTCAGCAAGGCGATCAAGCTCGAGGCGCCGCAGCAGGCCGATTGATCGCGTTTTCAACTCTTCTTTAGTTACGTAGGCGTTAGGAGAACCAACATGGCTGTCACGACAAACAAAGGCACAAAAACCGAGGGCTTGACTTGGCGTCGCTACAAGGACGGCGAGTCCGACCAGAATTATCGTTCGTCGCAGGACCGGATCTTCCAGTCGAGCTGGACGCACAAGTGCCCGGAGTACATGCTCTCCACGCCGCCCTGCCAGGGTTCCTGCCCGGCCGGTGAAGACATTCGCGGCTACCTCAACATCGTGCGCGGCATCGAGAAGCCGCCCGCAGGCGTGACCTGGCAGGAATACGCCTTCCGCCGCATCACCGAAGCCAACCCCTTCCCCGGCGTGATGGGCCGCGTCTGCCCGGCGCCGTGCGAGTCCGGCTGTAACCGCAACATGGTCGAAGACCACGTCGGCATCAACTCGGTCGAACACTTCGTCGGCGACTGGGGCATCGAAAACAACATGGCCTACACCTCGACCGCCGCCGAAACCGGCAAGAAGGTTGCCATCATTGGCGCCGGTCCCGCCGGCCTGGCCGCGGCCTACCAGCTGCGCCTGCGCGGCCACGGCGTGACCATTTTCGACGAGCACGAAGAACTCGGCGGCATGATGCGCTACGGCATTCCCGGCTTCCGCACCCCGCGTGAAATGCTCGATGCCGAAATCAACCGCATCATCGCCCTCGGCGTGGAAACCCGCCTGAAGACCCGCGTCGGCACCGACATCAGCTTCGACGAGCTCGACAAGAACTACGATGCCATCTTCATGGCCATGGGTGCACAGGCCGGCCGTCCGCTGCCGGTTCCCGGCGCCGAGGCCCCCAACTGCGTGACTGCCGTTGCCTTCCTGCGCGCCTTCAACGAAGGTCGCCTGCAGCACGTCGGCAACCGCGTCGTCGTCATCGGCGGCGGCGATACGTCCATCGACGTTGCGACCGTTGCCCGCCGCCTGGGTAACGTGACCAAGGAAGGCACTCGCGACGACCGTCCCGAAAATGTCATCGCCGGCCACATGGCTTCCGACGTCGCCTCCATCTCCGCCCGCGAAGGCGCCGAGGTGGTGCTGGTCTCGCGTGCCACCATCGACAAGATGGCCGCCAACAAGCACGAAGTCGAACATGCCCAGCAGGAAGGCATCGAGATCATCGGCGGCGTGACCCCGGTTTCCGTCGTGGTCGATGCCAACGGCCGTGCCACCGCGCTGCGCGTGGCCGAGTTCGTGATGGAAGGCAATCAGACCAAGATCATCGAAGGCACCGAGCGCGACCTGCCGGGCGACCTGATCGTCTCCGCGATCGGCCAGGGCGTCGATTTCACCGGTCTCGAGAAGTTCAACAACAACAACGGCCTGATGAAAGCCGACAAGAACTACCGCTTCCCCGGCAGCGAGAAGATCTTCGTCGGCGGCGACGTGCTGCGTCCGCACCTGCTGACCACCGCGATCGGCCACGCCTCGATCGCCGTCGACGGCATCGATGCCTTCCTCGCCGGCAAGGAACTCGACAAGCGTCCCAAGGTTGACGTCCACCACTTCGACGAAATCCGCAAGTGGCTCGAATCCGGCCACGAGTATAGCGAAGTCAAGGGCCAGATCTGGGGCACTTCGGAGCGCAAGGACATCCTGCACAACTTCGAAGACCGCTCGCAGCGCCACATCATTCCGCACAACGAACTGTTCCTGGGCCACTTCCCCAACGTGGCACGCCACATCCGTGATGTGACGGTGCTCGACAAGGAAGGCGCGCTCGGCAACTTCGAAGAGCGCCTGCATGCCCTGTCCGACAAGCAGGTCGTCGACGAAGCCAAGCGCTGCATGTCCTGTGGCCAGTGCTTCGAATGTGACAACTGCGTGGTGTACTGCCCGCAGACTGCCGTCTTCAAGGTGAAGAAGAAGGACAATCCGACCGTGGGCCGTTACGTCGACACCGACTACGGCAAGTGCATCGGCTGCCATATCTGCGCCGACGTCTGCCCGACCGGCTACATCGTCATGGGCATGGGTGACTAAACGTGGCAGGAAAGATGAAACGTCTCGTGGCGCTGGGCGCGGTGGTGCTGACTGCCGCCGCGCTGGCCTGGGCGGGTGCGGACGCGCCCGCCCAGACCGGTGCGCCCAAGCCGGTGATCACCAAGGCCGTCAAGGGTGAGCACTGCGTCGAAAGCAACGACTTCATGCGGCGCAACCACATGAAGGTGTTGATGCATCAGCGCGACGAAACGGTGCTTGAGGGCATCCGCACCAAGAAATACAGCCTCAAGCAATGCATCGAATGCCACGCCAGCGAGAAGACCGGCAGCGTAGCGGCGAGCAAGGACGATTTCTGCGTGAGCTGCCACAGCTACGCCGCCGTCCAGATCGACTGCTTCGACTGTCATTCCACCAAGCCGCAAGGCTCGATGGCGATGCACCCGCTCAATGCCGAATCGGCACACTACGCGCACAAGCTCGCGGCCACGGCCAACAGCAAGGTCAGCGCGGAAGAGATGGCCGAGGTTGCACGATGAATGAAATGAAACCGATGTCCACTGAGAACGCCACGCCGGATTCGCCCGAACGCCGTCGCTTCATGGGCGCCGCCGGCGTCGCTGCCGCGGGCCTGGTGGTTGCGCCGGGCGTGATGCTGATTGAGGTCGCCCACGGCCGCCCTGAAGATCAGCCTGCCAGCAGTGCGGTGCGCTGGGGCATGCTCGTCGATTCCACGAAATGCGCGACCGGCTGCAACGAGTGCGTGTCGGCTTGCAGCACCGAAAACGGCTGGACCCCGGTGGCGGAGAGCAAGCATCCCCGCCAGGCGCCGCAGTGGATCCGCAAGCTGGAACTGCAGGATCCGCTGTCGAAGATCGAGACCAACCTGCCGATGATGTGCCAGCACTGCGCCGAACCGCCGTGCGTGGACGTCTGCCCGACCGGCGCCTCCTTCAAGCGCGCCGACGGCATCGTGCTGGTCAACCGCCATACCTGCATCGGCTGCCGTTACTGCATGATGGCCTGCCCCTACAAGGCACGTTCGCTCGTGCACGAGCCGCTGAATGATACCCAGAAACCCGACGTGCCGCGCGGCATCGGCTGCGTGGAATCGTGTACCTTCTGCGTGCAGAAGGTCGATCGCGGCGACGGCACCACCGCCTGCGTCGAGGCCTGTACCGCCGCCGGCCACAACGCGCTGGTGTTCGGCGACATGAATGATCCCGCGTCCGAGATCTCCAGGCGTCTGCGCGAACTGCCGACCAAGCAGGTGCGCGCCGACCTCAACCTGAATCTCGGCGTTCGCTATCACGGAATCTAAACCACTATGGCAAGCATCACCTTCCGCGAAGTAGAAGGCAGCAGCCTCAAGTACTGGCTGCTGTTCGGGGCACTGGGTCTGTTCGTCCTGTTCGGCGCCCTGTCCTGGAATTACATGCACCACCACGGCCATGTCGTCACCGGCATGGACAACCAGACGGTCTGGGGCCTGCCCCACGTCTTCGCCGTGTTCCTGATCGTCGCGGCTTCCGGCGCGCTGAACGTCGCCTCGATCGCCTCGGTCTTCAACAAGCCGATGTACAAGCCCCTGGCCCCGCTGTCGGCCATCCTGGCCCTGGCGCTGATGCTGGGCGGCCTCCTGGTGCTGGTGCTCGACCTCGGGCGTTCCGACCGCCTGATCGTGGCGATGACGCACTTCAACTTCAAGTCGATGTTCACCTGGAACGTCTTCCTGTATTCCGGTTTCTTCGCGCTGGTCGGCATCTACCTGTGGACCATGCTCGACCGTAGCGTCAAGGCCTACTCGAAGGCGGCCGGTACCGCCGCGTTCATCTGGCGCCTGGCGCTCACCACCGGTACCGGTTCGCTGTTCGGTTTCCTGATCGCGCGCGAACTCTACGGCAGCGCCGTGATGGCCCCGATGTTCATCATCATGTCCTTCGCCTACGGCCTCGCGATCTACCTGATGGTGCTCGCCGCTGCCTATGCCTGGACCGGCCGCGACCTCGGCGACCTCGTGATGCAGCGCCTGCGTACCCTGCTCGCGGTGTTCGTCGCCGCTGCGCTGTACTTCGTCGTCGTGCACCACATGACCAGCATGTACTTCACCAAATACCACGCGGTGGAAGCCTTCATCCTGCGCGACGGCGGCATCTACACCACGTTGTTCTGGGTCGGCCAGATCCTGATCGGCTGCGTGATTCCGCTGATGATCCTGCTGAGCGGAATGGGCAAGAGCCGCACCTGGATCATGATCGCCTGTGCGCTGGTCGTCGCGGGCGGCCTCATGCAGATGTACGTCACCATCATCGGCGCGCAGGCCTGGCCGCTCGATCTCTTCCCCGGCATGCTCCAGAAGAGCAGCTACTTCGACGGCGAAATCCACAGCTATGCGCCCAGCACGCCCGAAATCTTCCTCGGCCTGGGCGGCGTGGCCATCGCGCTGCTGGTGACCACCTTCGCAGTCAAGGTGCTGCGTCTGTTGCCGGTCAGCCTGGACGACGCCACCGTCGCCAAGCTCGAACACTGATCATGCCCGCCGGCCAGTGCGGCGGATGAGCAGGCGGCGCGATGCAGCAGGCCATGACACCAGGGACACGCGGGGCTGAAAAGCCCCGCGTGTTCGTTTCCGCCGCCCACAAATCGTCCGGCAAGACCACCCTCACGCTCGGGCTCGCCGCTGCGCTCGCCGCGCGCGGACACGCCGTGCAGCCCTTCAAGAAGGGGCCCGACTACATCGACCCGCTGTGGCTCGGCATGGCCGCCGCCCGTCCCTGCTACAACCTCGACTTCCACATGATGCAGCAGGACGAGATCGTCGCGCAGTTCGCGCGCGCCTCGGAAGACGCCCGCATCAGCCTGATCGAGGGCAACAAGGGACTCTACGACGGCCTCGACCTCGACGGCAGCAACAGCAACGCCGCGCTCGCCAAACTGCTGGGCGCCCCGGTCGTGCTGGTGATCGATGCGCGCGGCATGACGCGCGGCGTGGCACCGCTCATCCTCGGCTACCAGGCCTTCGACCGCGACATCCGCATCGCCGGCGTCATCCTCAACCAGCTCGGCGGCAACCGGCACGAATCCAAGCTGCGCGCCGTGATCGAGCACTACACCGACGTCGAAGTGCTCGGTGCGGTGCAGTTCGAGACCGGCATGCAGATCGCAGAACGTCACCTGGGGCTGGTGCCGGCCAACGAACAGGCGGCGGCGCAGGCACGGATTCACGCAGTCGGCGCGCGTGTTGCCGCGCAGGTCGACCTCGACCGCCTGCTCGCCATCGCGGACAACGCCCCGCGCTTCGAAATGCCAGCGCAGGCCGCAGCCCAGCAAGCGCCGGCAGCACGCGTGCGCATCGCCATCGCGCGCGACCCGGCCTTCGGCTTCTACTACAGCGAAGACCTCGATACCCTGCGCGCCGCCAATGTCGAACTGGTCGAATTCGACACGCTGCGGGACGCGGCCCTGCCCGCGGCGGACGGGCTCGTCATCGGCGGCGGCTTTCCCGAGATGTTCATGGCTGCGCTCGAATCCAATGCCGGCATGCGGTCCAGCATACGCGCCGCCATCGAAGCCGGCCTGCCGGCCTACGCCGAGTGCGGCGGGCTCATGTACCTGTCGAGAAGCCTGAGCTGGCAGGGCGAGACGCGCCAGATGGTCGGCGTGGTGCCGGGCGACACCGTGATGCATGCGCGCCCCGTGGGACGCGGCTATGCGCGCCTGCAGCCGAGCGGCAGAGACCGCTGGGGCGAAACCGCGGTCATCCCGGCGCACGAATTCCATTACTCCAGTCTTGAAAACCTGCCTGCGAGCGCAGACTTTGCCTACAGGGTCGTGCGCGGCCACGGCATCGACGGCACGCACGACGGCTACCAGGCGCACAATCTGCTGGCCGGTTACGTACACCGGCGCGGCAGCGGCGCGCAGGGCTGGATCGCCCCCTTTCTGCATCAGGTGCGCGCGCGCAAGGCACGCGTGGCCGCATAAACAACGAGGACTGCCATGATCAAGATCACCGACGCCGCCGCCGAACAGATTCGCCGCGCCAACAACAATCCCGACGTGTACGAGATGATCCTGCGCGTCGCGGCCTACCAGGAAGACGACGGCAGCGTGAACTACGGCATGGGCTTCGACACCGAGCGCGAAGCCGACGAACATCTTGTCGTCAACGGCATCGAGCTGCTCATCGCCGCCTCGAGCACACCCTACCTGCAGGGCGTCACCCTCGATTTCGTCGAACTGAATCCCGGCGACATGCGCTTCATCTTCATCCCGCCCTATTCCCAGGAAGATGCGCCGGAAGGCGACGCATCCGTTACCGAGTAAGCCATGAACTATCTGCCCATCTTCCTCGACCTGCGCGACCGCCACTGCCTGGTGGCTGGCGGCTCCGAGACGGCCGCCCGCAAGGCCGAACTGCTGCTGCGCGCCGGTGCGTGCGTCGACGTCGTCGCCCCCGAACTGCACGAAGGCTGGGCGCGCCTGCCGCACGCCGACCGCGTGGCGCGTGTCGCCGACCAGTTCGCGCCGCACCTGCTCGAAGGCAAGGACGCCGTCATCGTGGTGGAAGACGACACCGCGGTGGCGCAGGCCATCGCCGAGGCGGCGCGCGCGCGCCACATCCCGGTCAACGTTGCCGACAAGCCGGCGCTGTGCAGCTTCATCCTGCCGTCCATCATCGACCGCTCGCCCATCATGGTCGCGGTCTCGAGCGGCGGCGAGTCGCCGGTGCTGGCGCGCATGCTGCGCGCGCGCCTGGAGACCCTGATCCCGGCCGCCTACGGCCGCCTCGGCACGCTCGCCTCGCGCTTCAAGGACCGCGTGCGCGCCGCCGTCAAACCCGAGCAGCGCCGCGCCTTCTGGGAAAAGGTCTTCCTCTCGCCAGTCGCCGAAATGGTGTTCTCCGGGCGCGACGCCGACGCCGAGAAGCAGCTGCTGGCCATGATCGCCGACGCCGCCACGCACGACATCAGCCGCGGCGAGGTCTACCTCGTCGGCGCCGGACCCGGCAATCCCGACCTGCTCACCTTCCGCGCGCTGCGCCTGATGCAGCAGGCGGATGTGATCGTGCATGATCGTCTCGTCTCGCAGCCCATCCTCGACATGTGCCGGCGCGACGCCGAGCGCATCTACGTCGGCAAGGAACGCGACGACCATGCGGTGCCGCAGGAGGAGATCAACCTCATGCTGGTGCGTCTGGCCAAGGAGGGCAAGCGCACGCTGCGCCTCAAGGGCGGCGACCCCTTCATCTTCGGCCGCGGCGGCGAGGAGATCGAAACCCTGGTCGAGCACGGCGTGCCTTTCCAGGTCGTGCCAGGCATCACCGCGGCGGCCGGCGTCGCCTCCTACGCGGGCATTCCGCTCACGCACCGTGACTACGCGCAGTCGGTCGCCTTCGTCACCGGGCATCTCAAGGACAACACGTTCAACCTCAACTGGGAAGGCATTGCGCGGCACGACCAGACCATCGTCATCTACATGGGCCTGAAAGGGCTGCCGCTGCTGTGCGATGCGCTGGTCAGGCACGGTCTCGATGCCAGCACGCCGGCGGCGATCGTGCAGCACGGTACCCTGCCCACGCAGCGCGTCATCACCGGCGACCTGTCGAACCTGACGGCGCTGGCAGAAGCGGCCAAACTCAAGGCGCCCACGCTCATCATCGTCGGCAACGTCGTCAAGCTGCGCGAGAAGCTCGGCTGGTTCCAGCCGGAATCGCACAGCGAACAGGTGCAGCGCACGCCGCTCGAAACCCCCGACCACCTGCGCTGAGCATGACCGGGCCGCGCGCGCCGCTCGCCACGCACGCAGACGTCGAATCGCAGGTGGCGCGGATGCGTGCCGGCGGTCGCCACATCGCGCCCGTCGCCTGGCGTGGCGAAGCGGCCTGGCTCAAGCTCGCGGTCGCGCAGCCGCCGGCCTGGCGCTACCGTTTGCTTGCCGCCGCGGCGCGCGCGCTGGGACAGCCGGCGATGCAGGCCGTGCGCCCACATGGCGGCGATGCGGGCCTGCGCATCGAGGCGCGCCGCATCCGCGCGCTGCGCGAAGCCGGCCTCCACGCGCCCGTCATCTTCGACGAAGCGGACGGCTGGCTGCTGCTGTCCGACCTCGGCAGCACGACGCTCGAGTCGATGATCCGCCGCGCCGCGCCGGCCGCGCGGCTGGCGCTGTGGCAACGCGGGGCGGACTACATCCTGCAGGCGCACCAGGCCGGCCAGTATCTCTCGCAGGCCTTCGCGCGCAATTTCGTCTGGTCCGACGCGTCCGGTCTCGGCGCCATCGATTTCGAGGACGACGCGCTCGCCGCGATGCCGCTGGCCGACGCGCAGACGCGCGACTGGTTGCCGTATTGCTTTTCCACCAGCGTCCATTTCGCCGACTGCCTGCCCGCGCTGCACGCCGCCCTGGCGGCCATGCTGGCGCACGAAACGCCGGACGTGCGCGCCGGCGTGAGGGCGGCGTTCGCGCGCACCGCGTGGCTGCGCGCACTGCGTCGGTTGCCGCAGGTCTTGCAGCGCACCGACGTGAAGAAGACCCGCTATTTCGGCGAGCTGGCGGAACTGTGCCGGCAGGATGGGGGCGTCGTCTAGGCGTGCGCGTTTGCGCTGTCTTCGCGCAGCGCCGATTCCACGTGACGGATCATGCTGAGGGCCAGTTCGCGCTCGCCTTCGAGCACGACGACGCCATGCTCGCGCCGGAGCAGTTCGGCCTCCTCTGCGCTGTGGCTGCGCGCCACGATGCGGATGCGCGGATTGAGCGTGCGTGCGATCTCGATCATCTTGCGGACCTGGAAGGCGTCGGGCAGCGCAACGGCCAGCAGCCGCGCGCGTGCCACGTGGGCCTGGATCAGCGTGGCGGCGTCGGCCGCGTCGCCCACCACCGCGTGTGCGCCGCGTGCGCGTAGCGACTCGACGACTTCGCGCTGCTGCTCGACGATCACCAGCATTATGTCCCGGGCCGCGAGCGATTCGGCGATGTGCCGGCCCACCCGGCCGTAGCCGGCCAGTACGACATGCTGCGTAAGCGTTTCCGATGCCACGCCGGCAGGCAGCTCGGCCAGCGGATCGTCGCGCCGTTCCAGCGCGCGGGCACGTTGCGAGCGCGCCAGCAGCCACGTCTGCAACGGCTCGATCGCCTGGAAGAGCAGCGGATTGAGCGCGATCGAAATGATCGCGCCGGCCAGGATCAGGCTCTGCCCCTGCGCGGGCAGCACGCCGAGCCCCACCCCCAGCCCGGCCAGAATGAACGAGAATTCGCCGATCTGCGCAAGGCTGGCCGAGACCGTGAGCGCGGTGTTGAGCGGATAGCGGAATGCCAGTACCAGCAGCAGCGCGGCGAGCGACTTGCCGAACACGATCACCGCCACCACCGCCAGCACCTGCAGCGGCTGTTCGAGCAGCACGCGGGGGTCGAACAGCATGCCCACCGATACGAAGAACAGCACGGCAAAGGCGTCGCGCAGCGGCAGCGATTCCTCGGCGGCGCGGTAGCTCAGCGCCGATTCGCGCAGGACCATGCCGGCGAAAAAGGCGCCGAGGGCGAACGACACGCCGAACAGCGCCGAGGAGCCGTAGGCGATGCCGAGCGCGGCGGCCACCACGCACAGCGTGAACAGTTCGCGCGAGCCGGTGCGCGCAACCTGCCACAGCAGCCAGGGGAAGAAACGCCGTCCAACCACCAGCATCAGCACGATGAACACCGCCACCTGGCCGACCGTGAGCGCGAGCGTGGCCAGCAGCGAATGCGCCGGCTGCGCGGCGTCGCCGGACAGCCCCGCCAGCGGCGGCAGCAGGACCAGCACGAGCACCATCACCAGATCCTCCACCACCAGCCAGCCCACCGCGATGCGTCCGTTCGGCGTGGCCAGCGCAGCGCGGCCTTCCAGCGCCTTCAGCAGCACGACAGTGCTCGCGACCGATAGCGAGAGGCCGAACACGATCCCCGCCAGCGTGCTCCAGCCCCAGGTCCAGGCCAGCGCCATGCCCATCAGCGTTGCTACCGCGATCTGCACCACGGCTCCGGGCAGGGCGATCTTCTTCACCGACAACAGGTCGTCGAGCGAGAAATGCAGCCCCACGCCGAACATCAGCAGCATCACGCCGATTTCCGCAAGCTGGCCGGCGAGCGCGGTATCCGCGACGAATCCCGGCGTGAACGGCCCGATCACCACGCCGGCGAGCAGATAGCCGACCAGCGCAGGCAGGCCCATGCGCACGGCGCCAAAGCCCAGGATAAGGGCCAGACCGAGCGCGGCGGCGATGGTGGTGATGAGTTCGATTTCGTGCGGCATGGGCAATGGGCCGGCTGGATCCCGGCCGACAAAAGGCGGCTCGATGTCCCGAGTCTACAGCAGGCGTCCCGTGCCGCCTGCCGCAGGTGTGAACTGTTAAAACTCGTTAAGTTCGCCTGACCGGCCCTGCGGGCGGCTACAGTGGCGAATGCGGTCGGCCGTGTCTTCGGGGCCGACTTCGGCGACAATACGGGTCCGGCCGCGTGCGGTCCGACCGATTTTCACAACAGGAGCTCAACCCTCATGCGTATTTCTCAATTCCTCGGCCTGGCGGGCGCAGCCCTCATGGCGCTGGGTGCAGTCGGCGCCCACGCTGCCGTGGGCAGTTTCTACGACCCCTCCAACCTGGCCAGCCCCACCGGCAAGACCATCGGCTACGAACTCTTCCGCACCATCGGCTGCCCCGGCCGCGAACTGCTGGGCGTGCCCTGCACGGTGCCCGACGGCGACAAGGACGGTGTCTACGACGAAATCGACAAATGCCCGACCACCCCGGCCGGGCGCAAGGTCAATGCCGACGGCTGCGAGCCCGATGGCGATGGCGACGGCGTTGCCGATGTCGCGGACAAGTGTCCGACCACCCCTGCCGGGCGCAAGGTCAACGCCGACGGTTGCGAATCCGACGGCGATGGCGACGGCGTGGTGGATGCGCTGGACAAGTGTCCGACGACGCCCGCCGGCCGTGCGGTGAACGCCGATGGCTGCGAGCCTGACGGCGATGGTGACGGTGTGGCGGATGCACTGGACAAGTGCCCCACCGTGCCCGCGCAGACCGCCGACGGCTGCCCGCCGCCTGCGCCCGTGTTCGCACCCGTCGTGGTGCCCGCCCCGGCGGCGCCCATGCCGGCCACCCTGGTGCTCACCGGCGTGAGCTTCGACAACGACCAGGCTACCCTGCGTCCCGACGCCGTCGCCATCCTCGACCGCGCCGCGGCCACGCTGCAGCAGTGGGGCACCATCAAGGTCGAAGTGGCCGGCCACACCGACAGCTGGAGCGACGACGATCACAACCTCAGGCTGTCGCAGCGCCGCGCCGAAGCCGTGCGCGATTACCTCGTCGCCAAGGGCATCGCGGCCGACCGCCTGGTCGCCAAAGGCTACGGCGAATCGCGCCCGATCGCCGACAACGCGTCCGAAGCCGGTCGCGCGCTGAACCGCCGCGTGGAGCTCGTGCCGCTGAAATAAGCGCGCCGTGCACCCGCAACGGGGGCCTTCGGCCCCCGTTTTTTTTGCGTATCCCGGCATAATGGCGGCATCCAACCCGCAGGCCGACCATGACTGCCGAGGCGCATCCCCCCCACACCGGGTCGCTATCCATCGAACAAATGATGCAGGACGCGCGCGCGCTGCATCGCGACGGCCAGCTGTTCGAGGCGGGCACGCTCTACCAGCGCGTCCTGCAGGCACAGCCCGCGCACGCCGAAGCCAACCATAACCTCGGCCGCATCGCCGTGCAGGCGCAGCAGCCCGAAGCGGGACTGGCCTACCTCGCGGCCGCGCTCGAAGCCGAACCGGCGAACGGCCAGTACTGGCTGGGCTACATCGACGCCCTGCATCAGGCGGGGCAGGGCGACGACGCCCGCGCGATGCTGGCGCAGGCGCGCCAGCAGGGCCTGGAAGGCCCCGACGTCCTGGCGCTGGCGGCACGCATCGGCGTCGACGTCGTCGCCGACGCCGCAACGGGCAGGGGCGCCGACCGGGCGACGATGGAAGCCATCGTGCACCTGTTCGAAGCCGGCCAGTACGAGGCGGTGGCGACGCACGCCGGCAGCCTGACCGTGCACTACCCCGACGATCCCTTCGGCTGGAAGATCCTGGGCGTCGCCCTCAAACGCCTGGACCGCGACGCCGAGGCCGTCGAACCCATGCTGAAGGCCGCCGCGCTGCTGCCGGACGACGTCGAGGCGCACTACAACGCGGCCGTCGTCCTGCAGGGACAGGGACGGGCGGACGAGGCGGAGGCGGCCTACCGGCACGCCCTGTGCATCGATCCCCGCTATGCGGACGCCCATCTCAATCTCGGCGTGCTGCTCGACGCGCAGGGGCGCAGGGAAGAGGCCGAAGCGGCGCTGCGCGAGGCGCTGCGCATCCGGCCCGGCTACGCCGAGGCGCACGCGAATCTGGGCGGCGTGCTGCAGGCGCTCGACCGCCTCGACGAAGCCGCGGCGAGCTGCCGACGCGCGCTGGAACTGGTGCCGGACAACCCCATGGCGCTCAACAGTTTCGGCATCGTGCTGCAGCGCCAGGGGCAGCTGGACGAGGCGGCCGTGCACTTCCGCCTGGCGCTCGCCCGCCTGCCCGATTTCGCCGCCGCGCACCGCAACCTGGGACAGACCTTGCTTGCACAGGGAGAAGTGCGCGCGGCCGAACAGCACTATCGCAAGGCGATCGAGCTCGATGCGTGCGATGCCGGCGCGCACGTCGCGCTGGGCGATCTGCTGCGTCAGGGCGGGCGCCTGAACGAGGTCGAAGTCCACTACCGCCGGGCGTTCGAATTGCGACCCGATGATCCGCGGACGGGCAATGCGCTCGGCATGCTGCTGCAGGAACAGGGGCGCTCGGACGAGGCCCTGGCCTGCCACCGGCGCGCGCTGGCAGCGGCGCCGGACAGTGTCGCCACCCTGAGCAGCCTGGCCCAGGCGCAGTTCAGCCTGGGCCTGGTCGACGAAGCCGAAGCAAGTTTTCGCGAAGCGCTGCGCTTGCGGCCGGACATTGCCATGCTGCACAGCAATCTGCTGCACTTCCTCACGCTGAGCCGGGCGGGTGAGCCCGCCACCGTTGCCGCACATCGGGCGTTTGGCGACCGGATCGGCACGCCGCTGCGACCGTTCTGGCCTGTGCACGACAATCCGCGCGATCCCGCCCGGCGCATCCGCGTCGGCTTCGTGTCGGCCGATTTCTTCCAGCATGCCGTCGCCTCGTTCTTCGAACCCATCCTCGACTACCTGTCGGGGTGCCCTGACCTCGAACTGCATGCCTACTTCAACGGCCGCATCGAGGACGACGTCACCGAACGGCTGCGTGGCCGCTTCGCGCACTGGCAGTCGGTGGCGACGTGGAGCGACGACGCGCTGTTCGACGCGATCCGCGCCGACGGCATCGATCTGCTCGTCGACCTCTCGGGCCACACCGGCTACAACCGCCTGCCCGTGTTCGCGCGCAAGCCCGCACCCGTGCAGGCAAGCTGGATCGGCTATCCCGGCACCACCGGTCTTGCCGCGGTCGATTATTTCCTGTGCGATCGCTTCCTTCTGCCGCCGGGGCGTTTCGACGACCAGTTCGTCGAGAAGATCGTGCGCCTGCCCGGGATCGCGCCCTTCCAGCCCGACCCCGCTGCGCCGCCCGTCAATGCCCTGCCGGCGCTGGAAAACGGCTACGTCACCTTCGGCAGCTTCAACCGGCCCAACAAGCTGAACCGCGCCGTGATCGCGCTATGGGCGCGCCTGCTACGCACGCTGCCGGATGCGCGCCTGCTGCTGGGGGCCATGCCCGCAGGCGGACACGAGACCCTGCGCGGCTGGTTCGAAACCGAGGGCATCGCCGCCGACCGGCTGACCTTCCATCCGCGCAGCGGCATGGCGGATTACCTCGCGCTGCATCACCGGGTCGATTTCTGCCTCGACACCTTTCCCTACAATGGCGGCACCACCACCCACCATGCGCTGTGGATGGGCGTGCCGACGCTGACGCTGGCGGGCGCGAGCATGCCGGGCCGGGTCGGCGTGGCGAACCTGCTGCAGGCCGGCGTCGAAGGCTTTGCCGTCGAAAGCGCCGATGCCTTCGTCGAACGCGGTCTCGCGTGGGCGCGCAACCTGCCCGCGCTGGCCGCCCTGCGCGCGGGCCTGCGCGAACAGCTGATGCGGCATCCGCTGCGCGATCCGCTGCGGCTGTCCGAAAGCGTGCGCCTCGCCCTGCGGGGCATGTGGACGCGCCACTGCACGGGCCAGCCCGTCGAGGCCTTCGAAATCGAACTGCCTGCGGAAGCCGCATGCAAAGGGAGAACATGACGTCGTCCGAGAAGCCCGCTGTCGTTCCCGTCACCCAGCCGGTGCTGCCGCCGCTCGATGAATTCCTGCCCTACCTGGAGCAGATCTGGGCGAACAAATGGCTCACCAACAACGGTCCCTTCCACCAGCAGTTCGAGCGTGCGCTGTGCGACCACCTTGGCGTCGAGCACGTCGCGCTCTTCACCAACGGTACGCTCGCGCTGGTCACCGCGCTGCAGGCCCTGCGCATTGGCGGCGAGGTCATCACCACACCGTATTCCTTCGTCGCCACCGCGCATTCGCTGCTGTGGAACGGCATCAAGCCGGTGTTCGTCGACATCGATCCGGTCACGCTCAACCTCGACCCCGCCCGCATCGAGGCCGCCATCACCCCGCAGACCACGGCCATCCTGCCCGTGCACTGCTACGGCCATCCCTGCGACACCGCGCGCATCCAGACGATCGCCGACAACTACGGCCTCAAGGTCATCTACGATGCCGCCCATGCCTTCGGCGTGCGCGACGAAGGCGGCAGCGTGCTGCGCCACGGCGACCTCTCCGTGCTGAGTTTCCATGCCACCAAGGTATTCAATACCTTCGAGGGCGGCGCCATCGTCTGCCCGGATGCCCGGACCAAGCGCCACATCGACCATCTCAAGAACTTCGGCTTCGTCGACGAGGTCACCGTCGTCGCTGCGGGCATCAACGGCAAGATGAGCGAGATCAACGCCGCCTTCGGCATGCTACAGCTGAAGGGCATCGACGCCGCACTGCAGCGACGCGCGGCCATCGATGCCCGTTATCGCGCCGGACTCGCCCAGGTCGCCGGCATCGACTGCCTGCCCGATGCCGGCGAGACCTTGCCCAACCATGCCTACTTCCCCATCCTCGTGCGGCCGGACTACCGGCTCGACCGGGATACCCTGTATGCCAGATTGCGCGAGCACGGCGTCCACGCGCGCCGCTACTTCTACCCGCTCATCAGCGATTTCCCCATGTACCGCGGCCTGCCCTCGGCGGCGGCGGACAGGCTGCCGGTTGCGCGACAGGCGGCGGCGCAGGTCATCTGCCTGCCGATCTATCCCGACCTCAGCGATGCCCGGGTCGATGCCATCGTGGACCTGATCGCGGGCTAGTCGATGAAGCTCGCCGTGATGCAGCCCTATTTCTTGCCCTATCTGGGCTACTGGCAGCTGATCCGCTCGGTCGACCGTTTCGTCGTCTTCGACGACGTCGCCTACATCAAGCGCGGCTGGGTCAACCGCAACCGCCTGCTCATCCAGGGCGCGCCGCACTACTTCACCGCGCCGGTGCGCGACGCCTCGCAGAACCGCCGTATCTGCGACACGCGCCTGGCCGCCGACGGCGACTGGCGCGGCACGCTCGTCCGGACCGTCGAGACCGCCTACCGCCGCGCGCCGCATTTCGACCGCGTCTTTCCCGTCGTCGAGGCGCTCATCCGCCACGACACCGACGACCTTGCGGCCTATCTCGCGCACCAGTTGCAGACCCTGGCCGCCTTCATGCGCATCGAAACCCCATTCATAAGCAGCCGCGCCCATGACAACGCCGGGCTGGCCGGACAGGCGCGCATCCTCGACTTCTGCGCGCGCGAATCGGCGGATAGCTATCACAACCTGCCGGGCGGCATGGCGCTCTACGACGCGGCCGATTTCGCGCGCGCCGGTATCGCCCTGCGCTTCGTCGCCATGCGGCCGCAGCCTTATCCGCAGCGCAGCCCCGGCTTCGTGCCCGGGCTCTCCATCGTCGACGCGCTCATGGAACTGGGGCCCGACGGCATCCAGCCCTACCTCGACGCGTGCGACGTGCGCGCCGCCACCCCGCAGGCCGCATCCGCATGAGGCGCGCGGCATGAATTTCCGGGTCGTCCACATCGGCAGCACCGGCGGCGGCGTGCTTTCGCGCCTGCTCGGCCACGCCTGGGTGCGCGCGCTTTCGCTCGAAGCCGTTTCCGACCGCGCCTGCGGCACCCTCGAAGTGGCGCGCGCGGCCGGCCTGCCCGCCGTGCAGCTCGACGCCGCCGACGGGCTGGCGTTTTCCGATGCGCTGGCTGCGCGCTATCGCGGGCGCGACGACCTCGTCTTTCTCAGTTTCTACACGCGCCTCTTTCGCGGCGACTTCCTGCAGCAGCACGCGGGGCGCATCTTCAACTGCCACCCCGCGCTGTTGCCGGCCTTCAAGGGCATGCGCGGCTTCGAGGACACGCTCGCCTCGTCCAGCCTTTTCATGGGCGCGACCCTGCACCAGGTCGATGCCGAGATGGACCACGGCCCCGCGGTGATCCAGGCGGCGCTGCCGCTCGACCGCAGCCAGCCCGTCGCCGACAACCGCCACCGGCTGTTCCTCGCGCAGGTGTATTCCACCCTGCAGTTCCTGCGCTGGCTGCACGACGGGCGGCTGCAGCCCGCGCCACAGGGCGCACGACTGGCCGGCGCGCGTTTCCAGCCCGGCATCTACGCGCCCGGCCTCGATGCCGACCTCTTCGATTTCCTGGGCGTGCCGAACGAACTCGATCCCCCTGAGCCTGCGTATCCATGAGCTTTCCCGTCCTCGTCTTTCCCATCGACATGCCCGCCGCGGCCCCCTTCGTGCATGCCGCGCAGCAGCTCGGCTGCCGCGTCGTCGCCGCATCGTCCGAGCCGCTGCGGCCCGCCGCCTATCCGGGCTGCGTCACCGCGCACCTGCCCTACGTCACCGCGCCCGGGTTCGACGCCGCGCTCGCTGCATTGCTGAAGGAACACGGCATCGAACGCATCTTCGCGCCGCACCCCGCCGTGTGGTGGCACCTGCAGGCCCTGGGCGGCCGCCTCGAAGGGCAGGCCTACACCGTGTGCAACGAATCGCCCTTCGACATGGACTGGCAGGCCTTCGGCGAAGCCTATCGCTGGGCCGAGGACAGCGTCGCCGCGCGCCCTTTCCTCGACGACCCCGCGCCCGCGCTGCCGCTCACGCGCTACGCCGGACTCTTCCGCCTCTACAACCAGATTCCCGGCCAGAGCGACAACGCCAAGCTGTTCGCCCTGGCGCAGATCGCGCGCCACACCGCGCCCGGCGACCTCGTCGAGATCGGCTCCCTGTACGGCAAATCCGCCTTCGCCCTGGCCTGGCTCGCGCACTGGCACCACCTCGGCAGCCTCGTCTGCGTCGACCCCTGGGAACTCGCCGCCAGCAGTCACCAGGGCGAGGCCGCGCGCCTCGTCAACGCCGCCGTGCGCGGGCTGGACTGGCAGCACGCCTTCCTCGGCTTTGCCGCCTCGCTCGCTCCCTTCGAACGCGTCGCCTACATCCGCCAGGCTTCCGAAGCGGGCGCGGCACATTATCGCGATGTCGCCGCCGCAGGCCACATCGACACACCCGAATTCGGGCGCGTGCCGATCGAAGGCCGCATCGCCATCCTGCACATCGACGGCAACCACCAGTTCGAATCCGTCAGGCGCGACCTCGACGCCTGGCTGCCCTTCGTGCAGCCGGGCGGCTGGGTGCTGTTCGACGACTACCTGTGGGCCTTCGGCGACGGGCCGAAGCGCGTGGGCGATGCGCTCCTGCAGGCGCGCACGATCCGCACCGCCTTCGTGGCAGCGGATACCTTGTTCGTGCAGGTTTGAAGGGTTGGGGTCGAAGCGGGGGTGTTGGATTGATGTACCCAGGAAATGCAGCTGATTCCCTAGTGTGCGTGGTTGTCTTGGGCTGCAAGTCGGTTGTCGATTGCGGAAGAAAGACGGCTTTCCCAATCAGCTGCAGTGATGTTGGTTGCTAGCGCGCGTTTGTTGATGATTTCCACGCGAGTCTTGACCTTTCCACCTGCATCCTCGACATAGACAGCCACGTTTTCCCCCCAACTAAAAGCCCCGATGGCACCCTGCGCAAGGATTGTTCCGTCAGATTTGTTTTCTGCCACGAGTGCGAGACTTGTTGATTTGATGGAAGCCAATACAGCATCCCATACAACGTCATACGGCTTGTCGTAAATGCGAAGGGTGCCCGTCCCTCTTGCTGCTTTTGCATCAGCAAGAGTTGAGCAACCGGTAGTTGCAGAGAAAATAAGCACGGTACATGTAGATAGGAAGAAGTGCTTCAAGATTTGGATTTTCATGGGGCTGAAATTTCTTGGAAACCTCCGATATTTGATGCAAGGCTTATTTTGTTTGCCATGTGTAGCCTCGTTTTAGCAAGCAGAGTGCGTACAAATCTGCGGCAGCATTTGCGGATTGGGGGAAGGCGCTTTGATGAAGCGCTGGCTTGCCGTCTGGGTTGACCACTGGATGCCCTTCCATGAAGAGGCGGGAGGTTTCCTTCCCAGCGATTAGCTGGCGCTCGGGAGCAGTAAGTTCACGCGCTGCCGCGGCTTCCAACATGCAGGCGCGCATGTCGGCGTTTATGTCCTTGGTTGCGCCCCGGGTTGGCGGTGGCTCAAGAAAAGTGCCGCTGTATGCGCAAGCGGACAATGCGAGGACGGCTGTGACTATGAGTGATCGGTTGTGCATCTGAACTCCTGTCGCACCCGAAGCGTACAGGGAGGGGCTAATGGCCCAACAAGAAGTCGATTGCTTGTTGTCCAACACCAACCTCTCCTTGGTAAAACTCAGTGAATTTGCATCTTGAGCAAACAACCGCACGATAGCGCCCTGACTGCAAATTGAAATACGCGCTCCAGAAACCCTGAGCAACTCTGGCCTGATGCTCTTCAAATCCGGTGTGGCCGCACTTGAAGCACTTGTAGTTGTTTGTGGGTTCTCTTTTATTCAGCTCCTCTCTCAGTGCCTCATGTAGCCCGGCGTATTCCTCACTGTTCACTTTGGACAAACGAATGTGCTCGAGGAGTTGTCCGTAAGTCAGGCTCGGCATTTGTTCAGATTTCAGCGCCATGCCTCCCCCCTAACATGCGATACGCCCCTGCGCATAGATATGTCTTGACGATGAGCAGGTGCATGTTCACACCCAACGCCGCATAAGCAGTTCTTCTGATTGGTACCATGCTGTATCAAGGGGTAGTACCGAGAATGGCAAATTCCCGCACCCCGCAACTGATGCGGCACTGTTTGCACATGCTTTGCGCACGTAGATGTGGTTGATCCCATGGGGGGAACCCTTTAGCCAGATTTTGCGTTCTTGTTCTTCCGCAGGGCCATCTCGCGTACGTTGCGCGAGTCGTGAGTTTTCCGGACTCTAGTCGGGAAGGCGGGGGCAGGTCAAGGGAATGAAGGCGCGACGAGGCACGGCATTCCCCGCCCCTTAACGCCCCCCCGGCGCCACCTTGTGCTCCACCGCGAACACCGCCGCTTCCACGCGGGAAGAGAGATTCAGCTTGGCGAGAATATGCCGCACATGCAGCTTGACGGTGTCGTGGCTGATGTCCAGGGTGCGGGCGATGGCCTTGTTGGATTCGCCGCGCGAGAGGTGGCTGAGGATTTCGCGTTCGCGCGGGGTGAGGGCGTCGAGCAGGGAACTGGAGTCCTGGCCTTTCTGGTCGTAGAGCTTGACCAGCTTGGCGGTCATGGCGGGGGCGACGACGGTTTCGCCGCGCTGGGCGCGCAGGATGGCGTCGACGACTTCGTCGGGTTCCATGCTTTTCAGCAGATAGCCGTTGGCGCCGCTGCGCAGCGCGCGGGCGAGGTCGTCCTCGGCTTCGGACAGGGTGAGCATGAGGATGGGCAGGTCGTAGCCCTCGGCGCGCAGCTGCTGCATGAGGGTGATGCCGTCGGTGCCGGGCATGTTGAGGTCGAGCATGAGCACGTCGGGGCGGTGCGCCTTCAGCAGCATCTCGACTTCGTCTGGGCTGCCGGTGAAGGCGGAGACTTCGATGCTGCCGCTCTGTTCGAGCAGTTCGGTGAGACCCTTGCGGAACAGGGTGTGGTCGTCGACGAGGATGATGCGGGTCTTCATGCGGCGTGTTCGTTGCGGTTGTGGGCGGCGCGCTGCGGAAAGACGAGGCGGACGACGGTGCCGCCGGCGGGGCGCGATTCGACGGAAAGCTTGCCGTTGAGGCGCGCGGCGCGCTCGCGCATGATGGTCAGCCCGAAGCTCTTGCCCATGGTGGACGATTCGTCGTGCTTTTTCTGCACGCCGACGCCGTCGTCGGCGACGTTGACGATGTACTGGCCGTCCTCGAGGTCGAGGGTGATGACGACGTGGCGCGCGCGCGCGTGCTTGGCGATGTTGTAGAGCGATTCCTGGATGATGTGGAAGACCTGGATTTCCTCGTCGGGCGAGAGCGACACGTCCTGCACCAGGTTGAGGAAGTCGACGTCGGCGCTGGCCTTCTTGCGGAAGCTCTTGGCGAGTTCCTGGATGGCCGGCACCAGCCCGCGCGGGTTGATGCGGTCGCGGTACTGGGTGATGAGGTCGCGCAGGTCGGCGTAGGCGAGGTCGACGGCCTCCTCGACGTCGCCGAGGTAGCGGTTGGCCTTGGGATAATCCTCGTGGCGCATGGCGTCGGACAGCACGGTGAGCCGCATCTTGGCGTAGGCGAGCGTCTGCGCGAGCGAATCGTGGATCTGGTTGGCCAGCATCTGGCGCTCGTTCATGAGCGAGATGCGCATGTTCTCGCGCGTGAGGCGGGCGTTCTCGAGGGCGATGCCGAGGTGCTCGCTGATCGAGCGGAACAGCAGGCGCACGTCCTCGGGCACGGTCCTGCCTTCCTCGAGGAAGAGGTTGTATACGCCCATGACCTGGTTCTTGTGCATGAGCGGCACGGCGACGACGGTGCCGCAGGCGTTGGCGAAGTACGCGGCGTTGGCCTGGCGCTTGCAGAAGGCGACGTTGTTCCAGCTGCTGACGGTGACCTCGCGCGCGGCCTTGCCACACACGCCGCAGTCGACGCTGACGATGGCTTCGTGCTCGACGAGTTCGTCGGGCAGGCCGAGCGAGCCGATGAGCTTGAGGTGGGTGCGGTCGTCGGTGATGACGCGCACCGCGCCGCCCTGCGCGCCGGCGAGCCGGATCATGGTCGAGAGGAAGCGTCCCAGCAGCTGTTCGACGTTGGCGTCGGTGGACAGGCTGGTGGTGATCTCGGACAGCACCTTCAGCGCCGGAATGCTCACGTTGCCGGTGTCGGGCGGGGTGTGCTGGATCAGCGGATGGATGTTGTCTTTCATGGGGTGCGCGCGGGGGGTCAGGCTGTCAGCATAGCTGCGTTCGGGTGCGGCCCCAAGCCTAGGGCCTGGCAGGCGCGGCCGGCGGCGCAGGCGGCATGGGCACCACGATCGAGGGTTCGAGGTCGTCGGGGAAGCCGCCCTGGGCCCTGGGCTCCTTCACCGCGGGGTCGGCCTGGCTGGTCGGGCCGTCGGGCTTCTCGCGCGCCGGGGCCCGGGCGGCCGGTTTGGTGGCGGGGGCGGCCGGCGCTGCGCTGCCTTCGGGAGCCGGGGTGGCGGGGCCGGCGGGCGTCGCCGCGGGCGGCGCGATGGCCGGCATGGCGGCTGCCGCGGCATCGGGCAGGGGCGCGGGCGGTGCCGGCGGCTGCGGATACAGGTGGGCCTGCAGGCGCGGCAGCAGGGTTTTCAGGATCTGCGCGGTTAGCGCGCTGGTGTAGCTGAACTGGCCGGCGATCTCGCCCTGTACCAGGGCGGTGAGCGTGCCGAAGTAGCGGTCGCCGAGGTAGAAGACGAAGGTGCCGGTGCGGTTGACCACGCGCGATTCGAGGAGCTGGCCGCCCTTGCCGTAGCGTTCGTAGCGGTGGTCGCCGGTGCCGGTCTTGCCGCCCATGACGAGCGGGGTGCCGTCGGGCGCCTTGAGCGCGCCGGCGAGGCGGCCGGCGGTGCCGCCGTTCACCACGTTGGCGAGCGCGCGGCGCACGGTGCGCGCCACTTCCACCGGCAACAGGCGTTCGCCGGCTTGCGGCTTGACCGAGAGCCGGGTGTCGTAGGGCGTGCTGGAGGCGAAATGCAGGCCGGTGAGGCTGACCGCCGGCATGCGCACGCCGTCGTTGACCAGGATGCCCATCAGCTCGGCGAGCGCGGCCGGGCGGTCGCCCGAGCTGCCGATGGCGGTGGCGTAGGACGGCGTGATGTTGTCGAAGGGATAGCCCAGGCGCTTCCAGTCGCGCAGCAGGCCGTCGAAGGCTTCGACTTCGAGAAGCGACTGGATGCGGATGTCCTGCGCATTCTTGCGGCTGGTCTTGAACAGCCAGTTGTAGACTTCGCGGCGCGCGGCGGCGCCCTCGTCGTACAGGGTCCTGAGATCGGCGCCGGGCTTGCCGCGCAGGGTCTGCACCACCCACAGTTCGAGCGGGTGGATCTGCGAGACGTAGCCGCGGTCGGCGAGGTCGTAGGCGTCCGGCGCGTGTTCGCGGTACAGCGACTCCAGCGCCTTCGGACTCAGCGCGGCGGCCGTGGGGATGGCGCGCTGCAGCGCGGCGGTAAAGGCGGCCAGATCGGCCTGCGGTTCCAGGTAGCGGAACACGGCGGCGAAGCGGCGCGGCGTGTGGGTGCGCGCGGCGAGGTCGTCCTCCATCTGCGCCGGCGTCTGCGGCTTGTGGCGCTGGTAGAAGCGGTTGATGAAGACCTTGCCTTCCTGGTCGACGAAGCGCAGCAGATAGGTTTCGCGCAGCGGATTGCCGGCGTCCTCGAGCACGCGCGCGGCCGCGCCGGGAGTGGCGCTGGCGTAGTGGCGGACGATGTCGCGCATGATGCGGATGTAGACGAGGTTGACCGAGTTTTTGGTGGCCTCCCAGATGTCCATCGTGCGACCGTTGTCCTTGGGGTCGAAGTTGGCGAAGGTGTGGATGCCGCCGCCGGTGAAGAAGGTTTCGGGCGAGGCGGAATAGGTGCGGCCCATGGCGGCGTCGAGCACGTCGGCAAGGGGCTCCTTGCGGTTGGCGAGCAGCCGCGCGGCCACCCATTGCGACAGCACGTCGCGCTGCGGCTGCGCCTTCTGCTTCAGCGCGGCGTCGTCGAGCGCGGCGTATTCGGCGTGCAGGCGCGAAACGATTTCGAGATAGGTCACCAGGGTGCGCAGCTTGGCTGTCGAGCCGAGATCGAGGCGCGCCTGGCTGTTGAGGTCGAAGGGCTGGTTGAGGTTGTCGGCCTGGATGCGCAGCTGGTTGCCCAGTGGCGTTTTCTCGTAAAGCGTGAAGCTGTAGACGACCTTGTCGAGCGGATTCTCGGGCTTGAGCAGGCGGAAGCCGACCAGCCCCGAGGCGGTGGCGGCGTCGAGCCTGACCAGGCTTTGCAGGTAGTCGCTGACGATCTTCTGCGCCGGCTGGTTGACGCTGGTGTCGACCTTGAGATCGAGGCGGTCGAGGTCGTAGAGCCGCGATTCGCCCAGCAGCTGCGCCACGCGGATGCGCTGCGCGTTGGCGGCCTTCTGGTCGACGAAGCGCGGCGGCGGCGGGTCGATGCGTTCGTGCGTGCCGCGCAGCTTGATCTTCTTGGCGCGCTCGGCCAGTGTGCGCGGGATGATGCCGGCATTGGCGAGCAGGTCGAGGTGGTCGTCGGTCAGCGCGTCGAGCGCCTTGCGGTTGCTGGCCAGGTAGTAGGAAGGCCTGCGTTCGGCAACCACGAGCGACAGCACGTGCTTGAGCGCGCTGGCGTAGTCGGCGTCGTGGGTGGCGGGCGGCTTGGCGAGAATGCGGTTGATGCGGTCGAAATCGAGCCCGTACCAGGCCCACAGGCCGTCGCCCACGCCGCTGACTTCACCGTAGCGCGGTGCGGCGGCGAGCGGCACGGTATTGAGGTAGGCCATCACCGTTTCCCGCCGCATCGCCAGGGTGTTGGGCCCGTCGAGATAGGCGCGCAGGCTGGCGGTGGCCATCTGGCGCAGCTTCTCGCCCATGTCCGAGGTCAGGCCTTCGGGCGAGTGGCGGTATTTCTCGATCTGCGTCGGCAGCGTGCTGCCGCCGGGCACGTTGCGGTTGCGGTCGACCAGGCTGACGCCCTTTTCCAGCAGCGCCTGGGCGAGACGATCCCATTCCACCGCCGGGTTGCGGGTGGGGAACTGGTCGGTGAGGAGCTCGCGGTTCTCGATGTAGAGCAGCGAATCGACCAGTACCTTGGGAATGGCCTTGAAGGCGGGGTAGACGCGCTCGGGATGCCGGCTGGCATAGAGCGTCTGGCCGTCGCTGTCGAGCAGGGTGAGGCCGGCCTGGTCCTTTTCGTGATAGGGCAGGAAGAGTCCGAGGTCGTCGACGCGCGCCATCTGGATGCTGATCCTGGCCTGCCGGTCGATTTTCCAGCCGGCCTTGTCGAGGCGCGCGAGATAGCCCGGCAGCTTGCTGTAGCCGAGGCGTACATCGTAGGGGCCGTTGCCGGGATAGCGGATGCGCTTGGACGGGCCGGGCTCGAGTTGCCAGGTCATCTTCTGCGCGGTCCGCGCGAGGTACTTCGCTTCCAGCGCCGACGACACCAGTTCGTAGGCGATCAGCGCGATCAGACCGACCAGCAGCAGCAGGATGCCGAGGCCGATGAGGATGCGACGCGGAACCTTGTGCATGGCGACGTCTTATACCCAGTTCTTCGCGACGAGAAAATCGGTGTACAGCGCGGCTTCCGGCGAGCCCGGTTCCGGTTGCCAGTCGTAGCGCCATTTCACGATGGGCGGCATCGACATCAGGATGGATTCGGTGCGGCCGCCGGATTGCAGGCCGAACAGGGTGCCGCGGTCGAAGACGAGATTGAATTCGACGTAGCGGCCGCGGCGGTAGGCCTGGAAGTCGCGTTCGCGTTCGCCGTACTCGAGGGCCTTGCGGCGTTCGAGGATGGGCAGGTAGGCGTCGAGGAAGGCGTCGCCCACGCGCTTCGTCATGGCGAAGGCATGCGCGAAGCCGCCTTCGGAAAAGTCGTCGAAGAAGATGCCGCCGACGCCGCGCGGTTCGTTGCGGTGCTTGAGGAAGAAGTAGCGGTCGCACCATTCCTTGAAGCGCGGGTGCAGTTCGGTGCCGCTGGGATCGAGCGCGGCCTTGCAGGTGGCGTGGAAGTGGCGCGCGTCTTCGACAAAGCCGTAGTAGGGCGTGAGGTCCATGCCGCCGCCGAACCACCACACCGGCGTTTCGCCGTCCTTCAGCGCGACGAAGCAGCGCACGTTCATGTGCACCGTGGGGATATAGGGATTGCGCGGGTGCAGCACCAGCGACACGCCCATTGCTTCCCAGCGGCGGCCGGCGAGCTCGGGGCGGTGCGCGCTGGCCGAGGGCGGCAGCTGCTGGCCCAGCACGTGCGAGAAGTTCACGCCGCCGCGTTCGAGCACGCGGCCTTCCTCGATCAGGCGCGAGACGCCGCCGCCGCCTTCGGCGCGGTCCCAGGTGTCGGTGCGGAAGGGCAGGCCGTCGGCGGCTTCGAGGGCGGCGACGATGCGGGCCTGCAGGTCGAGCAGCCAGGATTTGACGGCGGCAGTGTCGGGGGCGGCGGACATCACGGGCGTAGGATCTTTCCGGTAGCGAGGTCGATCAGGGTGGAAGGGCGGCGGCGTTGCCCGATGCGGCCATCGAGCACGCGCACGCGTGCGCCGAATATTCTCCGGCATTCGGCCGCGGTTTTGGCGGGTTTGCGCCCACTTTTGTTGGCGCTGGTGGAAACCAGCGCCATGCCGAGCGCGCGGCACAGCCTGGCGGCGCCCGGATGGGCCGTGACGCGCACCGCGACCGTGGGCCGGCCACCGGTGAGCAGCGTGGGGCAGCGGCGCGAGGCCGGCACCACCCAGGTGACGGGGCCGGGCCAGCTGCGTTTCATGCGGGCCAGCAGGACGGGGGGCAGGGGCGCGACGTAGGGTTCGAGCCGTGCCCAGTCGGCGGCGATCAGCAACAGGCCCTTGGCGGCGCTGCGCCCCTTGGCGGCGATCAGGCGTTTGAGGGCGTGCGGCTGGCGCGGATCGCAGCCGAGCCCGTAGCAGGATTCGGTCGGGTAGGCGACGAGGCCGCCGCGCGCGAGGTGCGCGCGCAAGCCTGGCAAGTCGCCGTTGCCGTTCACGGCTTACTGCTCACCGCTCACTTTTTCCGGTCCAGCGCTCGCCAGCCGATGTCGCGGCGGTACTGCATGCCGTTGAAACGGATCGCCGATACGGCTTCGTAGGCGCGCTTCTGCGCCATGCGCACGCTGTCGCCGAGCGCGGTCACCGCGAGCACGCGGCCGCCGCTGACGACGGTCTCGCCGTTCGCGTCGGCGGTGCCGGCATGGAAGACATGCAGGTCCTCGGCGGCGCCGGGCAGGGGGCCGATGACGGCGCCTTTCTTCGGCGCGTCGGGGTAGCCTTCGGCGGCAAGCACCACGGCGAGCGCGGTGCGCCGGTCCCACTCGGCCTCGATCCGGTCGAGACGACCGTCGATGGCGGCATCGAGCAGGCCCACCAGGTCCGATTTCAGCCGCATCATGATCGGCTGGGTTTCCGGGTCGCCCATGCGGCAGTTGAATTCCAGTACTTTGGGCGCGCCATCGGCACCGACCATGATGCCGGCGTAGAGAAAGCCGGTGTAGCGGATGCCGTCGGATGCCATGCCTTCGACCGTGGGCAGGATGACCTCGCGCATGATGCGTGCGTGCAGTTCGGGCGTGACGACCGGCGCCGGGGAATAGGCGCCCATGCCGCCGGTATTGGGGCCGGTGTCGCCGTCGCCCAGGCGCTTGTGGTCCTGGCTGGAGGCCAGCGCGAGCACGTGCTCGCCGTCGACCATGACGATGAAGCTGGCTTCCTCGCCGAGCAGGCATTCCTCGATCACCACGCGGTGGCCGGCCTCGCCCATGCTGTTGCCGGCGAGCATGGCGTCGACCGCGGCGTGCGCCTCGTCGGCCGTCGTCGCGACGACCACGCCCTTGCCGGCGGCGAGGCCGTCGGCCTTCACCACGATGGGCGCGCCCTGCGCGTCGATGTAGGCGTGCGCCGCCGCGGCGTCGGTGAAGGTGCCGAAAGCCGCGGTGGGAATGCCGTGGCGCGCCATGAACTGCTTGGCGAAATCCTTGGAGCTCTCGAGCTGCGCCGCCGCCTGCGCGGGTCCGAAGATGCGCAGTCCGGCTTCGCGGAAGGCGTCGACCACGCCAGCCGCCAGCGGCGCCTCGGGGCCCACCACGGTGAAGGCGATGTCGGGGTCGCGGCGCACGAATTCGACCAGCGAGGGAATCGCGGCGAGCGGGACGTTGACGAGCCCGTCTTCCGTCGCCGTGCCGCCATTGCCGGGCGCGACGAAGACCTGCGAGACGCGGGGCGATTGCGCGAGCTTCCACGCCAGTGCGTGTTCGCGTCCGCCGGAGCCGATGACGAGGATTTTCATGGTGGTGGTGAGCGGTGAGTAGTAAGCGGTGAGCGGTGGGGGCGGGCGTGAGTGTTTCCGCTCACTGCTTACCGCTTACCGCTCACTCCTGAATCAATGCCGGAAATGCCGCGTGCCGGTGAACACCATCGCGATGCCGTGTTCGTTGGCCGCCGCGATGACTTCGTCGTCGCGCATCGAGCCGCCGGGCTGGATCACCGCCTTGATGCCGGCGGCGGCGGCGTTGTCGAGGCCGTCGCGGAAGGGGAAGAAGGCGTCGGAGGCCATCACCGAGCCGGGCACCACGAGGCCGGCGTGCTCGGCCTTGATGGCGGCGATGCGGGCAGAGTTCACGCGGCTCATCTGGCCAGCGCCGACGCCGACGGTCATGCGGTCCTTCGCATACACGATGGCGTTGGACTTGACGAACTTGGCGACGCGCCAGGCGAACAGCAGGTCGGTCATTTCCTGCTCGGTGGGTGCGCGCTGGGTGACGACCTTGAGCTCGGCGTTGAGCAGCACGTCGGCGTCCTGCACCAGCAGGCCGCCGGCGACGCGCTTCATGTCCATCTGGGCGACGGCGCCGTCCCACGTGCCGCATTCGAGCAGGCGCACGTTCTTCTTGGCAGCGACCGCTGCGGACGCCTCGGGGCTGACTTCGGGCGCGATGATGACTTCGACGAACTGGCGCTCGACGATGGTCTTCGCGGTCTCGCCGTCGAGCCGGCCGTTGAAGGCGATGATGCCGCCGAAGGCCGATTCGGGATCGGTCTGGTAGGCGCGGTTGTAGGCGTCGAGCAGGCTAGTGCCGTAGGCCACGCCGCAGGGGTTGGCGTGCTTGACGATGACGCAGGCCGGCGCGGAATCGAAGAGCTTCACGCATTCGAGCGCGGCGTCGGTGTCGGCGATGTTGTTGTACGAGAGTTCCTTGCCCTGGATCTGGCGGGCGGTGGCGATGGTGCCGGCCGGGGCATGGGCATCGACGTAGAAGGCGCCGGCCTGGTGCGGGTTCTCGCCGTAGCGGCAGGTCTGCGCGCGGACGAAATTCAGGTTCAGGCGCTCGCCGAACTGTTCCTTCTCCCCGGCGTCGTTCAGCGCGGTCAGGTAGTTGCTGATGGCGCTGTCGTATTCGGCGGTGTGGCTGAACGCCTTTTTCGCCAGGCCGAAGCGGGTGGCGTCGGACAGTGCGCCGCCGCTGGCCTGCATCTCGGCGACCAGCGTCGCGTAGTCGGCCGGGTCGGTGACGATGGCGACGAAGCGGTAGTTCTTGGCCGAGGAGCGCACCATCGCCGGGCCGCCGATGTCGATGTTCTCGATGGCGTCGTCGAGCGTGTGCGGCCTGGCCACGGTCTCGCGGAAGGGATAGAGATTCACGCACACCAGGTCGATGTTGGGGATGCCGTGCTGCTGCATCGTCGCCACATGCTCGGGCAGGTCGCGCCGGCCGAGGATGCCGCCGTGCACCTTCGGGTGCAGCGTCTTGACGCGACCGTCGAGCATTTCGGGGAAGCCGGTGTAGTCCGACACGTCCGTCACCGGCAGGCCGGCATCGCGGATGGCCTTGGCGGTACCGCCGGTGGAGAGAAGTTCGACGCCGGCGGCGGAGAGAGCACGGGCGAAGTCAATGAGGCCGGTTTTGTCGGAAACCGAAAGCAGGGCACGCTGGATTTTCATCGGGCTGAGAGAGCGGGATTATTCGGAAAGGCCGTATTCGCGCATTTTCTTGCGCAGGGTGTTGCGGTTGATGCCGAGCATCTCGGCCGCGCGCGTCTGGTTGCCTTCGGCGCGGTCGAGGATGTAGGCGATGAGCGGCTTTTCCACCGCACTCACCACCATGGTGTAGATCTCGCACGGCGGTTCGCCATCGAGATCCTTGAAATAGCGATTGAGCGACCGCCGCATGCAGGCGGCGATTTCGGTTTCTTCTATCATTCTTGTCTCCCTAGGCCGCGAGCCGGGAAGCCGGCGGCAGGTCCTGCCTGTTATCTGGATCTTCGTAGCGCAGGCGGCTGTCGGCGCGCGCCGCCTGGGCGAAGTAATCGTTGACCACGGCGAGCTGCCCGGCCACGGTGTCGAGCTGGTTCATGGCGTGGCGGAAGGCGCTGCTGCCGACCAGGCCGCGGGTGTACCAGGAAATGTGCTTGCGCGCGACGCGCACGCCGGTGACGTCGCCGTAGAAGGCATACAGGTCGTGCAGATGGCCGGTCAGCACGGCGTGGATTTCCGCGACTTCGGGCTGCGGCAGGTGCGCCCCGGTATTCAGGTAATGCTCGATCTCGCGGAAGATCCACGGCCGGCCCTGCGCGGCGCGGCCGATCATCACGGCGTCGGCACCGGTGTAGTCGAGCACGTGCTTCGCCTTCTCTGGCGTGGTGATGTCGCCGTTGGCGATGACCGGGATCCTGGCCGCGGCCTTCACCGCCTTGATGGTGTCGTATTCGGCCTCGCCGCTGTAGCCGCAGGCGCGGGTGCGGCCGTGCATGGCCAGCGCCTGCACGCCGGCGTTCTCGGCGATCTTCAGGATGTTCAAGGCATTGCGGTGCTCGCGGTCCCAGCCGGTGCGGATCTTCAGCGTGACCGGCACCTCGGGCACGGCCTGCACCACGGCGTCGAGGATGCGGCCGACCAGGGCCTCGTCCTGCAGCAGCGCCGAGCCGGCCATCACGTTGCACACCTTCTTGGCCGGGCAGCCCATGTTGATGTCGATGATCTGCGCGCCGCGGTCGACGTTGTGGCGTGCCGCCTCGGCCATCATGGCGGGGTCGGCGCCGGCGATCTGCACGCTGATCGGGTCGACCTCGCCGTCGTGGTTGGCGCGGCGCGCGGTCTTGGCCGAGCCGTACAGCAGCGAGTTCGAGGTCACCATCTCGGAGACGGCCATGCCCGCGCCCAATTGCTTGCACAATTGGCGGAACGGCCGGTCTGTGACGCCCGCCATGGGGGCGACGACCAGACGATTCTTGAGAAGGTGGGAACCGATACGCATAAGGGGTCGCATTTTACCCGCGTCGCGAGCCTCGACCAAGCAACTGAGAATTTACATTTACGGCTGGAGGCAAACCCCCTGAAGGATTACCATCGCCCGGGTTCACCAGGCCCAATGAGGAGGAGGCAGCATGAGCTTCATGTCGGAATTCAGGGAATTCGCAGTCAAGGGCAATGCCATGGATCTCGCGGTCGGCGTCATCATCGGTGCGGCCTTCGGCAAGATCGTCGACTCGATCGTGAACGACCTGATCATGCCCATCGTCGGCGCGATCTTCGGCGGCTTCGATTTCTCCAACATGTTCGTCGCGCTGGGCAGCGTGCCCGAGGGCGTGGGCACGACGCTGGCCGAAATGAAGAAGGCCGGCGTCCCCGTGTTCGCCTACGGCAGCTTCCTCACCATCCTGCTCAACTTCATCATCCTGGCCTTCATTGTCTTCGTGCTGGTCAAGCAGATGAACCGCCTGAAGAAGGAAGCCCCGCCGCCTGCGCCGGCCGCCACCCCGGAAGATATCGTGCTGCTGCGCGAAATCCGCGACAGCCTCAAGAAATAGGCGCGTAGCGGGTTGCGCGTGCGCAACACGCTGACTAATTTACAAAATCGCCCTGCCGCCCCCGCGGCGACGAAAAGGGCGAGGGGGTACAATCTGCCCATTCGCGCCGCCGCGGCATGGCGGTGGGCGGCACACGATTCGATATTCCGGATTCACTCTCGAGAGGACATGTACATGAAACGCACACAGGCAGTATGGCTGCTGGCCGGTCTGGCAGCTTTGGGCGGCGCGACGGCGAACGCGGCGGAGATGCCGCAACGCGAACTGGGCCTGCTGTTCGGCGGCGGCTGGGCGGACGAGAATCTGGTCGGCGGCAAGGATGACGAGGCCAACCCGCTGTTTGGCCTGCGCTACGGCCAGAGCCTGAACGAGCAGTTCAACTTCTTCGGCGACCTGGTCTACGGGGCCTACAACGGCGATCGTGCCGGCGTGGGCGACGCCGACGTCACTACCCTGCGCGGCGGCCTCGAATGGCTGTTCTCCAAGCAGCAGAAATACAACTGGTTCCTGTCCGGCGGTCTCGGCCTGATGAACGTCAACACCGACAGCGGCCCCGATTTCACCCGTCCGATGGGCTCGCTGGGCATCGGCCAGGCCTGGGAAGTCGGCGCCAACGACGCCTTCCGCTGGGAAGTGCGCGCCGACCAGTCCTTCGGCAACAGCACCCTGCCGAATGCCGGTCTCACCAACGTCCAGGCGCTGCTGGGCTACTCCTGGGGCCTGGGCGCACCGCTCGATTCCGACGGCGACGGCGTGGCCAACCGCCTCGACCAGTGTCCCAACACGCCCAAGGGTGCCAAGGTCGACACCAAGGGCTGTCCGATCGACAGCGACGGCGACGGCGTGTTCGACGGCCTGGACAAGTGTCCTGACACGCCTGCCGGCGTGAAGGTCAACGCCGACGGCTGCCCGCTCGACGGCGACGGCGACGGCATCCCCGACTACAAGGACAAGTGCCCGACCGTGTCCGCGCCCGGCACGCCGGACGGCTGCCCGCTCGACGGCGACGGCGACGGCATCGTCGACGCCAACGACGCCTGCCCGACCGTGCCCGCACCCGGCACGCCGGATGGCTGCCCGCCCAAGGTCGAGGCTGCCCCGGCGCCGCAGAAACTCACGCTGGAAGGCGTGAATTTCGACAACGACAGTGCCAAGCTGCGTCCCGAGTCCTTCGCGATTCTCGACAATGCGGCCGCCACCCTGAAGCAGTGGGGTGAGGTGAAGGTGGAAGTCGCCGGCCATACCGATTCGGTCAGCTCCGACGAATACAACCAGGCCCTGTCGCAGCGTCGCGCCGAAACCGTACGCGCCTACCTGATCGACAAGGGGGTCGCCGCCGATCGCCTGACCGCCAAGGGCTACGGCGAGGCCAACCCGGTGGCCGACAATGCGACCGCCGAAGGCCGCTTCAAGAACCGCCGCGTGGAACTGGTGCCGCAGCAGTAAGCGGAACCGCGCGAACAGAACGGGCACCTTGCGGTGCCCGTTTTTTATTGCCCTTGGTGCGTCCGTCAGGTCGCGCACCGGAAGCGGCGCGCGGCGCCGAACGTCAGCTTGCGGATGCCGGAGTCAGTGCGCGGCTTCCCAGTTGGGGCCGGCGCCGACGCCCACGCGCAACGGCACCTTGAGCCGGGCGACGTTGCACATGCGCGCGGGCAGTTCGGCGCGGACCTGATCGAGTTCGCCGGCGGGCACCTCGAGGATGAGTTCGTCGTGGACCTGCAGCAGCAGCTTGCTGCGCAGGCCTTCGGCATCGAGCCAGCCCTGCACCGCGATCATCGCCAGCTTGATGAGATCGGCGGCGGTGCCCTGCATGGGCGCGTTGATGGCGGCACGCTCGGCGCCCTGGCGACGAGCCGGGTTTTTTGCATTGATCTCGGGCAGATACAGACGGCGGCCGAACACGGTCTCGACGTAGCCCTGGCTGCGCGCGGCCTCGCGCGTGCGCTGCATGTAGTCGGCCACGCCGGGGTAGCGTGCGAAGTAGCGGTCGATGTAGGCCTGCGCGGCGCTGCGTTCCAGGTTGAGCTGCGAAGCCAGGCCGAAGGCCGACATGCCGTAGATGAGGCCGAAGTTGATGACCTTGGCCATGCGGCGCTGGTCGGCGCTGACCGCATCCAGCGGCACGCCGAACACTTCGGCCGCGGTCGCGGTGTGGATGTCGCGCTCTTCGGCAAAGGCGGTCAGCAGGCCGGCGTCGTCCGACAGGTGCGCCATGATGCGCAACTCGATCTGCGAGTAGTCGGCCGACACCAGCAGGTGCCCGGGCGGCGCGACGAAGGCCTCGCGGATGCGGCGGCCCTCGGCGGTGCGCGCGGGGATGTTCTGCAGGTTGGGGTCGGAGCTCGCGAGCCGGCCGGTGACGGCGGTGGCCTGCGAATAGCTGGTGTGCACGCGGCCGGTGCGCGGGTCGATCATCTGCGGCAGCTTGTCGGTGTAGGTCGATTTCAGCTTGGCCAGGCCCCGGTAGTCGAGGATGGCGCGTGCGATGGGATGGTCGAGCGCGAGTTGTTCCAGCGTTTCCTCGTCGGTCGACGGCGCACCGCTCGGCGTCTTCTTGATGACGGGCAGGCCCTTCTGCGTAAAGAGGATGTCGCCGATCTGCTTGGGCGAGCCGAGGTTGAAGGGCTGGCCGGCTTCCTGGTAGGCGCGCTGTTCCAGTTCCAGCATCTTCCTGCCCAGCTCGCCGCTCTGCACTGCAAGCAGCTGGCGGTCGAGCAGCACGCCGTTGCGTTCCATGCGGAAGAGGATCTCGGCGACCGGCAGCTCGATCTGGCGATACACGTAGTCCAGTTTGTCGGACGCGGCGATCGCGGGCGCAAGCGCGTCGCGCACGCGCAGCGTCACATCGGCGTCCTCGGCGGCGTATTCGCTCGCACGCTCGATCGCGACTTCCTCGAAGCCGATGCGCGCCGCGCCCTTGCCGGTCACGTCGTCGTAGCTGATCGTGGCGAGACCCAGATGACGCGTGGCGAGGTTGCCGAGTTCGTGCGATTGGTGGGCTTCGAGCACGTAGGACTGCAGCAGCGTGTCGTCGACGATGCCCTGCAGATGGATGCCGTGGTTGGCGAAGATGTGGCGGTCGTACTTGAGATGCTGGCCGACGATCTTGGGTGCGGCGCTTTCCAGAACCGGCCGCAGTTTTTCCAGCGCGGCGGCACGGTCCGGCTGTTCCGGTGCGCCGGCATAGCGGTGCGCCAGCGGCAGGTAGGCGGCTTCGCCGTGCGCGGTGGCGAAGGAGATGCCGACGAGCTCGGCCTGCATGGGGTTGAGTCCGGTGGTTTCGGTGTCGAGTGCGAACGTCGGCGCAGCCCGGAGCTTCCCGATCCAGCGGTCGAGCGCCGCCTCGTCGAGGATCGTCTCGTAGTGCGCACGGTGGTCGCCGCTGCCATCCTGCTCGGGGAGCGCAGGGTCGGTGCCGGCACCCGGTCCGGGCGACGCGGATTCACCGCGGGCGGCGGCGTCGAGGTCGCGCAGCCAGGTGCGGAATTCGTAGCGCGTGTAGAGCGTGCGCAGTGCGTCGGCATCGGGTGCCGCGGGCTTGAGATCGTCGAGTGCGAACGGGAGCGCGACGTCGGTCTTGATCGTGAGCAGCACACGGGCCTGCGGCAGCCAGTCGCGGGCGGCGCGCAGGTTCTCGCCGACCACGCCCTTGACGCTGTCAGCCTGCGCCACCAGGCTGTCTAGCGTGCCGTACTCGGTGAGCCATTTCACCGCGGTTTTCGGGCCGACCTTGGCTACGCCCGGCACGTTGTCCACGCTGTCGCCGATGAGCGTGAGGTAGTCGACGATGCGCTCGGGCGGCACGCCGAACTTGGCGGTCACGCCGGCAACGTCGAGCGTTTCCTCGCTCATGGTGTTGACCAGCGTGACGTGGCCGTCGACCAGCTGCGCCATGTCCTTGTCGCCGGTGGAGACGATGCTGCGGATGCCGCGCGCGGCGGCATCGACCACCAGCGTGCCGATCACGTCGTCGGCCTCGACGCCGTCGATCACCACGAGCGGCCAGCCTTCGGCGCGTATCGCGGCATGCAGCGGCTCGATCTGGCTGCGCAGATCGTCCGGCATGGGCGGCCGGTGCGCCTTGTATTGCGGATAGAGATCGTCGCGGAAGGTCTTGCCCTTCGCGTCGAACACGCAGGCGATATAATCGGCCGGGTACTCGCGACGCAGCTTGCGCAGCATCGAGAGCACGCCGCGCAATGCATTCGTGGGTTCGCCCGCGGAAGTGTTCAGCGGCGGCAGCGCGTGGAACGCGCGGTACAGATAGGACGAACCGTCCACCAGCAACAGGGTTTTCCCGGTCGGGTCTGATTTGGAATCGTTCACGAGGCGTTTGCAGAATGCACTTGGATAAATTGCCGGAAAGCGCCGATCCGACGCGCGCCGCAGAGATCAACTACTCGGCCCGCGAGTCGTGGCGGATGCTGGGGATTATGGCAGAGTTCGTGGAGGCGACCGAACGCCTGGCGAGCATCCGCCCGGCGGTGTCGATCTTCGGCAGCGCGCGCACGCCGGCCGACCACGCCTATTACATGCTGACCGAAGACATTGCGCGGCGCCTGTCCGACGCCGGCTTCTCGGTCATCTCGGGCGGCGGCCCGGGCATCATGGAGGCGGCCAACAAGGGCGCCTACTTCGGCAAGTCGCCGAGCGTCGGCCTCAACATCCAGTTGCCGCACGAACAAAGCGGCAATTCGTATCAGGACATCAGCCAGACCTTCCAGCATTTCTTCGCGCGCAAGGTCATGTTCGTGAAATTCGCCGCGGCCTACGTGGTGATGCCCGGCGGCTTCGGTACGCTGGACGAGCTGACCGAGGCGCTGACCCTGGTGCAGACCGGCAAGATCCCGCGCATTCCCATCGTCCTCGTCGGCTCGAAGTTCTGGGCCGGTTTTGTCGAGTGGGTGAAGACCACGCTGGTCGACGAGGGCATGATCTCGCCCGAGGACGTCGATCTCATGCGCATCATCGACGAGCCGGCCGAAGTCGTCGACGCGATCTTCAGCCACTACGAGAAGCGCGGTTTCATGCCTTCGATCGCCGAACGCGAGATCCAGCTGAATCTCTGAGCTACATTTAAAGCAAGAAAACCCATACGGAGCCCGCATGCGCACGTCCCTCCTGCTTCTGACCCTGCTGCTTTCCGGCGCCGCGATCGCGGCGGCGCCTTCCGACCGGCCGCCGGACCTGCAGCCGGTACCCGACGGTCCGCCCGGACCGGGGGACGCGCCCGCCGTGACCATCAAGCCCGGCAGCCAGGGACGGGTGATCGAATACCGCGCCAACGGCAAGCTCTACATGCTCAAGATCATCCCGCGCGTCGGCAAACCCTACTATCTCATCGATCAGAAGGGCGACGGCCAGTTTTCGCGGCAGGACGGCGCCGCGCCGGTGCTGCAGCCGCCGATGTGGGTGATCAAGGAGTTCTGATTCCGTCTGCGCGCCCGTGAAGGCGTGCGCGCTCGGGTAAAATCGGCTGCATGACGACGCCAGACAATCAGGACATTCCGCGCAAGGTTCCCGCCGCCCAGGGCGCACAATGGGTGATCACGGGTTTTCGCCTGTATCGCAGGAGCGCGCTGCTGCTGTCCGCCGCCTTCGCCATCCTGTTCGGTGCGGTGATGGCCCTCGGCCTCGTGCCGGTGGTCGGCGATGCGCTCTCCGAACTGGCCTCGCCGCTGATGATCGCGGGCTTCATGGCAGCCTATCGCGTGCTGGACGAGAACCGCGAGCTGGAACTGCCGCACCTGCTGGCCGGGTTGCGCGGCCCGGCGATCCCGCTGATGACCGTCGGCGCCGCACAGCTCCTGGGGGCGCTCGTCATCAGCCAGATCATGCTCGGCATGGGCTTCGACCCGCAGGCGCTCATGGAACTCGCCAAGCGCGGCGATGCCACGCCGCAGGACATGCAGGGCGTGCTCAACCGGGCCATGCCTGCGCTGCTCGTCGGCGCCGCGCTGTTCACCCCGCTAATGATGGCGACCTGGTTCGCGCCCGCTCTCATCCTGTTCGGCGGTGCCCGCCCGCTCACTGCCCTCGGCGTGAGCCTCAAGGCGGTCGTCCGCAACTGGGCCGCCATGCTGGTCAACAGCCTGGCGCTGGCCCTGCTGCTCTTCGTCTCGGCGCTGGTGCCCTTCCTGCTGGGCCTGCTGGTCGCGATGCCGGTGCTGTTCGGTTCCCTCTACGCTTCGTATCAGGCGATCTTTGCCGTGTGGGCCGACGATGTTCCGCAGACTGCTCAGGCCGCCGACAACTTGGCGTAGGCCAGCGCCAGCCACTTGGTGCCGGCGTCGCGGAATTTCACCTGCACGCGCGCGTCGGCGCCGCGCCCCTCGAAGTCGATGATGATGCCGGTGCCGAACCTGGCGTGCGCCACGCTCTGGCCGACGCGGTAGCCGGTGTCGCTGCCTGCCGCTGTCGCGCGCGGCGCCGGCGTGGCGTACGGTGCGGCCGGAGTCTCGACCCGGCGATTCAGATGCAGCAGCACCTGCCCGGGCAGTTCGTCGAGGAAGCGCGAGGGCAGGCCGTAGCGCACCTGCCCGTGCAGCATGCGCGACTGCGCGTAGGACAGGTACAGCCGGCGCCGCGCGCGCGTGATCGCCACGTACATCAGGCGGCGTTCCTCCTCCAGCCCGCCTTCCTCGTGGGCGCTCTGCTCGTGCGGAAACAGGCTTTCCTCCAGCCCGGTGATGAACACGGTATGGAATTCCAGGCCCTTGGCGGCGTGTACGGTCATCAACTGCAGCGCGTCGCGTCCGGCCTCGGCCTGGTGTTCGCCGGCTTCGAGTGCGGCGTGGGCAAGAAAGCGATCCAGCTCGGGCTGCGACGCTTCTGACGCCTCCGGCGTCACGTCGGAAACCAGGGCATCTGAACCCGACTCTTCCGAAAACAGCGCGGCGGCATTGACCAGCTCCTCCAGGTTTTCCAGGCGGTCGGCGCCGTCCTTGTCGGCCCGGTAGTAATCGGCCAGTCCCGAGGCCTCGATGACGTGGTCGATGGTTTCGGCGAGCGTGAGGCCCGACGTCGCCTGCTTGATCTCCTCGACCAGCCTGGCGAAGCCGCCGACCTTGCCGCCGCCGGTGCACGCGGCCTGCCACAGGCTGGATCCGGAGCGCGCCGCCGTGTCGGCCAGCTGCTCCAGCGTGCGCGCGCCGATGCCGCGGGCGGGAAAGTTCACCACGCGCAGGAAGGCGCCGTCGTCCTCGGGCTGCGTCATCAGACGCAGGTAGGCGAGCGCGTGCTTGATTTCCTGGCGTTCGAAGAAGCGCAGGCCGCCGTAGACGCGGTAGGCGACGCCGGCCGAGAACAGCGCGTGTTCCAGCACCCGCGACTGCGCGTTGGAGCGGTACAGCAGCGCCATGTCGGAGAAGGCCACGCCTTCGCGGTTCAGGGCCTTCGCCTCGTCGACCACGAAGCTTGCCTCGTCCTGGTCGGAATACGCCGCGAAGACGCGGATCGGCTCCCCCTCGCCTTCGGCCGTCCACAGGTTCTTGCCGAGGCGGCGCGCGTTCTGCGCGATGAGCGTATTGGCGGCGGTGAGGATATGGCCGTGGCTGCGGTAATTCTGTTCCAGCTTGATCACGTTGCCATGGGCGAACTCGCGTTCGAACGCGGCCATGTTGGCTGTATCGGCGCCGCGGAACGCGTAGATCGACTGGTCGTCGTCGCCGACCGCGAACAGCGCGGTGTGCGGACCTGCAAAGAGCTTGAGCCAGCGGTATTGCAGGACGTTGGTGTCCTGGAACTCGTCGACCAGGATGTGCCTGAACCTGTCCCGATAGTGCTCGCGCAGCGGTTCGTTGCGGTACAAGAGCTCGTAGGAGCGCAGCAGCAGTTCGGGAAAATCGGCCACGCCCTCGCGCTGGCACTGCGCATCGTAGGCCTCGAACAGCTCGGCCATGCGCATCGAATATTCGTCGAAGGCCTCGGCGTCGCGCGCGCGGCGACCGGCTTCCTTGTGGCCGTTGATGAACCACTGCACCTTCTTCGGCTCGTACTTTTCGGTGTCGACGTTCATCGCCTTCATCAGCCGCTTGATCGCCGACAGCTGGTCGGCCGAATCAAGGATCTGGAAGGACTGCGGCAGGCCGGCCTCGCGCCAGTGCGTGCGCAGCAGCCGGTTCGCCAGGCCGTGGAAGGTGCCCACCCACATGCCGCGCGTGTTGATCGGAAGCATGGCTGAGATGCGCGTGAGCATTTCCTTCGCCGCCTTGTTGGTGAAGGTCACTGCGAGGATGCCGTGCGGCGACACTTGGCCGGTCTGGATCAGCCAGGCGATGCGCGTGGTGAGCACCCGCGTCTTGCCCGAGCCGGCCCCCGCCAGGATCAGCGCCGATGCGTTCGGCAGCGTCACCGCGGCGCGCTGTTCGGGGTTGAGGTTTTCCAGCAGGTGGGCGGACATGCGAGGGTAAAATTGGCGGCAATCGCAAATTATAAAGGGCGCACCATGGTGAAAATCCTGTTCTTCGGCGATCTCGTCGAAACCCTCGGCATGGCCTCGGACGAGATTCCGCTGCCGGCCGACGTCAGCGACGTGGAGCGCCTGCTGTTCGTGCTGTCGAAGCGCGGCGACATGTGGAAGAAGATGCTGCTCGGCAATCCCAGGCTCAACGTCACGATCAACAGGCAATTTGCCGAGAAGGCCTCGCCGGTGAAGGACGGCGACGAGATCGCGCTGGTCGGGTTCTCGGTGGTCTAGGCGGCGATGCGTGTCCAGGCCTGGCGGTTCATCGTCGTTTGGGTGGCATGCGCGCCCGCCCTGGGCGCGGATGGGGAACAGGTGGATTCCGCTGCCCTGGCAGAAGCCTGCAGCGCGGCCTACCGGCACGAGGACCTGGCGTTCGTCTACCGCCACTGCCCCTTCGAGGCCTGGGCGCTGGCGCGCGCGCAGTGCGAGCGCGGCGACGAAACGGTTTCACCGCGCTACGCGGCATTCTGCCGGGATTTCAAGAACGGGCGTGCCCCGGTCGCCGGTGCGGCACCCTGACACCGCAGGGGACAAACGAAAAACGGAGCCCCGCGCTCCGTTTTTCGTGGGGCGTTGCCGGTTTACTTGTTCTTGTTGGCGATCATGTCCTGGATGATCGGAGCCAGGATCAGTTCCATGGCGAAGCCCATCTTGCCGCCGGGCACCACGATGGTGTTCGGGCGCGACATGAAGGCATTGTCGATCATGTTGAGCAGGTAGGGGAAATCCACGCCCTTGGGATTGCGGAAGCGGATGACGATGAAGCTCTCGTCCGGCGTCGGGATGTCGCGCGTGATGAAGGGGTTGGACGTGTCCACCGTCGACACGCGCTGGAAGTTGATGTCGGTGCGCGAGAACTGCGGCGTGATGTAGTTCACGTAGTCCGGCATGCGGCGCAGGATGGTGTCGACGATGACTTCGGCCGAGTAGCCGCGTTCGGCGCCGTCGCGGTGGATCTTCTGGATCCATTCCAGGTTGACGATGGGCACCACGCCGATGCCGAGGTCCACGTGCTCGGAGACGTCGACCTTGTCGGTCTTCACCAGGCCGTGCAGGCCTTCGTAGAACAGCACGTCGGAGCCGCCGGGCACGTCTTCCCAGGGCGTGAACTCGCCGGGGTTGAGGCTGGTGTTCAGGCGCTTGTTGTGCTGCGCGGCCTCTTCGTCGCTGTGGATGTAGTAGCGCTTCTTGCCGCCGCCGGTTTCACCGTAGGTCTTGAACAGCTCGGCGAGCTTGTCGAAGTGGTTGGAGTGCGGGCCGAAGTGGCTGAACGAGAAATTGCCCTCGGCTTCGGCCTTCTTCACGGCTTCCTTGAACTCCACGCGCGACAGGCTGTGGAAGCTGTCGCCCTCGATCACGGCGGCGTTGATTTTTTCGCGGAAAAAGATGTGCTCGAAAGCACGCTTGACGGTGGTGGTGCCGGCGCCGGACGAACCCGTGACCGCGATGACGGGATGTTTCTTGGACATGCTGGGACTCCCTGAAGGATGGCTGAAACGAAAGCGAAACCCCCGCATTCTACCCGCAAGGGCAGGTCCGTGGTAGTGGAAGCGCGGTGCGAATCCAGGCCGCGGCCGCCCGGCGGCCGGTCCGGCGTGAGCTTGCGCTTACATCGCGAATTCCAGTCTTTCCTCGACTTTCTTCAACCCGGCCCTGGCGCAGGCGGCATCCTTGTCGCCCCCGGGCGCACCCGAGACGCCGACCGCGCCGATGAGGCTGCCGGCGGCCTGGATCGGCAGCCCGCCTTCCATCACGATCAGGCCCTGCATGTGGTTGAGTTCGGGACGGATGTCGCCGCGCGCGTCGCGGAAGGCGCCGGAATCGATGCCCGACATGATGCTCATGCCGGCCTTGCGCTCGGCGATTTCCAGGGTGTGGCGGGCGGCCAGGGTGTCGCGCAGCGCGGCCTGCACGTTGCCGGCACGGTCGAGCACCACGGCAGAAATGTTGTAGCCGTCCTGGCGGCAGGCCTCGACCGCGCCCATGGCGATGTCGCGGGCGAGTTCGAGGCCGATCTGCTTGACCGGCACCATGTCGGTGGCGTGGGCGGGCAGGACGGCGGACAGCAGGGCGATGGGCAGCAGGCGTTTCATACGGGTCTCCTTGGGGTTGGCATGGAATTCGAGCGACCATTGCGGCGCGCCCGTGTTCCCGGCATGGACCGTCCGGACCGGGTGGGGGCGGGCGGTATAATCAGCCGCCTCATTCTGAGCGATTTTCGCAATGCAAGAAAAGTATCTTCCCCAGGACATCGAACGTGCCGCCCAGGCCCGCTGGGCCGAAACCGGCGCGCATCGCGCGCATGACGATTCGGACAGGCCGCGCTATTACTGCCTGTCGATGTTCCCCTATCCGTCGGGCAAGCTGCACATGGGCCACGTGCGCAACTACACCATCGGCGACGTGCTCGCGCGCTATCACGCCATGCGCGGCTACAACGTGATGCAGCCCATGGGCTGGGACGCCTTCGGCCTGCCGGCCGAGAACGCGGCGATCGCCAACGGCGTGCCGCCGGCCGCATGGACCTATTCCAACATCGACCACATGCGCGGCCAGCTGAAAGCGCTCGGCCTCGCCATCGACTGGCAGCGCGAGCTCGCCACCTGCAAGCCCGACTACTACCGCTGGGAGCAGTGGCTGTTCACGCGCCTGTTCGAGAAAGGCGTCATCTACAAGAAGATGGCGACGGTGAACTGGGACCCGGTCGACCAGACCGTGCTCGCCAACGAACAGGTCATCGACGGCCGCGGCTGGCGCTCCGGCGCGCTGGTTGAAAAGCGCGAGATTCCGATGTACTTCTTCCGCATCACGCAGTATGCGGACGAACTGCTCACCGGCCTCGACACGCTGCCCGGCTGGCCCGAGCGCGTGAAGACCATGCAGGCCAACTGGATCGGCAAGAGCACCGGCGTGCGGCTCGCATTCAAGGTGCCCGGCGGTGATGACCTGCTGTGGGTGTTCACCACCCGCGCCGACACGCTGATGGGCGTGACCTTCGTCGCCGTCGCCGCCGAGCATCCGCTTGCCACGCGCGCCGCGGAAAACAATCCGGCGCTTGCCGCCTTCATCGCCGAATGCAAGCAGGGCTCGGTCGCCGAAGCCGACATGGCGACGATGGAGAAGAAGGGCCTGGACACCGACCTGAAGGTCATCCATCCGCTGACCGGCGAGGAAGTCCCGGTCTGGGTCGGCAACTACGTGCTGATGAGCTACGGCGAAGGCGCGGTGATGGCGGTGCCGGCGCACGACGAGCGCGACTTCGGCTTTGCGCAGAAGTACGGGCTGCCGATCAAGCAGGTCATCGCGGTCACGGGCGAAACCTTCAGCGACGCCGCCTGGGCCGAGTGGTACGGCGACAAGCAACGCGGCGTCTGCGTGAACTCCGGCAAGTACGACGGTCTGGCATACGAGGCCGCCGTCGACGCCATCGCCGCCGACCTCGAAGCGCTCGGCCTAGGCGAAAAGAAAACCCAGTTCCGCCTGCGCGACTGGGGCATTTCGCGCCAGCGCTACTGGGGCTGCCCGATTCCCATCGTCCACTGCGACGCCTGCGGCGATGTACCCGTGCCGGCCGAGCAGCTGCCGGTGGTGTTGCCGGAAGACGTGGTGCCCGACGGTGCCGGCAACCCGCTCAACAAACGTGCCGACTTCGTGAACTGTGCCTGCCCCAGGTGCGGCCAGCCCGCGCGCCGCGAAACCGACACCATGGACACCTTCGTCGAGTCGAGCTGGTACTACGCGCGCTACGCCTGCCCCGATTTCGCCGGCGGCATGCTCGACGCGCGTGCCAACGCCTGGCTGCCGGTCGACCAGTACATCGGCGGCATCGAACACGCCATCCTGCACCTGCTGTACGCGCGCTTCTTCCACAAGCTGATGCGCGACGAAGGCCTGGTCGCGACCGACGAGCCGTTCAGGAACCTGCTCACGCAGGGCATGGTCATCGCGGAGACCTTCTACCGCGAGGACGCGTCGGGCAAGAAGACCTGGTTCAACCCGGCCGACGTGGAGTTGCGCGACGGCGTGCACGTCTGCAAGGCCGACGGCGCGCCCGTGATCCACGGCGGCACCGAAAAAATGTCGAAGTCGAAGAACAACGGGGTCGATCCGCAGGCCCTGATCGATCAGTACGGTGCCGACACCGCGCGTCTGTTCACCATGTTCGCCGCGCCGCCGGAGCAGAGCCTGGAATGGTCGGACGCCGGCGTCGAAGGCGCCAACCGCTTCCTGCGCCGCCTGTGGAAGACGAGCCACGACCACCTGCAGGGCGGTCCCGTTGCGGCCTGCGCCGGCGGCACGCTGCCTGAAGCCGCCAAGGTCCTGCGCCGCCAGCTGCACCAGACCATCCAGAAAGTGGCCGACGACATCGAGCGCCGCAAGCAGTTCAATACGGCGATCGCCGCCAACATGGAGCTGATGAACGCACTCGCGAAACTGGAAGGCGACGACGCGGTGACGAAGAGCGTGCGCCAGGAGGTGCTGGAGGCCGTGGTCGCCATGCTCGCGCCCATCGTGCCGCACATCGCCGAAGCGCTGCAGGCCGAACTCAGGCCGGGCGCGGCCATCGTCTGGCCGACGGTCGACGCAGCGGCGCTGGTGCAGGACGAGATCGAGCTGATGATCCAGGTCAACGGCAAGCTGCGCGGCCAGATCCGGGTGCCGGCGGCGGCGGACAAGGCCGCTGTCGAGGCCGCCGCGCTGGCGAGCGACACCGTGCAGAAGCACACCGAGGGCAAGCCGCCCAAGAAAGTGGTGGTCGTGCCCGGTCGTTTGGTTAATATCGTCGTATGAAGCGTCGCGCCTTCCTCGTCCTGACGCCCGCCCTGCTTGCCGCAGGCTGCGGTTTCCAGCTGCGCCGGTACGACGGCGTGCCCTTCGCCAGCATGTACATCGATGCCGCGGACGGCAACCTGGTGGCGCAGCGCCTGCGCACCCTGCTGACGGCAGGGGGCCGGACCCGGCTGACGGCCACGGCGGCCGAGGCCGAGGCGGTGCTCAAGCTCAGCCACGACAAGCGCACGAAGACCATCCTTTCCCTGTCCGGCGCGGGCCGGGTGACGGAATACCGGCTCGGCCTCCAGCTCGGCTACAGCGTCGTCGACCGCGAGGAACGCGTGCTGGCCGAGACCGAGACCATCGAACTGACCCGCGACCTCACCTACGACGATTCGCAACTGCTCGCCAAGAGCGCGGAAGAGAACCTGCTCTACCGCGACATGGACGAGAATGCCGCGCTGCGCATCCTGCGCCGCCTGCAGGCCCTGAAGCCGAACGGCCGCTGAAGTGAATCTGGCCGCCGACCGTCTGCCCGAGCAGCTCGCGCGCGGGCTGGCCGCCCTCTACGTGGTGGTGGGCGACGAGCCGCTGGCCGCGCAGGAAGCAGGCGACGCCATTCGCGCGGCGGCGCGCGCGGCCGGCCATACCGAACGTACGGTGCATACCGTGCAGGGGCGCACCAACTGGCAGGCGCTCTTTGCCGGCGGCGACAACCTGTCGCTGTTCGCCGAGCGGCGCCTGACCGAGATCCGCATCCCGTCCGGCAAGCCGGGCGTCGATGGCGCCAAGGCGCTGGAGGCCTACGCAGGCAACCTGCCGGCCGACACGCTCACGCTCGTCAGCCTGCCCGGGCTCGACTGGAAGACGATGCAGAGCCGCTGGTTCGCCGCGCTGGCGCAGGCCGGGGTCGTGGTCGAGGCGAAGCCGGTCGAGCGCGCCGCGCTGCCGGGCTGGATCGACCGCCGGCTGGCGCGGCAGGGCCTCGAGGCCGAGCGCGACGCGCTGGACTATCTGGCCGACCAGGTGGAAGGCAACCTGCTGGCCGCGCAACAGGAGATCGACAAGCTCGCGCTGCTGCTGCCGCCGGGCCGGGTGACGCGCGCCGACGTCGAGCACGCCGTCGTCGACGTCAGCCGCCTGGAGGCCGACGGCCTGGCCGATGCGCTCTACGCGGGCGATGGCGGGCGCTTTGCCCGGGTGCTCGTCGATCTGCGCGACAGCGGCGAAGCCGTACCCGCTCTCCTGTGGCAGGTGGCGTCGGCGGTTCAGCTCCTGCTCAGGCTAAAATTGGCGCTTTCCCGGGGCGATAGCCTGCCCGGCCTGATGCGCGGCCTGTGGGGGCGCGACAGGCAGCGTGCGCCGCAGATCGAACGCGCGGTGCGGCGTCTCGATCTCGCACGCATCGAGACCGCGCTGGCGCTGCTCGCGCGCACCGACCGCCAGGCCAAGGGCCTGGACCGCACCGGCGACGCCTGGGATACGCTGCTGGAACTGGGACGGCTGCTGGCCGCACCAACGAAGACGGGAACCGAACATGGACGTTAAAGCCTACATGCAGACCGTGGGACGCCAGGCGCGCGAAGCCTCGCGCGCCATCGCCCGCGCCGACACCAAGCAGAAGAACCGCGCGCTCGCCGCGATCGCCGCGGCGATCCGCCGCGACGCCGCGACGCTGCTGGCCGCCAACGCCCGCGACATGGAACATGCGCGCAATTCGGGCTACGACACGGCGCTGCTCGACCGCCTGGCGCTCAGCGAGAAGACCGTCGCCGGCATGGCCGAAGGCCTGGAACAGATCGCCGCGCTGCCCGATCCGGTCGGCGAGATCGACGGCCTGAAGTTCCGTCCGTCCGGCATCCAGGTCGGCAAGATGCGCGTGCCGCTCGGCGTCATCGGTATCATCTACGAGGCGCGCCCCAACGTCACGGCCGACGCGGCCGGCCTGTGCCTCAAATCGGGCAACGCGGCGATCCTGCGCGGTGGCTCCGAGGCGCTGCATTCCAACCAGGCCGTCGCCGCCTGCGTGCGCGAGGGCCTGGCCGCCGCCGGCCTGCCGGACACGGTGGTGCAGGTGGTCGAGACCACCGACCGCGCCGCGGTCGGCGAGCTCATCACCATGAAGGATTACGTCGACGTGATCGTGCCGCGCGGCGGCAAGGGCCTGATCGAGCGCATCGCCGGCGAGGCGCGGGTGCCGGTGATCAAGCACCTGCACGGCAATTGCCACGTCTACGTCGACGACCGCGCCGACCTGGCGAAAGCGGTGAAGATCGTCGAGAACGCCAAGACCCAGCGCTACGGCACCTGCAACACCACCGAGTCGCTGCTGGTCGCGCGCGGCGTCGCGCAGGCGGCGCTGCCCGACATCGGGAAGATGCTCGCGGGCAAGGGCGTGGAGATGCGCGGCTGCGCCGAGGCGCTGGCGATCCTGAACGCGGCGGGCGTCGCGCCGGACAGGCTCGTTGCCGCCACCGAGGCCGACTGGCACGAGGAATACCTCGCGCCCATCATCGCGGTGAAGGTCGTCGCCGATCTCGACGAAGCCATCGTCCACATCAACACCCATGGTTCGCAGCACACCGATGCCATCGTCACCGAGGACTACGGTCGCGCGCGCCGCTTCCTGCGCGAGGTCGATTCCGCCAGCGTCGTCGTCAACGCCTCGACCCGCTTCGCTGACGGCTTCGAATACGGCCTCGGCGCGGAAATCGGCATCTCGACCGACAAGATCCACGCGCGCGGCCCGGTGGGCCTCGAAGGCCTCACCAGCCAGAAATGGGTGGTGCTGGGCGACGGACATGTGCGCGGGTAAGCCGGTGAGCGGTAAGTGGTGAGCGGAACCCCCCCGGTCGAAGCGCTCACCGCTCACCGCTCACCGCTTGCCGCTCACGCCCTTCACCCCATCGGCGTCTTCGGCGGCACCTTCGACCCCATCCACCTCGGCCACCTGCGCCTGGCCGAGGAAATGGCCGAGGCCGTCGGGCTGGCCAGCGTGCGCTTCGTGCCGGCAGGCCGGCCGCCGCATCGCGGCGCGCCGTGCATCGCGGGACAGCATCGGCTAGAAATGGCGCGTCGCGCCGTCGCCGGCAATCCGCGCTTCGTCGTCGACGACCGCGAAATCCGCCGCGATGCGCCGAGCTACACGGTAGACACGCTCGCGGACCTGCGCACCGAGCTGGGCGACGCGCAGCCGGTCTGGCTCCTGCTCGGTGCGGACGCGTTTCTCGGCCTGCCGGGCTGGCACGACTGGCGTCGGCTGTTCGCGCTGGCGCACATCGCTGTGGCCGAGCGGCCCGGCGCGCCGTTGCTGCAGTCCGACGCGCTGCCGGAAACGCTGCGGGCCGAGATCGCAGCACGCCAGGTGGCCGACGGTCCGGCGGCCGGCCCGGCCGGCGCGGTGCTGCTGCGGCACATGACGCCGCTGGCGATTTCGGCCACCGCCATCCGCGAAGCCCTGGCGCACGGGCGCAGCGTGCGCTACCTGCTGCCCGACGCCGTACTCGATTACATTCAGGAAAACAGACTGTACGCATGAACATCGAAGACAAGGTCAAACTCATCGTCGACGCGCTCGAAGACATCAAGGGACGCGACATCGTCGTGATCGACACCCGCAAGCTCACCTCGCTGTTCGAGCGCATGGTGATCGCCAGCGGCGACTCCAACCGGCAGACCCGGGCGCTGGTCGCCAACGTGCACGACAAGGTGAAGGAAGCCGGCGAGTACGTGGGCAACACCGAGGGCGAAGCCACCGGCGACTGGGTGCTGATCGACCTCGGCGACGTGATCGTGCACGTGATGCAGCCCGCGGCCCGGGCACATTACAATCTCGAAGAGCTCTGGGGCGCGGGCCAGGCCGTGCGCGCGCGCACGGCGGCGAACTGAGGCGTGAAGCTCACGCTGATCGCCGTCGGCCACAAGATGCCTGGCTGGATCGCGGCGGGCGTCGACGACTACGTGCGGCGCATGCCGCCCGACCTGCCGCTGCAACTGGTCGAGATCAAGCCGGGCCACCGTGTCGCCGGTGAGGACGGCGCGAAGGCCCGCGGGATCGAGGCCGAGCGCATCCTCGCCGCCCTGCCGCCGGGCAGCATGCTGGTGGCGCTGGACGAGCGCGGGACGCAGCTGACGACGCACGAACTGGCGGACTGGCTGCGCGGCTGGATGCGGGAAGGCGTGTCGCCGGCCTTCATTGTCGGCGGCGCGGATGGCCTCGATGCCAGCGTGAAGGCGAAGGCCGGCAAGCTGCTCGGGCTGTCGAAGCTGACCCTGCCGCACGCGCTGGCGCGGGTGGTGCTGGCGGAGCAGTTGTATCGTGCCGTATGCATCCTCAAATCGCATCCCTATCATCGGGATTGACCGGACAAGGACTACACCGAATGCTGGTTGACAAGCGCATCTACCTGGCCTCGCAATCGCCGCGCCGCCGCGAACTGCTGAAGCAGATCGGCGTGGCTTTCGACGTGCTGCCGCTGCGTGCCGTGCCGGGGCGCATGGATGTCGTCGAGGTGCCGGCCGCCGGCGAATCCGCCGTCGATTTCGCGCGGCGCATGGCGACCGAGAAGGCCGCGTGCGGCTGGCGGGCGGTCGACGCGCGACGCCTGCTGCGCTTTCCGGTGCTGGGGGCGGATACCGTGGTCGAGATCGAGGGCGCGATTCTCGGCAAGCCGGCCGACCGCGCGGAAGCCGAAGCCATGCTGACGCGCCTGTCGGGCGGCGTGCACCGGGTGCATACCGCCGTCGCCGTGCAGCACGAGGCGCGGGTGGAAATGCGGCTGTCGTCGAGCACGGTACGTTTCGCCGTGCTCGACACCGCCGCCGTCGCACGCTATCTCGAAACCGGCGAATACCTCGGCAAGGCCGGCGCCTACGGCATCCAGGGACGCGCCGGTGCCTTCGTCGAGCATATCGAGGGCAGCTACAGCGGCATCATGGGACTGCCGTTATTCGATACGGCCGTGTTGCTGCGCAGTTTCGGCCTCGCCGTCTGAGCGTGTTTTCAAATCCGAGCGGGTGCGCGCCGCCCGCTCGGATTTGAGAATCCTGGGACTTTGCCATGAGCGAAGAAATCCTCGTCAACGTCACGCCGCAGGAGACGCGCGTCGCCGTCATGCACCTGGGCGCGGTGCAGGAACTGCACATCGAGCGCGCGCAGTGCCGCGGCCTGGTGTCCAACATCTACATGGGCCGCGTGGTGCGCGTGCTCCCCGGCATGCAGTCGGCCTTCATCGACGTCGGCCTTGAGCGTGCCGCCTTCCTGCACGTCGCCGACATCTGGATCGAGCGCCACGGCAACGAGCCCGAGCGGCCCATCGAGCAGATCCTGCACGAAGGGCAGACGCTGATGGTGCAGGTGATCAAGGATCCCATCGGCACCAAGGGCGCGCGCCTGTCCACCCAGATCAGTTTCGCCGGCCGCTACCTCGTCTACCTGCCGCAGGAAACCCACATCGGCATCTCGCAGAAGATCGAGGGCGAGGAGGAACGCGAACAGTTGCGGCAGAAGCTGCAGGACCTGATGCCGGCCGACGCCACCGGCGGTTTCATCGTGCGCACCATGGCCGAGACGGCCGAGGATGCCGAGATCGAGGCCGACATCGCCTACCTGCGGCGGCTATGGAAGAGCATCCGCGAGCGCGGCAACTGCGTCGTGCCCTGCCTGTTGTACCAGGACCTCGATCTATCGCTCCGCGTGCTGCGCGACTTCGTCAACCGCGACACCGCCCGCATCCAGATCGATTCGCGCGAGACCTATCAGCGCATGCTCGACTTCGCGCTCAACTACACGCAGGCGGTCGCCGACAAGCTGCAGCACTACGGCGCCGACCGCCCGCTGTTCGACGTCTACGGCATCGAGGAGGAGATCGCCAAGGCGCTCGGGCGACGGGTCGACCTCAAGTCCGGCGGCTACCTCATCATCGACCAGACCGAGGCGCTGACCACGGTCGACGTCAACACCGGCGGTTTCGTCGGGGCGCGCAACTTCGACGACACCATCTTCAAGACCAACCTCGAAGCCGCACAGTCCATTGCCCGGCAGCTGCGCCTGCGCAACCTCGGCGGCATCGTCATCATCGATTTCATCGACATGGACAACGGCGAGCACCAGGAAGCGGTGCTCGCCGAACTGAAGAAGGCCCTCACCCGTGATCCCACGCGCACCACGGTGAGCGGATTCTCCACCCTCGGCCTGGTCGAGATGACGCGCAAGCGCACGCGCGAGTCGCTGGCGCACGTGCTGTGCGAACCCTGCCCCACCTGCCAGGGACGCGGCGAGATCAAGACCGCGCAGACCGTGTGCTACGACGTGCTGCGCGAGATCCTGCGCGAGGCGCGCCAGTTCGGCGCACGCGAATACCGCATCGTCGCCTCGCAGGCCGTCATCGACCTCTTCCTCGACGAGGAATCCGCCAGCCTCGCCCAGCTCATCGACTTCATCGGCAAGCCGGTGTCGCTGCAGGTGGAGACGACGTATCCGCAGGAGCAGTACGACATCATTCTGCTGTGAGCTGTGAGCTGTGAGCTGTGAGCTGTGAGCGGGGAGCGGGGAGCGGGGAGCGGGGAGCGGGGAGCGGGGAGCGGGGGCAAGGAATCGTGATTTGCGTAAGCTGCAGGTTCTGACATGAAGCCCCGCGCGCCCGCTTACTGGAAGGCCGCCTGCAACGAACTCGCTGCCGCCGATCCGGTGATGGCGGCGCTGATCGCGCGCTACCCGGACTGCGTGCTCGGCACGCGCGGCGATCCGTTTCAAACCCTCGCCCGCGCCATCGTCGGCCAGCAGATTTCGGTGAAGGCGGCGGACAGCATCTGGGCGCGTTTCGAGGCGTTCTCGGGGAACGTGGCGCCGGAACGCGTCGCCGCGCTCGATGCCGGGGGGCTCGCGGCCTGCGGGCTGTCGCGGCGCAAGGTCGAATATCTGCAGGACCTGGCGGGCCATTTTGCCGACGGCCGCATCCGGCCCGCGCGCTGGAAAAACCGGGACGACGAGACCGTCATTGCCGAACTCACCGACGTGCGCGGCATCGGCCGCTGGACCGCCGAGATGTTCCTCATCTTCAACCTGCGGCGGCCGGACGTGTGGCCGGTCGACGACATCGGCCTGCAGAAGGCGGTCGCGCTGCATTACCTCGACGGGGCGCGCCCCACCCCGGTTGTCCTGCGCCACCACGGCGAGCGCCACGCCCCCTGGCGCACGGTGGCGACCTGGTATCTGTGGCGCAGCCTCGATCCGGTGGTGGTGCAGTACTAGGTCAGTCTTGCGCGGCGCGTAGCCCCCGGGTCAGCGGACCAGATTGGACAGCGGTTCCTTCGCCGCGCTGTTGTCGAGCACCTCCATCAACTGGACGAGACGCGCCAACTCCGAATCGAGCCGCTGCAGCGAATCCTCGGGCATTTTTTCCAGCGCATCGACGATCAGGCCGGTCAGCGGCCGCGGCGCCCGTGCAACGATGTCGCGCCCCTGGTCGGTCAGGCGCAGGCGCACCACGCGCCTGTCCTCGTCTCCCCGCAGGCGCTCGACCAGTCCGGCGCGGGCGAGCTTGTCGAGCAGGTTGCTCGCGGTCGACACGTGCACCGACAAGGCCTGGCTCAACTGCGAGACGGTGATGTCCGGCGCGTCGGCGATGGTGGCCAGCATCCAGACCTGGGCACCGCCGATTCCGCAGGCCGCTTCGAGCGCACGCGAATGCTGCCGCACGGCACCGATGATGAGGCGGAATTTCTGCAGGGTTTCAAGCACGCGGGGGGAAGACATCGGATCGTTCCGTCGGTTTGAGCAGGGGCGGGCGGCTTGGCGCGACGCCGCGACATCCTAGCGGGCGGCGCCCCGCGTGGCTTAATGCTATTATGCAAAAATATATTAGATAAAACTTTATGATCCGCAATTTCTCCGTGCCCGCTTCGAGGCGCGCGACACAGGAGAGTCACCATGTACATGCAAACACCCTCCGTCGACATCGGGCAGGCGAGGAAAACGGCGCAGCCGGGCGCCGGCAGTAAAGGGCCGGCAGATCGGCGCCGGCGCCGCTCACCGCTGCGGACCGGGCCGGACCGGACTGCCGGCCGGCCACGCCCGGCACAAGCCAGCAGGCGAAGCGTGTGCTTCGCCTCCGCGGACTCGCCAAACTGATGCCGGATCCGGCCGAACGTCCGTACGCTGCAGTGCGCCTGCCTGAAGGTTGTCGCCTGCAGGGTGTCCTGCTGTTCGGGGAAGTGCTGATGGATTGCCTGCCCGACCGTGAGGTACCGGGCGGCGCGCCGTTCAACGTTGCGCAGCATTTGCACGGACTCGGGCGCGGGGCGGGCATCGCCCCGGTCCTGGTCACCCGCATCGGCAAGGATGCGCGCGGCCAGCGCCTGCTGGAGGCGATGCTGGCAGCCGGCCTGCCGCTTGACGGCGTGCAGCAGGATTGCCTGCATCCGAGCGGCGCAGCGCAGGTCGATCCCGGCAGCGCCGGACACGGGCCCCAATTCGAGATCCCGCCCGACCAGGCCTGGGATTTCATCCATGCCGGCCTGAGCCGGCTGGTCGGCCTGTCGGTCAAGCCGCAATGGCTGTACTTCGGCACGCTGGCACAGCGCGCCGTTGCCCGCCGCGTCACCCGCCCGGCGGCGCATCCCGCCCTGCGTGCGCTGTTCCAGGTCACCCGGGCGGGCGGTTTTCTCGATCTCAACCTGCGGGACCCCTGGGTGCGCAAGGACGTGCTCCGGTGGTCGCTGGACGAGGCGGACGTGGTCAAGATGAACGCGGAGGAACTGCAGCGCGTGACCCACATGATGGGCCTGGGCAGGGCGTCGCAGGAGGTGCTCGGCAAACGCCTGCTGCACGCGTTCGGTATCCGTCTCCTGCTGGTGACCGAGGGAAGCGAAGGCGCCTGGCTGCAGCTGGACGATGGGACCTACTACCATACCGAGCCGGCGCCGCCGCTCGACGGGCTGGTCGACAGCGTGGGGGCCGGGGACGCGTTCGCCGCGGTTTGCCTGCTGGGACTGATGCTGGACTGGCCAGCCCAGCAAACCCTGGCACGTGCACACCGGTTTGCGGGTGCCATCTGCGGCCTGCGCGGCGCGGTGCCGCGGGCAGCGGATTTCTACCGGCCCTTCGTCGCGGACTGGCGGCTTGCCGGCACGGAGGCGTCATGAAACCCCTCAATATCCTGATGCTGAGCATCCACGGTCTCATTCGTGGTCGTGACCTCGAACTCGGGCGCGACGCCGATACGGGCGGCCAGACGCTCTACGTGGTGGAACTGGCGCGCGCGCTGGCGGCGCTGCCCGAGGTCGCCAGGGTGGACCTGATGACCCGCCGCGTGACGGATGCGCAGTTGAGTCCCGATTACGCGCAGCCTGTCGAGGTCCTGGGCTCCAGGGCACGCATCGTGCGCATCGACGCCGGCCCGGAAGGCTACCTGCGCAAGGAAGCATTGTGGGACCACCTGGACAGCTTCGCCGACAATGCTCTGGCGTACCTGCGTGCCGAAGGCGCCCTCCCGGATATCGTCCACAGCCACTACGCCGATGCCGGCTACGTCGGCACGCGCCTCGCCAATCTGCTCGGGGTGCCGCTGGTGCATACCGGGCATTCCCTGGGGCGCGTCAAACGGCGTCGCCTGATCGCCTCCGGCATGAAGCGGGATGCGATCGAAGCCCGCTACAACATGGCACGGCGGGTGGAGGCGGAGGAGCAGACGCTGGGGTCGGCTGCGCTCGTGATTGCCTCCACCGACAACGAAGTCGAGGCGCAGTATGGCCTGTACGACTACTACCAGCCCGAGCAGATGCGCATCATTCCGCCGGGTACCGACCTCCAGCGCTTCATGCCGCCGGACGGCAGCGAGTCGCAGGCGCCGATTGCTGCCGAGCTCGCCCGCTTTCTCCGGGTTCCCGACAAGCCGATGATCCTGGCGCTGTCGCGTCCGGACGAGCGCAAGAACCTGGGCACGCTGCTCCGCGCCTACGGTGAATCGGCGGCGCTCCAGGCGCTGGCCAATCTGGTGGTGGTGGCCGGCAATCGCGACGACATCCGCGATCTGGACAATGGCGCGCAAGGCGTCCTGGGCGAGCTGCTGCAGGACGTCGACCGCTACGACCTCTACGGCAAGGTGGCCTATCCCAAGCATCACCGGCGCGACGAGGTGCCCGTGCTCTATCGGCTGGCAGCGGCCTCTGGCGGCGTATTCGTGAACCCGGCGCTGACCGAACCTTTTGGCCTGACCCTGATCGAGGCGGCCGCCAGCGGCCTGCCCATCGTCGCCACCGCAGACGGTGGACCGAAGGACATCGTCGCCAACTGCCGCAACGGCTATCTGGTCGATCCGCTCAGCCCGGAAGACATGGCGGCCGCGCTGCAGACGGTCCTGGAAGACAGGGAGAACTGGGCTCGCCTGGCGGCGGAAGGCCTGCAGGGCGTACAGCGCCATTACGCCTGGCCGGCGCATGCCAGAACGTATCTGGACGCCATACAACCGCTCCTGGCGGACCGCCGTCCGCTGCGGGCGCCGGCAGTGCGGCGTGCGGGGCTGTATCACGACCGTGCGATCTTCACCGACCTGGACCAGAACCTGCTGGGCGATCCCGAATCGCTGGCGGAATTCGTCGGCGTGGTGCGCGCGCATCGCAAATGCGCCAGCTTCGGCATCGCCACCGGGCGTTCGCTCGAATCGGCGCTCAAGGTCATGCGCAAGGCCGGCATCCCCATGCCCGACGTACTGATCACCAGCCTCGGCGGCGCCATCCACTTCGCCCCGGAATACGCGATGGATCTTGCCTGGATGCGGCACATCGACCATCTGTGGTCGCCCGCGGCCGTGCGTGCGGTCCTCGACGCACTGCCCGGACTGAAGCGTCAGCCCCAGCCGGAGCAGGGACGTTTCAAGATCAGCTACTACATCGATCCGCAAATTGCGCCGCCGCTGGAGGAGATCACCCGTCTGCTGCACCAGGCCGAACAGACCGTCAACGCCACGCTGTCCTTCGGCCAGTTTCTCGACGTGTTGCCCGTGCGGGCGTCCAAGGGATTCGCCGTGCGCTGGTTCGCCGACCAGTGGGGCGTGCCGCTGGAGCAGATTCTGGTCGCCGGTGGCTCCGGGGCCGACGAGGACATGATGCGCGGCAACACGCTGGCGGTGGTGGTGGCCAACCGCCACAACGCGGAATTGCGTACGCTGCCCGAGGCGGCGCGCATCTATTTTGCGCAGGCTGGCTATGCGCGCGGCATCCTGGAGGCGATCGCGCACTACGATTTCTATCGAAGCTGCCGGGCGCCTGCGGCCGAGGCGGCGTGAATGGACACCCTCCTGCTCGCAACCGACCTCGATCGCACGCTGCTGCCCAACGGCCGCCATCCGGAATCCCCGCTGGCGCGTGCGCGTTTCCGGCAACTGGTCGAACGGCCGGAAGTGCGGCTCGTCTATGTGACAGGTCGGGACCGGGCGCGAGTGGAAGCGGCCATGGAAGCCTATGCATTGCCGTGGCCCGATTACGTCATCGCGGATGTCGGCACCAGCCTGCACGAATCGTGTTCCGGGCACTGGAAACGGCTGGAGGATTGGCAGAATTCGATCGCGCGGGACTGGAACGGATACAGTCGCGAGCTGCTCGCTGCGCTGATCGGCGACGTGCCCGGCCTGCGCCCGCAGGAAAGCGCCAGACAGGGCGTCTGCAAACTGAGTTATTACGCACCGCCGTTGCTGGACCCCGGCGCGCTCCTGGCGCGGGTGTGGCAGCCGCTTCTGGCTGCGGGCGTGCACGCCAGCCTGGTGTGGAGCGTGGACGAAACCACGTCCATGGGGCTGCTCGACGTTCTGCCGGCTTCCGCGGGCAAATTGCCTGCGCTGGAACATCTGCGCAGGAAACTCGGCATCGCGCGGACGCGCAGCGTCTTTGCGGGCGACAGCGGCAACGACATGGCGGTCCTGGTCAGCGGGCTCCCCTCGGTGCTGGTCGCCAACGCCGCCGCCCCGGTACGGGCCGAGGCCGTGGCGCGCGGCGATACGGCCAGCCTCTACCTTGCCCGCGGCGGACTGTTCGGCATGAACGGCAACTACAGCGCCGGCATCCTCGAAGGGGTGGTGCATTTCATTCCGGCAACCCGGGCATGGATGGCGCTGCCGCGGGATTGCGTGCTGCCGGCCGCATGCCACGGGCCGGGCTGACCGGGGGCGCGCATGTACGAACCGGCCTCCCACGCCCTGCTGAACGAAATCCTGCTCGATCTGAAACCCGAGATCGGCAATCACCGGATGCGCCATTTCTACACGCGCCTGGGTGCGAACTTCTACGCCATCCATTCGCTGTTCAAGCTGCTCTATGGCGAGCGCGCGGATTTCAAGGAACAGATGGTCAGCCTCGTCGAGACGATGGCGTTTCGCTACATCGAGCGCGCGCCGTCGCTGCGCAGGTCGGACCTGGGGCGCGAGCGCGACTACAACTGGTTCCTGAGCCAGAAGTGGGTCGGCATGGCGCTCTACTGCGACCGCTTCGCCGACGACCTGAAAGGCCTGCAGGCCAACCTGCCCTACCTACAGGAACTGGGCGTCAACCTGCTGCATGTCATGCCCATGCTCGACTGTCCGCCGGAGAAGCGCGATGGCGGCTATGCGGTGCGCGACTTCTACGGGATCGATCCGCGCTTCGGCAGCGTGCGCGACGTCGAGGCGCTGGCCGCCACGCTCAAGCGCCGCGACATGCTGCTGGCGCTCGACGTGGTGGTCAACCATACCGCCGACGAACACGAATGGGCGCAGCGGGCGCGGCAGGGCGAGACTCAATACCAGGACTACTACTACGTCTTCGACGACCGTGCGATCCCGGACATTTACGAGGAAACCATGCCCGAGATCTTCCCGGCGATCGCGCCCGGCAACTTCACCTGGGATGCGGCCATGGGCAAGTGGGTGATGACCGTGTTCCATTCCTACCAGTGGGATCTCAACTACCACAACCCGGCGGTGCTGATCGAGATGGTCGACATCATCCTGTATTGGGCCAACCGCGGCGCCGACATCCTGCGCCTGGATGCGGTGGCCTTCCTGTGGAAGAAAATGGGCAGCGTCTGCCAGAACGAACGCGAGGCGCACCTGCTGCTGCAGCTGATGAAGGACTGCTGCCAGGTGACCGCGCCGGGCGTGCTGTTCATCGCGGAGGCCATCGTCGCGCCCGGCGAGATCGCGAAATACTTCGGCGAGGATGCGATCAACGCCAAGGAGTGCGAGATCGCCTACAACGCCACCCTGATGGCGCTGCTCTGGGATGCCGTGGCGGCGAAGAATGCGGCGCTCCTCAACCAGGGCATCCGCAATCTGCCGGCCAAGCTGGAACGCGCGACCTGGCTCAACTATGTGCGCTGCCATGACGACATCGGCCTCGGCTTCGACGACAACGACATCCGCCTGGCCGGCTACGAGCCGGCGCCGCACCGCCGTTTCATCCTGGATTACTTCACCGGTCGCTTTCCCGATTCGCCGGCGCGCGGCCTGCCCTTCGGCGAGAATGCGCGGACCGGCGACGCCCGCATCTCGGGTTCGCTCGCCTCGCTGGTCGGGCTGGAATCTGCCCTCGACCGCGGGGACGAGGCCGCCGTCGAGGCGGCGATCCGGACCATCGTGCTGCTGCACAGCGTGATCCTGTCGTTCGGCGGCATCCCGCTGCTCTACTACGGCGATGCCATCGGCACGCTCAACAGCCTGGAATATCTCGCGGATCCCCAGCGGGCCGCCGATAACCGCTGGATGCACCGTTCCTACTTCGACTGGAACAAGGCGAAGAAGCGACACGAGTCGGGAACGATCGAGCAGCGCATCTTCGCTTCGCTCAGGAAGCGGATCGCCGTGCGCAAGGAGACGGCGGCGTTCGCGGATTTCGACAACCGCGAACTGCTGGCGGTCGACAACCCCAGGCTGCTGGTCTTCTCCCGCGGCCCTGTGCTGGTAGTCGTCAATTTCAGCACCGAAGCGCAATCGCTTCCGGTCGACGCCCTGCGCCAGCGGGGACATTGCCTGGGCGAGACGACGAACGACCTGTGTACGGGCGATACGATCCCGCTGCTGGACGATGCGGTCGCGCTGCCGGCGCTGACCTGCTTCTGGCTGACGGCATGAAGCGGGCATCGATTTGCCTGTGCGACCGGGGCCGCGGTTGCGGCCTGCGGACAACCCGGACCGACGGAAGGATGCCCCCATGAATCTGACGACCCTGTTTCTCGACGAATTCGGCGAATGGACCGCGCTGGCGCACACCCTGCTTCGTATCGGCCTCATCCTCGTCGCCGCCTGGACCCTGCTTGCGCTTGCCCGCAGGGGCATTCCCCTGCTGCGCAGGCAGTTGCAGAAGCGCACCGGCGATCCCGAACAACTGAAGCGCCTGGAGACGCTGGGCCGCGTCTTTCGCTACATCGCCGCCGTAGTGATCAGCCTGATCGCGGGCATGCTCGTGCTGTCCGAAATCGGCATCTCGATCGCGCCCATCCTGGCCTCGGCCGGCGTGGTCGGGCTGGCCATCGGTTTCGGCGCGCAGAGCCTGGTCAAGGACTACTTCACGGGCTTCTTCCTGTTGCTGGAAAACCAGATCCACCAGGGCGACGTGGTCGAAATCGCCGGCCTGGGCGGCCTGGTGGAGGAAGTCACCTTGCGCCACATCCGCCTGCGCGACTACGAAGGCAGCGTGCACTACGTCCCCAACAGCGCCATCACCACCGTCACCAACCGCAGCCGCGACTATGCCTATGCGCTGGTCGACATCGGCATCGCCTACCGCGAGGATGTCGAGGCGGTGTTCGGGGTGATCCGCCGTGTCGCAGCCGAAATCCGTGCGGATGCCGATCTCGGCCCGCTGATCCTCGATGACGTCGACCTCGCCGGCATCGAGGCCTGGGGTGAATCGGCCGTGACCATCCGCTTCCGCATCAAGGTATGGCCCCTGCAGCAATGGACGGTCAGGCGCGCCTTCCTGTTGCGCCTCAAGAAGTCGTTCGACCAACTGGGCATCGAGATTCCCTTCCCGCACCTTACCGTGTACGCGGGGCAGGCCAGGGACGGTAGCGCGCCGCCGTTTTACTTCGTCAACCAATGAAAGCCCGGGACGCACGGGAAACCCGGCCGCGGAGACGCCGGCATCGCGGGCGGACGGCGCCGGGCGAGCGCGCGTGCGGTCGCGGCCGGACGCCGCCTCCTAGGGTGTCGGGTCCGGCACGAACTTCAGCACGTTGCCGTTGATGCAGTAGCGCTTGTGGGTGGGCGGCGGGCCGTCGTCGAACACGTGGCCGAGGTGGATGCCGGAACTGGCGCTGCGCACCTCGACGCGCTGCATGCCAAGGCTGCCGTCTGCGTGCAGCGTGATCGCACCGGGTAGCGGGTTGAAGAAGCTCGGCCAGCCGGTACCGCTGTCGAACTTGGCGTCGCTGCGGAAGAGCGGTGCGCCGGTGACCGGATCGACAAAGGTGCCGGGGCGCTTTTCGTCCAGGTGGGAGCCGGTGAACGCGGGCTCCGTGCCCTCCTCGAAGGCGATCCGGCGCTGTTCGGGCGTGAGCAGGCGAAAGCCCAGCCATTTCCAGAATCGCGCCTGCTCGCCGTTGTAGCCGGTGTAGCGCGCGACCTCGCGGCCCTGTTCGAACAGCACGATGGTCGGGGTGGCGAACAGGGCCTTCTCCAGCGTCCAGCCCGTGGGCGCCTGCGTGCCCAGCGTGCGCACGACCGGCACGTCCGCTTTCCAGTGGTCGAGTACCTCGGCCTGGAAGCGCTTGCAGAAATCACAGTGCTCGCCTTCGTACACCACCAGTTGCCGCCCGAACGCGAGTGCCTTGCCGTCGAGGCGCGGGGCGGGGGCGGCGGCGGGCGTGTCCGAGCCGGGATAGCGCACGCCGGTGCCGCCCAGGCCGCAGTAGCCGTCCGGGTTCTTGGCCAGGTAATCCTGGTGATAGCTCTCGGCCGGGAAATAGGTCTTCAGCGGCGCGATCTCGGTGGTGATCGCGCCCAGGCCGGCCTTCGTCAGCGCCTGCTGGTAGCGTGCGCGGGTCTGTTCCGCAATCGCCAGCTGGGCCGCATCGTGCGTGTAGATGGCGCTGCGGTAGTTGCTGCCGACGTCGTTGCCCTGGCGGTCGCCCTGCGTGGGATCGTGGCTTTCCCAGAATTTGATCAGCACTTTTTCCAGCGTGGTGCGCGCGGGATCGAAACGGACCTTCACTACTTCGGCGTGGTTGCGCCGGGCCGACTGGCCGCGCCGCAGCGCATGTTCCTGCGCGAGGACGGCTTCGTAGCTGCCGGCGACTTCGCCGTTGGCGTAGCCGCTTTCCACGTCGACGACGCCGGGCACTTCCGACATGCGCTTTTCCGCGCCCCAGAAACAGCCCATGCCGAGCACGATGGAATCGGATGTTGCGTCGGGCCGGGGGGCTGGCGCGGCGGGGCTGGCCTGCGAGGCCGGGGTTTCGCGCACGCAGCCGCTGAACAGCAGGCCGGCGCACAGCGCGAGGGAGACACGGGAAAGGATACGCAGCGTGAACATGGTGGGGTCTCTCCGATAACCCGCTTGCGGGCGGGGGCGCGTCGGCGCCGATAGGGCTTGGTCGGCGTTCGGCGGGCAGCCTTACAAGGCCGGGGCCGCGATGGCCTTTAGCCGTGGAGGGCGAGTTCGGCCACGACCGGCGCGTGATCCGACGGCGGCTTGAGCTTGCGCATCGCGCGGTCGATGCCCGACGCCGTGCAGGCGGCGGCCAGCGGCGCGGACAGCAGGATGTGGTCGATGCGCAGGCCGCGATTCTTCTGGAAGCCCAGCATGCGGTAGTCCCACCAGGAAAAGGTTTTTTCCGGCTGCGCGAAGAGGCGGAAGCTGTCCGCAAGGCCCAGCGCGAGCAGCGCGCGGAAGCGTTCGCGCTCGGCTTCCGAGACCAGCACGCTGTCCTTCCACGCGGCGGGGTCGTGCACGTCGCGGTCTTCCGGTGCGATGTTGTAGTCGCCGAGCAGGGCCAGTTTCGGGTGGCGCACCAGTTCGTCCCGCAGCCACGCGGTCAGGGCGTCGTACCAGGCGAGCTTGTAGGGGTATTTGTCCGAATCCAGGCTCTGTCCGTTGGGGCAGTAGACGCAGACGAGGCGTACGCCGTCGACGGTCGCGGCGAGCATGCGCTTCTGTTCGTCGGCGAAGCCGGGAATGCCCGACTGCACATCGACCGCTTCGCTGCGGCTGACGATGGCCACGCCGTTGTAGGTCTTCTGCCCGGCAAACACTGCGCGATAGCCGGCCGCGGCCAGTTCGGCCACGGGAAACGCGTCGTCGGTGAGCTTGGTTTCCTGCAGGCACACCGCATCGGGCTGGCGGGTGGCCAGGAAATCCAGCAGCTGGGGCAGGCGGACCTTGAGTGAGTTGACGTTCCAGGCGGCGATTTTCATGCCGCGAGTGTAGCAGGCCGTTGCGCCCGCCCGGGGCGGGCCGGGGGCGTCAGCGGGCGGCCGGCGGCGCGGACGGTGCTGCAGGGGCCGGTGCGGGCGCCGCGGCCGTCTGCGGTACCGGCTTGCGGCCGGGCAGCGCGGACTTGGGATAGCCGGCGCGGTCGAGCGCAGCCTGCCACTGTCCGGCCTCGAAGCCGTCGATCCGGTCGGCGCCGACGATGAGCACCGGCACCGAGAGATTGCCGGTCAGTTTCTTCAGGTCGGCCTGGGCTTCCGGGCTGGCCTGGGGATCCTTGCTGCTGTAGGGCACGCCGCGGTCGGCGAGCAGTTGCCGGGCCAGGTCGCAGGGGGCGCCGCAGGCACTGGCGTACAGGGTGATGGGGTTCTTCTCGCGCGCGCTCTTGGCGGCATAGGACTCGTTGCCCTCGATGACGCTGCCCTTGAACGACTTCTGCTGGGCGTTGCGTGCGCTGGGCGGCGGCTGCTGGTCGCTGTAGACCATGCGACCCTGCGCATCCTTCCACTGGTAGAGCTGGGTCGCGCCGGTCGACGCGCTGGCGACGGCCATGCCGATGGCCATGAGTACGAGTGCTGCCTTCATGCCTGCCTCTCGAAAAAAGACGTAATCGCCCACAATAACGGCCGGATGCGGCGAAGCTTTACCCGTCGGCAGGCCATCCGGCGCCGGTGCTCAGGCCATGCCGTTGTGCCGCAGCAGGGCGTCGATGGTCGGTTCGCGGCCACGGAAGGCCTTGAACGATTCGAGCGCGGGCCGGGCGCCGCCCTGGGCCAGGATCTCGCTCCAGAAGCGGTGCCCCACTTCCGGGTTCAGCACGCCGCCGTAGCCTTCGGCCTCGTCCTCGAACAGCGCGTAGGCGTCGGCCGACAGCACTTCCGCCCACTTGTAGCTGTAGTAGCCGGCCGCGTAGCCGCCGGCGAAGATGTGCGAGAAGTTGTTGGGGAAACGGTTGTAGTCCGGCGGGACGATGACCGCGACCTGCCTGCGGATGTCGTTCAGCAGATCCATGGCGGTCCGGCCGCCGTTGGGGTCGAAATCGTCGTGCAGGCGCATGTCGAAGCTGGCGAATTCGATCTGGCGCAGGGTCTGCAGGCCGGACTGGAAGTTCCTGGCGGCCAGCATCTTGTCGAACAGGTCCTTGGGCAATGCCGCGCCAGTGTCGACGTGGCCGGTCATGTGCTTCAGCACGTCCCATTCCCAGCAGAAATTTTCCATGAACTGGCTGGGGAGTTCGACCGCGTCCCATTCCACGCCGTTGATGCCCGACACGCCGAGTTCCTCCACCTGCGTCAGCAGATGATGCAGGCCGTGGCCGGTTTCGTGGAAGAGCGTGATGACCTCGTCGTGGGTGAAGAGCGCGGGCTTGCCGCCGACCGGGGCCGAGAAATTGCAGTTCAGGTAGGCCACCGGCGTCTGCACACCCTCTGCCTTGCGGCGGCGGGTGATGACGTCGTCCATCCAGGCGCCGCCGCGCTTGGAGGCGCGCGCGTAGAGATCGAGATAGAACTGGCCGACGCGCTGTCCGGCATGATCCGTCAGCGTGTAGAACTTCACGTCGGGATGCCACACCGGCGCCTGGTCCTCGCGGATGTGCAGGCCATAGAGCGTTTCGATCAGCTTGAACAGACCGGCCAGCACGCGCGGCTCGGGGAAGTACTGCTTCACTTCCTGGTCGGAGAAGCTGTAGCGCGCCACGCGGAGTTTTTCCGAGACGTAGGCGTTGTCCCAGGCTTCGAGCGTGTCGTAGCCCAGTTCCGTGCGGGCGAAGGCCTTCAGTTCCTCGAAATCCTTTTCCGCGTAGGGGCGGGCGCGGACGGCGAGTTCGTCGAGAAATTTCATCACCTCGGCCGGCGTATCGGCCATCTTGGCCTCCAGCGAGACTTCGGCGTAGGACCTGAAGCCCAGCAGTTCGGCGGCCTCGCGGCGCAGCCGGAGGATCTGCGCGATGAGCGGCGTGTTGTCGAGTTCGGGTTTGCCGAATTCGGACGCGCGGGTGACGTAGGCGCGGTACAGGATCTGCCGCAGTTCCCGGCTGTCGGCGTACTGCATCACCGGCAGGTAGGACGGCATCTGCAGCGTGATCTTCCAGCCGGTCTGGCCGTCCGCTTCGGCGGCGGCCTGCATCATCGCCAGCACGTCGTCGGGAATGCCGGCGAGTTCGGACGGCTCGTCGATGATGAGGTGGTAATCGTTGGTGGCGTCGAGCAGGTTCTCCTCGAACTTGGCCGAGATCTGCGCCAGTTCCTCCTGCAGCTGCATGAAACGCGCTTTTTTCTCGTCCGGCAGTTCGGCGCCGCCCAGGCGGAAATCGCGCAGCTCGTTCTCGACGATCTTCCTGCGCGCGTCCGACAGCGCGGCGTAGCCGGGGCCGGCCTTGAGCGCCTTGAACCTGGCGAAGAGCGCCTCGTTCTGTCCCAGTTCGGCGTAGTAGACCGTGATCTTGGGCAGGTTGGCGTTGTAGACCTCGCGCAGTTCGGGCGAATCCATCACCGAATGCAGGTGCGACACCATGCCCCAGGCGCGGCCCAGCTTCTCGTTGGCGTCGTCGAGCGGGGCGACGAAGGCGTCCCAGTCTGCCGGCGTGTCGGGCGCTTCCGCGCGCGCCACGGCGGCGCGGGCGTCGGCCAGCAGCCGGTCGATGGCGGGGGTGACGAATTCGGGCTTGAACTCGGCGAAACGGGGCAGACCGGAAAAATCGAGAAGCGGGTTCATGGCGGCACGCGGCGGGGAAGGGAATGGAGAATTATAATTTCGACTCGCCTCCCGATTTTCAACCCCATGACGGACAAGGTCTACGAATTTCCCATTGCCCCGCATCACGGCGCGGTGCCGCAACTGGCCGAGGGCGCCTGGGTACACCCGCGTGCCACGGTCATCGGCGAGGTCCTGCTCGGCCGCGATGCCTCGGTCTGGCCCGGTGCGGTGATCCGCGGCGACGTCAACCGCATCGCCATCGGCGACGCCACCAACATCCAGGACGGCAGCGTGCTGCACGTCTCGCACAAGACGCCCGCCAACCCTGCCGGCGGACCGCTGGTGATCGGCGACCGCGTGACTGTCGGCCACACCGTCATCCTGCACGCCTGCACCATCGGGGACGAATGCCTGATCGGCATGGGCTCGATCATCCTCGACGGCGCGGTCGTGCAGAAGCATGTCCTGCTCGGCGCCGGCTCGCTGGTGCCCGAGGGCAAGGTGCTCGAATCCGGCCATCTCTACCTGGGCCGGCCGGCCAAGCCGGTGCGCCCGCTCACCGCAGACGAAATCGCCTACTTCAACTACTCGGCCGGGCACTATGTGCAGCTCGCCCGGTCGTACCGAAGCTAGATTCAAGATCCAAGTCGCAAGATTCAAGGAAAAGCATTGAAAGCCACCAAACCCCTGCTGATCGCCCTTGCCGTGCTCGCCGTGCTCGGCGCCCTGGCCTACGCCCTGATGGAAAAGCCGCAAGCGCCGGCCGCGACCTTCACCACGCTCGACGGCCGGAAGATGACGCTGGCGCAACTGCACGGCAAGGTCGTGCTGGTGAATTTCTGGGCCACCTCCTGCCCCGGCTGCGTGGGCGAGATGCCCGAGCTGATCGAGACCTACAACCGCTACAAGGACAAGGGCTTCGAAGTGGTCGCGGTAGCCATGAGCTACGACCCGCCCAGCTACGTGGCGAATTTCGCGAAGACGCGGCAGCTGCCGTTCCCCGTCGCGCTCGACGTCGACGGCGAGCACGCGCGCGCCTTCGGCGACGTGCAGCTCACGCCGACCAGCTTCCTCATCGACAAGGACGGCAGCGTGCTCGAACAGACCCTGGGCACGCTCGATTTCGCCAGGCTGCACGCCCGGCTCGACAAGGCGCTTTCGTGAAGGCGCTCGCCGCCCTCCCGCTGCTGTGCGCACTGACGGCTTGCGCGGCCGCCGGCCCGGCGCAGAAGCCGGCATCCGCGAAGCCCCCCCTGCCGTATGCGCCGCCGCCGCCGTCCCTGTCGGCGGACGCCGCGCTGGTCTGCCCCGCCGACGTGCAGGCCTGTCCCGGCGGTGGGACCGTCGGCCGCAACCCCGCCCGCGACTGCGCATTCGACGCCTGCCCCGCAGGCGCGCCATAATCCCCCTCGCTTTTTCCTCCATTTTTCATTCCGGTTCCTTCCATGGCGCAATACGTCTATTCCCTCAACCGGGTCGGCAAGATCGTGCCGCCCAAGCGGCAGATCCTGAAGGACATCTCGCTGTCCTTCTTTCCCGGCGCGAAGATCGGCCTGCTCGGCCTCAACGGTTCGGGCAAGTCCTCGCTGATCCGCATCATGGCCGGCGTCGACCGCGACATCGAGGGCGAGGCGATCCCGATGCCCGGCATCCGCATCGGCTACCTGCCGCAGGAACCGCAGCTCGACCCGGCGCACACCGTGCGCCAGGCGGTGGAAGCCGGCCTCGGCGAGATCGTCGCGGCGAAGACCCGGCTGGATGAAATCTACGCCGCCTACGCCGAGCCCGACGCCGACTTCGACAAGCTCGCCGAGGAACAGGCCAAGTGCGAGGCCATCCTCGCCACCGCCGGCGCCGACCTCGACACGCAGATGGAAATCGCCGCGGACGCGCTGCGCCTGCCGCCGTGGGACGCCGTCATCGGCAATCTGTCGGGCGGCGAGAAGCGCCGCGTCGCGCTGTGCCAGTTGCTGCTGTCCAACCCCGACATGCTGCTGCTCGACGAGCCGACCAACCACCTCGACGCCGAATCGGTCGAGTGGCTGGAGCAGTTCCTCGTGCGCTATCCCGGCACCGTCGTCGCGGTGACGCACGACCGCTACTTCCTCGACAACGCCGCCGAATGGATCCTCGAGCTCGACCGCGGCCACGGCATCCCGTGGAAAGGCAACTACACCAGCTGGCTGGAGCAGAAGGAGGCGCGTCTGGAGACCGAGGCCAAGCAGGAAGCCGGCCGCATCAAGACGATGAAGCAGGAACTCGAGTGGGTGCGGCAGAATCCGAAGGCGCGCCAGGCCAAGTCCAAGGCGCGACTGGCGCGCTTCGAGGAACTCAATTCGGTCGAATACCAGAAGCGCAACGAGACCCAGGAAATCTTCATCCCGGTCGGCGAGCGGCTGGGCGACAAGGTGATCGACTTCCATCACGTCAGCAAATCCTTCGGCGACCGGCTGCTGATCGACGACCTCAGCTTTTCGGTGCCGCCCGGCGCCATCGTCGGCATCATCGGCCCCAACGGCGCCGGCAAGTCGACCTTCTTCAGGATGATCACCGGCCAGGAAAAGCCGGACAGCGGCGAAGTCGAGATCGGCCAGACCGTGAAGCTCGCCTACGTCGACCAGAGCCGCGATGCGCTGGCCGCCGACAAGACCGTGTTCGACGAAGTCGCCGAAGGCCGCGACATCCTGACCGTGGGCCGCTACGAAACGCCGTCGCGCGCCTACCTCGGCCGCTTCAACTTCAAGGGCGGCGACCAGCAGAAACTCGTCGGCAACCTGTCGGGCGGCGAACGCGGCCGGCTGCACCTGGCCAAGACGCTGATCGCCGGCGGCAACGTGCTGCTGCTCGACGAACCGTCGAACGATCTGGATGTGGAAACCCTGCGCGCACTCGAAGACGCGCTGCTCGAATTCGCCGGCTGCGTGCTGGTGATTTCGCACGACCGCTGGTTCCTCGACCGCATCGCCACGCATATCCTCGCCTTCGAAGGCGACTCGCAGGTAGTATTCTTCCCGGGGAACTACCAAGAGTATGAAGCCGACAAGAAAAAACGCCTGGGCGAAGAAGGCGCCAAGCCCAAACGCATCCGCTACAAGCCCATCAGCCGCTGACTGCGCGAACGTCCGCTTCGGTTTCTGCCTGCGCGGCTGGCCGCTCGCGGCGGGCCTGGCGACGGCGCTGGCCGTCTGGGTCCTGCTGCAATCGCTGGCCTGGCTGGAACTGGATCGCCGTCACCAGGCCGAGCGCGCGGTGCTGCAGGCCGAAGCCGCCACGGTGCGCGCGCGACTGGAATCCGAACTCAATGCCACGCTTTCCCTGAGCCTGGGCCTGTCGAGCTTCGTGCTCGCGCAGCCGGATTTTTCCGAGCAGGCGATGCAGCAGGTCGCGGCCTCGCTGCTGCGCGTGCAGCCGGCGATCCGCAGCATCGCGCTGGCCCCCGACAACGTCATCCGCTACATCCATCCGCGCACCGGCAACGAGAAGGCGCTGGGCCTGCGCTACCTCGATTCGCCGGCGCAGCGCGAGGCGGTGCTGCGGTTGATGCGCGAACAGCGCCCGGTGATCGCCGGGCCGCTCGAACTCGTGCAGGGCGGGCTCGGGCTCGTCAACCGCATCCCCATCCTGTTCGCCCGGCCGGATGGCTCGACCCGCTACTGGGGGCTGGCCTCGGTGGCGATCGACCCGCAACCCATATTCGAGCGGGCCGGGCTCGGCAACGACGGCCGGCACAACGGCGTGCACTACGCCCTGCGCGGCAAGGACGGGCTCGGTGCGGCCGGCGCGGTGTTCCTGGGCCAGGCGGCGCTGTTCAACGATCCCTCGGCGCTGACGATGGACGTCATCATTCCCGGCGGCAAGTGGCAACTGGCGGCGCGCGCATCGATGCCGGCCGTCGGCTACGGCATGGGCACGCAAGGCCTGCTGGCCCTGCTGGCGCTGGCGGCCGGGGTGCTGGTGCTGTATTCGGTTTCCGCGCACCAGCGCATACGCGCGATGGCGCTGCACGATCCGCTGACCGGACTGGCCAACCGCCACCAGTTCAACCTGCGCGGGCAGGACATGTTCGCGCTCGCCAAGCGCAGCAAGCGGCCGCTCACCCTGCTCAACATCGACATCGACGACTTCAAGGCGATCAACGATACCTTCGGCCACGCCGGCGGCGACGCCGTGCTGGTGCAGGTGGCGCAGGCACTCAAATCGTGCTGCCGCGAATCCGACCTGGTCGCGCGCGTGGGCGGCGACGAATTCCTGGTGCTGCTGCCGGATACCGACGCCGGCTCCGCGCTCAATGCGCTGCTGCATCGCCTGCGTGCCGCGGTGGCGAACGTATTGCCCGCCATGTCCGCGCCGGCGCGGCCCGGCATCAGCATCGGCATCGCCAGCTGCAGCAACAACACGCCGACGCTCGATGCGCTGATGCGGCAGGCCGACGAAACCATGTACCGGGCCAAGGAACGCAACCAGCCCGGCCCGGACCTGAACGGATGATCCTCGATACCCTCGACCGCGCCGACCGCTACGCGGCCCTGCATCCGCTGTTCGCGCAGGCCTTCGCCTGGCTGCGCGGCACCGGCCTGGCCGCGCTCGGTCCCGGCCGCCACGACATCGACGGCGACCGCCTGTTCGCCATCGTCGAGGCCTGCCCGGGCCGCACGCGCGGGGAAGCGAAACTCGAATGCCATCGCCGCTACATCGACATCCAGCTGGTGTGCGAAGGCGTCGACGAAATGGGCTGGCGTCCGCTCGCCGACTGCACGCAGCCGCGCACCGACTACGACGCCGCGCGCGACATTCGCTTCTTCGACGACGAACCCGCAAGCTGGGTGTCGACGCCGGCCGGGGCGTTCTGCCTGTTCTTTCCGGACGATGCCCACGCCCCGCTGGTCAGCGCGGGCTTCATCCGCAAGGTGGTGGTGAAGATCGCGGTGGACGCGCGCTGAACCCGCTCAGTAGTGCGGCGGGATCTCGTCGCGCAGGTCGCGCCGTTCTTCCGGCTGGGTTTCCTGCATGCGCCGGTTCAGCAGGCGCAACTGGTCCTGCAGCAGGTCGAGCTGTTCCTGCTGGCGGAATACCGTCTTGTTGAGCGTGTCGATCAGGTCTTCGGCGAAGGCGAGCTTGGCCTCCAGTTCGGCCAGGCGGGCGTCGACGTGGCGGGTTTCGGTCATGGCGCAGGCGCTTTCAGCAGGGGAACGACCAAGGATTCCAGCCGCGGATAGTGCAGCTGGCCGGCGACCTTGTGGCGGATATTGCCGTCGGCGTCGAGGATGAACGAGGTCGGCAGGGTCGACACCTGCCCGAAGGCGGCGGTCACCGAGGCGTTGGTCGGCGCGGCCATGAAGGCGTAGCCCTTGTCGCGCATCCACGCCTCGATGGCCTGCGGCGAATCCGACACGCTGATCGACAGCACTTCGAAGTTGCGGTCGCGATAGTCGTGCCAGAAATCGTCGATCACCGGCTTTTCCTTGCGGCAGTAGGGGCACCAGGTCGCCCAGAAATTCACCAGCACCACCTTGCCCCGGAAGTCGTCGCGGGTGAAGCTGCGGCCGTCCGGCAGGGTCACGCCCCATGGCGGCGTCGCGCGCGTCTCGTCGTTCACTTCGGCAGGCGGGCGGAACCACAGGTACGCGATCAAACCCAGTAGAATCAGGGTCAGCGGACTTGGCATCCACTTCTTCAAAAGGGCACGTTTATCCATGCTGTGGCTGAAATCGTTTCATATCGTGATGGTGGTGAGCTGGTTCGCCGGACTGTTCTACCTGCCGCGCATCTACGTCAACCTGGCGATGGAGAGCAACGAGGCCGCCTATGCCCGCCTGCTGCTCATGGCCGGCAAATTGTATCGGTTTGTCACGCCCATCATGTGGCTCACGCTCGCATCCGGCATCTGGATCTGGCTCGCCTACTTCCCGCTGTCGATGAACTGGATGTGGACCAAGCTCGCCCTGGTCGCCGGGCTGGTCGGCTATCACCATGTCTGCAAACGCCTGCTGCGCGACTTCGAAGCCAGACAGAACACCAAATCCCACGTCTGGTTCCGCTGGTTCAACGAAATCCCGGTCATCGTGCTGCTGGTCGTGGTGTTGCTGGTCGTGCTGAAACCGTTCTGATCTTCCTCGAAAGCCCTGCTTGAAACCCGAACCCCGTCGCGCCCGCACCCCGCACCCCGTCCGTCCCGAACGCGAAGCCCTGCCCCCCGCCAGCCATTTCGCCACCTGCCCGCGCGGGCTGGAAGAACTGCTGGTTGCCGAACTCGCCGCCGCCGGCGCCACCGTCGTGCGGCAACTGCCCGCCGGCGTGCTGTTCATGGCCGACGCTGCCGCCGAAATGCGCGCCAACCTCACCTCGCGCACCGCCACCCGCATCCTGCGCAAGGTGGGCTACACGCGTTACCGCAAGGAAGAACACATCTACCGCGCCGTGCTCGACCTGCCGTGGCCGGCGTGGTTCGACGTGCAGAAGACCATCGCGGTCAAGGTCGGCGCGCAGAACGCGCCGCTGAAGAGCCTCAACTTCATCACGCTGAAGATCAAGGACGCCATCTGCGACCGCTTCCGCGAGGAAACCCGCGCCCGCCCCAGCGTCGACACCGAGTCCCCCGACGTGCCGGTGTACGCCTTCCTCACCCCGGACGCCGCCACCTTCTACCTCGACACCTCGGGCGAACCGCTCTTCAAGCGCGGCTTCAAGACCGAAGCCAGCGCGGCCTCGATCAAGGAAAACCTCGCCGCCGGCCTCGTCCTGCTGTCCGGCTGGGAACCCGGCACGCCGCTCTTGGACCCCATGTGCGGCGCCGGCACCATCCTGCTCGAAGCCGCCGACATCGCGCTCAACCGCGCCCCCGGCCGCACGCGGCACTTCGCCTTCGAGCACTACCGCGATTTCGACGCCACGCTGTGGCAGCGCATCCGGGCCGAGGAAAAGGCGAAGGAAAAGCCGCTCAAATCCCTGCCGCTCTTCGGCGCCGACCGGGATCGATGGGTGCTCGACAAGGCGCGCAACAACCTCGCCGCCGCCGGCTACGCCGACGCCATCGAGCTGCGTGTTTCCGACGCGCTCGACCTCAAGCCGCCCACGCCGGTCGGCATGATCATCACCAACCCCCCCTACGGCGAACGCATCGGCGACGCCGACGACCTGGCCGACTGGTATCCGCTCCTGGGCGACTGGCTGAAACAGAACTTCAGCGGCTGGGACGCGTGGATCATCTCCGGCGACCCGCTGCTGCCGAAGGCGATCGGTCTGAAGGCCAGCCGGCGCATCCCGCTCTTCAACGGGCAGATCGAGACGCGCTTCCTGCAGTACAAGCTGATTGCGGGGTCGATGAAGGCGAAGAAGTCAGAAGCTGTGGGCGGTCAGCAGTAATGGTGTCTGACCCCATTAATTTTTGGACCCCATTAATTTTTGTTTTGAGGTGCTGAGCTGGATTTGGCTTGTGCTTGCTGCGAAGCTGAGCGCCAAATTTGGATGGCCTTCCACCCGCCAATGATGAAGCAGATGAAAGCCCCAAACTCTGAAGCGTAGGAAAGCAGAAGAACAAGCACTTGTAGGGGGTGCCACGGGACTAAAACACCCAGCAGGCTCAAAACAAAAGAAGAGATAACAAAACCAACGCCCCACAGAAAGAAGGTTTTGTAATTGTTTTCGATGTTTTCAGTTGGCATGGTTTTAAACACCTAACGTGGAGCTAACCGGCGCCGGAGCGCAGCGGAGGGAACCCAAAAGCGCAGCTTTTGGGCGTCCGGGTTGAGCGCAGGGTTAGGTACGCCGCTGAATGACACAGCCCCACCCATCATAGTCAGCGCCGAATATTTCAGAGAGGCACCCCATTAGCCCAGATACAGAGCAGAGAACTTGCTGCGTGATCGGCATACTAATTGTCACGACGACGCGGAAGTCATTTTCCGCTTCTTCGATATGTGGGACACCGTACTGGTTGTCCTGAACAAAGGATGAGATGGTTTCTGCTTTTTCCTTCTCCCGGGCCCGTAAGACGAACTCAACATCTCTTGGAATAGAGAAATCGTCACCAAGCTCATTGTTCTTGATGAGCAACTGTGTGTCTTCATAAGCGGCTGTCAGCAGCGTATCGATGACGGACATGAAAGTACCTAACTGTTAATTAGCCGACAAATGCCGGCGTATTGGTTTATTGGACATGTCCGATAATCATTTATCTTGCGCCAAGTCCTTGATCTAAATGGTTGCTGTGTCCAATAACACATCCGCCATGTCTGATAAATCCATAAAATTCGAATCGGAGACACCGCCGCCGAAATTGCTGGACCAGTTGCGCGAGCGTGTTCGCCTCAAGCATTACAGCATCCGCACCGAGCAGAGCTACGTGCAGTGGGCAAGACGATACATCATCTTTCACGGCAAGCGTCACCCGGTGGACTAGGGTTGATCAATTCGAATTCAACAATAAAGAACGGGGTGCCAAGCACCCCGTTCTTTATTGCGTTCCAACCGATCTCAAACAATATCGAGATGATCCAACCCCGCCATCATGTCGCGCCCCTTCGATTCCTGGCCGTGCAGCTTGATCTTCAGGCGCAGGTCGTTGAGGCTGTCGGCGTTGCGTAGCGCGTCCTCGTAGGAAATCATGCCGCTTTCGTAGAGGTCGAACAGGGCCTGGTCGAAGGTCTGCATGCCGAGCTCGCGCGACTTGGACATGATCTCCTTGATCTCGTGCACCTGGCCCTTGAAGATGAGGTCGGCGATCAGCGGCGAGTTGAGCAGGATTTCCACCGCGGCGACGCGGCCGGGCTGGCCCTTGCGCGGAATCAGGCGTTGCGAGATGAAGGACTTGAGGTTGAGCGACAGGTCCATCAGCAGCTGGTCGCGCTTTTCCTCGGGGAAGAAGTTGATGATGCGGTCGAGCGCCTGGTTGGCGCTGTTGGCGTGCAGGGTGGACAGGCACAGGTGGCCGGTCTCGGCGAAGGCGATGGCGTATTCCATGGTGTCGCGGTCGCGGATTTCGCCGATGAGGATGACGTCGGGCGCCTGTCGCAGGGTGTTCTTCAGCGCGGAGAACCAGTTGTCGGTGTCGATGCCGACTTCGCGCTGGGTGATGATCGATTTGCGGTGCTCGTGCACGTATTCGATCGGGTCTTCGACGGTGATGATGTGGCCGGCGTCGTTCTCGTTGCGGTAGCCCACCATCGCCGCCAGCGAGGTCGATTTGCCGGTGCCGGTGCCGCCGACGAAGATGACCAGGCCGCGCTTGATCATGGCCACGTCCTTGAGGATGGGCGGCAGGTTGAGCTCTTCCATCTTCGGGATCTTGGTGTTGATGGTCCGCATCACGATGCCGACGCGGCCCTGCTGCACGAAGACGTTGACGCGGAAGCGGCCGATTTCGGGCGGGCTGATCGCGAAGTTGGATTCGTTGGTCGCCTCGAAGTCGTTCCACTGGCGGTCGTTCATGATCGAGCGCGCCAGTTCGCTGGTGTGCGCGGGGGTCAGGCTCTGCGGCGAGACCGGGGTGATCTTGCCGTCGACCTTGATGGCGGGCGGGAAGCCGGCGGTGATGAAGAGGTCGGACGCGTTCTTCGCCAGCATCAGGCGGAGCAGGTCGTGGACGGTTTTTTCGGCATTCATGGGGGCACCTCGAATAATCTGCTGCGGTCGGGTCTTCGAACTGCCAATTTAGCCGAAGAAGGCGTCCTTGTTCTGCGCGGCATTGCGCGCCACGCCGCTGGCGACGATGTTGCGCTTCACCAGGTCCTGCAGGCACTGGTCCAGCGTCTGCATGCCCAGGTTGCCGCCGGTCTGGATGGCGGAGTACATCTGGGCAACCTTGTTCTCGCGGATCAGGTTACGGATGGCCGGGGTGCCGATCATGATCTCGTGCGCGGCGACGCGGCCGGTGCCGTCCTTGGTTTTCAGCAGGGTCTGCGAGATGACGGCGCGCAGCGATTCGGACAGCATGGACCGCACCATTTCCTTTTCCGCGGCGGGGAAGACGTCGACCACGCGGTCGATGGTCTTGGCCGCCGACGAGGTGTGCAGGGTGCCGAACACGAGGTGGCCGGTTTCGGCGGCGGTGAGGGCGAGGCGGATGGTTTCGAGGTCGCGCAGTTCGCCCACCAGGATCACGTCCGGGTCTTCGCGCAGCGCGCTGCGCAACGCGTTGTTGAACGACAGCGTGTGGGGGCCGACTTCGCGCTGGTTGATCAGGCACTTCTTCGACTGGTGCACGAATTCGATCGGGTCCTCGACGGTGAGGATGTGGGAGTACTGGTTCTCGTTGATGTAGTCCATCATCGCCGCCAGGGTGGTCGACTTGCCCGAACCGGTGGGACCGGTGACGAGCACGATGCCGCGCGGCTGGTCGGAGATTTCCTTGAAGATGGGCGGGCAGTTGAGCTCCTCCAGCGTCAGCACCTTGGACGGAATCGTCCGGAACACGGCGCCGGCGCCGTACTGCTGGTTGAACGCGTTGACGCGGAAGCGCGCCAGCGAGGGAATCTCGAACGAGAAGTCGATCTCCAGCGTTTCCTCGTACACCTTGCGCTGGCTGTCGTTCATGATGTCGTACACCATGCGGTGCACGTCCTTGTGGTCCATCGGCGGCAGGTTGATGCGGCGGATGTCGCCGTTCACCCGGATCATCGGCGGCAGGCTGGAAGAAAGATGCAGGTCGGAAGCCTTGTTCTTGACGGCGAATGCCAGCAGTTCGGAAATGTCCACGCGTGCCTCGTTCAGTGGGGATTTTGGAAGATAATAATCGGAATGGATAACGGCCTGAAAACCCGCGAACTTGAGCCGTCCGCGGCCCTTGCGGACAGCCCGCCCTGCGGGCGCCTGCGGGCGGTGCAGGCACGCATCGCGGCGGCGGCCCGCGAGGCCGGCCGCGATCCGGCAAGCCTGCGCCTGCTGGCGGTGAGCAAGACCTTCGATGCCGCCGCCGTGCGCGCGATGGCCGGCTGCGGGCAGCAGGCCTTCGGCGAGAACTACCTGCAGGAGGCGCTCGACAAGCGGGCGGCGCTGGCCGACCTGCTGCTCGAATGGCATTTCATCGGGCCGATCCAGAGCAACAAGACGCGCCCGATCGCGGAACACTTTGCCTGGGTGCACAGCGTCGATCGCCTGAAGATCGCCGAGCGCCTGTCGGCGCAGCGCCCGCCCGGCCTGCCGCCGCTTGCGGTCTGCATCGAGGTCAACGTCAGCGGCGAGGCGAGCAAGGGCGGGGTCGCGCCCGCCGAACTGCCTGCGCTGGCCGAGGCTGTGGCGAAACTGTCCGGTCTCCGGCTGCGCGGGCTGATGGCGATTCCCGCACCCGAGGCCGACCCCGCGGCGCAGCGCGCCGCGTTCCGCCGGGTGCGCGAACTGTTCGATGCGCTCGTCGCGCGCGGCCATGTGCTCGATACGCTGTCGATGGGCATGTCGGGCGACCTGGAGGCGGCAATTCTGGAGGGCGCGACCATCGTGCGCGTCGGTACTGCATTATTTGGTTCAAGGACTCAACATGCATAAAGTGAGCTTCATCGGCGGCGGCAACATGGCCGCGGCCATCATCGGCGGCCTGGTCGCCAGCGGCGCCGAGCCGACCGGGATCGAGGTGGTGGAAATCAACGCCGACGCGCGCGCCAGCCTGGCCGCGCGGTTCGGCGTGGTGACCCATGCCGACCTGTCCGAGGCGCGCCTGCACGGCCTGATCGTGCTGGCGGTGAAGCCGCAGTCGCTGCCCGAGGTGGCGGCGGCGCTGGCGCCGCGCATGGCGGGCCAGCTGGTGCTGTCGATCGCCGCCGGCGTGCGGGTGGCCGACCTGGCGCGCTGGCTGGGCGGGCACGACCGCATCGTGCGCGCCATGCCGAACACGCCGGCCCTGGTGCGGGCCGGGGTTTCCGGCCTGTACGCGGCGCCGGCGCTGAACGCCGAGGCGCGTTCCGACGCCGAGGCGGTGCTGCGCGCGGTCGGCGGGGTGGTCTGGGTGGACGACGAGACCCGGCTCGACACGGTGACGGCGGTCTCGGGCAGCGGGCCGGCCTACGTGTTCTACTGCATCGAGTCGCTGGAGGCCGCGGCCGTGGCGCAGGGCCTGGCGCCGCAGACCGCGCGGCAGCTCGCGCTGCAGACCTTCTTCGGCGCGGCCAAGCTGGCGCTCGAGTCGGGCGAGGAACCGGCGTTGCTGCGCCAGCGCGTGACCTCGAAGGGCGGCACCACCGAGCGCGGCATCGCGGCGCTGGACGCCGCCGGCGTGAAGGCCGCCTTCGCCGCGGCGGTGGACGCCGCCAGCCGGCGCGGCGCCGAGCTCGGCGACGAACTGGGGCGGCTGGCATGATCTCCGGCGCGCTGCATTTCCTCATCCAGACGATCGGCAACCTGTTCGTCATCGCGGTGCTGCTGCGCTTCATGATGCAGCTCTTCCGCGTGCCCTTCCGCAATCCCTTCGCGCAGTTCGTCGTCGCGCTCACCGATTTCGCGGTGAAGCCGTTGCGCCGGGTGGTGCCCGGGGTGTTCGGGCTGGACTGGGCCTGCCTGTTGCTGGCTTTTCTGGTCGAGCTGCTGGTCGTCGTTTCCGGCTACTGGCTCGACGGTTTTCCCTTTGCGCTGGCCGGCGCGGGCATCTGGCCGGTGATGCTGGGGCTGGGGCTGATCCGGCTGTTCTCGCTCTTGGTCTACCTCATCATCGGCATCACGGTGGTGAGCGCGGTGCTGTCCTGGGTCAATCCGATGACGCCGCTGATGCCGGTGGTGCAGGCCCTGTCCGAGCCCTTCCTGCGGCCGATCCGCCGCTTCGTTCCGCTGGTCGCCAACGTCGACCTGTCGCCCATCGTGCTCTTCATCGTCTGCCAGCTGGTGCTGATGGTGCCGGTGATGGCGCTGGAGCGCATCCTGCTCGGTTCCCTTTGAACGGGCCTCCCGTCTGGGCGCGCCGCGACGGCGACGCCTGGCTGCTCGACCTGCACGTCCAGCCCGGTGCCCGGGCCACCCAGGCCGTCGGCGAGCACGGCGGGCGCCTGAAACTCAAGATTGCCGCGCCGCCGGTCGATAACAAGGCGAATGCGCATTTGCTCGCCTGGCTGGCCGACCGCCTGGGGGTGCCGAAGGCCTCGGTGACCCTGGTACGCGGCGAAACCTCGCGGCAGAAGACCGTGGCGGTGCGCGGGGTGGAGCACCCTTGGCTCGATATTGAAAACGAACAGTAAATTCATGAGTGTGCATCTCGAACACGAAGTTGCCGATTTCAGCGAACGCCGCCTGCGGCTGGCAACGGCGATTACCGACTATGCCAACTGGCTGGACCGCCAGCACGGCATCGACGCCGAGCGCACCCTGCGCCTGACCGACACCGCCGCCGGCCTGCGTCACGACAAGCTGGTGGTCGCCTTCGTCGCCGAGTTCTCGCGCGGCAAGACCGAACTCATCAACGCCCTGTTCTTTGCCGATCACGGCCAGCGCCTGCTGCCTTCCGACGCCGGCCGCACCACCATGTGCCCGACCGAGCTGGGCTGGAATCCGGACGAAGGCCCCAGCCTCGCCCTGCTGCCGATCGAGACGCGGGCACGCGGCGAGACGCTGACGCGGCTCAAGCACATGCCCATCGAATGGGTGCGGATCGCACTCGATCCGAAGGATCCGCGCCAGCTCGCCGAAAGCCTGAAGAAGCTGACCGAGACCCGCCCCATGCCGGCGGTGGAAGCGATCGAACTCGGCCTGTGGAACGGCGAGGACGAGAGCATGCGCCACGAGTTGCGTGCCGACGGCACCGTGGAGGTGCCGACCTGGCGCTATGCCGTGGTCAATTACCCGCATCCCCTGCTGCAGGCCGGCCTGACCGTGCTCGACACCCCGGGGCTCAATGCGCTGGGCGCCGAACCCGAACTCACCCTGTCGGTGATCCCCAACGCCCACGCGGTACTCTACCTGCTCGCCACCGACACCGGCGTGACGCGTTCCGACCTGGAAATCTGGCAGAAGCACGTGCATCGCCACACCAACTACCACGTTGCGGTGCTGAACAAGATCGACATGCAGTGGGACGAGCTCAAGACCGACGCCGAGGTGCAGGCCAGCATCGAGCGTCAGGCCGAGGAAACCGCGCGCGTGCTCAAGCTGCCGCGCAGCCGCGTGTTCGCCGTCTCGGCGCAGAAGGCGCTGGCGGCCAAGATCCGCGGCGACGCCGGCCTGCTGGTGCGGTCCGGCATCGAATCGCTGGAATACCTGCTGGCGCACCAGGTCATCCCGGCGCGGCGCGACATGCTGCACCACGCCGTCGCGCGCGAGGTCAGCGTCATGCTCGAGGAGAGCAATACCGACCTGGCCGCGCGCATCAAGCGCAGCAGCGACGAGCTGATCCAGCTGACCCAGCTGTCCGGCAAGAACCGCGACCTGATCGCACAGACGCGCGCCGCGCTGCAGAAGGAGAAGGACGCCTACGACGCCACCGCAGAACAGTTCCGCATGACCCGCAAGATGATGCAGGGGCAGGGCGAGCATCTGCTGGCCAACCTGTCGCAGGACACCCTGATGACCATTCTGGAACAGGCGCGCGAGGCCATGGAGGAAAGCTGGACCACGCGCGGTCTGACCCAGAGCATCCGCCACCTGTCCGAACAGATGAGCGACCGCCTGCAGCAGGCCAGCCAGCTCGCCGACAACATGCTCGACGCGCTGGAACAGGCCTACCTGCGCTTCCATCGCCTGCACAACCTGCCCAAGATGCAGGTGCCGCGACTCAACCTGTCGGCCTACCGCAATCGCCTGCAGTCCCTGCTGAACGAGACCGAGGCGTTCTGCCGTGACCCGGCCAATCTCATGCTGGAAAAGCGCTTCATGATCCGCCGCTTCTACGCGAGCCTGGCGGAAGAAGCCAAGAAGGCCTTCGAACTGGCGCGCATCGACGCCGAACGCTGGCTGCGCATCGCGCTCGACCCGGTGATGACGCGCATCCGCGAGCACAAGCAGTATCTCGATACCCGCCTCGGCAACCTGCAGCGCATCCTGGAGAACATGGGCACCCTGCACGGGCGCATGGCCCAGATCAAGGAAGACATCGGCGCCCTGCGCCAGGACAAGGCCGAACTGACGAAGATCGCGGCGGCGCTGGCGGCCTGAGCCGCCGCGGGCCGTACCTAGCCGTTCAGGCGGTTGAGCAGCGTCCCCGTCCTTTCCGGATCGGTGTTCTTCAGCAGTTTCTGCGCCACCGGCGTCAGTTCCTCCAGATGCGACTTCAGCACCTGCTGCTTCACCTGCAGCAGGCTGGCGGGGTGCATGGAGAAGGAGCGCAGCCCCAGTCCCAGCAGCAGGCGCGTCAGCTTCGGATCCCCTGCCATTTCGCCGCACACCGATACCGGCTTGCCGGCCTTGGCGCCGGCGCGGATGGTCTGCTGGATGAGGGCGAGCACGGCGGGGTGCAGCGGGTCGTAGAGATGCGCCACGCTGTCGTCGGCGCGGTCGATGGCGAGCGTGTACTGGATCAGGTCGTTGGTGCCGATGGAGAGGAAGTCGAGCTGGTCGGCGAAGAACGTGGCCGAGAGCGCGGCGGCGGGCACTTCGATCATGCCGCCGACGGGAATGCCGTCGTCGAATTTCAGGCCGTCGCGGCGCAGCGATTCCTTGGCCTCGTCGATGCGCTGCAGGGTTTGCCGCAGCTCGACGAAATGGGCGAGCATGGGCACGAGGATGCGTACGCGGCCGTGCGCCGAGGCGCGCAGGATGGCGCGCAGCTGGGTATGGAAGAGGCCGGGCTCGACGAGGCACAGGCGGATGGCGCGCAGGCCCAGCGCCGGGTTGTCGGCCACCGTATGGCCCCAGGGCGCCTGCTTGTCGGCGCCGAGGTCGAGTGTGCGGATGGTGACGGGCTTGCCATCGAGCGCCTCGGCCACGGCCCGGTAGGCGTGGTATTGCTCTTCCTCGGTCGGCAGGTCGTCGCGGTTGAGGAAGAGGAATTCGCTGCGGAACAGGCCGATGCCGTGCGCGCCGGCCGCCTTCACCGCTTCGATGTCGTCGACCAGTTCGATGTTCGCCATCAGCTCCACGGTGGTGCCGTCGAGGGTGGCTGACTTGCCCGATTTCAGGCGCTTGAGCTTGTCGGTGTCGATGCGCCACTGGTTCTGCCGCAGCCGGTACTCGGCCAGCACCGACTCGTCCGGGTTGACGATGACGACGCCGTCGCGGCCGTCGACGATGAGCAGGTCGTGGTCGCGGATGAGGCCGCGCGCATTGTGCAGCGCCATCACCGACGGCATGGCCATGCTGCGCGCGAGGATCGCGGTGTGCGAGGTGGCGCCGCCGAGGTCGGTGATGAAGGCGGCGAAGTGCACGTTCTTGAAGATGACCATGTCGGCCGGCGTGAGCTCGTGCGCGACGAGGATGCGCTCGCTGTCGAAGTCGACGTCCAGCGGCAGGTGGCTGGGGTGGCCCATCAGCGCCTTCAGCACGCGCTGCACCACCTGCACCACGTCCTCCTGGCGGCTCCTCAGGTAGGGGTCGTCGATTTCCTCGAAGCGCGCGACCAGCGCCTCCATCTGCTGCGCCAGCGCCCACTCGGCGTTGCACTGGGTTTCGCGGATGAGGCGCTTGGGCTCCTCGGCGATCATCGAGTCGCCGAGGAACATGAGGTGCATGTCGAGGAAAGCCGACAGTTCCGCCGGCGCATTGGCCGGGATGTGGTCGCGCAGGGTTTCCAGCTCGGTGCGCGTGGCGAGGATGGCCTCGTCGAAGCGCGCCAGTTCCTCCTTGATGTACTTCCTGTCGAGCATGTACTGCGGCACCTCGACGCGCGCGTTCGAGGCGAGGTGGGCGTAGCCGATGGCGATGCCGCCGGAAACGCCGATGCCGTGCAGGCTGAAGCTCATGCGAGTTCCTCGCCGAAGCCGCTCTCGATCAGATCGGCCAGGGCTTCGAGGGCGGCGACTTCGTCTTCGCCCTCGGTTTCGATGGTGACGGTGCTGCCCCGGGCGGCGGCCAGCATCATCACGCCCATGATGCTCTTGGCGTTGATGCGGCGACCGTTCTTGGACAGGTGGACGTGGCTCGAAAAGCCGGAGGCAAGCTGGGTCAGCTTGGCCGACGGGCGCGCGTGCAGCCCGAGTTTGTTGACGATTTCAACGTCCCGTTGCTGCATGACACATGGTCTCCGAAATATGCTGGATGCTGTCGCGGCCGCCTTCGGCGACGCGCTCGACGAGTTGGGACAGGGGCAGGCTGTCGCGGTAGGTCAGCGCCTTGAGCAGCATCGGCAGGTTGGCGCCCGAGACGCCCTCGACGCGCTCCGGCATCAGTTGCCGGCACAGGGTGTTGCAGGGGGTGGCGCCGTAGACGTCGGCCAGCACCAGCACGCCCTCGCCCGCTTCCAGTTCGGCCAGGCGCTGGCGCAGCACCGCCTGGCGTTCCTCCGGGTCGGCGTGGCCGGTGAAGTCGATGGCGGCGAGCCCCGGCGGACGCGCGCCGAGAACGTGGACTGCACATTCGATGAGGCTGTCTGCGAGCGAGCCGTGCGCGACGATGAGGATGCCGATCATTGCGGGAGGGTCGGAACAAAAGTCCTATTCTAGCGAAGCCGCGCCTGCATGGCAGGCGAAACCAGGCGCCGGCCGGCGGCGTCCACCGCGAGCCAGTCGGCGATGCCGAGCCGGCTGGCGGTGTCGGCCAGCCCGGCCGGGCCACCGATGAAGAGCGGCTTGGACAGCGCGTCCGAGCGCGTGCCGGCGTGCGCGCCGGCGACCAGGATCGTCACCGACTGCATGCCGGCGGCCGGATAGCCGGTGCGCGGGTCGATGAGGTGGCTGTAGCGCTTGCCGCCGGCCTCGAAGTAGCGCTGGTAGTCGCCCGAGGTGCCGATGGCCTCGCCGTCGGCGAGGTCCAGCGTCGCCAGGGTGCCGGGCTTGCGCGGATGCTGGATGCCCACGCGCCACGGCCGCTCGCCGTGGCGGCCCAGGGCGATGACGTTGCCGCCGATGTTGACCAGCGCGTTGCGGATGCCGTGCTGCCGGAGGATCGCCACCGCGTCGTCCAGCGCGCGTCCCTTGGCGTAGCCGCCGAGGTCGAGCTGCACCGCCGGATTGGCGCTCGATACCGTATTGCCGCGGATGACGAGATCGGCCATGCGCGGCTGCCGGCGCACCCAGTCGGCGATGGCCCCGGCATCGGGCACGCGTCCCTGCGGCGTGTCGGCGTGGAAGCCCCACAGCGCGATCAGGCCGCCGATGGCGGGGTCGAACAGTTCCTGCGACTGCGCGGCGAGGCGCTGCGCATCCTCCAGCATGGCCGCGAGTTCGGGCGTTACCGTCGCGGGTTTGCCTTGCGCCAGGGCCGCGTTCAGCCGCGACAGTTCGCTGGGCTGCCAGGCATGCAACTGGCGGTGCAGTTGATCGAAGTGGGCGAGGACTGCGGCGATGGCCGCCTGGGCTGCGGCCTCGGGCGCATCGACAACGCTGACTTCGACCAGGGTGCCGAAGACGTAGGACTGCTGCTGGACGGGCGGCGGCGGGCTGCAGGCGGCCAGCAGCACGCAGAGGAAAGCGATCAGGCGAGGCATCAGCCGCGTTCCAGCGCCTCGATGAAGCGCGCCGCGACGTCGATGCCGGCCTGCGCGGCGATTTCCTGGAAGCCGGTGGGGCTGGTGACGTTGATTTCGGTGAGGCAGTCGCCGATCACGTCGAGGCCGGCGAGGAAGATGCCCTGCGTACGCGCCCAGGGCGCGATGGTCTCCGCGATTTCGCGGTCGCGTTCCGACAGCGGCTGCGCGCGTGCGGTGCCGCCGGCGGCGAGGTTGCCGCGGGTTTCGCCGGGCTGCGGAATGCGCGCGAGCGCGAAGGGGACGACCTCGCCGTCGATCAGCAGGATGCGCTTGTCGCCGTCGGCGATCTCCGGCAGGTAGCGCTGCGCCATGATGGGCCGTCGGCCGCGATGCGTGAGGGTTTCGATGATGGCGTTGCGGTTGGGGTCGGCGAAGGCCAGGCGGAACACGCCGGCGCCGCCCATTTCGGTGAGCGGCTTGACGATGATGTCGCGGTGTTCGAGCAGGAAGGCCTCGATCTCGACCGCCTGCGCGGCGACGAGGGTGGGTGCGATGAACTGCGGGAAATTCAGGATCGCGAGCTTCTCGTTGAAGTCGCGCAGGGCGGCGGGGGCGTTCAGCACGCGCGCGCCGTTGGCCGCGGCGACGCCGAGCAGGTGCGTGGCCAGCAGGTAGTCGGTGTCGACCGGCGGATCGGTGCGCATGACGACGGCGTCGAAATCGGCCAGCGTCCACTCGCGCTTGCCGCGGATCTGGTACCAAGCTTCGTCCGGGAAGACGTCGAGCGCCTCGCAGTCGGCGCAAGCCAGGCCGTTGCGGATGTAGAGTTGCGAGGCTTCGCAGGCGTGGACGGCGTGGCCGCGTGCGTGCGCGGCGCGCATCATGGCAATGCTGGAATCCTTCTTCGGCTTGAGGCCGGCGAGCGGATCGACGACGAAGAGCAGCTTCATGCGGCAACCGTGTCTTCGGCCTCGTTCAGGGCCTCGTCGAGCTCGATGCTGGCGGCCAGCATCGCCAGTCGCGCGATCACGCCGTAGGCGTAGAAGCGGTTGGGCGCGGCGTCGGGGTTGGCGCCGCGGTCGGGGGTGAAGCAGGCGGTGTCGAAGGCGAGCGGCACGAAGTGCATGCCGGGGCTGTTGAGGTTCTCGTCGGCACCGCGTCCGGTGTGCACGCGGTAGAAGCCGCCGACGACGAAGTTGTCGAGCATGTAGACGACGGGTTCGGCGACGGCCTCGTTGATGCTCTCGAAGGTGTAGACGCCCTCCTGGATCAGCACCTCGCTGATCTCGATGCCTTCCTTGCCCACCGCCATCTTGTTGCGCTGCTTGCGGTTGAGCTCGCGTACGTCGTCGGGCGACTTCACCGTCATGATGCCCATGCCGTAGGTGCCGGCGTCGGCCTTGACGATGACGAAGGGCGACTGGTCGATGCCGTATTCGTCGTACTTGGCCTGGATGCGCACCAGCAGATTTTCCACCTTGTCGGCGAGGCAGTCCTCGCCCTGGCGCGCATGGAAGTCGATGCGGCCGCACTGGTCGAAATAGGGATCGATCAGCCAGGGGTCGATATGGATCATGCGGGCGAACTCGACCGCCACGTCGCGGTAGGCGGCGAAGTGGCGCGACTTGCGGCGCGTCGCCCAGCCCGCATGCAGCGGCGGCATGATGTTCTGCTCGATGTCGCGCAGGATGTCGGGCACGCCGGCCGAGAGGTCGTTGTTGAGCAGCACCGCGCAGGGATCGAAGTCGGCCAGGCCGATGCGGTCGCCCCGGCGCACCAGCGGTTCCAGCGTGATGCGTCCGCCGGCCGGCAGCTCCAGCGTGGTCGGCTGGGTGATCTCCGGGATCATCGTTCCGATGCGCACGATGAGTCCGGTCTGGCGCAGGATGTGCGCGAGCACGGCGACGTTCTGCAAGTAGAAGGTGTTGCGCGTGTGGTTCTCGGGGATCAGCAGCAGGCGCTGCGCGTCCGGACAGATCTTTTCCACTGCACCCATCGCCGCATGGATCGACAGCGACATGAAGGCCGGGTTGAGGTTGTTGAAACCGCCAGGGAACAGGTTGGTGTCCACCGGCGCCAGCTTGAAGCCGGCGTTGCGGATGTCGACCGAGGTGTAGAAGGGCGCGGCCTGTTCCTTCCATTGCTGGCGGAACCAGTGCTCGATGGTGGGCTGGGCGTCGAGCAGGCGCTTTTCCAGTTCGAGCAGCGGGCCGGTGAGTGCGGTAGTGAGATAGGGGACCATACAATAGCGGGCGTGTGAGTGACCGTATTCTAGGCCAAGCCGGATGTTCGATATCGTTTTGTATCAGCCCGAAATTCCGCCCAACACCGGCAACCTCATCCGCCTGGCGGCGAATACCGGCTGCCGGCTGCACCTGGTCGAGCCGCTGGGCTTCGACCTGTCGGACAAGCAGGTGGCGCGGGCGGGGCTGGATTACCACGACATGGCCTGCGTGCGCGTGCACGCCGACTGGGCGGCGGTGCGCGCGGCGCTGTCGGGCGGACGCTGGTTCGCGCTCACCACCAGGGCCAGCCGGCTCTACGGGGAGCTGGCCTTCCAGCCGGGCGACGTGTTCGTGTTCGGGCCCGAATCGCGCGGCCTGCCGGCGGACATCCTCGCGGAATTCGAGGCGGCGCACCGGCTGCGCTTGCCGATGCTGCCGGGATCGCGCAGCATGAACCTGTCGAACGCGGTCAGCGTGACGGTGTTCGAGGCGTGGCGACAGAACGGCTTTGCGGGAGGCGTGTGATGACGGGGATGGAATGGCTGGAGGCGGCAAGCTACGTGGTGACCATCGTCGGCCTGCCGTTCGCGATCGCCGTGTACCTGCTCGACCAGCGGCGCGAGCGACAGAACGAGGAGGAGGAACTCTTCCTGCGCCTGTCCGACGAATATGCGGATTTCATGCGCCTGGTCATCGACAACGCCGACCTCCACCTGCTGTCGCCGGATGACAAGGGACCGCTCAACGAGGAACAGCGCGAGCGCAAGCGCGCGCTGTTCGCCATTCTCGTCGCGCTGTTCGAGCGCGCCTACGTGCTGGTGTACGAGGATGCGATGAGCCGCCAGCAGCAGCGCCTGTGGCAGTCGTGGGCCGACTACATGCACGAGTGGTGTCAGCGCGCCGATTTTCGCGACGCCCTGCCGGCGTTGCTGCACGGCGAAGACCCGGATTTCGTCGCCACCATCGGCCGCATCGCGGGAGAGGCCGCGCGCAGACCCTAAACGGTTTCCAGCGCCTCCTGGTGCAGCCAGGCGATCAGCTCGTCCAGCGGCAGCGGACGGCTGAGGTAGTAGCCCTGCGCCTGGTCGCAGCCGATTTCGCGCAGGGCTTCGAGCGTGCGCGCATCCTCGACGCCTTCGGCGATGACGCCGAGCCCGAGGTTGTGCGCCAGGGCGACGGTGGAGTGCACGATGATCGCGTCCTGCGTGTTCTCGCGCATGCTGGTGACGAAGGAACGGTCGATCTTCAGGGCCTTGAGGGGCAGCCGGCGCAGGTAGGCGAGCGAGGAATAGCCGGTGCCGAAATCGTCGACCGCGATGGCGATGCCGAGGTCGGCCAGGCCGCGCAGGATGGCGGTTGAGCTGTCGGGATCCTGCATCAGCGCGGTCTCGGTCAGCTCGAGTTCGATCTCGCCATAGGGCACGCCGTGGCGGTCGATGGCTTCCCGCAGGTGCAGCGCAAAGCGGCTGTCGAGCAGGTTGCGCGCGGACAGATTGATCGCAACCGGTTGCAGGTAGCCGAGCGCGCGCAGGCGCAGCTTGTCGGCGAGCGCCAGGTTGAGGATGGCGTGCGTGAAGGGATGGACGACCTCGTTCATCTCCGCCAGGTGGACGAACGAGGCGGGATAGAGCAGGCCGAGGCGGGGGTTGCGCCAGCGGACCAGGGCCTCGAATCCGGTGACGCGCCGGCTGACGAGGTCGAGCTTGGGCTGGTAGTGGAGCACCAGCTCGCCGCCTTCCACCGCGTGCGCGAGCTCGGTCGCCAGCGCCAGCTTTTCCGGGCTGTAGGTGTCGAAGCTGCGGTCGTACACGACGACGCCGGTGCCGAGCTTCTTCGCCTGGTACATGGCGACGTCCGCGGCGCGCAGCAGGTCGTGGCTGTTGGCGCCATGCTCGGGATGGAAGGTGACGCCGATGCTGGCGCCGATCTGCAGGGCGACGCCCTGGATCAGGAAGGGCTGGCGCAGGGATTCGCTGACGCGCCGGGCCAGGTCGGCCGCCTCGTCCCGGCTCGCCGCACTGGTGAGCAGGATGGCGAACTCGTCGCCGCCCAGGCGGCACACCAGGGCCTGCCGGCCGGCCAGGCCCTGTTCGATGCGCGGCCCGATCTGGGTCAGCAGCATGTCGCCGACGTGGTGGCCGAGCGTGTCGTTGACTTCCTTGAAACGGTCGAGATCGAGCAGCATGAGCGCCGTGACCGCACCGGGGGCGCGGGCGACGCGTTCGCCGAATTCGGCATGCAGGACGGCCCGGTTGGGCAGGGTGGTCAGGCTGTCGTAGCGCGCCTGGAAGGCGAGGCTGACGACGTGTCGTGCGTTGGCGATGGCGAGTGCCACGGTGTTGCCGAAGGCGTTGAGGGTGTCGAGTTCGCTTTCGCCGAAGCAGTGATGTTCGGGGTAGACCACGTTGAGGCTGCCCAGTACGCGCTCGTGGTAGATCATCGGGATCACGATGCCGGTCCGCAGCCCGGCGGCCGCCAGGGTGTCGCGCAGGTGCGGCTGGATACGCGTGTCCGTGGCCAGGTCATCGCAGATATAGGCGCGCCTGTCGCTGATGGCCATGCCGCACAGGCTGCCGGTCAGCGGGATGTTCTCGGTGAGATGCAGGAAGTCGGCGCTGAAGCCCCGGCTGGCCGCCAGCCTGAGCGCACTGCCGTCCGGCTCGAGCAGGTAGACCGCGACGTTGGGGGCGTGGCTCAGGCCCTGCAGGGCTTCCATCGCCTCGCGCAGGATGTTGTCGAGCTCGAGCGAGGCATGGATGCGGTTGGACAGCTGGTTGATCAGGCGCAGGTTGTCGTTGCGTTCGACCAGGGCCTGGCGCGACTGGGTGAGTTCGAGTTCGACCTGCTTGCGCTGCGTGGTGTCGCGCACGGTCGCGAGGATGTGCGACTCGCCGCCGATCATCACGCTGTTGAGGGTGACTTCGGTGTCGAAGGGGCTGCCGTCGAGTCGGGTATGGCGCCATTCGAAGCATTGCGTCCTGCCGTCGCAGGCGGCGGTGATGTGGGCGATGGCCTTGTCGCGCGACGCCTGCCCGTCAGGCTGGAATTCCGGGGAGAAGCGATAGGGGGTGGTACCGACGATATCCTTGCGGGTGCAGCCGAACATGTCCAGCGTCGCCGGATTGCAGTCGACGAACAACTCGCCCTTCATCAGGAAAATGCTGTCGCCGGCGTGTTCGAACAGCGTGCGGTAGCGCGCCTCGCTGTCGCGCATGCTGGCGCGGGCCTGTGCGTGCTCGGACAGGTCGGCGGCGATGCCGAGAAAGCCCTCGACCCGCCCGTCCGGTCCGTGCAGCGGGGTGACCGAGAGCCGCACGGGGAAGCGGGTACCGTCCTTGCGCACGTAGGTCCACTCGCGTTCCTCGGCTTCGCCGCGGCGCGCCCGGGCGACGAACACATCGAAACCGGGCGAGACGAGCGTGCTGAATTCCGCGGTGAGTTCCTGGGCGCGCTGCCGGACCTCGCCCGGGTCGTGGAAGACCGCCGGGGTGATCAGGCCGACGACTTCGTCGGCGCGGTAGCCGAGCATGCGCTGGGCCGCTGCATTGAAGCTGACGATGGTGCCGGCGGTATCGGTGGAAATGATGCTGTATTCGGCCGCATCCAGCACGGCCTGGCGCCAGCCCGCGAGGCGGGAAACGGCATCGCTGGCCTCGGCCTGGCGCGCAAGCGCGCGGCGGTAGGCCCAGGCCGCCCCGACCAGGAAGACGACCAGCAGCGCGGTGGGCAGCACCAGGCGCTGCAGCCACTCGAGCACGACCAGCGGCCAGGGGATGAAGGCGCCGGAGAGCAGGCCGTATTCGGGAATGCGTTCATAGACGAGCAGGAAGCGGTTGTGCAGGCGCGGAAAACGGATGCTCGTGACTCCCTTTTCGGTCGTCAGGGCGGACAGCTGCCGGCGCGTCTCCGGGGCGACGGTGCGGCCAAAGGTGTCCTGGAGGGCCTGGGTGCGCAGATTGCCGGGTACGGGGTGCAGATACTGCACGTAGCCGTCGTCGCGCAGCAGGCCGGTCATGACGCCGGGTGGCAGCACGGCATTGGCGAGCAGCGTGCTGCCGCCGCCGCTGAGACGGTAGCCCGCCGTCATGACGGCGACGGTGCGGCCCCGCGTGTCCACAATGGGCGCGCGGACCGGGATCACCCATTGCCTGAGCGGCTGCATGTAATAGGGGCGGCCGATCTGGAGTTGCCCGGTTTCTACGCTGGCGAGGAAACTGTCGCGGGTTTCGGCCTGCTGCAGGAGGTTCGGCAGGGAGGCCCCGACAGGTACGCTGCTGACCAGCACCAGCTGGCCATCGGTTCTGGCGAGGCCGAATCCGGCCATGCCGGGGTCGGCCGCCTCCAGCCGGTCGATGAGCAGGCGGCCGTGCGCGGGGGTTTCCAGGGCGCCGGCCGCCACCAGCTCGTTGCCGGCGCTTTTCAGGACCAGTTCGTAGTTCTTCAGGGTGGTCCGGGTGTTTTGTACCAGGATGCTGTTGATGTAGCGCAGCTGGTTCTCGGCGTCGCGGCGCGTGTCGGACCAGTGCCAGACGACGGCGATCAGATAGCTCAGCACGAGGAAGCCGACCAGCAGGACGAACAGGCCGCGCAGGGGCTTGGCGGGGGTACCGGTTTGTGGCGGTGTGTGCATGAATCCGTGGTTTGACCGGGTTGACCGAACGCAGGAATGCCTGTTCGAACAATAGGTCGTATTACGGGCACTGTGCCGCGAGACTGAAGCGGCGGCCGGGCTTATTTGCCGTGGCGGCTCAGAATTCCGCCTTGATTTCCCGGTTCAGGAGTGCGTCCACGGCCTGGCTGGCGGGCAGCGCTTCGTAGAGGATGCGGCAGACGGCACGAGTGATCGGCATGTCGACGCCGAGCCCGCCGGCGAGCGCGTCGACCTCGCGCGCGGTGGGCACGCCTTCGGCGACATGGCCGAGGTCGGCAAGGATGGCATCGAGCGCCTGGCCGCGGGCAAGCCGCAGGCCGACCTGCCGGTTGCGCGACAGGTCGCCGGTGGTGGTGAGGATGAGGTCGCCCAGGCCGGACAGGCCCATGAAGGTCTCGAAATGGCCGCCGAGCCGGACGCCGAGCCGGGTCATTTCGGCCAGTCCGCGCGTGATGAGGGCGGCGCGGGCGTTGTGGCCGAGCTGCAGGCCGTCGCAGATGCCGGCTGCGATCGCCATGACGTTCTTCAGGGCGCCGCCGATTTCCACGCCGATCACGTCGTCGTGCGCGTAGATGCGCATGCGCGGACCCGACAGGGCCTCGGCCAGCTGGCGGGCCAGGGCGGCATCGGCGGAAGCAAGCGTGAGTGCGGTGGGGTAGCCGCGCGCGACCTCCAGCGCAAAGCTGGGGCCGGACAGCACGCCGGTGCGCGCCGCGGGCAGGATGGCGGCGACCAGCTGGTGCGGCAGCTGGCCGCTGCCGGGCTCGAAGCCCTTGCAGACCCACACCAGCGGCGGCAGCGCGGGACGCTGCGCCAGGGCCTGCAGCGTGGCGCGGAAGCCGTGGCTGGGTACGGAGATGACGAGCAGGTCGGCGCGGGCGGCGGCGGCGTCGAAGTCGCCCTCGAAGGCGAGCGCGGCCGGCAGGCGGCAGTCGGGCAGGTAGCGCGCATTGACGCCCCGCGTGCGCATGGCGTCGAGTTCGGCCGCGTTGCGTCCCCACAGCACGACGTCGTGCGCGGGCGCCCAGTGCGCGGCGAGCGCGGTGCCCCAGGCGCCTGCGCCGAGAACGGACAGCCTCATTCGCCCCATACCTCGTAGGCCGGCAGCCAGCCGGCCAGCCCGTCCGCGTGCCTGACCGGCAGCCAGCCGGACGTGTCGACGTCGCCGGTCACGTTGAGCAGCACGCCGCGCGCGGCGCGGAACACGACCTCGGCGTCGGCGCGCGGCTGGCGGCGTATCGCAGTGGACTCGGCCCTGACCATCACGCTACGCGGGCCGCCGAGCGCGGTTTTCTCGATCCAGGCCAGCCGCCCGCCCGGGTCGCGCACCTTGACCCAGGCCTCGGTGTCGACCACCACTTCGAGCGGCATGCCGGGGCCCGCGACGGCCACCTTGCCGGCCGCGGTCGAAGGCGCGTCGTAGAGCAGGGCGGCACGCCCGGTGCTGCGGTATTCCAGCGCGTGCGCCGGTACGGCCAGCGCGAGCAGCAGGGCGGCGAGGGCGGATCTGGCGATCAATGCGTCTGCGCGGGCGCGGCCTGTTGCTGCTGGGCCTGCTGTTGCTGCATGAACAGGGCCTCGAAATTGACCGGATTGAGCAGCAGCGGCGGAAAACCGGCGCGCACGATCACATCGGACACGGTTTCGCGCAGGTAGGGGAAGACGATGTTGGGGCAGCCGATGCCGAGCACCATGGGCATCTGCTCGGCCGGCACGTTCTGGATGCGGAAGATGCCGGCCTGCGTGCATTCGACCAGGAACATGGTCTTGTCGGCGATTTTCGCGGTGACGGTGACGGTGAGGGCGGTGTGGAACACGTCGGGCCCGAGCGCCTGGCTCTCGGTGGACAGGTTGACGTCCATCTGCGGGGCCTCGCGCTCCATGAAGATGGCGGGGGCATTCGGCACTTCGACCGACAGGTCCTTGACGTAGAGTTTCTCGATGTTGAACACGGGTTGCAGATCGTCGGCCATGGTGTCTCCCTGAATAAGAAAACCGGAGCCTCAGGCTCCGGGGATGGGCGCCATTTTACACCGGCTTCAGTGAACGCCCTGTGACGCCAGCCAGGCCTTGAGGTTGCGCGCGTCCATGGCGCCGGAGATGCGGGCGACCTCGCTGCCGTTCCTGAACAGGACCAGGCTGGGAATGCCCTTGATGTGATGGCGCATCGACACCTGCGGCCAGGCCTCGGTATCGACCTTGGCGAAGCGCACGCGGCTGGCCAGTTCTCCCGCCACCTGCTGGAATACCGGCGCCATCATCTTGCAGGGGCCGCACCAGTCGGCCCAGAAGTCGACGAGGACCGGCAGGCCGGCTTTCGCGATGAAGCGGTCGAAGCTGTCGGCGGTGAGGTCGACGGGCTTGCCGGGCAGGAGCGGCGCGCCGCATTGGCCGCATTTGGGCGCGTCGCCCAGGCGTTCGTCGGGTACGCGGTTGACGGCGAGGCAGTGGGGGCAGGCGAGTTCCATGGCGATTCCCTTGAAGCGGACGAGTGTGCTTCAGATGGGGTACGACAGGCGGAAAATCAAGGCACGCAGGCGGCGGGCCAGCACGGGAAGGTCAGCCGGCGTTCAGCAGGGGCACCAGCTTGCCGGCCACGTCCAGGGCGGAGGTGTCGTCGAAGCCGCCGACATGGGTGTCACCGATGAAGACCTGCGGGACGGTGCGGCGCCCGCCGGAGCGTTCGATCATTTCGTCCATGCGCGCGGGGTCGAGGTCGATGCGGATCTTTTCGATTGCCGCCACGCCGCGGCTCTTGAGCAGGCGTTCGGCCGCAACGCAGTAGGGGCAGACGGCGGTGCAGTACATCACGACTTTTTGCATCTCGATCCTTATTTCTTGGTGGTGACGGGCAGGTTGGCGCGTTCCCACGCGAGGATGCCGCCGTCGAGGTTGTACACGGTCTCGAAGCCGGCCTTCTTCAGCATGCCGCAGGCGCGCGCCGAGCGCTGGCCGCTGCGGCAGCTGACGAGCACCGGCTGGGTCTTGAATTTCTCGAGCTCGTGCATGCGGCCGGACAGCTGCCCGAGCGGGATGTGGCGGGATTTCGGGATGTGGCCGGCATCGAATTCGCTGGGTTCGCGCACGTCGAGCACCAGGGCGTCGTCGTTGTAGAGCCGGGTGGCCTTGAGCGTGTCGGCCTGTTCGATGCCGGAGACGCGCCGGCCGACGAAAGACCACATCAGCATGGCGCCGGAAACCGCCGCCACCGCCACCAGCATCCAGTTGGCCTGGAGGAATTGAACGTCCATGGTGTCTCCGCTCAGAGGCCGCAGCCCTGCTTGACGCCGGCCTTCTTCAACATGATGTCCATCGGGCAGAACCGGGTGATGCCGGACTGGAACAGGTTGAAACCGACGAAGGCGGTGAACCACAGCCAGGACAGCTGCGTCATGTCGACGCTGCCGGCGAAATGGGCCAGCGCCAGCGACAGCATGATGAAGAAACCGGCGATGATGCGGACGAGGCGTTCAACGGTCATGATCGACTCCTGGGAAGCGAAACCCGAAATGATAAAGGCACGCGGCGGTTTATCAAGCCTCCGGGGTGCTGCGCTTCTGCCAGAGGTAGTAGAGCAGCGGGATCACGATCAGGGTCAGCGCGGTGGAGGCGAAGGTGCCGAAGATCAGCGACACCGCCAGCCCGCCGAACACGGGGTCGGTGATCATGATGGCCGAACCGAGGATGATGGCGAGCGCCGTCAGCAGGATGGGCCGCAGGCGCACCGCGCCGGCTTCGATCACCGCTTCCTTGAGGCCGTAGCCCTGCGCGCGGTAGTCGACGATGAAGTCGATCAGCAGCAGCGAGTTGCGCACCACGATGCCGGCCAGCGCGATCACGCCGATCATCGAGGTGGCGGTGAAGGCCTGGCTGGTGGCCCAGTGGCCGGGGAACACCCCGACCAGGGTGAGCGGGATCGCACCCATCACGATCATCGGCATGACGAAGGACTTGTAGTAGCCCACCAGCAGCAGGTAGATGAACACCAGCGCGACGATGAAGGCGGAGCCGAGGTCGCGGAACACGTCCAGCGTCAGGCGCATCTCGCCGCCCCACAGCAGGTGGGCGTCGGTGACGTCGTCCGCGGTCGCCTGGGTGAAGCCGAGGTTGCCGGTCCTGAAGCGCACGCCGTTCGACAGCACCTTGCCGTCGAGCATCTTGTCGAGGGCAAGCACCGCATACACCGGGCTCGAGGTGATCATTTCGCCGCCGACCATGACCATGGGGTGCTGGTCGCGGTCGTAGATGGGCTTGCCGTAGGGCACGGTCTCGACGGTGGCGACGGCCCCCAGCGGCACCTGCTTGCCCATCCTGTTGGTGAGGCGCAGCGCCAGCAGCGATGCGGGCGACTGGCGCTCGGCGCGCGGCAGGCGCACCACGATGTTGACCGGATCGCGCGCCGAATCGATGTGCACCGAACCGATGGTCAGGCCCGACACGTAGTCGCGCAGCAGCTTGCCGACCTGGCCGGCGACCACGCCCGAGAGCGCGGCCTTCTCGTGGTCCACGTGCACGGCGAAGGACTGCATGGTGGCGGTGACGGAGTCGTCGGCATTGATCATGCCGTAGACCGACTCGAAGGCCTTGCGGACCTCGGGCGCCGCGCCGCGTAGCTTTTCGTAGTCGGGGCCGTAGAGCTCGGCCAGCACCTGCGCCTGCACCGGCGGGCCGGGCGGCGTTTCGTAGAGCTTGATGCGCGCCTGCGGGAAGGCCGCGCGCAGCGGCTTCAGGGTGTCGTTGAGCGCCTGCACGATCTGGTGCGACGAGGTCGAGCGGTGATGCTTGTCGACCAGGTTCACCCGGATCTGCGCCAGGTTGTCGCCGCGCTTGATGAGATCGCCGCGCACCAGCGCCGCGAAGTCGATCGGCGCGGTGATGCCGAGGAAGGTCTGGTAGTCGGTGACGTGGCGGTTCTGCCCCAGTACCTCGCCGACGGCGCGCGCGGCGCGGTCGGTCTCTTCCAGCGGGGTGCCGGCCGGGGTGTCGATTTCCACCAGGAAGGTGTTGGTGTTGTCGTTGGGCAGCATCTTGAGTTCGACGCCCAGCGCCGACAGCGGGCCGTTCATGCCCGAGGGGCGGATGAACTGCCAGGCCGGCATCAGCATGGCGACGACGAGCAGGCCCAGCACCGCGAGGAACATGAGGTTGCGGCGGCCGCGATTCTCGATGAAGGGGGTGACGGCCCGGACGTAAGCGCGGTGCAGCGGGTCGGTCTGGTGCGCGCCGGCTTCTTCGAGGCTTTCCTTGCGCGCCAGCTCACTCTGCGCGGCCTTCTTGCGCAGCCACAGGTTGGTCGCCCAGGGCACGACGATGTAGGCGATCAGCAGCGAGGCGATCATGGCGACCGGCACGTTGAACGGAATCGGCAGCATGAAGGGGCCCATCATGCCGGAGACGAAGGCCATGGGGATGAAGGCCAGGATGACGGCGATGGTGGCGATGTTGGTCGGGTTGCCGATCTCGTTGGTGGCCTGGATGACCACGTCCTTGAAATCGCGGTCGCCGATGCCGTGATGCAGGTGGCGGTGGATGTTTTCCACCACCACGATGGCGGCATCGACCAGCAGGCCGAGCGACAGGATCAGCGCGAACAGGGTGATGCGGTTGATGGTCTGGCCGGCGAACAGGCCGATGGTCAGCACCACGAACAGGATCAGCGGCACGGTCAGCGTGACGATGCCGGCCTCGCGCCAGCCGAGGAAGAACACCAGGATCACCACCACCGAGCCGATGGCGATGCCGAGGTGTTCGACCAGGGTGTTGACGGCGTCATTGGCGCGCGCGCCGTCGTCGCGCGTGACCGCCACGTTGATCTCGGCGGGGATGGCCTGGCGCTGGAGCTGGTCGAGTTTCTGCAGGACCGCGTCGGCGACGACGACGGCGTTGGTGCCGGCCTTCTTGGCGATGGCGAGGGTGACGGCCGGCGCCTCGCCGCGCGCGGCGCCCTTGCCAGCGGCGGGGCCGTAGGCGAAGCGGGTGCTCTCGTCGGCTTCCATCGGGCCGTCCACGATGGTGGCGACGTCCTTGAGGAAGACCGGACGCCCGTTGGGCGCGCCGATGACGATGTCGCCGACCTCGCGTGCGCTGCCGAGGAAACCCTGCACGCGCACCGGCGAGACGCGGTTGTTGTCGACCAGCTTGCCGGCCGGTACGGCGACGTTCTGTCCCTGCAGCATCTGGTCGACCTGGTCGAGGGCGATGCCGCTGGCGGCCAGTTTGGCCGGGGATATCCAGACATTCACCGCGCGCTGCGCACCGCCGATGATCTGGGTGAAGGACACGCCGGGGACGTTGCGCAGCTGTTCGAGCATGCGGGTCGCCACCTGGCGGATCTGCAGGTCGTCGAGCGTGGCCGACGACAGCGTCAGCGTCATGATCGGCACATCGTCCACGTTGATCGGCTTGACCACCGGCTGCATGGCGCCGGGCGGCATGCGGTCGAGGTTCTGCATCAACTGGTTGTAGAGCTTGACCAGGCTGCGCTCCTGGTCCTGCCCCACCTTGAACTGCACGGTCACCAGGCCGAAATCGGGCGCGGCGTAGCCGTAGGTGTGATCGACGCCCGATTGCGCGTTCATGATCGCTTCCAGCGGCTTGACGACGAGGTTCTGGATTTCCTCGGCCGAGGCGCCGGGCTTGGCGACGATGATGTTGGCCGCCGGCACCACGATCTGCGGGTTGTATTCGCGCGGGGTGACGAACAGCGCCATGAGGCCGGCGAGCGCCACCGCCAGCATGATCATGGCGGTGATCTTCGATTCGATGAAAACGCCGGCGAGCTTGCCGGCGATGTTGAGCGGCGCGCTACGCTCAGTCATGGGTAACCCCGCTCACCTTGACGCCGTTTTCGAGCTGCTCGACATGGGTCACCGCCACCTTGTCGCCCGGGTTGAGCCCGGACTGGATTTCCACCGTGCCGCTGTCGGCGGCGCCGGTGCGCACCATGCGGTAGCGGGCGATGCCCTGGGCGTCGACGACGAACACGCCGGTAATGCCGGCGCGTTCGGCCACCGCCGTGGCCGGCACGCGGATGCCGGCGCGGCTGCCGACCGCAAAGCCCACGCGCACGAAGTTGCCGCTGGACAGCTTTGCGCCGGCCGGCAGGTCGATCTTCACCAGATGGGTATGGCTGACCGGATCGGCTGCCGGCACGATCTGGGCGATCGTGCCTTCGGCCGCGCCCTGCTCGGCGTCGCCGTCGCGCACGATGGCGACTTTCTCGCCCGGCTTGATGCGGGCGAACACGTCGCTGCCCACTTCGGTACGGACCTGGAGTTTCTTCAGGCCTTCGATCACCAGCACCGGGCGGCCGGGGGCGGCGAGATCGCCGGCATTGGCCATCTTCTGCGTCACCACGCCGGCAATCGGCGCGACCACCGAGGCGTAGCGCATCTGGCTCGAGGCCAGGCCGAGTCCGGCGCGCGCCGCGGCGACCTGCTGCTCCGCGACCTGGTGCTGCAGGCGGATCTTGTCCCATTGCAGCTTGGGAATGGCCTGTTCCTGGTACAGCGCGCCGAAGCGTTCGTAATCGATCTTCGCGTCGGCGAGCGCGGCCTCGGCCTGCGCCAGACCGGCCCGCGCCTGGCTCACCTGGCCCTGGATGTCGGTCGGATCGACGACGAAGAGCAGTTGTCCGGCTTTCACCGTCTGGCCTTCCTCGACCTGGATGCTGCGGATGTAGCCCATCAGGCGCGAGGCGACCTGCACCTGGTCTTCCGACACCACCGTGCCCGGCGTTTCGGCGCGCACGCTGAGCGTGGCCGGCTGCAGGGTCTGGACGTCTGCGGCGACGGTGCGGACGACGGCGGCGCCCTGGCTGGCGCTTTCTTCATGGCTGCCGCAGCCGTAGATCAGGCTCATCGCCAGGCCCAGCAGGCCGGCGCGCAGGAAGCGGGAGGAGGTCGTGGTCTTCATGTCGGACGGGTTCACAGTTGGTCGGGTTGCAGGCGGCCGCTTGCCAGGCGGGCACTGGCACGCTGCACTTTGAGATCGTAGCGGGCGGCGACGAGGTCGGCGCGGGCCTTGTCGAGCTGGGCCTGGGCCGCCAGCAGTTCGGTGACGGTGGTGACGCCGCTGGCATAGCGCTTTTCCACGATGCGCTGGGCTTCCTCGGCCTGGCTCACCGCCAGTTCGCGCGCTGATACACGCAGTTGTGCCTCGTCGGCGTGGCGCCAGGCATCGGCGACCTGGTAGGCGACGCCCATTTCGGCCTGGCTGAGCTTGGCCGCCAGTTCGTCGCGGCTGGCGAGGGCACGCTGGATCGCGCCGTCGGTGGCGCCGCCGTCGTAAAACTGCCAGCTCACCTGGCCGCCTACCGTGTAGGAATGCGCGTCGAATCCAAGCGTGTTGTCGTTGGTGTCGAGGCGCGCCAGCAGGCCGGCCTGCGGATATTTGCCGGCGCGCGCCACCTTGATCGCGGCCTGCGCGGCGTCCATCTGGCTGCGCAGCGCGGCCAGCCCCGGATTCGATTTGAGGGCTTCGCCCTGGTAATCGGCCAGCTTGCCGTCGAGCGGCCTGACCTCGACGCTGCCGCCGACGTCCAGCGGGGCGGACAGCGGCATGCCCAGCAGCAGGTGGAGCTGGTCCAGCGCCTGCTGGACGGCGTTCTCGGCCTGCGCCTGCTGGACCTTGATGTCTTCCAGGTGGACTTTCGCGGTCAGCAGGTCGCTCTTCACGACCACGCCGCCTTTCAGCAGGTTGTCGATGGTCTTGACGTAGGATTCGGCGGCGGCCCTGCCCTGCCTTGCGACTTCGGCATAGGCGCGTGCGGCGTGCACGCCTTCGTACGCGCGCAGTACGTCGAAGACGACCTTCTGCCGCGCCATCACGTCGCCATGCTGGGCGGCGCGGAGATAGGCCCTGGCCTGCGCGTTGTAGCCTTCGATCAGGCCGCCGGTATAGAGCGGCAATTGCGCTTCCAGGCGGGCGTTGAAGTTATTGACCGGGTCGGGGTGATTCAGATTGGCCGGCGCGACGCTGAGCACATCCGGGTTGGACGGGTTGAACTCGCCTGCGCCGAAATCGTTGAACGTGGCGTTGCGCTGCGACAGCTTGAGGCCGAAGGCGTTGAGGGCATCGTCGGTGCGGGTGGCATTCAGCGACGCGGTCAGCTTGGGCAGGCGGGCGCCCTCGCTCTGCTTCACCGCGGCCTGCGCATGGCTGATCTGGGTGCCGGCGACGGCGATATCCGGGTTTTGCGTCAGGGCACGCTGCACGGCCAGATCGAAGTCGAGCGTTTCGGCCAGCGCAACGGGTGTGATCGCCAGCAAGGTCAGGAGCGTGAGCGTTTTCAGCCGGGCCGGTAGGTGAGTCGCGTGCCGCATCGTTACCCCTTGTATGCGTCCTGCGGGGGGCGCAGGAACAAGACAAATATTAGAATTTAATTATATACGAATAATTTATCCCGCAGCTAGTCTGCTTAATGTTACAGGGGAACGGGGGACACATTGCAATGAGACGGGCGTGCCCGTGCGGGGCATGCCCGTTGCGCAGCCGGATTGCGAAGAGGGGGGTGTTCCGGGGCGCGGGGCGCCGGGCTCAGCTGCCCTTGGCGAAACCGCAGAACACGTCGCGCATCATGCCGAGAAGCTTGAGCGTACGCGTGTCGCCGACGCGGTAGTAAACGCGGTTGGCGTCCTTGCGGGTGCGCAACACGCCCTTGTCGCGCAGGATGGCGAGGTGCTGCGAGATGTTGCTCTGGGAGGTGCCGACGTTGTCGACGATGTCCTGCACGCTGACTTCCTTGTCGCCGAGCACGCACAGGATCTTGAGGCGCAGGGGATGCGACATGGCCTTCATCGCACGCGAGGCCTGCTCGATGTGCTCGTCCTTGTCCATGAGATCCACTTCGTCCCAGTCTGCCGCCATGTTCATTACCCCGATCCTGTTCATGTAGTACCCTGACGCACCGCGGCCAAGCGTCTATGCGCGCTGGACAACTGCAGTCGATGCCGGAGATGTGTAGATTAGAAATCACGCATATATTAAAATATTCCCACAAAAACGATCCAGGATATACATAATTTTTTCATGAAGACCTCGCCGGTTCTCCTCATCATCCTTGACGGCTTCGGGTGCCGTGCGGAGCGCGAAGACAACGCCATAGCGCAGGCCAACAAACCGAATTTCGACCGTCTGTGGAAGGAGAACCCGCATACCCTCATCCATGCATCCGAAATGGAAGTGGGCCTGCCCAAGGGGCAGATGGGCAATTCCGAGGTGGGACACCTGAACATCGGGGCAGGCCGTGTGGTGTACCAGGAATTCACCCGCATCGATCGGGCCATCGAGTCCGGTTTCTTCTACACCAATCCTGCGTTGCTGAACGCCGTGCATCTGGCGCGGGACCATGGCAAGACCCTGCATTTGTTCGGCCTGCTGTCAGACGGCGGCGTGCACAGCCACGAGGCGCATTTCCACGCCATGCTCGAACTGGCGCGGCGCGAGGGACTGCACAAGGTCTGCCTGCATGTGTTTCTCGACGGCCGCGACACGCCGCCAAAGAGCGCGGAAATCTACCTCAAGCGGCTTGACGACAAGATCCGGGAAACCGGCGTCGGCCATATCGCCTCGATGATCGGCCGCTACTACGCGATGGACCGCGACCGCCGCTGGCAGCGCGTGAAAGCCGCCTACGACCTGCTGACCCAGGGGCGTACCGAGTTCTGGGCCGAGAACCCCCTGGCCGGACTCGAAGCCGCCTATGCGCGCGGCGAGACCGACGAGTTCGTCAAGGCGACCGCCATCCTGCCGCCCGACGGCAAACCGGTCCGGATGGAGGACGGCGATGCGGTCGTGTTCCTCAATTTCCGTTCCGACCGTGCGCGCCAGCTGTCGCGCCCCTTCATCGAGCCCGATTTCGGCGAATTCGAGCGCGAAGTCACGCCGAAGCTGTCGACCTATTGCACCCTGACCGGCTACAGCGACGATTTCGTCGTGGCCGTGGCGTTCCCGCCCGAACGCATCAAGAACGGCCTGGGCGAATACGTTGCCAATCTGGGCTTGCGTCAGTTGCGCATCGCGGAGACCGAGAAATATCCCCACGTCACCTTCTTCTTCAACGGGGGCGAGGAGATTTCCTTCCCGGGCGAGGACCGGGTGCTGGTGCCGTCGCCCGACGTGGCAACCTACGATCTCAAACCCGAGATGAGCGCCTTCGAGGTGACCGACAAGCTGCTGGCGGCGATCAACGGCAAACAGTACGACCTCATCATCTGCAACTACGCCAATCCGGACATGGTCGGCCATACCGGCGACCTGAATGCCGCGATCAGGGCCATCGAAACCGTGGACACCTGCCTGGGCAGGGTGGTCGACGCGCAGCTTGCGCGAGGCGGTGACGTGCTGATCACCGCCGATCACGGCAACGCGGAAATGATGCGCGACGTCGAAACCCACCAGGCGCATACCGCGCACACCATGAACCTCGTCCCGCTGATCTACGTCGGCCGTCGCCGCGCGTCGATGGCGGACACCGGCGCGCTCGAGGACGTCAGCCCGACGCTCCTCAGAATGATGGGCCTCGCGCAGCCACCCGAAATGACTGGCGAAGCGCTGGTGCAATTCGAGTGAACCCGGCGCTGGGCCTGTTCCGGCTGCTGCTTGCGGTGACCCTGGCGTGGCCGCTGGCAGCCGGCGCGAACCAGGCGGCCAGCAAACAATCCGAACTCGATGCGCTGAAGCAGCGTCTGCAATCGCTGCAGCAGGAATTTCAGCAAACCCAGGCGCAGCGCCGCGAAGCGGCCGACGGCCTGCGCGAATCCGAGCTGGCGGTCAGCAGCGGCGTGCGGCAATTGCGGCAGATCGACGGCGAACGCCAGCAGACCGAAACCACGCTGGAAAGCCTGAACCGCCAGGCCGATGCGGTCGCGTCGCGTATCCGGCAGCAGCAGGCGCGTCTGGCCCAGTCGCTGCGCGGCGCCTATCAGCGTGGCCAGGGCGACGCGCTCAAGCTGCTCCTCAACGGCGAGGACCCCAATCAAAGTGCGCGCGAACTGCGCTACCTGGCCTATCTGTCGCGCGCGCAGCAGGCGCAGGTGGCGGCCTTGCGCGCCGACCTCGCACAACTCGCCGCCCTGCAGCAGCAGACGCGCGACAAGACGGACCGGCTGGCGCAGTTGCGTTCGACGCGTGCACTCGAGCAGGAAAAGCTGCTGGCCGACAAGCGCGCGCGCGCGCAGGTCCTGCAGCAACTGTCGGCGCAGATCCAGCAGCAGCGGCGCGAGATTTCGACCCTGCAGCGCAACGAACGCAACCTCACGCAGCTGGTCGAGCGGCTCAATCGGCTGATGGCCGAGCAGGCGGCGCGTGCCGCCCAGCGGGCGAAGCAGAAGCAGCAGCAACAGGCAGAAAGGGACAGGAATGCCGGCAAGCCGTCCAGGGGAGTGGGCGTGAATACCGAGACGCCGACGGCCTTTCGCAGCGATCGTCCGTTTGCCAGTTTGCGGGGCCTGCTGCGCTTGCCGGTGGCGGGGGAACTCATGAACCGCTTCGGTGCTCCGAGGGAGGAAGGCGGCGTCAGCTGGAAAGGCCTGTTCATCCGGGCATCGCAGGGGGCTGCCGTGAAGGCGATTGCCGCCGGACAGGTGGTTTTTGCCGACTGGATGCGCGGCTTCGGCAACCTCATCATCGTCGATCATGGCGATGGTTATATGAGCCTATACAGCAATAATGAAAGTCTGTATAAGCAGGTGGGCGAGAAGGTCCAGCCCGGCGATGCGATCGCCAGCGTAGGCAACAGCGGCGGCCAGCCCGAAACCGGCCTGTATTTCGAAATGCGGCATCAGAGCCGCCCCGTTAATCCGATGTTGTGGGTGAAATAAGCAATGACGCAGCGAGACAAAATGACAATGAAAGCCAAATTCGTGCTGGTCGGTCTGGCCGGAATGCTCGCCGGCGCCGCGCTCACATTGAATCTCCCGGCCGTGGCCGACAAGGAGGCCGAGACCGCGTTGCCGATCGAGGAACTGCGCGCGTTCACGGATGTTTTTGCCCGCATCAAGAGCGATTACGTCGAGCCGGTCGACGACAAGAAACTCCTCGATTCGGCGATCAACGGCATGGTGTCCGGCCTGGATCCGCATTCGTCCTATCTCGACGCCGAGGGCTTCAAGGACTTGCAGGTGGGCACGCAGGGCGAATTCGGCGGCCTCGGCATCGAGGTCGGCATGGAAGACGGCTTCGTCAAGGTCGTCTCGCCGATCGAGGATACGCCCGCCTTCAAGGCCGGGGTCAAGTCCGGCGATCTCATCATCAAGCTCGACGACACACCGGTGAAAGGCATGACGCTGAACGATGCGGTCAAGCGCATGCGCGGCAAGCCGGGTTCTCCGATCAAGCTCACCATCGTGCGCAAGGGGGCGGACAAGCCCATCGTCCTGACCCTCACGCGCGCGGTCATCAAGATCCGCAGCGTGAAGTACAAGCTGCTCGAGAACGGCTATGGCTACGTGCGGATCACGCAATTCCAGGAACATACCGGGGAGTTGCTGGCCGAGTCGCTGAACACCCTGTACAAGGAAAACAAGGCGCCGCTCAAGGGACTGATCATGGATTTGCGCAACGATCCGGGCGGCCTCCTCAATGGCGCAGTGGCCGTGGCGGCGGCGTTCGTCAAACCGGACAGCCTGGTGGTCTACACCGAGGGACGGACGGAGGATGCGAAGATGCGTCTGACCGCGAGTCGCGAGTACTACCTGCGTCCCATGCAGATGGATTACCTGAAGAGCCTGCCGGAGGGCGTGAAGCAGGTGCCCATGGTGGTGCTCGTCAACGGCGGTTCGGCCTCGGCATCGGAGATCGTCGCCGGGGCGCTGCAGGATCACAAGCGGGCGGTCATCATGGGTACCCGCACTTTCGGCAAGGGGTCGGTGCAGACCATATTGCCGCTCGGCAACGGCACGGCGATCAAGCTGACGACGGCGCGCTATTTCACGCCGAGCGGACGTTCCATCCAGGCCAAGGGTATCGAGCCGGACATCGTGGTGGAGGATCCTTCCATGCCCGAAGCCGACGATGGCCTGGGCATACGCGAGGCCGATCTCGACAAGCACCTGGCCAACCCCAACGGCGGCGAGGAGCAACCGACGCCGGCCAGGCCGGCCGAGGGGGCGAAGGCGCCGGCCAAGCCGGCCACGGACAAGAAACCCGTCACGCTGGAGCCGGGCGAGATCGTTTCCAAGAGCGATTTCCAGGTCAACCAGGCGCTGAATCTGCTGAAGGGTCTGCAGATCCTGCAAAACCGCTGAGCGAAAGGGCGGTGTCGGGCCGGCTGGCACCCATTTTCGGACTGGCGGTATACTGAAGTCCGTTGCCAGGGGGTGCCATGCTGCCATGTGACCTCGAAAAAAACCGCGAAATCGTTTTCCATCCCCTGCCGCCTGGGCAGGTCGAGCGTGCCCTGTCCCTGCTCGACGGGATGGAGGGACTCTTCGTGCAGACGCCGACCGACCGGCCCCACTGTCTCGTCGTGCGCTACCACGTCTGCGAGTACACCCTGGAAGGTCTTGAAACGGCGCTCTCGAATCAGGGGTTCCACCTCGACAACAGCCTGATGAGCAAGCTCAGGCGGGCGCTCGCCTATTTCTGCGAGAGCGTGCAGCGGCGCAACGTCGCGGCCAACGAACCGGACATCAAGTCGCAGCAGGCCTTCATGAAGGTCTACGATCGCCATCTCCATGGCGATCGCGACGACACGCCGGAAGAGTGGCGCGGCTACAAGTAAGCGCTCTAGCATGACCAGCCCGGACGACGCGCAGCTGCTGCGCTACAGCCGACATATCCTGCTGCCCGAAATCGGCGTATCCGGTCAGGCCCGTCTGGAGGCTGCACAGGTACTGGTCGTCGGCGCGGGCGGGCTGGGCTGTCCGGTTGCGCTGTATCTGGGCGCGGCCGGCGTCGGCCGGCTGCAACTGGCCGACGGCGACGTCGTCGACCTGACCAATCTGCAGCGCCAGATTGGCCATGCCACCGCATCCGTCGGTGAAAACAAGGCACGCTCGCTGGCGTCCAGCGTCCGCGCGATCAATCCGACCATCGAGGTGGACGCGTACGCGGCCGCCCTGGCAGGCGAGGCCCTGCGTACCGCGGTGGCGGCGGCCGATCTCGTCGTCGATGCCTCGGACAATTTCGCCACGCGCCACGCCGTCAATCGCGCCTGCGTGGCCGCGGGCAGGGCCCTTGTGTCCGGCGCTGCCATCGGTTTTGCCGGGCAACTCGCCGTGTTCGATACGCGACGCGCGGATGGGCCCTGCTACCACTGCCTCTTCCCCGAGCAGGCCTCCGAACCCGAGCTGCGCTGCGCGGAGGCGGGCGTATTCGCGCCCCTGGTCGGCATCGTCGGCGCCATGCAGGCGGCCGAGGCCCTGAAATTGCTGGCCGGTGTCGGTACGCCGCTGTGCGGGCAACTGCTGCTGTGGGACGGGCTGCGCGCAGAAGCCCGCAAGCTCAGGGTGCCGCGCGATCCGGATTGCCCGGTGTGCGCCCGGCGTCCGCCTCAGGCGGGGTGAGCCGAGAGCAGGCGCGACAGCAGCAGTTCGAGGTCGTTGCCCGGTGCGCGGGTGAAGCCGCTCTTGGCAAACTGGTGCCAGCGGCCCACGATCGCGCACATCAACAGATTGGCCAGCGGCGCACTGAATTCGGCCGTGGGTTCGCCGCTCAGGCGCAGGCACTGGCGCAACTGGGCCTCGATGCGGTCGTGCAGCTGGTTGATGCGCTTCTGCAGCCGCTCGTTCTCGTGGACCAGGGCGTCGCCGATCAATACGCGCGTCATGCCCGGGTTCTTGGCGGAAAAATTCAGCAGCATGGCCAGGATGGCGTCGACCTGGGCGATGGGCGAGGGCGTGTCCGTCGTGATGCGGGCGATGAGGCCGAAGAGGGTTTGTTCGATGAACTCGATAAGGCCCTCGTACATCTGGGCCTTGCTCGAGAAATGCCGATACAGGGCGGCCTCGGAGACGCCGATGCGCGCGGCCAGCGCGGCCGTGGTGATCTTCTCGGGCTGCGGTTCCTGCAACATTGCCGCCAGGGTCTGCAGGATTTGCAGGCGGCGTTCTCCGGGCTTTCTGGCTTCCCCTTCCATCGGTCGTCCTTGTCGTTTTAGTGACGGGATTATCGACGAAAAAAGGGCGTTATGGTGGGCCTGCACGGACTTGAACCGTGGACCAAGGGATTATGAGTCCCCTGCTCTAACCAACTGAGCTACAGGCCCGAAAGGGGCGGGCCGGCCGAAGGCTTTACTGCTCCCCGCTGCCGACGAAGCTCTTCAGCTTTTCGGAACGGCTGGGGTGGCGCAGCTTGCGCAGGGCCTTGGCTTCGATCTGGCGGATCCGCTCGCGGGTGACGTCGAACTGCTTGCCGACTTCTTCCAGCGTGTGGTCGGTGTTCATCTCGATGCCGAAGCGCATGCGCAGCACCTTGGCTTCGCGCGAGGTCAGGCTGTCCAGCACTTCGCGGGTGGCGTCGCGCAGGTTGGCGTAGATCGCCGAATCGTCGGGCGACAGGGTGCTCGAGTCCTCGATGAAGTCGCCCAGATGCGAATCCTCGTCGTCGCCGATCGGCGTCTCCATGGAGATCGGTTCCTTGGCGATCTTCATGATCTTGCGGATCTTGTCTTCCGGCATTTCCATCTTGATCGCGAGCGTCGCGGGATCTGGTTCGATGCCGGTTTCCTGCAGGATCTGCCGGCTGATGCGGTTCATCTTGTTGATCGTCTCGATCATGTGCACCGGGATGCGGATGGTGCGCGCCTGGTCGGCGATCGAGCGCGTGATCGCCTGGCGGATCCACCAGGTCGCGTAGGTCGAGAACTTGTAGCCGCGACGGTATTCGAACTTGTCCACCGCCTTCATCAGGCCGATGTTGCCTTCCTGGATGAGGTCGAGGAACTGCAGGCCGCGGTTGGTGTACTTCTTGGCGATCGAGATCACCAGGCGCAGGTTGGCCTCGATCATTTCGCGCTTGGCGCGGCGCGCCTTGGCTTCGCCGGTGGACATCTGCTTGTTGATGTCCTTGAGGTTCTTGATCGGCAGGCCGACGCGTTCCTGCATGGCGATCAGCGCTTCCTGGTGCGCCTTGATCTCGTACTGCACCTTGGCGAGCGTCGAGCAGTAGCCCTTCTTGGCGCCGATTTCCTTGTCCAGCCAGGCAAGATTGGTTTCGTTGCCCGGGAAGGTCTTGATGAAGTGCGCACGCGGCATGCCGGAGCGGTTGACGCAGAAATCCATGATCTTGCGCTCGTGCGACCGCACCTCTTCCACCGCGTTGCGGATCTGGTCGCACAGGTTGTCGACCTGGCGCACGGAGAAGCGGATCGCCATCAGCAGCTCGGTGACTTCGGTCTGGGCCTTCAGGTGCTGCGTGCTGCCGAGACCGTACTTGATGTGCGCGTTCTGCGCCTTCTTGTAGGCCTTGCGGATGAACTCGAACTGCGCGAGGGCCTCGGCCTTGAGCTGGGCCAGGTTGGCGGCTGCCACGGCTGCGCTGGCGTCTTCGTCCTCTTCCTCGTCCGCGTCGGCTTCCTCGATTTCGGCGTCGTCTTCGGCCGGGGCGTCGGCTTCGGCCTCGACGAAACCGTCGATCAGTTCGTCGATACGCAGCTCGTCCTTCTCGACCTGGGTCGCCATATCGAGGATCTGCTGGATGGTGAGCGGGCAGGAGGAAATGGCCTGGACCATATGGCGCAGGCCTTCCTCGATACGCTTGGCGATCTCGATCTCGCCTTCGCGCGTGAGCAGGTCGACCGAACCCATTTCGCGCATGTACATGCGGACGGGATCGGTGGTGCGGCCGAATTCGGAGTCGACGGTGGTCAGTGCCTGTTCGGCTTCGGCGACGACGTCCTCGTCGGCGACGGCGGGCGTGGCTTCCTGCATGAGCAGGGTCTCGGCATCCGGCGCTTCGTCGTAGACCTGAATACCCATGTCGTTGATCATGCTGATCACGCCTTCGATCTGGTCGGCGTCCAGCACTTCGTCGGGCAGGTGGTCGTTGATTTCGGCGTAGGTGAGGAAGCCGCGTTCCTTACCCAGAATGATCAGGTTCTTGAGCTGGGTGCGACGCGCTTCGGCCTCCACCGGCGTCAGCTCTTTGGTTGCGATGAGCGCTTCGGTTTTCTTGGCGCTTCCGCCCGGTTTTCTTCCACGTACAGCCACTGGCTTTCTCCGCTCAGAATGTCCGGCCGCAACAGCGGCGACCGGAAAAAATCATTCAAAAACCGCACATTATACCGTAATTGACGCCCTTGTCTCGACGTTTTCGAGAAGCTAGGAGCGTGCCAGATCGGTCAGTTCCGCGCGTTCTTCCGCGTTGAGGCTGGCGAGCGGGCGCGCCGCGAGCTCGTGGACGCGACGGCGGCGCCAGTCGTCACGCAATTGTCTGACTGCGCCATCGAACTCGGCGTTCCAGTCCCAGTTATCGTCCTTGTCGAGCAGATCGGTCATCAGGTCGTCGATCAGGGATTCCAGGGTGCTGCCGCGCGCCGCTTCGGCCAGCGCAGGCAGGCCGGTCGGGCCGAGCCCTGCCAGCCAGGTCGTCAGTTCGCGCATGGAAGCGGTCATCGGGTCGCTGTTGTCCAGCCAGCGCGGATCGACCTCCGCCGCGCGCGCGGGGTTCATCAGCAGGATGCGGGCGAGGCCGCGCAATTTCGAGGGGGCCGGGCGGTGGGGCGGACGCACGGCGGCGGGGCGGCGGGGCAGATTGGCCTGCAGGCCGAATTGCCCGAGTTCGTCGGGCTGCAGATGTGCGCGTTCCGCGATCTGGCGCCGGATCAGGGTGCCGAGCAGCGGCGCGGCGATTTTTTCCAGCAGGGGCTGGGCATCCTTCAGGAAAGCGGCCTGGCCTTCCTGCGTGTCGAGCCGGCGATCGCGAGCCAGTTCGCGAATCAGGAAGGCTGACAGTGGGACCGCCTCGTGATCCAGCAGGCTGAGGAAGGCTGCCTGCCCGTGCGTGCGGATATAGCTGTCGGGATCCTCGCCTTCCGGCAGGAAGAGAAAACGCACCTCCTTGCCGTCCTGCAGTGCTTCCAGGGTGTTTTCCAGTGCGCGCCAGGCTGCCTTGCGGCCGGCATTGTCGCCGTCGAAGGCGTAGATGAGCTGATCGGTGTGGCGCAGCAGAGTGCGCGCATGGATGGGCGTGGTTGCGGTGCCGAGCGTGGCCACCGCGAATTCCACCCCATGCTGGGCGAGCGCGACCACATCCATGTAGCCTTCGACGACGATGGCGCGGCCGGCGGATTTGATCGCCGCGCGCGCCTCGTAGAGGCCGTAGATTTCGGAGCCCTTGTGAAACAGCGGCGTTTCGGGCGAGTTGAGGTACTTGGGTTCGCCTTGATCCAGCACGCGCCCGCCGAATCCGATGATCTGGCCCTTGATGTTGCGGATGGGGAACATGATGCGATCACGAAAGCGGTCGTAGCGGCGACCTTCGTTCTCGACGACCAGCCCGGACGTCACGAGCGTGTCGTCGGCATAGTTCGCGCAGGCCTGTTTCAGGGGTGAGCCGTCCGGCGCGTAGCCGATGCCGTAGCGGGCAGCGATGGCCCCGGTGAGGCCCCGTCGTTTCAGGTAATCGATGGCGCGCGGCGTGTCCCTGAGCTTTTGCTTGTAGAAGCGTGCCGCCTGCTCGAGCGCGTCCCACAATGCAGGCGGCGGTTTGGGCCACTCAGGCCCCTGGGCCGATTCCGGCACCGCAAGGCCTGCGTCCTGGGCGAGCGCGGCGACAGCGTCGGGAAAGCTCATGTGCTCGTATTCCATGAGGAAGCCGAGCGCGGTGCCGTGGGCGCCGCAGCCGAAGCAGTGGTAGAACTGCTTGGTCGGGCTGACCGTGAACGAAGGCGATTTTTCGCTGTGGAATGGACAGCAGGCCTGGTAGTTCTGTCCGGCTTTCTTCAAGGGCACGCGGCGGTCGATCACGTCGACGATATCGACGCGGGCGAGCAGGGTGTCGATGAAATCGCGGGGGATCATGGTTGCCGCATGATAAACCCGGCGGCGGGTCGGGGACTCAGTTCAGCCGGGTCTTGATGAGCGCGGACACCTGGCCCATGTCGGCGCGGCCGGCGAGACGCGGCTTGAGCAGGGCCATGACCTTGCCCATGTCCTTGGGGCTGGTGGCGTCGGCTTCGGCAATGGCTGTGACGACGGCCGCCTCGACTTCTGCGGCGGACAACTGTTCAGGCAGGTAGGTTTGCAGCACGGCCAGTTCGGCCTTTTCGGCGGCGACCAGATCGTCGCGACCTGCGGCCTGGAACTGGCTGATGGAATCCTTGCGCTGCTTGATGAGTTTTTCGACGATGGCGGCAACCGCCGCGTCGTCGAGTTCGATGCGCTCGTCGACTTCCTTTTGCTTGATCGCGGCGAGCAGCAGGCGGATGGTGCCGAGACGCGCGCTGTCCTTGGCGCGCATGGCGTCTTTCATGTCGTCCGTGACGCGAGCCTTGAGCGACATGGAAAAGTCCGCCGGCGTGCGGGAAGAATCAATAAAGCTTGGGCGGGAGCTGCTGGCTGCGCAGGCGCTTGCTCTGGCGCTTGACGGCGGCGGCGAGCTTGCGCTTGCGCTCGGCGGTGGGCTTCTCGTAGAACTCGCGGGCGCGCAGTTCGGTCAGCAGACCCACTTTCTCGATGGAACGCTTGAAGCGACGCAGGGCAACGTCGAACGGCTCGTTTTCCTTGACTTTGACGTGAGGCATGTAGACGACTTCCTGGAACGGGGAAAAACGCGAATAATAACAAGCCCCCAGGAATTTTTCCAGTCCCACCCCCAACCGGATGCTTCCCATGCTGGTACTCGGCGTCGAATCCTCCTGCGATGAAACCGGCGTTGCGCTCTACGACAGTGCGCGCGGCCTGCTGGCGCATGCGCTGCATTCCCAGATCGCCATGCACAACGCGTATGGCGGCGTGGTCCCGGAACTGGCCTCGCGCGACCATATCCGGCGCGTGCTGCCCTTGACCCGCCAGATTCTGGACGAGAGCGGGTGCTCGCTTTCCGATCTCGACGGCATCGCCTATACGCAAGGCCCGGGGCTGGCCGGTGCACTGCTGGTCGGCGCCGGAATGGCGCGCGCGCTGGCATATGCCCTAGGGATTCCCGCGATCGGCGTACACCATCTGGAAGGGCACATGCTGTCACCGCTCATTTCCGACACGCCGCCCGCATTTCCTTTCGTCGCCCTGCTGGTTTCCGGCGGCCACACCCAGTTGATGCACGTGGTCGGCGTGGGGCGTTATGCGCTCCTGGGCGAAACCCTCGACGACGCTGCCGGCGAGGCTTTCGACAAGACCGCGCAATTGCTCGGACTTGGCTACCCGGGCGGGCCTGCCCTGTCGAAGCTGGCCGAACGCGGGACGGCGGACCGTTACGCCCTGCCGCGCCCGATGCTGCATTCCGGCGATTACGATTTCAGTTTCTCCGGCTTGAAAACCGCCGTGCTGACCCTGGTGAAGAAGACGGGGCCGGAGGCGGCACCGGATATCGCGGCCGCCTTCCAGGCCGCGGCCGTCGACGTGCTGGTGGGCAAGAGCCTGGCCGCGTGCGGACACAGCGGGGCGCAACGGCTGGTCGTCGCCGGCGGCGTCGGCGCCAACCGCCGCCTGCGCGCGCAACTGAGCGCCGAAGCGGCGCGGCGCGGCATCGAGGTGTTCTACCCGCGGCTGGAGTTCTGCACCGACAATGGCGCGATGATCGCCTACGCCGGTGCGCAGCGGCTTGCGCATGCCCAGCCGGACCTGGCGTTTGCGGTGAAACCGCGCTGGGCGCTGTCGACGCTCGACGCCGTCTAGCGCTGCAGGAAGGGGAAGGCCTGCCGCAAGGTGTTCAGCCAGGCTTCGCTGCCGGTGAGTTGCGCCACCTGATCGGGGAAAAGCAGGAAGCCGACCAGCGCCGCCATCAGGCAGACCAGGATCAGGGTGCCGAAGATGCTTTCGGGCCGCAGCACGCCCCAGTAGCGGCTGACCAGGAACAGGGTGTCCTTGCGATGTTCCGACATCGACAGCCAGCGGCGCAGCAGCTTGACGGCGAGCCAGGCGGCGTAGCCGCCCGCCAGCGAGGCGAAGACGATGCGGAAAGCCGTGAAGACATCGAATCTTCCCCCCAGATACTGGTGGTACAGCCAGGAGACGAAACCCAGCGAGAGCGAGGCGAGAATGGCGACGGCCACATTGAGAAACAGGCGCCGCCGTTCGCGCGCAAGGTCGCGCTGGCGTTCGATGAAAAAACTGTCCACCTCGCGCTTGAAGTATTCGACCTTGTCCTGCACCAGTCCCGAGATCTCGATCTTGGCGCGCACGATGCGTTCGTCCATCAGCGCGCCCAGCCGTTCGCCGGCGTAGTCGACCAGTTCGCGCACGTCGTCCTTGGTGAACTGGCGCTGCTCATGCAGTTCCTGCGAGATCTTGTCGAGCTTGGCGTCGATTTCCTGGCTGGCCTGGAGGATCACGTCCTTGAGTTCGGTCCCGGCCTGGGCGACGCCGCCCTTCACCACATCCGACAGGCGGTCGCCGGCACGGTCGATCGCGTCGCGCGAGACTTCCGCGAGGCTGTCCTTGGCGTAAGAAATGGATTTTTCGAATAGCGCCATGTTCAGGATTTCTGGCCGATGCGTCCTTCTTCGCCGCTTGCGAGCTTGATGAGGTTGCTCTTGTGACGGTAGATCAGAAGCAGCGACAACGCCAGCACGGCGATCGCGGTATCGCCCCAGCCAGCCAGCAGGCCTGCATAGACCGGGGCGAGCAGGGCGGTCACCAGTGCGGACAGCGACGAGATGCGGAACAGTATGGTCATGGCGACCCACGTGGCGAGACAGGCCAGGCCCAGCCAGGGGTTCAGTCCGAGCAGCACGCCCAGCGCGGTGGCGACGCCCTTGCCGCCCTGGAAGCGGAAGAACACCGGAAACAGGTGGCCGATGAAGACGGCGAGACCAGCGAGCAGCACGACGCTCTCGTCGGCGCCCAGCATGCGCGCGCCAGCGACCGCGACCCAGCCTTTCAGCGCGTCGCCCAGCAGGGTGAGGGCGGCGGCCGATTTGCGGCCGGTGCGCAGCACATTGGTGGCGCCGGGGTTGCCGGAGCCGAAGCTGCGCGGATCGGGCAGGCGCATGAGCCTGCTGACGATCACCGCGAAGGAGAGCGAGCCCAGCAGATAGGCGGCTGCGACAAAGGGGAGCGTGGTCATGATGAAGCCAGTAAAATGGTTAGCTTTTGCAGCCTCGCTGGGCGCGACGCAATGGACATCTTGTTTTTGCGGGACTTCCGTCTCGATCTGATTATCGGCATATACGAGTGGGAACGCAAAGTGCCGCAACCCGTTCGTCTCGATCTGGAAATCGGACTGCCCCACAGCAAGGCCGGCGGCACCGACAACGTGGCCGACACCATCGACTATGGCGCGGTTGCCAGACGGGTCAAGGACTATCTGCATAACGCCCCGCAGCCCATCACCCTGGTCGAATCCGTCGCCGAACACGTTGCGGCGATCGTGCGCAATGAGTTCGGCGCACCGTGGGTGAAGGTGTCGGTGACCAAGTTCGCCATCGTGCCGGGCATCAAGGAACTGGGCATTACCATCGAGCGCGGCAACCGCGCGTGAGTGTCGAACTCGTCGCCGGTTCGGCGGCCATCCTGCTGGCGGCCTATGTGATTCGCGGCATTACCGGCTTCGGCTCGGGTCTGATCTCGGTGCCGCTGCTGGCGCTTTTCCTGCCGTTGCAGTTCGTCGTGCCCCTGCTTCTGCTGCTCGACTTCACTGCCTCCATCGTGATCGGTGGTTTCACCTTCAAGCGGGTGAAATGGGGCGAGATCGGCGTGCTGGTGCCGTTCGGCATCGTCGGCGTGGTCCTCGGCACCAGCCTGCTCGTGAACCTGCCGGCGCAGCCGATGCTGGTCGCGTTGGCGCTGTTCGTGTTCGTGTTCGCGCTGCGCAGCATCCTGGGCATCCGGGGCGACCGGCTGGTTTCGCGCTGGTGGGCACCGCCGGCTTCGCTGACGGGCGGTACGGTCGGCGCGCTGTTCGGTACCGGTGGGCCGCCCTATGTGATCTATCTGACGCATCGCATCCACGACAAGAGCGATTTGCGCGCCACGCTCTCGGCCCTGTTCTTCACCGAAGGCATGACGCGCATCGCCAGCTTCGTGACAGCCGGTCTGCTGACCACGCGCGAGGTCTGGCTGGCCTATGCAGCGGCCTTGCCGATCATGCTGGGGGGGTTGTATCTTGGCGGCAAAGTGCACGTCGGCCTGAGCCAGGCGCAGATGACGCGTCTGGTCGGCGTGCTGTTGCTGGTGTCCAGCCTTTCGCTGCTTTTCAAGGCCATGCAAACATGAGCGATTCCGCTTCGCTGCATTTCCAGTCCATCGCGTTCGACGGGCAGGCGGATGGGCCGCGTCTCATCGTGCTGGGCGCTGTGCACGGCAATGAAACCTGCGGCACGCAGGCGATCCGTCGCATCGTCGGCGAGATCGAATCCGGCGCGCTTGGTCTCGTTGCAGGGCGCGTGACCTTCGTGCCCGTTACCAACCCGCTCGCCTATGCCCGGCACGCCCGCATGGGCGACCGCAATCTCAACCGCAATCTAGCGCCGACCGACCAGCCTGCCGAGTTCGAGGACCGTATCGCCAACTGGCTATGCCCACTGCTCGAGCAGCATGATGTCCTGCTCGACCTGCACTCCTTTCACACGGCCGGCGAGCCTTTCGTCATGCTGGGTCCCGAAAACAATGCCGATGATCTGGAGCCGTTCGCGCGGGCCGGGGAAGAAACCGCACTGGCGCTGCGACTGGGCGTGCATCGGTTCGTCGACGGCTGGCTCGATACCTATGCCGCCGGCGTGGCACGCCGGCTGGCATGCGGCGCGTCGATGCACGAAGCCGATGCGCGCTATGGCATCGGCACCACCGAATACATGCGTGCGCACGGCGGCATCGCGCTCACGCTCGAATGCGGCCAGCATGCCGATCCCGATGCGCCCAGGGTCGCGTATCGTGCGATCCGTCATGCGCTGGCGCATCTTGGTTTGAGCGGCGAGCCGCAGCCCGTGCCGGTCGAGCGGCGCGAGGCGCTGCGCCTTTATCACGTGGTCGACCGTGTGGACGCCGGCGATGTCTTCAGCCGTGACTGGGCCAGCTTCGACCCGATCAGGGCGGGCGAAGAAATCGGAAGACGGCGCCATGGCGAAATCGTGGTTGCCGATTCGGATGGCAGCATCGTATTCCCCAATCCCGATGCCCTGCCTGGGCAGGAGTGGTTTTATCTCGCGCGCGCCAGCAGGCGCATGTGAGCTCAGCCGCGGGGGTGATGCTGCGCGTGCAGCGTCTTCAGGCGTTCGCGGGCGACGTGGGTGTAGATCTGCGTGGTCGAGATGTCGCTGTGGCCCAGCAGCATCTGCACCACCCGCAGGTCGGCGCCGTGGTTGAGCAGGTGGGTGGCGAAGGCATGGCGCAGGGTGTGCGGCGACAGGGCCTTGTCGACGCCGGCCGCACGGGCGCGTCGTCGGAGCAGGTGCCAGAAGGCCTGCCGCGTCATGCCTGCACCGCGCGGACTCAGGAAGACCGCGTCGCTGCGGTGTGTTCCGAGGAGCGCCGGCCGTGCCGCGTCCAGGTAGCGACGCAGCCAGCGCACGGCTTCCTCGCCAAGCGGAACCAGTCGGTCCTTGTTGCCCTTGCCGGTCACGCGCAACACGCCGTCGTTGAGATTGAGCATGGCGAGTTTAAGGCCCACCAGTTCTGACACGCGCAGGCCGGTCGCGTAGAGGGTTTCCAGCATGGCGCGGTCGCGCAGCGCGGCGGGCGTATCGCCTTCGGCCCCCGCGAGCAGTTGCTCGACGTCGGCTTCGGTCAGCGTTTTGGGCAGGGCGCGGGGCAATTTGGGACGATCGAGGTTGTGCGTGGGGTCGTTGCCGATGAGGCGTTCGCGCAGCAGGAAACGGTAAAAGCGCTTCAGCGAAGAGGTGTAGCGTGCCGCGCTGCGCGGCCGGGTGCGCTGGGCGAAACGCCAGGCCAGCCAGGCTTCGATGTCGCCGGCTTCGGCGCGATCCAGCGTGCGCTGACGCTGATCCTGCAGCCAGGCGGCGAAGCCTTTCAGGTCGCGCCGATAGGCGGCCAGGGTCGCATCGGCCAACCCGTCTTCCAGCCACAGGTGGTCGCAGAAGCGATCAATCAGCGGATCGTTCATGTGCCAGCAGCCAGGCTTTCACGTCCAGCGGCGCGCCGTGCGCTGCGTGCATGAAGCCACCGGGTCCATTCGCCGCCACCACGCGATGGCAGGGAATCAGGATGGGGAGCGGATTCGAGCCGCAGGCCTGGCCCACGGCGCGTGCGGCGGTGGAAAGCTGTCGGGCCAGCGTGCCGTAGGTGAGCGGAGCGCCGGGCGGGATCGCGACGAGCGCATGCCAGACCCGTAACTGGAAGGGGGTGCCGTGCGCGGCATGGCGCAGACGGAAGCGGTGCGCGGGATTGTGCCAGTAGGCGTCGAGCTCGCGCGCAAGTGCCTGCGCGCGGCTGTCGCGCCGTGTGGCGGGCGGCGCATCGACCGGCAGGAAATCCAGGCGGGTCAGCACGTCGCCGGTGAAAATCGCGCCGAGGCGGCAGGGCGGCGCATCCAGGATGGCATCGTAGTCGGGCATCCGGTCATTCTACGTCGTGCAAAAACAGAAACGCCCGCACGAGGCGGGCGTTTCTGCAAGGGAACCGGCACTTATTCGGCGACGGCAGCGGCGGCCTTGCGGGCCGGCAGCTTCTCCTTGATGCGGGCGGACTTGCCGGAACGCTCGCGCAGATAGTAGAGCTTGGCGCGGCGCACGTCGCCGCGGCGCTTCACTTCGATGCTGGCGACCAGCGGCGAGTAGGTCTGGAAGGTGCGCTCGACGCCTTCGCCGGCGGAGATCTTGCGCACGGTGAAGCCGGAATTCAGGCCGCGATTACGCTTGGCGATGACCACGCCTTCGTAGGCCTGCAGACGCTCGCGGTTGCCTTCCTTCACCTTCACCTGGACGATGACGGTGTCGCCGGGGGCGAAGTCGGGGATGGTTTTGCCCAGGCGGGCGATTTCTTCCTGTTCGAGCTGCTCGATGATGTTCATGACGATATTTCCTTACGTCTGGCGGGAGAGGTGCCTCCGGGAGGGAGGGACGTCACGCCGTTTCACATGGCCCGGAATCGCTTCCAACTCCGGTACCGCTTCAATCCGGTTCGCCCTGAGGGCAAGCCGGTCAATTCTCCTTTTGCTGCGCCCATTCCAGCAGGTCGGGGCGCAGGGCGGCGGTCAGCCGCACGCTTTCGTCATGCCGCCATCGGGCAATGGCCGCATGGTTGCCGCTTTTCAGCACGGCCGGCACATCCATGCCCTGCCACACTTCGGGCCGGGTGTAGTGCGGACAATCGAGCAGCCCGTGGCTGAACGAATCCTGCACTGCCGACTCGGCGTCGTTCAGCGCCCCCGGCAATTGCCGGATGAGTGCGTCCATCAAGGCCAGCGCCGGCAACTCGCCGCCCGACAGCACGAAGTCGCCGAGCGAAATCTCTTCATCGACGCGACGCGCAAGCAGCCGCTCGTCGATGCCTTCGTAGCGTCCGCACAGCAGCACCAGCGCGGGAATCTGCTTCAATTCCATCACCCGCTGCTGCTTCAGCGGGCGGCCGCGCGGTGAAAAGTGCACCACCCACGGCGTCAGGTTCTCCTGCGCCAGATCCTGCTGGATCGCGTTCAGCGCGCGGTCCAGCGGCTCGGCCAGCATCAGCATCCCGGGGCCGCCGCCGTAGGGCCGGTCGTCCACCGTGCGGTGCGGATCGTCGGTGAAATCGCGCGGGTTCCACGATTTGAACCGGTACAGTCCGCGATCCAGCGCCCGCCGGGTGATGCCGTAATCCAGTACGGCATCGAACATCTCCGGAAACAGCGTGACGGCATCGAAGCGCACACGCTTCTCCTCAGTAATCCTCGCCCCAGTCCACCTCGATCGTGCCGCCGGCCAGATCCACCCGGCCGACGAAGGCCGCGACGAACGGGATCAGGTGTTGCCGCTTGCCCCGGACGACCAGGATGTCGTGAGCCCCGGTTTCCATCAGGCTGTCGACCCTGCCCAGTTCGATGCCTTCGCGGTTGACTGCGGTCAGGCCGATCAGGTCCGACCAGTAGAACGCGTTTTCCTCCGGGGCCGGGAGCGCGCTCCGCGGCACCGACACTTCCTGTCCGCGCAGGGCATACGCCGCGTCGCGGTCGTCGATGCCGGCCAGTTTGGCGACCAGGGCATTGCCGTGATCCTGAACGGCTTCGACGGTGTAATGCACCTGCTGCCCGTCATGCCCGACGCGCCAGGATTCGAAATCCGCCAGCGCATCCGGGTCTTCGCTGTAGGGCTGGACCTTGACCCAACCCTTGATGCCGAACGGAGCGGCGACGCGCCCCATGACGACCCAGGCTTCCTGTTCGGCCAAATCAGGCAGCGGCAGCGGGCTTGTTCTGCTTGACCAGGCGGGCGACGGTGTCGGACATCTGCGCGCCGTTGCTCACCCAGTAGCCGATGCGATCCTGATCCAGGCGAACGGCTTCGCTGCCCTCGGCGGCGACGGGATTGTAGAAGCCGACGCGCTCGATGAAGCGACCGTCACGGCGGCAGCGCGAATCGGCGACCACCACGTTGTAGAAGGGACGGTTCTTGGCGCCGCCGCGGGAAAGACGAATAACGACCATGGTTCAACCCACCGGTAAACGGAGAAAACCGCGAATTATACCCAAAAAACCGATACGCGCCAGTGGCTTGCGCTGAGGCGGAGCGACCGGCTGTTCAGCGCATGCCGGGCAACACCCCCTTCATGCCCCGCATCATCTTGCCCAGCCCGCCCTTGCCCATCATTTTCATCATCTTCTGCGCCTGCTCGAACTGGTTCAGGAGCCTGTTGACCTCCTGGACCTGCACGCCTGCCCCGGCGGCGATGCGGCGCTTGCGGCTGGCCTTGATCAGATCGGGCTTGCGGCGCTCCAGCGGTGTCATGCTGTTGATGATGCCCTCGACGCGGTTGATGGCCTTCTCGTCGGCGCCGGCGGGCAACGCCGCACCGGCCGCGCCGGGCAGCTTGTCCATCAGCGCGGACAGCCCACCCATCTTGCGCATCTGCTGAATCTGCGCCTTGAAATCCTCGAGGTCGAAGTCCTTGCCCTTCTTGACCTTGTCGGCCAGCTTCTTGGCTTCGGCCAGGTCGACCGCGCCCTGAGCCTGCTCGATCAGCGAAAGCACATCGCCCATGCCGAGGATGCGCTGCGCCATGCGCTCGGGGTGGAAGGGCTCCAGTCCGTTGGGCTTTTCGCCTACGCCGATGAACTTGAGCGGTTTGCCGGTGACCTGCCGCACCGACAACGCCGCCCCGCCGCGGGCGTCGCCGTCAAGTTTGGTCAGCACCACGCCGGTCAGCGGCAAGGCCTCGTTGAAGGCGCGGGCAACGTTGACCGCGTCCTGGCCCTGCATGGCATCGACGACAAACAGGGTTTCGACCGGCTTCAGCGCGGTGTGCAGGGCCTGGATTTCGGCCATCATCGCTGCGTCGATGGCCAGGCGGCCGGCGGTGTCGACGATCAGAACGTCGTAGAACTGCTTGCGTGCATGGTCCTGCGCGGCGAGGGCGATCTTCAGCGGATCGCGTTCGTCGCCCGCTTCGAAGAAAGCCACATCGAGCTGCCTGCCGAGCTGGCGCAACTGGTCGATGGCCGCAGGGCGATAGACGTCGGCCGAGGCAAGCAGGACCTTTTTCTTGCGGTTCTTCAGCAGCAGCGCGAGCTTGCCGGAGGTCGTCGTCTTGCCCGAGCCCTGCAGGCCGGCCATGAGGATCACGGCCGGCGGGGCGGCGGCGAGATCGAGGTCGGCGTTCGCGCCGCCCATGAGCTTGGTCAGCTCTTCGTGGACGATGCCGATGAGGGCCTGTCCGGGCGTGAGGCTGGTCAGCACCTCCTGGCCGAGCGCACGGGTTTTCACCGACTCGATGAAGGATTTGACGACCGGCAGCGCGACGTCGGCCTCCAGCAGCGCCAGGCGAACCTGTCGCAACGTGTCCTGCACGTTGGCCTCGGTGATGCGGGCCTGGCCGCGCAGGGTCTTGACGACGCCGGCAAGGCGTCCGCTGAGATTTTCTAGCATGGCTTTCTTGTTGCCGCTGGGGGCGGCATGGATAATGGGGTTGGCTGATTCCTTTCCCTATTTTAACGAATGTCCCCGCTATTGCTGGTTACCCTGTGCGTCAGTGCGCTGTACGGCTGGTCCGCCTGGCGCCTGCGTGCCGCGCCGCGCGCGCCTTCTGTGGGCGCAGCCCTGCCCGTGGCGCTGCTGGCGCACGGTGCGCTGATCTATCACTCGGTACTGGGGCAGGGCGATATCCGCCTGGGATTCGGCAATTCGCTTTCGACGATCTTCTGGCTGACTGCGCTGATCTACTGGCTAGCCAGTCGGGGGGCGCCGTTGGCGCGCCTGCAGTCCTGGGTCAGCGGGGGGGCGGCACTGTCGGTGCTGGCGATGGTGGCCTTCGGCGAAACGCATGCAATTCCCAGTTCGCAGACGCTCGCCCTGCGCGCGCACCTGGTCGTGTCCTTTCTGGCCTACGGCCTGCTGGCGGTGGCGGCGCTCCATGCCGTGCTCATGACCATGCTGGAAAAACAGCTGCATCGAGGCGCGTTCATGCAGGATGGGGCGCCGCCCCTGCTGACGCTGGAGGCGATGCTGTTCCGCACCATTACCGCGGGGTTCGCCTTGCTGACCCTGGCGGTGTTCAGCGGCGTGTTCTTTTCGGAAGAACTGTTCGGCACCGCCCTGCAGTTCACCCACAAGGTGGTGTTCGCCATCCTGTCCTGGATGGTGTTCGGCGGCTTGCTGCTCGGTCGGCATTTTCGCGGCTGGCGCGGCCGCACGGCGTTGTACTGGACGATTACCGGATTCATTTTCCTGTTGCTGGCCTATCTGGGGACGCAGTTCGTGCTGGAAGTGATCCTCGGACGCTAAGGACCGGGCTTGGACAGTTTTTCCACACAAACGCTGTTCATCGCGCTGGCTTTCCTGCTGCTGAGTTCGGCTTTCTTTTCGGCCTCCGAAACGGCGTTGATGGCCATCAACCGCTATCGGCTGCGTCATGCGGCCGAGTCTGGCGTGCGCGGCGCCATGCGGGCGCAGTCCTTGCTGAACCAGACCGACAAGCTGCTGGGCGTGATCCTGCTGGGCAACAATCTGGTCAATGCCGCTTCGGGCACCCTGTCGACGGTGCTGGCAATCCGCCTGTTCGGCGACGGCGAGATCGTGCTGTTCGTGGCGACGCTGCTGCTGACCTTCCTGATCCTGGTATTCAGCGAGGTGACGCCCAAGGTGCTGGGCGCATCGTTTCCCGAGCGCGTCGCCTATCCGGCGACGCTCGTGCTGGTGCCCCTGCTCAGGCTGGCCTATCCGGTTGTGTGGTTCGTCAACCTGTTCGTGCAGGGCATCCTCGGCGTCCTGCGTATCCGCAGGCCGGAGCCGGGGCAGGGCAACAGCCTCGGGCTGGAGGAACTGCGTACGGTCGTCCTTGAGTCGTCGGGGCGGATGCCGCGCGAACACCACCGCGTGCTGGTCAATCTGCTGGAACTGGAAGACATCACGGTGGATGACGTGATGACGCCGCGCAACCAGATCGAGGCGATCGATATCGAAGAGGAACCCGAGCGGCTGCGCCAGCAGATTTCCACCAGTCACCATACGCGGCTGGTCGTGCAGCAAGGTTCGCCCGATATCTTGCTCGGGGTGCTGCACGTGCGCCGGATCCTGCATGCGCTGGCCGGGGAGAGTTTCGACCCGGAGACGCTGAAGGAGAGTCTCGAGGCGCCCTACTTCGTCCCGGCGGGGACGCCCCTGTTCACCCAGTTGCGCAATTTCCAGAACGGTCGCCGCCGCCTGGCCCTGGTGGTCGACGAATACGGTGAATTGCAGGGTCTGGTGACGCTGGAGGATCTGCTCGAGGAAATGGTCGGCGAGTTCACGACCCAGGCGCCGGCCGATATGGGCCTGCTGCGGCGCGATGCGGATGGCAGCTGGCTGGCCGAGGGCAGCGTGCTGCTGCGGCACCTGAATCGGAAGCTGGGGCTCGATCTGCCGCTGGATGGCCCCAAAACCCTGAACGGCCTGCTGCTCGAACATTTCGAGGATATTCCCGAAGCCGGTGTGAGCATCAAGCTGGGCGACGTGCCGGTGGAAATCGTGCAGACCCAGGATCGTGCGGTGAAAATGGCGCGCATCCAGATCCCGGCCCGGCGCGAGCGTGGGGAAAACGCCTCAACTTAGTCCAGGAATCGCCGTTATGGCCAGTGATGTCCCGCCCGGCCCCTTGTGACTGGCCGGCCCGGGCGATAATCTGCAACAGGACTTGTCTGGAACCGAGCAATGGCCGCTGTGACAAATAGCATCAACTTAACCGGGCTGGCACGCGCCATGGTCAATCATGGCTGGCTGTCCGAGGAAGACGCCGAAAGCGTGTGGAAGCGCGCCAGCCAGGCGGGCGACTCCTTCGTGACCGAACTGGTGCGGGGAAAGCGTTTCAAGGCCGAACAGATCGCCGAATTCGCCGCGGTTTCGTTCGGCTATCCCTTCATGGATCTCGGCGCCATGGACCCCGAGAGCCTGCCGCAGGGCCTGCTCGATCCCAAGTTGATGCAGAAGCGGCGCGTGGTGGCGCTTTACCAGCGCGGCAACAAACTCTATGTCGGTACTTCCGACCCCACTCAGCTGCAGGCGCTGGACGAAGTGAAATTCCAGACGGGCCAGGCGGTCGAGCCGGTGGTCGTCGAGGACGACAAGCTTGGCAAGCTGATCGAGAAGGTCGGCGAGGTCGCGGACAACACGCTGGCCGTGCTCAATGCGGAAGACCTCAATCTCGATTTTGCCGACGAGGAAAGCGGGCAGCAGCAGGACACGGGCGGCATCGAGATCGACGACGCACCGGTGGTGCGCTACCTGCAGAAGATCATGCTGGACGCGATCAACCTGGGGGCGTCCGACATCCACTTCGAGCCCTACGAGAAGTTCTACCGCATCCGCTACCGCCGCGACGGCATGCTGTACGAGGTGGCGCAGCCGCCGATGGCGATCAAGGACAAGGTGGCGTCGCGCATCAAGGTATTGTCCCGGCTCGACATCTCGGAAAAGCGGGTGCCGCAGGACGGCCGCATGAAGATGGTGCTGTCCAAGACGCGCGCCATCGACTTCCGCGTCAGTACACTTCCGACGCTGTACGGCGAGAAGATCGTCATGCGTATTCTCGATCCGACCAGCGCGACGCTCGGGATCGAGGCACTGGGCTATGAGCCGTGGCAGAAGGAATTGTTGCTGAATGCGGTGCAGCGCCCTTACGGCATGGTGCTGGTCACCGGCCCCACCGGTTCGGGTAAAACCGTCTCGCTCTACACCTGCCTCAACATCCTCAACAAGCCCGACGTCAACATTTCCACGGCGGAGGACCCGGCGGAGATCCAGTTGCCGGGAATCAACCAGGTCAACGTCAACGACAAGGCGGGCCTCACCTTTTCCGCGGCGCTCAAGTCCTTCCTGCGCCAGGATCCGGACGTGATCATGGTGGGCGAGATCCGCGACCTGGAAACCGCAGATATCGCCATCAAGGCGGCCCAGACCGGTCACATGGTGATGTCCACGCTGCACACCAACGATGCGCCGGGCACCCTGACCCGTCTGCTCAACATGGGGGTGGCACCGTTCAACGTCGCCTCCTCGGTGATCCTGATTACCGCCCAGCGCCTTGGACGCCGCCTGTGCAATTGCAAGCAGCCCGTCGATATCCCCCGCGAAGCGCTGCTGGCCGCCGGTTTCACCGACGACCAGCTTGACGGCTCGTGGAAGCCGTACAAGCCCGTGGGCTGCGACATCTGCGGGGGCACCGGCTACAAGGGGCGGGTCGGCATTTATCAGGTGATGCCGATCACCGATGCGATGACGCGCATCATCCTCAAGGGCGGCAACGAATCCGACATCGCCGACCAGGCCAAGCGCGAAGGCGTGCTGGACCTGCGCCAGGCCGGGCTGCTCAAAGTGAAAGCCGGGCTCACCTCGCTGGAAGAGGTCGAGGCCGTCACCAATCTCTAAGGGGCTTAATTTATGGCTACAGCGGCAAAGGCAGTCAAGGACGCCACCTTCCTGTGGGAAGGCATGGACAAGCGCGGCAAGAAGGTCAAGGGCCAGATGCTTGCCGGCGGCGAGGCTGTCGTCAATTCGCTGCTGCGCAAGCAGGGCATTACCGTTACCAAGGTCAAGAAGCAGAGCGCCCTGTTCAGCGGTGCGAAGAAGATCACCGACAAGGATGTCACGCTGTTCACCCGGCAACTGGCAACGATGATGAAGGCCGGTGTCCCCTTGCTGCAGGCTTTCGACATCGTCGGGCGCGGCCATTCGAATCCGTCCATGCAGCGGCTGCTCGCTGAAATCAAGGCCGACATCGAGAAGGGGAGCAGCCTGACGCAATCCTTCAGTCGTCATCCCCTCTATTTCGATGCGTTGTTCTGCAACCTGGTCGGCGCCGGCGAGGCGGCGGGTATCCTGGAGGCGGTGCTGGATCGCCTGGCGCTTTACAAGGAAAAGATTCTCGCGATCAAGGGCAAGATCAAGTCCGCCCTGTTCTATCCCTTGTCGATCATCGTCGTGGCCTTCGTGATCACGGCCGTCATCATGATTTTCGTGATCCCGGCATTCAAGGAGCTGTTTAGCAGTTTTGGTGCCGATTTGCCTGCGCCAACCCTGATCGTGATGGCGATCTCGGATTTCTTTGTGAATTACTGGTGGCTGGTATTCGGCACGATCGGCGGCGGTCTGTATGCGTTCTTCGAAGGGTGGAAGCGTTCGAAGAAGATGCAGATGACGATGGACCGCATCATGCTCAAATTGCCGGTTTTTGGATCGGTCATCGAAAAAGCCACCATCGCGCGCTGGACACGGACACTCTCGACCATGTTCGCTGCCGGCGTGCCGCTGGTCGAGGCGCTGGAGTCCGTGGGCGGCGCCTCGGGGAATCAGGTTTTCGTCGAAGCCACCTCCAAGATCCGCGGCGAGGTCGCCACCGGCACCTCGCTCACGGTGGCCATGCAGAATACGGGCAAGTTTCCCAACATGGTGCTGCAGATGGCCTCGATCGGCGAGGAGTCGGGCTCGCTCGACGCCATGCTGGCCAAGGTGGCGGATTTCTACGAAGCCGAGGTGGATGACGCGGTCGAGGCGCTGTCCAGCCTGATGGAGCCCATGATCATGGTGGTGCTGGGCACGCTGATCGGCGGCATGGTGATCGCCATGTATCTGCCCATCTTCAAGATGGGGTCGGTTGTTGGCTGATGATGGGACAACCGGCTTTCGAACCATCGCTGCTCGTCGGGGCAGCGTTTTTTTTGGGCCTGCTGGTGGGCAGCTTCCTGAATGTCGTCGTCCATCGCCTGCCGAAGATGATGGAAGCGGAATGGCTGGCGCAGTGCGCTGAATTGCGCGGAGAGGCGGCTCCCGTTGCGGCGCACTACAACCTCATGGTGCCGCGCTCGGCATGTCCGGGTTGCGGCCACGGCATCACTGCGCTCGAGAATATTCCCGTGCTGTCCTGGCTGGCCTTGCGTGGTCGATGCTCCGCCTGCGGGGTGCCGATCAGCGCACGCTATCCGCTGGTCGAACTGCTGACTGGCCTGTTGTCGGCTGCGGTGGCGTGGAAGTGGGGCTTCAGCGCGCAGGCCGCGGGTGCGCTGTTGCTGGTCTGGATGCTGATCGCGCTGGCCTTCATCGACTTCGACACGACCCTGCTGCCCGATAGCCTCACGCTGCCGCTGCTGTGGGGGGGGCTGCTGTTCAATCTGGATGGCCATTTCGCCAGTCTGCCGGACGCGGTGACCGGGGCGGCTGCCGGCTATCTGGTGCTGTGGTCGGTGTACTGGCTGTTCAAGCTGGCCACGGGCAAGGAAGGCATGGGCTACGGGGATTTCAAGCTGCTGGCGGCGATCGGGGCGTGGCTGGGATGGCAGCTCCTGCCTGTGACCCTGCTGCTGTCGTCCGTCGTCGGAGCGGTCGTCGGCATTGCGATGATCGTGTTCGTCCAGCATGACCGGCGCGTCCCCATTCCTTTCGGACCCTATCTGGCGGGGGGCGGGCTGGTGGCCCTGTTCTTCGGGGCCGATCTGACCCATACCTATCTGGCGCAGTTCTGATGCTGGTCGTGGGCCTGACGGGCGGCATCGGGTCCGGCAAATCCGCGGTTGCGGAACGCTTTGCCCGGCGCGCCGTCCCCGTCATCGATACCGACGTCATTGCGCACGATCTCACCCGTGCTGGCAGTACGGCACTCCAGGAAATTCGCCGTCATTTCGGAGACGCCATCCTGGCGGCGGACGGCGCGCTCGACCGGGCCGCGTTGCGTCGCCTCGTCTTTGCCGATCCGGCAGCGCGGCGGGTCCTGGAATCGATCCTGCATCCGCGCATCCGGCAGGGGGTCGCGCAGCAACTGGCGGCGCTGGATGTCCCCTATGCGCTCGTCGTCGTCCCCCTGCTGGTCGAGACCGGCGGCTGGGGCGACACCGTGCAACGCGTTCTCCTCGTCGACTGCCCGGCCTCCATACGCATCGAGCGCGTGATGCGGCGCAGCGGGCTCAGTCGTGCGGACGTGCTGGCCATCATGTCGGCCCAGGCGGATGACGCGGCGCGGCGCGCGGTGGCGGACGACGTGCTCGACAACACGGGCGCGCCGGGGGATCTGGACGCCGCGGTTGCACAGCTGCATGCACGTTATCTTCTGCTGGCCGGTACGCATCTACCATAAACCCGTGGTTGCAATGACGGGCCTATCCGCGATTTGCGCCGCGAGCGGCGAAGGCGCCTTGATTTTGTGTCGCAATCAGCGACAATCGGCCGGAAACAACCCGCGCAACCTGGCGTGATTCACTACGAATATCCCCTCTCCGAACGCATCCGCACCTTGCTGCGGCTGGAAGACCTGTTCGAACGCTTCGATGCCTATACGGCATCATCACTGCAGCACGCGCACCATGCGGCGCTGCTGACCCTGTTCGAGCTTACGGAGGTGGCGGCGCGCGCGGACCTGAAGACCGACCTGCTGCAGGAACTCGACCGCCAGAAGGCCACCCTGGCCGCGCTGCGCGGCAATCCGCATGTGGAGACCGACACGCTGGAATCCGTGCTTGCGGGCATGGAAGCCGCCCATCAGGGCATCCACCAGCTCCCTGGCAAGGTCGGCCAGCATCTGCGCGACGACGACTGGCTGATGGCCATCAAGCAGCGGGCCGGCATTCCCGGCGGCATGTGCGAATTCGATCTGCCGTCCTACCACCATTGGCTGCACCAGCACATCGAGGCACGCAAACGCCAGCTGCGCGCCTGGATTGCCCCCTTCGCCCCGATCCGTTCGGCAGTCGATATCGTGCTCGGTCTCCTGCGCGACAGCGGACAGCCGGAAATGCAGCACACGGACACCGGCTACTACCAGCGCATGCTGGAATCACGCAATCCGCACCTGATCCGGGTCACGCTGACCGACGCCGTTCCCTGCGTGCCCGAGATCTCGGCCAACAAGTACATGCTCAACATCCGGTTTGTGCAGTCGGGAAGCGGGCCGATGCGTACCTGTACGGATCAGCCCATCGATTTCGATCTGACGTTCTGTTCGCTGTGAAGCCGCCCATCGTTGCCTGCCCGACCTGCAGTGCAGCGGTGCGCTGGACGGCGGAGAACAAGTGGAAACCCTTTTGCAGCGAGCGCTGCAAGCTCATCGACCTGGGACACTGGGCGACCGAGCAGTACCGGGTGCCGGCAGAATCGCCGCCGGATGAGGAAGCCGCGCCGGACGATGCCGGGCGGCCGCAATAGCGCTTACTTCCTGTAGGTCCTGACGCCGCTGGGGGTGCCGAGCAACAGCACGTCGGCGCCGCGGCGCGCGAAGAGGCCGTTCGTCACCACGCCGACGATGTGGTTGATCGCGGTTTCCAGCGACACCGGGTCGACGATGTCGAGGCCGTGCACGTCGAGGATGAGGTTGCCGTTGTCGGTGGTGAAGCCTTCGCGCAGGCGAGGCTGGCCGCCCAGCTTCACCAGCTCGCGCGCCACGTAGGAACGCGCCATCGGGATCACCTCCACCGGCAGCGGGAACTTGCCGAGCACGCCGACCAGCTTGGATTCGTCGCAGATGCAGACGAACTGCTTGCTGCACGCCGCCACGATTTTCTCGCGCGTGAGCGCGCCGCCGCCGCCTTTCACCATGGCGAAGTGCTCGGTGATCTCGTCGGCGCCGTCGACGTAGATCTCGAGTTCGCCGACGCTGTTCAGGTCCAGCACCTGGATGCCGTGGCTCTTCAGGCGGGCGGCAGTGGCTTCCGAGCTCGCCACGGCGCCGTCGATGCGGCCCTTGACCTCGGCCAGCGCGTCGATGAAATAGTTGGCGGTCGAGCCCGTGCCCACGCCGATGATGCCGCCTCTGGCGTACTCCACCGCGGCACGTGCCACGGTCTGCTTCATTTCGTCTTGCGTCATGATCTCTTCGTCCGTTTCGAGTAGCCGGCTAAGATAGCGGCATCGCAGCCATTTATCAAACCCGGTCATGAGCCAGCCCGACGACTACCTCGAACGCATCCTCACCTCCCGCGTCTACGACGTGGCCGTGGAGTCGCCGCTGGATATTGCGCACAATCTCACCAGCCGACTCGGCAACCAGATCCTGCTCAAGCGCGAGGACCTGCAGCCGGTGTTCTCGTTCAAGTGCCGTGGCGCCTACAACAAGATGGCGAACCTGAAGCCGGCGCAGCTCGCGCGCGGCGTGGTCGCCGCCTCGGCGGGCAATCACGCGCAGGGCGTGGCGCTGGCGGCGCAACGGCTCGACGTCAAGGCCACCATCGTGATGCCCGCGACCACGCCGAAGATCAAGGTCGACGCCGTCGCCGCGCGCGGCGCGCAGGTGATCCTGCACGGCGACAACTACGACGAAGCCTGCGCCCACGCCACCGAACTGGCGAAGGAGGCGAAGGCCACCTTCGTCCATCCCTACGACGATCCCGACGTCATCGCCGGCCAGGGCACGGTGGCGATGGAACTGCTGCGCCAGCATCCGGGGCCGATCCACTCGGTCTACATCCCGGTCGGCGGCGGCGGACTCATCGCCGGCATGGCGGCCTACATCAAGCGCCTGCGTCCCGAGATCAAGATCGTCGGCGTCGAGCCCGAGGATGCCGACGCGATGGCGCGCTCGCTGTGCAAGGGCGAGCGCATCACGCTGCCGCGCGTCGGCATCTTCGCCGACGGCGTCGCGGTGAAGAAGGTCGGCAAGGAAACCTTCCGCCTGGCGCAGCTCTACGTGGACGAGGTGATCCGCGTGAACAACGATGCGATCTGCGCGGCGATCAAGGACGTATTCGAAGACACCCGCTCGATCCTGGAGCCGGCCGGCGCCTTGTCGGTGGCCGGGCTCAAGGCGGCGATCGCCGGCGACAGGCTCAAGGGCAAGACGCTGGTGGCCGTGGCCTCCGGCGCCAACATGAACTTCGACCGCCTGCGCCATATCGCCGAGCGCGCCGAACTCGGCGAGCGCCGCGAAGCCGTGCTCGCCGTCACCATTCCGGAAACGCCGGGCAGCTTCAAGGCCTTCTGCAACCTGCTCGGCGCGCGCAACATCACCGAATTCAACTACCGCTATGCCGATCCGAAGCAGGCGCGCGTCTTCGTCGGGCTCACCGTCGGCGGGGCGGGCGAGGGCGGCCGGCTGGTCGAGACGCTGGGACGGCACGGCCTGGAAGCGATTGACCTGACCGACAACGAAATGGCCAAGCTGCACGTGCGCCACCTGGTCGGCGGGCGCGCCCCGGAGGCGGTCAACGAGGTGCTGTACCGCTTCGAATTCCCGGAACGGCCGGGTGCGCTCATGCAGTTCCTGCAGAGCATGAGCACGGGCTGGAATATCAGCCTGTTCCACTACCGCAACCACGGCGCCGACTACGGCCGCGTGCTGGTCGGCATCCAGGTGCCGGAAAAGGAAAAGCCCAGCTTCCAGAAATTTCTGGACGGGCTGGGCTACCGGTATTGGGACGAATCCCGCAATCCGGCCTACAAGCTGTTTCTGGCCTGAATTACTTCCTGGTGCCGCAGGTGTTCATGCCGATCAGGCTATAGGCCGGGCAGAACCTGAAAACCCCGGTGGCGAGCGGCACGACACCGATCCAGGCCCAGGCGGGGCCGCCGGTCAGGGCCCAGGCGATGAGGCCCAGGCCGGCGAGGATGCGGATGACGCGGTCGATGCTTCCAACGTTGCAAGACATGGTGTGCTCCTGAAAAAAGGGGGGGCCTCGGTCGAGGTGGCTGCAGAATAGTCCGCAGCCGGCGCGGCGTCTGTGACCAAGGTCACCAAGCCTCAGGCTTCGGCCTGCAGGTGCGCGCGGTCGACGACCGACACCCGGCCGCGGCCAAGCGCGATGCAACCCGCCTCTTCGAGCTTTTTCAGGACCCGGCTCACGGCTTCGCGGCTGGCACCGATCTGGGCGGCCAGCCGCTCGTGGGTGGTTTCCATCACGCCGTCGGGGGCGTCCAGCAGCACGGCCGCGATGCGCCGCGATAGCGAGCGGAACGCAACATCCTCCACCCGCTGCATCATGTGCCCCAGCCGTTCGGCAAACAGGCCGAACACGTACTGCCGGAATGGCACATGGACGGCGATCAGTTCGTCGAAGACGGCCTGCGGCAGCAGCGCGAGCACCGCCCCGACGGTAGCCTGGCCGCGCGCGGGATACTGTGCGTCGCCGAGCAGGCAACTGGTGCTCACGATGCACGATTCGCCAGGACGCACGCGATACAGCTCGATCTCGTGACCGTCCGGCGTACTGCGCATCACCTGGATCTCGCCTTCGACCAGCAGCGGAAACGCATGGCAGGGATCGCCTGCCGCGAACAGCGGCGTGTCGCGCGGGACGCGATGCCAGACGAGGGTGTGCGCCAGGCGTGCGTGCAGGGCGCCATCCAGTCCGCGCAAGGCAGGAAAACTTTCGAGTAGCCGGGGCAGGTCGTCGACCGGCTGGGCGTGCAGTGTGGACATCGCGGTTCCGTTGGCAGGCGGTGGCGCCAATATAGTGGATTTCGTGCCGACGCCATCGTGGCGTGCGTGTTAATCTCCCGCCCCATGTTTCGAACGTTTTGTTTGGCCGTGCTGCTCGTTCTGCCGCCCATCGCGGCGAGCGCGGCAGCCGGCGACGACGCCGTGCTGCGCGCGCGCGCGGCCTACTTCGAGCGCAAGCCGGCGCAATTCGAGCGGGCGGCGCAGGGTGTTCCGGCGGATCACGTGCTGGTGCCCTACGTCGAGTACTGGCGCCTGATGCTCACGGGCCGCGGCAACGATGCCGAGATGGCCGATTTCCTGGCGCGCTATCCCGACACGCGCCTGGCGGAATCGGTGCGCGCCGACTGGCTGCGGACGCTGGGCGCCCGCGCCGACTGGACGCGCTACCTGTCCGAATACGCCCGCCTCGACAAACCCGATACGGCGCTCCAGTGCTACGCCTACCGCGCGGAATGGGCGCAGGGCAACCGCACGCATGCGCGCGAGGCGATCGGCTTGTGGTTCACCGGGCGCGACATGCCTGCGGCCTGCACGCCCCTGTTCGCGCTGCTGATCGAAGCCGGCTTCATCAACGACGAGGACGTGTGGCGGCGCATGCGGCTGGCATTCGAGGCGGGCAATCCCGGCGTGGCCCGCGTGGTATCGAATGCCTTGCCGGAATCGCAGCGTCCGGCCGCGGCGCTCTACGATCGCGCCGCGCGCGCCCCGGCGCGCCTGCTGGCCGAAGGTCTCGACGCCGGCCGGCGCGGCGACCGCGAACTGGCCCTGTACGCGATCGAGCAACTGGCGCGCAGCGATTCCGCTGCGGCGGCGAACGCGCTGGCCGCCTGGTCGGTGCGCCTGACGCCCGAGGAACGGCAGGTCGCGTGGGCGCGACTGGCGACCTGGTCGGCGCGCCGCCACGAACCGGCCGCGCTCGCCTGGTTCGCCCAGGCCGGCCGGCTGGCGCTCAACGATACGCAGCGCGAGTGGTGGGTACGGGCCGCGTTGCGCGCGGCCGACTGGCCGACCGTATTGCAGGGAATCGACGGCATGGGCGACGCCATGCGCAGTCAGCCCGTCTGGCGTTACTGGCGCGCGCGCGCCCTGCTCGCAGGCGGCCAGCGCGGCGTCGCCACCCCCCTGCTGCTTGCGCTGTCGCGCGAGCCGCATTATTACGGCCAGCTCGCGCAGGAGGAACTGGGGCCGGTGATGGGCGCACCCACGGTCAACATCAAGCCGGGCGGCGACGAACAGACCGCGGTGGCGCGCCTGCCCGGCATCGTGCGGGCGCTCGCGCTGTACGCGCTCGGGCTGCGCAGCGAAGCGACGCAGGAGTGGGCCTGGGCGACGCGCAGCCTGAGCGATACGCAACTGCTGGCTGCGGCCGACCTGGCGCGGCGCGCCGAATGGTACGACCGCGCGATCAATACGGCCGAACGCACGCGCGACCTGCACGATTTCGAGTTGCGCTTCATCGCGCCCTACCGCGAACTGGCGCACGAGGCGGCGCGCGACAACGAGATCGACGAAGCCTGGGTATTCGGCCTGATGCGGCAGGAAAGCCGCTTCGTCAACGTGGCGCGTTCCAGCGTAGGGGCGGCCGGCCTGATGCAGATCATGCCGGCGACGGCGCGCTGGATCGCGCGACGGCTCGGTATCGAACGCTTCAAGTCGGCGGACATCCAGGATCCGGCCACCAATATCCGCTTCGGGGCGTATTACCTGAAGCACGTGCAGACCCAGCTGGACGGCTCGCCCGTGCTGGCGACCGCCGCCTACAACGCCGGTCCGGTGCGGGCGCAGCGCTGGCGCGACACGCGTCCGATGGAAGCGGCCGTCTACATCGAGTCGATCCCCTTCGCCGAAACCCGCGACTACGTGAAGAAGGTGATGAGCAATGCCATGTACTACGCTGCGCGCTTCGGCCAGCCCTCGGTGTTGTTGAAGGACCGGCTGGGCGTGGTACCCGCTCGCGCGGTTGCGGTCGAGGTGGCGCCGGACGAGACCAACGTGCCGGAGCCCGAGGCGGCCAGCGAGTGAGGACCGCCATCGCTCCGCCGGCTGGCTGACAGGAGCCTTCGCAGGCCTGTTAAAATCAGGGCCGTCCAGCATTTCGAATCACCCAGACGGCTTTTTCATGAAGATCCAACGCATCTGCATCCTCGGCGGGTCCGGCTTCGTCGGCACCCATCTCGTCAGCCAGCTCGCCGCGCGCGGCCTCAAGGTCCGCGTGCTGTCGCACCGCCGCGAAGCGGCCAAGGCACTGATCCTGCTGCCGACGGTGGAGGTCGTCGAGGCCGACGTGCACGACCAGCACGAACTCGTGCGGCATTTTCGCGGCATGGATGCGGTGATCAACCTCGTCGGCATCCTGCACGAAAGCAATGTCGGCCGCGTCGACCTGCCCGGCGCGCGGCGCGGCGATTTCCAGAAGGTGCACATCGAGCTTGCGCGCAAGGTCATCCATGCCTGCGGCGAAGCCGGGGTGCACCGGCTGCTGCACATGAGCGCGCTCGGCGCCCACCCCAATTCGCGTTCCGCCTACCAGCGTTCCAAGGGCATCGCCGAAGCGCTGGTGCGCGAGGCCGGCATGCGGCACCGCGAGCACGAGAACTGGTATCTGAACGGGCCCAAGTTCATCCACGGCTACGGACTGAACGTCACCGTCTTCCGCCCGTCGGTGATTTTCGGCCGCGGCGACAGCTTCCTGTCCATGTTCGCGCGCCTGCTCCGGCTGTTCCCCGTGATGCCACTCGGCTCTGCCGCCACCCGCTTCGCGCCGGTGCACGTCGACGACGTCGCCCGCGCCTTCGCCGACAGCCTCGACAATCCGGCTACCTACGGGCAGACCTACGACCTGTGCGGGCCCAGGGCCTACACCCTGCGCGAACTGATCGACTACGTCGGTGCCGTCATCGGCAAGCGTCGCAGCATCATTGCGCTGGGCAAGTGGCCCGCCTATTTCCAGGCCTGGGCGCTGGAGTGGATGCCCGGCAAGAAACTGATGACGCGCGACAACTACTTCGCGATGTGCACCGACAATGTCTGCCCGGGGCCGTGGCCCGCGGTGTTCGATTTCCAGCCCGCCGCGCTCGAGGCGATCGCCCCCGAGTACCTGCGCGCCGACACCCCCCGCGCGCGCTACGAGGACTACCGCGAAGGCGCGCACCGATAAGGATGCGATGAAGACCTACGTCGTCGGCGGCGCCGTGCGCGACCGTCTTCTGGGCCTGCCGGTGGCCGACCGCGATCACGTCGTGGTCGGTGCCACGCCCGACGACATGGTGGCGCTGGGCTACCAGCCGGTCGGCAAGGATTTTCCCGTCTTCCTCCACCCCCGTACCCACGAGGAATACGCGCTCGCGCGCACCGAACGCAAATCGGGTCGCGGCTACAAGGGCTTCGTCGTCTACGCCGCGCCGGAAGTCACGCTGGAAGAAGACCTCGTGCGCCGCGACCTCACCATCAACGCGATGGCCGAGGACGAAGCCGGCGGGCTCGTCGACCCCTACGGAGGGCAGCGCGACCTCGCCGCAAGAACCTTCCGCCACGTCAGCGCGGCCTTCGCCGAGGACCCGGTGCGCATCCTGCGCGTGGCGCGCTTCGCCGCGCGCTTCGTCGACTTCGACGTGGCCCCGGAGACGCGCGACCTGATGCGGCAGATGGTCGCGGCCGGCGAGGTCGATGCGCTGGTTCCGGAACGCGTCTGGCAGGAAGTCGCGCGCGGCCTCATGGAAGCGAAACCCTCGCGCATGTTCCGGGTACTGCGCGATTGCGGTGCGCTGGCGAAACTGCTGCCCGAGGTCGACTGCCTGTTCGGCGTGCCGCAGCCGCCCGAGCACCATCCGGAAATCGACACCGGCGTGCACGTCATGCTGGTCGTCGACTGGGCCGCTGCGCAGGGGTTCGATCTGCCCGTGCGCTTCGCCGCGCTGACGCACGACCTTGGCAAGGGCGTCACCCCGCCGGAATTCTGGCCCAGGCACCACGGTCACGAAGCGAAAAGCGTTGCGCTCGTGCGCACCCTTTGCGAGCGGCTGCGCGTGCCCGCCGAATGCCGCGAGCTGGCGACGGCGGTCGCACGCGACCACGGCAATGCCCACCGCGCGCCCGAGCTGCGCCCGGCCACGCTGCTCGAACTGCTCGAGCGCGTCGACGCACTCCGGCGTCCGGCGCGTTTCGAACAGTTCGTGCAGGCCTGCGAATGCGATTTCCGCGGCCGCCCCGGCCATGAGGCGCGCGCCTATCCGCCGGCCGAATATCTTCGGCAGGCGCTGGCGATCGTGCAGGGCGTGGATGCCGGCGCCCTCGCCGCGCGCGTCGAGCCCGCCCGCATCCGCGAAACCGTCTTCCGTGCACGCGCCGACGCCCTGGCTGACTGGAAGGCGCGGGGCTGAAGCGCGCCGCAGCGCGAACCGAACAACCGTTTTGGCGTCCAATCGGCATGCGCCCCGCGGACGTCCCATGCCCCTGGCCGTCGCCGGGTTGAATGGTCCGCACGCGGCGCTAAACTGCTTCTCAACCCGTTATTTCCGGACCCGCCATGCCCTACAGCGAACAAACCGTCCAGTCCGTGCGCCCCTGGTCGGACAAGACCTTCAGCTTCACGCTTTCCCGCCCGCAGGATTTTTCGTTCGAGAACGGCGAATTCGTGACCATCGGACTCAAGCGCGAAGGCCGGCTGGTCGCGCGCGCGTATTCCATCGTCTCCACCGCCGACCGCGACCACCTGGAATTTCTCAGCATCCACGTGCCCGACGGCCCGCTCACCAGCCAGCTGGTGCAGGTGCGTCCCGGCGATTCGGTGTGGGTGAACAGCAAGGCGACCGGCTCGCTCACGCTGAACCACCTCCAGCCCGGCCGCGTGCTCTACATGCTCGCCACCGGCACCGGCCTCGCCCCCTTCATCAGCCTGGTTCGCGCCGGGGAAACCTACCGGCACTACGAACAGGTCGTGCTGGTGCATTCGGTGCGAACGGTGCGCGAACTCGCCTACCGCGAGGAACTCGCGTCGCATTCCCATGCGCGCCTGCATTACTTCCCGACCGTGACGCGCGAACCCTTCCCCACGCCGGAACGGGGGGCGGACCTGTTCCGCTCCGGCGACCTGTCGCAACGTCTGGGCCTGCCGGCGCCCGATCCGGAACACGATCGCGTCATGATCTGCGGCAACCCCGAGATGACCCGCGAGATGACCGATTACCTCAAGGAAACCGGCTGGACGCTCACCAATCATCGCGGCATCGGCAACTTCACCACCGAACTGGCCTTCGTCACGCATCACGCCTGAACAGGCTTGCGGTGGGTCGCGGCGCAGCGCAGGCCAGGCGCATGGATCCCCAAGACCGAAAGCCGGCGTAGCCCGGCGCTCTTCGCCCTGGGCGTGGTGTACGGCGACATCGGCACCAGCCCGCTTTACGCATTGAAGGAAACCCTGAATCCGGACCATGGCATTGCGCCGGGGCCGGAGTCGGTCCTCGGCGCCGCCTCGGCCATTTTCTGGGCGCGGGTACCGGTGGTGTCGCTGAAACACGTGTGATGCAGGTAGCGCCGGGGCATGCTGGCAGAAGGTGGCGTAATTGCGGGTGAAGAGGATGAACTCGTGCCAGGCATCGTCGACGGCCTGCGAGGGCATCGACACCCCGTGCCTGCGTCCGGCCATTCCGGCAGAAAGCATGCCACCGGTCTCGCCGCCTGCGGTTTCAAAAACCGCGTGCCCTTGTCACAATGCGGGGCACGCGGCAGGGGGGAGACAACAATGCGGGCATGGATGGCAGGACTGGTGCTGGGCTGGGGCCTGGCTGTGCAGGCGGCCGGCATCGAGGCGTTCAGCCCGCAGGGCAGCGTCAAGGCCGTACGGCAGGTCACGGCGCGTTTCGATGCGCCGGTGGCGGCGTTGGGCGATTCCCGTGCCGCCGCGCCTTTCGACATCGACTGCCCGGTGCCGGGCAGCGGCAAGTGGCTGGATGAACGTACCTGGGCCTACGACTTCGAACGTGAACTGCCGGGCGCGACCCGCTGCGCCTTCACGGTGCGGGCGGATATCCGGGATGCCGCCGGGCAGCCCCTGAAAGCCGGCGCCTATCGCTTCGACACCGGCGGGCCGCAGGTCCTCGCCGTGCGTCCCTGGGACGGTTCCCGCATCGACGAGCGGCAGACTTTCCTCCTCGCCTTCGATGCCCGCGTGAAACCGGGCACGCTTGCCGCGCACGCTGCGTGCCGCGTGCGCGGCCTCGCCGACCGCATCGAGGTCGAGGTGCTGCAGGGCGCGCAGCGCGAAGCCGCGCTTGCACCGCTCAAGGCCAGGAACGATCCCCTGTTCCGCCGCCGTTTCGCGCCCAACGCCGAAACGGTCGAAGTGCTGCGCTGCCAGCGGCCGCTGCCGAACGAGGCCGAGGCGAGCCTGATGGTCGAGGCCGGCGTCGAGGCCGGCAACGGCCTGCGCAGCGTCGAACCGCATACCTTCGAATTCCAGGTGCGCCCGGCCTTTCGCCTGCGCGCGACCTGCGACAAGCTGAACGCACGCGCCGCGTGCAATCCGCTGACCGACATCCGCGTCAGCACCGGCGGCGCGATCCGGCGCGAGGATGCCGCCAGGCTGCGGCTCGCCGGTGGCGGACGCACATGGCAACCCGCGATCGACGGCGACAGTCCCTGGGTGGAGGGCTTGGCGTTCAAGGGCCCCTTCCCCGAGAAGGCCGTGCTCAGCCTGTCGGTGCCGGAGGGGTTGAAAGACGACGACGGCCGTGCCCTGGCCAATGCGGCGCAATTCCCGCTCGCGATCCGCACCGACGCCATGCCGCCGCTGGCCAAGTTCTCCAGCAGCTTCGGCGTGCTCGAGGCGGCCGACCCCGTGTTACCGGTGAGTTTGCGCAACCTCGAAACCGCGGCGGACGATCGCGCGCTGGCCCTGCCCGGGAAAATGGCTGCCGTGCGCGAGGGCGACGACGCCATGGTGATCGGCTGGCTGAAGTACCTGGACAGCGTGCGCTACGGTCGTACGATCCCGAACGTCAACCCGAAGAAGCCGCCGGTCCGGCAGGCGGAAAATACTTTCTCCGTGCTGGAAATGGCCCAGCCGCTCGCCGAGTTCGCCGTGCCCAAGCCCAACGGCAGCAAGGCCTTCGAAGTGGTGGGCATCCCGCTCGCGGGACCGGGCTTCTATGTGGTCGAACTCGCCAGCCCGCGCCTCGGTGCGGCCTATCTCGACGGCGCGATGCCGTTCTACACGCATACCGCCGCGCTGGTCACCAACCTGGTCGCGCATGCCAAGATCGGTCGCGAATCGTCGCTGGTCTGGGTGACGGCGCTCGACAGCGGCCTGCCCGTGGCGGATGCCCGGGTGGCGGTGCGCGACTGCGAAGGCAAGGCGGCCTGGGAAGGCTCGACCGACGCACAGGGCCGGGCGCGCATTGCGACGGGTCTGGGCGAAGCCCGCAGTTGCAAGAACTGGCCCGGCGGCTGGTTCGTCTCGGCGCGGGTGGGCAAGGATCGCAGCTTCACGCTGACATCGTGGAACGACGGCATCGAGTCCTGGCGTTTCAACCTGCCGTCGGCGGAGACCTGGGGGCCGGAGATCGCGCACAGCGTGCTGGATCGCAGCCTCCTGCGCGCTGGCGATACGCTGGCGATGAAGCATTTCATCCGCCGGCGCACCGGTGCCGGCTTCGCCGTGCCGGCAGGCAAGGCCTTGCCGACCACGGTCACGCTCACCCACGTCGGCAGCGGGCAGAGCGTGAGCCTGCCGGTGCGTTTCGATGCGAACGGCACGGCCGAGACGCAGTGGGCGATTCCGCGCGAGGCCCGGCTTGGCGCCTACGATATCGCCCTGGTGCGCGGCAGGCAGATATGGCCGTCCGGCCGCTTTACCGTCGCCGCCTTCCGCCTGCCGACCATGCGCGCGCAGATCGCCCTGCCGAAGACGCAGCTGGTCCGCGACCGCAGCGCCGACGTCGATATCGGCGTGCAATACCTGTCGGGCGGCGGCGCGAGCTTGCTGCCGGTCCGGCTGCGCAGCCTGGTCGAGCCGCTACGCTACGCCCACCCGGATTTTCCCGATGCCGCCTTCGCCAACGGTAACGTGAGCGAAGGCATCCAGCGCGACGAAGACGTCTACGAAAATTTCAACGAATTCGAGGAGGGGGCCGATCCGGTCGCGGACGCCGCGCGCGCCACGGTCGCGCGCACCCAGTCCGCCACGCTCGACCGCGCCGGTGCCGCGCGCCTGACGGTATCCGGATTGCCGCAGCAGGACGGCCTGGCCACCCTGCGGCTGGAACTCGATTACGCCGACGCCAACGGCGTCACGCAGACCGTGTCGCAGCGCGCCACCCTGTGGCCGGGCGCCCGCATCGCGGGCATCAGCGTGCGCGACTGGAACGTGCGCGACGCGCTGCGCTACACCATGGTCGTGATCGATCCGGACGGCAAGGTCGTGCCGGGGGCGCGCGTCGAATCCGACCTCTTTTCGGAACGTACCTACAGCCACCGCAAGCGCCTGGTGGGCGGGTTCTACGCCTACGAGAACGTGCGCGAGCTGAAGCGCATCGCCGCCGGTTGCGCCGGCGAGACCGACGCGCGCGGCCAGCTCGCGTGCGCAATCCGGCCGCCGGCGCGCGGCAGCCTGATCGTGCGCGTGAAGACCGTCGATGCGGCCGGCAACGCGGTGTACGCGCACCGCGACGTCTGGGTCCCGGGCAGCGACGAGGCCTGGTTCGCCGGCAGCGATTCCGACCGCATGGATGTGCTGCCGGAACGGCCCGCCTACGAGCCTGGCGAGACGGCCAGCCTGCAGGTGAAACTGCCGTTCCGCACGGCCAGCGCGCTCGTCACCGTCGAACGCGAAGGCGTGCTCGACAGCTTCGTGGTGCCGCTGGCCGCCAGTTCGGCCACGGTGCGCCTGCCGATCAAGGCGAGCTATGCGCCGAACGTCGCGGTGTCCGTGCTCGCGGTGCGCGGCCGGGTGGGCGATCCGGCGCCGACCGCGCTGGTCGATCTCGGCAAGCCGGCCTACAAGCTCGGCGTGGCCAGCCTGCGCGTGGGCGAACGCGGGTTTGCGCTGAAGGTCGACGTGAAGACCCCGCAGACCGTCTACAAGGTGCGCGATCCGGTGCCGGTCGCCATCCAGGTCGCGCGCGCCGACGGCGGCAAGTTGCCGGCCGGCGCCGAAGTGGCGGTTGCTGCGGTGGACGAGGCCTTGCTGGAACTGGCGCCGAACCCGAGCTGGAAGCTGCTGGATGCGATGATGGCGACCCGGCCGTGGGAGGTCGACACCGCCACGGCGCAGATGCAGGTGGTGGGCAAGCGTCATTACGGACGCAAGAGCCTGCCGCCGGGCGGCGGCGGCGGCAAGCTGCCGACCCGCGAACTGTTCGACACGCGGGTGCTGTGGCAGGCGCGCGTCAGGCTCGATGCCGGCGGCCGCGCGAATCTCGTCGTGCCGCTGAACGACAGCCTCACGCGCTTCCGCATCGTCGCGGTGGCGAATGCGGGCCTCGGCTATTTCGGTGACGGCGCGGCCAGCATCCAGACCCGGCAGGACGTCATGCTGCTGTCCGGCCTGCCGCCCGTGGTGCGTACGGGCGACACCTTCGCAGCCGAATTCACGGTGCGCAACGGCACCGAAAAGGCGCAGACGGTCACCGTGACGCCGACGCTCAGGGCAGACGGTGCGGTGCTGGCCACGCCGCCCAGAACCATCGCGCTGGCGCCGGGCGAGGCCAGCGCGCTGCGCTGGCCGGTCAGGGTGCCGGCCGGGGCGACGGCACTCGACTGGCAACTGGATGCCGTCGCCGGCATGGCGCACGACAGCCTGAAGGCGAGCCAGACCGTGTTGCCCGTCGTCGCGGTGCAGACCCTGCAGGCCACGCTGTTCCAGCTCGACGGCAGCCACGAGGTCGCGCTCGCGCGGCCGGCCGGATCGTTGCCGGGACTCGGCGGCATCACGGTCGACGCCGCCCGCAGCCTGGCCGGCAATCTCGGCGGCATGCGGGACTACATGCGCGCCTACCCCTACACGTGCATGGAGCAGCGCGTATCGCGCGCACTCGCGCTCGATGACGCAGCCCTGTGGACCGATGCGATGCAGCGCCTGCCCGCGCATCTCGACGGCAACGGCCTGGCCCGCTATTTCCCGAGCGAGGGCCTGTCGGGCGATACCGCGCTGACCGCCTACATCCTGTCCAGCGCGCAGGCCGCACGGCGCGTGCTGCCGGACGCCGCGCGCGACGCCATGCTCGACGGCCTCAAGGCCTACGTGGCCGGCCGCCTGCGCGACCCCGGCATCGGCTTTGCCGACGCCACCCTGCGCAAGCTCGCCGCCATCGAGGCGCTGGCCCGTTACGGCGAGGCCACGCCGGACATGCTCGACGCCCTGGCCATCACGCCGAACCAGTGGCCGAGCTCGGCGCTCATCGACTACGTCTCCATCCTGCAGCGCCTTGCCAGCGTGCCAGGGCGCGAGGCGAAGCTGGGCGAAGCCGTGGGCATACTGCGCGCACGCATGGACCTGCGCGGCACCACGCTCAACTGGTCCACCGGCGCGCGCGACGATCTGTGGTGGCTGATGGTGTCGCCCGATCTCAATGCAGCCCGGGCGCTGGAGATCCTGCGCAGCGAGCCCGCGATGCAGGCAGACCTGCCGCGTCTGGCGCGCGGCCTGATGGCACGCCAGAAGCAGGGTCGCTGGGATCTCACCACCGCGAACGCCTGGGCGCGCATCGCACTCGACCATTTCGCGGCGCAGTTCGAGCACGAAGCCGTGAGCGGCCAGACGCGGGCCGAACTGGCGGGGACCATGCGCGCCATCGACTGGGCGAAGCCAGCCGCGGTCACGCTGGCCTGGCCCGAGGCACCCGGCACGCTGCGGTTGACGCAGCAGGGCAGCGGCAAGCCCTGGATCACGCTGACGAGCCGGGCCGCGCTGCCCCTAAGCGGGCCGCTGGCTTCGGGCTACACCATCCGGCAACGGGTGAGCCCGGTGCAGCAGGCGGTGCCGGGCAAGTGGTCGCGCGGCGATCTGGCCCGCGTCACCCTCGATGTCGACGCCCAGGCCGACATGAGCTGGGTCGTCGTCGATGCCCCGGTGCCGGCGGGCGCGACCATCCTGGGCAGCGGGCTGGGCGGCGAATCCGCGCTGGCCGGGCGCGACAGCCGCAACGAGGGCCGGGCCTGGCTCGCCTTCGAGGAACGGCCGTTCGACCGTTACCGCGCCTACTACGCCTGGGTTCCCAAGGGACGCTTCACGCTCGAATATACGCTACGCCTCAACAACCCCGGGCATTTCGGGCTGCCGCCCGTGCGCGTCGAGGCGATGTACCAGCCCGGGCAGTTCGGCGCATTGCCGAACGCGGACTGGGACGTGGTGCCGTGAAGCATCCGGGCTGGGCGGTCGGCGCCTGCCTGGCGCTGACCGCCTGCGGGGCGGGCCCCGACCTCGCCGCCATCCAGCGCAGCCATCCGCCTTCCTACGCCTGGCTGCTCGATCGCCACGGCGCGCTCCTGCAGGAAGTGCGCGTCGATTTCCGCCGTCGCCAGGGCGCCTGGCAGCCGCTTGCGGCCATCTCGCCCACCCTGAAGGACGCCGCGGTGCGCTTCGAGGACAAGCGCTTCTACGACCACGGCGGGGTCGACGGCCGTGCATTCGCGCACGCGCTGTGGCAGAACCTGAAGGGCGAACGGCGGCGCGGCGCGAGCACGCTGACGATGCAGCTGGCGGGTTTCCTCGAACCCGAACTGGCGTCGGGTGCGCACAAGACGGGCTGGGGAAAGCTGCGGCAGATGCTCGCCGCCTGGCGCCTGGAACGCAGCCTCGGCAAGCCGCAGATCCTCGAGGCCTATCTCAATCTCGCACCGTTCCGCGGCGAGGCGCGCGGCGTGGCGGCGGCGTCCGCGATGCTGTTCGGCAAGGGCGCGTCGGCGCTGTCGAACGACGAAGCGCTGCTGCTCGCCGCCCTGCTGCCCGCGCCGCAGGCCGGGGCCGATGCCGTGGCCGCGCGCGCCTGTCGCTATGCACAGGCCGGCGAAACCGCATGCCAGCGCCTGCACCGCCTGGCGCGCGCTGCCTTCGCGCGGCAGGCTGCTGTGCCGCCTGCGGCTGACGAGGCCCCGCACCTGCCGGCGCAGCTGGCGCTCGCCCCCGGCGCGCGGGTGCGCACGACGCTCGATCTCGGCCTGCAGCGCCGCCTCGCCGCCGCGCTGGCCTCGCAGCTGGCGCAGCTGTCGGATGCGGATGTGGAAGACGGCGCGGTGCTGGTGCTCGACAATGCCAGCGGCGACGTGCTCGCCTACGTCGGCAGCCGGCGCGGTTCGAGCCAGCAATACGTCGACGGTGTGCGCGCCCGGCGCCAGGCCGGTTCGACGCTCAAGCCCTTCCTGTATGCGCAGGCGATCGAAGCGCGCATCCTCACCGCCGGCTCGATCCTCGACGACAGCCCGGTCGCCGTGGCAACGCCGTCCGGGCAGTACGTGCCGCAGAACTACGACCGTCATTTCCGCGGGCGCGTCAGCGTGCGCACCGCGCTGGCCGGCAGCCTCAACGTCCCTGCCGTGCGCACGCTGCTGCTCGTCGGCCTGGAACCCTTCCACGATCGCCTGGTGCGGCTGGGGCTGCCGCTCGCCCGCGACGCCGACTACTACGGCTACGCGCTGGCCCTGGGTTCGCCGGAGGTCGACCTGTGGTCGCTGACCAACGCCTACCGCACGCTGGCCAATGGCGGCCTCGCCGGGAGTGTCCGTCTGCTGCCGGGCGACAGGCCGTCGACGCAGCGCGTGTTCGATCCGGCGGCGGCCTTCGTCGTGGCCGACATCCTGTCCGACCGCGCTGCACGCAGCGTCACCTTCGGCCTGGAGAATCCGCTCGCCACGCCGTTCTGGAGCGCGGTGAAAACTGGCACCAGCAAGGACATGCGCGACAACTGGTGCGTGGGCTTCTCGCGCCGCTACACCGTCGGGGTCTGGGTGGGCAATTTCGACGGCCATCCGATGCGCGGCGTGTCCGGCGTCAGCGGTGCCGCCCCGGTATGGCTCGAGGCGATGCTCGCCCTCGACGGCGCGGCGTCGGCCGTGCCGCCCGCACCGCCCGTGGGCGTCGAGCGGCGCGGTGGCGAATGGTTTCTCGCGAACACGCTGCCGACGCATCCGCTGGCGGGGCCATCGGAGTCGCGCATCACCTATCCGGGCCAGGGGGCGATCCTGGCGCTCGACCCCGACATTCCACCGACGATGCAGCGCGTCTTTCTGACCGCCACGGGCGGCGAACACGCCGATTTCGTCATGGATGGGAAGCGCCTGGGTCGTGCTGTCGCCGAACTGGCCTGGCAGCCCGCGGGCGGTACCCACGAACTGGAATTGCGGGCAGCCCGCGACGGCCGCGTCATCGACCGCGTGCGATTCGAGGTCCGCGGGCAGGGCGTGCGGCGTCCGCCGCACGCATCGAACTAGAGGCAGCGTTACGGCGGCGGCTTATCGGCGGTCGTGCCAGTCGTCGCGGCGGTCGTGCCGCCGTTCGTGGCGACGTTCCCAGCCGCGGTCGCCGTCCCAGTCGCGTCGCGGGTAGGGCGCGTAATACACGGGGCGGGGCGGCAGCATGATGACCGGGCCGGGCCGGTAGGCCGAGTAGGTCCAGTAGCGGCTGCCGCCGGATTCGACCAGCACGCGGAATCCGTCCGGGTAGCGGCTGCCGAACGAGAAGACGAAATTCGGCTCGACGGTGATCACGCGGCCCTGGCGGTAGTCGTCGTGGGCGGAAGCGAGGCCGCTCGCAGCGAGCAGGGCGGCACCGAGGATGAGTGGTTTCAGCATGATGGTCTCCTTTTTTCGTGCGGCTCAGTCGTTCCAGTCGTTGCGGCTGCTGCGCCAGCCGCCGCGCTGGTCGTCGGCAACGCTGAAGTTCACGTTCAGCGTCAGGAATTTGCCCGGGTCGTAGGGCAGGCGCGTCGCGTAGTCGCGTCCCTCGAAGCGGTAGCGCACGTCGTAGCCGGTGACGACCTGGCGATAGTTGTCGTGCACCTGACAGCGTTCGACCTGGTGCGGACGCGACTCGTAGCGACGGTCGCCGTCGTTCCAGCGGTCGCCGATGACGGCGCCGGTGGCGGCGCCGACCGCGGCGGCGGCGACCTTGCCGTCGCCCTTGCCCACCGTGGAGCCCAGCAGGCCGCCGGCGATGGCGCCGATGATCGAGCCGCCGGTGTTGTTGCCGTTGCGCACCGTCGTGTCGTAGCCGACGGTCTCGGTCCAGCACTCGCGGCGCGGTTCGTTGATCGTGTCGTATACCGGCGTGCTCGACAGCACCTTGGCCTGGGCGACGAAGCCGTCGCCGTCGCCGCGGCCGGCGTGGGCGGCGCCGCTGGCGGCCAGCAGCGCGGCGATCAGGGTGGTATTCAGAATGCGTGCCTTCATGTTGACTCTCCTCGTTGCGTTACGTGCGAACTCAGCGGCGGCCGCGGTTGCGGTCGTCCTCTTCGGTGCGTTTCTGCTGGCGGCGTTCGTAGCCATAGCCGTAGCCCTGGCTGTCGTCGCGCCCGGCTTCCTGGCGTTCCGCCGGGCGCGCGTCCTTGCGGTCATCGCGCCTTGCGTTCCGCGCTTCGTCGCGGTCGCGTGTGGCCACGATGATCAGGTCGTCGGCGAAGTGCGGCGCGGCGTGAACCGGGGCGGCAAGCGCCAGTCCCAGTGCAGCCAGTCCGAAAATGCCAAGGTGCCGAGTGTTCATCGTGTCTCCGTTTCCGTGGTTGCCGTGCAGCGCTTCCACGCTTCGCAGTGTGGTTGAGGAAAGTAAGCGTCGTGTTTCATGGCGCTCCCGTTTTGTAACAGTGTGTAACCGCGGTGGGAAGCCCCGCGGGGGGGGGCGCTGTTATATTTGCCGCATGGATAAAGACCTGATTTACGTCACCGACGACGACCCCGGCATCCGCGAACTGGTCGCCGAATACCTGCAGGGGCAGGGCTACGCGGTGCAGACGGCCGAGGACGCGAAGTCGCTTGACGCCCTGCTGGCGAAGGGCCTGCCGGATCTGCTGGTGCTGGACTGGATGATGCCGGGCGAGGACGGCCTGTCGATCGCGCGCCGCCTGCGCGCGCAGCCGGGCTTTCCCCCCATCGTCATGCTGTCGGCCAAGGGCGAGGACATCGACCGCATCATCGGCCTCGAGGTCGGCGCCGACGACTACCTGCCCAAGCCCTTCAACCCGCGCGAACTGCTGGCGCGCATCCGGGCGGTGATGCGGCGCCAGGCGCCTGCCGCACCGGCGGAGCCGGCGACGGTGTCGGGGCGGCAGCTGAAATTCGGTCCCTATCTCGTCAACCTCGACGCGCGGACCCTGGCACGCGAGGGGGCCGAAATCGCGCTGACCAGCGGCGAATACGAACTGCTGGAGATCTTCGTCACCCACGCCAACCGCGCGCTGTCGCGCGACTGGCTGATGGATCAGCTGCGCGGCTTCGAGCGCGATCCCTTCGACCGCAGCATCGACGTGCGGGTGAACCGCCTGCGCAAGAAGATCGAGGACGACCCGGCCAACCCAGCCTATATCCGCACGCAGCGCGGGCAGGGCTATCTGTTCGTGCCGCAGGGCAAGGGGTGATATCCGTTACCCGCTCGCTGTTTGCCCGCACCGCGCTCACGCTCGCGGTGGCCTTCGTCGTGTTCCAGGCGGCGGCGACCTGGGTGGTCTACCGGACGCTGGTGATGCCGGTGGCGGAGCGCTCGGCCGACGATCTGGCCGGCCTCGTCGTACTGTCGGCGCAGACCTGGGTCGAACTGCCGCCGCAGACGCGGCCCGCGTTCGAGCGCGAACTGGCGCGTCGGCATGGTCTGCGCCTGACGACGATCGATGTCGGCGCGACTGCGCCGGCCCCGCATTTCGCCTTCCGCGAACAGATCGAAACTGCCCTCGCGCGGCGCGTGGGCGAAGCGATCGCCCTGCGCGGCGTGCCCGGCACGACCGCGGTGTGGCTGGCGATCCCGGTCGGCGGCTACGACCTGCGGGTGGGTTTCTTTCCCGACCGCTACGCCGTCAAGCCGCCGCTGGCGGCCATCGCCGTGGTCGCGCTGGGGGCGTTTCTCAGCCTGCTGACCGCGCTGTTCCTGGTGCGCCGCATCACCGTGCCGCTGGCGCGCGCGGCGCTGGCCGCCAGCCAGGTCGGCGCCGGCCAGCTGCCCGAACCGCTGCCGGAAACCGGCCCTGCCGAACTCGCGGAACTGGCGCGCCGCTTCAACCGCATGGCGGCCGAGGTGCGCGAGCTGCTGGACAACCGGACCACACTGCTGGCCGGCATCTCGCATGACCTGCGCACGCCGATGACGCGCCTGCAGCTGAACCTCGAAATGCTGCGCGATGCGCCCAATCCGGCGCGCATCGACAAGGCCGTGGCGGATCTCGACGCCATGAACCGGCTGATCGCCGGCTATCTCGAACTCGCGCGTACCTCCCAGGCGGAAACCCGGTGCCGGCTCGATCTGGCTGCCCTGCTGGACGAGCTCGCCGCCGAAGCCGGCGTGGCCTGGCCGGGTGCGCGCCCGTGCCTGGTCGATGCGGGCCCGCTGGCGCTGCGCCAGATCGTGGCCAACCTCATCCAGAATGCGCAGCGCTACGGCGGCGGCACCCCGGTGGAACTCGGGCTGGACTGTGCGCCCGGGCAGGCGCGGATCAGGGTGCGCGACGGCGGGGCCGGCATTCCCGAGGATCAACTGGAGAAGGTGTTCCGCCCGTTCTACCGGCTGGAGGCGTCGCGTGCGCAGGCGACCGGGGGAACCGGCCTGGGGCTGGCGATCGTGCGCCAGCTGGCGGAAACGAACGGCTGGAAGGTGACGCTGGCGAATCGCCCGCAGGGCGGGCTGGAGGCGGTGCTGGAAATCCGCCGTTAGGCGGCAATGCGCGGCAGGCGGCGCAGCACGCGGAGTTCGACGAACAGCAGCGTGACGCTCAGCATCGACATGCGGCCGGTGCTGCCGCTGAAGAAGCCGAGCGGCGAAACGGACAGGCCGAGGCTCACGCTCGTGTTGCGGTTCAGTTGCATCAGACGGCCGCGTGGCGGGCGAACAGCGAGAATTGCACGAACAGCAGCGACAGGCTGGTGAGGCTCATGCGTTCGGTCTGGCCGTGGAACCACGCGAAAGGCGAGGCGGAGAGTTCGAGGACCAGCTGGTTTTTGCCGAATTGCAGTTTCATGATTTTCTCCGTGCAACGAGGGGGTTTGCCTGGATACTTGCAACGCGTGTGCCACATGCCGGCGGCTGGCCGGGTTGCAAAAAATACAATGCATAACAACGGGTTGCGTATCCGTTCGCCCGGGCACGGGTGACGCGCGCGGTCACCGTCTGACGGAAAACCGACAGCGGTCGTCGGCCGGCGGACACCTGGACGCGTAAGGGTAGAATCCCGGCTTTCCGGTTTTGGGCGGGCGCGTGCTGCGCGCCGCATCCACTGCATGATCCTCCTCAAGAACCTCAGCCTGCGGCGCAGCGCCAAGGTCCTGCTCGACAACGCCTCGGTGTCGATCAACCCCGGCGAGAAGGTCGGCCTGGTCGGCCGCAACGGCGCCGGCAAGTCGAGCCTGTTTGCGCTCCTGAACGGCACGCTGCACGAGGACAAGGGCGACTTCTCGATGCCGTCACAGTGGCGCATGGCGCAGGTGGCGCAGGACATGCCGGAAACCAGCGAGTCAGCGACCGACTTCGTCATCGCCGGCGACACCCGGCTGGCCGAGGCGCAGCGCGAAGTGGAGGCGGCCGAAGCCAGCGACGACGGCGAGCGCATGGCGCACGCCTACATGGCGCTGCACGACGCCGGGGCGCACGACGCGCAGTCGCGCGCGCAGGCGCTGATCCTCGGGCTGGGTTTCCAGGTGCGCGAGCTGAACCAGCCGGTGAACAGCTTTTCCGGCGGCTGGCGCATGAGATTGCAGTTGGCCCGTGCGCTGATGTGCCCGTCCGACCTGCTGCTGCTCGACGAACCGACCAACCACCTGGATCTGGATGCCCTGGTGTGGCTGGAAGCCTGGCTCAGGAAATACCCCGGCACCATGCTGGTGATCAGCCACGACCGCGAGTTTCTCGATGCGGTGACCAATGTCACGATCCATATCGAGAACGGCCAGCTCACGCGTTACGGCGGCAACTACAGCACCTTCGAGGACATGCGCGCCGAGCAGATGGCGCTGCAGCAGGCGGCCTACGCCCGCCAGCAGGACAAGATCGCCCACCTGCAATCCTTCATCAACCGCTTCAAGGCCAAGGCCAGCAAGGCCAAGCAGGCACAGAGCCGGGTCAAGGCGCTGGACCGCATGGAGAAGCTTGCGCCGATGCTGGCGAGCGCGGACTTCACCTTCGAATTCAAGGAACCCCTCAACCTGCCCAACCCGATGCTGACGATCGACGACGCCAGCTTTGGCTACCCGCCGGCGGACGGTGTGGGCGAACCGACGGTGATCGTGCGTGGCGTCAGCAAATCGGTGTTCGCCGGCCAGCGCATCGGCATCCTCGGCGCCAACGGCCAGGGCAAGTCGACGCTGGTGAAGACCATCGCGCGCGATCTCGCGGTCGTCGCCGGCGCCGTCACCGAAGGCAAGGGGCTGAACATTGGCTACTTCGCGCAGCAGGAACTCGACGTGCTGCGCCCGGGCGACACCCCGCTGGAACACATGATCCGGCTCGCCCGCGACACGATCGCCAATGGCGGTGCCGGCCAGTTCAGCAGCCGCGAGCAGGACCTGCGCAACTTTCTCGGCACCTTCAACTTCAGCGGCGACATGGTCAAGCAGGCCGTCGGCACCATGAGCGGCGGCGAGAAGGCGCGGCTGGTGCTGTGCATGCTGGTGTGGCAGCGACCCAATCTGCTGCTGCTCGACGAACCGACCAACCATCTCGACCTCGCCACCCGCGAGGCGCTGGCCGTGGCGCTGAACGAATTCGAGGGCACGCTGATGCTGGTCAGCCACGACCGTGCCCTGCTGCGCGCGGTGTGCGACGAATTCTGGCTGGTCTCGCGCGGCGGCGTCGAGCCGTTCGACGGCGACCTCGATGATTACCAGCGCTATCTGCTGGAAGAGGGCAAGCGCGTGCGCGAAAGCCTGAAGGCGGCCGACAAGGCAGCTGAAGTGGCCACGCCCGCGCCCGTTGCGGTAAAAAAGCCGGCGCCGTCCGGCAACAAGCTCAAATCCCTGCGGCAGAAGCTCGACCGGATCGATGCCCGTGTGGCTGCGCTGCATGCAGACAAGGCCGCGCTCGAAGCGCGCCTGTCCGGCACCCACGGCCTCGATGACATCGCCGAGGCCGGCCGCAGACTGGAGCAGGTCAATGCCGATCTGGCGCAGGAAGAGGAAGCCTGGCTGGACGTCTCGTCGGAAATCGAGGCGCTGGAGGCCGCGAGCGCTTAGAAACCCCGCACAACCACGTTAAAATCGCGGCTTTGACGCATTCCCGAACCCCTGCCGTGAAACCCACCTTCCAGGACATCATCCTCACCCTGCAGCGCTACTGGGCCGAGCGCGGCTGCGCGCTGCTGCAGCCCTACGACATGGAGGTCGGCGCGGGCACCTCGCACACCGCCACCTTCCTGCGCGCGCTGGGGCCGGAGCCGTGGAAGGCGGCCTACGTGCAGCCCAGCCGCCGGCCCAAGGACGGCCGCTACGGCGACAACCCCAACCGCCTGCAGCACTACTATCAGTTCCAGGTGGTGCTGAAGCCCGCGCCGGCCGACATCCTGGAGCTCTATCTCGGCTCGCTCGAGGCGCTGGGTTTCGACCTGAAGAAAAACGACGTGCGTTTCGTCGAGGACGACTGGGAGAACCCCACGCTCGGCGCCTGGGGCCTGGGCTGGGAAGTGTGGCTGAACGGCATGGAAGTCACCCAGTTCACCTATTTCCAGCAGGTCGGCGGCATCGACTGCAAGCCCATCACCGGCGAAATCACCTACGGCCTCGAACGCCTGGCGATGTATCTGCAGGGCGTGGAAAGCGTGTACGACCTGACCTGGACCGAGGGACTGACCTACCGCGACGTCTATCACCAGAACGAGGTCGAGCAGTCCACCTACAACTTCGAGCACAGCGACGTCGACTTCCTGCTCACCGCCTTCGGCGCGCACGAGAAGAAGGCGCAGGAGCTGATGGCCGCGCAGCTCGCGCTGCCGGCGTACGAACAGGTGCTGAAAGCGGCGCACACCTTCAACCTGCTCGACGCGCGCGGCGCCATCTCGGTGACCGAGCGCGCCGCCTACATCGGCCGCATCCGCAACCTGGCACGGGCGGTGGCGAAGAGCTACCTTGATTCACGTGCGCGGCTGGGTTTCCCGATGGCGCCGCGCGACTGGGCCGAGGAAGTGCAGGCGATGCTGGCGAAGAAGGAGGCAGCATGAGCACCGCTCCGATCAAACCAGCGAACCTGCTTGTCGAACTCTTCACCGAAGAACTACCGCCCAAGGCGCTGAAGAAACTGGGTGAGAGTTTCTCAAAAGAAATGTTTGAGGGACTCAAGACCCGCAATCTGGTTGGCTCTGACGCGCAAGCTACTTCATTCGCGTCACCGCGGCGATTGGCTATCCATATTTCGAATGTTCTTGCGACCGCTCCGGATCAGGAAATCAAGAAAAAGCTTATGCCAGTCTCGGTTGCACTGGATGCAGCAGGGAAACCAACCGAAGCGTTCAAGAAAAGCGCGGCCAAGGTCGGATGTGCCGATCTGGTCGAGCGTTGGCCTGATGCAATTGACGGCCCTGATCAATTATTTGTTGCCAATGATGGCAAGGCCGAAGCGGTCTTTTGGCGTTCGATGGCGAAGGGTTCGAGTTTGCACGTTGGGCTGGAAGGTGCTCTTGTGGATGCTATGGCCAAGCTGCCCATCCCCAAGGTGATGAGCTATCAACTCGCCGACGGCTGGCGCACGGTCAATTTCGTGCGCCCGGTGCATGGGCTCGTCGCGCTGCACGGGGCCGACGTGGTGCCGATTTCGGTGCTGGGCCTGCAAGCCGGCCGCACCACCCAGGGCCACCGCTTCGAAGCGAAGCAGGCGACGATCACCCTGCGCGACGCCGACAGCTACGCCGCGCAGCTGCGTGACGAAGGGGCCGTCCTCGCCAGCTTTGCCGAGCGCCGCGCCGAGATCGTGCGGCAACTGCAGGCCGCCGCCGCACCGCTGGGGGTCAAGCCGGTGGACGACGAGGCGTTGCTCGACGAAGTCACCGCGCTGGTCGAAAAGCCGAACGTGCTGCTTGGCCAGTTCGAGGAAGCCTTCCTCGAAGTGCCGCAGGAATGCCTCATCCTCACCATGAAGGCGAACCAGAAGTATTTCCCGCTGCTGGACACGGCGGGCAAGCTCACGAACCGGTTCCTCATCGTCTCCAACATCGCGCCGGCCGATGCCACGGCGGTGGTCGGCGGCAACGAGCGCGTGGTGCGCCCGCGTCTGGCCGATGCCAAGTTTTTCTTCGACCAGGACCGGAAGAAGTCGCTGCAGGACCGGGTTCCCGGCCTGGCCAAGGTGGTTTATCACAACAAGCTGGGCACCCAGGGTGAGCGTGTTGAACGCGTACGTGCGATTGCGCGCTGGGTGGCGGAGCGGGTCGATGCCGACGTCAATCTGGCCGACCGTGCCGCATTGCTGGCGAAAGCCGACCTGTTAACCGAAATGGTCGGAGAGTTTCCGGAACTGCAGGGCGTGATGGGTGGCTACTACGCACGCCACGATGGCGAAGACGAGCGTGTTGCGCAGGCCATTGCGGACCAGTATCTGGTGCGCCGCGACGAGACGGAAACCGTCTCTAATCTCGTCAGCGAAATCCTGCAGATCGCGGATCGCATGGAAACCCTGGTCGGCATCTGGGGGATCGGTCTCAAGCCAACCGGCGACAAGGATCCGTTTGCCTTGCGTCGTCATGCGCTATCTGTCATCAAATCCTTCCAGTTGCTGGGAGCGATGTTCGCTGCCGACAAGGCAGGCCTGCGCCTGAAACTGGATGACCTGATCGCGCACGCACTGACGGTATTCCAGGCGGGTATGCTGGCCGACAACGTTGCCGAAGAAGTGAATCTGTTCATCTACGAGCGCAATGCCAACCAGTTGGCACCGATGTTCGGGGCCGAAACCGTGTCTGCGGTGTTTGCCAACATGCCGCCCTTGCATGAAGTCGTTCAGCGCTGCCGCGCAGTAAGCGAATTCGCCAAACTATCCGAAGCGCCCAGCCTCGCCGCCGCCAACAAGCGCGTCGGCAACATCCTCAAGAAGGCCGAGGGCGAAGTGGGCGGCGAGGCCGATCCGGCGCGCTTCGTCGAGGACGCGGAGAAAGCCCTGTCCGCCGCGCTGGGCGAGATCGCGCCCCAGGCTGCTGCCGCCTTCGAAGCCGGCGACTACACCGCCTCGCTGCAGAAGCTCGCCGCGCTGAAAGCCCCCGTCGACGCCTTCTTCGACACCGTGATGGTCAACGCCGACGATCCTGCCCTGAAAGCCAACCGGCTGGCGCTGCTGAACCAGCTGCACCGCACCATGAACCGGGTGGCGGACTTGTCGCGCCTGGCGGCGTAAACTCTCTTCGGGACACGGAAGGAGCCTGCCATGAAGCTCATCATCCTCGACCGCGACGGGGTCATCAATTTCGACTCCGACCAGTTCATCAAGTCGCCCGACGAATGGAAACCCATTCCCGGCAGCCTGGAGGCGATCGCGCGGCTGACGCGCGAGGGCTGGCGCGTGGTGGTGGCGACCAATCAATCGGGCCTCGCACGCGGACTGTTCGAGATGGCCACGCTGAACGCCATCCACGCCAAGATGCACAAGGCGGTGGCGCAGGCGGGCGGGCGCATCGAGGCGGTGTTCTACTGCCCGCACGCGGCCGAGATGGAGTGCGCGTGCCGCAAGCCCAGGTCGGGGCTGCTGAACGAGATCGCCGCGCGCTACGGCAGCGATCTCAGGGGCGTACCCTCGGTGGGTGATTCGCTGCGCGACCTGCTGGCCGCGGCGAGCGTGGGCGCGCAGCCCCTGCTGGTGCAGACCGGCAAGGGCAGGAAGACGCTGGCGGCCGGCGGCCTGCCCGAGGGCACCCCGGTGTTCGCCGATCTCGGCGGCGTGGTCGATCATTTGCTGGCCGCTGCATGAATCTGGTTCGCTCGGTGGTTTTTGCCCTGTTGCAGACGGCGCTGACGATCCTGTTCACCCTGGTTGCGCTGTTCACCTTTCCGTTTTCCGCGCACGCGCGCTATCGCGTCATCACCCGCTACAACCATGCGCTGATCGGGCTGGCGCGTGCCGTGCTCGGCATCCGCTACACGGTGGAAGGGCTCGAGCATCTACCGATGCAGCCGGCCATCATCCTTGCCAAGCACCAGTCGGCGTGGGAAACCGTGGCCTTCCTCTGCCTGTTTCCGCCGGTATCGCCGGTGATCAAGCAGGAACTGCTCAGGATCCCGTTCTTCGGCTGGGGCTTCCGCCTGCTCAATCCCATCGCCATCGACCGCAGCGCGGGGCGCGAGGCGCTGAAGCAGATCGTGACCCAGGGCAGGGCCAAGCTGGCCGATGGTTTCTGGGTGCTGGTGTTTCCCGAAGGCACGCGCGTGGCGCCGGGCGAAAAGGGCAAATACGGCATCGGCGGCGGCTGGCTGGCGGCGGAAACCGGCGCGCCGGTGGTGCCGGTGGCGCATAACGCCGGCGAGGTGTGGCCGAAGAATGCGTTCGTCAAACGGCCCGGCACGGTCACCGTGCGCATCGGCCCGCCGATCGACAGCGCCGGCAGGAGCGCCGCGGAACTCACGCGTGCGGTCGAGGCCTGGATCGAAACCGAAATGACGAGGCTGCCCCCTGCTGCCGCGCGCCAATAACGGCGTCCTGCAGATTGGCGACGCCGCCGTACCCTACCAGCTGCGTCGCTCGCGCCGGCGCCGCACCCTGGGACTCACCGTGACAGAACGCGAAGTGCGCATCCACGCACCGGTGTGGACGCCGCGCGACGAAATCGAAACCTACGTCGCACGCCAGCACGACTGGCTGGCCCGGGCCTGGCGCAAGATGCAGACCCGGGTGCCGCGTGTCGAGGCCGCGCGCGATGCCGACACGCTGCATTACCTGGGCCGCACCCTGCGCCTCGTGGTGCGCACCTCCCTGTTTCCGGAAATCCGCCGCCGCGGGCACACGCTCTATCTCTACGCCGAACCCGGTGCCGATCCGCAGGCGCTCGCGCGCGACTGGCTGATCGAACGCGCCGAACGCCTGCTTGCCTGGCGTCTCGGGCGCATCGCGCGCAGGCTCGGCCGTGCACCCAGCCGGTTCGCGCTGTCGGATGCGCGCACCCAGTGGGGCAGCTGCACCCGGCGCGGCCACATCCGCCTCAACTGGCGGCTCGCGCAGGCGCCGCTCGCGCTCATCGACTACGTCGCCGCACACGAGCTGGCGCACCTCGTCCACCTCGACCATTCGCCACGCTTCTGGGCGCTGGTCGCGGACCTGTGTCCCGATGCGTTGGCAAGGCGCGCCGAGTTGCGCAGAATGGGTGACAGCCTGTTCCGTATCTAGAACGGGATCCCATGCGCCGGGGCGTGAACGACGTTCCGTGCAGACCAGAATTCGGAGGTTTTCCATGAGACTGCTCCATACCATGCTGCGCGTCGGCGACCTCGACCGCTCCATCGATTTCTATACGAAGGTGCTCGGCATGAAACTGCTGCGCCGCAAGGACTACCCCGGCGGCAAGTTCACGCTGGCCTTCGTCGGCTACGACACCGAGGACCGCGCCTCGGTGCTCGAACTCACCTACAACTGGGGTGTGGCCGAATACGAGCGCGGCACGGGCTACGGCCACATCGCGCTCGAAGTGGACGACATCCACGGCGCGGTGGACGCCGCCGCCGCGCAGGGCTGCAAGGTGCTGCGCCCGGCCGGGCCGATGTCGCACGGCAGCACCGTCATCGCCTTCATCGAGGATCCGGACGGCTACCCGATCGAGTTCATCCAGAAGGGGACGGCGGGCTGGGCGCAGGCGGCGAACTGAGCATGGAGCAGCGCATCAGCCTCGTCACGCTTGGTGTGCACGATCTTGCCGCAAGCACGGCCTTCTTCGAGGCGCTCGGCTGGAAGCGTTCGATGCGCCAGGCGGAGGGCGTTGCGTTCTTCCAGTGCGGTTGCATGGCGTTCGCGCTGTGGCCATGGTCCAGTCTGGCCGAGGACGCGGGCGTTTCGCCTGAACGCAGCGGGGCGGGTGGGTTCGCGCTGGCGTACAACGCGCGTACACGCGAAGAGGTGGACAGGGTGTTGCAGCGCGTTGCCGCACTCGGTGCCGCCGTCACGAAACCTGCGGCCGACGTGTTCTGGGGCGGGTATTCCGGTTATTTCCGCGACCTCGACGGCCACCTGTGGGAAGTGGCCTGGAACCCGGGCTTTGCGCTCGATGCCGCGGGCGCGGTGCGATTGCCCGATTAACGCCGGCGCATCAGATACGTCGTGATCCGCTCGTAATCTGCCAGCGGCAGCGCCTCCGCGCGCAGACCCGCATCGATCCCCAGTGCCACGAAATCCTCCGGCTTGAGCAAGCCGCCCAGCGTGTTGCGCAGCGTCTTGCGGCGCTGCGAAAACGCGGTCTGCACCACGCGGGCGAACAGGGTTTCGTCGAGCGGGACGATCCCGGCCGGCGTCCTGGGAATGAGGCGCACCACGGCGGAATCGACCTTGGGCGGCGGGTCGAAGGCGGTGGGCGGCACGTCGAGCAGCCATTCCATGTGGAAGCGGCGCTGCAGCATGACCGACAGGCGCCCGTAGTCGGACGTGGCCGGCGCGGCGACCATGCGCTCGACGACTTCCTTCTGCAGCATGAAGGTCATGTCGCGTATCTGCGTCGCGAACGTCATCAAATGGAAGAGCAGCGGGCTGGAGATGTTGTACGGCAGGTTGCCGACGACGCGCAGGTCGGCGCCCAGGGTGCCGAAGTCGAATTTCAGCGCGTCGCCCGAATGGATCGCGAGCCGCTCCGCCGGCCAGGTCTTCTGCAGGCGCGCGACGATATCGCGGTCGAGTTCGACGACGTGCAGGTGCGGCAGGCGCTCGAGCAGCGGCCGCGTCAGCGCGCCAAGGCCGGGGCCGATCTCGACGATGGTTTCCCCCGGCTGCGGCCGGATGGCGTTGACGATGGCGTGGATGATGCCGTCGTCGACGAGGAAGTTCTGGCCGAAGCGTTTGCGGGGGATGTGCATTTGGGTGGGGCGGTAAGCGGTGAGCGGGGAGCGGTAAGCGGTGAGCGGGGAGCGGTAAGCGGTGAGCGGGGAGCGGTGAGTGGGGAGTGGTTTCCTGCTTGCCGCTCACCGCTTACCGCTCACCATCTCCAAAGCCATGTCGATCGCCGCGATCAAACTGCCGACTTCGGCGCGGCCGGTACCGGCGAGGTCGAGCGCGGTGCCGTGGTCGACGGAGGTGCGGATGAAGGGCAGGCCCAGCGTGACGTTCACGCCTTCGCCGAAGCTGGCGTACTTGAGTACGGGCAGGCCCTGGTCGTGGTACATGGCGAGCACGGCGTCGACGGGCTCCTGGCGGATGCGCGAGAACAGGGTGTCGGCGGGCAGCGGCCCGACGAGGGTGAAGCCTTCGCCGCGCAGGAAGTCGAGCACGGGTTCGATCGTCTCGATTTCCTCGCGGCCGAGGTGGCCGGATTCGCCGGCGTGCGGGTTGAGGCCGGCGACGGCGATGCGCGGCTGGACGATGCCGAATCTGGATTTGAGGTCGGCGTCGAGGATGCGGATGACCTCGACCAGCAGTTCCGGGGTGATGGCGTCGGCCACGTCGCGCAAGGGCAGGTGGGTGGTGGCGAGCGCCACGCGCAGGCCGCCGCCCGCCAGCATCATCACCACGCGCGGGGTGCCGCTGTGGTCGGCGAGGTATTCGGTGTGACCGGTGAAGGCAAAGCCGGCGTCGTTGATCACGCCCTTGTGCACCGGCGCGGTGACCATGGCGTGATACGCGCCGTGCAGGCAGCCGGCAAGCGCGGCATCGAGCAGCGCCAGCACGTGCGCGCTGTTGTGCGGGTCGAGCACACCGGGCGTCACGGGCGTGGCGACGGGAATATGGCGCACGTGCAGATGGCCGGGGCGATGCAGCGGGATGGCTTCGCCGGTGTCGAACGCGACGGCGATGCCGAGCCGCGAAGCGCGGGCGGCGAGCACCTCGACGTCGCCCAGCACGGTGAGGCGGCAGGGCAGGGTGCGCTGCGACAGCGCGACGGCGAGGTCGGGCCCGATGCCGGCGGGCTCGCCGGCGGTCAGCGCGATGATCGGCAGTGCTTCAGTCAAGCGGACGCAGCTCGACGTAGGCCGAATCGCGGATCTGGCGCACCCAGTCCTGGAAGGCTTCCTCGCCCTTGCGTTCGCGGATGGCCTGGCGTGCCAGCAGCTTCTGGCGCTCCTGCGTCACGTCCTGATTGCGGCGTTCGAGCACCTGGATGAGGTGCCAGCCGAAGGGCGACTGGATCGGCTCGCTGACTTCGCCCGGCTTCAGGGCATTCATCGCCTTCTCGAATTCCGGCACGGTGTCGCCCGGGTTCAGCCAGCCGAGGTCGCCGCCCTTGGACGCGCTGGCGTCTTCGGAATGCAGGCGCGCGAGCTCGTCGAACTTGGCGCCGTTGTCGATGCGTTCCTTCAGCTGCTGCAGGCGGTTCTTCGCGTCGGCTTCCGAGGTGATTTCGTTGGTCTTGATGAGGATGTGGCGTGCGTGCGTCTGCGTCACGTTCAGTGCGACGTCGAGGCCGCGCTTGTCGAAGAGCTTCAGGATGTGGAAGCCGGCGCTGCTTTTCAGCAGCGGGCTGACCTCGCCGGGCTGCATGCCCTTCAGCGCCGTGGCGAAGAGTTCGGGAATCTTGCCGCTGGCGCGCCAGCCGAAGGCGCCGCCCTGCAGCGCGTTGGAGGCGTCGGAATAGCTGGCCGACAGCTGGGCGAAGTCGGCGCCCCTGGCGAGCTGGGCCAGGATGTCCTCGGCGCGTGCGCGACGGGACTGGATCTGCTCGGGCGAGGCGTTCTCCGGCACCGTGACAAGAATGTGCGCGAAGTTGTATTCGGTATCGGTGCCCTGCTGCGCCTGCGTCTGCAGGTAGCCTTCGATCTCGGCGTCGCTCACCGAGAGGCGATTGTCGACGTCGCGTTCGCGCGCGCGGGCGACGAGGAGCTCGTTGCGGATGGTGGTGCGCAGGCTGTCCAGGCTCTGGCCGCGGCGTTCCAGTTCGGCCTGCAGTGTCGGCAGATCCACCTTGTTCTGTGCTGCGATGCGCTGCAGGGCGCGTTCGATCTGGGCAGGGTCGACCCGGATGCCGGTGCTGCGGGCGTGCTGCTGCAGGGCCAGCTCGGTCACCATGCGCTCCAGCAGCTGCTTTTCCAGGGTGGCGCGCGGCGGCAGCGGCGTGTTCTGGCGTTCCAGGTTGCGTACCGTCTCGTCGTAGCGTTGGGCCAGTTCCTGGCGGGTGATCACCTCGTCGTTGACGACGGCGATGATGCTGTCGAGCTGGGCGACCTCGGCGCGGGCCGGGACGAGCGCCGACAAGGCGAGCAGCAGCGCCAGCAGCCACCAGGACTGACGCGGTTCAGGGCGTTTGAAGAATGTCATTGCTGGTCCTGTATCCGGGAACACTTTGTTTCAAAACGTCGAGCGGGTTGGTGCCGATGCGCCCCATGCCGCTCAGCTCGAGCTGGACGAAGAAGGCGTCCGTGGACTGGTTCTCCTTGGTGGCCAGGCGCTGGACGACGCCGCGCAGCGCCCAGCAACCGCCATTGTATTCAAGCCCGGCCAGGCCTTCGACCAGCTTGTTGTCCTGGAACGAATAGTTGTAGCGGAACATGCCGTACCAGCGGGTGCTGAGCGGCCACTGGCCGGACAAGTCGACCTGCTCGGTGGTTTGGTCTATGAAACGGTAGCCGAAGTTCAAGGTGCGTCCGGGGGACGGGCGGTAGGAGGCGCCGATGTTCTGGCGGATGGTGGTGCCGTTCTGCGTGTCGAACTGCCAGGCGGTGTCGATGCGCCAGTCGCGCGTGATCTGGCCGCTTACCGCGGCAAGCAGGTCGGTGGCGTTGTTGGTGCGCGGCGCGACGCCCGGCAGGGTGACTTCCTGGGCGCTGAAGTAGTAGCGTTGTCCCAGCGTGAGCTGCAGGCGTTCGAGGCCGCTGCTCGCCTCGGTGAAGCGGCTGGTCACCGCCAGGGTCAGCTGGTTGGCGTCGTTGACGCGGTCGCCGCCGATGAACTGGTTTTCGGTGAACATCTGCGCGTAGCTGAAATCGAGCTGCGAGGTATCGAAGATCGGGATGTCCGTCTGGTCGCGGTAGGGCGCGTAGACATAGTAGGCCCGCGGTTCCAGCGTCTGCGTGAATTCCGTGCCGGCAAAGCGGAAGGGGCGGTCGAAGGTGACGCCCGAATCGACGCTGAGGATGGGCAGGTTGCGCGAGATCTGTTGCTTGGGTGCGCTGTCGTCGAGTGAGTAATACGTGCTGTGCCAGCCGATCTGGGGAGTGAGGAAGCCGAAAGCGTTGGTGAGCGGCAGGCGCAGCGTGGGATAGGCCAGGATGCGCGTACCCTCGACCTGGGTGGGGTGGGCAAAGCGCGTGGCTTCGGCGTCGAGCTTGAATTCGAGCCTGTTCGCCAGTAGCCGGTTCATGCCCAGCTTGGCCTGCGGCAGACGCGCATAAGGTTCGTCGATGGGCGTGGCGGACGTCGAGTCCTGCAGGGTCTGGAAGCTCTGCGCGCGCAACTCCGCGTTCCAGGTATCGTGCTGGGTGGTGATCCAGGCCTCGCGGTTGAGATGCGTCTGCGAGGTGACGGAAATCAGGTTCGACAGGTCGCGGAAATAGTCGTCGTCGGATACGCGGTTGAAGTCCATGCCGGCCTGCGTGTTCGCGTTGAGGCGATAGGTGTTCTGCAGGTTGGTACTCCAGCGCGACCGGTTGGCTTCGCTGTCGTTGGGCAGGTATTCCACGCGGTTCGTGCCCGAGAGTTCCGGCAGCAGGTAGCGGAACTCGGCGCCGAGCTGCACGCCGCGCTTGGACAGCAGGCGCGGGTACAGGGTGGCGTCGTAGTTGGGCGCGAGATTGAGGTAATACGGCACCAGCACGTCGAGGCCGCTGCGCTCGGTGGTGCCGATGGTGGGGGCCAGCACGCCGGTCTTGCGGTCGTCGTTGAGCGAGAAGTCCATCCACGGCGTGTAGAGGATGGGCACGCCCAGAAAGCGCAACGAGGCGTTGCGTGCGGTGCCCACGTTGCGGTTCTGGTCGATGTCGAGCTGGTCCACCTTCAGATACCAGTCCTCGTTGTCGACCGGGCAGGTGGTATAGAGCGCCTCCTTGAGACTGAAGCGCGTCTTGTCGACGAAGTTGGCCTGATCGGCCTCGCCGCGCCCCTTCTGGGCGGTGATCTGGTACACCGGGTGCAGCAGGTCGCCGCTGTAGTCGGTGAGACTGAGTTTCAATGCATCGCCCTGCACCGACAGGTCGGCCCGGTCCATGCGCACCTTGCCGCGTGCTTCCACCGTATTGAGCGTGGTGTCGTAGCGCAGCCAGTTGGCGTAGAAATTCTGCCCGGCCTGGCGTGCCTCCACCTTGCCGGTGGCTTCGATGAGGTTGGGCGCCGTCGATTCGATGCGGTCGGCCGTGAGGAACAGCGGGCCGTCCTTGCCGGCGGCGGCCGAGCCGCCCAGCTCCACGTCCTTTTTCAGCGCAAGCCCGTCCGCCGTCGCGACCGGGGCAGACAGCAGCAGCACGACGAACGCAAGGCCGGGCAGGATGGACAAGGATGTAAAATCCGGACGAGGTTTAATTTAACAACAGCGTTATTCGGAGCCGATCGGCCGTGGATCGTTTGCACGCATTACAGGACTGGGCTGCCCGCCAGCTCGACGCCGACGCGATGGACATCGCGCCCGCCTCGGCCGACGCCAGCTTTCGCCGCTATTTCCGCGTCACCGCCAAAGGTCGCGATTATATCGTGATGGATGCCCCCCCGGCGCACGAGGACTGCCGGCCCTTCGTCGCCGTGGCCCGCCTGTTCGGCGACGCCGGCGTCCACGTGCCGCAGGTGCTGGGGCAGGACCTGGAACAGGGGTTTCTCCTGCTCACCGATCTGGGCAATACCACTTACCTGGCCGCCTTGAACGCCGCCGGGTCTGATGCCGCCACTGCCCGTGCGCTGTATCTCGCCTCGAACGATGCGCTCATCCGCATCCAGCAGGCCAGCCGCCCCGGCGTGCTGCCCGAATACGACCGCGCACTGCTTACCCGAGAATTGATGCTCTTCCCCGAGTGGTATATCGGCAAGCACCTGGGCGTGACGATGAGCGCCGACCAGCAGGCCCTGCTCGACAAGCTCTTCGGGCGCATCCTCGCCAACACCCTTGCCCAGCCGCAGGTCTACGTCCACCGCGACTGGCATTCGCGCAATCTCATGGTGAGCGACCCCAACCCCGGCATCCTCGACTTCCAGGACGCCGTCTACGGCCCCATCACCTACGATCTCGCCTCGATCTACCGCGATGCCTACATCCAGTGGGACGAGGAACAGCAGCTCGACTGGGTCATCCGTTACTGGGAAAAGGCCCGCGCCGCGCACCTGCCCGTGCGCGAGGATTTCGGCGATTTCTGGCGCGACTTCGAATGGATGGGTGCCCAGCGCCACATCAAGGTGCTCGGCATCTTCGCCCGCCTGTACCACCGCGACGGCAAGGACGGCTACCTCAAGGACATGCCGCTGGTCATGCACTACCTGCGGAAAGTGTGCGAGCGCTACGACGAGCTGAAGCCGATGCTGTTCCTGCTGGACGGGCTGGAGCAGCGGGAGGCGAAGGTGGGGTACACGTTTTGAGCGTGACCGCCATGATCCTCGCCGCCGGCCGCGGCGAGCGCATGCGCCCGCTCACCGACCGCACGCCCAAGCCCCTGCTGGCGGTGGGCGGCAAGCCGCTGATCGTGTGGCACATCGAGCGGCTGCGCGACGCGGGCTACACGCACATCGTGATCAATCACGCGCACCTGGGCCAGCAGATCGAGGATGCGCTGGGGGATGGCGCGGCGCTGGGGGTGGCGATCGACTACTCGCGCGAAGGCGTGGCGCTGGAGACGGCCGGCGGGATCGCGACGGCGCTGCCGCTGATCGACAGCGCGGTGTTCGCGGTGGTGAACGGCGACATCTACTGCGAATTCGATTTCGCCCGGCTGGCCGAACCGCTGGCGCGGCTGGCGGCGGGGCACGACCATGCGCACCTGGTGCTGGTGGATAACCCGCCGCACAACCAGAAAGGCGATTTCGTCCTGGAAGCCGGCCGCGTGATTCCTTCCCCGCTCACCGCTCACCGCTCACCGCTTTCCCCCTCCCCACTCACCTTCTCCGGCATCGGCGTCTACCACCGCGCCCTCTTCGCGGCCACGCCGGCGCACGAAAAAGCGCCGCTGGCCCCGCTGCTGCGCGCGGCAATCGCGGATAATCGGGCCAGCGGCGAACATTTCGCCGGCCGCTGGGTCGATGTGGGTACCCCTGAACGTTTGCACGCCCTGGATTCCGAACTGAAAGCACGCCATGCAGCCTGACCCCGCCATTTATCGTGCCCGCCGCGAGCGGGTGATCGCCGAGATGGGCGAGGGCGTGATGGTCATCGCCACCGCGCCGGAAGTGCCGCGCAACCGCGACACCCACTATCCCTACCGGCACGACAGCTATTTTTACTGGCTCACCGGCTTCAACGAACCCGAAGCCGTGGTGGTGCTGGTGGCCGGCAAGGACGCGCGCCACATCCTCTTCTGCCGTGAAAAGAACGAGGAACGCGAAATCTGGGACGGCTTCCGCTACGGCCCGGCGGCGGCGCGCGAGGTGTTTGCCTTCGACGAAAGCTTCGCCTTCGACGCGCTCGACGCCGAACTGCCCAAATTGCTGGAAAACCAGCCGCAGCTCGCCTACATCATCGGCCGCGAGGCGGCGTGGGACGCGCAGGTGATGGGCTGGCTCAATGCCGTGCGCGCCCGGGCGCGCAGCGGCGTGCATGCGCCGAACAAGCTGGTCGATGCGCGCATCTGGCTGGACGAGATGCGGCTGCTGAAGGACGGCCATGAGCTGGCCCTCATGCGCCGCGCCGCCGAGATTTCCACCGGCGCGCACCGCGACGCCATGCGCGCCACCCACCCCGGCGGCCACGAATACGAGATCGAGGCCGCGCTGCTCTCGGCCTTCCGCCGCGGCGGCGCCGAGGCGCCTGCCTACACGTCCATCGTCGCCAGCGGGCCGAACGCCTGCGTGCTGCACTACGTGTTCAACAATAAGCCGCTGCGCGACGGCGATCTGCTGCTGATCGACGCCGCCGCCGAATTCGGCAGCTACGCCGCCGACATCACCCGCACCTTCCCGGTGAACGGCAAGTTCAGCGCGGCGCAGAAGGACGCCTACGAGCTGGTGCTCGCGGCGCAGACCGCGGCGATCGCCGCGGTGCGGCCGGGCAACCACTGGAACAGCCCGCACGAGGCCGCCGTGCGCGTGCTCACGCAGGGCATGGTCGACCTCGGCCTGTTGCAGGGCGAGGTCGACGGCCTGATCGAATCGAATGCCTACAACCGCTTCTACATGCACCGCACCGGCCACTGGCTCGGCATGGACGTCCACGACGCCGGCGAATACAAGCGCCAGGGCGACTGGCGGCCGCTGGTGCCGGGCATGACGCTCACTGTCGAGCCCGGCCTCTACATCCGCCCGGCCGACGACGTACCGGCCGCCTTCCACAACATCGGCATCCGCATCGAGGACGACGTGGCGGTGACCGGGGCCGGCTGCGAGGTGCTGACTTCGCCGCCGAAGACGGTGGACGAAATCGAAACCTGGATGCGGGGCTGAACATGACAAGCGATGCACGCGACATCCTGATCGTGGGCGCCGGTCCGGCCGGCGCGGTGTGCGCGCTGGCGCTGGCGCAGCAGGGCGTGGCGGCGCGCGTGCTCGAAGCCCAGGCCTTCGCGACGCGCGGCGACACCCGCACGCTTGCGCTGTCGCACGGCGCGCGGCTCATTCTCGAACGCGTCGGCGTGTGGGACGTGCTCGGCGCGGTCACGCCGATCACGCGCATCCACATCTCGCAGCGCGGCGCGCTGGGCGTGGCGCATCTCGACGCCGCCGACCTCGACGTGCCGGCGCTGGGTTACGTGCTGCCCTACGCCGAACTCACCGCCGCGCTGAAGCAGGCGCTGGCCGATGCACAGGTCGCGGTCGACTACGGCGTTGCCGTCGAGCGCATCGAGGCCGGCGTGAACGCCGCCACCCTGCATACCTCGCAGGGCGCGCTGTCCACGCCGCTGGCCGTGGTGGCCGACGGCGGGCGCAGCCTCGACGCCCCGGCTCCGCGCGTGCGCCGCGAATACGACCAGGTGGCCGTGGTGTGCGACGTGCGGACCGAACTGCCGCACGCGAACCTCGCCTACGAACGCTTCACCCCGGACGGCCCCGCCGCGCTCCTGCCCAACGGCGACCGCTACGCGCTGGTTTGGAGCGCGCGCACGGCCGACGCCGAACGCATCGCCGCGCTCGACGACGCGGCCTTCCTCGACGCGCTGTATCGCCACTTCGGCGGCCGTCGCGGCCGTTTCCTCGAAGCCAGCCCGCGCAAGACCTTTCCGCTCAGGCTCGCCTACACCGGCAGCGAAGCCGGCGCGCGCACGGTGCGCATCGGCAACGCCGCGCAGACCCTGCATCCGGTGGCGGGGCAGGGTTTCAACATCGGCCTGCGCGATGCCTTCGAACTCGCGCTCGCCTGTGCCGACGTGCCGGCCGAGCAGATCGGCAGCGCGGCCATGCTCGCCGCCTACGCGCGCGGCCGGCGTTTCGATGTCGCGGGCGGCCTCGGCTTCACCGATTTCCTGGTGCGTACCTTCTCCAACGATTTTCCGCCGTTGCGCCACGTGCGCGGTCTTGGCCTGCTGGCGCTGGAGGCGTTGCCGCCGCTCAAGACCTTCGTCGCGCGGCGCATGATGTACGGAGCCCGCGGATGAACGAAGAACGCTATCAGGCTGTCGTCGTCGGCGCGGGGCTGGTCGGCGCCGCCACCGCGCTCGCGCTGTCGCGCCAGGGGCTGCGCGTGGCGCTGATCGAGCGCGCCGCGCCGGTCGCGCCCACCGCCGAATGGGACCTGCGCATCTACGCGCTGACCCCCGCCAACCAGCGCTTCCTCGCGTCGCTCGGCGCCTGGGCGCGCATGGATCTGTCGCGCGTGCAGCCGGTGTACCGCATGGACGTGGCGGGCGACGGCACGGGTCGCGTGCGGCTCGATGCCTACGCGTCCGGCACCGCGCAGCTCGCCTGTATCTTCGAATCCGGCCGCCTGCAGCACGCGCTGTGGGAAACCCTCGTGGATGCCGGCGAAGTGGCCATGCACTGTCCCGCCGGCATCGCCGCACTCGAGCGCGACGGCGCGGACACCCACATCCGCCTGGAAGACGGCGCCACGCTCACGACGCAACTGCTGATCGGCGCCGACGGCGCCAACTCGCGCATCCGCGACTGGGCCGGCCTGTCGGCCACCGTGTCGCCCTACGGCCAGAGCGGCACCGTCGCCAATTTCGAATGCGAAAAACCGCATCGCGGCACCGCCTTCCAGTGGTTCTTCGACAGCGACATCCTGGCTTTTTTGCCCTTGCCGGGAAACCGGATGTCCATGGTGTGGTCAACCCGCACGGCACATGCAGACGAACTGGTGGCCTTGCCCGCCGACGCCATGGCCGAACGGGTGCGCCAGGCCGGCCACGACACGCTGGGCGCCCTGCGCACGATCACGCCGGCGGCGGCGTTCCCGCTGCGGCTGATCCGCGTCGAGTCGCCGGTGGCGCCGGGCGTTGCGCTGGTGGGCGACGCCGCGCACGGCGTGCATCCGCTGGCCGGGCAGGGCGTCAACCTGGGTTTCGGCGACGTCGAGGACCTGGCCCGCGTGCTGGCCGCGCATCGCCGCGTTCATCTGGGCGACATGCGGGTGCTGGCACACTACGCCCGTGCCCGCGCCGAGCCCGTGGCCCGCATGCAGGCCGGCACGCACGCCCTGCACCATCTGTTTGCGGACGCGCACGCCGGCTGGCTGCGCAACGCCGGCATGTCCCTCGTCGACCGCATCCCGCCGCTGAAGGCGGCGCTGGTGCGCGAAGCGATGTCCTGAATCGATTTTTTCTGGAGTGTTTTTCATGAAGCTTGTTGCACGTTTGACCGGACTCGCGCTGGCCGCCGGCCTGCTGGCCGCTGCCACCGCCCACGCGGGCGAAGCCGAGATCCGCAAGGCCCTGACCGACCGTTTCCCCGGCGCGAAGATCAGCTCGGTCGCCAAGACCCCCTACAGCGGACTGTACGAGGTCTATCTCGACGGCCAGCTCATCTACATGGACGACAAGGGGAAATACGTTTTCACCGGCGACGTCATCGACCTCAAGTCGCGCACCAACCTCACCCAGGCGCGGCTTTCCAAGCTGCAGGCCGTGGACTGGAGCGTGTTCCCCCTCAACAACGCGATCAAGACCGTGAAGGGCAAGGGCGAGCGCAAGCTGGTCGTGTTCTCCGACGTCGACTGCCCCTACTGCCGCAAGTTCGACGCCGAGCTCGCCAAGGTCGACAACATCACCGTCTACACCTTCCTGCACCCGGTCGAGGGCCTGCATCCCAGGGCCGCGCAGATGTCGAAGCAGATCTGGTGCGCGCCCAACCGCAACAAGGCCTGGGACGACTACATCGAGCGCCGCGTGGTGCCCGACAACGACGGCAAGTGCGCCAACCCGGTCGACGAGACCGTCGCGCTCGGCGGCAAGCTCAACGTCTCCGGCACGCCCACGCTCTTCTTCGCCAACGGCGTGCGCATTCCCGGCATGGTGCCGGCCGAACAGCTCGAACGCCTGCTCACGGTCAACGCCAGATAATGAGTCTCGAGTTCTGGAACACGCGGTATTCCACCGACGAATACGTCTTCGGCACCGCGCCCAACGTCTTCCTCGCCAGTCAGGCGCAGGCCCTGAAACCGGGGCAGCGCGCGCTTGCCATCGCCGACGGCGAGGGCCGCAACGGCGTGTGGCTGGCGCAGCAGGGGCTCAGGGTGCACGCCATCGACTTCTCGCCCGCCGCGCTCGCCAAGGCGGCGAAGCTCGCGGCCGAACGCGGCGTCACGCTGGAACTCGAACAGGCCGACGTGCTGGCCTGGGCCTGGCCCGAAGCCGCCTACGACGTCGTCGTCGCCATCTTCATCCAGTTCGTGCCGCCGCCCGGACGCGAGGCCATCATCGAAGGCATCCGCCGCACCCTCAAGCCCGGCGGCACGCTCATCCTGCAGGGCTACACGCCGAAGCAGATCGAATACGGCACCGGCGGTCCGTCCAACCCGGCCAACCTGTACGTCGAAGCCGACCTGCGGCGCTGGTTCGGCGACTGGACCATCGCGCACCTGGCCGAGCACGAATCGCACATCAGCGAAGGTGCGCACCATCACGGCATGTCGGCGCTGATCGACATGGTGGCGATCAAACCGGCCTGAAGACAATGAACCCGCGCGCCCGAATCCTCTTCCTCGCACCGCTCCTGGCCGGCCTGCTCGCCGGCTGCCAGCCGGCCGCGACCGATCACTTCCAGGGCTACATCGAAGGCGAGCCGGTGCTGGTTGCCGCGCAGCAGAACGGCCAGCTCACCGCGCTCGCCGTGCAGCGCGGCGATGCCGTCGCCGCGGGCGCGCCGCTGTTCAGCCAGGACAGCGCCACCGAAGCCGCCGCCGTCGGCCAGGCGAAAGCCCAGCTCGCGCAGGCGCAGGCGCAACTGGGTAATCTGGCCAGCGGCAAGCGGCCGCCGGAAATCGCCGTGATCGAGGCCCAGCTGCGCGACGCGCAGGCGCAGCGCGTGCTGTCGGCCGACCGGCTCGCCCGCCAGCAGGCGCTCGTGGCCAAGGGCTTCGTCAGCGCCGAATCGCTCGAGATCGTGCGCACCCAGCTCGCCCGCGACGACGCGGCCATCGCCCAGATGCAGGCCCAGCTCGCCAGCGCGCGCCTGCCGGGCCGCAAGGACGAACGCGCCGCCGCGCAGGCGCAGGTGGCGGCCAGCCAGGCCGCGCTCGCGCAGGACGCCATCCGGCTCGAACAGAAGGCGCAGCGTGCGCCGGTGGCGGGGCAGGTGCAGGACGTCTTCTACCGCGCGGGCGAATGGGCCGCGCCGGGCCAGCCGGTGGTGTCCATCCTGCCGCCGGAAAACATCAAGGTCCGCTTCTTCGTCCCCGAGACCGCGCTCGGCGCGCTGCGCACCGGGCAGGCCGTCGACGTGCAGTGCGACGCCTGCGCGGATCCGCTGCCGGCCACCATCCGCTTCATCAGCGCCAGCGCGGAATACACTCCGCCCGTGCTGTACAGCGAGAAGAACCGGCACCGCCTGGTCTATCTGGTGGAAGCCTGGCCGCAGCCGGCGCAGGCCGCGCAGCTCCACCCCGGCCAGCCGGTGAGCGTGCGCCTGCACACGCCGGCACGATGAACGGCGACTATGCCATCGACGTACACGGCCTGAGCAAGTCCTTCGGCCCGCGGCGCGTCGTCAACGCGCTCGACCTGCGCGTCGAAACCGGCGAGATCTACGGCTTCCTCGGCCCCAACGGCAGCGGCAAGACCACCTCCATCCGCATGCTGTGCGGGCTGCTCACGCCGGACGAAGGCAGCGGCACCTGCCTCGGCTTCGACGTGCGCACGCAGAGCGCCGAAATCAAGAAGCAGGTCGGCTACATGACCCAGCGCTTCAGCTTCTACGAGGACCTCTCCATCCGCGAGAACCTCGACTTCGTCGCGCGCCTGTACGCCATGCCCAATCGCAAACAGACCGTGCAGGCCGCGATGGAAGAGCTGGGCCTGGCCGACCGTGCCGGCCAGCTCGCCGGCCAGCTCTCCGGCGGCTGGAAGCAGCGCCTGGCGCTGGCCGCCTGCATGCTGCACCGTCCGCGCCTGCTGCTGCTGGACGAGCCCACCGCCGGCGTCGACCCCAAGGCGCGGCGCGATTTCTGGGACGAGATCCACCGCCTGGCCGGGCAGGGCGTCAGCGTGCTGGTGTCCACCCACTACATGGACGAGGCCGCGCGCTGCCATCGCCTGGCCTACATCGCCTACGGCAACCTGCTCGCCTCCGGCTCGCCCGAGGAACTCATCGCCCGCAGCCAGCTCGCCACGTTTTCCGTCAAGGACGACAACCCGGCGCTGGCCGACCGGCTGCGCAAGCTGCCCGGTATCGAGCAGGTCGTCGCCATGGGCAACGTCTACAGCGTGAGCGGGCAGGACGGCGCGCGCATCGCGCAGAGCCTGGCCGCCGAGCCCGGCCTGCAATACGAGCCTGCCGAAACCGGGCTGGAGCAGGTGTTCATCCGGCTGATGGACAAGGTGCAGGACGTTCCCGCATGAGATTCCCGCTCGCCTGGAACCGCCTGTGGGCCATCGTGCTGAAGGAATTCGTGCAGATGCGTCGCGACCGCATCACCTTCGCCATGATGGTCGGCATCCCCGTCATGCAGCTCGTGCTGTTCGGCTTCGCCATCAACACCGACCCCAAGAGCCTGCCCACCGTGGTGTTCGACGCCAGCCCCAGCGCTTACACGCGCAGCTTCGTCGCCAGCCTGGAAAACAGCGGCTACTTCGACGTGCAGCCCGCGCCCGCCAGCATCGCCGAGGCGCGCGAGGCCATGGCCGTCGGCGACCTCCAGTTCATCGTCTCGATCCCGGCGGACTTCACGCGGCAGCTGGTGCGCGGCGAAAAGCCGGCGCTGCTGCTGGAAGCCGACGCGTCCGACCCGGCCGCCACCGGCAATGCGCTGTCCGCCCTGGCCAATCTCAACCAGAGCGCGCTGCAGCACGACCTCAAGGGCACGCTCGCCCGCCTGAACAACGGCGCGCCGCCCTTCGAAATCCGCGTGCAGCGCAACTACAACCCCGAAGGCATCACCCAGTACAACATCGTCCCCGGCCTCATGGGCACCATCCTCACCATGACCATGATCATGATGACCGGCATGGCCATGACCCGAGAACTGGAACGCGGCACCATGGAAAACCTGCTCGCGTTTCCCGTGCATCCGCTGGAAGTGATGATCGGCAAGATCCTGCCCTACATCATGGTCGGCTACATCCAGGTCGCCGTCATCCTCGTCGCCGCCTGGGGTCTGTTCAGCGTACCCATCGCCGGCAGCCTCGTCCTCCTGCTCGCCTGCGTGCTCGTCTTCCTGGCCGCCAACCTCACCGTCGGCATGATGTTTTCCACCCTGGCCAAGAGTCAGCTGCAGGCCATGCAGATGACCTTCTTCTTCTTCCTGCCGTCCATGCTGCTGTCCGGCTTCATGTTCCCCTTCCGCGGCATGCCGCACTGGGCCCAGGTCATCGGCGAAGGCCTGCCGCTCACCCACTTCCTGCGCATCGTGCGCGGCATCATGCTCAAGGGCAACGGCTGGCTGGAAACCTGGCCCAACGTCTGGCCCCTGCTGGTGTTCATGGGCGTGGTCATGGCCATCGGCTTCAAGCGCTATCGCAAGACGCTGGATTGAGGCGAGAGTAAAGACGGCGACAACCGCCGCTTTGCCCGAAGTGGTCATTTTTCTGGCGCGTCGCAATGCCTCTTGTTCGGCCTAAGTAGCCTCTCACCGCTAACCAAACCAGCGACCGAAAGCGACACCAAAGCCGCCATCATATGAATATCTACGTACTACGTGCGTACGGATACGCGACCGGCTGTCTTAGTTTGTTCCTCAATGGCAGTAAGATGATTGTGTTCACACACATGCAATGAGAAGAAGAATTGACCACACCCGAACGCTTTGAACTGACCCGGCTGATCCTGCTCGACTCTTACAAGAAGGGCGGAAAGGTTGAGATCCGGTTAGATGGTCACACCTCACTGAACGGGACGAACGCCGTCGGAAAAACATCGCTTCTCCGCCTGATTCCTCTGTTCTACGGAGAGAGCCCGAACAAGATGGTGCGCGGTGGCGGAGTCAAGAAATCCTTCATCGAACATTACCTGACGAACTCCACCTCGTACGTGATCTTCGAGTACAGTCGGCGCGGCGCGCTGAGCATGATCGCGATCCACGCTTCGAGGGGCGGCGACAACGTGTGCTACCGTTTCATCGACAAGCCTTTCGATCTCGCCCGTTTCACTGACGAGGCCGGCTCGCTCATTGATGGCCCGGACCTGAATCGCCACATCACCAAGCGCGGCGAATACTGCTCGGAACAGATTTCGGTACTTTCCGATTACCGCTCCATCATCCAGAACACGGTGCGGAAGAAAGAGTACCGCCAGTTGGCTGCCCAATTCTCGTTCGTCGGCGCTAGCTCCAGCCTGCCGCACATCGAGAAAATCGTCACCGGGATGTTCTCCCGAGACGCCAGCTTCCTCGACATCAAGCGCATCATCGCCTCGAGCGTCATGGAGGAGAGCCAGAGCATCAGGCTCGTATCCAACAAGGCGGAGATGGAGGACTGGCTGAGGGAGCATCGCGCATACAAATCGGCGATGGCGCAGGCCTTCCGCATGGAGGGGCTGGACGAAGCCAAAATCCGCCACGACATCGCAGGGAAGCAGGTGAGGGGGCTTCACGCCGAACTCCTGCTGCTCAAGCGCGACCAGGAAGCCGGCATCCAGGCTGCTGAGAAGGCCATGCGTCAGATCGACCAGGACATCAGCACCAACGACGAGACCGCGAACAGCCGCCTGCTGCAGATCACCGGGGATATCGGAAAGATCGGTGGCAAGGTCACGGAAACGTCCGAACAGATCGCGATCCTCGAGAGGCGGCACGCCCAGTATGAGAAGGATGACATCGAAGCCCTCGCCAGTCTGGTTGAGAGCATTCCGCAGCTGGAGAACCAGCTTGTCGGTCTGCGAGAGCGCCAGCGAACCCTGCTCGGGCAGTCCGCCGATGTCGCCAACCGTTATGGGGAACTGAAGAACGAGCGCACTGCTGCCTGGAACCGGTTTGTGCGCGAACAGAACGCTCTCAAGGACCCCATCCGGGAGAAGAAAGAATCAGCGATTCAGAAGCTTTCTGCCGCCGCCGGCAAGGCGTGGGAGGAGATCGAGGGTCAATTCAAAAAATCCATGTCCGGGCTCGAATCCGCGCGCGTTACCCTCGCCAAGGCAGTGGGCGCCCTGGAGACAACCGCTGCCTCTCCCCAGCCCGCCCCCCAATACATCGAGGCACGCGATCGCGCGCAGGCAACACTGAATGAGGCCAACACCAATCTTCGGGAAGCGGAAAAGGCTTATGAGGCAGCCGAGCGCGATCGCCATATCGAGACGCAGGAATTCGAGGCTATCGACCGCCGCATAACAGCACTTCGAGTGCAGCTGCAGGAAAGCGAGGATCGGCGTGGCCACCTGCTTTCCATCTCAAATGCCGCGCCGGGAACGCTCCTGCATTTCCTGCGTGAGCAACGTCCAGCCTGGGTGAACGACATTGCCCTCGTCGTCCCGGAAAGCCTGTTGCTGCGCGACGACCTCGCGCCCTCGCTGACGGATGGGAGCGACCTGTATGGCGTATCCATCGATCTTTCCGTTCTCGACGTCCCGAACGTGGCAAGCGAGGCCGACCTGGCCACTCAGATCGAGGAGGCGAACCGCACAATTGAACGCATCAATGGTGACATCAAAGCCCGCGAAACCGACCTCGAGGCCCAATCTGGAAGGCTGAATGCCGCCAGCGACAAGACACAGAGCACGAACCTTCTGCGCCTGGAAGCAGAAGCGCGCGTACGACAATGCCAGATTGCACTCAATACGGCGCAGCGCGCGCTTGCCGCGGATCTTCATGAAGCCGCCAGAAACGCCTCACGCGCGCTGACTGAGAAGAAGATCGAGCTTGAAAGGAATGGCGAGGCCATCACCACGCTCAGGGACGGCCTTGCCGAACAAAAGCGCGCCCACGAAAAGGCGTTGGCGGCGGCCGTGAAGGAAGAGTGGGATCTGTCCAGCGCGCAGATCTCCAGCATCGACAAGCTGATCGAGGAGGAGTCACGGCGGCACGCATCGGACCTGTCTCAGTTTGATGATGAACTCCGGCAGGCGCTCAAGGAAGGCGGGGTGGACACCGAAACGCTGCAACGCCTCCAGCTCGACATCAAAGCCGAGAATGACAGCCTGGCCAAAGCGAATGCCAGCAGGACCACGGTGGCCGAATGGCGTACCTGGCTTGCCGACCAGTGGCCACGGATTCCAGAGCTGCGCGCTGATCTGAAACGCGACAGGGCAGAACACGCGCGTCTCGCCAACGAGGAGCTTGAAGTGCGGAGTCTTCGCGCTTCCAGGAACAAGGCGCTCATTGAACAGAAGGATGCCCTGCAAGCCAGCAAGGAAACCCTTGAGCGGCAGCGCCTTCTCGTCACGGAACGGTGTGCCATGCTGCGCGACTGGCCCGCCGACCTGGCCGAGGTGGAGAGCCGCACCGGCCCCACCAAGAGCCTGGATGGGGTCGTGACCGAACTCAACGGCGCATTGCAGACCATCAGGAGCGAGCGCGATAGGGCCGCCGAAGAGGTCGAACTGATCCTCCGGTCGATGTACACGCTCGCGGGCACCTCGACCTTCCAGTTCTATGACAACAAGCGCCTAGAGCTTGGCCCGGATACGACGAACAACTCGTTTGCCTGGGTAAATCCGCTGCAGGAATGGTACGGCACCGCTCATCAGGACGTGCAGCGCCTCCTGCTCGGTCAATGTCGGCTTTTCTCGCAGGGCATCCATGAATTCCACGACCGGCTGACGAAATTCCGCAACCAGGTCACTTCCTATTCGTCGGATCTCGGGAAGGCGATGAACGACTCGCTCCAGTTCCGCAGCATCAACAGCATCGCTGTCCGCCTGAAGGCCTCATTCGACTCCATCGACGTGTGGGAGAAGGTTGTGGCGCTGGATCTCGAATACACGGCCTGGGCCGGGATCGACTCGACCGAATTACCACCTGTCAGTTTCGTTGATGCAGTCGGCGAAGTGGTCAAAAAGCTGCAAGGACGCCATATGATCGAGGTCAAGCCGGAAGATCTGATCGACATCGAGGTGGACATCGACGAAGTTGGCCAGCCGATCAAGACGGCACGCGACGAGGAGCAGCTGAAGGACATTTCGAGCAACGGCCTTTCCTACATCATCCTGTGCGTCATCTACGTTGGGCTCATCAAGAAGGTCAGGAAGGGCGAGAGCGTTTCGCTTGTATGGGCACTGGACGAACTGCGCGATCTCGACTTCGGCAACGTGCAACTGCTGCTGGATCTTCTGGCCAGGAACCATATCAGCCTGATCTCCGCATTCCCCGACGCTGACCCGGACATCCTGGCCTTCTTCCGGAACCGCTACACGATCCGGGAAGGCCGGCGCGTCGCCACCTATGAACTCCCGCAGGAGACCGCCCATGTTTGACGGTGTTGTCATCAAGCTCCTGGAAGGCCGGTTCATCTGCAACACGACCGAGCCCGACCTTTTCGAGTACCTGAAGAACGAGGCCGCGCGCCTTGAAATCGACGGCTATCTCGCACGCATCGGCCGGCGCCTGGAAAGTTCTCCCAACGGAGAGGCGTATTACGCCGCGTACGTCTCCGTCAGCAAGACCGACAGGCGTGAGATTCGCGATCTATTCAGCATCATCAAGCACGAGATCAAGCCGGTGCTTGGGTTCCTGAACTTCGCCATGCAGGCAACCCACGCCGACAAGACCCTTTTTGCCGGCGACGCCCTCGACTTCCCGACACTGCTCAAAACGGTATCCGACAACCCGCACCTCGGCGAGGAGCTGCGAAAATTCCCGAGCCTCGGCAAGGAATTCGCCTCCAGCGATTCCAGCGTTCGGTCGATGCTAGACCGGGTCCTGCAGCAGATGGTCAAGAGCGGATACCTCATCCAGGATCGCGAAAACGACCGGTATCAGGTAACCGGGAAGATCGACTACTTCTACGAGGTGATGGACTTTCTCGCCGAGAACGAAAACATCGAGGACAGCACGGAGAAAGAGCCTGAAGGGGAGACGGGGAGGCTCATTTGAAGCGGGACGGCGTATCGATCCTGATAGGGCGGCTGTCCGCCCATCATGAACTGGTTTCTCAAGCCTACTACAACGGCGAAGTTACAAAAGGCGACGAGAACGCGCGCGGGGTCGAGTATCTGCAGCAGCACAAGGTCCTCATCCCCCGTTCGCAGGAAACCTACACCCTGCACACCACGCTGCGTCGCTTCTTCGATGCCTCGCTCAACATCGAGCGCCTGTATCTCATCGGCTCCGACATCGGCGCTGCCTTCGAGCGTATTGACCAGCTGCTCGATTCGCTTTTTTCTGCATTCCACGACGGCAGGATCGAAGACAAGGAGCGCCTGGAAGACGAGATACACCAGTCGATGTACGAGATTTCCGACGCGCTTTCCACCGATCTCGCGCACCTGCGCGCGCTGGTAGAAAACCGCTTCGCGGCGGTGAGCACCCTTGCCGAAAAGCGCCGGCAGAATGCGTATTACATCGGCCGGACCGAGAAGATCATCAAAGCCATCGAGGGCTTCACCCTGTCCGACCGGGGTGAGCGGGTCGAGACGCAGGCGGCCTTCTCGGTGATTGCCCCGATGTTCATCGCGCAGCTGGTCGATCGCCTGCCGTCCTTCCGGCAAAGCCTGCTCGACATCCTGCGCACCCTGCGGGATTACCTGTTCGAGTTCCGCTCCATTGAAGAACGCACGAAGCGCGTCCGGGCCATGTGGCTCTTCATGGAACGCAATCCCTTGTACGAGCCGAAGGCCTGGGACGAGAAGCAGCATCCGCCGAGATGGCTGACGAAAGCTGCCGGCCTTGCCATCAAGGCATACCCGTCCGTACGAAATCCGGCCTATACCGAGGAGCTGGGGGAACTGGCTCAGGACATCGCCCCGCCTGCCGTCCGGGTATCGACCACGCGGCCGCGCGGGACCCTCGTCGTCGAAGAGGAGGAGACGGAGATTCTGGAGCCCAAGGCCTACCAGAAGGCCGTGTTCGATCTTATGGAGTCGTGCAGGGCCAGCGGAACGCCGCATTCCGCCCTGAAGTGGTTCGAGGATCACCCTACGAACATGGGTGCGATCACGCTTCCCTTGTGGCTGCAGGCCGTGATGGAGCAAATGTACCGTGAGAACGCCGGGAGGATGGGGCTCCAGGTGACGCCCGTGGAGACGCCGTTCGAGGTGTTCGACGGAAACCTCCTTGTTTCTGACGTCGTGATTTCGGCCACGCCCTGATGGACAAGCGGCTCATCAACACCCTCATCAAGATCTGCCGGTCTGCGGAAACCCGCTTCCCACCTGGCAAGGCGCTGCTGGAGTTCGCCGACACGTACAACCTTGGCTTGCGAAAGGGCTCGTCCATCATCTTCGACGAGACGGCCAAGACTGAGATTGCCTCGCTGCTCAAGTCGCGCGCCGGCGTCGATGCGGGCACAACGACCCCGGAAAGCTGGGCAGGAATGGGGCGGGCTGAAAGCCTAAATCTCGCCAAGGACGAGAAGCTGGCCGGCAGCGTGGTAGACGAAGGTAGGGTCCGGATCAAGGCGCTGCGGGAACGACCGCTTTCCGTGTGTGGCGTACAGCTGCCATTGCCGGCAGGAGGCGATCTCGGGATCGAGGTCGAGTCGATTCTTGAATCCCCGATCCGGCACGACGGCATCCTCCTGGTGGAGAACAAGCACACCTTCAACGATATCTGGGACGTCGAGGAAGGCTTGCTGGTGAGCACGGATTTCTCAAATCCGCTTGTGCTTTATCGAGGTGACGCCGAAGGCGGGGCGAGGGCGGATGCAGCAAACCGGCTCATCACTTCGACCAGCATTCCCGTGCATGCCTTCGTCGATTTCGACCCCGCTGGCATGGTGATCGCCGCCGGGCTGCCACGACTGGACAAGCTGATCTCCCCGGATTTACCAGAGCTGGCGCGCCTGCTCGACGATCGCGGCTTGAGTGCCCGCTTCCGAAAGCAATTGGCGGCCACCCCGATGGCGCTCGAGAAGCTTGAAGTGGATCCGCTCATCGGCCCCGTATGGGTCGTTATAAAGAAAGTTAGCAAAGCGCTACCGCAGGAGTTTTTCCACCGCTCGCGCCGGCGCGCGTTCTGATTGCACCAACCTGCAGTACATCTCCTGCCACGAAGCGATTCCATTCCGGCATCCCCTACGCAAGAAATTTCCAAGTGATGAACCACAGCGAAACGTGCCGCGGTCAGCAAGCTGCGAAACAGCTGCCATTCAATTTTGTGAGTCCCACTGTCTGGAATGGCCGAACTGCAGACATAGCCAATCATCCTCCCGCCGCCTGCTCCGCCCGCGCCAGTTCCCGCAACCCTTCCAGTGCCTGCCTTAGCGTGGCATTGTCGCTGTCGCGCGGGTAGACCATCCACGCCGGCAGCTTGAAGGCGGGCGCGTTCTTCACCGGCCACAGGCGGCGTTCCTCGATCAGGTGGCGCACCAGCCGCAGGGGGAAGTAGCCGCTGCCGCCGTAGGTGAGCAGTTGCTGCACGCCGAGCCAGCCGATGTTGGCGACCAGCGCGGGCGGCGGCACGTCGGCGTAGTGTTCGCTGAACTGGGCGTGGAATTCGGGGCCCCAGTCGATGTGGATGTAGCCGGGGTCGGGCCAGCCGCGCTTCCTGTCGCTGGTGACGAGGACCAGAGTTTCGTCGAACAGGGCTTCGACGACGAGGCCGGCGCGTTCGGTGGGGGTGTACATCACGCCGACGTCGACGGTGGCCTCGATGAGGCCCTGCATGATGTCGGCCTCGAAGCCGATTTCCAGGCGCAGCGACACTTCCGGCGCGGCTTCGCGCATCCACGCCACCCAGTGCGGCAGGAAGCCTTCCCACAGGGCGATGCGGCCGGAGAGGGTGAGCACGTCGGAATAGCCCTGCGGCAGGCCGACGTCGTGGCGCGCCTGTTCCACGGTGCGCACCAGGTGCTTGGCGTGGCGCAAAAAGCGCTTGCCGGCGGGGGTGAGTTCGGCGCCGTTGCGGCCGCGCTGGAAGAGGCGCGCGCCGAGCGTGGTTTCCAGGCTGTGGATGCGCGCGCTCACCGTCGATTGCGTGACGAAGAGGCGGCTGGCGGCGGCGACGAAGTTGCCGGTGGCGGCCACGGCAAGAAAGGTGCGGGCGAGTTCGGTATCCATGTTCCGGTTTATATCGACATTTTCGATAGCAAATACAAAAAATAATCGTTAGTCAAATACAAGGCGCATCCGTAGACTCGTTTCAACTCCCTTCAACGAGGAACGGATCATGGACAGAGCCCCTTCAACCCTGCTACCGGTGCGCGACGTCGAGGGCTATCTCGTCGAGCCGGGCGACTGGAACGAGGAGGTCGCCGTGGCGCTCGCCGCCGGCGAGAACCTCGTGCTCAACGACGACCACTGGGACGCCATCCGCTTCATGCGCGACTACTACGACGAGCACCAGATCGCCGCCGATGCGCGCTTCGTGATCAAGCATCTGGCCGAACGCTACGGGCGCGAGGCGCAGAAGAAGCTGTTCGAACTCTTTCCCTACGGCTACGTGAAACAGGCGTGCAAGATCGCAGGCATGCGGCGGCCGCGCGCCTGGAGCACGGGCTGAGCGGGGGGAACGAAGATGGTGCGCAAACTGGCGTATTCCGTTTCCGAGCGCGAGCACTGGATTTCCGGTCTGGGCGGGCTGATCGGCATTGCGATCGTGATGTGGATCAGCCATCTCTGGCTGAGCGAATCGGCCGGTCTGGTGGCGGCCTCGATGGGGTCGACGGCGGTGCTGCTGTTCGCCATGCCGCACGGCGCGGTGTCGCAGCCGTGGCCGGTGATCGGCGGCCATCTTGTGTCCGCCATCGTCGGCGTGGCGTGCGCGCAGGCGCTGCCGCACGATGCGGCGCTGGCGGCGGGCTGCGCGGTGGGCGGGGCGATCACCGCCATGTATGTGATGCGCTGCCTGCATCCTTCCGGCGGAGCGACGGCGCTGTTCGCGGTGGTGGGCGGCGAGCCGGTGCACGCGCTGGGCTATGCCTACGTCAGCGGGCCCATCCTGCTGGGGGCGGTGGTGCTGCTGGCGTTTGCGGTGGCGTACAACTACCCCTTCGCGTGGCGGCGCTATCCCCAGGTCTGGCACGCCCGGCTGGCGCGCGAGGCGGAGACGCAGGTGGAGCGTACGCACGAAGCGCGCGAGGAACCGATGATTCCGCACAGCGCGCTGGTCTATGCGCTCTCCCAGCTGGATACCTTCGTCGACGTGAGCGAAGAGGACCTGCAGCGCATCTATGCGCTGGCGCTGCACGGCGAGCCGCACACCGTGTCCGGGGTCGCACCGGCACCGGCACCTGCCCGCGCCACGGCCTGACCCGCGCCGTGCGCCGTCGCCGGCGCGCGATCAGCCGATGCGCACCGGCACGAACAGGCGCTGGCCGTTGCGCTGCACGAGCAGCGCCACCGACTTGCCGGCGTGCGCAATCACGCGCTTCATGGCCTCCACGCTGTCCACCTTGTTGCCGTTGACCGCGACGATGACGTCGCCGGGTTCCACGCCTGCGCGCGCGGCAGGGCCCTGCACCTCCTCGACGACGAGGCCGGATTGCAGCCCGGCGGCACGCGACTCCTCCGGCGCCAGCGGACGCAGGGCGAGACCGAGCCTGGCCTTGTCGGCGTTGTCGCCGGCGGCGACCCTGGCGGGGGTGTCGCTGGCGTTGCCGAGCGTCACGCGCAGGTCCTCGCGCTTGCCGTTGCGCCAGATTTCCAGCGTGGCCGGCTTGCCCGGCGCGGCCTGGCCGACCAGCGCCGGCAGGTCGCCCGACTGGACGATGGGCTGGCCGTCGAAGGCGCGGATCACGTCGCCCGTCCTGAGGCCCGCCTTGTCGGCGGCGCTGCCCGGTTCCACCTGCGCGACGAGCGCGCCGGCAGGCTTGTCGAGCTTGAACGAATCGGCGAGCGCCTGGTTCACTTCCTGCACCGTCACGCCCAGGCGCGCGTGGGTGGCGTGTCCGGTGGCGACGATCTGGTCCTTGATGCGCACCGCGAGATCGATGGGAATGGCGAACGACAGGCCCTGGTAGCCGCCGGAACGGCTGAAGATCTGCGAGTTGATGCCGACCACTTCGCCACGCGAATTGAACAGCGGGCCGCCGGAGTTGCCGGGGTTCACCGCCACGTCGGTCTGGATGAAGGGCACGAAGCTGTCGTCGGGCAGCGAGCGGCCCTTGGCGCTGACCACGCCGGCGGTCACGCTGTTTTCGAATCCGAAGGGCGAGCCGATGGCAAGCACCCATTCGCCCACCCGGAGGTCGCGCGGATTGCCGAGCGGCAGCGTGGGCAGGTTCTTCGCATCGATCTTCAGCACCGCGACGTCGGTCTTGTCGTCGCGGCCCAGCACCCTGGCCTGGAATTCGCGGCGGTCGGTGAGCTTCACGGTCACCTCGGAGGCGCCGCGCACGACGTGCGCGTTGGTGAGGATGAGGCCATCTGGGCTGACGATGAAGCCGGAGCCTTCGCCGCGCAGCATGGGCTGGCCGCGCGGGACGGCGAAGTTGGGACCGAAGCCGGGCCCGCCGAAGCGCTTGAAGAACTGGAAGAAGGGATCGTCGGGATCGGCGCCGCGCGGCAGGGCGGCGGCATCGTCCCCGCCCTCGTCGTCGTCGGCCGCCGCCCCGGTCACGCTGATGTTGACCACGGCCGGACCGAAGCGCTGCACGATGCCGGTGAAATCGGGGGCGCCATTGAAGGCCACCGGCAGGGGCGCCGGGGCGGCGGCCGCCGCGACGGCGGAAGCGTTGGCATGGTTGCCGATCATCCAGGCGGCGCCGCCGCCGCCGAGCGCGCCGGCGGCCACGAGGGCGAGGAGGAGGCGGGTGGGGGAAAGCGTCAGGTTCGACATGGGTTCTCCATTGCTGTGTAACGAAACGAACGCGTCCGCGCCGGGCGCACGGACTTACTGCTCCGACCGCGCGCCGCGCGAGCCGGTTCCCGCCCGGTCCTCGAAAGGCAGGTCCCCGTCCTTGCGATAGCGCGTGCGGGCCGAGGGACGAAACACCCGGATCGCGATGACGACGAGGAGGAGCGGCGGGCCGACGAGCCCGCCGTAGTCGCGCACGAATGCAAGCATCGTGTCCATGTCGTGCTCCTCAATACCAGCGATGGCGCCAGCCGTAGGGACCGCCGCCATACCACCAGCCGCCGTCGAAGGTCCAGCGGTTCCAGTCCGCGTAGCGCTGGTCGCGACGCACCGCGTCGAGATAACTCTGCTGCATGGCGTCGATCACCCGGTTGGGCACGCCGCGGTCGCGCAGGTCGGCGAGTTGGCTGGCGGTGAGGCGGTAAACCGTGCCGGCGGCGCGTATCTTCGCGAGGATGGCGTCGGCCGGCACGCCTTCGTGCGCCAGCGCGACGATTTCCGGCACCGTGACGCGCGCGGGCCTGGCGTCGCCCATCGAGGCGCAGCCGCCGGCGAGCAACGCCGGCAGGAGCGCCAGCGCAAGACGCGACGCACGCATGTGGGGTTTCATGGCGTTCTCCTTGCGTGGCGGCGTTCAGGCCAGGGCTTCGGCAGGCTTGAGCAGGCTGCGCGCGGCGTCGATCTCGCTCGCGTTGCCATGCACGAAGAGCAGGTAGCGGTCGGCCTTCAGGTCGCGCTCGTAGCGGATCGCCTGCGCCTTCGTCATGCCGAGGCCGACGAGCGCGGCGCCCAGCGCCGACATCCCGCCCACCAGCACCGCGCCTTCCAGCGCGCCCGCCAGCAGGTGGGCGATGGCGCCGGCGGCGGCCAGCGGGCCGAAGCCGGGCACCCAGAAGAAGGCGCCGCCCACCAGCACGCCCCACAGCCCGCCCCAGAAGGCGCCGAAGCCGCCCCAGGTCTTCATGCGGTCGCCGGTAGTGTAGAAGCCGACCGGATGTTCCTCGGTACGGTAGCCCTTGCCGATGATGGACAGGCGCTTGATGTCGAAGCCGCTGCGCTGCAGGGTGCGCACGGCGGTTTCGGCGGCGGCGTGCGTGTCGTACACGCCGATGACGGCATTGAGGTCTTTCATGATGCTCTCCTTGAAAATGGGAACGACGATGGAAGCGATCCATCTGCCCCTCGATTTGCAGATGCCGTGCCAGGGCGGCAAGCGATTGATTTGCAAGGGGAGGCGTGCGGCAAGCGTTCGACGTGCGGTGCACTTCCCCCGATGCGGCGGGGCAAATGGGCCAGTGCGTCGCGCGGTTTGACAGCGGCGCCGCCGGGCACGGACACTGGCGTCGATATCCAGTCCGACTCCTTCGCCGCGTCCCCATGTCCCATCCCTGGTTGCTGCACCTGCTGCTGCCCTGGTTCGCGGTGCCGCTGTATCTCGCCATCGGCACGCGCAAGCTGGCGCCGCGCCGCGCGGCGCAATGCCTCGTGGCGCCGGTCGCCGGCGACGGCGCAGTCGACCGCCTGCTTGCGCATGGCGGCATCGCCCCCTGTGGTGCCGAACGCCTGTGCCTGCACACGGACGGGGCCGCGGCCTGGCGCGCATTGCAGGACCTGATCCGCAGCGCACGCAGCACGCTCGACGTGGGGCTCTTCGTCCTTGCCGACGATGCGCACGGTGCGGCCGTGATGGAGGCGCTGGCCGAACGCGCCGCGGCCGGCGTGCGGGTGCGCCTGCTGATCGACGGCATCGGTTCCCTGCGCATCGCGCGCAGCCGGCTGGCGGCCCTGCGCGCGGCCGGCGTGGCGACGGCCTGGTTCATTCCGCTGCTGCATCGCCCCCTGCGCGGGCGTACCAATCTGCGCAACCACCGCAAGCTGGTCGTCGCCGACGGCGCGCGGGCGTGGACAGGCGGTCGCAACGTGGCCGACGAATACTTCGCGGCCGACGGCGTCTGGACCGATCTCAGCCTGCTGGTCGAAGGCGAGGCGGCGACGGTGCTGCAGCAGGGCTTCGAACGCGACTGGCGATTTGCCGTGCGGGAGGCGGCGCCCGCCGAGGCGGCACCGATGCGCGGCACGCGCATGACGGTGCTGTATTCCGGGCCGGACCAGGCCGGCGACACCCTGCACGATGTGCTGCTCACCGCCAGCTATGCGGCGCGGCGCAGCATCGTGCTGGTGACGCCGTATTTCGTGCCCGACGAGGCACTGCTGCAGGCGCTGTGCCTGGCGGCACGGCGCGGTGTGGAAGTGCGCCTGATTCTTCCCGCGCGGTCCAATCACCGGCTGGCCGACTGGGTGCGTGCGCGTGCGCTGCGCGAGCTGGCGGCGGCGGGGGCGAGCATCCGCCTGGTGCCGGGCGCGATGGTGCATGCCAAGGCGATGCTGTTCGACGACACGCTGGGCATCGTCGGTTCGGCCAATCTCGACATTCGCAGCCTTTTCCTCAATTTCGAGCTGGTGCTGCTCCTGCGCGAGGCCGCCGATGTCGCCGCGCTGGCCGGCTGGTGCGCGCGGCTCGACGCGCGCGCGCAGGACGCCGCGCTACCGCCGGCCGGCGCCTTGCGCGAGGCGGCCGAGGGCCTGCTGCTGCTGGCTGCCTTCCAGATCTGAGGCGGGGTTTATCCACCGGCTGGCCGGGGCATTTGCCCCGCGCGCCGCGGACAGCGGATCCGGGGCCGCTGATTCTGCAGGTAATTTCGAGCTGGCACGTCCGCTGCAAGGCATCGCTGCGCACGACTTTGTGCAGACCGAATTCCAAGGAGACCGCCATGAATGCATCGATGAAACCCCTCGCCCTGCTCTTGACCGCCACGCTTGCGGGCAGCCAGTTGGCCTGGGCCAGCGCGCCGGCTTCGCGCATCAGCGAGGACGTGACCGTGACCCCGGGGCGCGCGATCAGCCGCGCCGACGAGGCGGCGCTGTCGCGTGCGGGCGCCAAAGTGCTCGACCGCATCGGCGCGGCGCGCGCCGCCCTGGCGCGCCAGGACGAAGCGGCGACGCGCGACCTGCTCGGCCAGGCCGGCACGCTGCTCGACATCATCCACGCGGCGCTGCCCACAGCGAACGTGCGCGACCAGATACGGCTCGCCGATTCCAGCCTGAAATACGACCAGACCGAGCAGGTGCAGCCCGATCTCGTACCGCTCGATGCGGCGCTGAACGAAGTCGAGGATTTCGCCCGTGCCCCGGCCGCGCATGCGCAGGGCGACAAGGGCGATCGCGGGGCCGGGACCGGCAACCGTGCCGGCGCAAGCAAGGATATCCAGGCGGTGGACGCTGCCCTGATGTACGAGGAAACCGACCTGCCGCTCGCGGCCACGCGCACCTTCCTCCAGTCCGCACAGGATGCCTTGTCCAGGCACGATCTGAAGCGTGCCGACCTGCTCTTGCGCGCCGCGCAGGATCACGTGGTGACGCAGTCGATCGTCGTCGACGAACCGCTGGTGCCCGCCAAGGCCAACCTCGCGCGGGCGGACGCCAACATGAAGGCGGGCCGGCTGGATGCCGCACGCGCCGATCTCAAGCGCGCGATCGCGCAGCTCGACCGTGCGGCACAGCGGGCAGAGGGCTCGGCCCGCGCCGACGTGCAGGCCTTGCGCGACGACGCACGCGCGCTCGACAGCCGGCTCGACCAGGACGGCCAGGCCAGCGAGCGCGATTTCGCGATGCTGTGGAAACGTGCGCATGCACTGGCCGATCGCGCGATGGACTACACCGACGTCGGCTGGGCTCGCCTGCGCGCGGGCAGCACCCTGAAGCAGAGCCTGATCGAGGCCAAGCTGCAGGCGCGCTACGCGGACGCGGATGCCTTCGTCGGCGGCAACGCGACGAAGGCGCAGAACGACCTGGGCGAGGTGCAGCGCTATCTCGAGCAGGCGCGCGACGTGAAGGAGATCGCGCCGGACACGGTGCAGCGCATCGACGCGCTGCAGCAGCAACTCGCCGCCATCCGCACGCCGGGCAGGCCGATCGATCGCGACGCGCTGCGCACGCTGACGCAGGATCTCAGCCAGGCGATCCAGGCGCTGTAAGCCGTGGCGGCTTGCGGGGCGATGGACGATCCGGTACAAGTCGGCCGCATGAAGAACGTCCTCGTGCGGTCGCTGGCTTTTCCCGCGCTGGTCGCGGCCGGCGTGGTGGTGCTCGCGCTCGGCCTCATGCTGGCCTCGCTCGGGCGCAACCTCCACGCGCTGGCGCCGCTCGAAGTGCATCTTGCGGCGATCCGGCGCATCCAGCTGCAGAGCCTGGACATGCAGTACGCACTGGTGCGCGACCTGCGCGGCGAGGAAAGTCTGGATTCGGCGAGGCTGAACGCGCAGCGCAATGCGCTCTTCGCGCTGGCGCGCGATCCGGACCTGCTGTCGGCCCAGGCGCGCGATGCGATCACGGACGCCCACGCGCTCTTCGCGACGGGCACGCTGCCGCCGCAGACGGTGCTGCGAGACGCGGTGACGCTCATGCACGAGGCGCTGGCCGCGGAGGCGCGCGCCCACGACGCCCTGCTCAAAACCATCGCCGCGCGCGCGCGGCAGGAATTCCGCCTCGCCGCCGCGGCGCTGGCGATCATCGTGGTCGCCGGCGCGGTCGGCTTCGTGCTGTCGCGGCGGCGCATCCTGGAACCGCTGCGCGATCTCGACCGCCTGATGCAGCGGCTGGCGCAGCACGATTTCGCGCAGGTCGAGACGCATCGCGTCGACAGCCTCATCGCCCCGCTGCTCGGCCGCTACAACGAGATGGTCGCGCGGCTGGCCGAGCTCGAAGCCGCACAGGCGCAACGCCAGGCCAGCCTGGAACAGGAGGTGCGCACCGCCAGCCGGGAGCTCATCGCCTACA
>JBGAFM010000002.1:0-467233 GCA_044227225.1 Thiobacillus sp. | reverse complement strand
ATCCCGAACAGGACGGTGAAACGCTCCCGCGCCAATGATAGTAGGCTCCCGCCTGTGAAAGTAGGTCATCGTCAGACTCCTTACAATGCGCTCAACACGCAGCCAAAACCCCTCCCTCAACAGGAGGGGTTTTTTATTGCACAGATGAAAGAAAACAAGAATGGCGCCGCACGGGCGGTGGATATCACCGAAGTTGTAGGGAACGCCATGTAAAATCGAAGCGTGCTGCATCGACTCCACAAAGCGCTCTTCCCCATCATGCGCCGCCTGTCCGACGGCGCGTTTCACTCGGGCCAGGACCTGGCACGCGAGTTCGGGCTGTCGCGTGCCAGCGTGTTCAACGTGCTGGCACAGGCGGAACACCTCGGGCTGACTGTCCATGCCGTGCGCGGGCGGGGCTACCGTCTGCCCGAGGCGATCGAGTGGCTGGGGCAGGCAGAGATTGCCGGCCATCTCGCTGATTTGAGCGGTAGCTATGACTTACGCATACTGGAGAGCGTGGATTCGACGAACAGCATGCTGATGCGCGAGGCCCTGCGCGGTGCGCCAGACCGTACGGTGGTCGTGGCGGAGCATCAGGAAGCCGGCCGCGGGCGGCGCGGTCGCAGCTGGTATGCCACTCCGGGAGACAGTCTGACCTTCTCGGTCTTGTGGCGCTTCGAAAACGGGCTGCAGGCGATGGCGGGCCTCAGCCTGGCTGTCGGACTGGCCGTGGCGCGCGCCATCAACCGACACAGCCGGTATCCTGCGCGGCTCAAATGGCCGAACGATGTACTCGTCGATTACAGAAAGCTTGCCGGCATCCTGATCGAAGTGCAGGGCGACATGCATGGTTCGGCGTTCGCCGTAGCGGGGGTCGGTCTCAATGTGCGTTTGCGCGAATCGCAACGCGAGCGCATCGATCAGGCTGTCATCGATCTGGGCGAGATGGATGTGAAGACCGGACGCAATCGCATGCTGGCGGACTGTCTGCGCGAACTGCACGAGGTCGTGGAGCGGTTCCGGCAGGGTGGATTCGCCGCCCTGCACGCAGAGTGGTGCGCGTACGATGCCTATCAGGGCAAAGCGGTCAGCCTGCATCTGCCGGACGGACGGACGCTGCATGGCACCGCTGCGGGCGTCGATGCTGGCGGTGCTTTCGTGCTGCGCGAAGACGATGGGGGGCAACGGATCATCAGTGGCGGCGAGATCAGCCTGCGTCTGGGGAGGCGTCGGAGCACATGACACGCCTGTTGCTCGATGCCGGGAATACCCGCCTCAAATGGGCAGTCGGCACCGGAGACCGCTGGCAAGCCCAGGGCGCCGCACACTATGACGATCTGGCACCACTTGCAGCCTGGCATGCGCCGCAGACGCAGGTGTATGTGGCGAGCGTGACGAATGACGAGAACGAAAGACGCTTGCGGTCGTGGTTCGAAGCCGCCGGCATGGCGGTGCGCTGGCTCGGTGCGGAGGCCGTGTTTGGCGAAGTGCGTAATGCCTACACCGTACCGGAACGCCTGGGTGTGGATCGCTGGATGGCCCTGATCGCGGCGCGTGCACGTAGCCGGGCGGCGAGCCTGGTGGTGTCTGCCGGCACCGCACTGACGATCGATGCGTTGAGCGCGGCGGGCGAATTCATGGGGGGTCTCGTTGTGCCGGGGGGAAACATGATGCGTACTGCCCTGCAGGAGGGAACGGCTCGCGTCGGGCACGGCGAGGGGCAGTGGCAGGATTTCCCGCGCCGTACCGAGGATGCGGTGGAAACGGGCATCGTAGCTGCACTGTGCGGCGCGATCGCGAGCCAGTATGACCGTCTGACCCGTGCGGCGGGCGATTGCCCGCACTGCTTTCTCACGGGAGGCGACGCGATGCGACTGTTGCCGCATCTCGGCATGGACGTGGAACATGTGCCCGCTCTCGTGCTCGAAGGCATCGACTGTGTCGCCCGAAAGGAGGCAAGCGCATGAAATGGCTGGTCTGGTTTCTGCTCGCGGCCAATCTGGCGGTGGCAGGGTATTTTCTTGCGGGCAGCCGGTGGTCTGCCCGGACGGCGGAACAGAATGCCCCCCTGCACGTCGATCGGCTGAGCCTGCGCAGCCAGTCGCGTGCGGACGCCGTGCCTGCTGCGGTGCCACCGACGCCGGTACGGAACCAGGCGCTGTGCGTAGAATGGCGCGGCCTCAATGCCGGCGAATTCGCGCAGGTGCGCGAACAGTTGAAGGCGCTGGCGGGCGAGCGGGTGATGTCGTTCGCGGAAATGCCGGTGAATACGCGGCAGTGGGTGATCTTTCCGCCCTTGCCCAGCGCACAGTCGGCTGCGGAAAAACTGAACGAGCTGACTGCAGCGGGCGTCAGCGATGCGTTCGTGGTGAAGGATGGCCCATGGCGCAATGCCATTTCGCTGGGCCTCTACGCCAACGCCGAGGCGGCGGGACGACGCGTGCACGAAGTCGAGGGCAAGGGCGTACTCGGTACGCGGGTCGAGGCGCTACCCAAGCAGGGGACCGATTTCTATTTCGTCATCAAGAGCGAGGACCAGGACGTGCTGAAGAGCCTGGGCGACATCAAGCAGCCCTACACAGGCAGCCGTCAGTCGCGCATCGCCTGCCCCTCATAGATAGCTCAGGACGACTCCGGCGAAGATCGCAGCGCCAAACCAGGTGTTGTGGAGAAATGCGCGGAAACAGGCGCGCGGCTCGCGGTCGCGAATCAGCCACAGGTGATAGGCCGCGAGGGCTGCTGCCGCAACCAGCCCGGCGTAGAAAGGCCACTTGATCGAACGCGCCCAGCCGACCCAGGCCAGCAAAAGCAGGGCGGCGACGTAGCAGGCCGCCACTGCTGCGGTGTCGAAACGTCCGAAGGTGATGGCCGAGGTACGGATGCCGATCTTGAGATCGTCCTCGCGGTCGACCATCGCGTACTCGGTGTCGTAGGCGATGGCCCATAGCACGTTCGCAGCGAGCAGGAGCCACGCTTCCGCGGGGACCGTGCCCCACAGGGCCGCGTAGCTCATGGGGATGCCGAATCCGAACGCAATCCCGAGATAGGCCTGGGGGATGGCGAAGAAGCGTTTGGTGAACGGGTAACTGGCGGCGAGGAACAGTGCCACGACCGAGAGTTCGATCACCAGCCGGTCGAGCGGCAGGATGAGCAGGAAGGCGAGCAGCGACAGGCCCGCCGCGAGCAGCAAGGCTTCCTTCGGACTGACCCGCCCCGCAGCCAGCGGACGATCGCGGGTACGCGCCACATGGGGGTCGAAATCGCGGTCCGCGTAGTCGTTGACCACGCAGCCGGCCGAACGCATCAGCACCACGCCGACGATGAAGATCCACAGGATCATCCCGTCGGGCCGGCCCTGCCCGGCGAGCCACTGCGCCCACAAGGTGGGCCACAGCAGCAGCAGGATGCCGATGGGCTTGTCGAGCCGCATCAGCTTTTCGTACTCGGTCAGGCGTTCGCTCAGGGTCATAGGCTTGCGATGGCGGGCAGGAAGACCTCGGTGACCAGCAGAGGATGGCCTGCGAGGCAGAAGACGGAACGGCGCGCCCAGAACCGGGCAGGCGCGCCGGGGAGCCGGCGCGCGGCCGCCCGATACAGCGGATGGCCGCGGCGCACGCAGCGGAAGGCAAGGGACTGGCGCGCAATGCGGCGGTTCCTGAACAGGGCTTCGCCGAGCGAGCGGCTGCCGAGCCGGGTGATGCCGTTCCAGCCTCCGCGCAAACCGCGCAGGGGCAGCACGCTATGGGCGAATACCATGGGGGTGTCGCCGCACATCAGGCTGACCTCGCGCACATAGGCGCGCATGTCGGCCGGCAGTCCGAGCAGGGCGTGTTCGTCCGCATGCGGAGGAGCATGGCCGGTCGTGTGCGGAACGACGCGGAAATCCCGGCAGCGCGATCGCAGGCGCTGCGTGAGCGAACCGCGGTCGCAGAGCCAGCGGCGCAAGGGACGCGGAATGGAGAACGGGTGGGCGACCCAGCCCTGCCGGGGATCGTGCACGGGAAGCGACCAGGATTAAAAACGGAATTATGCCGCAGCTCAGATCGAAGACAGCGCCTGTTTGTGGCCGATCCAGCGATCGACATGGGCCGTGGCCACAGCCGGTCGTTCGGCAAGGCAGCGGCGGGCCAGGTCGCGCGCGGCTTCGAGCAGGTCGACGTCGCGTTCGAGATCGGCGAAGCGCAGCATGGGCAGGCCGCTCTGGCGATGGCCGAGCAGTTCGCCCGGGCCACGCAACTGCAGATCCTGGCGCGCGATCTCGAAGCCATCCGTCGATTCGAAAATGATCTTGAGGCGGGCACGCGCCAGTTCCGACAGCGGTGCCTCGTACAGCAGCACGCAGATCGATTCGCGGCTGCCGCGGCCGACGCGGCCGCGCAACTGGTGCAGTTGCGCCAGTCCCATGCGTTCCGCATGTTCGATCACCATCAGGGTGGCGTTCGGCACGTCCACGCCGACCTCGATGACCGTGGTGGCGACGAGCAAATCGAGGCTGCCGGCCTTGAATGCCGCCATCACAGACTGCTTTTCCGCGGGCTTGAGGCGCCCGTGCACCAGGCCGATGCGGAGTTCCGGCAGCTGTGTCGTCAGGGTGGCGAAGGTGTCTTCCGCCGTCTGCAGTTGCAGCTTTTCGGATTCCTCGATGAGCGGGCACACCCAGTAGGCCTGCCCGCCATCCAGGCAGGCTTCGCGCACGCGGGCGAGCACATCGTCGCGTCGCGAGGCGCTGACCAGTTTGGTCAGCACCGGCGTGCGGCCCGGCGGCAGCGCGTCGATGACCGACACATCGAGGTCGGCAAAGAAGCTCATCGCGAGCGTGCGCGGAATCGGCGTCGCGCTCATCATGAGCTGGTGCGGTTCGCTGCCCTTCTGCACGAGTGCCAGCCGCTGGCCCACGCCGAAGCGGTGCTGCTCGTCGACCACGACCAGTCCCAGCCGGCTGAAGCAACCGCCTTCCTGGAACAGCGCGTGGGTACCGAAGACGACTTCGGCCTTGCCTGCGGCGACTGCCTCCCAGGCGGCGCTGCGCTGCGACTTGCGCTGGCTGCCCGAGATCCAGGCGCAGTGCAGGCCCAGCGCCTCGAACGACGGCGCAAGTTTCTTCGCGTGCTGTTCGGCCAGGATTTCGGTCGGTGCCATGAAGGCAGCCTGAAAGCCGTTCTCGACCGCCTGCAGGCAAGCCAGCGCGGCCACGACCGTTTTGCCGCTGCCGACGTCACCCTGCAGCAGGCGTCGCATCGGGTGCGTTGCGGCAAGATCGGCGGCAATCTCGGACCAGGTGCGCTGCTGGGCCGCAGTCAGGGCAAATGGCAAGCCGTCCAGGAAAGCCCGGGTTAGCGTGTGACGCGCCGGCAGGGGCTGCGTGCGCTGGCGACGTCGCGCATTGCGCGCGGCAGCCAGCGAGAGCTGTTGTGCGAGCAGTTCGTCGAAGGCCAGCCGCCGCCACGCGGGATGGCGGCGCGTTTCGAGTTCCGCCAGCGCGGCGTCGCGTGGCGGTTCGTGCAGCAGGCGTATGCTGGTTTCGAAGCCGGGCAGGTCCAGTGCGTCCAGCCAGTCCGCGGGCAGGGTGTCGGCGAGCGGCGCTGCCAGCGCGCGCTCGACGGCCTTGCGCAGCGTGGCCTGGCCGAGCCCGGCGGTGGTCGGGTAGACCGGCGTCAGCCCGCTGGGCAGGGGCGTGCCGTCATCGGCCTTGCTGAAACGCGGGTGCACCATTTCCAGGCCCAGGAAGCCGCCGCGCACTTCGCCGATGAAACGGAAGCTCGCGCCGGGCTGGAACAGCTTGACGTGGCTGGGATAGAAATTGAGGAAGCGGATGCCGAGCACGCCGCCGCTGGCGTCTTCCACCGTGAGCGTGAGCGTGCGTCGCGGCCGGTAGGCGATGCGGGCGTCGCGCACCGTGGCCTGTACCTGGGCGGTTTCGCCGGGCAGCAGGTCGCGGATCGACGCGATCCGGGTTTCGTCTTCCCAACGCAGGGGAAGATGCAGCACCAGATCGGCGTCGCGGACGATGCCCAGCCTGGCCAGTTTCGCGGCGAGGGCCGGGCTGACGGGAAAGGAAAACGGCCTCGCCGTTTTCAATCGGCTCAGCCGGCGACGACCATCACGGCATCCGCCTCGACCAGCGCGCCGCGCGGCAGGGCGGCCACGCCGACGGCGGCGCGCGCGGGATAGGGCTCGGCAAAATACTGCGCCATGATTTCGCTGACCCTGGGAAAATGCACGAGGTCGGTGAGGAAGACGTTGAGCTTCACGACGTCGGACAGCGAGCCGCCGGCCGCAGCCGCGACCGCGGCGAGATTCCGGAAAACCTGGTGGATCTGCGCGTCGATGCCGTCGACCATCTGCATCGACGCGGGGTCGAGGCCGATCTGGCCGGACAGGTACACGGTGTTGTCGACGCGCACGGCCTGCGAGTAGGTGCCGATGGCGGCGGGAGCGTCGGGCGTCTGGATGATGCGCTTGTTCATACGGTTGGTGTCGAATCGGTCATTGGGATTGGGCGGCGCGGCCGTCCTTCTTGCCCTTGATGCGGAAGATGCGCACCACGTCGGGCAGCACGCGCAAGGCACGCATCACGCGCGCCAGATGCATGCGGTTTTCCACCTGCACGGTAAAGAACAGCACGGTGTAGGGACTGCCGTCTTCTTCTTCCATCGAGACGTTGCCGATGTTGGAGCCTTGTTCTGCAATCGCCGCCGCCACCTTGGCAAGCACGCCGCGCTGGTTGCCGACGATGACCTTGATCTGCACGTCGAACAGATGGCCGGGCTCGGCCTCCCATTCGACATCCAGCCATTTGTCGGGGTCGGCGCGGAAGGCGCGGATCGAGGGGCAGTCGTGGGTGTGGATGATGAGCCCGCGGTCCTTGTGGATGAAGCCGAGGATGGGGTCGCCGGGAATCGGATGGCAGCACTGCGCGAGTTCGACCGCGATGCCCTCGGTGCCACGGATGCTGATCGCGTGTGGATGTGCCGGCTCGCCCGTGCGGTCGCCGTGCATGTGGAGGAGCTGATGCGCCACCACCAGCGGCAGCTTCTGCCCCAGGCCGATCGCGGTATAGAGCTCGGGGCGGTTCTGCATGCCGTAGTCCTTGAGCAGACGCTCCCACACCGCGGAATCGGGCTCCATCTTCTCGGGATGCAGGGTATCGATGGCGTGGTTGAGCAGACGTTCGCCCAGCGCGGCCGCCTCGGTCGCCCGGGCGGTGCGCAGGTAGTTGCGGATGTGCGAGCGCGCCTTGCCGGTGACGACGAAATTCAGCCAGGCCGCGTTGGGCGTGGCATTCGATGCGGTGAGAATCTCGACGTGATCGCCGTTGCGCAATTGCGTACGCAGCGGCATCAGTTCGTAGTTGATCTTGACCGCGATGCAGCGATGGCCGACGTCGGTGTGCACGGCGAAGGCGAAATCCACCGCCGTGGCGCCGCGCGGCATCGCCATGATCTTGCCCTTGGGCGTGAACACATAGACCTCGTCTGGGAAAAGGTCGACCTTGATGTGCTCCAGGAATTCGGGCGAATCGCCGTGGTCGGCCTGGATGTCGAGCAGCGACTGCAGCCAGCGGTGCGTGCGCGTCTGCACGTCCGACAGCGCCGTGTCGGCCGACTTGTACATCCAGTGCGAGGCGATGCCGGTCTCCGCCAGCCGGTTCATCTCGGTGGTGCGGATCTGCACCTCGATCGGCGTGCCGCTGGGGCCGAACAGGATGGAATGCAGCGATTGGTAGCCGTTGGCCTTGGGGATCGCGATGTAGTCCTTGAACTTGCCCGGAATCGGTTTGTACAGCGCGTGCAGCGCCCCCAGCGCGAGGTAGCACGAGGGCTGGTCGCGTACCACGACGCGGAAGCCGTAGATGTCGAACACTTCCGAGAATGCGAGGTTCTTTTCCTGCATCTTGCGATAGATGCTGTACAGGTGCTTTTCGCGGCCGCTGATGGTGGCCTCGATGGCGGCCTGGTCGAGCTTGTCCTGGATGGCGATCTTGATCTTGTCGACCAGTTCGCGGCGATTGCCGCGCGCCGCCTTCACGGCCTTGGACAGAACCTGGTAGCGGTTGGGGTAGTTGTAGCGGAAGCCGAGATCCTCGAGTTCCTGGTATACCGCGTGCAGGCCGAGGCGGTTGGCGATGGGCGCGTAGATTTCCAGCGTCTCGCCGGCGATGCGCTTGCGCTTCTCGGCCGGCATCGCGCCCATGGTGTGCATGTTGTGCAGCCGGTCGGCAAGTTTGACCAGGATCACGCGCACGTCCTGCGCCATCGCCAGCAGCATCTTGCGGAAGTTCTCGGCCTGTGCCTGCTGCTCGGATTCGAAGGCCAGCTTGTCGAGCTTGGATACGCCCTCGACCAGGATGGCCACGGGTTTGCCGAAGCGCGCCTCGATTTCGCCCGCCGTCGCCGGCGTGTCCTCCACGACGTCATGCAGCAGCGCGGCAGTCAGGGTCTGCGCGTCGAGATGCCAGCCGGCGAGGATGCCGGCCACGGCGAGGGGATGGGAAATGTAGGGTTCGCCGCTCTTGCGGAACTGCCCTTCGTGGGCGGCACGGCTGAATTCGTAGGCTTCCTCGATGACACCGACTTCGGTCGGCGACAGGTAGGCCAGTGCGGGACGCAGCGTATCGAACGCGTGCGTCATGGCCGGCGCAGGTTCAGGGTGCGCCGGCGGATCGGGTTCGAACGCCTCAGGCGCGGCCCCGGTTGAGGATTTCACGACCGACCTTGCCGGCGGCGATTTCACGCAGCGCGGTGACGATGGGCTTGTCCTTCGATTCGACCATGGGCTGGGAACCCTGCGCCAGCTGGCGTGCGCGGTAGGTCGCGGCGAGGGTCAGTTCGAAACGGTTGGGGATCATGTCGATGCAATCGTCGACGGTGATGCGGGCCATGCGGATTCTCCTGCGGGGACTCAGTTGCGACGGAATTCCTCGAACAGCGCAGCGTGCTGCTTGAGCTGGCGCGGGCCTTCGAGGCGGATGCTGCGGGTGATCGCGACCAGATCCGCGAGGGCGTGGTCGAAATCGTCGTTGACAATTATATAGTCGAACGCCCCGGCCTGCGCGACGTCCTCGGCGGCTGCGGCAAGCCTGCGTTCGATCACTTCCTCGCTGTCCTGGCCGCGTCCCATGAGCCGGGTGCGCAGGGCGTTGAAGGAAGGCGGCAGGATGAAGATCGAGGCAGATTCGGGAAAGTGCCGCTTGACCTGCGCCGCGCCCTGCCAGTCGATTTCGAGCAGGATGTCGTGGCCGCGATTGAGGTCGTGCGCAATGCTGCCCCTGGAGGTGCCGTAGAAGTTGCCGTATACCTCGGCATGTTCGAGGAACTCGCCGTCGGCCAGCATGTGCTGGAAACGTTCGCGGTCGACGAAATGGTAGTCGCGGCCGTCGGATTCGCCGGGTCGCGGTGCCCGCGTGGTGTAGGACACCGACAGCCGGATCGCCGGGTCGGATTTCAGCAGGGCCTTGACCAGGCTGGTCTTGCCGGCGCCGGATGGCGCGGAAACGATGTAGAGCACGCCGGAGCGATTGGCATTCATCATTGGAGTTCCGTGAGGTTCATTCGATGTTCTGCACCTGCTCGCGCATCTGCTCGATCAGGACCTTGAGTTCCAGCGAGGCGCGCGAGGTTTCCACCGCAGCCGATTTCGAACCGAGCGTGTTGGCTTCGCGATGCAGTTCCTGCATCAGGAAATCCAGCCGCTTGCCGGCCGCGCCCGGCTGGTCGAGCACGCGGCGCACTTCGGCGAAATGGGTATCCAGGCGCGAGAGTTCCTCGTCGATGTCGAGCTTTTGCGCAAGCAGGGCGATTTCCTGCGCCAGCCGCTCGTGGCCGGCCTCGCCCAGCGCTTCCCGCAGCCGCGTCGCCAGCTTTTCCTGCTGGGCCGCGGCCAGCGCCGGCAACAGCGGTTTCAGCGCCGCCACCTGGGCCTCCGCGGCGGCAAGGCGGTCGAGGATGTGCTGGCGCAGCTTGGCACCCTCGCGGCGCCGGCTGTCCACCAGTTCGTCGATCACGCTGCGCATGCCGGTGAGCGCAGCGTCGGCGAGGGCGTCCTGCGATTGCGCTGCCGCCGGCACGGCGCCGGGCCAGCGCAGCACGTCGCTGACGGTCAGGGGCGCCGCTTCGGGCAGGCGGGCGCGGACCTCGGCCTGCCAGCCGGCCAGGCGCTCAAGAATTCCCGCATTCAGGCCGTTATTCAGCGAGTCGGCGCAAAGCGGGACGATGCCAATCCGGCATTCGACCTTGCCGCGCGCCAGGCGTTGCTGCAGGAGTTCGCGCAATTGCGGTTCGAGGGCGCGGAATTCGTCGGCGAGCCGGAAGTGCAGTTCGAGATAACGCTGGTTGACGCTACGCAGGTCGATGTTGACGCTGGCATGTTCGAGGGTAAGGCTATGGGCGGCGAACCCGGTCATGCTGGTGGTCATGTAACGTAGATGCTCGATTTGAAGGATGAAAGCCGGCGTGGCGCCGGCAGGTTCACAAAGAAACGATAATAGACGTTCGAATATGGCGACTCAACCCAACCAGGCGCTGCCCAACGGTTACCGGCTGAACGAATACACCGTCGTCCGCAAGATCGGCGGCGGCGGCTTCAGCATGGTCTATCTTGCGCGCGACGACGCCAACCAGCCGGTCGCGATCAAGGAGTACCTGCCCGGCGCGCTGGTGCTGCGTACCGAGGGCTCGGTGCTGGTGCAGGCGAATTCCTCCGAGAACAATGCCATCTTTCGCCACGGCCTCAAGTGTTTCTTCGAGGAAGGCCGGGCGCTCGCCCGCATCAACCATCCCAACGTGGTGCGCGTGATCAATTTCTTCCGCGCCAACGACACCGTCTACATGGTCATGCGCTTCGAGCGCGGCAAGACCCTGCAGCAGCACATCCAGGCCAACCGCGGCACCATCCGCGAAAGTTTCATCCGCCGGGTGTTTGCGCAGTTGCTGAACGGCCTGCGCGAAGTGCATACCCACAAGCTGCTGCATCTCGACATCAAGCCGTCCAATCTCTACATCCGCCTGGACGGCTCGCCGGTGCTGATCGATTTCGGCGCCGCACGGCAGACGCTCACGCAGGAAGAAAGCAAGCTGCAACCCATGTACACGCCGGGTTTCGCCGCGCCCGAGCAGTATCACAACCGCGAGCGGCTGGGCCCCTGGACCGACATCTACAGCATCGGCGCCAGCCTTTACGCGTGCCTGTCGGGCTACCCGCCTCAGGCTGCCGACGCGCGCCTGCTGAACGACAAACTGGTACCGGCCACGACGAACTGGCGTGGCCAGTACTCCGACCAGCTGCTCGAAACCATCGACCATTGCCTCAAGCTCAATTACATGGAGCGGCCGCAAAGCGTGTTCAGCCTGCAGAAGGTGCTGATGGACCGCAGCGCCATGGAGCCGAAGCGCGGTTCGCTGCTGGGCAGCATCAAACGTACCCTGGGCAAGGATTTGTTCTAAAGTAGCGCCATGAAATTTACAATCTTCCAGGCATCCCGGCAGGGCGGGCGCAAGAACAATGAAGACCGTGTGGCCTATTCCTACAGCCGCGATGCCCTGCTCATGGTGGTGGCCGACGGCATGGGTGGCCACATGCACGGCGAGATCGCCGCGCAGATCGCGGTGCAGACGCTGACCGACTATTTCCAGAAGCTGGCCAAGCCCCGCCTGGCCGACCCGCTGGCCTTCCTTTCCGATACGGTCACCCGCGCGCACTACGCGATCAACGACTACGCGGTCGAGCAGGACCTGCTGGAAATCCCGCATACCACCGTCGTCGCGGCGGTCGTGCAGGACAACACGGCCTACTGGGCGCACGTCGGCGACTCGCGCCTGTATTTCTTCAGCGACGGCAGCCTCATCGCGCGCACCGAAGACCATACGGCGGTTGCCCAGCTGGTGCGCGACGGCCTCATCACCGAGGAGGAGGCCGGCAACCATCCGGAACGCAACAAGGTCTCCAATTGCCTGGGCGGCTACGTGATTCCGCAGGTCGAATGCGCCGTGCCGATTCCACTGCACGATGCCGATACCCTGCTGCTGTGCACCGACGGCATCTGGGGCATGATCAATGTGCACGAACTGTCGGCACTGCTGAATGCCTACACGCTGGAAGACGCCGTGCGCCACCTGATGGACCACGCCGAATTCCGCGGCGGCGAGCACGGCGACAACCTCAGTCTCGTCGCCATGACCTGGGGCGAGGCGCGCATGCCGAGCAAGGATGCGATTTCCACGCTGGCGCTGCCGTCCGGCGGCGTCACCACCCAGATCAACGCGCTGCGTCCGCTGCCGGGCACGCCCGTCGTCTCGGACGACGAGATCGAGCGCGCCATCGCCGAAATCCAGCAGGCGATCCAGAAGATCTCCACCAAGTAGTCGTCCGGCACTTCGGACGGAGCGCGGTAGAATCGCGCTTTGCCCATTTCCAGGCCGATCATGACTGCCATTGCCCGCCCCAGCGGCCGCGCGCCCGACGCGCTGCGCGCCCTGTCGTTCACCCGCCGCTATACCAAGCACGCCGAAGGTTCGGTACTCGTCGCCATGGGCGACACGCGCGTGCTGTGCACCGCCAGCGTGCTGGAGAAGGTGCCGCCGCACAAGAAAGGCAGCGGAGAGGGCTGGGTCACCGCCGAATACGGCATGCTGCCGCGCTCTACCCACACCCGCACCGACCGCGAGGCCGCGCGTGGCAAGCAGAGCGGCCGCACCCAGGAAATCCAGCGCCTGATCGGCCGCAGCCTGCGCGCCGTGGTCGACCTGAAGAAGCTCGGCGAACGCACGATCCATCTGGATTGCGATGTGCTGCAGGCCGACGGCGGCACCCGCTGCGCCAGCATCTGCGGCGCCTGGGTCGCGGTCGCCGAGGCAATCGACGGTCTGCTCGCCGCGGGCAAGCTGACCGAATCGCCGCTCGTCGACAGCATCGCCGCCGTTTCGGTCGGCGTCTATCAGGGCATGCCGGTGCTCGACCTCGATTATGCCGAGGATTCCGATTGCGATACCGACATGAACGTGGTGATGACCGGCGCGGGCGGCATGGTCGAAGTGCAGGGCACGGCCGAAGGCGCGCCGTTCTCGCGCGCCACGCTCGAAGCCCTGCTCGATCTCGCCAGCGCCGGCATCGCGCGGATCACCGCAGCCCAGAAGGAGGCCCTGCACGCATGAGCAAGCTCGTCATCGCCTCCGGCAACGCCGGCAAGCTGCGCGAAATCGCGCGCATCCTCGCGCCGCTCGACATCCAGGCGGTGCCGCAATCGGAGTACAACGTGCCCGATTGCCCCGAGCCGCATCTCACTTTCGTGGAAAACTGCCTGGCCAAGGCGCGCCATGCAAGCCTGCACAGCGGACTGCCGGCGCTGGCCGACGACTCGGGCATCTGCGTCGAGGCCCTGGGCGGCGCGCCGGGCGTGTTCTCCGCGCGCTACGCCGGCGAACCCAAGTCGGATACGCGCAACAACGAGAAACTCGTCGCCGCGCTGCAGGGCGTGGCCAACCGTCGCGCGCACTACACCTGCGTGATGGTCTTCGTGCGCCATCCCGACGATCCCGAACCGGTGATCGCCGAGGGGCGCTGGTTCGGCGAAATCGTCGACACCCCGCGCGGGCAGAACGGCTTCGGTTACGACCCGTATTTCCTCGTGCCCGAGTACGGCAGGACCGGTGCCGAGCTCGACGAGGACACCAAGAACGCGATCAGCCATCGCGGCCAGGCCCTGCGCGACCTGGTCGACAAGCTGAAGCGCCTCAACCGGATTGGCTGAACGCGTCGTCCATCTGCACAACGGCGGTCTCAAGGTGCCGCCGCCGCTGGCGCTGTACATTCACCTGCCCTGGTGCGTGCGCAAGTGTCCCTACTGCGATTTCAACTCGCACGCCGCCACCGCCATCCCCGAGGCGGCGTATATTGACGCGCTGCTGGCCGACCTGGAATCCGCCCTGCCGGCCATCTGGGGACGCCGGATCCACACGGTGTTCTTCGGCGGCGGCACGCCGAGCCTCTTTACGCCCGAGGGCATCGACCGCATCCTGACCGGCGTGCGCACGCTGACCCAACTGGTGCCGGGGGCGGAAATCACGCTCGAAGCCAATCCCGGCACGGTGGAGGCGGGGCGCTTCGCCGGCTTTCGCGCCGCCGGCGTCACCCGCGTGTCGCTCGGCATCCAGAGCTTCGATCCGCGCCATCTCGCGGCGCTCGGCCGCATCCACGACGACCGCGAGGCGCGCGCCGCCGCCGCGCTCGCGGCGACGCATTTCGACACCTTCAATCTCGACCTGATGTACGCGCTGCCAGGGCAATCGCTGGCCGAGGCGCTGGCCGACGTCGAGGCCGCGCTGAGCTTCAGTCCGCCGCACCTGTCGGCCTATCACCTCACGCTCGAACCCAACACGCCATTCGGCCACACTGCCCCCGCGAACCTGCCGGACGACGATCTCGCCGCCGACATGCAGCTGGCCATCGAGACGCGACTGGAGGCGGCGGGCATGGCGCATTACGAAACCTCGGCCTACGCCCTGCCCGGCCATGCCTGCCGCCACAACCTCAACTACTGGCAGTTCGGCGACTACCTCGGCATTGGTGCCGGCGCCCATTCCAAGCTCGGCTTCCACGACCGCATCGTGCGCCAGATGCGGGTGAAGCACCCGCAGCAGTACATGGATGCCGTACCCGGAGCGGCGCAGATCGCCGAGACCCGCACGCTCACGCGCGACGATCTGCCGTTCGAATTCATGATGAACGCGCTGCGCCTGACTGCCGGCGTGCCGACGGAATATTTCGACGCGCGGACCGGCCTGCCCCTGGGGATCTGTCGTCCTGCGCTCGAGGCGGCACGCGCCCGCGGACTGCTGGAGCACGACGTGGACGTGCTGCGGCCCACCCCGCTGGGGCGGCATTTCCTCAACGATCTGCTGGCCCTGTTTCTGAAGGACTGAACGCAGGGCGGTGGGTGCTCATTCCCCGTTCCGGGCCGCCAGCGCGCGCACGGTGACGAGCGCGGCGGGGTAATCGTAATCGGCCATCTGCCGACCGAGTGTCGCGGCCTGCGGGCCGCAGCTTGCGACCAGCAGTGCGCGGTGCGTATCGAACAGGTCGCTGGCAGCGGTATCGTCCGCCGCCAGCAGACGCGCCAGCTGGTCGAGTATCGCGTGCGCGCCGTCGGGGTCGGCCGTGCCGGCTTCCGGGCGGGACGGCTGGACCGGTATCTGCGCCAGGGCCTCTTCGAGCGCAGCCTGCGTGGCCTGCAGTGCGTCCAGCAGGGGCGGCAGGGTATCGACCGGCCGGTTGGCGCGCAGCGCCTGCTCCACCGACTGGGCCGCGGACTGCAGCGCAACGGCGCCCAGGGTGGCGGCCACGCCCTTGAGCGCGTGGATGCGATTGCGCGCGGCTTCGTTCTGGCCCGTCGACAGTTCGTCGCGCAGGCGTTTCCCGTCCCGGTGGTGGCTGGCCGAGAACTGCCGCAGCAGTTCGAGATAGGCGGCCGTATCGCCATGGAGGGCGACCAGCCCGCGCCGGATGTCGAGGCCGGAAAATTCGCGCAGGACCTGCGGCAGGGTAGCCGGATCCCAGTCCGGGACCGCGGCAGCCGCGTCAGCCAGGCGGTCCGTTGCCTGCCCCGGCAACCACTTCAGCAGCGCGGCGTAGAGCAGGTCCGGCTCCACCGGTTTGGCGATGAAATCGTTCATGCCGGCCGTCAGGCAGGCACGCCGGTCCTCCTCGAACACGTTGGCCGTCATCGCCAGGATCGGCATCCGTTCCCGCCCGGGCAGGGTGCGGATCACGCGCGTCGCTTCGAGGCCGTCCATCTCGGGCATCTGCATGTCCATCAGGATCAGGTCGTAGACGTGGGCGCGCACCTTCTCCACGGCCACGCGCCCGTTCTCGGCGGCCTCCGCCGAGAGCCCGATCCTTTTCAGCAATTCCAGGGCGACTTCGCGATTGATCGCATTGTCCTCGACCAGGAGGATGCGGGCGCTCGGCAGGCTGCGCAGTGCGGCCGCGGCTTCGTAGTCCTTCGGCGCCGGACGCGCCGGGCGCGCGTCGTCGGCGCGTTGCAGGCTGGCGTCGAACCAGAACGTGCTGCCCTGTCCCGGCGTGCTGTCGACCCCGGCCTCGCCGCCCATCAGGTGCGCCAGCCGCCGCGTGATGGCCAGTCCCAGACCGGTCCCCCCGTACTTGCGCGTGATCGAGGCATCGGCCTGCTCGAAATCCTGGAACAGTTGCGCGCTCAGTTCGGGCGCGATCCCGATGCCGGTATCCTCGACCTCGAATCGCAGCCTCAGCGTCGCCGGCGTTTCCTCCAGCAGGCGCACGCGCAGGCAGATGCGGCCCCGCTCGGTGAACTTCACCGCATTGCCGGCGAGATTGAGCAGGGCCTGGCGCAGGCGGGTCGCGTCGCCGTGCAGCCACGGCGGCACATCCTCGCTTTCCACCTCGACGCGCAGGCCCTTGGCCTGCGCGCGCTGGGCGATCAGCGAATACACGTGGTCGAGCACGGTCGAGATGTGGAAATCGGATTCGTCGAGCGCGAGCTTGCCGGCCTCGATCTTGGCCAGGTCGAGGATGTCGTTGATGATCGACAGCAGATGCTTGGCGGCGTTGTCGATCTTGGCGAGCTTCTCCGCCTGCTCCGGCGTCGGCCCCGCATGCAGCAACAGATGCGTCAGGCCGACGATGGCGTTCATCGGGGTGCGGATCTCGTGGCTCATGTTGGCGAGGAAGCTGCTCTTGGCACGGTTGGCGACTTCGGCCGCTTCCTTGGCGGTGGCGAGCTGGGCCGTGCGGTCGATGACCAGTTCCTCCAGATGGTGGCGGTAGTGGTCGAGTTCCTCGCCGATGCGGTGCTTCTCGGTCACGTCTTCCTGGATCGACAGGAAGTGCGAGATGCGGCCGTCTTCCTGTCGCAGCGGTGAAATGATCGCGAAATCGGTATAGAGCTCGCCGCTCTTGCGCCGGTTGATGAGCTCGCCCTTCCATACCTTGCCTGCCTTGAGCGTATCCCACAATTCGGCGTAGACCGCCTGCGGGGTAAAGCCGGAATGCTGCAGGCCCGCCTTGCGGCCGACGATCTCGTCGTAGCCGTAGCCGCTGATGCGGGTGTAGGCCTGGTTCACGTATTCGACTACGCCGTCGGCATCGGAAATCACGATGCTGTTCGGACTCTGCTCCACCGCCAGCGACAACTTGCGCAGGTGCAGTTCACGTTGCAGTTCCTCCGTGATGTCGATGCTCAGGCCGACGAGCGCCACCGGCTCGTTCGCCTCGTTGCGCTTCACCGCCTTGATCACGCGCAGGTCGTGGATGCGGCCGTCGGCAAACGGCAGTTGCTGCTGGCTGACCGCGACGTCCGGGCTGTCCAGGGCCTTGGCATCGGAATCCAGACATTGCTCGCGGTAGCCCTCGGGCATCAGGTCGACATAGTGCGCCGCCGCCAGGAAACGGGATTCGGGGATGCCGGTGGCTTCGCAGAACGCGCGGTTGACGAACTCGATGCGGCCGTGCCCGTCCTGCAGCCAGATGCCGATGGGCGCATGATCGAGGATGAGCTGCAGTCTTTCCCGTTCACGGATGAGCGCCTGTTCTTCCTGGTGCCGCGTGATCGCGATCGAGGCCAGGTTGGTGGATTGTTCCACCAGGCTGAGATGAAGCGGGGAAGGCGGGCGCGGCGTACGGTAATACACCGCGAAGGTGCCCAGCACCGTGTCGTTCGCGTGCAGGATGGGCGCCGACCAGCAGGCGCGCAGACCGTGCGATAGCGCCATGCCGCGAAAATCCTTCCACAGCGGGTCGTTCTCGATGTCGTCGACGAAGACCCGTTCGTGCCGCCAGGCGGCGGTGCCGCAGGAACCCACCCCTTCGCCGATGGCGAGGTTGTCGATGGCCTGCATGTACGCGACCGGCAGCGCCGAGGCAATGCCGTTGCGCAGGTTGCTGGATGGCCTTGATCTGTTCTTCCTGCTTGCGCTCGGTGATGTCGAGGTTGATGCCGGAGAGGATGAGAGCCTGCCCCGCCGCGTCGTATTGCGCACTGCCCTTGCTGTACATCCAGCGGGGTTCGCCGTCGCCGCGCCGGATGCGGAATTCCACCTCGAACGGGCGACCATGCCGGATGTTCGCTTCCCACTGGGCGTCGACCAGCGGCAGGTCGTCGGGATGAATATGGGCGCGCCAGTCCGCGTTGCTGCGCAGGCCGCCGGGCGCCACGCCGTACAGCCGTTCGTATTCGGGCGACCAGTAGAGCTGTCCGCTGCGCAGATCCCATTCCCAGATGCCGATATGGGCCGCTTCCTGTGCCAGGCGCAGGCGTGCCTCGCTCTCGCGCAGTGCGGCATTGGTCGTCTCGGCATGGGCGCGCGCGGCGATCGCGTCCTCCACCAGGTTGAGGGCGGCCAGACGCGCCTGGCGCTGCGATTCGAATACCTCGCGCTGGCTCTCCTGCAGCGCGGCCTCGGCGGCCAGGCGGGCGCTGCGCTCGCGCAGATGGCTTTGCGCGCGCTCGATGGCGGCAGGCAGGCGCTCCAGGTTGTTCTTGAGCACGAAGTCGTTCAGGCCGAGGTGCAGCAATTCCACCGCCTTTTCCTCGCCGATACTTCCGGAAACCAGGATCACAGGCAGATTGGGGTGGCGCGACTGGATACGTTGCAAGGTAGCGAGGAAATCCATTCCCGGTACGTTGTAGTCCGAAAGCACAAGATCCCAGTCCTTGCCCAGCGCGGTGTTGAGCGCCGCATCGTCATCGACACGATGCAGGTCGACCGCCAGGCCCCGCTGGCCCAGATAACGTTCCAGCAGCAGGAAATCCGCCGGATCGTCCTCGATGACGAGGATGCGTAACAACGTGTCCATGAGTCCTTCGCTCAATGTGCCGGCGGCGGTTCGTTGGTGGCCAGCCAGTAGACGCCCAGACGCGCAACCGTGGTGGCAAATTCGCCGAAATCGACCGGCTTGCGCACGAAACTGTTGGCGCCGGACGCGTAGCTGCGCAGGCGGTCGCGCTCGTCGTCGGACGAAGTCAGGATCACGATGGGCAGTTGCTCGGTGCGCGGGTCAGCGCGCAGGCGCGTCAGCACCTCGAGTCCGGACAGGCGCGGCAGGCCGATGTCGAGCACGACCACGGTCGGATGGCCGCTGCCTGCGCGATCGGCGAACTCGCCTTCGCAAAAAAGATAATCCAGCGCCTGCTGGCCGTCGCGTACCACGTCGATGCGGTTGGCCACGTTGGCCTTCTCCAGCGCGCGCAGGGTCAGCATTTCGTCTTGCGGATTGTCTTCCACGAGCAGGATGGATTTCAGGCTCATGCGGTCTCCTCGGGTGCGCTGCCGGGCAGCGTCATGCAAAAGGTGGCGCCGGCACCGGGTTGGCCTTCGGCAAGAATTTTGCCCCCGTGACGGTGGACGATGCGCTGTACGGTCGCCAGTCCGATGCCCAGGCCCGGGTATTCGTCCTGCCGGTGCAGGCGCCGGAAAGGCTGGAACAGCTGCCCGGCATGCGCCATGTCGAAGCCCGCGCCGTTGTCGGCGATGCAGAGGCCCCCCTGGCCGCGTACACGGCCGGCGTACACGCGGATTTGCGGTGCCGCCGTCTTGCCAGTGTATTTCCAGGCGTTGCCCAGCAGGTTGCGCAGGGCCGCTTCGATCATGCGTTCGTCACCTGTGGCGACGAGGCCCGGCTCGACCTGGGTGTCGATCCGGCGTTGCGGTTCGCCTTGCCGCAATTCGTCGAGCAGGCGGCTTGCCAGGGCCGAGATGTCGACGGGATCGCGCCGCAAGGGCCCCCGTGTGCTGCGCGACAGGGCCAGGATGCCGTCGACGAGTTCGCCCATCCGCCGGCCGGCGATGTCGATCTGGTCGAGATAGGTCCTGGCCTTGCCGTTGAGCCCGGAGCCGTAATCCTCGATCAGCGCCTGCGAGAATCCGCTCATGGCGCGCAGCGGCGCGCGCAGGTCGTGCGAAACGGCGTAGGCGAAGCTGTCGAGTTCCTTGTTCGCCGCGGTGAGCTCGGCGGTGCGTTCGTTGACGCGTTGTTCGAGGGTGGCGTTGAGCGTGCGGATGGCTGCCTCGGCCTGCTTCTGCTCGGTGATGTCCTCGGTCGAGATGATGATGCCGCCGATGTCGCCCAGCTCGTCGGTCCAGGGCAGCACGGCCCAGCGCAGCCAGTGCTGGCTGCCGTCGGCCTGGATCCACCCGTCTTCGTCGTTCTTGACGGTTTCGCCGGACAGGCCGCGCTGATGCACCGATCGCCACGACGCGGGCAGATCGGGAAAGACCGCATAGTGGTTGCGTCCCGTCAGGTCGGACTGTGCGTAGTCGACAAGCCAGCGGTTGCTCGTGGCGAGATAGTTCATGTCGCGGTCGAACATGGCGATGCTGATCGGGGCAAACTGGATGAAGCGCTTCAGCTGATCGCGCGATTTGCGGAGCAATTCCTCGCTGCGCTTGCGTTCGGTGATGTCCTGCACCGTGCCGTGCAGCAGGGCGACTTTGCCGTTGACGTCGAACTGCGCTTCGCCACGCGCCATGACCCAGCGTCGCGTGCCATCGGGCCGCACGACTTCGGTATCGCATGCGTACGCCTGTCCGGTTGCGATGCCCCGTTCCACTTCAGCCGCGAGTCTGGCCCAGCTTTCCGGCGTGAAGTACCGCTGGACTTCGGGGTAGGGGGTGGGTGGCAAGGCGGGGTCGCGGCCGTACAGGTGGTAGATTTCCTCCGACCAGCTGTGCGTGTCGGTGCGCACGTCCCATTTCCAGTTGCCCAGCCCGGCCAGCCGATTCGCCTCGCGCAGGTTCGCCTCGCTTTCCCGCAATGCGGTTTCCGCCTGCTTGCGGGCCTGGATATCCTCGATCACCGCAATGAAATAATCGGGCTCGCCCGCCGGCGTGCGCACCAGCGCAACCGTCAGGTTGATCCAGATCGTGCTGCCCTCCTTGCGCAGGTAGCGCTTCTCCATCGAATAGGTCTCGATTTCGCCGGACAGCATGTGTTGCATCTGGTCCAGGTCGGCAGAGAGATCGTCGGGGTGGGTGATGTCCTGAAAGGTACGCGTGAGCAGTTCGGCGGGCCGATAGCCGACGATGTCGCAGAGTTTCCGGTTGATCCTGAGCCAGCGACCGTCCGGGGCCACCAGGGCTATGCCGACTGCGGCCTGTTCGAAGGTCGCCTGGAAACGGCTTTCGCTGTTCTCGCGGGCCCGATGCAGGCGTGCCCAGGCATCGCTGAACAGATACCCCATGAAAAGAAACAGTAGCACCGAATACAGATTCGACGGTTGCTCCATGGCCCAGTCGAATTGCGGCGGAATGAAAAAATACCAGACCAGGAGCGCACTCAGCAGCGCGCTTGCGAGTCCGCCGCGGAGGCCGTCCAGGCGGGCGCTGAAAAACACCGCGGGGAAAAAGAAAAACCAGACGTAAGGCCGGACCCAGGGCCACAGCAGCCACTGCAGGGCCGTCGCCACGAAGGGCAGGGCGAGGGCCTGGGGCAGGCGTGCATTCATGTCTGCTTGCGTTCCCCGGGTTGCTCGGGCAGCGCGGCCTCGGCATGCAGGAAACTCAGCGGGTAGGGCGGAGGCAGGCCGAGCTCCCTGGAAAGCGTATTGATCCGCTGCTTGAGTTCCACCATGTCGAGTTCGCGTCCCACGACCGCGCGGTTGAAACGTTCGAGCTCCTCGTTGCGCTGCTGCAGTTCCTCGGCCTGGCGGCCGATGGCGTCCTCGGCTGCCTTGCGCGCGGTGATGTCGGTGTGGGCGACCACCGCGCCCTGCCCGGGCGCGCCCAGCGGGGTGACGGTCATGCTGAACCAGCGGGCGACGTCGGGGGCGTCGCACGGGTACTCCAGGCTGAAGTGCATGGCCAGGCCGGCCTGCACGCGTTCGATCCCGGCCGCCGCCTCGCGCGCGTTGTCCGCGCCGGCGCCGCTGCTCTGCCGGCAGACGTCGAGGTAGTTGACGCCCACGCCGATCCGCTCGGCGATGCCGTCGATGCGGCCGGCGTTCTCTTCGGCGAAGCGCAGCCAGGGCTGGTTGACCGCGATGATGGTGCCCTGCGCGTCGAGCACGGCGATCTGCGCGTTGACCGAATCGAGGATGGCCCGCTTGAAGGCCTCGCTGTCGCGCAGGGCCGCCTCGGCCCGTTTCTGCTCGGTGACGTCCTGGCCGGAACTGAGCCCGCCGGTAATCCTGCCTTGTTCGTCCGTCAGGAGTGCGTTGTGCCAGGCCACCAGGCGCAGGTCGCCGTTGCGGCAGCGGACCGTGTTCTCGAAATATTCGGCGGCCGCAATGTCGCCCTGCGCGACATGCAGAAACACCGGATAGACCTTCTCCATGCCTTCCGGCTGCGGCAGGCAGGTCTCGAACCAGTTGCGGCCGAGCAGTTCCTGTTCGCTGTAGCCCAGCAGGGCGCAGCCCGCGCGGTTGATCATGGTGATGGCACCCTGGGTGTCCAGCGCCACCAGCATGGTCTGCACGGTGTCGAGGTAGCGCTGGTTGCGGTCGCGTTCGTGGGCGAGCGCCTCCAGCGCGCGCTTGATCTGGGTGATGTTGCGCGAGATGCCGAAGATGCCGATGGGCTTGCCGTGGGCGTCGAGCAAGGGGCCCTTGGTGGCCAGATAGGTCACGTCGCCATCGGTCGTGGTCAGGTTTTCCTGGTAGCTGGTGGCGTGGCCGGTCGCAATCACCTCGCGGTCGTTGTGCCGGATCTGGCGGACCTGCTCGGGCGGGAAGAGGACGCCGTCGTCGAAGCCGAGGGCTTCCTGCGCGGTCTTGCCGGTGAGCCGCTCCGCTTCCCGGTTGAACAGCAGGTAGCGGCCGTCGAGATCCTTGGCGAAGATCGCGTCGGTGGAACTGTCGGCGATGGTCGACAGCAGGCGCTGGGCATGCAGGCGCTGCGCCTGCTCGGCCTGTACGCCCTGCGCCAGGGCCAGTTGCTGCTGCTGCCGCAGGGCGACGAGGCCGGCACCGGAAATGAGCAGGGCGAGCAGGGCGGAAAAGCCGATCCATGCCACCTCGCCGATGCTTTCGGTGTAGACCTCGGACTGGTCCAGCTTTGCCGTCAGCAGCCAGTCGGTGCCGGGGACGGCGCGGGTGACGCCGAGTACCGCGACGCCGCGGTAGTCGAGGCCCTCGACGAGGCGGGCCGTGCCAGGCCTTTCCGGTAGGGGCTGGCCGAAAACCAGGTGGCCGGTGGCCTGCGGAATGCGCAATCGGGCGGCCGCATCGGGATGAAAGCGCAGGTCGTTGAGCATCAGGATCTGTCCGCCTTCGCGGCGGAACAGCACGGTTTCGCCGCTGGCGCTGGGCATGGGCCAGGCCTGCAGGCGGGCGAACACCCGGCTCGCCGGATCGACATGCAGGACGACGATCGGTGCCGGGCCGGGGAGCGCCGTGAGCGGTACCACGAAATCCAGCCGCAGGTGCCCCCGCGTCCCGACATACGGCCCCAGCCGCACGACGGCATGCGTGGCGGAGGCGGTGCGTACGGCAGCCTGCAGCGCGGGCGCAAGGGCTCGTGGCGCCTTTTCGCTGCCCCAAACCTGGCCGCCTTCCGGGCTGAACACCGAGGCGCCGTCGCAGCCCTGGAAACGGCAGAAATCGAGCAGGCGCGACTGCAGGGTCCGGCCGGCGCCGGCGTCGTGTCCGGCTTGCCAGGCCCGGTACAGCGCGGGGTAATGGCGGCTGCTCTGGACGAAGTGCGCGTCTCCCATGCGGTCGTACAGCCAGTCTGCGACCTGGCCGGCCTTGAGTTCCGCGATGTCCTCCAGGCGCGTCACCACCTTCTCCTTCTGGTGGATCAGGCTGTAGGCGATGGCGGCCCCAGCGAGGGCAAGGATGATCGCGGCGAGCAGAACGAAGGGCAGGCCGATGCGGGCGAACGAGCCCATGCGCTGCAGCTCGCTGCCCTTGCCGGCGAGCAGGCGCTTCATCAGGCCGTAAAGCAGCAGGGCGGTCACGCCGACGAACAGCCAGCCCTTGAACATGCTGGCCAGCGTGATCTGGGCCGGGTCGTTGAACATGAGCTGCACGACCTTGTCGGAGAGGAGGATCCACAGGCCCGCGAACAGGGTGTAGATCAGCACGATGGCCAGGATGCCGCCCTGGCTGGCTGGATTGGCTGGCTGGTCGCGGCGGGCGGACATGGCGGCGTCGGCTCAGCCGTGCAGGCGATCCGCGATGGCGCAGAAATCGGCGTAATGCGCGAGGAAGGCGTCTGCGATGTCGGGGTCGAAATGCACGCCGCGTCCTGCGGCGATGAGGTCGCGCGCCTCGTCGTGGGAAAAGGCCACTTTGTAGACGCGTGCCGAGATAAGGGCGTCGAACACGTCGGCCAGCGCCATCAGGCGTGCGGAGAGGGGAATGGCGTCGCCGGCGAGGCCGTCGGGATAGCCGCTGCCGTCCCACTTCTCGTGGTGCCAGTGGGCGATTTCCTTGGCAAAGCCGAGGAAGTCCACCGGGGTGTCGACGTCGGCTTCGGCCTTCTCGATCGCGTCCGAGCCGAGTTTGGCGTGCGTCTTCATGATTTCCCATTCCGCTGGCGTGAGCCGTTCTCGTGGTGCCAGTGGGCGATTTCCTTGGCAAAGCCGAGGAAGTCCACCGGGGTGTCGACGTCGGCTTCGGCCTTCTCGATCGCGTCCGAGCCGAGTTTGGCGTGCGTCTTCATGATTTCCCATTCCGCTGGCGTGAGCCGGCCCGCCTTCTGCAGGATGCTGTCGGGAATGCCGACCTTGCCGATGTCGTGCAGCGGGGCCGATTTCGTCAGCAGGTCGATGTTGTGCGGCGTGAGGGAAGCCGAAAATCGCGGGTGATCCTTCAGCAGCACGGCCAGCGTGTGCACGTAGCCCTGCGTGCGCTGGATGTGATAACCGGTGTCGGAATCCCGCGTCTCGGCGAGGTGCGCCAGGGCGCGGATGCTGACCAGCTGGATGAGGTCGTTCTCGGCCATGCGCCGCGTCACTTCGGCTTCGAGGAAGGCATTCTGGTCCTGCAGCCAGTCGCGCGCGCGCTTCACGTCGAGCTGGGTCTTCACCCTGGCCTGCACCACCGCCGGCTGGATCGGCTTGGTGATGTAGTCGGCGGCCCCCAGCTGCAGGCCGAACTCCTCGTCGCGCGGGTCGGACAGGGCGGTCAGGAAGATCACCGGAATCTCCCGCGTGTCGGGGTCCTCGCGCAGGCGTTTCAGCACGGTGTAGCCATCCATGCCCGGCATCATCACGTCGAGCAGGATCAGGTCCGGGCGTGGCGGGCTGGCGGCCGCGCGCAGCGCGCTTTCCCCCGAATTCGCGGCCCGCACCCTGTAGTCGGTTCGCAGCAGGCGCGTCAGGAGAAACAGGTTCGTCGGTTCGTCGTCAACGAGCAGCAGGGTCGGTTTGCTCACGGCGTGAATTAACAAACGATCAATAATTCAAGAATTATAGGTCCGATTTTTCCCGACACACCCGCATCAATTGCGCGCCTGAATCGGACCCCTGGGTATGGTTACGGCACGATCCGTCCCGGATTGAGGCCTTGCCCCGCGCGGCCCGCCGTGCCGCATGGCCACGCTCGGCAAGCGGTTGTTGCGTCTGCCGCGCGCCGGTATGCTGGACGCTTTCTGCTGCTGCACCGATCGGAGAGACCCATGAAAACTGCACTTGCCCTGTCCCTGCTGTTCTTTACCTCGTCCGCGCTGGCTGCCGTGATCGGCAAGGATGTCAGCTACAAGGCGGGCGATACGACGATGAAAGGTTTCCTTGCCTGGGACGATGCCGCGAAGGGCAAGCGCGCCGGCGTGCTGGTGGTACCCGAGTGGTGGGGCGTCAACGACTACGCGCGCAAGCGTGCCCGCATGCTTGCCGCCGAGGGCTACGTCGCGCTGGTGGTCGACATGTACGGCAACGGCCAGACCGCCGACAACCCCAAGGACGCCGGCGCGCTGGCCGGAAGCGTCAACAAGAACCCGCCGCTTGCGCTGGCCCGCTTCCAGGCTGCCGAGAAATTCCTCGACGGCCAGCGCAACGTGAAGAAGGGCGAACTCGCCGCCTTCGGCTACTGCTTCGGCGGCGGCGTGGTGCTCAACATGGTGCGTGCCGGCGAACCGCTCAAGGCCGTCGCCAGCTTCCACGGCATCCTGGCGACCGACATCAACGTGAAGCCGGGCAGCATCAAGGCGAAGCTGCGCGTGTTCACCGGCGAGGCCGATCCCTTCGTGCCGCCCGAGCAGGTCGAGGCGTTCAGGGCCGAAATGGACCATGCCAAGGCGGACTACATGCTGGTGAGCTATCCGGGCGTGAAGCACACCTTCACCAACCGCGAGGCCGACAGCTACGGTGCGCAGTTCGGCCTGCCGCTCAAGTACGACGTCGAGGCGGACAGGGATTCGTGGACGCGTTCCCTCGAACTCCTCAAGGCCGTGCTGCACTGAGCATGGCCGATCGCTGCGATCACGACGACTGCCACGCGCCGCCCGGCACGGGCAGCCTGGGCATCCCGCAGACCGGCGGCTTCGACGCGGCAGCGTTCGAACGCGCGGTGAACGACATGCTGCGCGCCTGCGGCGTGGCCCCCGATTCGGTGCACACCGGACGCACCGCGCAACGCGTGCGCGAACTGTGGCAGCGGCGCCTGCTCGGCGGCTACGCGATTTCCCCGGCCGAGGCGCTGGGCGAAGGCTTCGCCGACGATCGCGACGACATGGTAGTGGTGCGCGGCATCGCGGTGCACGGCGTGTGCCCGCACCACCTGGTGCCGTTCCGCGGCGTGGCCCACGTGGCCTACATCCCGGGCGGCCGCCTGCACGGCTTCGGCCGCATCGCGCGCATGGTCGACGCCATCGGCCACCGCTTCACCTACCAGGAATGGATGACGCGCGACATCGCCGAAGCCCTGATGACGCACGGCCAGGCGCGCGGCGGTGCCTGCATCATCGAGGCCGAGCAGCTGTGCCTGCTGTTGGGCGAGGACCGGCGCGGCGACGAACGCGTGGTGACCCAGGCCTTCGCCGGCTGCTTCCGCGACAGCGACCAGTTGCGCAACGAATTCCTGCGGGCGACGGCGCAACGCGAGTTGCGTTGAGCGGGCGGGCTGTCACGGAGGCGCCATGCATGACCGCCATGCCGGCGGCATGAAAATCCTGCTGTGCCTGATCGCGTTGCTGGCTGCGCCCGCGCTGCAGGCGCAGGACGCGCCCAACTGGCTGGCCGAGCCGTTTCCTGCGCCGGCCATCCGGCTGGCCGAGCCCGGTCCCGACGAACTCGTCGTGGTGATCAACGACAATGCGCTGGGCGGCAATCATGCGGGCCTGTTCGCCGGCGCGCTGCTGCTCGATCCGGCCGGCAGCTACCTCGGGATGCGCCGGCGCAATGCGGACTGGACGGGGCCGAGCCTCGCCGATTATGCGCGCTATCAGACGACCGACGGACCTGCGGTGCGCTTTTACCGTTTTCGCCTGCGGCCCGCGGCCTTCGAGACGATACGCCGGCGCATCCGCGAGGCGGACCCGACGCCGCCGCTCTTTTGCGCGTCCACCGTGCAGAACCTGCTGGTCGGGATCGCGCCTTTCGACGGCATTGCGGAAACCGGCTTCACCACGCCGTCGGCGCTGGGCCGCCGGCTCGACGCGCTCACCCAGGGAGCCGGCGCGGTCGGCGAATGCCAGAAGCTCGACGCCAGCCCGTGCTGATGTTTTTGTCTTGACACATACCGACCGGTATGTATGATTCGGGCATGAACGCAAGCACCCGGGCGCCGGACCATACGCGCCAGACCCTGCTGGAGGCCGCCTTTGCGGAAGTGCACCGCAAGGGCTTCCAGGCCGCCTCGCTGTCGCAGATTCTTGCCGATACCGGCCTGACCAAGGGCGCGCTGTATCACCATTTCCCCGACAAGCACGCGCTCGGCCTGGCCGTGGTCGACGAGGTCGTGCGCCCGATGCTGACCACGATGATGTTCGCGCCACTGGCCCGGACCGACGCGCCGCTCGCGGTCATGAAGAAGATGCTCAAGGCGAAGGCGGCCGACCCCGATCCCTGGGTGGTGACGCTGGGCTGCCCGCTCAACAATCTCATGCAGGAGATGAGCCCGGTGGACGAGGATTTTCGCCTGCGCCTGAATGCGCTCTTCAGCGACTGGGTCGACGCGATGGCGGCTGCGCTCAGGCGTGGTCAGGCGGCAGGCGAAGTCAGGAAAAACGTGGATGCCGCGGCCACCGCCTTTTTCATCGTGTCGGCGCTCGAAGGCTGCATCGGCATGAGCAAGAACACCCAGTCGGTCGCGGCCTACCGCGCCTGTCTGGGACAACTGGTGCGGGTTCTCGACACCCTGAAAGCCTAGGCAGACAGGGGACGGGCCGCAAACACGCGAAAGGAGACGACATGGAATTCAACCAGGAACTCGACGCACGCGGACTCAACTGTCCGCTACCCATCCTGCGTACGAAGAAGGCGCTGGCCACGCTGACCAGTGGCCAGGTGCTGAAGGTGATCTCGACCGATCCGGGCTCGGTCAAGGACATGCAGGCCTTCGCCAAGCAGACCGGCAACGACCTGCTGGCCTCGGCCGAAGCCGGCGGCGAGTTCGTGTTTTTCCTGAAGCGGCAGTGAAGAGCCAGGACGCACGGCGCCGGCCGCGCACGCTGATCCTGCCGCCCGCCCCCTATGCGGTGGCGATGCTGGTGGGCTGGTGGCTGGACCGGCGCTGGCAGCCGCTGCCGTGGGACGACGGTGTCGCCTCGCGTACGCTAGGGTGGATGTGGGTCGCGGCAGGCGGGCTGCTGTTCCTCTGGGCCTTGTGGACCCTGTATCGCCACCACACCACGGTGAATCCCTACGCAGGCGCCACGACGCTGTGCACGGACGGGCCGTTCCGCTTCAGCCGCAATCCGATCTATCTGGGTGACTGGCTGGTGCTGGTCGGCGTGGCACTGCTGCTCAATTCGCTGTGGCCGCTGGCCTTTGCCCCGTTCATCTGGCTCATGCTCCGCTTCGGCGTGATCCGGCACGAGGAAGCGCATCTGGAAGCGAAATTCGGCGACGCCTACCGCGCCTACAAGGCACGCGTCCGGCGCTGGCTATAACTCCCAAGGAGAGAACGCATGAGCATACTGCAAACCGTTACACCCGAACGCGCCACCGGCGAGGTCGCCGCGACCTATGCGCAAATCCGCAATGCCTGGGGCGGCGTGCCCACGGCGATCCAGGTGTTCAGCGCCAATCCCTTCCTGCTGCAGCACCAGTGGGAGTACTACGGCAGCGTGATGCAGCATCCCGCCTTGTCGCCGGCCCTCACCGCCTGCATCCGCATGCTGGTTTCGCAGGCGGGCAGCTGCGCCTACTGCATCGACATGAATGCGGGCATGCTGATCAACCGCATGGGCTGGACGCCCGAACAGGTTGCGGCGACGCGTGCCGATTTCAGGAACAGCCCGCTCTCCGACAAGGAGAAGATGCTGCTCGGCCTGGTGCTGAAGGCGACCCGCGATGCGAACAGCGTCACGCCGCTGGACATCGAGGCCGCGCGCACGGTCGGCTGGTCGGACAGCGACATCCTGGATGCCGTCAACCACGGCGCGCGCATGGTCGCGGGCGACATCATCATCAACACCTTCAAGGTCGAGCGCGACTTCTGAGCGAGGCCGACCGGGCTCGTCCGGCCGGCCTTCAGCCCGCGTGCGGGTGGCCGTTAATTCTGCCAGCAAGGATGAGGAGAGACCCATGCACATCACCCTGCACGACAAGACGCTGGAAGTGAAACTGAGCGCGGCAGCCGAACGCGCCCTGGCGCGGCGCGAGCGTCCGCTGGTGGCCGAGATGGAACTGCTGTTCTCCTGCCTGCTGCGCAAGCGGGTGCATTTCGGCGACGCGGCCGACGCATCGACGCCGGTGAACGACCGGCTCGCCGTGCGCTTCACGCCGATCATGACGCGCAAGTGCAGCGTGGCAGAAGGCGGCGCCGCGCCACCCTCCGAACGCTTCCCGCTGGAAAACCCGCGGCCCTACGTGCCCAACTGGCTGCGCATCGATTACCGGCGCGGCGAGTGGGTGGGCGAGTTCGGTTACGCGGACTAGAGGCAGGGGCCAGGGGATTTTATGCGGCCCAGCCGCACGTTCATCCCTACCCCCTGGCGCCTTCGGGCAAGCCGAGCACCTCGCACGCGTTCCGCGTCGTCGCCTGTGCGATTTCTTCCAGGGTGAGTCCGCGCAGATCCGCGAGCGTCTGCGCGATGCGCGGCAGCTCCCCGGGCGCATTGCGGCCGCGCCCGATCCACACCGGCGGAATGTCCGGGCTGTCGGTTTCCAGCACGATCGCATCGAGCGGCAGGTCGACCGCGAGCCGTCGCAGGTTGTTGGCGCGCGGCCAGGTGAAGGCGCCGCCGAACCCCAGCCTGAACCCCAGCTTGACGAATTCCGCCGCCTGTTGCGGACTGCCGTTGAACGCGTGCGCGATGCCGCCGGGGACCCGGATCCGGCGCAGGTGCTTGAGCAGGGCGTCGTTGGCCTTGCGGCAGTGCAGCAGTACGGGCAGGGCGTGGTCGCGCGCGATCTTCAGTTGCTCGACGCAGAAGAACTCCTGCGTCGCGAAATCGAGGCCGCGCACGAAGAGGTCGAGGCCGATCTCGCCCACGGCGACGGGGCGCTGCGCCGCGATCTGCGCGCGCAGCGCGTCGAGATCGTCGGGGCGATGCAACCCGATGTACATCGGGTGCAGGCCCCAGGCGGGCCTGCACCCGGGATAGCGTGCGCAGGTGGCGGCGACGGCGGAGAAGTTTTCCCGCGTGACGCTGGGCACGATCTGGATGCCGACGCCCGCCTCGACTGCGCGCACGTATTCCGCATCGCGGTCGGCCGCGAACTCGGCCGCATCGAAGTGGCTGTGGGTGTCAATGAAAAACGGCACCGCCCGGGGTGCCGTTTCCGCCTTGCCGGTCATGCGGCTCAGTCGTTGCTGGCGAAGCCGAGCAGTTGCAGCAGGCTGGTGAAGAGGTTGTAGATCGCGACGTAGAGGCTGATCGTGGCCAGCACGTAGTTGGTCTCGCCGCCGTGGATGATCTCGCTGGTCTGCCACAGGATCATGCCCGACATGAGCAGCGCGAACAGGGCCGACACGGCCAGCGACAGGCCGGGCATGGGATAGCCGAGCAGGCTGGCGCCGAGCGCGACCAGCGAGGCGACGAAGGCCACCAGCACGCCGGTCATGAGGAAGCCGGTCATGAAGCTGAAGTTCTTGCGGGTGACCAGGACGTAGCCCGACAGGCCGAGGAAGACCGCGCCGGTGATGCCCATGGCCGACATGACCAGCTGCGAACCGTTCGGCAGCGCCAGGTAATGGTTCAGCATGGGGCCGAGGCCGAGGCCGAGCAGGCCGGTGATGGCGAACACCACGAGGATACCGGCGCCGGAATTGGCGGTGCGCGGCACGGCGAACCACAGCAGCAGCATGGCGGCGACGGAACTGCCGAGGCTGACGGCGTAGGGCAGGTGCATCGCCATCGACACGCCGGCGGTGATGGCGCTGAACAGCAGCGTCATCGACAGCAGCAGGTAGGTGTTCTTGAGGACCTTGTTGGTCGAGGCAACAGCGCTCTGGCTGGTCGAATAGGCAGTGACTTGATCCATGGGGGCAGCTCCTGAATTGGTTGAACCGGGTTGCCGGTTTGAGGGCATTCTAGCCCAGCAAGTTCCGCGCGGATACTCAGGCGGCCGCGCGCGCGTAGTAGGCCTTGAGCAGGAAGGGGGGCGCCACCGTGGTCAGCGCGATCACGATCAACAGCGCGGCGTAGGTCTCGGCGTCGAGGATGCCCTGGTTCAGGCCGAGCTGCGCGAAGATCAGCCCGACCTCGCCGCGCGGGACCATGGCCAGCCCGATGGCGGTCTGGCGGAAACGCGATTCGCGGATGAAGAAACCGGCCGCCAGCTTGCCGGCAAAGGCCACGACGATCAGCGCGCCGCCGATCTGCCATACGCGCGGCGACCCCCAGTCGACGTCGTTCAGGTTGAGCGAGATGCCGACCATGACGAAGAACAGCGGCGCGAAGGTGTGGATGAGCGGACGCATCTGCTCTTCCAGGCGATGCGCGAGCTGCGGGCTCGGGGCGAACCATCTGTCGAGCGCAGGCAGGCCCAGCCGGCGCATCGCGTTGAAGCGGAAATGCTGCGACAGCGCGATGCCCGCCGCGAAGCCGCCCATGATGAGCGGCGCGCCGACGGCGTGCGCCAGCCAGGAAAACAGCAGGATCAGCGACAGCGCCATCGTCACCAGCAGGCCCGGCGTGACGGCGCGCTGGTCGTAATGGTCGATGAGTCCGCCCGCGAGCTTGGCGACGAAGGGCGACAGCAGCATGAACAGCACGATGTACAGGGCCACCGTGCCGGTGGCGGCGAGCGACACCTCGTGCTGCACCGCGAACTGGTAGAGGAAGGCGAGCGCGAGCACGCCGAGGATGTCGTCGAGCACCGCGGCGCCGATCACGATCTGCGCTTCGTCGGATTGTCGCTTGCCGAGGTCGTCCAGCACGCGCACCGTGATGCCGATGCTGGTGGCGGTGAGCGTGCCGCCGATGAACAGCGAGACCAGGTTGTCGAGGCCGAAGCCCCAGCGGCAGACCGCATAGCCGAGCGCGAAGGGCAGGACGAAGCCGATCACCGCCACCACGATGGGCTTGAGTCCGGATCTGGCGAGGCGGAACAGGTCGGTGTCCATGCCGACCTCGAACAGCAGCAGGATGATGCCGATCTCGGCGAGCAGCTTCATGGTGTCGTCGGGCGACACCCAGCCGAGCAGGGACGGCCCGATCAGCAGGCCGGCGAGCAGTTCGCCGATGACCGATGGGATGCCGTGCCGGCCCGCGATCTCGGAAAACAGGCGGGCGGCGATGAGGATGGCGGCGAGGGTGAGAAAGAATTCGTGGAGTTCCATGGGGCGTGGTGGACGGCGGGGCCTGGACCCGCGGCCGCGAGAATGAAGCAGGTCCTATCCTACCGCGATACGGTTGATCAGGTACGCGCGCTCAGGCTGGGCAACTGCGCCGACGGCCGGTGCAGGTGATAGCCCTGCGCCATGTCGACGCCGAAGCCGCGCAGCATCTCCAGCGTGGCGGCGTCCTCGACGAATTCGGCGACCGTGATCTTGTCCAGTCCGCGCGCGACGTCGATCATCGCCTTGACGAAGGCCTGGTTGTCGCGGTTGTTGGGCAGGTCGCGCACGAACATGCCGTCGATCTTGAGGATGTGCGCGCCGAGGTATTTCAGGTAGGCGAAGGTGGAGAAGCCGGAGCCGAAGTCGTCCAGGCAGATCAGGCAGCCGGTCTGCTGCAGGGCCTCGATGAAGCGTTGCGCGTCCTGCATTTCGGTGACGGCGGCGGTTTCGGTGAGTTCGATGATGAGCCGGCGCGGTTCGACGCCGAAGTGCGCGAGCTGGTACTGGATGTAATGCGGCAGGCCGGGCTCGTCGAAGCTGCGTCCGGAAACGTTGACGGCCAGCGCGGCGAGATCCGGGTTCCCCGCGAGCACGGCAATGCTCTGGCGGATCACCCAGCGATCGATCTCGAGGATCTGCCCGTTCTTCTCGGCGATGGGGATGAACTGGCCCGGCATGATGAGGCGGTCGGGGTGCGCCGGGTCCTGCATGCGCACCAGCGCCTCGAGGTGCGAGAGGCTGCCGTCGCGGGTGTGGTAGATGCCCTGGAAATGCAGTTCCAGGCCGTCGTGTTCGAGTGCGTGGGCGATGCGGCTGCTCCAGGTCATGCGCTCGAGCATCGCCTCGGCCACATTGCGGCGGGCGTCGTAGATCGCCCAGGTGTTCTTGCCGCTGTCCTTGGCCTGGTACATCGCGGTGTCGGCATGGGCGACCAGGTCCTCCGCATTGTCGCCATGGTCGGGAAAAAGGGCGATGCCGATGCTGGCGGTGAGGCGCAGGTTGCTGCCGCGGAAGCGGAACGGGATGGCGGCGATGGCGTGCACGACGCGCTCGGCGAGCTGCACGGGCTCGTCGCCGCGCACGCTCTCGACCAGAATGGCGAATTCGTCGCCGCCCAGCCGCGCGAACAGTTCGCCGCCGCGCACCAGGCTGGCCACTTCGCCGGCCGCGCGCACCAGCACGGTGTCGCCGGCGCGGTGGCCGAAGGTGTCGTTGATGGTCTTGAAGTCGTCGAGGTCGAAATAGAGCAGGCCGAAGCGCGCGCCGCTGCGCGCGGACAGGCTGATCATGCGCTCCAGCTGGTCCTGGAAGCGATGGCGGTTGTAGAGGCCGGTCAGCGCGTCGTGCTCGGCCAGGTAGATGAGCTGTTGCGCGGTCTGGCGCTCGTGCGTGATGTCCTCGTAGATCCACAGGCGGCCGATGACGCGGCCGTCGGCGTCGGATACGGGATAGGACAGCTGCGTGAGAACGCGGCCGTCGTAGAGGTCGACCTCGAAGCGCTCGCTGATCTCATGCGTGTCGAGCACGTGCAGGATGTGCTTGGAGGCGTGATCCGGGCGGGCGAAGCGGTGGGTGGAGTGGTCGAGCACTTCGCGCGTGGGGCGGCCGATCAGCTCGACATGCGCCTCGATCGCCCACATGTGGCGGAACGCCGGGTTGATGTATTCGACGCGGTTGTCGCGGTCCTCGAACAGGATGCCGATGCTCATGCCCGACAGCAGGGTCGCCATGCGGCTCTGTTCGCGTTGCGCGAGGAGGGCGAGTTCGCGCTGGCGCGCCTCGGAAAGGCGCAACTCGTCCATGCGCTGCGCGAGTTCGGCCTCGATCAGCTTCTGCTCGGAAATGTCGAAGATGGCGCCGTGCCACAGCACGCTGCCGTCGGACAGGCGCTCCGGCGAGGCGCGGCCCTCCACCCAGATCAGGCCCTTGACGGGGTGATTCACGCGGTAACGCAGCTGCCAGGTCTGCTGCGTGAGCGCCGAGCGTTCGATGCTTTCCACGATGGCCGGCACGTCGTCCGGGTGCAGGACGGCGAAGACCGCCGTCGCGTCGCTGGCGACCTCGTCCGGCATCACGCCGTAGATGTCGCGTATGCCGTCGCTGGCGTAGGGGAAGCAGGAACCGCCGTCGGCACGCAGCTGGTACTGGTAGATCATGCCCGGGGCATTGCGCCCGATCTTGGTGAGCCGCGCCAGCAGTTCGGCCCGCTGGGTGATGTCCTGTCCCATGCCGAACATCTTCAGCGGACGGCCGTCGTCGCCGCGGCGCACCTCGCCGCGCGCGGCGATGATGCGCTCGGTACCGTCGGCACGCACGATGCGGAACTCCGTCTCGTACGGCTGGCCTTCCTCCACCGCCTGGCGGACCAGGGCCAGCACGCGCTCGCGATCCTGCGGATGCAGGGCCTGCGCGAAGCGGTCGAAGTCGGGCGGACCGCCGGCCGGGTCGAGGCCATAGATGCGGTAGATCTCGTCCGACCAGCTGACCTCGCCGCTGACGAGGTCCCATTCCCAACTGCCCAGGTTGGCCATGGCCTGCGTTTGCGCCAGCCGACGCGCGCCTTCCTCCAGCGCACGTTGTGCCTCGACGCGTTCGCTGATGTCGCTGAACGCGCCCATCATGCACAGGGGCCTGCCCTGATCGTCGAACACGGTATGCGCCGAGATCTGGATGTCCATGGCGGAACCGTCGGCGCGCCGCGCCCGCATCTCGCCGCGCCAGCTCGACTGGTGGCGCAGGGTCTCGACTACCGCGAGTGCCGCTTCGGGTGTGTCCACGAATTCGGTCGGCAGGCGGCCGAGCGCGTCCGCGGCGCTGCCCAGCCGCCACAGGCGGACGAAGGCCGGATTGACGTAGCTCATCCGGCCGTCGAGGCCGAGCATCGCAATGGCGTTGATCGAGGATTCGATCGCGGCGTCCTTGATGCGCAGGGTTTCGTTGGCGCGCATCAGCGCGGTGGCGTCGGCGATGTGGCCTTCGACATGGCGCAGGTGGCCGTCCGGCGCGAACACGCCGCGGCCGCGTTCCATCATCCAGCGTTCCTCGCCGGTCCGTGTGCGCAGCCGGTAGGTCAGGTCGAAGTCGCGACGTGCGGCCAGCGCCGCCTGCACCGCGTCCCATACCCCGGGGGCGTCGTCCGGGTGGAGAAGGCCGCCGAAGGTGACAGGGGTGGGCCCGAAGAAGGCGGCGTGCGGGTAGCCGGTCAGTTCCTCGACGTTGCCCGAGAGATAACGCATCGACCATTGCGGGTCGTTGGCGCAGCGATAGACGACCCCGCGCAGGGTCCCGAGGATGCGTTCCAGATCCGCGTGGCGGCGCGCCCCGGCCTCGCGTACCAGGATGATCAGCGCCAGCATGGCGAGGAATGCGCAGCACGCGCGCAGCAGTTGCACGGGCAGGCCGGTCGCGGCCGCGAAGTCCGCCACCGAAGGCAGCCAGTGCGGAAGCTCCTGCACCGGAAGTGTGGCGAAGGGCGTCAGCAGGCCGTAGCCGAGGAAGGCGCCCGCGAGGAGCGCCAGGCCACGGCGCAGCGTATGCGTGTCTTCCTGCGTGTAAACCGTGACGCGCGGCAGGACGAAGAGCGCGAAGCCGGTCAGCAGGGCGCCGGGGGTGCCGATGAAGAGCCGGGCACCCAGGGCCAGTCCGGCGAAGGGGGTATCGGCCAGCAGGGTGAACAGGAAGGTACTGATGGCCACGGTACCGTACAGGGGCAGCGGCGGGATGCGTACGGGCGCGGGCGCGCGTATCAATACGCGGCGGCCGAATTCCAGCAGGGGCAGGTAGGACAGCGCCGCCAGCACGCTGGCCAGTCCGTCCAGTCGCGGCGAGGCGAGGGCGAGACGCTGCCATTCGACGAATTCCAGCACGCCATGGGACAGGCCGAACGCGGCGAGCAGCCACAGTTCGGCGGTGAAGGGCAGGGTGGGATCGCGGCGCGGCAGCAGCAGCGCGACCCCGCCCAGCATGAAAAAGGTCAGGCCGTAGACGAGGTAGAGCGGACCAAGGAAATCGGCGAACCAGACGTTCACGCCGCGCGGCCCTGTGCGGCTGCCTTCGGGGCGGGGCGGGTCGTCGGGGTCGGGGCTGGCGACGTGCGCGTGGAGGCCATCGAAGGCGACAGGGAGTCAGGGTAATGCGAAATTACCCCGGCGTCGTCGGGATGGTCAAGCCGATGCGCGTTCAGGGGGCGGTCCGTGGCGGGGCGAGCGGCTCGTCGGCGTAGCGCCAGATGTTCACGTCGCGTCCCGTTTCGCGGATGTGTTCCGCCCGTGCGGAGAGAAAGCGCTGGAAGCTGGGTTCGCTGCGATAGGCGCCCGAGCTGACGTAGTCGAACATGCCCTGGGTGTGGAACACGCGGAAGGACGACTCCCAGCGGATGACCTCGCGCCCGTCGGCGTCGAACAGCACGATGCCCGGTGCGTAGTTCACGCCGAGCTTGCGCACCCAGTCGCGCACCGACAGGCGTTCGCCCTGCGGGGTGACGATGACGTCCCGGCTCCACATGTCGAACTGGACGTTGTCGAACTGGCCGATGCGCCCGCGCGTCTCCGGGTCGGCCAGCACGCGCCGGTGCAGTACGAAGCAGTCGGGGCAATCCTTCTGTTCGAAAAATACGGCGAGCGGTTTTGCATGTTTTCCGGTGCGTCGCAGGTCGCGTGGTGCGGGCAGGAAGAAATCCTCGTGGATCAGCGCACCGCCGGCCTGCTCACCGGATTCGCGCGCAGCGACGAAATCGCGAAAGGCGACGGTTTTCTCCTGCCGGCCGCCAACCCAGTCGAGCGCGGCCTTGAAGCGGGCCGGCGGCACGTAGCCGTTGAGGCGCAGGACCGTGTTGCCGGCTTCGTCGAAGAAGAACAGCGAGGGCGTGAACTGGATTTTCTGCGCCGCGCCGTAGGTTTTTTCGGTGTAATGCCTGCCATCCAGGCCGACCAGTTCGCGGTCGCCCCACAGGTTCACCGCGATCACGTCGAATTTTTCCTTCAGCGTGGCCTCGATCTCGCGCTGCGAGAGATTGCGTTCGACCAGCGCCGCGCAGTAGGGACAGTTGTCCTGGGTGAACATCAGGAGTACGCGCTTGTCGGCGCGCGCGGCTTCGTCGACGTCGGCGCGCAGGTCGAGGAAGCTGTTCTTGAACCAGGCGGGGTATTCGGTCGTCTTCCCCCCGAAGTAGCTGCCGGTCCTGGCCGGGGCCGGTTCGGCGGCGTAGACGGCGAATGCGGCAGCGAGACTGGCGAGGGTGAAGCTCAGGCGTGCGGTCATGCGTCTCTCCTCGTGTTCTTGGTCGGCCCATCCTAGCAGGCCTTCAGCGGCCAGGATGACGCCGGCGAAAATAGGCCTTCTCGATTTCGACGATACCGTACACCGCGACGCCGAATGCCAGGATACGGAGCCAGGCCGCTGCATCGGGCGCAGCGGTGCCGAACAGCGTCTGCAGTGCCGGCGCGCAGGTGAATGCGCCCTGCAGGACGGCAAGCACGCCGACGGCAGCGAGCACGACCCGGTTGCCGGCGAAACCGGACCAGCCCACGACCGGCGCGGTCAGGCGCCGGCAGTTGAAAAGATAGAAAATCTCGCCCACGACGAGCGCATTGACGGCAACGGTGCGTGCGACCTCGAGCGACATGCCGCGGGCCTGTTCCCATACGAACAGGCCCATCGACCCGGCCACCAGCAGGCTGGCGACGAAGACCACGCGCCAGAGCAGGAAGCGGGTGAGGAGCGGCGCGGCCGGATCGCGCGGCGGCCGGCGCATGACGTCCGGCTCGGCGTGTTCGAAGGCGAGCGCCAGGGCCAGGGTGACGGCCGTGACCATGTTCACCCACAGGATCTGTACCGGCGTGATCGGCAGGGTGAACCCGAACAGGATGGCGACGAGGATCATCGCCGCTTCGCCCATGTTGGTCGGCAGGGTGAACACGATGGCCTTGCGGATATTGCCGTAGACCGTGCGGCCTTCTTCCACGGCGTGTGCGATGGACGCGAAGTTGTCGTCGGCCAGCACCATTTCGGCCGCTTCCTTCGCGGCCTCGGTGCCTTTCCTGCCCATCGCCACGCCGACGTCGGCGCGCCGCAGCGCGGGCGCATCGTTGACGCCGTCGCCGGTCATCGCGGTGACGGCGCCGCGGCGTTGCAGGGCGTCCACCAGACGCAGCTTGTGTTCGGGGCTGGCGCGTGCGAATACGTCGGTGGACACGGCCGCATCCTGCAGGCGTGCATCGTCGAGCGTCTCGATCGCGGCGCCGGTCAGCGCGTGCGTGGCGTCGAGGCCGAGCTGGGCGGCGATGGCCTGTGCAGTGGCGACGTGGTCGCCCGTGATCATCTTGACGCGGATGCCGGCGGCACGGCAGTCGGCAACCGCGCGCACGGCTTCCTCGCGCGGAGGGTCGGCCAGCCCCAGTACCGCCAGCAGCGTGAAGCCGCCGCTCTCGATGCCGGCAAAATCCAGCGCCGCCCCGGTATCCGCGTGTCGCGTCGCCAGGGCCAGCAGGCGCATGCCCTGTGCTGCGGCGAGCTGCATGCGCGCCTGCCAGGCGACCGCGTCGAGCGGACGTTCGCCGTCCGCGAGACGCTCGCCGTCGCACAGCGACAGCACCCGTTCCGGTGCGCCTTTCAGCAGCAGGAAGGCGTGACCGGCATGGTCGTGATGCAGGCTCGCCATGAAGCGATGTTCGGACTCGAAGGGGATGACGTCGAGTCGGGGATAGGCGGCGCGCAGATGGGCCGCATCGAGATCCGCCTTCAGCGCGAGCGTGAGCAGCGCCCCTTCGGTGGGATCTCCCGCAAGCTGCCAGCCCGCAGCGGTTTCATGCAGGTCGGCGTCGTTGCAGAGCGCGGCGGCGCGCGCAACCTCGACGAGCACGGGTTGCGTCGCGGGATCGCACCCCCGGCCGTCGAGCAGGAAACCGCCCTCGGGCGCGTAGCCGTTGCCGCTGACCGTGTAATCCGCGCTCGCCGTCAGCACGCGTTCCACGGTCATTTCGTTGCGGGTGAGGGTGCCCGTCTTGTCGGTGCAGATCACGCTCACCGCCCCCAGCGTCTCCACCGCCGGCAGGCGGCGGATGATCGCGCGGCGTCGCGCCATGCGGGTGACGCCGACGGCGAGTGCGATGGTCAGGATCGCCGGCAGGCCTTCGGGGATGGCGGCTACCGCGAGGCCGACCGTGGCGAGAAACATCTCGCTCGACGGATAGCCGCGCACCACCACGCCGAAGCCGAACACCAGCAGCGCGAGCGACAGGATCGCCGTCGCCAGTTGCCGGCCGAAGCGCGACATCTGTCGGGTGAGCGGGGTGGTAAGCGGCTCGACCGCGGTGAGCAGCCGGCTGATGCGCCCGAGTTCCGTGTTGCCGCCGGTGGCGACGACCACGCCGGTGGCCTGGCCGTAGACCACGAGGGTGCCCGACCACGCCATGCTGGCGCGGTCGCCCAGAGGCAGGTGCGGCGCAACGGGGGCCGCCTGCTTGTCGACGGCGAGCGATTCGCCGGTCAGCGCGGCTTCCATCGCGCGCAGGCTGTGCACCTCCAGCAGGCGCAGGTCGGCAGGGACGCGGTCGCCCGAGGCAAGGTGCACGATGTCGCCCGGCACCAGGTCGGCCGCGTCGATTTCGTGGCGCATGCCGGCGCGGGTGACGATGGCGTGTGGCGACAGGAGATCGCGGATCGCGTCGAGCGCCTGTTCGGCACGGCCTTCCTGGATGAAGCCGATCGCCGCATTGACGAGGACAACGCCGAAGATCACGCCGCTGTCGACCGCATGCCCCAGCCATGCGGTCATGCCGCCGGCCGCCAGCAGTACGTAGATCAGCACATCGTGGAATTGCAGCAGCAGGCGTTTCCAGCCGGGGGTGCGCGGTGGCGCGGGCAGGCGGTTGGCGCCATGGCGCGCACGGCGTGCGGGCAGGGCGCCCGCGTCGAGTCCGGTGCGGTCCGCGTCGAGCGCGCGCAATACGTCTGCCGCAGGCAGGCTGTGCCACGACGGCATCGCGCGCTCAGGCCTCCATCACGCAGGCCCACAGTGCGCGCACCGCCGCACGCTGGGCCATCAGTCCGTCCGCCGGCACGCGTGCGTGTTCGGCGCCCGACAGCTTCGCCGCGTGCTGGCGCCGGCGCAGTTCGCGGTAGGCGTCGGCCGCCGCGTGGGCAAGGTCGGCAGGCAGCAGTCCGGCCGCGCCGGCGCGGCCGAGCAGCGCGATGTTGCCGACGTTGTCGGCGAGTTCGGGATGGCGGGCGCAGTCTCGCAGGATGAGGTACTGCACGCAGAATTCGACATCGACGATGCCGCCATCGTCATGCTTCAGGTCGAACAGCGCCGTGGGGTTGGGGTGGCCGTCGCGCATTCTCTGGCGCATGGCACGTACCTCGTCGCGCAGCTTTGCCGCGTCGCGCGGCAGGCACAGGATGTCGCGGCGGATGGCCTCGAAAGCCTGGCCGATGGCGGCGTCGCCGCAGACGAAGCGTGCCCGCGTGATCGCCTGGTGTTCCCAGGTCCAGGCGTGCTGCATCTGGTAATCGCGGAAGGCCGACGTCGCGCTGACCAGCAGGCCCGAGGCACCGTCCGGGCGCAGGCGCAGGTCGGATTCGTACAGCACGCCGGCCGGCGTGAGCGTGCCCAGCCAGGTGTTGATGCGCTGCGCCAGGCGCGCGTAGATTTCCTGCGCGCGTTCGTCGTCGTCGTCGAAAAGGAAGACGAGGTCGAGGTCGGAAGCGTAGCCGAGTTCCTTGCCGCCAAGCTTGCCGTAGCCGATCACGGCGAAGCGCGGCAGTTCGCGATGGCGGGTCTTGAGATTCGTCCAGCAGCGCGCCAGCGTCTCGGCGAGCAGGGTGTCGGCCAGGTACGACAGGTGGTCCGACAGCGCTTCCAGCGTCAGGCGGCCGGCGACGTCCTGCGCCAGCAGGCGCAGCGTCTGCACCTGCTTGAAGCGGCGCATGCTATCCATCTGCGCCTCGGTGTCGCCGGGATGGGCGTCGAGCTCGGCTTTCAACTGGGCGGCGAGCTGCGTCCAGTCGGGCACGCGCATCAGGTGCTGCGGCGCGATCAGCTCGTCGAGCAGCTGCGGCTGGCGCGTGATCATCTGCGCGGCCCAGGGACTGGCCGCCAGCAGTTTCGCCAGCTGGCGCAAGGCGGCCGGGTATTCGGCGAGCAGTGCCAGATAGGTGGCGCGACGCGCGACGGACTGGATGAGCGCAGCCAGGCGCTCCAGCGTGGTTTCCGGCGCAGGCAGGGTGCCGACGATTTCGAGCGCGGGCGGCAGCAGGGCGTTGAGCCGCAACTGCGTCGATTCGGGCAGGCGCGCCGCCTGCTGGCGCAGGGCGTCGAGCGTGGCGAGCACCCGGGCGGGCTCGGTATAGCCGGCGTTTTCCAACAGCGCCTGCACCGCCTCGGGGCCGGCGCTGCCGCAGCACACGGCGGCGAGCGGGTGGCTCGTCTGGTCGGCCTGCGGTGCGGCGAACACCTGCTCGAAATGTCGCGTGACGCGGTGGCGATGCCGGTCCAGCGCCGCCATCAGGGCGTCGAAATCGGCAACCCCCATGGCTTTGGCGAGCATGGCGCGGGAGGCTGCGTCTTCCGGCAGCAACTGTGTCTGGGCGTCGTCGAGATACTGGATGCGGTGCTCCAGCCGGCGCAGGAAGTCGTAGGCGTCGGCCAGCTCGCGCTGTGCTTCCGCGGTCATCAGGCCGCTTTTCGCCAGTTCGGCGAGGACGACGAGCGTCGGGCGCTGGCGCAGCGCCGCGAGCTGCCCGCCGCGGATGAGCTGGTAAACCTGTGCGGTGAATTCGATTTCGCGGATGCCGCCGGGCCCGAGCTTGACGTTGTGCGCCATGTCGCGACGCGCGACCTCGCGGCGGATCTGCACGTGCAGGTCGCGGATCGCGGCGAAGGCCTCGAAGTCGAGGTACTTGCGGAACACGAAGGGGCGCACGATTTCCGCCAGCGCCGCGTCCCGGTCGCCGGTCAGCGGGCGGGCCTTGATCCAGGCGTAGCGTTCCCACGGCCGGCCGTGGGCGACGAGGTAGTCTTCCAGCATGGAAAAACCCATCGCCAGCGGTCCCGAATCGCCCCACGGGCGCAGGCGCAGGTCGACGCGGAACACGTAGCCGTCGGCGGTGTGTTCCGACAGCGCGCCGGCGAGCTTGCGGCCGAGCCTGACGAAGAATTCGTGGTTCGAGATCGGCCTGGTGCCGTCGGTATCGCCTTCCTCGGCGTAGAGATAGATGAGGTCGATGTCGGACGAGACGTTGAGTTCGCCGCCGCCCAGCTTGCCCATGCCGACGACGACCAGTTTCTGGACCTGGCCGGCGGCGTCGCGCGGCTCGCCGTGGCGCGCTGCGAGCCGCGCGTGATGGAAATCGAGCGCCGCGCCGATGCAGGTCTCGGCCAGGTCGGTGTAGGCCGTGGTCACTTCCGCCAGATCGGCCTGGCCGGTGAGATCGCGGGCGGTCACGACCAGCCACACGCGCTGTCGCAACTGGCGCAGGCGCTGGTTGAGCGCATCCTCGTCGGGGCAGGGCGGCTCGGCGAGGAAAGCCTGCATGGCGGCGCGGCTGCAGGGCCGGCTGAAATCCTGGTCGGCCAGCGCCGGACGGGCCGCAAGCAGGCGGGCACCGAAACGCGAACAGCGCGCGACGCGCTCGAGTACGGAATTTGTCATCGGCTGGATTAGAATTTGCGGCTATTCCAACACTCTATCAGTGGAGACTGTGCCATGGCCGCCATCGAGTCGATTCTGACCGAAACCCGTGTATTCCCGCCCAGCGAGGCATTCGTCAAGCAGGCCAACGTGCCGGGCATGGATGGCTACCAGGCGCTGTGCAGGCAGGCCGCGACCGACTACGAAGGCTACTGGGCCGGCCTCGCGAAAAAGCATATCGACTGGAAGATGCCGTTCACCCGCACCCTCGACGAGACGAACGCACCCTTCTACAAGTGGTTCGAGGATGGCACGCTGAACGTGTCCTACAACTGTCTCGACCGCCATCTGGCGACGCGCGGCGACAAGACCGCGCTCGTTTTCGAGGCCGACGATGGCAGCGTGACGAAGGTCACGTACAAGCAGCTGCACGCGCGCGTCTGCCAGTTCGCCAATGGCCTCAAGTCGCTGGGCGTGGTGCCGGGCGACCGCGTGATCGTCTACATGCCCATGGGCGTCGAGGCAGTGGTGGCGATGCAGGCCTGCGCGCGCATCGGTGCCATCCATTCCGTGGTGTTCGGCGGCTTCTCCGCCAAGAGCCTGTTCGAGCGCATCGAGGATGCGAAAGCCAGGCTCATCGTCACCGCCGACGAAAGCCTGCGCGGCGGCAAGGCGGTGCCGCTGAAGAAAGCCGTGGACGAGGCGCTGGCGATGGGCGACACCTCCTGCGTCGAACGCGTGGTGGTGTATCGCCGTTCCGGCGGTGCGGTGAACTGGTCGCCGCGCGATCTGTGGTGGCACGAACTCACCCAGACCATGGCCGAAACCTGCGAACCGACCTGGGTCTCTGCCGAGCATCCGCTCTTCATCCTGTACACCTCGGGTTCCACCGGCAAGCCCAAGGGCGTGCAGCATTCCACCGGCGGGTATCTGCTGGGCGCGATGCTGTCGATGCTGTGGGTGTTCGACGCCAAGCCCGACACCGACGTGTTCTGGTGCACCGCCGACGTGGGCTGGATCACCGGCCATACCTATGTCGCCTACGGCCCGCTTGCGCTGGGCATGACCGAAGTCATCTTCGAGGGCATCCCCACCTACCCGCACGCCGGCCGCTTCTGGGAAATGATCGCGAAGCACGGCGTCACCACCTTCTACACCGCGCCGACCGCGATCCGCAGCCTGATCAAGCTGGGTTCCGACCTGCCGAAGCAGCACGACCTGTCGTCGCTGCGCCTGCTCGGCACGGTGGGCGAACCGATCAACCCCGAAGCCTGGATGTGGTACCACGCAACCGTCGGCGGCGGACGCTGCCCCATCGTCGACACCTGGTGGCAGACCGAGACCGGTTCCCACATGATTTCCCCGCTGCCCGGCGCGGTGCCGACCAAACCCGGCTCGTGCACCTTGCCGCTGCCCGGCATCCAGGTCGGCGTGGTCGACGAGGCGGGCCATGATACGGCGCCGCAGCAGGGCGGCTTCCTCGTCATCAAGCGGCCCTTCCCCTCGCAGCTGCGCACGCTGTGGGGCGATCCCGACCGTTTCGTGAAGACCTATTTCCCGCCCGAACTCGGCGGCCGGATGTATCTCGCCGGCGACTCGACCCACCAGGACGCCGACGGTTACTACTGGATCATGGGCCGCATCGACGACGTGCTTAACGTGTCCGGCCACCGCCTTGGCACGATGGAGATCGAATCCGCGCTGGTGGCCAATCCGCTGGTCGCCGAGGCGGCCGTGGTCGGCAAGCCGCACGACATCAAGGGCGAGGCCGTGGTCGCCTTCGTGGTGCTGAAGGGCGCGCGCGAAACCGGCGATGCGGCGAAGAAGATCGTCGCCGAACTGCGCGAGTGGGTGGGCAGGGAAATCGGCCCGATCGCCAAGCCGGACGAGATCCGCTTCGGCGACAACCTGCCCAAGACGCGTTCCGGCAAGATCATGCGCCGCCTGCTGCGCGCCATCGCCAAGGGCGAGGAAATCACGCAGGACGTGTCGACGCTGGAGAATCCGGCGATCCTCGATCAGCTGAAGCAGGCGGTGTGAAGGGCGAGGATGCGGGGGCGCGGCTTGAAAAATGCGCCTCAGGCCATATCCTTGAATTAAGGACGGTGTTGTCCTGTTAATACGAGGAAATTTCCATGTCGCACTTTCATGCCGTCGTCTGGCTCGATCACAACGAAGCCCGCATCATGCATATCAGCCCGGACGATGTCGAAAAATCCGTGGTCCATCCGGCCCACGCGCACCGGCACCTGCAGCGCAAGCGCGGCTCGGTGAGCGGTAGCCGTGTGCCCGAGGATCCGCACTACTACCACGAGGTCGTGGAAGCGCTGGCTGGCGCGACCGAGGTGCTCGTCGTGGGCCCGGGGCAGGCCAAGCTCGAACTGATCAAGCATGTCCACGGCCACGATCCTGATTTCGCCAGCAAAATCGTGGGCGTGGAGACCGTCGACCACCCCGGCGACGGGCAACTCGTGGCGTATGCCCGCAAGTACTTCGCCGCCAAGGACCGGATGTTGCCGCAGTAACGCGGCCTGTCTGCCCTCTACTGGGCCCCCGCAAGGGGGCCTTGTTGTTTGTTTTTTTACAAACGATTGATTTTATTGTGTTTGTTTTTTCGGCCCCGGCCTCAAGTCCGTCGAAGTTTCGTCGTTACTGTTGATATCCTGTAATGGGCAAACCCGTCGCGAGGCGGGGACGCAAAGCTTCCGGTCTTGGAATGGACAAGATAGCGGGGCCGCCAATGAAAGTGCGTTTCGCTGCGCGCGTGCCTGAACCGGGACAACCTGAAACAAGGAGCCGCGCCATGCAGCATCATTGCCCCTTCCCCGTCCAGTTCTCCGACAACCGCCGCTGCTACCGCAGCGGGAGCGCCTTCGGTTTCCCTCTCGTGCTGCTGCTCGTCGCCGTGCTGGCCGGCTATGCCGGGCTCGGCGAGGCGGCGCCGCTGCAGGATGCGGTCCGGAATGGCGCGCCGGCCGCGCCTGTGCAGGACGGACTGCGCGCCGGCTAGGCGCCGCAGCCGCGAAAACGCGGCCGCCTTGCCGGCCGGGTGCTGCGCGGTGCCCGGTTCAGTCGGGATGCAGGGCGCGGGTCATGCGTACCAGTTCCATCACCAGTTCGTGCAGCCGGGCCGGCGCCTTCAGCATGCCGTTCTCGGGGTCGAAGGCCGTGCCGGCATGGGGCAGCGAGAACTGGCCGGGCAGGACGAGTACGCCGAGCGTGTTCAGCACCTGGCGCAAGTGCGGCAGCATGCGCATGCCGCCGAACTGGCCGGGCGACGCGGCGATGATGGCCGCAAGCTTGTCCCGGTAGGGCACGAGGCCGGATTCGCCCTGCCATTCGCGCGATACCCAGTCGAGTGTGTTCTTCAACAGCGGCGGGATCGAGCTGTTGTACTCGGGACTGGCGATGAGGAAGGCATCGTGGTCCTTGAACAGCGCCTTCAGGCGCTGTGCGTTGTCCGGCAGGCCTTCCCGCGCCTCGAGATCTTCGTCCATCAGGGGGAGCGGATAGTCGGCGAGCTCGATCAGGGTGACGTCGCCGCCGGCCGCGCGCGCGGCGTCGACGGCGGCACGGAGGAGTTTGCGATTCCATGAATCGTGCCGGAGGCTGCCGGCAAATGCGAGGATCTTGGCCATGTTCTGGGTTCCTGTGTCGGTTCGGTAAACGGCGTCCGCGCCGCAGCGCGGCGCGGGGTCAGGCAAGGTCGAAACTGATGAGTTCGCTGTCGTCCAGCGCCTCGATCTCGATCGACGTTTCATTGCGGATCGCGATGGCGTCGCCGGCTTCCAGCGGGTAGCCGCGCACCTTCACGCGCCCGGTGGCAACGTGCAGCCAGGCGCGGCGGCCGGGCGCCAGTGTCAGCGTCACGCGCTCACCTGCGGCCAGCCGGCCGGCGCGGAGGGCAGCGTCCTGATGGAGCGTGACCGAACCGTCGCGGCCGTCGTTCGAGGCGATCAGCCGCAATTGTCCCCTGAGGCTCTCCGGCGTGAAAGCGACCTGCTCGTAGCCCGGTTCCAGGCCGTAGGCGTCGGGCTCGATCCAGATCTGCAGCAGATGCACCGGCTCGCTCGACGAGGCGTTGTATTCGCTGTGCGCGATGCCGTGGCCGGCACGCATGCGCTGGGCTTCGCCGGGGCGGATGACGCCGCCGTTGCCGAGCGAATCCTTGTGTTCGAGCGCGCCGGACAGCACCCAGGTGACGATTTCCATGTCGCTGTGGCTGTGCGTGGGGAAACCCGCGCCGGGCGCGATGCGGTCGTCGTTGATCACGCGCAGCGGGCCGAAGCCCATCCACGCCGGGTCGTGATAGCCGGCGAAGGAAAAGGTGTGGTAACTGTCCAGCCAGCCGTGGTTGGCGTGGCCGCGCTCGTGGGATTTGCGTACGGTCAGCATGGTCTTCTCCTGGTTTGTTCAAACGATGTGTGGACTATAGGCCTGGTCCGCAGGCGGAAAAACCGTCACAATTCGATCAACTCGTTCGAAAAATCAGAACATGCCGCTGACGCTGGATGCGCTTGCCATCCTCGATGCCATCGATCGCCGGGGCTCGTTCGCCCGCGCGGCCGAGGAACTCGAACGCGCGCCGTCCTCGCTGACCTACGCGGTGCAGCAGATCGAAGCCGAGCTCGACGTGCTGCTGTTCGACCGTTCGGGCCATCGCGCGCGCTTCACGCCGGCCGGGAAACTGCTGCTGGAAGAGGGGCGGGCGCTGGTGCAGGCCGCGCAGGCGCTGGAAGACCGTACGCGCCAGGTCGCGGGCGGCTGGGAGCCGCGCTTCGCGCTGGCGCTGGAGGGCGTGTTGCCGCTGGCGCCGCTGTTGCCCGTGCTCGAAGCCTTCTATGCGCTGGGGCAGGCCACGCAGCTGCGCCTGCGGCAGGAAGTGCTGGCCGGCACCTGGGACGCGCTGGCTTCCGGTTGTGCCGACCTGGCCATTGCCGGCGGCGAGGCGCCGCCCGGCGCGGGCCTGCGCACGCGCGCGCTCGGCAGCCTGGAATTCGTGTTCTGCGTGGCGCCCGCCCATCCGCTGGCGCGGGCCCGCAAGCCGCTCGCACCGTCCGATCTGGCGGCGTATCGCGCCGTCGTCATCGCCGATACCGCACGCAACCTGCCCCTGCGCAGCGCCGACTGGCTGCGCCAGCAGGCGCGTCTCACCGTCGACGACCTGCCGACCAAGCTGGAGGCGCAACAGGCCGGTCTGGGGGTGGGTGCGCTGCCGCGCTGGCTGGCGGAAACCGAGATCGCGGCGGGGCGCCTGGTTGCCTGCACGCTGGCCGAGGGCAACCCGCGCAAGCCGTTCTACCTTGCCTGGCGCAGCGGAGAGACCGGACGTGCGCTCGACTGGTTCGGGCAGGCGCTGTCCCGGCCGGGCGTGTTTGCGGAGGTGCTCGATGCCGAATGACCCGCTGGCCGCGATGCGGATCGACAAGTGGCTATGGGCGGCGCGTTTCTACAAGACGCGCAGTCTCGCCGTCCAGGCGATCGAGAATGGCCGCGTGAGGCTCGACGGCCAGCGCGTCAAGCCGGCGCGCGACGTGCGGGCCGGCGACCGGCTGGAAATCCGCATCGGGGAATGCACGTGGACGCTGACGGTGCGCGGCCTGTCGCTGCAGCGCGGGCCGGCGCCGGTGGCGCAGGCCCTGTATGAGGAAGACCCGGACAGCCATGCGCGGCGCCAGCAGCAGGTGCACGACCGCCCGCTGCTCGCCGCGCCGGAGGCCGCGATCAAGGGCCGGCCGACCAAGCGCGACCGCCGCCAGATCCACCGCTTCACCGGCGAGTGAGCCGCCGGACGATTTTTTTCGGCCGGGGCCGTGCGCCAGGCGTGCGGGCGCATAGAATCGGGCTCTCCGAGATCGCCGCACGATGACCGTTCCCGCCGCCCTGAAGCCGACCCTGCGCCGCATTCCGCGTATCGCAGGCATCCTGTTCGCGCTCGCGGCAACGACGTTCGCAACGGCCGCGGCGCTCATGTATTTCTGGGTACTGCCGAACATCGCCGCACAGCGCGATACCGTGGCCAGCCTGCTGTCGCGGGCCCTCGGCCAGCGCGTCACCCTCGAGGCGATATCCGGCGAATGGCAGCAGGCGCGCCCCGAATTCCGTCTCCAGGGCGTCAGGCTGTACGACAGGCAGGGGCGTGTCGCGCTCGAATTGCCCGAACTCCAGGCCGCCTTCGCCTGGCGCTCGCTGCTGTTCCTGGAACCGCGCTTCCACGACATCGCGTTGCAGGGGCTGACGCTGGCCGTACGGCGTGCGCAGGACGGCCACTACTACGTCGGCGGCATTCCGGTCAACCCCGCCGATCCGGACAGCCGCTTCACCAGCTGGGTGCTGCGCCAGGGCAGGGTCCACGTCGCGCAGGCCACGCTGATCTGGCTCGACGAAATCCGCGGCGCGCCGCCGCTGGCACTGCGCGAAGTTGATCTGACGATCGACAACGTGCTGCGCACGCACCGCATCGTCCTGACGGCCGTGCCGCCGCCCGAGCTGGCCCGGCCGATCCGGCTCGGCGCCGAGCTCAATGTGCGCGACCTGGAGGTGCTCAAGACCTGGAACGGCACGGTTTCGATGGAGGTGGCCGGGGTGGCCTTCCCGCAGCTGGCACACTGGATCGCCAGTCCGTACCTGCCGCAGGCCGGCTGGGGAGCGCTGCGGGCCCGCCTCGACATCCAGCAGGGCGCGGCGGTCCAGCTCGGCGCCGGCATCGATTTGCGCGGGATCGTACTGGCGCTTGGTGCGGAGGCCGCGCCGCTCCGTCTTGCCCGCGTGCGTGGTCAGGCGAGCTGGCTGCGCGGCGCCGACGACCAGCGCGTCCGCTTCGACAGGCTGCGTGTTGCCCTGCCGGGCGCAGCGCTGGGCAGTCCGTTCGATTTCGGCGTGAAGTGGAATGCGGCTGCGCGCGAGATCGAGGCGCGTGCCGTCGATCTCGGCGCCTGGCAGGCGCTGTGGCCCAGCCTGCCGCTGCAGGCGGAGCAGCGCGCGCAGCTCATTGCCGCGCGACCGCGCGGCCGCCTCGAATCCCTGAAGCTGGGATGGCGCGGTGCGTTCCCCAGCGCGGACGATTTCAGCGTGGTGGCCCGTTTCGGCGGGCTGGGCCTGGACGCCGGGGGCGCGCGGCCCGGATTCGACAATCTCAGCGGCAGCGTCGAAGGCGACGCGCGCGGAGGCCGCTTCGTGATCGATGCGCAGCAGGCCGCGTTCGACCTGCCGGCGCTGTTCCGCGAACCGCGCATGCGCCTCGACGAACTGCATGTGCGCGGCGGCTGGGAGAAAACCGCGCACGGCCGGAAGCTGCGTTTCGACGAAGCGGCATTTGCCAATGCCGATGCGGCCGGTACGCTCAAGGGCAGCTACGAATACGTTGCGGGAACGCACGGCGTGGCCGACCTGCTGGCCCACCTGACGCGTGCAGACGGCACGGCGGTATACCGCTACCTGCCCCTGCACGTCGGCGATCACACCGTGGACTGGGTCAAACAGGGCATTCTGGCCGGGCACTCCGATGATGTGCAATTCATCCTGCGGGGAGATCTCGCGCATTTTCCCTTCGATCATGGCGAAGGCGTGTTTCGCGTCGAAGCCAGGGTGAAGGGCGGCAGCGTGCGCTACGTGCACGACTGGCCGCTCATCGAGGATATCGACGCCCGCCTGCTGTTCGCGGGCAGGACCATGGAAGTGAACTCGGAACGCGCCCGCATCTATGGCGTGGCGCTCGACCCCGTGAAGGCGGTGATTCCCGACCTGATCCATCATGAGGAGGAATTGCGCATCAGCGGCCAGGCCAACGGCCCGGCACAGGATTTCATCCGCTTCGCCAATTTCAGCCCGGTGGGCGATCGCCTGCGCGGTCTCACCGATGCGCTCGACGGCAACGGCCCGATGCGCCTCGCCCTGAGCCTGCGCATCCCCCTGCGGCACAGTCACGACACCACGCTCGCGGGGCGTCTGTCCTTCCTCGGCGATACCTTGTACTCGCCCGCGCTGCCGCGCCTGGAACAGGTGCGCGGCGATATCGATTTCACCGGCGACACGATCGGCGCCAGCAATATCGTCGCCCAGTTCCTGGGTGGACCGCTGCGCCTCGACGTGCGTACGCAGCCCGGTGCGGTGCAGGTGCTGGCGCAGGGGCGCGCGACGGCGGCCGGCATCGCGCCCTGGCTGGGGCAGGCCGCCGGCGGTCGCCTGGGCGGCCAGACCGGCTGGCACGGCCAGATCGACATCGAGCCCGGCGGCGAGCGGGTCCGGGTCGAGTCCGATCTCGTCGGCCTGAGCTCGAACCTGCCTGCACCGCTGGCCAAACCGGCGGTCCAGCCCTTGCCCTTGCTTGCCACTTCGCAGCCCCTGCCCGGAGGGCGGGTGCACGAAGTCAAGCTGGGGCGCGTGCTCGGCGCGGTATGGCGCAGCGACGATGGCGACCGCTTCGTGCGCGGCGAGATTCGTTTCGGCGGCGCCGCGGTCATGCCGGCCGACCCGGGGCTGCGCCTGGCCGGCAGCGGGCGCGGTCTGGACATTTCCGGCTGGATGAGCCTGCTGCCCGACGGCAGCGGCGACAATGGCGTACAGCTGTCGACCATCGACCTGGGCTTCGACACCTTCGACCTCATGGGGCGGCGATTCCAGGACGTGCGTCTGCAGGGGCGCACGCGCAATGGCCTGCTGCGCACCCAGGTCAGCGGGCACGACGTGTCGGGGACGCTGACCTATCGGCCGGCCGGTGTGCAGCCGGCGCGCGTGTCGGCGCAGTTCAGGCAACTGGTCATTCCTGCCCCTGCGCCCGCCGCGGAGGGGGGCGACGCGCAGAACATGAAGGCGGCCGATTTTCCCGTGCTCGATCTCACGGTGGACGACTTCCGCCTGCAGGAGCGTGCGCTGGGACGGCTGGAAGTTCTGGCGCACGGTGCGCCGGAAGGCCTGGCGATCGAAAGCCTGCAGCTGACCCACCCGGACAGCGTGTTCCGCATGAGCGGCCTGTGGCGCGACACGGGGGCGGGCGAGACGCGTGCCGACCTGAACCTCTCGGTGCTCGATGCCGGCAAGTTTCTCGCGCGCTACGGTTTTCCCGATACGCTCCGGCGCGGCAGCGCAGAAATCTCCGGCAGCGCCGCGTGGGAAGGTTCGCCGGCCGATTTCGCCTTCGGCACGCTGGCCGGCCAGCTCGATTTCAAGGCCAGGGGCGGGCAGTTTCTCAAGGTCGAGCCGGGCGCCGGCAAGCTGCTCGGCGTGCTGAGCCTGCAATCCCTGCCGCGCCGGCTGAACTTCGATTTCCGTGATATCTTCAATTCGGGCTTCGCCTTCGACGACATGGGCGCCACCCTGCGCATCGCGCGCGGCGTCGTGTACAGCGACGATTTCAGGATGCGCGGGCCGGCCGCCAAGGTGAGCATGTCGGGGCTGGCCGACCTCAACCACGAAAGCGTGCAGTTGCGGGTGAAGGTGATTCCGAAACTGTCGGAGGGCGTGGCGGTGGCCGGGGCGCTCATCGGCGGACCGATCGCCGGCGCCGGTGTGCTGGCGGCGCAGAAGCTGCTGCGCGATCCGGTGGAGGAAGCCATCAGCCAGGAATACATGGTGACCGGCCCTTGGCTGGCACCCGACGTGAAACGTTTGCCCAAACCGCAAGCCAAACAGGACACAGCGCCTTCGGAACCCTGAGAACAAAGCCAACATGACGACAAAGAAACTCGCCAAGTCTTCCATCGCCCGGCCCAAGGGCGCACAGGTCAAGAAACCCGCCGTGCAGGCCGGCGCCGTGCGCGTTGCCGCCATCCAGATGGCCTCCGGTCCCAACGTCGCCTCGAACCTGGCCGAAGCCGAGCAGCTGATCGAACTTGCGGTCGAGGGCGGCGCGCGCCTGGTGGCGCTGCCCGAGTTCTTCGCCATCATGGGCATGAAGGATGCCGACGTGGTGAAGGTGCGCGAAGCCGAGGGCAGCGGACCGATCCAGTCCTTCCTGTCGCGCATGGCGAAGAAGCACAAGATCTGGCTGATCGGCGGCTCGGTGCCGCTGGAGGCGAACGCGGCCAACAAGGTGCGCAACGCCTGCCTGGTCTACGACGAACGCGGCAAGCAGGTGGCGCGCTACGACAAGATCCACCTCTTTGGCCTCGATCTCGGCAACGAGCGCTACCAGGAATCGAAACTCATCGAACCCGGCGACACCATCGTCGTCATCAACAGCCCGTTCGGCCGCATCGGCCTGTCGATCTGCTACGACCTGCGCTTTCCCGAGCTGTATCGCGCCATGCCGGGCGTCGACATCATCGTCGTGCCCTCGGCCTTCACCGCCACCACCGGGCGCGCGCATTTCGAGACGCTGATCCGCGCGCGCGCCATCGAGAACCTCGCCTACGTCGTCGCACCGGCGCAGGGCGGCTACCACCTCTCGGGGCGCGAGACACACGGCGACAGCATGATCGTCGATCCCTGGGGCGTGGTGCTCGACCGCCTGCCGCGCGGCTCGGGCGTCGTCATCGCCAACATCAACCCGGCCTACCAGGCCAGCCTGCGCAAGAGCCTGCCGGCGCTGCAGCACCGCTACATCGGCACGCCGCAGATCGACGTGCTGGAAGCCGAACGCCGCACCGCCGCCAAGCGCGAGGCGCCCGCCAAGTAAGAGACCCACCATGAACCCGACCGACGCCTTCACCCCCATCCAGTCCGCCGAGGCCCTGTTCCGCTCGGCCGAGTCGACCCTGCTGACGCCCAACGGCCTCGACGCCGACAAGCTCGCCCCGGTGTTCTCGCGCCTGATGGCGCATGACGTCGACTACGCCGACCTGTACTTCCAGTACTCGCGCTCCGAAGGCTGGAGCCTGGAAGAGGGCGTGGTCAAATCCGGCAGCTTCAACATCGACCAGGGCGTCGGCGTGCGCGCGATCTCGGGCGAGAAGACCGCCTTCGCCTATTCCGACGACATCAGCCTCGACGCGCTCGGCGCCGCGGCCGACGCCACCCGCGCCATCGCGCGCGCGGGCCAGTCGCGCAGCGCCGCGGTCGCCCGCCGCGGCGAGCCGCGTCTGCTGTACAACGCGGTCGATCCGCTGGCCAGCCTCGACGACCCGGCCAAGGTCGCGCTGCTCGAACGGCTGGAGAAAATGGCGCGCGCCATGGACCCGCGCGTGATCCAGGTCATGGCCAGCCTCGCCTCCGAATACGAAATCGTCTTCGTCGCGCGCTCCGACGGTCATCTGGCGGCGGACGTGCGCCCGCTGGTGCGGCTGTCGCTGCAGGTCATCGCCGAACAGGACGGCCGCCGCGAGCAGGGTAGCGGCGGCGGCGGCGGACGCTTCGACTACGGCTATTTCACCGACGCCCTCCTCGAACAGTACGCGCGCCAGGCCGTGCACCAGGCCACCGTCAACCTCGATGCCCGCCCAGCCCCCGCCGGCACCATGACCGTCGTGCTCGGTGCCGGCTGGCCCGGCATCCTGCTTCACGAAGCCATCGGCCACGGCCTCGAGGGCGACTTCAACCGCAAGGGCAGCTCGGCCTTCTCCGGCCGCATCGGCGAACGCGTCGCCGCGCCCGGTGTCACCGTCATCGACGACGGCACCCTCCCGCAGCGCCGCGGCTCGCTCAACGTCGACGACGAAGGCAACTCCACCCAGCGCACCGTGCTCATCGAGGACGGCATCCTCACCGGCTACATGCAGGACATGATGAACGCGCGCCTGATGGGCATGCAGACCACCGGCAACGCGCGCCGCGAATCGTATTCCCACCTCACCATGCCGCGCATGACCAACACCCTCATGCTCGGTGGCGACAAGTCCCCGCACGAGATCATCGCCTCCGTGAAGAACGGCCTCTACGCCGTCAACTTCGGCGGCGGCCAGGTCGACATCACCAGCGGCAAGTTCGTCTTCTCCGCCGCCGAGGCCTACATGATCGAGAACGGCAGGATCACCTATCCGGTGAAAGGCGCCACGCTCATCGGCAACGGCCCCGATGCACTCACCCGCGTTTCCATGATCGGCAACGACATGGAAATGGATTCGGGCGTGGGGACGTGCGGCAAGGAAGGGCAGAGCGTGCCGGTCGGCGTGGGGCAGCCGACGCTGCGGATCGATGGGTTGACGGTGGGCGGGACGGCCTAAGTTCTCTGCGCGTATATGGATTGTTCGATAAATGGCTTTGCGTGTTATTTACCGGATCACCTATCCAAACGGAAAGATCTATATCGGGCAGGACAGAACTAACAGTATCAATTACTTTGGTAGTGCGTCTGACGAACTCATCGCACGAGATTTCTCGCCGGAACAGCGTCGAAGTTTTACTGTGACGCGAGATATTCTGTGGGAGTCGGAGACAGCCTCACGTACGGAAGTGACGCAAAAAGAAATCGAGTTCATCCGTCTTCTCAAGTCGAACGACCCGGTGGTGGGATACAACCAAACTCCGACTTTCGTTAAGCAAGAAAAATAGCAGGCCGGGTTTCCTATAAGTTTGCCGGGCGAGCGACTCATCCTGTCATCGCAGTCCTGGTTTTGACTTTCTTCCCCTCACAGCCCCGCCGAAAATCGAGCCTGCCGGGCGGATCAGCGGCGAAGGTGTTTGAGCTCCGCCCACAAAAAACCAAATCAAAAACAGCAAGGCGGGGCGAGTTCTTCGCCGCCCGTCCGGTGGGCTCGATTTTCGGGGTTTCGGGGATGTCGGGGTCGCCTTCTTTTGGTTACTTTTCTTGGCGAGACAAGAAAAGTGACTAGCCGCCGGGCTACCCCCGGCCAAGGGGCGGTGGGGCCTGAGAATACCTCCACTACAACGAACAGATCCTTCGACAGGCACAGGGCGAGCGGTGCTGAGGTCAGCAGGCTTCCGCAAGCGTTTCGTCAGAGCGCACAGCTGGATTGCTTCGCTGCGCTCGCAATGACGGCATAACCTTCAGCCCAGTGTCTCGAGCCCCTTCGGCTCCCCGATCAAATACCCCTGCACGCAATCCACCCCCAGCTCCATCAGCTTGGCCAGATTGCCCGCCTCCTCGACGTAGCCCGCGACCGTCTTGATGCCGAGGAAGCTGCCGGTTTCGAGGATGGAACGCACCAGCGCCTCGTCGATCATGCTGGTGGCGATTTCGCGCACCAGCGCGCGATCGAGCTTGAGGTAATCGAGCTTCATGCTCTTCAGGCTGGTGTAGGAGCTGGTGCCCACGCCAAAGTCGTCGAGGGTGAAGCGGCAGCCGTAGCGCTGCAGCTGGCGCATGAAGAGCTGGGTCTGTGCGTGGCCCTCGACGGCGTCGGCCTCGCTGATCTCGAAGATGAGCTTGCTGCCGGGGATGTCGCCGCGCGCCAGTTCTGACTGGACGAACTTGAGGAACAGCGGGTTGGTGACCGACTGGCCGGAGAGGTTGATGGCGAAGCCGCCGATCGCGGCCGTGCGGTCGCTGTGGTCGCGCATCCACTGCAGCACGTGGCGGACGACCCAGCGGTCGATTTCGGTGATGCGCTGGAGACGCTCGGCGACGGCGATGAGATCGCGCGTCTCCATGTTGCGTGCATCCTGCACGACGGGATGCAGCAGCACTTCGTAGTAGAGCGCGGTACGCGCCGCGTCGGCGGCGGCGACGACGGGCTGCACGTTGAGCCCAAGCTGGTTGTCGGCGAGGATGCGGGTGAGTTCGTGCGCCCATTGCGCCAGCGCGAGCACGCCGCCTTCGTCCGATTCGCCGCGGTACTGCACGACGGGGGTGCCGGTTTCGCGCGCGGTGGCGCAGGCGGCGTTGGCGTTGTCGTAATAGGTTTCCGGGGCGAGGCAGTCGGGCGTCCACATGAGACCGATGGCCGGATGCACGCTGTAGCGCACGCCGTCGATTTCCTGCGGCTGCGCGGCCACGGCGGCGATCAGGGTTTGCGCCTGGGCTTCTGCCGCCGCGCTGTCGGCGGCCTCGCACCAGAATGCCAGTCCGGATTCGCCGGCGCGGGCAAAGTGCGACTGCCCGGCGAGATGGTCGGGCAGCAGGTGCGAGAAGGTGCGCAGGATCGGCGTGCGGATTTCGACCCCCGCCGCCTCGCCGCTGGGGGCGAGAATCTCGAACTGCATGATGCCGAGCGCATAGCCTTCACCATCCTTGCTGCGCAGCCAGGCGCGGCGGATGGCGCGGAAGAAGGCCTTGCGGTTGGCCAGCCCGGTGGCGGGATCGTGCGAGGCCTGCCAGACCAGGTCGCGCTGCATCTTCTGGATCATTGCGCTGTAGGAACGATCCATCAGCGGTAGTTCGAGATCCTCGGTCCATTCGGCCTCGCCCTTCTCCAGCGAATCGAGCAGGTCGGCGCGCTTGAGGTCGAGCTTCTTGATGCCGCGGTAGTTGGCGAACACATAGACGTGTGGCTTGTCGCCGATCCAGATCAGGTTGAGCGGCGTGTCGAGCGACTTGAACTGCAGCCAGTCGCCGACGCGCAGGCGCTCGACCAGATTGTCCTGTGCCTCGGTCAGCGGCTCGGTCGTGGCGTCGTTGAGGCGCGCCGTCACCGCAGTCTGCTGTGCCTGCAGTTTGTCCTCGTCGAAGAGCGCGGCCGCCAGCTGGTCGACGATGCGGTCCTGTGCGAACTTGTCGGCGCAGACCTGGGTGAGCGACTGGTCGACGCGCTGCAGCAGCGTCTGGATTTCGGTGGGGCCGGGCGCAATGTCGTGGTTCGGGTCCAGCCAGGCCGACAACAGCTGCAGTACCTGCCAGGCCTCGCGCGCTTCCTCGCTGTCGACGCCGTGGCGCATCTCGGCGATCAGCAGCACGTTGCGCCAGCCGCCGTTCAGCAGCTCGATCACCGCGTTGGGGACGGGGCGTTCGTCGAGGCGGCCGAGCAGGTCGCGCAGGATGCGCTGCTTGGAGACCTCGGCGCTCTGCCGGCCCTCGCACATTTCCTGCAGGCGGAACACGCGCGCGGCGCGTTCGTTCAGCAGCGGCTTCACCACCCGCTCGAGCTGGGTACGCGCTTCCTCGAACACGCCCGGATTCTTCTCGGCCTCGGCGTTGATGCGATCGGTCCAGCGGTTCATCAGGCGCAGCAGGCGCTGGTCGGCGATCTTGCCGTCGTCGCCCGCCACCATGCTGATGCGGTCGAGCGTGTTCAGCACCTTGTGCGCCGGGTGCACCGGCGAGGCGAGGAAAGCCGGGTCCGACATCGCCAGCTTGATGAGGCTGGTTTCCAGCTGGTGGAAGAAGGGCTTCATGCCCTCGGTGACCGACTTCTCGGCGTGCATGGTGTCGAACAGTGCGCCGAACATGTCCACCGAGCGCTGCATCTCGTGGGTGACCGCGGGCGGCAACGCGCCGGCCGCCGCCAGGCGCTGCAGCACCGGCGAGTGCGCAACGCCGAGGGCGAGTGCCTGCGGCGAGGCCTGTCCGCCTGCCGGCATGCCGCCGGGGGCGCCGCGCGATGCGGGGGCGGCCGGCATCCCGGCCGCGCCAGCCACGCCGCCGGGTGCGGGCGCCGCGGCGCCCGCCGTCGCCGGGGATGCGGACTGGCCGCGGAAGAAATCCAGCAGGGAGCCGGCCATGCGACCGAGCGCGCTCTGCTGCGAAACGGGGCGGGCGGGGCCGGGCGATGTTCCCGCCGGGGGCACACCTTCCGGTGCGGGCGCTGCGCTTTCCGGTGCGGCCGCAGGCTGGGACGTGCCGGGAGAGATCGGGGTCGCTTCGGCCACGGGAAGCAGCGCCAGCAGTTCGGCGTAGAGGGGCGCCAGCTGGTCGGCGAGGACATCGCGCAGCGTGGCGTAGGCCACCTGGCGCGCGCGTGCCGGCACCTGCAGGTTCTCCAGCGCGTTGCGGTAGGCGTGGCTGATGACGGCCGGTCCGAAGGGGTTGTTGCTGTGATCGCAGGCAAACCCGAACAGCTGGCCGATGCGCGGTTCGAGATCGGCCAGCTGTTCGCGGAAGTGTTCCTCCAGCTTGTTGACTTCGGACGAAGTGGCGAGCCAGTCCTCGAAATCGAGTTCGTCGACGAGCGCGAGGCCGCCACCGCCGTCGCCGGTGGCCTGCGTCTGCACCGGATTCTGCTGTTTCAGCGCGTCCAGCACCTGCTGGACGAATCGGTTCTGCACGTTGGCGGACTGGTGGCCGAATTCGTGTACCGCGGACAGGAGGCCACTGTGCTCGGCGATGCCGATGGCCTGCACGGCGGCGGCATTCAGCTTGTCGCCGATCAGACGCATCATCTGGTCGTGCACCTGTTGCAGGGTTTCGCCGAGCAGCGTGCTGCTCGCCTCGCGCAACTGGGGATGCGCGGCGGAGACCGGCAGGGCGGCGAGCTTCTGCCGGTGGCCGGCCATGCGCAGTTTCTGCAGGGCCCGCAGCGCATCGGTCGGCTGGCGCACGAAGGCGACGCCGACGCCCAGCGGGCTCAGGCGCTTGAGTCGTGCGGGCACGCGGAAGGTCTGGGGCGGTACGGTCGCCGCCGGCGTGAAGACGATCTCGACCTCGGCGTCGGCGCGCTTGGCAAGCGAAGCGATCGCCGCCTCGGGGTTGGTGAAGCGCAGGAACAGGCCGCCGAAGCAGAAATCGCGGATTTCGCAGGCAATCTCGGTATGGCCGGGCTGCGTGATGATGGCTGACTGCGAAACCTGAAACCGCCGGTCGCGCCGCAGATCCTGGCCGGCGTGCTGGTTGTCTGTATCGTTATCCATGGTTCCCACCCGAATCCCTTGTCCTTGGTACTGATTATAGGGGTTTGCCACCCCGAATCATCACCGTTTCCGGCGGCGGCTGGCCGGCGGGCGGCGCTTTTGGTAGACTGGCGCGCATGTACTCGATCCCGATGTTTTTCTTCAGCTGCTTTTATCCCACGCCGCAGGCGGTCGGGAGGCGCTGAGTCGAACAGCACGAGCCTAACGAAACCGCCAGCCCGCTGGCGGTTTTTTGTTTGTGCCGTCGCGGGTCGCATAACCTGACCGGAGCCAGACCATGACCGCCACCCGTACCGACGACACCCGCATCGAGCAAAGCGGCGAACTGCTCGCCCCCATGCAGATCATGCGCGAGCTGCGCGCCAGCGAAAGCGTGCTCGCCCATGTCGCGCACGCGCGCAACGCCATCCACGACGTGCTGCGCGGCGCCGACGACCGCCTGTTCATTGTCGTCGGCCCCTGTTCGATCCACGATCCGGCCGCCGCGCTGGACTATGCGCGCAAGCTGAAGCCGCTGGCGGACGAGCTCAGCCACGAACTCGTCGTCATCATGCGCGTGTACTTCGAGAAGCCGCGCACCACCGTGGGCTGGAAGGGACTCATCAACGACCCGCATCTGGACGAGAGCTTCGACATCAACGAAGGCCTGCGGCTGGCGCGCAAGCTGCTGCTGGAAATCAACGAGATCGGCCTGCCCTGCGCGACCGAGTTCCTCGACCTGATCTCGCCGCAATATATCGCCGACCTGGTCAGCTGGGGGGCCATCGGCGCGCGCACCACCGAATCGCAGTCGCATCGCCAGCTGGCCTCGGGACTGTCGTGTCCGGTTGGGTTCAAGAACGGCACCGACGGCAGCCTGCGGATCGCGGTGGACGCGATCAAAGCCGCCAGCGCGCGCCACCACTTCATCTCCATCACCAAATCCGGTCACGTCGGCGTGTTCAGCACCTCGGGCAACGAGGATACCCACGTCATCCTGCGTGGCGGCAAGGCGCCCAACTACGATGCGGCGAGCGTCGAGGCCGCCTGCAAGGAACTGGCGTCAGCCGGCCTGCGCCAGCACCTGATGATCGATTTCTCGCACGCCAACTCGAGCAAGCAGTTCCAGCGCCAGCTCGACGTCGGGGCCGACGTGGCGGCGCAGGTCGCCGGTGGCGACAGCCGCATCATCGGCGCCATGATCGAATCCCACCTCAATCCGGGTCGGCAGGACCTGGTACCCGGGCAGACGCTGGAATACGCCAAGTCGATCACCGACGCCTGCATCGGCTGGGACGACACCGACCCGCTGCTGCGCCAGCTGGCCAGCGCAGTCAAAAAACGCCGCCTGACCGTTCCGGCCGACGAAGAGTAGCAGCCGGAGGCTGCACTTCCGGGGTAAAATCCCGGATGGCGGGCCTCCCCGCATGACAGCTCCGCGAACCTGGTCAGGTCCGGAAGGAAGCAGCCACAGTGGGTCGCTGTCAGTGCCGGGGCTCCGGCTCGCCACTAATTTCTGGGGCCAGGAATCGGGGATCAGGGCGTTTTGTGCGGCTGCGCCGCGTTTCATGAATTCTGGAGCACGGTGCGGCCTTCATTCCCTAGCCCCTCAATCCTGGCCCCTGGCCCCTCAGACCATGACTGACCTCTTCGGCGATTCCGCATCCCCCGCACTTGCGCTGGCGCGCAAGTGGCGGCCCCGCGCGTTCGCCGACCTCAAGGGCCAGGAACACGTCGTGCAGGCGCTGTCGAACGCGCTGACGCAGGGACGGCTGCACCACGCCTACCTGCTTACCGGCACACGCGGCGTCGGCAAGACCACGCTGGCGCGCATCCTCGCCAAGTGCCTCAATTGCGAAACCGGCGTCACCGCCACGCCCTGCGGCGCCTGTTCCGCCTGCCAGCAGATCGACGCCGGCCGCTTCGTCGACCTGCTCGAACTCGACGCGGCGTCCAACACCGGCGTCGACAACATGCGCGAGGTGCTCGACAACGCGCAGTACGCGCCGACCGTCGGCCGCTACAAGGTCTACATCATCGACGAAGTGCACATGCTGTCGAAGCCGGCGTTCAACTCCATGCTGAAGACGCTGGAAGAGCCGCCGGCGCACGTGAAGTTCATCCTTGCCACCACCGATCCGCAGAAAATCCCGGTCACGGTGCTTTCGCGCTGCCTGCAGTTCAACCTCAAGCCCATGACGCCCGCGCTGGTGGCGCAGCACCTGGGCGAAGTGCTGCAGCAGGAAAACGTCGCCGCCGAACCCGCCGCGCTCAACCTGCTGGCCCGTGCGGCGGCCGGTTCGATGCGCGACGCGCTCTCGCTGACCGACCAGGCCATCGCCTACGGCGGCGGCAAGGTCGAGGCGGGGGCCGTCGAGGCCATGCTCGGCAGCGTGCGGCGCGACTATCTGTTCGACCTGCTCGATGCGCTGGCGGCGCAGGACGGCGACGCGTTGCTCGACCAGGCGCGCCAGCTGTCCGAACGCGGCATCGCCTTCGACGCCGCGCTGCAGGACATGGGCAGCCTGCTCGCCCAACTGGCGATGTGGCTGCATGCGCCAGGCGCGCTCGACGCCGGGCCCGACCAGGCGCGCCTGGAGACCGCCGCTGCCCGCCTCGATCCCGAGACCGTGCAGCTCTACTACCAGATCGCGCTGGCCGGCCGGCGCGACCTGCCGTTTGCACCGGACGAGTATTCCGGCTTCTGCATGACCCTGCTGCGCATGCTGGCGTTCGCGCCGGGCGGCGCGAGTTCGGGGCGTGGCGCGCCGGGCGGCGCGAGTCCGGAACGCCACGTGACTGGCGTCGTACCGTCGCGCCAGCCGGCGGCAGAGGAGGCAGCGCCGCAGCGCGTCGCCTCGCCCGGCCGGGTGCGCCAGGCTGAAGCCGCCGCACCCCCGTTACGCCATGCCGAGGCTGCATCGCCACTCGCACAGCGCGACCCTGTGCCGCCGTCTGGGGCTGTCGCGCAGGAACCGGCACCCGGCAGCGCATGGAACTGGCTCGATGTCGTGTCCGGGCTGCGCCTGGGCGGCATGGCGAAAATGCTGGCCGACCATTGCGAACTGGTCGCGCAGGACGGCGCCGCGGTGACGCTGCGCGTCGGCGCGGCCCACAAGCACCTGCTTGACGCAGGGTACAAGGACAAGCTGGTCGCCGCGCTGCGCGAAAAATACGGTGCGGCGCAGAACGTACAGTTCGAGATCGGCGCGGCCGCGGAGCAGACGCCGCAACAGGTGCGCACCCGCATCAGGGAAGCACGCCAGGCCGAAGCCGTTGCGGCGATCGAGACCGATCCTTTCGTGCGCGAACTGGTCGACCGCTTCGGCGGCCAGATCGATGCATCCACCATACAGCCATTGAACGAATCAGGAGAACACCCATGATGAAGGGCGGCATCGGCAACATGATGAAGCAGGTCCAGCAGGTGCAGGAGAACATGGCCAAGATGCAGGCCAAGCTGGCCGAGATGGAAATCGAGGGCGCCAGCGGCGCCGGCATGGTCAAGGTCGTCATGACCTGCAAGTACGACGTGCGCCGCGTCGAGATCGATCCCAGCCTGATGGGAGACGACAAGGAAATGCTGGAAGACCTGGTGGCCGCGGCGGTGAACGACGCCGTGCGCAAGGTCGAATCCACGGTGCAGGAAAAGATGGCCGGCGTGACTGCCGGCCTGCCGATCCCGCCCGGCATGAAGCTGCCGTTCTGAGCGCATTCCTGCCGCGATGCAGCCCGCTGCGCTCGACCATCTGATCGCCGCCCTGCGCGTGTTGCCGGGGGTCGGGCCCAAGTCGGCCGCGCGCATGGCCTACCATCTGATGCAGCGCGACCGCCGCGGCGCCGAGGCGCTGGCCGGCGCGCTCGACCATGCGCTCAAGCATCTGGTGCACTGCCGGCTGTGCAACAATTTTTCCGAGGCGGACGTGTGCGAGGTATGCGCAAGCCCGCGCCGCGACAAACGCAAGCTCGCCGTGGTCGAGATGCCGGCCGACTTCAACATGCTGGAAGCCACGCAGAGCTACGACGGCCTCTACTTCGTATTGATGGGACGGCTTTCGCCGCTGGATGGCATCGGCCCGCGCGAAATCCACCTCGACCGCCTCATCAGCCGGGCACTCGACGGCACGGTGGAGGAGGTGATTCTCGCCACCAACTTCACGCCGGAAGGCGAAGCCACCGCGCATACCGTCGGCGAACTGCTCAAGGCGCGCGGCCTGAAAGTCAGCCGGCTGGCGCGCGGTGTGCCGGTCGGCGGCGAGCTGGAATACGTCGACAGCGGCACCCTGGCGCAGGCCGTACGCGACCGGCGGGCCGTGTGAGGCGTGCCGGCCGGCACGATGAGACCCGTGAATCCGGTATGTTTTGACTTTGCGCGCCGCGCACCCGTCTTGTGACAATAACCCTGTTGAACTGATCGGTAATCAAGCATGGAACTGACCGCACTCACCGCCCTGTCCCCCCTCGACGGCCGCTACGGCAGCAAGACGGCGGCACTCCGCGATTTTTTCAGCGAATACGCGCTGATCAAGTACCGCGTCATTGTCGAGATCGAATGGCTGAAGGCGCTGGCTGCCGAGCCCGCCATCGCCGAGGTGCCGGCGTTCTCCGCCGAAGCCATCGCATTGCTCGACGGCATCGCCGACCATTTCTCGGTGGCCGACGCCGAGCGCGTGAAGGCCATCGAGGCGACGACCAACCACGACGTGAAGGCGGTCGAGTATTTCCTCAAGGAGAAGACGCAGTCGAATCCCGAGATCGCGGCGGTGTCCGAGTTCTTCCACTTCGCCTGCACCTCCGAAGACATCAACAATCTCTCGCATGCGCTGATGCTGAAGGGCGCGCGCGACGCCGTGCTGCTGCCCGCGCTGGAGAAGGTGATCGTCCGCCTCACCGATCTCGCGCATGCGCTTGCCGACCTGCCGATGCTGTCGCGCACCCACGGCCAGCCGGCCTCGCCCACCACCGTCGGCAAGGAACTCGCCAACGTCGTCTACCGCCTGCGCCGCGCGTGGGACGTCGTCGGCGCGGTCGAACTGATGGGCAAGATCAACGGCGCGGTCGGCAACTACAACGCGCATCTTTCAGCCTACCCCGACTTCGACTGGGAAAGCTTTGCGCGCGACTTCGTCGGCCACCTGGGCCTGAGCTTCAATCCCTACACCATCCAGATCGAGCCGCATGACGCCATGGCCGAGCTGTACGACGCCATCGCGCGCACCAACACCGTGCTCATCGACCTCGACCGCGACGTCTGGGGCTACATCTCGCAGGGTTATTTCAAGCAGAAGACCCGCGCAGGCGAAGTCGGTTCGTCGACGATGCCGCACAAGGTCAATCCCATCGACTTCGAAAACAGCGAAGGCAATCTCGGCATCGCCAACGCTGTGTTGCGCCATCTGTCCGAGAAGCTGCCGATCTCGCGCTGGCAGCGCGACCTCACCGATTCCACCGTGCTGCGCAACATGGGCGTCGGCTTCGGCTACAGCCTGCTCGCCTACGAATCCTGCCTGCGCGGCCTCGGCAAGCTGGAAGCCAACCCGGCTGCGCTTGCCGCCGACCTCGACGCCAACTGGGACGTGCTCGCCGAGCCGATCCAGACCGTGATGCGCCGCTACGGCGTCGCCAATCCCTACGAACAATTGAAGGAATTGACGCGCGGCAAGGGCGGCATCACGCGCGAGAGCCTGCACGCCTTCATCGACGGCCTGACCATTCCCGAGGCCGAGAAGGCCCGCCTGAAAGCGATGACGCCGGCTTCCTACACCGGCATGGCGGCGGAGCTCGCGCGCCAGATCTGAGCGGAGTCACCGATGTCCGAACATGCCCTCGACGTCGGCCTGGCCGACTTCAACCAGTATGTCCTCGAAGAGTCGCGCAGCCGGCCGGTGGTCGTCGATTTCTGGGCGCCGTGGTGCGGCCCCTGCAAATCGCTGAAGCCGGTCCTGGAAAAACTGGCGGCGGAATACGGTGGCAAGTTTCTGCTCGCCAAGGTCAATTCCGACGACAACCAGGAACTCGCGGCACGCTATGCCGTGCGCGGCATTCCCAGCGTCAAGGCCTTCATCAACGGAGAAATGGTCGACGAGTTTTCCGGTGCGCTGCCGGAAGGCGAAGTGCGCGCCTTCCTCGACCGCCTCGTTCCCGGCCCGGCCGACGCACTGCGTGCGCAGGCGATGGATGCGCGCATGGCGGGCGACCCGACCGGCGCGCTGCAGCTGCTGGCGGAAGCGTCCCGGTTCGATCCGCAGAACCTGGGCGTGCGCCTGGACGCGGCCGAGATCATGCTCGACCTCGGCGAAACCGACGAGGCGCAGCGCCTGATCGGCAGCGTGCCGGACGACGTCGACCCACGCGTGGCACAGTTGAAGGCGCGGCTGCAGTTTTCCGCTGCGGCTGGCGAGGATGCCGCAGCGCTGCGCGCGCGGGTTGAGGCCGACGGCAACGATCTCGACGCGCGGCTCAAGCTGGCCAACCTGCTGGTGGCTTCCGGCGACCACGAAGCCGGCATGGAACAGCTGCTGGAAATCGTACGGCGCGACCGCGCCTTTCAGGATGACGTCGGGCGCAAGACCCTGCTGTCGGTATTCAACCTGCTGGGCGGCGGCGAACTGGTAAGCCGCTACCGGCGCATGCTCGCCAGCGCGCTCAACTGAGTTCGGCCCTGGTCAGTCGCCTGCGTAGCGCGATACCGCGGCCAGTTCCGCGTCGCTGAGCTGGGCCACGGCCCTGGCCATGGTCGCGGCCTTCTCGCCCTGTACCGAGCCCGCACGGTAATCCTTCAGGCGCTGCATCATCGCGGCGGCCGACAGGCCCTTGAGCGGCGGGTTGCCGTCCACGCCCTTGCCCAGGTCGCCGTGGCAGCTGGCGCAATGTGCGGTGTATACGTCGAGTCCGTAGGGCTGCGCCGCGGGCGGTAGCGCATAGATCACGTCCATGGGATCGGGCAGTGCGTTTTCTGCGGCGTGCTTGGCGGACGCGGCGTGCTTGCCGTCGCCGCAGGCAGCGAGCAGGACGCAGACAGTCAGAACGGACAGGCGGGGCAAAACGTGCATGACAACCTCTTCGAAGGAACGCAGGGCGGCGCGGCCGCGGTTGTCATGATTCTGTCATATTTTGGGCTGGGGGCTAGTTGCTGGGGGATTGTGCGGCTGCGCCGCGTTTCATGAATTTCTGGGCCGGCGCAGCCGCACAACATTCCACCCGTACCAGATCCTGCCCCTGAACAGGCTATTCCAGCGCAACGTAACGCACCTCGACGATCTCCACCTCGCGCCGGCCCTCCGGCGTCTGTACGAAGACGGTGTCGCCCTCGCGCGCCTTGAGCAGGGCGCGCGCCATCGGCGAGATCCAGGCGATGCGGCCGCGCGACGCGTCGGCTTCGTCGATGCCGACGATGGCGTAGGTGGATTCGCTGCCGTCGGTGTCTGCCACGGTGACGGTGGCTCCGAAGAACACCTGGTCGGTGGCTTCGCGCGTGGCGGGATCGACCACCTCGGCGTATTCGAGGCGCTTCGACAGGAAGCGGATGCGGCGGTCGACCTCGCGCAGGCGCTTCTTGCCGTAGAGGTAGTCGCCGTTTTCCGAACGGTCGCCGTTGCTCGCCGCCCAGGCGATGGTCTCCACCAGCTTCGGGCGTTCCACCTTCCACAACTGGTTGAACTCGGCGTCCAGCCGCGCGTAGCCGGCGGGCGTCATGTAGTTCTTGCTGCCGGCGGGCAGCGCGGACGCACCGACGTCTTCCTCATCGTCGTCGGCCGCGTCGGATTCCTTGACGAAGGCTTTGTTCATGGAGGGCTCTCAGCGCCCCAGCAGCCAGGCGATCAGCGACAGCAACAGCGAGCCGAGCACGACGCTGGCGAAGGGGAAGTAAAATAGGCCGCGTTTATGCTTGATGCGCACGTCGCCGGGCAGCCGGCCCCAGCCCAGGCGCTGCAGCCAGGGCGTGAGCAGGCCCAGTACCAGCAGCGCCGCGACGAGCGTGATCAGCCATTTCAACATGCCGCGATTCTAGCCGACAGGCGAAACTCGCACGGGCGCATGTCCTCGTCGCCGGCCTCGGCGGCGTCGGTTCCTACTGTGCCGAAGCGCTCGCGCGCGCAGGCGTCGGCCGGCTCACGCTCATCGACCACGACGTGGTGGCGCAATCCAACATCAACCGCCAACTGCCGGCGCTGCTCTCCACCGTGGGCCAGCCCAAGGCCGAAGTCATGGCCGCGCGCATCCGCGACATCAACCCGGACTGCAAACTGGTCGTATTGCGCGAATTCCTCGTGCCGGAAACCGTCGCCGACATCGTGCCGGACGACGTCGATTTCGTCGTCGACTGCATCGACTCGCTCAACTGCAAGGTCGCGCTCGTCGCCAGCAGCGTGCAGCGCGGCCTCAGGGTCGCGTCCAGCATGGGCGCCGGCAACAAGCTCGACCCCACGCGGATCCGAATCGCCGATATCTCCAAGACCTGCATGTGCCCGCTTGCCGCGGTGATGCGCAAACGCCTCAGGAAACGCGGCATTGCCAAGGGCGTGCTCACCGTGTTTTCCGACGAAGCCGGGCGCGACCCGCTGCCGCCGCAACCGGTCGAAGGCCGCGGCCGAGCCCGCGCCGTCAACGGCACCATCAGCTACATGCCGCCGTTGTTCGGCCTGATGCTCGCCGGCGCCGTGGTGCAGCGGCTCATCGCGGCATCGTAAATTTTCGTCGGGGCACGCACGCGCGTCGGCGTGCTGTGCCAAGCTGCCCCCTCTTTAAGACGGGGAGACGGCGATGGGACTCTTGGACAGCGTGATGGGCGCCCTGGGCGGCGCGAGCGGCAATGGCGGCGGCAACCACGCCATGCTCGACGCGGTGATGCAGCTGCTTTCGAACCAGGGCGGCAACGGCGGACTCGCCGGGCTGGTACAGGCCTTCCAGCAGAACGGCCTGGGCGACCATATCGCCTCGTGGATCGGCACCGGGCAGAATCTGCCCGTCTCCCCCGACCAGATCCGGGCCGCGCTGGGCAACGGCCCGCTCGGCCAGATCGCCGCTCAACTCGGCATGAACGAATCGCAGGCCGCCGGCGGGCTGGCCGACCTGCTGCCACAGGTGATCGACAAGCTCACGCCGAACGGGCAACTGCCGCAGGGCGACGATTTGATGGCGCAGGGGCTGGAATTGCTGAAGGGGAAGTTGTTCGGGTGACATCAACCCGGGCATGTTCAATACGTGCCCGGACGAGGTGGCGGCTACTGCGCCGCCTCATCCATCTGCTTCTTCTGCGCCTCCGCCGCCTCCATCACCTGGCCTTCCACGCCGCGCGCCTTTTCCACCGCCTGAATCTGCGTCTCGAACACGGGGTTGGGCTGGCGTGCTTCGGTTTTCGGCTGCGGCGGCGGGCTGGCGTCGCAGGCGGCGAGCAGGCACACCACGGGAATCAGGAAACGGATCATGGCCATTCCTCCAGCAGGCCGGTGGGCAGGCCGTCGATACTGACCTGGTTCTTTTCGCGCCAGTAGTCCAATAAGCCAACAGCGCCTTTTTTCTCGGCCCAGCGCGCCAGCGTCTCGCGTTCGCCGCGGTAGGTGTACAGCGGCACGGCGTAGCCGCACGAGGTCTGCACGGAGTCGATGTCGAGCACGATGAGCTGGCGTTCGCCCGGCAGGGCGGGGAAATGCGCGCGCAGGTCGGGCCAGTCGGCGTCCTGCCGGCGCACGGTGTGGCCGCGTCCGTAGAGCCGAAGGATGAGCGGGTCGGCGTCGAAGCTGCACCACATCAGCGTCAGGCGGCCGTCGTGTTTCAGGTGCGCGGCGGTTTCGTTGCCGCTCCCGGTGAGGTCGAGCCAGGCGACGCGGCTGGGAGAGAGCACGCGCAGGCTGTCCATGCCCTTGGGCGAGAGATTGATGCGGCTCCCGGCGGTGCCGCTGGCGGCGAAGAAGAGCTTCTGCGCGGCGATGAAGGCGCGATGCTTGTCTTCGAGGGCAGGATAGAAACGGGCCACGGGCACCCCCTCAATTCATATGCTGGCGCAGGATCTCGACGAGGATGCGCAGGCGCGCGAGGCTGTCGTTCATTTCCAGCAGGTTCTGCCGGATCGAGAGCGAGAGTGGCAACACCTCGGACAGGCGGTAGCCGACCCAGACCGCGTCGTCGAGGGCATGCGGCTTGGGAAAGCGCGTTTCACCGTATTCACCGACGATGTGCTGGAGCACTTCGGCGGCGAGTTCGTATTCCTCCGGGATCGGGGAGGAGGCCTCGACGCTCACGCTTTCGACCTGGCCGATCAGCAGGCCGGAGGCTTCGGCGTGGGTGCTGCGGATGACGAAGCGGTCGAGGCCTTCGGTCTCGATGTGGAGGATGCCGGTCTGCGGCATATCCCATTCGACGATGCGCACGCGGGTGCCGACGCTGTAGGGCACGGCGGGCGTGCCGACTTCCTTGCCTTCGCGGATGGCGCAGAGGCCGAAGGGCGTGTCGTCGGCGATGGCGCGCTTGACCAGGTCGAGGTAACGCTGCTCGAACACGCGCAGCGGCAGCCGGCCGCCGGGAAAGACGACGGTGTTCAGCGGAAACAGCGGCAGCGCGACGGGCTTCGCCACGACGCTCAGTGGTCCTCGCCCCAGCGCGCCATGAGGGCGTGCTGGATGCCGAGCTGGTCGAGGATGCGCGCGACGACGAAATCGACCAGCGCCTCGACCGAGGCCGGATGATGGTAGAAGCCGGGGTTGGCCGGCAGGATCACGGCGTTCATGCGCGACAGGGTCAGCATGTTCTCCAGATGCAGGGTGGAGAAGGGCGTTTCGCGCGGCACCAGGATCAGCTTCTTCTGTTCCTTCAGGCTCACGTCGGCGGCGCGTTCGATGAGGTTGTCCGACATGCCGTGCGCAATGGCCGCGAGCGTGCCCATCGAGCAGGGGCAGACGACCATGGCGTCGGCGGGATTGGAGCCGGAGGCGACCGGGGCATTCCAGTCGTCGCGGCCGTAGACGCGCAACTGGCCATCACGCGCGTTGAGGCCATCGGATAACTGGCGTTCGAGTTCGCTCGCGCGCGCCGGCAGCGCGACGCCGAGTTCCTGCTTGGCGACGAGATGCGCCGCCTGCGAGACGAGCAGGTTCACGTCGAGGTCGGCGGCGACGAGGCATTCGAGGAGGCGCAGCCCATAGGCCATGCCGGACGCGCCCGAGAGCGCGAGGGTGACGGAATTGAGGGAATTAGGCATGGGCCGGATTGTCGCCTGCGGGCGTGGGCGCGGCAAGCAGGCGCGCCACGGCGAACCCGTTGGCCGCGCCGAACACCAGCGCGGCGGCGGCGAATACCGGCAGTAGTTTCAGGAGCGCTGTGCCGGGCAGCAGCCATGCGGCGGCGAGCGCAAGCTGGCCGCCGATGTGGGCGAAGGCGGCGAGCACCGAGAGGCTCACCGGGCCGAAGTGGCGCTCGGGCAGATAACGGGCGACGGCAAGCACGGCGAGGCTCGTACAGGCGCCCGCCGCGGACAGCCAGAAGCCCGGGGCGAACAGGGTGCCGAGCAGCAGGCCGCCGGCGAGCACGCGCAGGCCGGACACCCAGGCCGCCGCCCGCCAGCCGTATTGCAGCAGCACCATCAGGATGACGATATTGGCCAGCCCCGGCTTCACGCCCGGGATCGGGCTGGGGATCGCGGCCTCGGCCAGCGTGAGCCCGAGCGCCAGCGCGGCGAGCCGCGCGATGCGGCGATCTTCGGCGGTGACGGGGAGTTCAATAACCGAGGGTGTCATACGGCGATTGGCGGCCGCGCAGTTCGAGGCTGACCTGGTTGGGCAGGCACAGCGCGGCGTCGCCCGCGCGCGCGAGCCAGCCCTGCTTCACGCAGAGCTGGCGCGGCGAGGGGTCGGCCTGGATGCGCGCACGTCCGGGTTCGATCTGGATGCGGGTGGGGCCGAGCGGGCCGGAGACGACGAGTGTCTGCGCACGCGTCAGCGGCACGCTGTGCACGATCTTCCCGGCGGCGCGAACGAGCGCGGTGTCGGCGGCGGTCGACGGCGCGAACCAGGCCCACCAGGCGAGCGCCACAACTGCAGCGGCGCCGCTTGCGAGCACGCCAACGTCGCCGCCTTTCAGCATCAGGACAGTTCGCGGTGCCGCACCAGCACCTGCTCGCGTTCGCGGAAGGCGGCGGCGAGGGTCTCGGCGAAATACACGCTGCGGTGCTGGCCGCCGGTGCAGCCGATCGCCACGGTGAGGTAGGCGCGGTGGTCGCGGATGAAGCAGGGCAGCCAGTTCTCGACGAAGCCGCGGATGTCGGCCAGCAGCGCCATCGCGTCGGCGCTGGCTTCGAGGAAGCCTTGCACCGGCGCGTCGCGCCCGGTGAGCGGGCGCAGTTCGGCGACGTAGTGCGGGTTGGGCAGGCAGCGCACGTCGAACACCAGGTCGGCGTCGAGCGGGATGCCGTGCTTGAAGCCGAAGGATTCGAACAGCAGGGTGATGCGCGAACGGTCCTGACCGACCAGGTCCTTGATCCACAGGCGCAGCGCCGAGGCGGACAGGTCGCTGGTGTCGATGCGGTGACCCAGCGGCGCCACGTCGGCCAGGGTTTCGCGTTCAAGCTGGATGGCTTCCTGCAGCGAGACGGTATCGCTCGACAGCGGATGCCGCCGCCGCGTTTCGGAAAAGCGCTTCACCAGCGACAGGGTCTTGGCCTCGAGGAAGACCACGCGCAGGTCGTGGCCCTGCGCGCGTAGGGCGTCGACCAGGGCCGGCAGCTGCGCGAAGCTGGCGCCGCTGCGGGCGTCGATGGCGATGGCGACCCGCTCGACCCGCTCGCGCTGCAGGTGTTCCACCAGCGCGGTCAGCATGGCGAGCGGCAGGTTGTCGACGCAGTAGTAGCCCATGTCTTCGAGCACCGCGATGGCGATGCTCTTGCCGGAGCCGGACAGGCCCGAAACCAGGACGATCTGCATCGGTGCGGTCATTTGCTGCTGCTGCCGCCGTTGATGGCGGCCTGCTGGCGCAGGATGAACTGTTCGACCGGGTTGATGCCGCGGCTCTTGAGGATGTGGTTGCGCACCGCCACCTCGACCAGCACGGCGAGGTTGCGGCCTGCCGCAACCGGTACCCGCACCTTGGGGATGGCGACGCCGAGCAGGCTTTCGGTCGAAGCGACCATGTCGAGCCGGTTGAGGCCGACTTCGCCGATCTCCTCGGGGTGCACGAGCTCGACGATGAGCTTGAGATTCTTTTGCAGCTTCACCGCCGTTTCGCCGAACAGGTAGCGGATGTTGAGGATGCCCAGGCCGCGCACTTCGAGGAAGTCGCGGATCAGCGGCGGACAGGTGCCTTCCAGGGTTTCCGGCGCGACATGCTTGAGTTCGACCACGTCGTCGGCGACCAGGCGATGCCCGCGCGTGATGAGTTCAAGCGCGAGTTCGCTCTTGCCGACGCCGGCATCGCCCTTCAGCAGCACGCCGAGGCCCAGCACTTCGAGGAACACGCCGTGCACCGAATCGGTTTCCGCGAGTTCCTGCGTGAGGTAGTGCCCCAGGTGCGACATCAGGATGGGGCCGGCGAGCGGCGACGTGAACAGCGGCGTCTGGCTCTGGGCGGCGGCGTCGAGCAGCGCCACCGGCACGGCTTCGCCGTTGGCGACGACGATGGCGGCGAGTTCGGTCGAGAACAGGTGGGCGATGGCGTCGGCCAGGCCGGCGGCGGAAAGGCCGCGCAGGTAGTCCATTTCGGCGCAGCCGAGCACCTGGACGCGGTTGGGATGGATGAAGTTCAGGTGGCCGATGAGGGCCAGCGTCGGTTTCTGGATGGTCTCGGACGACAGCGTGCGCATGCCGCCGTCGCGGCCGGCGACCCAGGCCAGGCCGAGCTGTTCCGCCATGTCGCGGAACAGGGCCTCGACGGTGACGTGGGACGGCTCGGCCATGTGCGGGCTAGCCCGACCAGGCGCCGAGCAGGGCGGCGAGTTCGGCCGGACTCTCGACATTCAGCAGGCGCGTGCGCATGACGTCGTCGCCGAACAGCTGCGCCAGTTCGCCGAGTATCTGCAGGTGCTGCTCGTTGGCATCCTTGGGAACCAGGAGGATGAAGCAGAGCGATACCGGCTGGTTGTCCGGTGCGTCGAATTCGAGCGGGGACTTCAGGCGGTAGAACGCGCCGCGCGCGTCCTTCATGCCCTTGATGCGACCGTGCGGGATGGCGATGCCGCAGCCCAGTGCTGTGGACCCGAGGCGTTCGCGTTCGAACAGGCTGGTGAAGATGTCGGCGGCCTTGAGGCCGTGCGTCCGGGCAAACAGCTCGGCGGCGTGTTCGAACAGCTTTTTCTTGCTGGTGAAACTGAGATCCAGCAGGGTGGTGTCCGGCGTGATGAGGGGGGCGATGAGATTCATGCGGGATGCAGGGCCGGGTCGGATTCCGGCGCTGGCGGATTATACGCCCGGAGGCTGAGGCCGTTTCCGGGCGTGGCGCGCTTACAACGTGTCAGGCGCCGGCCGACTGGTGCTTGATGCCGCCGCTGGTCTGGTGGACATCGGAGGTTTTTTCCTTGTGCTTGACGATCTGGCGATCCAGCTTGTCGGCCAGGAGGTCAATCGCGGCGTACATGTTGCCGTCTTCGCTGTGCGCATGAAAATCATGGCCTTTGACGTGCAGGGTGGCTTCCACTTTGTGTACCAGCTTTTCCACTTGCATGATGACCGAAATGTTGATGACGTGGTCGAAGTGGCGTTTGACGCGGTCGAGTTTCTCGGAAACGTAATCGCGGATGGCTGGGGTCACTTCCAGGTGATGTCCGGAAATAGTCAGATTCATAAAGCCTCCAAAGTCTGCTGGGGTAAGCCGGAGGATCGGGTGCAGTGCCGTCCTCGGGAGCGTTTTGTTGCGCTCGATTTCATTGTGGGACGAAAGCCGGGGACATTCAAGCGTGCGGGCCGAAATGCCTTGCCGATCAGAGTGTGCGGCGCATGTTGGCCGGCGGGATCTGCAGCGATTCGCGGTATTTCGCGACGGTACGGCGGGCCACCACGATGCCCTGCTGGCCCAGCACCTCGGCGAGCTGGCCGTCGGACAGCGGCTTCTTGCCGTTCTCTGCGGCGACGAGCTGCTTGATCAGGGCGCGGATCGCGGTGGAGGAGCAGGCGCCGCCGTTGTCGGTGGCGACGTGGCTGCCGAAAAAGTATTTCAGTTCGTAGAGCCCGCGCGGCGTCATCATGTATTTCTGCGTGGTGACGCGCGAGATGGTCGATTCGTGCAGCTCCACGGCGTCGGCGATCTCGCGCAGAACCAGCGGCCGCATCGCGACTTCTCCATGCTCGAAGAAATGCTTCTGGCGATCGACGATGGCCTGCGAGACGCGCAGGATGGTGTCGAAGCGCTGCTGCACGTTCTTGATCAGCCAGCGCGCTTCCTGCAGCTGGCTGGCGAGCTGGCTGCCGCCGGATTCGCGATGGCGCGCGAGGATGTCGGCGTAGACGCGGTTGACGCGCAGCTTGGGCATGGCGTCCGCGTTGAGGCTGGCGATCCACATGCCCTTGACCTTGCGCACGTAGACGTCGGGAATGACATAGTGCGTTTCGTCGGCGCTGAAGGCCGCGCCGGGGCGGGGATTCAGCGAGAGGATGAGCATGCGCGCGGCGCGCAGCGTGGCATCGTCGATGCCGAGCATCTTCTTCAGCTTGCCGACGTCGCGCGCGGCGAGCAGGTCGAGGTAGTGCGTGGTGAGCCGCATCGCCGCGTCGCGCGCCGGCGTGTCGGCGGGCAGGGCGCGCAGTTGCAGGGTCAGGCATTCGGCCAGGTTGCGGGCGCCGACCCCGGTCGGGTCCATGTTCTGCAGGTGCTTGAGCGCGGTCTCGACCTCCTCGGGTTCGAGTTCCTCGATTTCCGGCTGCAGGCTCGCGGTGATGTCGGCGAGCGGCTGGGTGAGGAAGCCGGCGTCGTCGAGATCGTCGATGAGCGCGGCGACGAGGGTGCGGTCGCGCGGTCCGAGCGGGCTGACGATGAGCTGGTTGAGCAGGTGTTCGCGCAGGCTGGCGCCGGTCACCGACCCCTGCATGTAATCGCCGTCCTCGTCGTCGCCGCCGGTTGCGCTGTAGTCGTTCCAGTCGGCGTCGTCCAGCGTGGCGGCGGGTTCGGGTTCGGCGTTGTCGGCCTGCTGCGGAGTGTCCATGCTCTGCGATTCGGCTTCGGCCGTATGCGCAGGCGGCTCGGCCCCGTTGAAACCGGCCTCGTCCTCGTCCTCGCGTTCGAGCAGGGGGTTGTCCTGCAGCATCTGTTCCAGTTCCTGGTTCAGTTCGAGCGTGGACAGCTGCAGCAGCCGGATCGACTGCTGCAGTTGCGGCGTCAGCGTGAGGTGTTGGCCGAGCTTGAGTTGGAGGCTGTGTTTCATGAAACTTGACTACGGCAAGAAGTATGCCGACTTGAATCAAGTGTATCGCGATTCGCTTATATAAGAATACGCTGCGACGTCGCGGAGGGCGGATTTTTTTCGCGCTTCCCTGCGCGCGAGGAGCGCGCGCTCAGAGCCGGAAGTTTTCGCCGAGATAGACCTTGCGCGCGTTGTCGTCGCGGATGAGGACGTCGGGCGTGCCGGCGGTCAGAACGCGGCCTTCGTTGATGATGTAGGCGCGGTCGCAGATGCCCAGGGTTTCGCGCACGTTGTGGTCGGTGATGAGCACGCCGATGTCGCGTTCGATGAGGAAGTGCACCAGCTTCTGGATGTCGATGACGGCGATGGGGTCGACGCCGGCAAAGGGTTCGTCCAGCAGGACGAAGCGCGGGTTGATCGCCAGCGCGCGCGCGATTTCGACGCGCCGCCGCTCGCCGCCGGACAGGCTGACGGCGGCGGCATCGCGCAGGTGCGCGATGTTCAGGTCCTCGAGCAGATTCTCGAGATGCTCCTTGCGCTCGTCCTTGCTGTAGGTCTTGAGTTCGAGGATAGCTTGCAGGTTTTCCTCGACCGTGAGCTTGCGGAAGATCGACGGTTCCTGTGGCAGATACGACAGCCCCAGGCGCGCGCGCCGGTGGATCGCCATGTGGGTGAGATCGTGGTCGTCCATGTGTACGCTGCCGCCATCGGCTGCGACCAGTCCCACCACCATGTAGAAACAGGTGGTCTTGCCGGCGCCGTTGGGGCCGAGCAGGCCGACGACTTCGCCGCTGGCGACTTCGAACGACACATCGTGCACGACGGTGCGTTTGCCGTACGTCTTCTTCAGGCCCCGGGCGACGATGCAGCTCATGGCTTGGCGGCGGGCTGTTCGGCGCGCGGTTTGGGGCGGATGACGGCACGCACGCGGCCGGCCGGCGTCTGCGCATTGGGCTGGCCGACGACCTTGTAGAACTCGGTATTGGCGTTGTACGAGATCTGCGCGCCGCGCAGTTCGTCCGCACCCCGGCGCAGGCGGGCCGTGCCGATGAGCTCGAGCTGGCTGGTGCCGCCGTTGTATTCGATGCGGTCGGCGAAGCCTTCGATGGATTCGTCGCGTCCGTCGAGCTTTTGCCGGAATGCGACCGGGTGTCCCGTCGCCACGAGCTTGTCGAGTCCGGCCTCGTTCTGCGTGACCTGCACGCGGTCGGCGCGCAGGAGGATGCTGCCCTGGCTGAGCACGACGTTGCCCTCGTAGGTGCTGAGCTTCTTGATGTCGTCGAGCGTGACCGTGTCGGCCTCGAGGTTCACGGGCTTGTCGCGATCCGCCTTTTCCGCATGGGCGGGCAGGGCGAGCAGTGCGGCGAGCAGGGCGACGGCGGCTTTCGAGGGGAGGTGGGTGCGCATGACGTTATTTTGCCTTGGAAACGTAGCGGGCTTTCACCCGGCCGGTAAGTTTGGCGATGCGGGCGTCGGCCCGATATTCCATTGCACCGGCATGCAGGACAAGCGTGCTGTCGGACACGTCGACCGCGCCCGGTGCGCGCAACAGGTTGCGGTCGGGATAGACCAGCATGCGGGCCGTGCGCAGGGTCATCGCGGATTGCCCCGGCTTCGCGGCGCGCGTCATGAGGACGTCGCCCAGCAGGTCGACCTCGCTGCCGTCTTCCGAAACCGTGGCCTGGCGCGAGGCCGCGCGCAGTTCGCCGGCCTGCTTGTCGAGCTGGACGAAGCGCGGCGCTTCCAGTTCGGTTCGCTTGCTTCCGCTGTAGTGCTTGAGCCGGCTGGCGGACAGGCGGTACTGCGGGTTGCCTTCGGCGTCGGTACGCAGCGCGTCGAAGTCTTCCATGATGCCTTCGGGGTCGATCTTGTCCGCCGCCGTGCCGTTGCCCGGCGTCTGCACCGACCGTTCGATCCAGAAGCTGAGTGCGGCCAGAACCAGCAGGATGGCCAGCGGTAGCCACAGCGAGCCCCGTTCGATCATGCGCGGTCCGCTGCGGCGTGGTTCATTTCAGATAAGGGGCGAGTGCAGCGTCGAGCGTGCCCTGCGCGCGCATCAGGAATTCGCAGGCTTCGCGTACCGCGCCGCGGCCGGCTTCACGCACAGTGGTGTAGTGACTGTGCGCCTTCACCAGTTCCGGTGCGGCGGGGACGGTGATCGCCAGGCCGGCGCGGCGCATCACCGGCAGGTCGACCACGTCGTCGCCCATGTAGGCGGTGGCCGCGCAGTCGATGCCGAGCTCGCGGCACAGGGCTTCGTAGACGACCAGCTTGTCGTGTGCGCCCTGGTGAACGATGTCGATGCCGAGGTTCCGCGCGCGGTGTTCGACCACGCGCGAGCTGCGCCCGGTGATGATGGCGAGCTGCACGCCGGTGCCCTTGAGCATTTTCAGGCCGTGTCCGTCGAGCGAGTTGAAACCCTTGTATTCCTGGCCGTCGTCGGCGAGAAAGAGCGTGCCGTCGGTCATCACGCCGTCGACGTCGAAGGCGACGAGCTTGATCGCGCGCGCGCGCTGGAGCAGGTCGGTCGTCATCACACCACCCCGGCCTTGAGAAGGTCGTGCATGTTGAGCGCACCGACCAGGGTGTTGTCGGCGTCGACCACGAGCAGGCCGTTGATTTTCAGGGTATCCATTTTTTCCACTGCCGCGACGGCGAGTTCTTCCACGCGGATCGTTTTCGGGTTCTTGGTCATCAGGTCGGCGATGTTCGCCTGCTGCAGGTCGAGCGGTCGCTCCAGCGCACGGCGCAGGTCGCCGTCGGTGAAGAGGCCGGCGACGCGGCCGGCGGCATCGACGACGGCGGTCATGCCCAGACCCTTCTGCGTCATTTCGAACAGCGCGGTCTTGAGCGTGGCGTCGAGGCTGACCCGGGGCAGGTCGTCGCCGCCGTGCATCACGTCGCGCACGTGGACCAGGAGGCGGCGGCCCAGGCTGCCGCCGGGATGGGTGCGCGCGAAATCGTCGGCCGAAAAGCCGCGCGCGTCGAGCAGGGCCACGGCGAGCGCGTCGCCCATGGCCAGCGCGGCGGTCGTGCTGGCGGTCGGCGCGAGATTGAGCGGGCAGGCTTCCTTGTCGACGCCGGTATCGAGATGCGCGTCGGCCTCGCGGGCGAGGGTGGAGTCGGGGTTGCCGGTCATCGCGACGAGCTTGGCGCCGCGCCGCTTGATGAGCGGCACGATGCTGACGATCTCGCTGCTTTCGCCGGAGTTCGACAACGCAAGCACGACGTCGTCGTGGGTGATCATGCCGAGGTCGCCGTGGCTGGCTTCGCCGGGATGCATGAAAAAGGCGGGGGTGCCGGTCGAGGCCAGCGTCGCGGCGATCTTGCCGCCGACGTGGCCAGACTTGCCCATGCCCGAGACCACCACGCGGCCGGTGCAGGCGAGGACGAGCGCGACCGCCCTGGCGAAATCCTGGTCGAGGCGCGCCGACATCGTGCGCAGCGCCTCGGCCTCGATGTCGAGCACGCGGCGGGCCTGGGCGAGCAATTCTTCGGATGACGGGGGTTGGGGACGCATGGTCGGCAAGTATACTAAAGCCAGTCCCAACCGCCGTGCCTGCAATGCATTCCAGCCTCCACCTCGTCCTGATCCTGCTTGCGGTGGCCGTGCTGGTGGCGGCCGCGGCGCGTGCGCTCAGGCTGCCGACCATGCTGGGCTATCTGGTCACCGGCATCGTCATCGGTCCCTACGCGCTGGGCTGGATTCCGGACAGCGAACAGGCACGCTATCTCGCCGAATTCGGCGTAGTGTTCCTGATGTTCTCCATCGGCCTCGAGTTCAGCCTGCCGCGGCTGATGACGATGCGCAAGACCGTGTTCGGTTTCGGCGGCGCGCAGGTCCTGTCGACCATCGGGCTCACCGCGCTGTTCGCCTGGCTGCTCGATCTGCCCCTGCTCGCTGCGTTGGCGCTCGGCGGCATCATGTCGATGTCGTCGACCGCCATCGTGTCGAAATTGCTGGCCGAGCGCCTGGAGATCCAGACGCCGCACGGGCGGCAGATCTTCGGCGCCCTGCTGTTCCAGGATCTGGCGGTGGTGCCGCTCCTGATCCTGATTCCGGCCTTTGCGCGCGAATCGGATTCGATGGCGATCGACCTCGCGCTGGCGATGCTGAAGGCGGTGGGGGTGCTGGCCTTTCTGCTGTTTGTCGGCCAGCGCGTCATGCGGCCCTGGTTCCAGTGGGTGGCAGGGCGCAAGTCGCCGGAGCTGTTCACCCTCAATCTGCTGCTGTTCACCCTGGGCCTGGCCTTCCTGACCGAGACGGCCGGCCTGTCGCTCGCGCTCGGCGCCTTCCTCGCCGGCATGCTGGTGTCGGAAACCGAATACCGCTATCAGGTGGAAGACGACATCAAGCCTTTCCGCGACGTGTTGCTGGGTCTGTTCTTCGTCACCATCGGCATGCGGCTCGACCCCATGCAGGTGATGCTGAACTGGAGCAGCGTGCTGCTGCTGGTCGCCGCCCTCGTGCTCGGCAAGGGCGCGCTGGTGGCCGGCCTGTCGATGGCCTTCGGCAGCGCCCGGCCGACCGCGGTGCGCACGGCGCTGGGCCTCGCGCAGGCCGGCGAATTCGGTTTCGTGCTGCTGGCGCAGGCGGCCGACCTGCATCTGATGGGGGCGGACATCACGCAGCCGGTGCTGGCGGCGATGGTGGTTTCCATGCTGCTGGCGCCGATTCTCATCAACCGCATGGATGCGTTGACCCGACTGATCGCCGGCAGCGAATGGGCGGGCAAGGCGAAGGAGGTGCACGACATCGCGGTCAAGACCTTCGGCAAGACCAAGCACGTGATCGTCTGCGGCTACGGACGCAGCGGCCAGAACCTGGCCCGTCTGCTGGAAGCGGAGGGGATCACCTTCGTCGCGCTCGACGCCGATCCCGAGCGGATACGCGCGGTGGCGGCCTCCGGCGTGTCGGTGGTCTACGGCGACGCCAGCCGGCGCGAAGTGCTGATCGCGGCCGGCCTGTCGCGTGCGCAGGCCGTGGTGGTCACCTACTCGGATATTCCGTCGAGCATGGCCATCCTGCGCCATGTGCGCGAACTCAAACCCGAGCTGCCGGTGGTGGTGCGCACCATCGACGACACGCATATCGACGCGCTGAAGGCGGCCGGGGCCACGGAGGTGGTGTCGGAGGTGATGGAAGGTTCGCTCATGCTCGCCTCGCATGCGCTGATGCTGCTGGGCGTGCCGCTGTCGCAGGTGCTCAAGCGCATCCGCGACGTGCGCGAATCGCGCTATGCCCTGATGCGTGGCTTCTTCCGCGGCGCCAGCGATGCCGACGACGAACTCGACCAGCACGCGCAGCCGCGCCTGCATACCGTGCTGATCACGCAGGGAGCTGCGGCGGCCGGCCACGAACTGCAGGCGCTGCGGCTGGAGGACCTGCTGGTGGAAGTGGTGGCGATCCGCCGCCAGGGCATCAAGGGCATCGATCCGCAGCCCGGCACGCCCATCGAGGTGGGCGACGTGCTGGTGCTGCGCGGGGCGGCGGACGGCCTGGCCGCCGCGGAATTCAGGCTGCTGCAGGGCTGAGGCCCCGCATCGGGATCAGGGCGCCTTGCAGACGACGTAGAAGCTGTTGCCGTCGTCGACGTAATTGAGCGTCGGCTGGGTGGCGCCGGCGGTGGTGCCGGTCACGGCACGAACCGTGCCGCTGGTTGCGTTGCCGTCGTCGAACTGGGTGTCGATGGCTTGTGCAATCTTCGCGGGCAGGTTGTTGGAACAGATCACCAGGCCCGGAATGGCAAATGCGCCGTTCTGCACGCCAGTCACGCCCGACGCGGCATTGGGCGGCAGGGTGTCGTCGGTGACGGCGCCGCCGACCAGGCCGGCGCGGCGCAGATGCAGCCAGAACTGGCGCGATTCGTCGGCGGCGGTCGAGGTGTTGTAGGTGCCGGAAATGGTGCCGTCGCCCAGCGCGCCGGCGCTCGGGGTGGGCGCCGTGATGGCCCAGCGGGCGGCCGCGCCATTGTCGTCGCCGGGCAGCGCGCGATAGCGGTCCTGATACAGGTTGATGGCGGCGGTCATGGACTGGAAATCGTTCGCCACGTTGCGGATGCGGCCTTGGGTGATGAGCTCCTGGCCCTTGAGGATGCCGCCGAGCAGCAGGCCGATGATCACCAGCACGATGGCGATTTCGATCAGCGTGAAGCCCGCTTGACGACGCTGGATGTTGGGGTGCGGCATGGTAGGGTTTCTCCGGGTTTTATATTGCCTGCCAGCCTTTTTGCAAAATGCGTGCCACACGGGTTTGTTTGTAATGTATTGATTTACAAAAACATATTGACAAAACCCGATCCGGGTTTGTCCTGGGTTCGATGAAAAACCAACGCCCCTGCCAGCTTTCCGTCAAGCGGACTGGCGGTTCCGCCTCCATTTCCCGCAGCAATTGCCGATAGCAGTGTCATGCTGACTTTTCCCTCCCGCACGACCGCGAATCCTGAACATCCGGAGCCCGCCGCCGAACGGTCGTGGCTGGCCGCGATGGCCGGCCGGCTGGCCCGGGTGACGCCCGGACGCTGGCTCGGCCTGATGCTGCTGGCCCTGCACGCCGCGGTCCTGTTCGACGCCGAAGCGGCCGTCACGCGGGCGTTCCTGCTGGCGCACTATGGTCTCTTCCTGCTGTGGCAGCCGCTGGTGCGCAGCGAGGCGCGCATCGAGCTGCGCCTGGCGTTCCCGGTATTCGCCATGGCCGCCCTGCTGGTGCTGTCGGACAGCGCCTGGGTGATGGCCCTGTGGCTTGCGATCCTGACCGGGCTCGTGGGGGCGGCGGCGGCGGGGCAGACCGAGCGCGGTCCGCGACTCGCCTATCTTCTGGCGCTGGGCTACCTGCTCGCCCTGCTGCTGGCCTGGGTGTTGCCGCAGAGCCTCGGCAACATGGCCCTGCCGGAAACCCTGCATGCGGTCGTGCGCTACGGCTTGCCGGCGTTGCCGCTGGGCGTCGCGTTCCTGCCGGCGTCGCGCCAGCGCGGGGCCTCCTCGACGCTCGACTTCGTCTACGGCCTGATGCTGTCCCTGCTCGTCATCGTGATGGCGCTCGGCGTCTTCGCCGTGGTGGCGATCTCGCGGGCGAGCTATGCCTGGGCGCTGGTCCAGACCCTGCTCGGCATGGCGGCGCTGCTGCTCGCGCTGTCGCTGTTGTGGAACCCGCGTGCCGGATTCACCGGCCTGGGGCAGGTCACGTCGCGGTATCTGCTGTCGGTCGGCCTGCCGTTCGAGGAGTGGGCGCGCAGGCTGGCGACGCTGGCCGAACGCGAACGCGATCCCGAATCCTTCGTGCGCGACGCCCTGGCGGACCTGCGCGAACTGCCGTGGATACGCGGCGGCCGCTGGCAGGCCGCGCGCGGCGAGGGCCATTTCGGCGAGGCGGCGGCGCACGAAACGACGCATCAGTTCCATGGGCTGGCGCTGACCTGGCAGTCGGCGCGGCCGCTCACGCCCGCCCTGGCGCTGCACGTGCGGCTGCTTTCCCAGCTGCTGGGGTATTTCTACGCGGCCAAGGTGCGCGAACAGACGCTGCGCGAGCAGGCCTACAGCCAGGCGATCCACGATACCGGCGCACGGCTCACGCACGACGTGAAGAACATCCTGCAGTCGATGAAGACCCTGCTGGCGGCGGCGGACGCCTCGACGCCTGAAGACGGCGAACGCCTGCTGGCGCTGATGAAGCGCCAGTTGCCGCAACTGGCCAGCCGCCTGTCGCAGACCGTGGACAAGCTCAAGCAGCCGGCGGAAATGGATGTGGCGAGAATCGCCGCGCGCGACTGGTGGGACGCCTTGCGCAGCCGCTACGAGCACGACGATGTGCGTTTCTTTGCCGAGGAGGTCCCGGACGACACGCCGCTGCCGCAGGACCTGTTCGACAGCGTATCCGACAATTTCCTCGTCAATGCCCTGCGCAAGCGCCAGGGCGAGCCGAACGTGGCGGTGGAAGTCCGGCTGCGGCTGCGGCCGCTGCCCGCGCTGACCGTGACCGACAGCGGTGCGCCTGCCCCCGAGCATGTCGCGCGCAACCTCTTCCAGAGCCCCGTGGCGTCGGATTTCGGGCTCGGCGTGGGGCTGTACCAGGCGGAACGCCAGGCGGCGCGCACCGGCTATGGCATCGACCTGGTCGAAAACCGGCCGGGCCACGTGGCGTTCCGGCTGCAGGCTAGGGAGCGGAACACCCCGTAGGGCATACCCGGGCGACCAGTTGGGATTGCGAGACCCAGGTCAGCAGGTCGTCGAATTCGCCGTTGGCGTTGTCGGCGCCGGTAGGCGGCCGGCTGACGTAGATGCGGTTGACGGTGTCAAGATTTTCCGCCTCGTCGAGGCCGGTCGGGGCGGCGAGCGTCGAGCCGCCGACGTTCAGTGCGCCCCAGCCGTTGGGCCCGTAGGAAACCAGGACGAAGACACCGTTGTCGGCGACGAGCGGGGAAGGACAGCTGCGTGTCGAACAGACCTTGAGCGGATCGAACATGCCCGGGGCCGGCACGGTAGCGGAAAAGCCGACGCTGCGGTCGATGAAATTGGGGATCACGGCGTAGCGCAGGCGATTGCCCCAGGCATCCTGCGCGGCGGCGCCCAGATCGGCCCAGGGGAACCAGCCGTGGTAGGCGGCGCACTGCGTGCTGGACAGGCGGTTCTCGCGTCCGTCGCCGTCGGTATCCGGGCAGGGCAGGTAGAGCGCGCCCGTGCCGCCAACCGGATGGGTCATCGCGTAGCCGAACAGGGCATCGCGGGCTTCCTCGAGCGTCTTCCTGGTTTCGGCGATCCGCCGCGCCTGGATCTGCGCCGACAAGGGAACGGCCAGGCCGCCGATCAGGATGGTGATGATGACCAGCACGATGGCCAGTTCGATGAGGGTAAAGCCGCGTTGCCGCTTCATGGCGTGGGGTCCTTCGGCGCGGCGGGGCGCAGCACCTGGTAGGGTTCGTACACCTTGCTGCCGGCCCGGACCTGCCCCGGCTTCATGCCTGCGACGCCTGACGCGTCGAGTTGCGGCCTGCCGTTGACCCAGCGGGTGGTCTTGCCGTCCGAGCGGATCACCACGCCGTCGTAGCGCAGCGGCGGGGCGTCGCCGTCGGTGCCGCTGCGCGAACCCGGAGTGCTTCTGTGCGTGCGCGCCGCTTCCAGTTGCGCACGCTGGGCCGGCGTGTAGAACAGGCGCCCGGGATCGGCGGCGGCGGTGTCGGCCGCGCAGGCCTGTCCGGAGGCGAGCAGGCCAACCAGCAGGGCGGCGGCGTATCTCATGGCCGGGCTCCCGTCTGCGCCAGTGTGAACCACTGCAGGTCGCATTCGGCCTGCAATTGCGGCTGGCTGGCCAGGCGCGTCGTGGCGTCCGACAGGCGTGCAAGCTGACATCCCCGGACCCGCATCAGGCCGGGCGCACGGGATTTCAGGGCGGCGAGGAAGCGCGGCAGGTCGGTTTCCACCAGCACCGGAAAGCTCAGGGTCATGATGGTATGGCCCAGCGGCAGGCCCTGTGCCAGTTCGGGCTTGTCCGGCACGCGCGGCGCCATGCGATAGTCCAGGCCGTACAGTCCGGCATCCCGGTTGGCGAGTTGCACCGCCTCGATCCAGGCCAGCCGGGCTTCGGGACCGACGAAGCCGCGCGCCGCCAGCATCCGGTAGGCGGCGAGATGCGTGGCGACGACGTTCTGCTGCTGGCGGCTGCGGCCGAGATTCAGCCGCGCCTCCGCTACCGCCGTCCGGGCGGCCTGCAGGTGCTGTCGGGCCTGGGCGGCCTGGTGATGGCTCCACAGGGCACCGGCCAGGGCAAGCAGCAAGGCGGCGACGGCCAGCGCCAGCGGAAATTTCAGGGCGGCAAGCGGTGGCCGGTTCATGGCGTATCCCCGAGGCGCAGTTCGATGCTGAAGCGGGCGGCGGGTGCCGTTTCCGAGCGCATGTCGAACGTCTTGCCGCTGAGCGAACTGGCGGAGTCGGCGTTGATCGGGCTGGAGCGTAGCTGTACGTCACTGACGCCGGCTGCGCTGCGCAATGCCTGCATGAAGGCATCGATGCGCTGCATTGCCGCGCGGTAATTGCCGTCGAAGGGCGTGATGGCGGCATCGATGCGCAGCGCAACGGCATTGCCGCGTGGCGTCGTATCGTCGACCCAGGAAAAACGGTCGAGCCGCACCTCGGGCAGGGTTTGCAAAGCCTGGCCGAGCAATGCGAACAAGGCATCGGGGTCGGCCGGCTTCTGCGCCAGCGTCCGCGCCAGCGCGACGGTCTGCACCAGTTGTTCGGGGGTGGCAACGTCGTGCGGGAAAGTGCGCGCGATATCCAGCTGGCGCGCCTCGAGCTGCTGCCGTTCGCTTGCCAGTGCGCGTGCCTGCGCCTCGACGTCCTGCGCGTTCAGCCACCATGCGCCGGTGACGGCCACGCCGGCGAGTGCGATCGCACCCGCCGCGGCGTGGAGGCCGCGGCGCCAGAGAAACTCGGTATGGCGCCGCAGCAGTTCCGGCGGGGCCAGGTTCAGTTGCAGGGCCTCTCCAGCCAGCGCGGCCAGCGGAGCGACTTCCGGCGTCGCGGCAAGGAAGTCGTCGGGAATGCGCAGGGCGTGCGCCAGGGTCGGCATGTCGATCAGGCGGGTGCTGAAGGCCGGGTCGGCGTTGAGCGGCGCCTGGGCGTTGTCGAGTTGTCCGGCCGCGTCGACCAGCACCACATGCAGGCGTGCTTCGCGCGGAAGCATGCGCTGGCCGGTGAGATAGAGCTGGGTCTTTGCGATTTCGTCCGCGGCGTTGCCGGATGCGGGTGTCGGCGCGTCCCCGCCGATCAGGCGCGAGAAACGCAGGAGGCCGTTGTGGTAATAGGACAGGCGCAGGCGGTTGTTGAGCCGGCAGGCCAGCAGGGTGTGCGCTTCCTGGATGCGCAGCGCCTGGATCAGGTGCTGGCACGCCAGCGCCAGCGGGGTGATGCCTTCAAGCGGCATCCGCTCGTTCTCCAGCGCGGCCAGCCAGGGCGTCAGCCAGTCGGCATCCGTCAGCGCGGCGAGCAGATAGCGGTCGTCGCGGCGGCCGCTGGTTTCGCGGGCCTGCTTCCAGGCACCGATGAAGCGGGCGTTGCGGAAGATCTGCTTCAGCTTGCGGACGAGCAGTTCCTCGCGCGCGCGCCCCTGCACGTGCGGCAGGATTTCGCTGCGATAGTCCTCGTCCACGCTGTCGACGACGATGCGGACGGGCAGCCGCGCGTGGCGGGTGAGGACTGCACGGAATCCGGCCAGGCCTTCGCTCGTCGCCGCGAACTCGCCCAGCCAGTGCATGTGGCCCGGGCGCCAGTCGAGGAGGCCGATCTGGCGGGGGGTGGCAAGCAGGACGAGGCGACGGTTGAACATGGCCGGGTTCAGAGGGGCAGGTTGCCGATCAGGTCGTAGATCGGTAGCAGAACCGAGACCAGGATGCCGCCGAGGATCAGGCCGAGGATCGCGGTGAGCAGGGGTTCGAGCACGCGCAGGCCGTTCTCGATCGCGTCGAGCACCTCGCGGTTGTAGAAGTAGGTCACGTTGTCCAGCGCCTCGTCGAGCGCGCCGGTGGTTTCGCCCACGCGCAGCATGCGGATCACCAGCGGCGGAAACAGGGCCAGCGACTGGAAACTTTCGGACAGGCCGCGGCCGTCGGCGATCTGCTGTGCCGCGCGGCGGATGCCGTCGGCGATCACGCGATTGCCGGCGATCATTTCGCCGGCACGCAGGGCGTCGAGTACCGTCACGCCCGAGCGATACATCATCGCCAGCGTGTTGGTGAAGCGCGCCAGCACGATTTTCTGGATGATCGGACCGACGATGGGCAGACGCAGCTGCGTGCGATCCCACCATGCGCGCCCGGCCTCGGACCGGGACGCCCACAGCGGCACGCCGACGCCGACGGACAGCAGCGCCACCAGTCCGACCAGCCAGTACGAACGCAGCGCGTTCGACACCGCCATCAGGACCAGCGTGGGCAGCGGCAGCTTGACGCCCATGGTGGCCACCAGCTGCAGCACCTGGGGGACCAGATAGATCATGAGGAACAGGATGGCGATCCCGACCACCGTGAGGACGATCGCCGGATAGATCATCAGGCGCTTGGCCTTCGCCGCGACTTCCTCCTGCCATTTCAGGGCCTCGCCGAGGCGGTCGAACACCTCGTCAAGCAGGCCGGTCTGCTCGCCCGCCTTGACGCTGTGCACGAACACGGCGCCGAACACGGCCGGGTGTGCGGCGAGCGCCTGCGAGAGCACCTTGCCGCCCTCGAGGTCTTCCAGCAGGGCCGTCAGCACGTCGCGGAAGCCGCGCTTGTCCATGCTGTCGCGCAGGTCGCGCAAGCCTTCCAGCAAGGGGATGCCGGCGCGCGTGATGTAGCGCATGTGGATGCAGAACGTGACCAGGTCGCGGCGCGTGACGCGCTCGCGACCCTGCGGGGCATACTGGCGCGACAGTTCGCTGAGCGTGACGAGGTCGAGCCCCATGCGCTTCAGGCGCAGTTCGAGGTCGACGTCGTTGACGGCCGAGAGTGTGCCCCTGGTCGTGCGGCCGGTCTGGTCGATGGCGCGGTAGGCGAAGAAAGGCATGGCGTCAGGAGAGGGAGGTCAGGATCACACCCGCCCCGTCAGGTCGACCACCCGCGCCACTTCCGCCAGCGTGGTCACGCCATCCTTCACGCGCTGGATGCCGTCCTCGGCGAGGGGGCGATAGCCGTGCTCGAGGGCGGCATGACGAATCTGGTGCAGCGGCGCGTGGTTGGCGATGAGTTCGTCCAGCGTCGGGTCCAGGCGCAGCAGTTCGATCAGGGCAAGCCGGCCGCGATAGCCCTTGTGCCCGCAGCGCGGGCAGCCCACGGCGCGGTAGACCGGCGATGCCCCCGCTTCCCAGCCGAGGATGCGGGCCTCGTCCTCGTCCGGGGTGTAGGCTTCCCTGCAGTGCGGACAGAGCTTGCGCACCAGGCGCTGGGCGATGACGCCGATGATGTTGCCGGACAGGATGCCGGGCTGGATGCCGATGTCCATCAGGCGCGGGAACACGCCGAGCGCCGAGTTGGTGTGCAGGGTGGTGAACACCTGGTGGCCGGTCATGGCCGCGCGGAAGGCCATTTCGGCGGTGTCCTTGTCGCGGATTTCGCCGACCAGGATGATGTCCGGGTCCTGCCGCATGATCGAGCGGATGCCGTTGGCGAAGTCGAGCTTGAGCGTCTCGTTGACCGAGCTCTGGCGCATCAGCGTGACCGGGTATTCGACCGGATCCTCCAGCGTCATGATGTTCACGGTCTCGTTGTTCAGGTGCGAGAGCATCGAGTACAGCGTGGTCGTCTTGCCCGAACCGGTGGGGCCGGTCACGACGAGGATGCCTTCGGGGCGCGCCATCATCAGCTGCAGTTCGCGCAGTGCGTCGGCGGTGAACCCCATCTGCTCCAGCGGCATGATGGATTTCTCGCGGTCGAGAATCCGCAGCACCAGGTTCTCGCCGTGGATGCCGGGCTGGCTGGAGACGCGGAAGTCGATCGGACGGCCGTTGAGCGTGAGCGACATGCGCCCGTCCTGCGGTGCGCGTGTCTCGGCGATGTTCATGCCCGAGAGCACTTTCAGGCGCACGAGGATGCCGGGCCAGTAGGTCTTGTGCAGGCTGCGGATCTGTTCGAGCACGCCGTCGACCCGGTAGCGGATACGCAGGAAGGCGTGTTCGGGTTCGAAGTGGATGTCCGACGATTCGCGCTTCACCGCGTCGGTGAGCAGCGCGCCGACCAGCCGTACCACCGGCTGGGTGTATTCCTCGGTTTCGGGGTTGAGGCTGGCGTAATCGACCTCGCCGGTTTCGATCTCGCGCAGGATGCCGTCGAGCGACAGGTCGAAACCGTAGAACTTGTCGATGTGTTCGAGCAGCTGCGCCTCGGCTGCGAGCAGGGTGTCGATCTCGATGTTGCCGCCGAGCGCGGCCTTCAGCTGGTCGAGCGCGACGACGTTGAACATGTCGGTGGTGGCGAGCGTGAGCACGTTGCGCGCGGCGTCGTGCGCGATCGGCAGCAGGTGATGGCGACGGGCGAATTCTTCCGGCACCAGATGCAGGGCTTCGGGGTCGGCGACGACCTGGGTGAGGTCGATGCCCTGGCTGCCGAGCGCATTGGCGAGCTGGTCGCGCAGCACCGCCTCGGTCATGAAACCGAGCGCGACGAGCTGGCGGCCGATGGGCAGCCCGGTCGTCTTCTGTTCCTTCAGGCCGATGCGCAACTGGTCGACGGTGATGAGTCCCTGGGAGACCAGGGTTTCGCCCATGCGGAGTTTCTTGCGGCGCTCCATGACGCGCCCCTAGCGGAACGATTTCAGCTGTTGCACGCGCGCCTCGGCCTGGGAGCGGTCGAAGCGATGGGTGCCTTCTGCGGCGAGCGCCTTCTGGTAATACGTCAGCGCGGCGGAGTACTGGCGCAGCTGGTCGAGGCTGACCGCCAGATTGAATGCATAGTCGGCGCTGTCGGGAGCGCCGCGGTAGGCCTCGAAATAGGCGGACTGTGCTTCGCTCCAGCGCTGCTGGTCGGCGTAGAGATTGCCGAGCGTCTGGTAGAGCTGCGGACTGGGATCGCGGTCGATGAGGATTTTCAGCCGGCTTTCGGTCGCCTGGTTGTCGGTGTTGCCGAGCAGATCGAGCAGCGCGCCTTGCGCGGTGGCATTGTGCGGGTCGAGTTCGAGCACCTGGCGATACAGGCGCTGCGCATCGGCGTCGCGGTTTTGCAGGCTGGCGATCGCGCCCAGGCCGAGCAGGGCGTCGACGTTGCGCCGGCCGGACGCGGCCTGGGCGTAGAGCCGTTGTGCTTCGTCGAGCGCGCCGCGCGCGTAGGCGGCGTAGGCGCGGGTGAGCAGTTGGGACTGTGCATCGGGCTGCAGGCTGGGCACGCCGGCCGACGGAGGCGCAACGGGCAGCCTGGCGGCCTGCTGCGGTGCCGCCTTGCGGGAGGCGGACGGCGACGCGACCGGCTGTACGGCCGGTCGCGCGGTGGGCGCGGCTGCAGGCGGTTCCGCCTGCACGTCAGCGGCGGGCGGCGGCACGGGGGCCGGGGCCGCTGCGGGCGGCGGCTGGTCGTGCGTTGCGCCCGTCGCGGGCGGGGCCAGCGGGGAAGGCGGCGCTTGCAACGCGAAATAGAGGTAGGCGCCGTAGCCGAGCGCGGTCAGCACGGCGAGGAGGGCGGTCGTCGGGACCAGCGAAAGTTGCGGCCAGCGGAACCCCCGGGCAGGACCGGGGGCGGGGCTGAGTCCGCTGCTGCCGAACAGCAGGCCCGGCGGCTCCACCCATTCGCGCGCCTGCGCACCCGCTGCGGCGATCGGTTCGAGCTCGAGTTCGGGATCCTGCCGCCCGTCCGCGACGGTTCTGCCGGCGCCGGGCTTGTCGCCGAGTTCCGCCTGCTTCAGTGCTTTGAGCAGCAGGCTCAAGGCGTGCTCCCCGCGCTGGACGGCAGCAGCCGCTGGAACTGGCGCAATTCCTCGATATCCAGCGAGGGATTGGACACCACAATGGGGCGCAGGAAGATCACCAGCTCGGTCTGGCTGTTCGAGCGTTCGTGCTGACCGAACAGCGCGCCGATGCCTTCGGGCCGCGACAGGCCGGGGATGCCGTCGCGCGCATTGTTGGTGTCGTCCTCGATCAGGCCGCCGAGGATGACGGTCTGGCCGCTCTTCACCTGCAGCAGCGATTCCATTTCGCGTACCTGGATCACCGGGACCTGGTTGGGAATGTCGGCGGGAATGCTGGGGTTGGGATCCTTCACGAAGCCGACGTTGCGTGAGATCGTCGGGCGCACGGTGAGCGAGACCATGCCGTTTTCGTTGATCTGCGGCGTCATCGTCATCACGATGCCTACCGGCACGGTCTGCGGCGTGGTGGTGTAGGTGGTGGTCGTTCCGACGTTCGCCGTGGTGGTGGTGTCGGCCTTGACGTTGAAGTACACCAGGTTGTCGACCACTTTCAGCAGCGCGGTCTGGTTGTTCAGCGCCATCAGCTTGGGGCTCGACAGCACCTTGGTCTTGCCGAAGGATTCCAGCAGGTCGATGGCGGCGGTGAAGCCGTTGCTGCCGGAATTGGTGTAGGTGGCCTGGATGAAGGGCGTGAGCGCCCCGGCCAGCGCATTGGTGCCGCCGCCCAGCGTGTTGATCGTCCAGCCGGTGGCGCCCTGCAGGGCTTTCGACCAGTCGATACCGGCGCGGTAGCGGTCCTTGAGCGTGACCTCGACGATGGTGGCCTCGATCAGCACCTGGCGCTGCGCGGATTGCATGGTGCGATCCAGATAGCGCTGCACCAGCTCCTGCTGCTGGCTGGTGCCGAGCACCGTCACGGTGCCGGCGACCGGGTTGACGGCGACGTCGTATTTGCTGTCGCTTGCGGGCTGGCCGGAGAATGCGGTGGCGAAGAGATTGGCGGCGCCGGCACCGGCCTTGCTCGCCGCTTCGGCCTGCGACACCCGCTCGGCGCGCGCGGCCTTTTCCGCGTCGAGCCGGGCTGCGCGTTCCTCGGTGCTCTGGGTGACGGCGCGGGTGCCGGCGAGGATGGTGCGGATGTTGTCGGCCAGCAGGGCCCACAGGTCGCTGTTGGACTGGCTCGCCACGGTGGTGAGCGAGGAGTTGCTGCTGGCCGTGCTGGCGGTGGCGGACCCGGAGGCGGTGCTGCCGCCGGTGCTGGCGATCTGTGCCGCCACGCCGACGCTCGACGTGGTGTTGCGCGCCACGTTCACGTAGTTGACGGTGTAGGTCTTGACGTAGGGCGTGTCGGGCATGACGGACACGGTGCGGCCGTTCATTTCGTAGCGCAGGTTGGCCTGGCGCGCGATGCGGTCGAGGATCGCGGGCAGCGGTTCCTGCACCGCGTTGAGCGATACGCGTCCGGCAATGCCCGGATAGAGGTCGATGTTGTACTGGGTGTCGCGCGCGATGGAGAACAGCAGGTCCTTGACGGGAACATCGTTGACGACGACCGTGTAGGTCGGTACCGGCGCGTCGGGCCTGGGCGGTGCCAGGACGGGGGCCGCCCGTACCGGCGCGGGCGGCGGGCCGGCCGGCACGGCGGCGGGATCGGGACGGGCAATATGTCCGGACGAGGTGTCGAACGCCGGGGGCGGCACGCAGCCGGCCAGGGTCAGCAGGCCGGCCAGCAAGAGGCCCCTCAGGGGTGGGTTCAACACGGCGTTGTTCATCGTCATCCAGTTGGCAACACTACGGTGCGCATTTTCCCGACGGTGCGCAGGAACGGCTTGGCGGCGGCTCCGTTCGGCAACGCGCGCAGGGCGGCCATCGCCGCGTCGCGGTCGGGAAACTCGCCCGCGAGGATCATCCAGGCGGGGCTGCCCTGGCTCAGGCCATGCAGCACGCGCACGGGATGCGGGGCGTCATGGTTCAGGCTCCCCAATAAAACGGCTGCCCCGGCGGCTTCTTTAGCCGAAGCCAGCTGGATGACGTGGGTGCCGGGCGGTGCGGTGGCGAGCCAGCGTTCGGTTTGCCGGGCCAGTTCGCTCATTCGGTCGGCGGGTACCGCAGGGGCGGTGGCGGCCGCAGGCGGCGGAGCGGATGCGGTAGCCGGAGGGGCGGGTTGCGACAGGCCCTGCCAGGCGACATAGGCCAGCAGGCCGAGACCCGCGGTCAGCCCCGCGCCCAGCCAGATCCAGCGGGGCGTTCGAGACAGGCGGCTGCGTTGGGGCGTGCCCTGCGCGCTTTCCATTTCGGCATCGCCGGCCGCGGCATCCAGATGGGCCTCGGTGAGCGTATGGGTCTGACCGGCATAGGCGGCGAGCAGGGTTTTGTCGGCAAGGACGTTGATGCGGCGCGACAGGCCGCCAGAGTGCCGTGCAAGCCGGGCGACGAGGGGGGGCGGGAACAGGTCTGGACCACGGTAGCCTGCCACGGCAAGTCGGGCACGCACATAATCGCCAACCTCGGCCTCGCTGAGCGGCGACAACTTGAGGCTGACGGTGATGCGGTCCTTCAATTGGCGGATGCGCGGGTCGGCGAGCTGGCTGTCGAGTTCCGGCTGGCCGAACAGCACGATCTGCAGCAGCTTGTCGGTGGCCGTTTCGAGATTGGTCAGCAGCCGCAGGAATTCGAGATTGTCGAGCGGGATGCCCTGCGCTTCCTCGACGAAAGCCACGACGCGTCGTCCCGCGGCATGGCGTTCCAGCAGGATCGCATTGAGCTGCGCCAGCCGCGCCTGTCGTCCGGGCGCCGGCATGTCGACGCCGAGGTCGGCGAGGATGGCTGCCAGCATGTCGTCCGCATCGAGGGTGGGATTGCCGAGGTACACGCTGTCCACCGAGTCCGGCAGCTGCGCGACCAGCTTGCGGCACAGCATGGTCTTGCCGCTGCCGACCTCGCCCACGACCTTGACGATGCCTTCGCCCTGGCCGATGGCATACAGCAAGGCGGCCAGCACGTCGCCGCGCTGGCCGCCGTCATGCCAGTACTCGGTGTTCGGCGTGATCCGGAAGGGGGCTTCTTTCAGGCCGAAAAAATCGAAATACACGGGGGTGTTTATTCCGTGCCGTAGGTCTGCATGCGGCTGTAGAGCGTGGTGCGGTTGATGCCAAGGAGCTTGGCCGCCTGCGACAGGTTGCCGTGGGTCATGTTGAGCGCGGCCTCGACGTAGGCCTTTTCCCACTGACGCAGGGTGACGTCGAGGTTGAAATTGGCCAGGGTCTGCAACTGCTTGCGCGCCATCTCGATCAGCGCCTTGCCGTCGCTGGCGAGCGGGATTTCCTGCGGGTAGGCCTGGTCGGTGTCGAGTTCCGCCTCGAGCTGCTGCGGGTTGACGGCCATGCCAGGGTACTTGGTCGTCAGGCGGATGGCGATGTTGCGCAGTTCGCGTACGTTGCCGGGAAAGTGGTAGTCCTCCCACATCTGATGCGCGCGCGCGTCGAGCGAGAAGGGCTGGCTCTTGGCCTCGCGCGCGTAGAAGTCGCGGAAGTGGTTGAGCAGCGTGACCTTGTCCTCGCCCATTTCGCGCAGTGGCGGCACGGAAATGGAAAAGACGGAGAGCCGGTGGTAGAGGTCGGCACGGAAGCGTCCGGCCTTGATCTCGGCGCGCAGGTCGCGGTTGGTGGCGGTGACCACGCGGGCGTTGGAAAAACGCGGCTGGGTTTCGCCGACGCGCTGGTACTCGCCGTTTTCCAGCACGCGCAGCAGCTTGGCCTGGAGTTCCAGCGGCAGTTCGCCGATTTCGTCGAGGAAGAGGGTGCCGTTCTCGGCTTCCTCGAAGTAGCCGGCGCGCGCGCTGGTGGCGCCGGTGAACGCGCCCTTGGCGTAGCCGAAGAGGGTGGGCTCGACCAGGGTGGGCGAGATCGCGGCGCAGTTGAGGGCCAGATAGGGCTTGTTCGAACGCGGCGACAACTGGTGCAGGCTGGAAGCGACACGCTCCTTGCCGCTGCCCGATTCGCCCTCGATCAGGACCGGGAAGGGGGCGGCAGCGTACTGCTTGATCTGCTCGCGCAGCTTGTCCATCGCCGGACTGGTGCCGACAATGCCGGAATCCTTGACGGGAGCGGGGGCCTTGTCGGCGCTGCGTTCGGCATCCTGCACCAGCAGGGCGTTGAACAGCAGGGACTTGAGGCGTTCGGGCTCGCACGGCTTGGCGACGAAATCGATGGCGCCGAGCGCGCGCGCGTGGCGCGCGTTGGCTTCGTCGCTCTGGCCGGAGAGGACGAGAATCTTGATGCTGGGGGAGATGCCGAGCAGGTCGGCGATGAGCGCGAAGCCCTCGTCGGGCTTGTGCGGTTGCGGCGGCAGCCCGAGGTCGACCAGGGCCAGTTGCGGCGGCTCGTCGAGCTGCATCATCAGGCTCTTCACCTGGGCGCGCGATTCGGCGGCGGAGATTTCGAAGTCCTTGCTCAGTACGTAGGTGAGCGTGTCGGAAATCAGCGGATCGTCGTCGACGATCAACAGGCTAGGCTTATTGGTGTGAGCCACTGGTCCTCCATGTCTATGGCGCTGTGCACACGTCCTTCGCACCGGGCGAATGCGCGTGTCAGATTTTCGACGATTGTGCCAGAGTGCCGGTCAAAGTTAAACCGGCAGCGCGAGCCGTCCCCCCGGGTTCGAGCGGGACGGGCCGTCGGGGGCTCAGGTGTTGACCGGTTCGATGGCGACGCGGATCCAGCCTTCGCTGCGTTCGATGGGGTTGCCGAGCGAGACGAATCGGGTTTCCTGCGTGCCGTGCACCTGGACAATCTTGCCGGGCAGGAAATGCACGGGGTCGATGAGCAGCGTGTTGGCCTCGCCATCCAGCCACAGGCCGGCATTGGGCAGGCTCGCACCGCTGTTGTCGAGGCCGTTGACGGTATATCCGGACGACGAAGCGGTATCGTAGAGCATCGTGAGGGTGGGGGATACGTCCAGGATTTCGATGCCGACCGAACTGGTGTCGTCGTTGATCCGCGACAGGCGACGCACGATACCCAGTTTCCAGGTCTTGGCGTCGTGCGATTTCACGCCCAGCAGGGTGCCGACGCGCAGCCAGTCCTTGTCGCGCGATTCGACGATGGCGCCGTAGCCGCATTCGCTTTCGTCCTGCATCACCCAGCGTTCGACGTCGGGGGACACCCGGGGGGTCGGCATTTGCATCTGCGACACGCGTTCGCGGGTGCGCTCGGTCACGAATCCGTAGACCTGCACATCGTCCGCCTCGTTGTAGTTGATGCCCATGCCGTAAGGCGAGACGGCGGCAACCGGTGCCGAGGTCGATTTGATCTGGCTGATGATGCTGTCTAGGCCATGCGCGACATCGACAAGACGTTTCACCGCTTCACGCGGCGCGCGGCGCTGCTCGCGAGTCGAGAGCGAAGCCCAGTGATGGTGCAGGTGGTCGAGCAGGTCGAGGCTTTCGCTGGTCCGTGCGTCTTCGGTCAGGCCGAGTTCCGCCGGGATGCCGCCTTCGCGCAGGGCGGCCTGCAGGGATTCCAGCTTGGCCAGTACGCCGGCGGTGGCCCAGTAGCGCATGGGGCGATCGCTGTCGGTCTTGCGGATGCGGCGCGGGCCATGGTCCGCGGAAAGATCCACGGCGAAGGTGTGCTGTTCGGGGTCGGGGCGGGTATCGAGATGGAGCAGATCCTGCCAGCCGCAAATCCAGCGGTCGAACAGCTCGAGTTGCTTGGGGTACAGCGTGCCCGAATTGGCCAGGTGCAGCATCAGGATGTGCAGGTAGGCGGTCTCGATGGTGCAGGGCCGGGTTTCGTCGGCGTAGGCGCGCAGCGGCAGCCGGTGGAAGCCCTCGTTTTCAGCAACGCGGAACAGGTTGTGCAGGCGCAGCCAGAGCTTCTCGCCGGGGGCCAGATAGCGGACGGCCCGCCATTTCAGCAACTGGCCGAAAATGCGGATGGCGCGCAGGGTGATCAGCGGAATCTGGTTGTCGTGGGCGCTCTTCCCGGCGCCGCGCGCAAAGTGAAGCACGAAGGTGTGATAGCCGCGTGCGATTTCCCAGTAGAGGCTGTACACGGCGTGCCAGAGCTGGCTCTCGACCGGGCGCGACATGCGCGGATTGCGCAGGTACTGGCGCACCAGGGTGTCCTGCAGGTCGCGCGACTTCTCGTCGAGCAGCATGAGGATGGCAAGTCGATCTTTCGTGATCTCCGATGAACTCTCGTTGAAGCGCTTGAGTTCATCGAGGATCGATTGCTGGCACTTGAAGGCGTCGCCGATCGGCAGGCTCTCGAACCAGCGCGTGGCGGCCTTGATGTTGGTGAGCGGATCGTCGTCGCGCTTGCCCAGATTGGTCAGGCGGGCGATTCCCGAAGCGAATTTACCGGCCAGTGAAGTCATGTTTGCGGCGCCATGAGGTTGAAATGCAGGTACTTCGACAATTTACGGCAGTACCAGCAAATACTGTACCTGCAAATCAGGCCAAACGGGATTCGACCCAGGCACGTACCGATGCCAGCGCGCCCGGCAGGGCTGCGGGGTCGCTGCCGCCGGCCATCGCCATGTCCGGCTTGCCGCCGCCCTTGCCCCCGACCTGCTGGGCCACGGCATTGACCAGTTCGCCGGCCTTGATGCGACCGGTGACGTCCGGCGTGACGGCAGCGATCAGGCTCACCTTGCCGTCCCCCACCGTGCCCAGAACCAGGGCGCAGGACTTGAGCTTGTCGCGCAGCTTGTCGGCGGTTTCCCGCAGCGCCTTGGCGTCCAGCCCGTCGAGCTGGGCGGCCAGCACCCGGATGCCGCCGACGTCGACCGCCTGGCCGAGCAGGTCGTCGCCCTTCGCGCTGGCCAGTTTCGATTTGAGGCGTTCGAGTTCCTTTTCCAGCGCGCGGGCCGATTCCATCAGCTGGTTGACGCGTTCGGCGGCCTCGCCGGGCGTGGCTTTTACCAGCGCGGCGATGCGGCCGAGGCTTTTCTCGGTTTCGCCGAGGTAGGCGAGCACGCCGGTCCCGGTGGTGGCTTCTACCCGGCGCACGCCCGCGGCGACGCCTGCCTCGGACAGGATCTTGAAGGCACCGATGTCGCCGGTACGGGCGACGTGGGTGCCGCCGCACAGTTCGCGCGAACTGCCGATGTCGAGCACCCGCACCTCGTCGCCGTATTTCTCGCCGAACAGCATCATCGCGCCGGTCTTCTGGGCTTCGTCGATGGCCATCACGCGCGCCTGGGTCGGCGTGTTGGCGAGGATCTCGGCATTGACGCGGCGTTCCACTTCGGCAATCTGCGCGGCCGTCATCGGGGCAGGCTGCACGAAGTCGAAGCGGGTCTTCTCGGCGTCGACCAGCGAGCCCTTCTGCTGCACGTGTTCGCCGAGCACTTCGCGCAAGGCCTTGTGCATGAGATGGGTGACCGAGTGGTTGCGCATGGTCGCGGCGCGCGTGGCCACGTCGACCTTGGCCTGCACGGCGTCACCCAGCTTGAGCGAGCCGGTTTTCACCACGCCGTGATGGCCGAAGACCTGTGCCTGGATTTTCTGCGTGTCTTCGACTTCGAACAGGCCGGCGGCAGCCAGCAGCGCGCCGCGATCGCCGACCTGGCCGCCGGATTCGGCGTAGAAGGGCGTGTGGTCGAGCACGACGACGCCGAGTTCGCCCTCGGAGAGCTGCTGCACGGCTGCGCCGTCGCGATACAGGGCCAGCACGGTACCGTCATGCGCCAGCGTGTCGTAGCCGTGGAAGGCGGTCGCGGCACCGGCGTAATCGAGGCTGCCGGCCATCTTGAACTTGCCGGCGGCGCGGGCCTGCGCCTTCTGCCGCGCCATGGCGGCGTCGAAACCGGCGGTGTCCACCGCGACCTTGGCTTCGCGGCAGACGTCGGCGGTGAGGTCCAGCGGGAAGCCGTAGGTGTCGTGCAGCTTGAACGCCAGTTCGCCGTCGAGCGTGCCGTTCGGCGGCAGCGCCTTCAGCGCGGCGTCGAGGATGCCCATGCCGTTCTCGATGGTCTCGAAGAAGCGTTCCTCCTCCTGCCTGAGGATGTCGGCCACGCGTGTCTGCGCCTTGGCGAGTTCGGGATAGGCCTCGCCCATCTGGGCGACGAGATCCGGCACCATGCGGTGGAAGAACGCGGCGCGCGCGCCGAGCTTGTAGCCGTGCCGGATGGCGCGGCGGATGATGCGGCGCAGCACGTAGCCGCGGCCTTCGTTGCCGGGGATGACGCCGTCGACGATCAGGAAGCTGCACGCGCGGATGTGGTCGGCCAGCACCTTGAGCGAGTTGTTCGCGAGGTCGTCCGTGTGCGTCTCGCGCGCAGCGGCGGCGATCAGCGCTTGGAAGAGGTCGATCTCGTAATTGGAATGCACATGCTGCATGACCGCCGAGATGCGCTCCAGGCCCATGCCGGTGTCCACACTCGGCTTGGGCAGCGGGTGCATCGTGCCCGATTCGTCGCGGTTGAACTGCATGAAGACGTTGTTCCAGATCTCGATGTAGCGGTCGCCGTCTTCTTCGGGCGACCCGGGCGGGCCGCCCCAGATGTCGGGTCCGTGGTCGTAGAAGATCTCGGTGCAGGGGCCGCAGGGGCCGGTGTCGCCCATCGCCCAGAAATTGTCGCTGGCGTAGCGCGCGCCCTTGTTGTCGCCGATGCGGACGATGCGTTCCCTGGGGACGCCGACGTCGTTATGCCAGATGTCGTAGGCCTCGTCGTCCTCGGCGTAGACCGTCACCCAAAGCTTCTCGGTCGGCAACTTGAGCACGGTGGTGAGGTATTCCCAGGCGTACTTGATGGCGTCCTGCTTGAAGTAGTCGCCGAAGCTGAAGTTGCCCAGCATTTCGAAGAAGGTGTGGTGGCGCGCGGTGTAGCCGACATTCTCCAGATCGTTGTGCTTGCCGCCGGCACGCACGCAGCGCTGCGATGAAACCGCGCGGGTGTAGGGACGCTTGTCGAGACCGAGGAACACGTCCTTGAACTGCACCATGCCCGCATTGGTGAACAGGAGCGTCGGGTCGTTGCCCGGCACCAGCGGACTGGAGGACACCACGGTATGGCCCTTGGAGGCGAAGAAGTCGAGAAAACTCTGGCGGATGGCGCTGCTTTTCATGGTGTCGTGATGCGGGCGTCGTGCATGAACGTCGGACAAGGGCGCATTGTATCCGTTAAGCCGCCTGCCTTGCAGGCTTGGGCACGGCAACAAAAAAGGGGCCGCAGCCCCTTTTTTGCATTCCAGTGATGTGTGAGTCAGGCGACGATCCCGTCGTAATCGGCGATGCCGGGATTGTTCTTGCCGATGCCGACGATCTTGGGCGTATTGAGCTTGACGCCCTTGATGGTCTTCTTGTCGCGCAGGTAGGAGGCAACCACGTCCCAGATGGGTTCGCCGGTGACGCCCTCGCCGACAGGCGCCCAGCCCGCGACCTTGTAGACCTTGTCGGCCTCGACCGGCTCGCCCTTGAGCATCATGTTGCTGATGCGCTGGCCGATCTTCTTGGTCGGGTCGACGGTGTACTCGATGCCGCCGACGCGCACCATGTCGCCACCCTGCTGGTAGTAAGGGTCGGCGTTGAACAGGTTGTCGCAGACGTCTTCCATGATGGTCTTGATCGTCTCGCCCGTCATGTGGTTGAGCGTGGTGGCCGGATAGGTGATCGCGGTCTGGTCCATCAGGCGTTCCATGGTGATGGGGTCGCCCGGCAGCAGGGTGGTGCCCCAGCGGAAGCCCGGCGAGAAGGCGGCGTCGGCGCCTTTCACTTCCATCAGCGCGTCGACGATGACCTGGTCCCAGGTGCCATTGAAATTGCCGCGGCGATAGAGGAAATCGTCGGTGACGGCGAGCGTCTCGTTGAGCTTGGCCTCGTACGGCGCACGCACGGTCTTGATGAAGGCGTCCATCTCCTTGTCTGCCGGCAGCAGGTTGGAGAACACCGGCAGCAGGCGGTACTTGTAGCTGGTGATGCGCTTGTCCTTGACCTCGAAGTCCATCACGCCGAGGAACTTGCCGTTGGAACCGGCGTTGGTGACGAGCGTGATGCCCTTGGCGTTCTTGACCTGGACCGGCTGCGGCACGCCGTCGTGGGTGTGGCCGCCGAAAATGGCGTCGATGCCGGTGACGCGGCTGGCCATCTTGAGGTCGACGTCCATGCCGTTGTGCGAGATCACGACGACGACCTGGGCACCGTTGGCGCGCGCATCGTCGACCCACTTCTGCATGCCGTCGTCGCGGATGCCGAAGCTCCAGTCAGGAACCATGTAGCGCGGGTTGGCGATCGGGGTGTAGGGGAAGGCCTGGCCGATGACGGCAACTTTCACGCCGTTCTGTTCCTTCATGACGTAGGGCTTGAAGACCTGGTCGCCGAAATCGTTGGTGACGATGTTCTGCGCGACGAAATCGACGTTGGCGTTCTTGAAGTCCTTGTTGACGATTTCCAGCACACGTTCTGCACCGAAAGTCGCTTCCCAGTGCGGTGTCATGATGTTGACGCCCAGCTTGATGCAGGCATCGACCATGTCCTGGGCGTTGGTCCACAGCGAGGTGGCGGAGCCCTGCCAGGTGTCGCCACCGTCGAGCAGCAGCGCGCCGGGACGTTGCGCGCGCATCTTGTCGACCAGGGTCTTCAGGTGGGCGAAGCCACCGACCTTGCCGTACACCCTGGCGGCCTCGGTGAAGTCGAGATAGCTGAAGGCATGCGCTTCGGCACTGCCGGGCTTGATGCCGTACTTCTTCAGGAGCGCCTGGCCGACGATGTGCGGCGCCTTGCCGGTCGCCTCGCCGACGCCGATGTTGACGTTGGGCTCGCGGAACCAGACCGGCAGCAACTGGGCATGGCAGTCGGTGAAATGCAGCAGGGAGACGTTGCCGTGACGCGGCACATCGTAGAAATTGGCGGGGGCCTTCCCGGCCAGCGCGGACTTGCTGTCCAGCGCCATGCCCGAGGCGGCGGCGACGGCCAGAATCTGCAGGAATTCGCGGCGGTTCATGTGCATGAGGCTTCTCCTAGGATCGATACGGTGGTGCTGGATTTTTCGCTATTGTCCATTCTTCGGGCGGGGCGGGTAAATAGTATCTCCAGTTCATACGATGCCGGCATGAAAAGAAAAAGCCCGGTTGCCCGGGCTTTCTCAGGGTCGGGCCCCGCTTACTTGCGGAACACCGATGCCTTCATCGGCAGACCGTTGGACAACGAGGAGTGGAAATACTCCAGGTCGTTCATGGTGGTGCTGCCTTGGGCGGGCGGTACGGCGCGGACCTGCTTGAAGCAACCGTCGTAGCGTTGCTGTAGTGTCACGAGGCTGTCGCCGCCGCGGAACACCGGCCAGTGGACGGCATGGCCGACCGCGGGCGAGATGATCTCGGAACGCAGGCGGGTGCCGGCATTCTGCACGTGACAGCTGGCGCAGGCGAAGTTGAGCTGGCCCTTGCGGGAGAAGAAAGTCTTCTTGCCGTCCTCGTAGGCCGCCATGGCCTTGGGGCCTTCAACCTTGATGTTCATCAGCATGCCATCGGACAGGGTGCGCATGTAGGCGGTCAGCGTGCCCATGGTCTTCATGTCGTTGACCTTGTAGGCCTCCTCGCCATTCGCCACGCGGCAGTCGTTGATGACGTCCTGCAGGGTGACAACCTTGCCCTTGGCATCGTCGAAGATCGGGTAGTTGCCGGCAATCATCTTGCCGCCGTTGGGCAGGCAATCAGCGTATTTCTTGCCGCTCTTCAGAGGCGCTTCCCACATCTTGCGACCCTTCTCGACATCGGCTTCGAAAGGCGGGAATTCCATGATCGCATCGTACTGGGCCTTGCTGTCGGGGTCGAAAGCCAGGGCACCGTAGACGTAATCCTCGAGTTTCACGTTCGGGTACTTCGTGGTGTAGTACTTGATCATTTCCTGCCGGTCCTGCTCAGGCGAAGCCTGAACACTGGCTGCGCCCAGAGCGATGCTCAGCCCCGCCAGCCCGGCCAGCAGTTTTGCAATGTTTTTTTGTTTCATGCCGTCCTCCAGAAACCTGATGAATGAAGCAAAGCGGGGCTTGCGCCCCGCTTGTCACTGTTGGCCTGTTCAGCCGATGGCGGCGTCGGCGGTGTTCTTGTCGCCGGTGTTGTCCACCCAGTTGACGACAACCTTGTCGCCGGCCTTGGCGCCCTTGACCTTGAAGCCCAGGTAGGGATTCTTGGAGATGCCGCTGCCGAAATCGGCGGACAGCACTTCCTTGCCGTTGATGGTGACGGTCACGTCCTGGATAAACCAGGCGGGGACCAGTTGGCCGGTCTTGGCGTCTTTACGCTGGCCGGTTTCCATCGGGTGGTTCATGAGTACTTTGACGTCGGCAACATCGCCAGCCATGGTGGCGCGGATACGCATCGGTTCAGCCATTTGGCTTTCCTTTCCTAAATTGTGTTCGGTTCAAACGGGATGGGGTCCGGGCAGGGGCGCTTAGCCGCCGCAGCCGCCGATGGTGACCTTGACTTCCTTGGCCGCCGTATAGGACTTGCCACCGGCCGTGACCACGGCACGAACCAGGGCGGTCTGACCCATCTTGATGCGGGTGGAAATGAACCCCTCGGTCCCGTTGGAGAGGGTGTAGCTGCCGACCAGCGGGGTGGCGTTCTTCTCGGCGAAGATCGCGATGCTGGTGGTACCCGGGATGCTGCTGCTCACTTCGACCGGCACGACGGCGCCGTTTTCGGCGATGTCGGGCGCCTTGATGCTGATGTCCTTGGAATCAGCGGGGCCGGACACGCCCAGGCCCTTCATCGCGTCGCCGACGTTCTTGGCCTCGAAGGCGCCCTTGTTCCAGGCCGCCATGGCCTGGGTGGGCTTGAGCAGACCAGCGGCCACAGCCACGGCCACAGTGCCTGCGCCCGCGGCGCCTTTCAGTACGTTTCTACGAAGTGCATTCATTGGCATGTCTCCTTGCTTGAACAATTGCTGCTAGGGGGATTACAGACCGTACACGAAGTCGGTCACTTTATCGATTTCCTGCTCGGTCAGCACGCCGTGCTTGCCGAAGGGAATCATGGAGGTGCTGGGGTTGTTCACGGTGGCGTCCGAGATCTGGGCGCGCAGCTTGGCCTTGTCGGGGAAGCGGGCGCTCATGGCGATCAGCGGCGGGCCATACAGGCCGGCGGATTCCGCGTCGGGCACGGTGGGCATGGCGTGGCAGGCCAGGCAGTTGCCCTTGGTGCGATTGAACGCGATGTCCTTGCCGGTTTCTTCCTTGGGCGCTGCAGACTGGGCCATCACGCTGCCCGATACCACTGCGGCGGCCAAGGCGCAAATGGCTGCAACCTGGTGCAACTTTCGCATAGTCATCCTCCTAGTTTTCGACGTCTTGATGAAAGCGCTTGCCGCTTGGGCTTGCCGCGCAGTGAGCGCTATCCAGTACTGGATGGACCGAAGCATAGTGGAATTGGTTTTTGCGATGCAAGGCCAAGCATGAATTTTTACGCGTCAAATGCAGGGTAATTTCCTACCAGCCGCGCCAGTGCTGGGTTTCCGCGGTATGGCTATTCTTTTCTCTGGGCTTTTTCCTGCGCCTGCCAATCCCGCCGGCGCGCTTCTGCCGCGGACTGATCGTAGAAACTGCCGTCCCCTGCCTTGAGGCCCAGCGAGATCTGTTCGATGGCGGCGACGAGGTTGCCGCTGAGGGCGGCGGCTTCGGCCTGGGCGCGATGGCTGAGCAGGCGGTGCCCGAGCTGGGCGTGGGTTCTGGCCTCGAGCTGCCACAGGCGGCGGTCATCCGGGTAGAGCGCGAGCTGCTTGTCGGCCACGGCGAGGGCGTCGCCGCTGCGCCCTGCCGTCAGCAGGGCCTCGATGTACCCGTATTGCAGCGGGCGGTAGCCCGGGTGATTTTTCACGCCGCTCTGGTAACGCTGCAGCGCGAGCGCCGGGTTGCCCGCCGTGAGGGCGACCTGTGCCGCCAGCAGCTGCACGAGGGCATTGCCGGTTTTTGCGGACAGCAGCTTTTGCACTTCGGTTTCCGCGTCGGCGAACTGGCGCGCGCGCAGCAGGGCGACGGCGAGTCCGTAGCGGGCCGCGATCTCGTTGCTGTACCGCTTGTCCCGGAAACGTGCCCGGGCGGCCTGCAGCGCGTCTGCCGGGCTGTCCTCGCGTACGCGCAGTCGCGCGCGCACGAGTTGAAAGTCGAGACTGTCCTCGACCTGGTGATACGGTACGGCGTCGCTGCGCGCCTCCATGTCGGCGATGCGCTCGCTGGTGAGCGGATGGGTGCGCAGGTAAGCCGGTGCGCTGCTGTCGTAGAAACGGTTGGCGCGCTGAAGACGTTCGAAGAAGGCGCTCATGGCATGCGGATCGAAACCGGAACGGCTCAGCATGTCGTAGCCGAGACGGTCGGCTTCGCGCTCGAAGTCGCGCGTGAAACTGAGCTGATTCTGGATCGAATAGGCCTGGGTCGAGGCGATGGCCGCGCCGGCCACATTGGGGTTGGAACGTGAGGCCAGCAGGGCCAGCGCCAGCGCGGCCATGGTGGGCCAGTAGCTCTGGCTCTGCGCAGCGACCATGCGGGCCATGTGATCCTGGGTGACGTGGGCGATCTCGTGGGCGATCACGCTGGCCAGTTCGGATTCGCTCTCGGCGGCGAGCAGCAGGCCGGTGTGCACCCCGATGTTGCCGCCGGGCAGCGCGAAGGCATTGATGGTGGGGTCGTCCACCACGAAAAAGGTGAAATCGCGCTGGTTGCGTGTGCTGACCGAAACCAGCTTGTAGCCGAGCTGGTTCAGATAGGTTTCGGCAACCGGGTCGTCCAGGTAGCGTGGGTCGGCGTAGACGTCGCGCAGGATGGTGCGGCCGAGGGCGGCTTCTTCCTGGTCGGAGAAATACTGGCGCGAGACTTCCCCGAGGTCCGGAAGATCGGCTGTCGCCAGGATCGGCTGGAGCGCAAGGGCGAGGATGAGCAGGGTGCGCAGCATCAGGGGAGATGGAGAGGGGAAAGGAAACGGTGCATTTCGTTTACGATGCGCGGATTGCAATCGGGTTCCGGAATCATGAGCGAATTCACCCATTTCGACGAGGCCGGCCGCGCGGTCATGGTCGATGTCGCGGACAAGGCCGACACGCGGCGCATCGCAGTGGCGAGCGGATGCATCCGCATGTTACCCGATACGCTGGCGCGCATCCTCGGCGGGCAGGCCGCCAAGGGCGATGTCCTCGGGGTGGCCCGCATTGCCGCGATCCAGGCGACCAAGCGGACTGCCGAATTGATCCCGCTCTGTCATCCCCTTGCGCTGACCCGGGTCAGCGTCGAGTTTCAGCCGGACGCGGCAAGCGCGTCCATCGTCTGCCTCGTCACCGCCGAAACGGTCGGCAAGACCGGCGTCGAGATGGAGGCGCTCACCGGCGTGTCGGCGGCCCTGCTGACCATCTATGACATGTGCAAGGCCGTCGATCGCGGCATGGTCCTGTCGGACATCCGGCTGCTGGAAAAGCAGGGCGGTCGCTCGGGGCATTGGCGCGCCGATGCCCCGTCTGCCTGATGGCTGGTTCGTTCGTTCTCTGTGACGGACCGAATCGGTACGGCAAGATGCAGGCCTGTTCCGGGAAGAATCGATGAAATTCTGGTTTTTGTTGCTGGGGCTCGGCATCGGGGCCGCCACTGCGCACGCTGCCCTGCCCGATTTCCAGGCCTATCCGGCATCGGGCGAACGCCTCTTGCTGTGGACGGGGGCGGAGCGCGGCCTAGCCGAGCCGGAACTGGCGGCGATGCGGAAACTGGCCGGGCAGGGCGTGGGCGTATGGGCGCTCGACCCGGCTGGCGCCTATTTCCTGCCGCAACTGCCGAGCAGCCTCGACGCCGTGCCGACGCGCGACATGGTCGACTGGCTGCGCGCCGCGCTGGCGAGCGGCAAGCAGGTTACTGCCTATGCGGTCGGGCGTGCCGCGGTGCCGGTGTTGCGCGCGACCGCGCAACTCGACGCAGCGCAGCGCAGTCGCCTGTGCGTGATGCTGATGTATCCGAATCTGTACGCGTCAGCCGAAGCGCTGGCGGATGCCGATTATCTCGAGACCGGCCGCCTCGACGGCCTGCGCATCCGGGTCCTGCAGCCGCGCCGGTCGGCGGCCACGCCGTGGCTGCCCGGCTTGCTGGATCACCTGACGTTGCAGGGTGCGACCGTCAGCCACACGATGCTCGAGAACCTGCGCGAGGCCTTCTGGGCACGCGAGACGCCGACCGATTACGAAACCGCCGAGAGTGGGCGGCTGGACACGATGCTGTTGCACGAAATGAATGCCGAGGGATGCAAATGATGAAGTCGTGGATGGGATGGGGCATTGTGGGCCTACTGTTCGCTTTCCGGGTCGACGCCGCGGGGCTGGAAGCCCGTGAAGGCCAGCCCGCGCCGATGGTGCAGGCAGTGGATCTGCAGGGCAGAACAACAACCCTGGCCGACTATCGCGGCAAGGTCGTGCTGCTGAATTTCTGGGCGACCTGGTGCCCGCCGTGCCGTCGCGAGATGCCTTCGATGGAACGCCTGCGCCAGAAAATGACCGGTCGGCCGCTGGAAATCGTGGCGCTCGACAGTGCGGAGACGCGCGAAGACGTGCAGGCCTACCTGGCGCAGATGGCGCTGGGTTTCCCGGTCCTGCTCGACGTTGACGGGCAAAACACGCGGCGCTGGAAAGTCTATGCGTTGCCGACGTCCTTCCTGCTCGACGCGGAGGGGCGCATCCGTTACGTGCTCAAGGGGCCGACCGAATGGGACGAGGGCGAAGCCATGCAGGCGATCGAGAAGTTGCTGGCCGAACCCGGCAAACCGGCAGGGCAATGACGCAGCCGTTATAACCACAGGAAAAACAAGGATTTTTGTCGGTCGGCCCGATTGTCCTCTGCGCCTTTTTGCTTGCCAGGCCGGCCGCAGAAAGTGCAAAATAACGGCATATTCGGAATGATTAATATTTAGCCGTCCCCGCAGCAACGGTGCTGAGGCGCTGGTGCTGCAGCCGTAGTACCCCAGTGAACGAATCAGGGAGGAACGACGCAGCTTCGCGAGAAGCCGCGGGGGACGGTTTTGAATCCAGGAACCGCATGAACGCCAAGATCAAACTCGAAAACCACGACCGGCAGTCGATCAAGTACACCACGTGCTACATGTGCGCCTGCCGTTGCGGCATCAAGGTGACACTGGAAGACGACAAGGTGCGCTTCATCCAGGGCAACCGCAACCACCCGACCAACCAGGGCGTGCTGTGCGCCAAGGGCTCGGCGGGCATCATGAAGCAGTATTCGACCGCCAAGTTGACGCAACCCTTGATGAGGAAGCCGGGTACCGAGCGCGGCGAAGGTGTCTACGAGGCGATCAGCTGGGATCAGGCGCTCGACGTGCTGACCGAGCGTCTCGAGGAAATCCGCGCGACCGATCCGTCCAAGCTGGGCTTCTTCACCGGGCGCGACCAGATGCAGGCGCTGACCGGCCTCTGGGCGCAGCAGTTCGGCACGCCGAACTGGGCGGCACACGGCGGTTTCTGTTCGGTGAACATGGCGGCGGCCGGCCTCTATACCATCGGCTTCTCGTTCTGGGAGTTCGGCGCGCCCGACTGGGATTTCGCCAAGTATTTCATCATGTGGGGCGTGGCCGAGGATCACTCGTCCAACCCGATCAAGATCGGCCTGGAAAAGCTCAAGCGTCGCGGCGGCAAGTTCATCACCGTGAATCCGGTGCGCACCGGCTATTCGGCGATCGCCGACGAGTGGCTGCCGATCAAGCCGGGCATGGACGGCCTGCTGGCGATGTCGATGGTGCACGTGCTGCTGAAGCACGAGCAGTTCGACTACGATTTCCTGGTCAAATACACCAACGCCTCCTGGCTGGTGGTGCAGACGCCGGGGCAGAAGGGCGACGGCCTCTTCCTGCGCGACGAGGCGGGCAATCCGCTGATCTGGGACATCGAGAAGGAAGTCTTCAAGAACGGCGTCGACGGCGATATCGCGCCCGCGCTGTTCGGCGAATACGTGGCGCCGGACGGCCGCCGCGTGAAGACGGTGTTTTCCATGCTCGCCGAACGCTATCTCGACGCCCGCTACGCGCCGGAAAACGTCGCGCTCGAAGTCGGCTTGCCGGCCGAGACCATCGAGCGCATCGCGCTGGAGATGGCGCACGTCGCGTTCAAGGAAGCGGTCGAGCTGCCCATCGAGTGGACCGACGTGTGGGGCCGGAAACATGAAAAAGTGGTGGGCCGTCCGGTCGCCATGTACGCGATGCGCGGCATCTCCGCGCATTCCAACGGTTTCCACGCCTGCCGCGCCGTGCACTTCATCCAGATGCTGCTCGGCGCGCTCGACGGCCCGGGCAACTTCCGCGCCCGTGCGCCGTATCCCAAGCCCATCCCGCCGCACCAGCTGCCGGAAAACAACGTCGACATCATCAACGCGCCGAACACGCCGCTGTCGCGTCCGCCGCTCGGTTTCCCGACGCGGCCGGAAGAATTGGTGGTGGATGAATTCGGCAATCCGCTGCGCATCGACAAGGCCTTCTCCTGGGAGACGCCGCTGTCTTCGCACGGCCTGATGCACATGGTCATCACCAATGCGACCAACCACGACCCCTACGCGCTCGACACGCTGATCCTGTTCATGGCCAACATGGCGTGGAACTCGTCGATGAACACGGCGAACATCCAGGACATGCTGCGCGCCAAGGATCCGGAGAACTTCGGCGAGTACAAGATTCCCTTCCTGGTCGTCATCGATGCCTTCCATTCGGAGATGACCAACTTCGCCGACCTGATCCTGCCGGATACCACGTACCTCGAACGGCACGACTGCATCTCGCTGCTCGACCGTCCGATTTCCGAGCCGGACGCGGCGGCCGACGCGATCCGCTATCCGCTGGTGAAGCCCGACCGCAACGTACGCCCCTGGCAAGAGGTGATGGTCGAACTCGCGTCGCGCCTGAAGTTCCCGGCGTTCACCAAACCTGACGGCAGCCGCAAGTTCAAGGACTACCCCGACTTCATCGTCAACTACGAGCGTTCGCCCGGCATCGGTTTCCTCTCGGGCTGGCGCGGCGCAGACGGCACGAAGTCGCTCAAGGGCGAACCCAACCCGAAGCAGTGGGACAAATACATCGAGAACCAGAGCTTCTTCGCGCACCACTGGCCCGACAACCAGAAGTACATCCGCTATGCCAACCGGGACTATCTGGAAGTGGCGGCCGATGCGGGTTTCGTCGGCAAGGTCGAGCCCATCATCATGCAGTTCTACTCCGAGCCGCTGCAGAAATTCCGCCTCGCGGGCCAGGGCCTGTACGACGGCCCGCAACCCAGCAACCAGGTCGACCGCGAGCGTCTGGTGAAATACTTCGACCCGCTACCGATGTGGTACGAGCCGCTGGAACAGCAGCGCGTGGACGCGAACGAATACCCCTTCTTCGCGCTGACCCAGCGCCCGATGTTCATGTATCACTCGTGGGATTCGCAGAACGTGTGGCTGCGCCAGCTCATGGCGCAGAACTACATGTACATGAACGCGCGCAAGGCCGCCGAAATGGGCATTCAGGACTTTGACTGGATCTGGGTCGAGTCGCACAACGGCAAGATCCGCTGCCAGGTGAAAACCATGGAAGGTACGCAGGAAGACACGATCTGGACCTGGAACGCCATTGGCAAGCAGAAGGGCGCGTGGGGCCTGAAGGAAAACGCCTCCGAAGCGACCAAGGGCTTCCTGCTCAACCACCTGATTTCCGAACTGCTGCCCGAGAAATCCGGCGAGCGCCGTGTCACCAACTCCGATCCGGTCACCGGCCAGGCGGCGTGGTTCGACCTGCGCGTGCGCATCCGGAAAGCCGAGCCCGGCGAGACGGGCTCGTGGCCGCAGTTCGACGCGCTGAAGCCCTATCCCGGCGATGAGCGCTACGAACGGCCCAACGTGCTGCGCTACGACGCGCGCAGCCACGAGAAGAATTGATGCGTTTCAAATGAGTACAAGGACGAGAGAGAACATGAGGCTGGGACAATCATGAGACTGGGTTTGGTCATCGACCTCGACGTATGCGTGGGCTGTCATGCCTGCGCCATCGCCTGCAAGGAGTGGAACGCCTCCGGCACCATCGGCCCGTTGTCCGACTACCAGCCCTACGGTGCCGAGCCGTCGGGCGTGTGGTTCAACCGGATTCGCCATTTCGAGATGGACGAATACCCGAACAACAAGACCGTCAATTTCCCGATGTCGTGCAACCACTGCGAGGATGCCGACTGCGTCACCGTGTGCCCGACCGGGGCCTCCTACAAGCGTGCGGAAGACGGCATCGTCCTGGTCGACCAGGACAAATGCATGGGCTGCAACTACTGTTCGTGGGCCTGCCCCTACGGCGCGCGCGAACTCGATCGCAGCTCGGGCACGATGAAGAAGTGCACGTTGTGCGTCGACCGCATCTACGACCAGAACCTGCCCGTTGAAGAACGCCAGCCTTCCTGCGTGCTGACCTGCCCGGCGCACGCGCGCATGTTCGGCGACTTCGACGATCCGGATTCAGCCGTCTCGCGCACGGTGCGCGAGCGAGGCGGCTACGGCCTCATGCCGGAGCTCAACTACAACCCGACCAACCAGTACCTGCCGCCGCGCCGCAAGCCGGTGATCGAGATCGACACCAGGCCCAAGGGTGGCCTGAAGGAAAGCATCAAGCAGTTCGCCAACAAGCTGGTGCGTCGTTAAGAACAAGGAACCTCCATGCATCCCGCCTTTTCCGTCATCTTCTTTACCGTGGCATCGGGCGCCGGCTTTGGCCTGTTCTCGCTGCTGTTCATTGCCGACACCTTCAAGCTGGGCGGCGGGTTCGAACAGGACCAGCTCGTCGCCGGCGGACTCATGGCGATGGGGCTGGTCGCATTCGGCCTGCTGTCCTCGACCTTCCACCTGGCCAATCCCAAGAATGCCTGGCGTGCGTTTTCGCGTTTCCGCACCTCGTGGCTGTCGCGCGAAGGCGTATTCGCCGTCGTGTTCATGCCGCTGGCGCTGATCTACCTTGCCAGCATCATGTTCGGCGCGCCGCAGTGGCTGCGCGAGACCAGCGGTTTTCTCACCGCCGTGCTGGCGTGGATCACCGTGTTTTCCACCGGCATGATCTACGCCTGCCTCAAAACCATCCGGCAGTGGAATACCCCGCTGGTGCCGGCCAACTACCTGGCGCTCGGCTACGCCAGCGGCAGCCTGCTGCTGCTGCTGGGCGCGGTGATCGCCGGTCTCGACACCACCCCCTACATCGCCATGTCGGCCCTCATTGTCTCGGTTGCGGCGGTGCTGAAGGCGATCTACTACTTCTGGATTCGCAGCCCCGGCCTGACCCCGACGATCAACACCGCGACCGGACTGACGCGCGCCAAGGTCAAGCTGCTCGATACCGGCCATACCCACGGCACTTTCCTTACCCAGGAATTCGGCTATCAGCTGGCCCGCCAGAAAGCCGGCCTGATCAAAACCCTGGTTTTTGTCGTGGGTTTCGGGCTTCCGGGCCTGATGCTGGTCTGGGTCTTCAACCAGCAGGGCGGCATGCTGGCGGCCGGGGTCGCAGCCCTGGCCGGCCTGGTGGGCGCGGCAATGGAGCGCTGGTTGTTCTTTGCCGAAGCGCGTCATGTCGTGAACCTGTATCACGGTGCGCAGCGTTGCTGACCCGACCGGCGTCAGGGGCATGCTTGGCCATGGACGCGGTTTGCGGTATATTAGTAAATTCTAATTTCCTCGTGACAGGAGTTTGACGCCTATGTTCGGATTGTCTGGTTTCAAGGAAGTCGACCCGGGTTATGTTGCAGAAATCGCCGCCAAGGGCGCGCATCTGATCGATGTGCGTACCGAAGCGGAGGTCGCGCAGGGCGTGATCGATGGCGCGATCCATATTCCCCTGCACCTGCTGCCCTTGCGCGCAGCGGACATCCCGCAGGACAAGCCGGTCGTCATCTATTGCCGATCCGGTGCGCGCTCGGCGCAGGCCTGCGCCTTCATGGCGGCAAAGGGCTATAACAACATGCACAACCTCGCGGGCGGGATCATGGCCTGGGCGCGCTCCGGCAACGCCGTCGCCCAGCCGCGTTAGGCATTGGCCATAAGGAAAGCTGATCGCCAACCAATTTGGTTGCAATAGCCTGGCTTCTGGTTTAAGGTACCGCAGCATTTTTTATGTGCTTGCCGATTTAATGTTAGGAGAACAAGATGAACTTCGATAAAGAACTTGACGCCCGTGGCCTGAACTGTCCCCTTCCCATCCTGCGTGCCAAGAAAGCCCTTGCGGAAGTCGGCAGCGGCCAGGTCCTGAAAATCCTCTCCACCGACCCCGGTTCGGTCAAGGATTTCGCGGCTTTCGCCAAGCAGACCGGTAACGAGCTGCTGTCCACCGCCGAAGCGGGCGGTGAATTCACCTTCTTCATGAAGAAGAAGTAAGCAGGAAACAAAACAAGCGCCGTCTGTTCAAACGAACACACGGCGCTGTTTTTTTAACCCGAACAGGAGAGACAGAGCATGGATACCAAAAAAATGGCCATCATCGCTACCAAGGGCACGCTGGACTGGGCTTACCCCCCCTTCATCCTGGCGTCCACCGCGGCAGCGCTGGGTTACGAAACCCAGATTTTCTTCACCTTCTATGGCCTCCAGCTCGTCCGCAAAGACCTGTCCGGCCTCAAGGTCAGCCCGCTCGGCAACCCCGGCATGCCGATGAAGATGCCTTTCGGACCCAAGTGGTTCAAGAGCATCAACTGGAACATGCCCAACGCCATCCAGTCTCTCGTGCCCGGCTACGAAAACGTGGCAACCAGCCTGATGAAAATGACCATCGCCAATAACGGCGTGGCCACCATCCCCGACCTGCGCAGCCTGTGCCAGGAAGCCGAAGTCAAGTTCATCGCCTGCCAGATGACCGTCGAACTGTTCGGTTTCGAGCATTCCGACTTCATCGATGGCCTCGAATACGGTGGTGCCGCCACCTTCTTCGAATTCGCAGGGGAAACCGATATCTGCCTCTTTATCTGAAGCTGCATTAAAGAAAAGAGACTGCGTAGTCGCTGAAATGAGCCGGAGAACCCGGCTCATTTTTTATGTGTCATTTGTACCACATCACATTGGCGGGCTGCGGCCTTTTAGCGACGTTACGCTTGTTCGCCGTACGTGTGACGCGTAGCCTTCGGGCAAACCATCAAAAAAACCTATCCGTAACAATCATCCCCTAGGAGATCCCCTGATGAAATTCACCCGCGTATTCGCATTCATGGCGCTGGCCGGTCTGACCGGTAGCGCGTTCGCTACCAACGGCTACTTCTCGCACGGCTACGGCATGAAGGCCAAAGGCATGGCCGGTGCGGCAACTGCCAGTTCGGACGACGCCTTTGGCGGCGCCAACAACCCCGCTTCGATGGCTTTCGCGGGCAACCGCCTGGATCTGGGCGCCGATCTGTTCAGCCCGATTCGCGAGGCTAGCCGTGTGGGTGGCGGTCTGAATGGCACGACGGAGAGCGACTCCAAGTACTTTCTGGTTCCCGAATTCGGATACAGCCGCAGCATCAACAACAACGTTGCAGTCGGCGTGACCGTCTACGGTAATGGCGGCATGAATACCAATTACCCAGTGAATCTGCTGGGAGGTACCGGGAAACTGGGCGTAGACCTGATGCAATTGATTGTGGCTCCGACGGCAGCGTACAAGATTGCCCCTAACCATTCCCTGGGGATTTCTCCCTTGATTGGCTACCAGCGTTTCAAGGCGGAGGGCCTGCAAGCCTTCCAAGGTTTGTCGTCTAGCGCATCCAATGTGACCAACCGCGGTTATGACGATGCATTCGGCTATGGCGTGCGTATTGGCTACATGGGCAAAGTCGCCCCCACGGTTACGATCGGTGCTGCATATGCCTCCAAGATCAATTTCGAGAAATTCAGCAAATATGCAGGCTTGTTTGCTGAACAGGGCGATTTCGATATCCCTGAAAACTACAATTTGGGCGTTGCCTGGCAGGCTACCCCAGCGGTCAAGCTCGCACTTGACTACCAGCGCATCAATTACAGTGATGTGAATTCTGTTGGTAACGCCTCCGCCAATTCGCTTAGCGGCTCGCCCCAACTGGGTACGAATGGTGGTTCGGGCTTCGGGTGGGACAATATCGACGTCTGGAAGCTGGGTGTGGAGTATAAATTCGATCCGAAACTGACACTGCGTGCTGGTTACAGCCATAGTGACAACCCCATCAATGGTGCGGATGTGGGCGAGGTGATGTTCAACATTCTTGCGCCTGCAGTGATCAAGGATCACATGACGCTTGGATTTACCTACACGCTTGCATCGGGTGACGAAGTGACCATGTCCTACATGCATGCTTTCAAGAACGATGTTTCTGGCGCCGACCCGTTCTTCAGTGGCACCGACACCATCAAGATGTATCAGAACTCCCTGGGTATCCAGTACAGCTGGAAGATGTAATCCAGATCGGAGTGCAACAAAAAACCGGGGCATGCCCCGGTTTTTTGTTGCCTGAACGAATGACTAGGTCAGCCGAGCGTACTGGGTCTCCATCTTGTTCAGCATGGCGCCGAAATCCGCCAGCCGCGCCTTTTCCTGTTCCACGACGGCGGCTGGTGCCTTGTCTACAAAACTCGGATTGGCGAGCTTGCCTTCGGCCTTCCTGATTTCACTCTGGATACGGGCGATTTCCTTGGCCAGGCGTGCGCGCTCCGCCTCGCGGTCGATTTCGACGACGAGCATCAGACGCATGTCGCCGACGAGCGCCACCGGGGCATCGGCGTCTTCCAGCCTGGCGATCGCGCTGACTTCCGACAGCCTGGCGAGCATCCGGATGTAGGGGGCAAGCCTGCCGATCAGGGCGGCGTCGCCTTCGATCACCAGCGGCACGCGTTGCGCAGGGGACAGGTTCATCTCGCCGCGCAGCGTACGGCAGGCGTTGACGAGTTCCTTCAGGGTGGCGATGGTGGCGTCGCTGGCAGGAGACTGCTGCTCACCGACGCACGTGGGGAAGGGGGCCTGCATCAGGCTGTCTCCGGTGACGCCGGCCAGCGGCGCCACTTTTTGCCAGAGTTCCTCGGTGATGAAGGGGATCACCGGGTGGGCAAGTCGCAACGTCGCTTCAAGGACCGTTGCGAGGGTACGCCGGGTGGCGCGCTGCTGTCCCTCGCTGCCTTCGTTGAGCTGAACCTTGGCGAGCTCCAGGTACCAGTCGCAGAACTCGTCCCAGACGAATTCGTAGACAGCGCGGGCAACCTGGTCGAAGCGATAGATCGCGTAGCCTTCGCGTACCTCGGCGATGGCCTGCTGCAGACGGCTGACGATCCAGCGATCCGCATCGGCGTATTCGAACGCGGCGCCGGCATCGAGTCCGCAATCGTGGCCTTCGAGATTCATCAGCGTGAAGCGCGTCGCGTTCCACAGCTTGTTGCAGAAATTGCGATAGCCCTCGCAGCGCTGCAGGTCGAACTTGATGTCGCGGCCGTGGGTGGCGAGGCTGGCGAAGGTGAAACGCAGGGCGTCGGTTCCGAACGCGGCGATGCCTTCGGGAAATTCCTTGCGGGTACGCTTCTCGATGCCGGCTGCCTGCTTGGGGTTCATCAGGCCCGAGGTGCGCTTGGCCACGAGGTCGTCGACTGCGATGCCGTCGATGAGGTCGATCGGGTCGAGCACGTTGCCCTTGGACTTGCTCATCTTCTGGCCTTCGGAATCGCGAACCAGGCCGGTCACATACACTTCGCGGAACGGGACCTTGCCGGTGAAGTGCAGCGACATCATCACCATGCGCGCGACCCAGAAGAAAATGATGTCGAAACCGGTGACCAGCACCGAGGTCGGCAGATAGCGTTCGAGTTCCGGCGTTTGCTCCGGCCAGCCGAGCGTGGAGAAGGGCCACAAGGCGGACGAGAACCAGGTGTCGAGCACGTCGTTGTCCTGCGTCACCGGTTTGCCCCCGGCCTGCTTGCGGGCCTCCTCCTCGCTGTGCGCGACGTAGAAATTGCCGTCGGCGTCGTACCAGGCCGGGATGCGGTGGCCCCACCACAGCTGGCGCGACACGCACCAGTCCTGGATGTTCTCCAGCCACTGGCGATAGGTGGTGGTCCAGTTCTCCGGCACGAATTTAAGTTCGCCGGAATCGACGACGCCGAGCGCGCGCTTCGCCAGGCTTTCCATGCTCATGAACCACTGGTCGGTGAGCATGGGTTCGATCACGGCGTGGGTGCGGTCGCCGCGCGGGATCATCAGCTTGTGCGGCTTGGCGGAGACGAGCAGGCCCTGGGCCTGCAGCGCATCGAGCAGTTTCTGGCGCGCATCGTAGCGGTCGAGGCCCTGGTATTCGGCGGGACAGACGTCGTTCATCTTCGCGTCCAGCGTGAGCACGCTGATCGCCACCAGCTTGTGGCGCTGGCCGACCTGCCAGTCGTTGAAGTCGTGCGCCGGCGTGATCTTGACGACGCCGGTGCCGAATTCGCGGTCGACATAGTCGTCGGCGATGATGGGGATGCTGCGCTCGGCGATGGGCAGACGCACGGTCTTGCCGACCAGGTGCGCGTAGCGTTCGTCGGCGGGGTTCACCGCCACGGCAGTGTCGCCGAGCAGGGTCTCGGGACGGGTAGTGGCGACAGTCAGAAATCCCGAGCCATCCTCGATCGGGTAGTTGATCTCCCAGATGTAGCCGTCTTCTTCCGCACTCACGACTTCGAGGTCGGACACGGCCGTGCCCAGCACCGGGTCCCAGTTGACCAGGCGCTTGCCGCGATAGATGAGTCCTTCGCGGTACAGGCGCACGAAGACTTCGGTGACGGCCTTCGACAGGCCCTCGTCCATGGTGAAGCGTTCGCGACTCCAGTCGGGACTGGTGCCGAGGCGGCGCATCTGGCGGGTGATGGTCGAGCCCGAGTGTTCCTTCCATTCCCAGACCTTCTCCAGGAATTTCTCGCGGCCGAGGTCGTGGCGCGAAACTTTCTCCGCGTCGAGCTGGCGTTCCACCACGATCTGCGTCGCGATGCCGGCGTGGTCGGTGCCAGGTTGCCACAGGGTATTGTCGCCGTCCATGCGGTGAAAGCGGATCAGCGCGTCCATCAGGGTGTGCTGGAAGGCGTGGCCCATGTGCAGCGTGCCGGTGACGTTCGGGGGCGGCAGCATGATGCAATAGGCCGGGGCGTTTTCCTTGTCGCCTGCCTTGAAGTAGCCGGAATCCTCCCAGTGGGCATACCAGCGTTTCTCGATGTCGGCGGGTTCGAAGGATTTGGCGAGTTCCATGGTGCACGTGCAAAAGAAGCGAAAACGCGATTATCCCAGAACCGCGGGCCGCGATTCACTATTCCGTGCGTTGCGGAGCGGTATCAGGAAGGATCGCGGGGCTGCCCGAGTCTTTCGGCCACGGCCTCGCGCACGATCTGCCGCATGTTGGCGTCGAGCTGGGTCAGCAGGGACGCCACGGTCTGATCGAGGCTCTTGCGCAATTCGGCCGCGACCTGCTTTTCCATGACTTCGGAAAGGCGCGGTGCGAGCTCGCGCATCAGCTGGTCCGCCAGGGCCTCGTTCGAGACGGAGCCGGGTGCTGGCGCCGGTTCGACGGCGTCCGCGACAGGGCTGGCGGCGGGGGCGGCAGGGCCGGAAGCGGGCTCGGGCAGGCTGCCGCGTTCGATCACCTGGGTCAGCACGGGCAGCCAGGCCGGCGGCGGCGCTGACGCTGCGGCCAGGGCTGCCGGTGGCACAGCTGCGGTCGTTGCGTCGCCGTCGCCGCGATGCTTCCTCAGCAGGGCGTCCATCTTGGAGAGCAGGGGCTCGTCGCCGCTCATGTTCAGCCAGCCTGCTGGCGCAGGTCGTGCGTGCCCAGGGCGTAGCCGCGCGTCTGATAGAACCGGTAGCGCTCGCGGCCGCGTTCACGACTGGCGTCGTCCTGTCCGACGATTTCGACCAGCCGCTCGAAACGGGCGAATGCGGGCGGCGGACCCGCGGGGTCGAGGTTGATCATCACGTCGGCGTGCGGCAGGGCATCGACATCGGTGCCGATCAGCACCGGCGTCTCGCCGGCCAGCGTATCGGTGTCGCGGCAGTGCGGAACGAAGCCGAGCGCCGGGGTCGTCCACAGCAGGCGGTCGATGGCATCGGCGGTGGCTGCGTCGGGGGCGTGGATCATGACGTGCTTGCCCTGGGCATGCGCCTTGGCCGCGACGCGGCGGGCCACGTCGAGCGGGTTGTCGGCAAAGGTGTAGAAGAGAATCTCGGTCACTTTTCCGTGCGGTTCAGCAGGAAATGCACCAGCAGCGAGACCGGCCGGCCGGTCGAACCCTTGTCGCGGCCGCCCTTGTAGGCGGTGCCGGCAATGTCGAGATGCGCCCAGTGGTATTTCTTCGCGAAGCGCGACAGGAAGCAGGCCGCCGTGATCGATCCGCCGGGGCGGCCGCCGATGTTGGCCATGTCGGCGAGACTGCTCTTCAACTGATCCTGGTAGTCGTCCCACAGCGGCATGCGCCAGACCCGATCCCAGGCTTCGTCGGCGGCGTGTTCAATTTCGCGCGCGAGCGGATCGTGGTTCGCATAGAGCGCACTGGGATGGGCGCCGAGCGCGATCACGCAGGCCCCGGTCAGGGTTGCCAGATCGACCACCGCGTCGGGTTCGAAGCGCTCGGCATAGGTCAGCGCATCGCACAGGATGAGTCGGCCTTCGGCGTCGGTGTTGAGGATCTCGATGGTCTGTCCGGACATCGAGGTGACGATATCGCCCGGCTTGTTGGCGGAGGCATCCGGCATGTTCTCGCAGGAGGGAATCAGGCCGACGACGTTGAGTTCGAGCCCGAGTTCGCCGATGGCGCGGAAGGCGCCGAGCACGGCACCGCCCCCGCTCATGTCGTAGTTCATTTCGTCCATCTCGCCGGGGGGTTTCAGCGAAATGCCGCCGGAATCGAAGGTGATCGCCTTGCCGACCAGCACCACCGGTTTCTGTCCCTTGCTACCGCCTTCATGTTTCAGCACGATGAAACGCGGCGGCTTGTCGCTGCCCTTGCCGACCGAGAGGAAGGAACCCATGCCGAGTTTCTCGCAGGCGGCCTGGTCGAGCACTTCGCAACCGAAGCGATAGGTTTTGGCAAGCTTGCGCGCCTCGGCGGCGAGATATTCCGGGGTACAGACATTGGACGGCATATTGCCCAGATCCTTGGCGTGCGCGATGCCATGCGCGATCGCCAACCCGCGCGCCAGGCCGACGTCACCGAACTTCAGTTCGCCGCGACGCGACACCGCGAAGATCACGCGCTTGAGCGGACGGCGCGGTTCGCTGGCCTTGCTCTTCATCCGGTCGAAGCGGTAGAGCGCCTCGTGCGCGGCGATCACCGCCTGCTCGACGTTCCACGCGACATCGCGTTTCTTCAGCGGGAGCTCGGACAGGGTGATCGTGGCCTCCATCGAGCCGGTGTCGCGCAGCGTGCGGATCGCGCAGGCGATGGCATCGCGATAGGCTTTTTCGTGGAAGTCGCGCTCCTTGCCGAGGCCGACGAGCAGGACGCGGTCGGCCAGGATGTTGGGTACCCGGTGCAGCAGCAGGGTACTGCCTGCCTTGCCGTCCATGTCGCCGCCGCGCAGGATTTCCGACAGATAACCGTCGCTGGCGCGATCGATGTCCACGGCCGGCGCCGAGAGCTTGCGGCTTTCGAACACGCCAACGACGACGCAGGCGGTGCGCTGCTTTTCGGGGGCGCCGCTTTTTATGCTAAATTCGAGATCGATTTCCCTGTTTTCCATGTCCGTGCTCAAAAAAAACCAGTTTGCAGATGCACCGATGACCCGCTCGGCTGACGGAGCGATTATTGGCGCGGGCACGGCGGAATGTCAAAAGTCCATTCGTGTGCCGGTTGAAACCGGCCCGGCGCCATGCTCTACCGTCGTGCGCTGACCCGCGAGATGGCCCTGACCACGGGTGCCGTGCTCACGGTGCTGGTGGCCATCGCGCTGGTCGTCCTCTTCATCCGGCTGCTCGGCGACGTGGCGCGCGGCGAACTCGCCAACGAAGCCGTGTTCGCGTTCCTCGGCTTTTCCCTGCTGTACTTCCTGCCGGTCCTGATGACCATCGCGCTGTTCGCCGGCGTCCTGCTGCCGCTGTCGCGCATGTGGCGAGACAGCGAAATGGTGATCTGGTTCAATGCGGGCCTCTCGCTGATGCAATGGATGCGGCCCGTGCTGACCTTCGCGATTCCTTTTGCCGCGGTCATCCTCCTGCTGACGCTGGCGCTCAACCCCTGGGCGCAGGCGAAAAAGAACGACTACCGGCAGGATCTGCAGAGCCGCAGCGACAGCAACCTGATCGCGCCTGGCATGTTTGCCGAGTCCGGTTCGGCCGATCGCGTCTATTACATCGAAGCGCTGAACCCCCTCACCGGCGTCATCCGCAACGTCTTCATGCAATCGCGCCTGGACGGCAAGCTGGGGCTGGTGGTGGCGAAGGAGGGCAGCCATACGCAACTGCCGGATGGCTCGCGCTACCTGGTGCTGAAGGAAGGGCGCCGTTACGAAGGCGTGCCCGGACAGCTCGACTACCGCATCGTGCAGTTCAAGCGCTACTGGATGCGGCTGGACCCGGTCGCCGTCGGCCAGCAGCAGACGACCATCCGGCAGGCACCGCCGTCCAGGTTGTTCGCCGATCCGTCCGCAGCCGCACGCGCCGAACTGATGTGGCGGCTGGGGGTGCCGATTTCGGCGCTGGTCCTGGCTGTGATGGCGATCCCGCTCAGCTTCGTCAATACCCGGGCACGCCGCTCGTACGGCCTGATCGTCGCCCTGCTGCTCTACTTCATCTACAACAACCTGCTGTCGCTGACGCAGGCCTGGGTTGGGCAGGGCAAGTTCGATCCCGGGCTGGGGATGCTGATGCCGCACGCGATCATGCTGCTGGCCGTGGCTGGCCTGTTCCATCTTCGCACGCGGGTGCGCCGGCGCGGACGAGGCGCGGCATGAGCCTGCTGGCGCGTTACCTGGGTACCCAGATCGCTGCCGCCGCCGGTTTCGTCCTGCTGGCGCTGCTGGTGCTGTTTGCCTTCTTCGACATCATTCAGGAAATCGGCAGCCTCGGTCACAACAACTACGGCCTGGGTCAGGCGGCCGTGGTCGTACTGCTCAATGTGCCGGGGCATCTCGTCGAGATCCTCCCCATCGCGGCCCTGATCGGCACGCTGTTCGCCCTGTCCCGGCTGGTCGGCAATTCCGAATACGCCGTCATGCGCGTGTCCGGGCTGTCGAACTGGCGCATCGCCGCCTATTGCGGAGCGATCGGCGTATTGTTGTCCCTGCTGGCGCTGGTGCTCGGCGAATACGTCGCCCCCTGGTCGGAACAGGCGGCCCAGCGCTACAAGCTGACCGTGACGCGGTCGGTCGTGGCCCAGCAGTTTCGTTCCGGGCTCTGGGTCAAGGACGGCAGCACCTTCATCAACGTGCGCGAAGTCATGCCGGACAGCACCCTGCGCGAGATCGAGATCTACGGTTTCGATGAAGAGGGGAAGCTGGGCTGGATACGCGCTGCAGACGAGGGGGACTGGCAGGGCAACCAGACCTGGCAATTGTCGCGTGTCATGGAGACGCATTTCTCCAGTGAAGGCATACGCGCCACGCGCAGTGCGCAACAGCCATGGCAATCGGTTCTCACGCCGGATATCCTGAGCGTGCTGCTGATCGCGCCCGAGCAGATGTCGGCGCGCACGCTCTGGCGCTACGTCGCGCATCTCAAGGAAAACGGGCAAAAAGCCTCGCGCTACGAACTGGCGCTGTGGTCGAAGTTCATCGGCCCCTTCGTCATTCCGATCATGATGCTGATCGCCATGCCGTTCTCGATACAGGGCCCACGCTCGGGCGGAACCAGCAGCAAGCTCTTCTTCGGCATTCTCGCCGGACTCGGGTTTCACCTCCTGAGTCGACTGTTCGGCCATCTCGGCTTGCTGAACGACTGGCCCCCGGCCGTGGTCGTCAGCCTGCCCCTGATCATCTTCCTGTCCATCGCGCTGACGGGCATCCGGTGGATGGACCGGCGCTGAACCTGCCGGAACGACTGGCCGTCTGCCTGCGCGTTGCCGACCCGGCCGACAAGGCGGCCGCGGTGCACAGCCTGTGGGCCGACTGGCAGACTGGCTCGGTTGCCGCGGCCTGCGAAACGGCGCGCGCGGGCATCGACGCCCCCGGGGCGCCCGCCAGGCCCGAACTGGTCTCGCCGCACCAGGTTCCGCGCCGGCGCGCCGACTCGGCGGCAGGGCGTGCCGCCCTCGTGCATGCGCTGGCGCATATCGAATTCAACGCGATCAACCTGGCGCTCGACGCCGCGCACCGCTTTGCGGGCATGCCGCGCGCCTATTACGACGACTGGCTGCGCGTGGCCGGCGAGGAGGCCGTGCACTTCGGCCTGTTGAACGCGCATCTCGCCAGCCTTGGCCATGACTACGGCGATTTCCCGGCGCACCGCGGCCTGTGGGACATGGCGCTGAAAACCGCACACGATCCGCTGGTCCGCATGGCGCTGGTGCCGCGCGTACTGGAAGCGCGCGGCCTCGACGCCACGCCGCGCATCGTCGACAAACTGCGTGTCGTAGAGGACCGGCGCCTGATCGAGATCCTCGCCGTCGTCGAACGCGACGAGATCGGTCACGTCGCCATCGGCAATCGCTGGTATCGGTGGCTGTGCGAACAGCGCGGCGTGGATCCGGCGGCGACCTTCCGCCGCCTGCTGCGCGAATACGACGCGCCGCCGCTGAAGCCGCCGTTCAACCTGGCGGCGCGCCGGCAGGCCGGATTCAGTGAATCCGAACTGGACTGGCTGGCTTCGTTATAGACCGAGGGTGGTCGCCGCGACCTGACCCTGGGCGCGTTGCCACAACGCCTCGAAGTCCTGCTGCAGTGCGGAAACGGTGGCGGCATCGTCCGGATGCACCTTGCCGCGCATGGCCGCCTTGTCCGCGCGGAGCAGCACGCCGTGGCGATCGGCGAGTACAAAGGCCTGGTCGGGTCGCGGGGCGAGCGGATCGGCCTGACGGATTTCCAGAACATGACCGAAATCGCGCACCAGTTGCATCAGGCGCGGATGCGCACTGGCCACCCGGCCCGTTTCGTCGAGCAGGCATTCGACCCGGCGACCGCCGCCTGCCACGCAGAACGCGCGCAGCGCCGCATGACGTGCCGGGTCGTCGAGCGCCCACAATTCGAGGTCGCGGTCGTAGAGCCGCAACAGACGGCGGGTGCCGGCCAGCAGGGCATCGAATGCCGCCCGGCATTCGGACGGCGTGAGCAGATCGGACGCAATCATGCCGCCAGCTCCAGCCAGCCGGCTTCGTACCAGTCCAGGAAGCGATCCAGCAGCGAAGGCGGGAAGGGCGCGGCAAGCGTGCGGGCATCCGCCAGGCGACGCAGCGCCGCACGCTCCCCCGGGGCGGGCGAGAAGGCTTCGCCGTTCATGTAGAAGCGCGTGCCGACGAAGAGCAGGCGCGACTTGGCGTGCAGCGCGACGCCGCGGCGCGCGGCCTGGCGGCGGAACGCCGACGGCGCGAGCGGCGTGGCCGGCGGGTCGAAGAACACGTTGGGCTTGGGCTCGGAGAGGTAGCTGCCGGCGAATTCCGCGATGGCGCGCCGGTCCCATTTCACACGGGCGATCATGTTTTCCAGCTTGTCCAGCATGGCGCGACCGATCTCGCCCGGGTGGCGCTGCAGGGTCAGGTCGGGATCGGCGTAGCGTCCGTCGAACGCAACCGTATCCTGCAGGTGCATGAGGAAAGCCTGGGCGAGTTCCTCGGCGGTGGGCGCCCGGAAGCCGATGGAATAGGTCATGCAGTCGTCTTCCGCCACGCCGTAGTGGGCCGCGTGCGGCGGCAGATAGAGCATGTCGCCGGGACCGAGCACCCATTCCGCTTCGGGTTTGAATTTCTTCAGTATTTTCAACGGCGCATCGGGCAGCAGGCCGAGATCGGTCTGGGTGCTGACCTGCCAGCGGCGGTGGCCGCGGCCCTGCAGCAGGAACACGTCGTAGGAATCGAAATGCGGGCCGACGCTGCCGCCGGGCACGGCGTAGCTCACCATCAGGTCGTCCAGCCGGGCGTGCGGGATGAAGTCGAACCGTTTCAGCAGGGCGTCCGCTGCGGGCAGATGGTGATTGACCGATTGCACCAGCAGCGTCCAGTCCGTTTTCGGCAGGCGCTTGAAGTCGGCGGCACGGAAGGGGCCGTGGTCAAGCGCCCAACGGGTGCCGCTGCCACGGACCAGACGGGATTCGACGTCGTCGCGCCGCGCCAGCGCCTGCATGTCGGCGGGCGACAGCAGGCCGGTGAACCCGGGGATCGCGTTGCGGATCAGGAGCGGCTCCTTGTGCCAGGTTTCGCGCAGGAAGCGGGCGGGGGCAAGTCCGCCGAGCGGTGGATTTTTCATCTGAAAATTATAGCGATTGGCACGCGATTGCCCTGTAGAATGCGCCGAAAAAACGAGAGCGGAGTCGTCATGCTGAAACCAGGAGACCGCGCGCCCGACTTTTCCAACCCGGACGCCGACATGAACATCGTCGAATTGTCCCAGTTCCGGGGCAAGCCGCTGGTGCTGTATTTTTACGTGCGTGACGACACGCCGGGCTGCACGACGGAAGCCATCGAGTTTTCCGAACTCGAGGGCGATTTCGCGAAGCTGGGTGCGGTCGTGCTGGGCGTGTCGCGCGACGATTGCATCAAGCATGGCGAATTCCGCGACAAGCACGGCATCAGCGTGCGCCTGCTGGCCGACAAGGAACAGGCCACCTGCGGAGCCTATGGCGTGCTGCAGGACAAGGAAGTGGACGGCGTCATGCGCAAGAGCGTGGTGCGCTCCACCTTCGTCATCGACAAACAGGGCGTCATCCGTCATGCCCTGTACGGCGTGTCCAGCCGCGGTCATGCGGCGGACGTGCTTCAACTGGTAAAGGATCTCAAGTGAACATTGGCAAGGATACCGTCGTCACCCTCACCTACGTCGTGCGCGACATGGACGGGCGCATGCTCGAAGAAAACGACGAGCCGGTGAGCTACCTGCATGGCGGCTACGACAATATCTTTCCCGCGGTCGAAGCTGCGCTCGAAGGCAAGGCCGTGGGCGAGAACGTCGACCTCAAGCTGCAGCCGGCCGACGCCTTCGGCGAATACGACGAACAACTGGTGCGCATGGAGGCGCGCGAGGCCTTCCCGGACAACGTCGAGATCGGCATGCAGTTCGTGGGTTCGCCCGTCGACGGCGGCGAAGAAATGCTCTACACCGTGACCGACATCGCGGACGACAAGGTCGTGGTCGACGGCAATCATCCCTACGCCGGCCAGGCCGTGCACTTCCAGTGCCAGGTCACCGAGGTGCGTGCCGCCACGCCCGACGAAGTGGCGCATCGCCACGCCCACGGCGCGCACGGTCACCACCACCACTGATGGCCAGGCATGGGCCGGCTGCTAGAATGCCGGGTTAACCGCATTTCATGACCGCGTGATGAAAACCACTTTCCTCGATTTCGAGCAGCCGATCGCCGAGCTCGAAGCCAAGATCGAAGAACTGCGCTTCGTGCAGGACGATTCCGCGCTGGACATCTCGGAAGAGATCCGCCGCCTGCAGAAGAAGAGCCAGACGCTGACCAGGGACATCTACGCCAAGCTCAACGCCTGGCAGGTGTCGCAGGTGGCGCGCCATCCTCAGCGTCCCTATACGCTCGACTATGTGCAGGGATTGTTCACCGATTTTGCTGAACTGCATGGCGACCGCGCCTTCGCCGACGACGCGGCGATCGTCGGCGGCATGGCGCGCTTCAACGGCGAGCCGGTGATGGTGATCGGCCACCAGAAGGGGCGCGACACCAAGGAGAAGATCGTCCGCAATTTCGGCATGCCGCGCCCCGAAGGCTATCGCAAGGCCCTGCGCCTGATGCGCCTGGCCGAGAAATTCCGCATGCCCATCTTTACCTTCATCGACACGCCCGGCGCCTACCCGGGCATCGGGGCGGAAGAGCGGGGCCAGTCCGAAGCCATCGCGCGCAATCTCTATGTGATGGCCGAACTGCAGACGCCCGTCATCTGTACCATCGTCGGCGAAGGCGGTTCGGGCGGCGCCCTGGCCATCGGCGTGGGCGACCGTACCCTGATCCTGCAGTACTCGACCTATTCGGTCATCTCGCCCGAGGGCTGCGCGTCCATCCTGTGGAAGAGCGCCGACAAGGCCTCGGTTGCCGCTGAAACCCTAGGCATCACGGCCGACCGCCTGAAGGCCAACGGCCTGGTCGACCGCATCGTCGAAGAGCCGCTGGGTGGTGCGCAGCGCGACTGGGACGCCATGTTCCAGAACATGCGGCGGGCGCTGACCGACACGCTGACCGAATTGCGCAAGCAGCCGCTCGACGACTTGCTGGCGGCGCGCTACCAGCGCCTGCGGTCGTATGGCAGCTTCAAGGAAACCGCCGCCAAGTAAGCCAGAGGCGTGCGTGGCGGAGGCGCTCGCGCGCCACGTTCCGCCGGCTTCGTCGCTCGTGCTCGCCCTGTCGGGCGGACTCGATTCCGTCGTTCTCCTGCACCTGCTCGCCGCCTTGCGGGCGCAACATCCTTTCGTGTTCGCCGCGGTCCATGTCCATCATGGACTGTCGCCGCATGCGGACAGCTGGGCCGATTTCTGCACGCGGCTGTGCGCGGCGCACGCGGTGCCGCTGACGATCGCGCGCGTGCAGGTGGACTGCGCCGATCCGGCCGGCATCGAGGCCGCCGCGCGGCGCGAACGGCAGCGCGTCTTCGCGCAGGTCGAAGCCGATTTCCTGCTCACCGCACACCATCAGGACGACCAGGCCGAGACCTTTCTGTTGCAGGCCCTGCGCGGCGCGGGGCCGAAAGGGCTGGCGGCGATGCCGGTCTGCCAGGATCGTCCCGGCATGCACGCCGCCCAGCTGCGCCCCTTGCTGGACGTGCCGCGCACGGTCTTGAAGGCGTATGCCCAGGCGGCCAACCTGGAATGGGTCGAGGACGACAGCAATGCCGACAGGCGCTATCGCCGCAATGCCTTGCGCCTGGATGTCATGCCGCCTCTGGCAGCGCATTTTCCCGGTGCGGCGGCGACGCTTGCGCGTGCAGCGAGCCTGCAGGCCGACGCGGCCGAACTGCTGGACGATCTCGCCCGCCTGGACGCCGTCGACGCGCTGGCGGGCGCCCGGCTCGATTGTGCCGCGCTGGCGCGGCTGACCCCGCCGCGCGCGCGCAACCTGCTGCGTCATTTCATCGCGCTGCACGGCGCGCGTCTGCCGGCCATGCGGCGCCTCGACGAAATCCTGAAGCAGCTCTGCGGGGCGCGCACGGATGCGCGTGTGCGGGTCGAACTCGACGCAGCGGAAATCCGGCGCTATCGGGGCGGGGCCTATGTGGTGCCCGGGTGTGCCAGGCCGGAACCCGCGGTGTGGCAGGGCGGGGACGCACTGGTCCTGCCTGGCCTGGGCACGCTTCAACTGCGAGAAATCAGAGGGGAGGGGCTGCGGGCAGCCGCCTTGCAGACAGGGCAGACCCGCTTGCAGGTGCGGGCCGGTGGTGAGCATCTGCGGCTGGCGGCGGGTGGGCCGACGCGCAGTCTCAAGACGCTGATGCAGGAACGCGCCATGCCGCCCTGGGCACGCGAACGCGTGGCGGTACTGCGCCTGGACGCCGCCGTGCTGTGGGTGGCCGGTTTCGGCTGCAACGCGGACTGGCTGGCCGGCGAAGGGGAAGCCGGCTGGGTGCCGGCGTGGCAGCCGGACCGGGCCTGAACGCCTGCGCGGCGGCGCGGGTCGGGAGACAGACCGGGGTGGGGCGTGCTATCCTAGCAGGCTGATTTTCATCAATTTTTGTTCGATTTCCCCTCAGTCTGGAGCAAACCCATGGCCGTTCAGCGCACCTTTTCCATCATCAAGCCCGATGCCGTCAAAAAGAACGTGATCGGCAAGATCGTCAGCCGCTTCGAATCCAACGGTCTGAAGATCGTCGCGTCCCGGATGAAACACCTGTCGCGCCAGGAAGCCGAAGGCTTCTACGCCGTGCACAAGGAACGTCCCTTCTTCAAGGATCTGGTCGAGTTCATGATCTCCGGCCCGGTCGTGCTGCAGGTGCTGGAAGGCGAGGACGCCATCGCCAAGAACCGCGCGCTGATGGGTGCCACCGATCCGAAGAAGGCCGAGCCGGGTACCATCCGCGCCGATTTCGCCGAGAGCATCGACGCCAACGCCGTGCACGGTTCCGATGCGCCGGAAACCGCGGCGATCGAGATCGCCTATTTCTTCCCCGCCTGCGAAGTCTACGCGGGCCGCTGACCCTCCCTCGATGCCGCAGAATCTGCTCGATTTCGACCTCGAAAGCCTGACGGCCTGGCTCGCGGAGCGCGGCGAGAAGCCTTTCCGCGCCCGCCAGGTGTTCCGCTGGATCCACCAGTCGGGCGTGGCCGATTTCGCGCAGATGACCGACATTGCCAAATCGCTGCGCGAAAAACTCGCGGCGGAAGCCGAAGTCCGCGCACCCGAAATCAAGCTTGCCCATGCGTCGAGCGACGGCACGCGCAAATGGCTGTTCGAGGTCGGCGTCGGCAATGGCATCGAGACGGTATTCATCCCGGAGGACGACCGTGGCACCCTGTGCGTGTCGTCCCAGGTAGGCTGCGCGCTCGAGTGCACCTTCTGCTCGACCGGCCGCCAGGGCTTCAACCGCAATCTGACGGTGGCCGAGATCGTCGGCCAGCTGTGGATCGCGCAGCACAGCCTGAAAACCGAACCCAATCGAAGCACCGGCGCCATCGATCCGCGCCCGGTGTCGAACGTGGTGATGATGGGCATGGGCGAGCCGCTGGCGAATTTCGAGAACGTGGTGACGGCGTTGCACGTGATGCTTGACGATCATGCCTACGGGCTGTCGCGGCGACGCGTGACCGTGTCCACCTCGGGCATCGTGCCGGCGATGGATCGTCTGGCAGAGCGCTGCCCCGTCGCGCTCGCGGTATCGCTGCATGCGCCCAACGACGCGTTGCGCGACCAGCTCGTGCCGATCAACAGGAAATATCCCCTGGCCGAACTGATGGCCGCATGTCGGCGCTATCTGGTGCATGCGCCGCGCGATTTCATCACTTTCGAATACGTGCTGCTGGCTGGGGTGAACGACACGCCGGCGCACGCACGGCAACTCGTCGAACTGGTGCGCGACGTGCCGTGCAAGTTCAACCTGATTCCCTTCAATCCCTTCCCTGACTCGGGCTACGACAAGCCGCGTGTCGACGCGCAACGCGCGTTCCGCGAAATCCTGCAGGACGCAGGGTTCGTGGTGACCACGCGCAAGACGCGCGGCGACGACATCGACGCCGCCTGCGGCCAGTTGGCCGGCCGCGTCGCGGACAAGAGCGGGCGGGTAATCAAGCGTATCCACAAGGAGGCGGCATGAGGACGTGGCGTGGACTGGCATTGCTGGCGCTGCTGCTGGCGGGGTGTGCGAACCCGCCGGGCGCGAGCCCGGAGATGGGGGCGACCGCGTCCGCCGGCCAGGCGGATGCCGAAGTGCGCCAACGCGCGCGCATCTTCACCGAACTGGCGACGGCGTATTACTCGCGCGCGCAATACAAGACCGCGCTCGAGGAACTGCGCAAGGCCATCGTCGTCGACGGCCGCTACGGCCCCGCCTACAACGTCTACGGGCTGATCTACATGGAACTGGCCGAGGACAAGCTGGCCGAGGAGAACTTCCGCCGCGCCATCGACCTCGACCGTGCAGACTCGGAAGCGCACAACAATTATGGCTGGTTCCTGTGCACGCGCGGACGCTACGACGAAGGGCTGGAACAGTTCGCCGCTGCGCTGCGCAATCCGCTTTATCCCCAGCCCGAGCTGGCCATGGCCAACGCCGGCCAGTGTGCGGAAATGAAGGGGGATCTGGCGCTCGCCGAGACGAACCTCAACAAATCGCTGAAATTGCAGCCCGACAATGCCGACACCGTTCTGCGCCTGGCGGCATTGCGCTATCGTCAGGGTCGCCTGCCCGAGGCGCAGCGCCTGCTGGGCCGGCACGAGGAACTGTCGCCGCCCACCGCGGCCAGCCTGTGGCTGGGCGTGCGGGTCGAGCGCAAGCTGGGTGATCGCGCGCAGGAGGCGGCCTACGGCCTGCAGCTGCGCAAGCGTTTCCCCAATTCGAACGAGACGAGCCTGCTCCTGTCCGGGCAGTACGAATGAACGATGCCAGCCAGACACGGGTAGGCGCCGTCCTGCGGGCCGCCCGCGAGACCCAGGGCATGAGCGTCGAAGACGCCGCGAACCGCCTGCGTCTGATGCTGCGCCAGATCGACGCCATGGAAGCCGACGACTTCGGCAGCCTCGGCCAGCCAGTGTTTGCGCGTGGTTTCGTGCGTAACTATGCCCGCCTGCTCGGACTCGATCCCGAACCGCTGCTGGCGGGCATGGCGGGTGCGCCGGCCGATGCCGTGCCGGTCGCGCATGCTGCGCCGCCGCCGCCGCGGCACTGGCTGACCTCGCCCTGGCTGATCGTGATGCTGCTGGGTGCCTTGCTGGCCGTGGCCGTGCCGGTGGCCCTGTACTGGTGGCTCAACAGCGATGCCGGCGAGGAAACCGCTTCCTCCCACCCCGGGCTCGCGCCGCCGGCGGCTGCAAAACCTGCCGCCGCGCCAGCCCGGCCTGCGCCAGCGGCCGCCATAGCAGCGGTGCCCGACGCCGAGCCGGCGCCGGCAACGACGCCAGTGCCGGCCGAAGAGCCCGAGTCGCCTGCGGCGGCAGACAGCGTGCTGCATCTCGATTTCGGCGCGGATTCCTGGGTCGAGATCAAGGACGCCAGCGGGCGCATGCTGATTCGCCAGCTCAATCCGTCGGGCACCGGCGCCGACGTCAGGGGCCGGCCGCCATTCGAGGTCGTGATCGGCAACGCGGCGCAGGTGCGCCTGACCTACAACAATCGCCCCATCGATCTGGCGCCGTTCATCGACGTCACCGTGGCGCGTTTCACCCTTGAAGAGTAGCGCTCCGGGAAAACTGGCCGCCGAAACAACCATGTCCTCTATCGTTCGACATTCCACCCGCCAGGTGCGGATCGGCCCGGTGCGGGTCGGCGGCGATGCGCCCGTGGTGGTGCAGTCGATGACCAATACCGACACGGTCGACGTCACCGCGACCGTGAAGCAGGTGCAGGCGCTGGCCGAGGCCGGTTCCGAACTGGTGCGCTTGACCGTCAACACGGTGGAAGCCGCAAGTGCCGTGCCGCGCATCCGCGAACGGCTCGACGCGCTGGGATGCCGGGTGCCCCTGATCGGCGATTTCCATTTCAATGGACACAAGCTGCTGACCCAGGTACCCGAGTGCGCGCAGGCGCTGGCCAAGCTGCGCATCAACCCGGGCAATATCGGTCGCGGCAGCAAGCGCGACGAGCAGTTCGCCACCCTGATCGAAATCGCCTGCCGCTACGACAAGCCGGTGCGCATCGGCGTCAACTGGGGCAGCCTCGACCAGGCCATCGCCGCCCGCATGATGGACGAGAACGCGCATCGTGCGCAGCCCGAAGACGCCGAGGTGGTGATGCGCCGCGCGATGGTCGTGTCCGCCCTGGAATCGGCGAAAAAGGCCGAGGAACTCGGACTCGGCGGCGACCGCATCATCCTGTCGTGCAAGATGAGTCGCGTGCAGGACCTGATCGCGGTGTATCGCGACCTCGCGTCGCAATGCGACTATCCGCTGCATCTCGGGCTCACCGAGGCCGGCATGGGCAGCAAGGGCATCGTCGCCTCGACCGCTGCGCTGGCGGTGCTGTTGCAGGAAGGCATCGGCGACACCATCCGGATCTCGCTCACCCCCGAGCCCGGCGGCGAGCGCACCCGGGAAGTCGTGGTCGCCCAGGAAATCCTGCAATCGCTGGGCCTGCGTGCGTTCACGCCGCAGGTCACCGCCTGTCCCGGCTGCGGCCGCACCACCTCGACCGTGTTCCAGGAACTCGCGCAGGATATCGAGTCCTACCTGCGCACGCAGATGCCGCTGTGGCGCAGCCAGTATCCCGGCGTCGAGACCATGCAGGTCGCCGTGATGGGTTGCGTGGTCAACGGCCCCGGCGAATCCAAGCATGCCAACATCGGCATTTCGCTGCCGGGCACCGGCGAGGTGCCGGTCGCACCGGTGTACGTCGACGGCGAGAAGACGGTGACGCTGAAAGGCGAGCGCATCGCGGCCGACTTCCAGGCCATCGTCGAAGACTACGTGCGCACCCGCTACGGTGCGGTGTGATTCCTCCCCATCCGATCGAATCATGAGCAATACCCTTCAATCCGTACGCGGCATGAACGACGGTCTCCCCGATGCGGTGGAGACCTGGCAGGCCTTCGAGACCATCGTGCGCGACTGGCTGCGCCGCTACGGTTACCGCGAACTGCGCACGCCCATCCTCGAACACACCGGCCTGTTCAAGCGCGCCATCGGCGAGGTCACCGACATCGTCGAAAAGGAGATGTACACCTTCGTCGACGAGCTGAACGGCGAGTCGCTGACCCTGCGTCCCGAAGGCACGGCCAGTGCGGTTCGCGCCGCGATCCAGCACAACCTGCTGTACGACGGCGGCAAGCGCCTGTGGTACAGCGGCCCGATGTTCCGCCACGAGCGGCCGCAGAAGGGCCGCTACCGGCAGTTCCACCAGGTCGGCGTCGAGGCGCTCGGATTTGCCGGGCCGGACACCGATGCCGAACTGATCGTGATGTGCGCCGACCTGTGGAAGGCGCTGGGCATCGCGCCGACGCTGCAAATCAACACCCTGGGCGATCACGAGGCGCGCCAGCGGCATCGCGCCAGGCTGATCGCCTACTACGAGACGCACGCGGATCAGCTCGACGAGGACGGCAGGCGGCGCCTGCACACCAATCCGCTGCGCATCCTCGACAGCAAGAATCCGGCGATGGCCGCCATCAACGACGCCGCGCCCAGGCTCATGGACGAACTCGGCGACGAGGCCCGCGCGCACTTCGAAGGCGTGCAGGCGCTGCTCGCCGCCAGCGGCATCGCCTACGACGTCAATCCGCGCCTGGTGCGCGGGCTGGACTACTACAACCGCACCGTGTTCGAATGGGTGACCGACCAGCTCGGCGCCCAGGGTACGGTGTGCGCAGGCGGTCGCTACGACGGCCTCGTCGAACAGCTCGGCGGCAAGCCGGCACCGGCAGCCGGGTTCGCGATGGGCATCGAGCGCCTGCTCGCGCTGATGGAAACGGCGGGCAGCCTGCCGCCAAGCCCGGCGCCCGACGCCTACATCGTGCATGCCGGCACGGCAGCGGAAGCGCACGCGTGGCGCGTCGCGGGCGCGTTGCGCGGCGCCGGCCTCGCGGCCGTGCTGCATTGCGGCGGCGGCAGCTTCAAGTCGCAGATGAAGAAGGCGGATGCCAGCCGCGCCCGTTATGCCGTCATCATCGGCGATGACGAGGCCGCGGCCGGGCAGCTCACACTGAAACCGCTGCGCGACGCGACCGAGCAGGTCCGTGTCGACGTCACGCAGGCAATCGAATCTCTGAAGAAGGCATAAGCGAATGGCAACCTACGATCTCGACGAACAGGAACGGCTGGACGAACTGAAGGCCTGGTGGAAACGCTGGGGCAATCTGGTCATGTTCGGCCTGGCGGTGGTGATCGCGGCGGCTGCCGGCTGGCGCTACTGGCAGCATCGCACGCTGACGCAGAGCCTGGAGGCCGCGTCCGTGTACGAGAAGCTGACCCAGTTGCTGACGGCCAACGACGCCAAGGGCGCGCGCGAGGCGGGCGCCATGCTGATCGATCACTACGCCGGCACCGCCTACGCGCCGCGCGCGGCGCTGCTGATGGCCAAGCTGAATGTCGGTGCGCGCGACCTGAAAAGCGCGCAGAGCCAGCTGGAATGGGCCGCAGACCACAGCAAGGAACCGGCAGTGAAGGACTTGGCGCACTTGCGCCTGGCTGGCGTGCAGATCGACCAGAAGCAGTACGATGCGGCGCTGAAGACCCTGTCTGCCACGCACAGCGACGCGTTCGGTCCGCGCTTCGACGACCTGCGGGGCGATGTGCTGCTGGCGCAGGGCAAGGCAGCCGAAGCCCTCGCCGCCTACCAGGCGGCCTACGGCAGGATGGCCGAGGACAATCCCTATCGAAGCGTCGTCGAACTGAAGCTCGACGCGTTGGGCGGAGGAAGCACCAAGTGAACATGCGCACGCTCGCGGCCGGCATCGCGCTGGTCCTGTCCCTGTCGGGATGCAGCACGGTCGGTTCGATGACGCATACCGTCGGCGGCTGGTTCGGTGCAGGGCCGGCCAAGGAAAAGCCCGCGGAGCTGGTCGAATTCAAACCCTCCAGCACGCTGACCGAGGCCTGGAAGAACGATACCGACGATGCCGGCGGTTATCTTTTCCGTCCCCAGGCGGAAGCCGGCGACGTGCTGGCGGCAGGCGGCAAGCGCGTGATTCGCGTGGCCATCGCCAACGGCGCGCCCGCCTGGCGTTACGACGCCGGCACGAAACTGTCGACCGGCGCCAGCGCGGGGCAGGGGCTGGCATTCGTCGGCAGCACCAAGGGCGAGGTCCTGGCGATCGACCTGGCGACGGGCCAGTTGCGCTGGAAAGTGTCGCTGTCCTCCGAAGTCACCGGGCAACTGCTGACGGCGGGCGACATGGTCATCGTGCGCACCGGCGACGGCCGGGTCCAGGGGCTCGCCCTCGCTGACGGCAGCCGCAAATGGCTGTACAGCCGCAACCTGCCCTCGCTCTCGCTGCGCGGTTCCGGCGGCCTCGCGCTGGCCGGCGACATGCTCTTCGCCGGCTTCCCCGGCGGCAAGCTGGTCGCACTCAATCCGGCCAACGGCGCCCAGTTGTGGGAAGCCACGGTGGCCCTGCCGCGCGGCGCTACCGAACTCGAGCGCGTGGCCGACGTGATGGGCAATCCGGCAGTCGACGACCGCCAGGTGTGCGCCGTCGCCTATCAGGGCCGGGTCGCCTGCTTCGACCGCCTCACCGGCGCCCCCCTGTGGGCGCGCGACACCTCCAGCAACAGCGGGCTGGCCATGGACGGCCAGAACGTCTACGTCACCGACGACAAGGATGCCGTGACCGCCTACGACAAGGTGAGCGGCCGCGCCGGCTGGCGCCAGGACAAGCTGGCGCGTCGCCAGGTGACGGCGCCGCTCGCGCTCGGCAACTGGGTCGTCGTCGCCGACGGCGAAGGCTACGTGCACGTGCTGTCGGTCGACGACGGCCGCTTCGTCGCGCGCGCCAGGGTCGACGGTGCCGTGCGCACCGCGCCGGTCGACATCGGACCCGGTTTCGCGGTACAGACCGCGAAAGGCAGCGTCGTCGCGTTCCGCATCAAGTAACCGGCCGCGCGCCGCAAGCAAGGATTCGCATGCTACCTACCCTGGTTCTTGTCGGCCGCCCCAACGTCGGCAAGTCCACGCTCTTCAACCGCCTGACCGGTACCCGCGACGCACTCGTCCACGACATGCCCGGCATGACGCGCGACCGTCACTACGGCCGTGGCCGGGTGGGCGGCAAGCCCTATCTGGTGGTCGATACCGGCGGTCTCGAGCCGGTGGCCAAGGAAGGCATCCTTGCTGAAATGGCCAGGCAGACCCTGCAGGCCATCGACGAGGCCGACGCGGTCATCTTCATGGTCGATGCGCGGTCCGGCCTCACGCCGCAGGACAAGGTGATCGCCGACCGCCTGCGGCGCGCGCACTGCCCGGTGTTCCTCGCGGTGAACAAGGCCGAGGGCATGAACCGCGCGGTCGTCACCGCCGAATTCCATGAACTCGCACTGGGCGAGCCGCTGGCGATTTCCGGCGCGCACGGCGACGGCATCGCCGACCTGGTCGCCGAAGCGCTGGCGCCGTTCCCGGAAGAGGCAGAACAGGCCGACGATTTCGGCGTGCCCAAGATCGCCCTGGTCGGCCGTCCCAACGTCGGCAAATCGACCCTGGTCAACGCCCTGGTCGGCGAGGAACGCGTCATCGCCTTCGACCAGCCCGGTACCACGCGCGATTCGATCTACGTCGAGTTCGAACGCGACGGCAAGCCCTATGTGCTGATCGACACCGCCGGCGTGCGCCGCAAGGGCAAGGTGTTCGAGACGGTCGAGAAATTTTCCGTCATCAAGACCCTGCAGGCCATCGAGGACGCCAACGTCGTGGTGCTGGTGCTGGATGCGCGCGAGAACATCTCCGAGCAGGACGCGCACCTCGCCGGCTTCGTGCTGGAAACCGGGCGCGCGCTGGTGGTCGCGGTGAACAAGTGGGATGGACTCTCTGCCGAGCAGCGCGACGACATCAAGCGCGACATCGGGCGCAAGCTTGCCTTCCTCGATTTTGCCCGCTTCAACTACATATCCGCGCTCAAGGCCAAGGGCCTCGAAGCGCTGCTGAAGGACGTCGAGGCCGCGCACGCCGCCGCCTTTCTCAAGATGCCGACGCCCAAGCTCACGCGGGTGCTGCAGATGGCGGTGGAACAGCACGCACCGCCGAAAAACGGCCTGTTCCGGCCGAAGCCGCGCTACGCCCACCAGGGCGGCAAGAACCCGCCGGTGATCGTGCTGCACGGCAATGCGCTGGAAGGCCTGCGCGACGATTACAAGCGCTATCTGGAAGCGAGTTTCCGCAAGGCCTTCAAGCTGCAGGGCACCCCGCTTCGCATCCAGATCAAGGAAGACGAGGGCAGGAATCCCTTCGAAGGCAAGAAACGCGCGCCGCCGACGGCGGGCGACGAAACCCGGCGGCGGCGCGAGAAACGCATCCGGCGCAAGGTCTACGGGTCGACTTGAACGCGGGTCCGGCGCGGCGGATCCGGTTCCAGCTGCAGCGGCAGGCCGGGGGCGTCGTGAGGGGAGCCCTGGCTGTAAGCTGCCGAAGCAGCAACAGCCATGCACTCAGCAGATAGGTGCCAGGCCGATTAACGGCAACAACCACGCTCCACCCGCAAGGGGCAGGCCGTGGTTGTAAGCCGATCAATCGGCAACAACCACGCTCAATCCAGCCAGCGTACCAGGTAGAAGAGCTTGAATCCCTCGGACGAACGCGACGGACCGCTGGCGATGGCGGCGTAGCGGTGTTTCTCCGCATCGGCGTGCGCACGCGCCTCGTCTTCGCTGGCATAGACTTCGACCACGCCCTCCGGGAAGCGCTTGCGGGACTTGCCTGACGGCGAGTAGAGCACCACCGGGGTGGTACCGACGACCGTGGACTCGACGTCGGTGAAGAGGCTGGTGGCTTGCGGCATCAGTGCGGCTTCTTGCCGATGCGGTCGATTTTGACCGCGTGGCTGGTCGGCGTCTCGTCGGTGAAACGGGGTTTCTCGTCGAGCGTGCGCCCGGTCAGCTTGGCGAGTTCGGTCTCGCGGCTGGCGATCACCATCAGGCAATCCTTGATGTTCATGACGGTCGCTTCGGTCAGCGGGCTGGGATTGCCGTCGCGCGGCGCGGTATCGCGCACGACGGAGGTGAGCGTCTTGCGCATCATGCGCATCAGGCGCTGTTCGTTGACGAGCGCGTTGTCTTCGTTGTCCATGGAAGTACTCCGGGAGGATGCGGCAAGCCTGCATTGTCGGCGGCGTGGCCGGGAGCGTCAATGCGCGTCCCCGCAGGCAGTGGGGATAAAAAGCCCGAGTGGGGGTATAAGCAGATTGAACCGCCGGCCCCGGGCGGCTGCTTTATGCTTGCCGGCGGAGGAAACAGCCATGTCAGACAAGCCAGCCGATCCGGGCGAAGTCCGCGAGATCCGCCTCAATCCCATCGTGCCGACCGAATCCGTGCTGGTCGCCACGGCGCGTTCCATGCGACCCAAGAAAGCCGAGGAACTCGCGCCGCGCGATACCCGCAAGCACGTCGAAACCTGCCCCTTCTGCCGCGGCAACGAACACAAGACGCCGCCGGCGATCATGACCTGGCCGGCCGGGGGCGACTGGCAGATCCGCATGGTCGAGAACCTCTATCCCGTGCTGGGCGACGACCGCGCGCAATCGAACTTCAGCTTCGGCCTGCAGCAGACCATCGACGGCTACGGCCGCCATGAGGTCATCATCGACCATCACGAACACGGCATCGCCATCCACGAAATGGCCGAATCGCACCTGGCCGGCCTGTTCGGGGTCTACCAGAAGCGCATGCGCCAGTTGTTCGAATCCGACGACCGCCTGCAGTACGTGCTGGTGTTCAAGAACTTCGGCCCCGCCGCCGGCGCATCGATTCCGCATACCCACAGCCAGGTCATCGCCATGCCGGTGGTGCCGGAGAACGTCGAGGCGGAAGTACGCAACAGCGCGGCCCACTATGCCAAGCACCACCACTGCATCTTCTGCGCGCTGATCGACGAGGCGCTGACCTTCGAGGCGACCATCTATGATCGCACCTCGGGCGCGGTGCGGCGCAAGGTCAACGTCGGCCAGTACGTGGTCGAGCGCGGCGAAAAGTTCATCGCCATCAAGCCGTTCGCCAGCCGCTACGAATGGGAGGTCCACATCCTGCCGCTGGTGCACCAGGCGGATTTCCTCGACGCGCCGGCGAGCGATTTCGACGACCTGGCGCGTGTGCTCAAGCGCACCATGGCACGGCTCGATGCCGTGATCGGCGGGGCACAGTACAACTTTTTCCTGCATTCGGTTCCGCACGGCAAGGAAGGCGGCGCGCACGCCGCCAGCTACCACTGGCACCTGGAAATCTGCCCGCGGACCTCGATCCCGACGGGCTTCGAGCTGGGGTCGGGGCTGTTCGTCAACACCATCAATCCGGAACAGGCGGCGGAGCGCCTGCGCGCGGTCGAATTGTGAGCGGCGGGCGCCGGCCCGCCCATCAAGTTTCCGCGAATAGGATCGATAAAGACGCATAGTCCCCACGCGGCCGACCATGCGCGCATCCGATCTGCCCCTCCATGCACATCCCCCAGGCGACCAGCATGTTGATCGCCTGACGGCCTTGTGGAAACTGTCGGTACAGCGCGGCCTGTCCGACGCCGAGCGTATCCGCGCCATGCTGGCGATGGCGGCGGACGTGCTCGACATGGACCTGGTCGTCCTCGGCGAATTCGGCGAGAACTACACTGCGCGCTACGTCAGCGACCGGCTGGGCATTTTCCCGGAAGGCACGGTGATGGCCATCGAGGCGACGCTCTGTCGCGACGTGTTCCGGGAACGCCGGGCAGCGCACATTCCCGACCTGCGAACGCATGCCGAGTATATCGGGCACCCGACCGTGACCCGACTGGGCCTGCTCAGCTATTCGGGGCTGCCAGTCGTGGTGGGAGGCGATCCGCGCTGGGTGCTGGCCCTGCTGCGCCAGCGGTCGGAGACGACGGTGAATGCGGTCGATGTCGCCTACATGGAACTGATCGCGGACTGGCTCGGCAATGCCCTCCACCAGTCTGCGCAAACCGACCTGCTCCAGCGCATCGCGCTGACCGACCCGCTGACCGGCCTGCCCAATCGCCGCGCCGCGGAGGAACGCCTGCAGAAAGAGAAGGCGCGCACCCCACGCGACGGCCAGGGCTTCGCCATGGCGCTGGTCGATCTCGATCATTTCAAGTCGATCAACGACCGTTATGGTCATGCCGTCGGCGACGAGGTGCTGAAGGCGGTTGCACGGCGCTTCGAGAGTGGTTTGCGCGAGGGCGACTGGGTGGCGCGCTGGGGCGGCGAGGAATTCCTCTTCGTGCTGCACGGCAGCACGGCCGAGGAGGCGGGCGGCATCATCGAACGCCTGGCCGGCCAGGCCCGCGCCGCGCCCGTGCAGACCAGCGTGGGCGACATCAGCCTGAGCTTTTCCGCCGGGGTCGCCGCGTTCGGGACGACCGACAGCGAGACGGCGCCGCTGCTCGAAGACATCGACCAGGCCCTGTATCGTGCCAAGGCCGGCGGGCGCGACCAGGTACGTCTGGCCGCCCAGGCGCGCACCCAGCTGAACGGCGTGCTGTTGCGCGAGGCGCTGGCGGGAAACCGCATCCGCCATGCTTCCCAGGTCATCGTCGATCTGCAGAGCGGTACGGCCATCGCCGACGAGGCACTGGCGCGCATCCAGGGCCACGGTGGGGAAATCGTCGAGGCCACGCAGTTCGTCGATATCGCGGAGGGGCTGGGCCTGATGGCGGAAATCGACCGGCGCGTGATCGGCAACGTCATGCGCAGCTGCGTCGCGCGCATGGCGACCGGAGGCAGCCCCGATTTTGCGCATTTCGTGAATGTGTCCCCGCAGTTCCTGGCGCGCCGCGACCTGGTCGAGGAAATGCTCGCCAATGCCATGAGTTATTGCGGAACCTGCGGCGTCAGCATGAGGCCGGTCAAGCCGGTCGTCCTCGAACTGACCGAGCGCCAGCAGGTCGTCCGGCTGGACAGGCTGCGGGCCGACCTGCAGCCCTTGATCGATTTCGGTTTTCGCCTGGCGCTGGATGATTTCGGCAGCGGCTATTCGTCGTATCTTTATCTCGCCAACCTGCCGGTGAGTTTCCTCAAGATCGAGGGCTGGCTGATCACCCACCTGCGCCAGGACCGCAAGATCGCCGGCATCGTCGAAAGCCTGGCCAGCTTCGCGCGCAAGGAAGGGGTCCGCACCGTCGCCGAGCATGTCGAGGACGCGGAGACGGCACGCATTCTCGCCGATATGGGCGTGGATTACGCGCAGGGCTGGTATTTCGGGAAGCCCGAGCTGGTCTGAAGCACTACAATACGGTTTCCATTTCGCAATCCATTCCGTCCGCTACATGTTTTTCATCCATCCGCACCGTTCGCGGAGCCGCCATCTTGTTTGAGCGTCACCAAGGGGGCGAACGCGTCGTGCTCGTCGCCGTCGATTTCGGTGATCCGGATTTCCGGGAAAGCGTGGCGGAGATGCGGCTGCTGGCATCCGGTGCGGGTCTGGAGATCCTGGGCGAGGTCCTGGGCAAGCGGGCGCGTCCCGATGCCGCGCTGTTCGTCGGCAGCGGCAAGGCCGACGAGATCGCCGCGCTGGTCGCCGCCACCGGCGCCGAGGTCGTCATCTTCAACCACGAGTTGTCGCCGGCGCAGGAACGCAACCTCGAACGCCGCTTCCAGTGCCGGGTCATCGACCGGGTCAGCCTGATCCTGGATATCTTCGCGCGCCGCGCCCGCAGTGCGGAGGGCAAGCTGCAGGTCGAACTCGCCCAGTTGAGACATCTGTCCACGCGCCTGGTACGCGGCTGGACCCACCTCGAACGGCAGCGCGGCGGCGTCGGCATGCGCGGCCCGGGCGAGAAGCAGCTGGAAACCGACCGCCGCCTGATCGGCGTGCGCGTCAAGGCACTGCAGGAACGTCTGTCCAAGCTCGGCCGCCAGCGCCGCACGCAGCGCCGCGCGCGCAGCCGCCAGCAGGTGGCGTCGGTGGCGCTGGTCGGCTATACCAATGCCGGCAAGTCCACGCTGTTCAATGCCATGACGCGGGCAGGGGCTTACGCGGCCGACCAGCTCTTCGCCACCCTGGACACCACCACCCGCAAGATCTTCCTGCCGCGGCTGGCCGAAATGGCCGATGGGCCGGCGGGCGGCGAGGTGGTGCTGTCCGACACCGTCGGTTTCATCACCCGCCTGCCGCACGACCTGGTGGCGGCCTTCCGTGCCACGCTCGAGGCCACCGCCGAGGCCGATCTCCTGCTCCATGTGATCGATGCCGCCAGCCCGGCGCGCGAGCGCCAGATCGAGGCGGTGGAGAAGGTGCTGAAGGAAATCGGCGCCGCGGACGTGCCCCAGCTCCGGGTGTACAACAAGCTCGATCTGACGGGCGTTGCGCCGGGAGTCGTGCGGGACGAATATGGTAAACTGCTCAGCGTGTACGTATCCGCGCAAACCGGCGCCGGACTTGAACTTTTGCGGGATGCCCTGTCAGAAATCCTGCTCGATGCGCGGACCGGCGGCGGCGACGGCAGACCGGACGAAACCGCACCTGCAACCCTCAATTTTTCCGCTTAGGCGCTGAAGACATGGCCTGGAACGACCCTCAGTGGGGCAACCGCGACAATCGCAAGAACAGCGGGCCGCCCGATCTCGACGAGATCTGGCGCAAGATCAATCAGAAGCTGAACGGCCTGTTCGGCAACCGGTCCGGCGGCAGCGACGAAGGTCCGTCCGGGGGCGGCAACCTGCTCGGACTGCTGGCGCTGCTGGCGGTGCTGGTCTGGGTCGCGAGCGGCTTCTACATCGTCGATACCGGGCAGCGCGGCGTGGTGCTGCGTTTCGGCAAGTATGTCGAGACCACCGAGCCCGGGCCGCGCTGGCATCTGCCCTGGCCGATCGAGTCGCGCGAGGTCGTCAACGTCGATCAGGTCCGCACTGTCGAGATCGGCTACCGCAACAACGTCCGCAGCAAGGTGCTGAAAGAGTCGCTGATGCTCACCGACGACGAGAACATCATCGATCTGCAATTCGCGGTGCAGTACATCCTCAAGGATCCCGAGGAATTCCTCTTCGTCAACCGTGCGCCCGAGGATACCGTGCTGCAGGTTGCCGAAACCGCAATGCGGGAGATCGTCGGCAAGAGCAAGATGGACTTCGTGCTGTACGAAGGGCGTGCCGATATCGCGGCACGCGCCAAGGTGCTGATGCAGCAGATCCTCGACCGCTACAAGACCGGCATCAGCGTCAGTCAGGTCACCCTGCAGAACATCCAGCCGCCAGAACAGGTGCAGGCTGCGTTCGACGACGCGGTGAAGGCCGGCCAGGACCGCGAGCGACTGAAGAACGAAGCCGAGGCGTACGCCAACGACGTGGTGCCGCGCGCGCGCGGCCTGGCGTCGCGCCTGAAGGAAGAATCCGAGGGTTATCGCCAGGCGGTCATCGCCAACGCCGAGGGCGAGGCCAGCCGCTTCGCCCAGATTCTCGCCGAGTACCAGAAAGCGCCGCAGGTGACGCGCCAGCGCATGTACCTCGATACCATGCAGACCGTGATGAACAACACCAGCAAGGTGGTGGTGGACCAGAAGGGCGGCAACAGCCTGCTGTATCTGCCGCTCGACAAACTGCAGCAGATCGTCAGCCAGCCCTACTCGGGTGCGCCGGAGGTGCTGACGCAGCCCCCCGCCGGCGCGCCGGCGCTGACGCCGTCGACCACGGATCCGCGTTCGCGCGATGCCCTCCGCAGCCGTGACCGGGAGGACAGGCCATGAACAGAAATTTCGCCCCCCTGCTGATCGTGCTGGCGGTGCTGGCCGCCGTGCTGAGCGGCAGCATGTTCACGGTCGACCAGCGCCAGAATGCCGTCGTGTTCCAGCTCGGCGAGGTGGTGTCGGTCAAGACCAGGCCCGGCCTGTATTTCAAGCTGCCCCTGGTGCAGAACGTGCGCTATTTCGACACCCGCATCCTGACGCTGGACGCGGCCGACCCCGAACGCTTCATCACCTCGGAAAAGAAGAACGTGCTGGTCGATTCGTACATCAAGTGGCGTGTGTTCGATGCCAAGCAGTTCTACGTTTCCGTCGGCGGCGACGAGACGCGTGCCGCCATCCGTCTCAACCAGACCGTCAACGACGGGCTGCGCGCCGAGTTCGGCAAGCGCACGATCCACGACGTCGTCTCCGGACAGCGCGACGACGTGATGAACCTGATCCGCACCAAGGCCGACCAGGATGCGCGCAAGATCGGCGTGCAGGTGGTCGACGTGCGCATCAAGCGGGTCGACCTGCCGGAGTCGGTTTCCGAGAACGTGTATCGCCGGATGGAAGCCGAGCGCAAGCAGGTGGCCAACGAATTGCGTTCGACCGGGGCCGCCGAGGCCGAAAAGATCAAGGCCGATGCCGACAAGCAGAAGGAAGTGATCGTCGCCGAGGCGTACCGCGACGCGCAGCGCGTCAAGGGCGAGGGCGATGCCAAGGCGTCGACGGTGTACGCCGCCGCCTACGGCAAGAATCCCGAGTTCTACGCGTTCTACCGTTCGATGCAGGCCTATCGCGACAGCTTCAAGAGCAAGAGCGACGTGATGGTGCTCGACCCCAGTGCGGACTTCTTCAAGTACATGAAGAACCCGCACGCGGGCGGAGGAAAATGAGCGGCGGCGACTGGTTTGCCGCGTTCGGCCTGGTGTTGGTGATCGAGGGCATACTGCCGTTTGCGGCGCCCGTCCTGTGGCGCGAGGCATTCCGCCGTGCCCTCGCGCTTACCGACGGCCAGTTGCGTTTCATCGGTGCCGCCTCGATGCTGGGCGGCCTTTTTGTGTTGATGTGGCTGAAGTGAAATGACTGCCTGGTTGTTGCCCGAAAATGTCGAGGATGTGCTGCCGCCGCAGGCCTGGCGCATGGAGGACATGCGCCGCGCCCTGCTCGACCTGTTCCGGGCCCGCGGCTACCAGCTCGTGATCCCGCCGCTGATGGAATATGTCGATTCGCTGCTCACGGGCGTGGGCGCCGATCTCGATCTCAAGACCTTCAAGCTCGTCGATCAGCTCTCCGGCCGCCTGATGGGTGTGCGCGCCGACATCACGCCGCAGGTCGCGCGCATCGACGCGCACCTGCTGGCCGCCAACGCAGTCAACCGCCTGTGCTACGCGGGCAGCGTGCTGCATACGCAGTCCGACGGTTTTCATCGTTCGCGCGAGCCGATCCAGGTCGGTGCCGAGCTCTACGGCGATGCCGGTGCCCAGGCCGACCTGGAAATCCTTACACTGATGCTGCAGGGGCTGGAGGCCTGCGGCGTGCGCGCCGCGCAACTCGACATCGGCCACGTCGGCGTCTATCGTGCGCTGGCGCAGGAAGCCGGCCTCTCGGGCACGATCGAGCACCAGCTCTTCGGCGCCCTGCAATCCAAGGATGCGAGCGCGGTGGCCGTGTTGAGTGCCGGATTGCCGGCAGCGCTGGCCGAAGCCTTCGCCGCCCTGCCGCAGCTCTACGGCGACCGCGGCGTGCTCGCCAAGGCGCGGGCGCGCCTGCCGCAACTGCCGGCGGTCGCCGCCGCGCTCGACACGCTGGACGCCATCGATGCCGGCCTCGCGGGCGTGGATGCGGCCTACGATCTCGCGGAACTGCGCGGTTACGGCTATCACAGCGGCGTGGTGTTCGCCGCCTACACGGCGGGGCGCAGCCGCGCCATCGCCCAGGGCGGGCGTTACGACGAAGTGGGCAAGGTATTCGGCCGGGCGCGCCCGGCCACCGGTTTCAGTCTGGATTTGCGCGAACTGGCCGTGGCCGGCGCGTAACAGGATCAACTAGGGAGATTGCAGCATGGCAGCAAAGAACGTCGTCGTCATCGGCACCCAGTGGGGCGATGAAGGCAAGGGCAAGATCGTCGACTGGCTCACCGACCGCGCGCAGGGCGTGGTGCGCTTCCAGGGCGGCCACAACGCCGGCCACACCCTGGTCGTCGGCGGCAAGAAGACCGTGCTGCACCTGATTCCTTCGGGCATCCTGCGCGAGAACGTCACCTGCTACATCGGCAACGGTGTGGTGCTGGCACCGGACGCGCTGCTGAAGGAAATGGACATGCTCGAAGCCGCCGGCGTCAATGTCGCCAGCCGCCTGAAGATCAGCGAGGCCTGCCCGCTCATCATGCCGCATCATGTGGCGCTCGATCAGGCGCGCGAGATCGCCAAGGGTGCCGGCAAGATCGGCACCACCGGACGCGGCATCGGCCCGGCCTACGAAGACAAGGTCGCGCGCCGTGCGCTGCGCCTGCAGGATCTGTTCTACCGTGAGCGCTTCGCGGCCAAGCTGGGCGAAGTGCTCGACCATCACAATTTCATGCTGAAGAATTTCTACAAGGCGGACATCGTCGATTTCAACCAGACGCTCGACAGCATGATGGCGATGGCCGAACGCCTGAAACCGATGGTCGCCGACGTGCCGCGCAGCCTGTACGAAGCCAACAAGGCCGGCGGCAACCTGCTGTTCGAAGGCGCGCAGGGCACGCTGCTCGATATCGACCACGGTACCTATCCCTTCGTCACCTCGTCCAACTGCACCGCCGGCGGCGCGGCCACCGGCTCCGGCGTCGGCCCAGCCGCGATGCACTACGTGCTCGGCATCACCAAGGCCTACACCACCCGCGTCGGCTCGGGGCCGTTCCCGACCGAGTTGTTCGACGACGTCGGCCAGTACCTCGGCGAGAAGGGCCACGAGTTCGGCGCCACCACCGGCCGCCAGCGCCGCTGCGGCTGGTTCGATGCCGCAGCGCTCAAGCGCTCGATCCAGATCAACGGCGTGTCGGGCCTGTGCGTGACCAAGCTCGACGTGCTCGACGGCCTGGAAACCGTGCGCGTGTGCGTCGGCTACAAGATCGACGGCGAGTTGTGCGACATTCTTCCGGTGGGCGCCGAATCGATCACCGACGTCGAACCGATCTACGAAGATCTGCCGGGCTGGAGCGACACCACCGTCGGCGTGCAGGAATTCGACAAGCTGCCGCAGAAAGCGCAGACCTACCTCAAGCGCATGGAAGAATTGTGCGAAGTGCCGATCGACGTGGTGTCGACCGGCCCGGACCGGGTGGAGACCATCGTGCGTCGCCATCCCTACGAAGCGTGATGTCGCGAGTCATCACAAAAACAAAAAGCCGACGTGAAGTCGGCTTTTTGCTTGCGTCTGGTGCCCAGAAGAGGACTCGAACCTCCACAGTGTTGCCACCGCTAGGACCTGAACCTAGTGCGTCTACCAATTCCGCCATCTGGGCAATGAAGGCGCGCATTTTAGAGAGCCCCCAATAAATTGTCAACGAAGAAGATGTCTTCAACAAAATCCCGTGGCCGTGGCAGCAAGCACGCCATCCCCGCCATCCGGCTGGCCGATCCGTTCTACGCGCGTGAAGTCGAGCGCTACGAGGCGCCGCTGCCGAGCCGCGAATACATCCTGCAGCTCCTGACCGAAGCCGGCTGTCCGGTCGACGTCGATGCCTTCGCCGCACAGCTGCACATCACCGAGGCGGAGTTCGACCTGTTCCAGCGCCGCCTCGGGGCGATGCAGCGCGACGGGCAACTCATGCTCAACCGCAAGCGCCAGCTCTGCCTGCCGGAGAAGCTCGACCTCATCAAGGGCCGCGTCGAGGGCCACCCGGACGGCTTCGGTTTCGTCGCACCGGAAGAGGGCGGCGACGATCTTTACCTGTCGCCCAAGGAAATGCACCGCGTGCTGCACGGCGACAAGGTGCTGGTGCGCGTCGCCGGCTTCGACAAGCGCGGCCGCCGCGAAGGCAAGATCGTCGAGGTGCTGGAGCACGTCAACAAGACCGTCGTCGGCCGCTATTACCTCGAAGGCGGCGTCGGCTTCCTGATCGCGGAGAACCGCCGCATCAACCAGGACATCCTGGTGCCTGCGGAACATGCGGGGGGCGCGCACTCCGGCCAGGTCGTCACGGTCGAAATCCTCACCCAGCCCGGCGCGCACAACGAGGCGGTGGGCAAGGTCGTCGAAATTCTCGGCAGCTTCACCGGCCCCGGCATGGAAATCGAGATCGCGCTGCGCAAGCACGACCTGCCCTATGTGTTTCCGCCTGATGTCGAAAAGCAGGCCGACGCGCTGCCGAAGAAAGTCCTGAAGAAGGACATGGCCGGGCGCGAGGACATCCGCCACCTGCCGCTGGTGACGATCGACGGCGAAACCGCGCGCGACTTCGACGACGCCGTGTACTGCGAACCGCAGGGCCGCAGCGGCTTCCGTCTCGTCGTCGCCATCGCCGACGTCAGCCATTACGTGCAGCCCGGCGACGCGCTCGATACCGAAGGCTACGGCCGCGGCAACTCGGTGTACTTCCCGCGCCGCGTCATTCCCATGCTGCCCGAGGCGCTGTCGAACGGCCTGTGCTCGCTCAACCCCGAAGTCGACCGCCTGTCCATGGTGTGCGACATGCAGATCAGCAGCACCGGCAGCATCAAGGACTACCGCTTCTACCCCGCGGTGATCTTTTCGCACGCGCGCCTCACCTACAACCAGGTGTGGGACTGGCTCTCGGGCGCGGCCAAGCCGGACAAGAAACAGTCCGCGCTGATGCCGCACCTGCAGGCGCTCGACAAGCTCTTCCGCACCTTGCTGAAGGCGCGCGCCAAGCGCGGCGCCATCGATTTCGGCTCGACCGAGACGCAGATCCTGTTCGACGAGCAGGGCAAGATCCGCGAGATCGTGCCGGTGATCCGCAACGACGCCCACCGCATCATCGAGGAATGCATGCTCGCGGCCAACGTCTGCGCGTCGGATTTCCTGCACGAACACAAGCAGCCAGCGCTCTATCGCGTGCACGAAGGCCCCACGCCGGAGAAGCTTGCCGCGCTGCGCGGCTTCCTGGCCGAATTCGGCCTCGACCTCGGCGGCGGTGACAAGCCGCACGCCAAGGATTACGCCGCGCTGCTGGAAAAGATCAAGGACCGTCCCGACCACGGCCTGCTGCAGACCGTGATGCTGCGTTCGCTCAAGCAGGCGCAGTACAGCCCGGACAACAAGGGCCACTTCGGCCTGGCCTACGAGGCCTACACCCACTTCACCTCGCCGATCCGCCGCTATCCCGACCTGCTCGTGCACCGCGGCATCAAGGCGGTGCTGAAGGGCGAGAAACTGCCGAACAAGGGCCTCGCGGAAATCGGCCTGCATTGCTCGATGACCGAGCGCCGCGCCGACGACGCCACCCGCGACGTCGATGCCTGGCTCAAGACCTATTTCATGCAGGACCGCATCGGCGACGAGTACAGCGGCACCGTCAGCGCGGTGACCAGCTTCGGCATGTTCGTCGCCATCGACGACATCTTCATCGAAGGCCTGGTCCACGTCTCCGAACTCGGCCAAGACTACTTCCACTACGACCAGGCCAAGCACATGATGCTCGGCGAGCGCACCGGCAAGAAATATCGCCTCGGCGACCGTGTACGCATCAAGGTCATGCGCGCCGACATCGAGACCAGCAAGATCGACTTCAGCCTCATCGAGCAGGTCGCTTCGCCCGAAGAGTTCGCCATGCCGAAGAAGAAACCCGCCAGATCGGGTGGGCGCAAGAAATGAGCGACAAGCCGGCCGACAGGCACGCCGCCGAGAAGCTCATCTATGGCTTTCATCCCGTGCTGGCCCGGTTGCGCCAGGATCCCGCCGGCATCTTCGAGATCTATCTGGATCTGACCCGGCGCGACGCGCGCGCACGCGACCTCGTGCACCAGGCCAGGGATGCAGGCGTCAAGCTCGCGCAGGTCGAGGCCGACCGGCTGACGCGCCTGGTCGGCAAGACCGCCAAGCACCAGGGCGTGGTCGCCCGCGTCAAGCCGGTCGCGCTCACCCATTCGCTCGACGAGGTACTGGAGAATATCGAGGGCCCGCCGCTGCTCGTCATCCTCGACGGCGTCACCGACCCACACAATCTCGGCGCCATCCTGCGTTCGGCCGACGCCTTCGGCGCCCACGCCGTCATCGCGCCCAAGGACAACGCCGCCGGCATCAACGCCACGGTGGAGAAGGTCGCCTCGGGCGCGGCCGAAACCGTGCCCTACCTCATGGTCACCAACCTCGCGCGCACGATCGAGGATTTGAAGGAACACAACATCTGGGTCATCGCCGCCGACATGGACGGCGAGCAGCCGCTCTCCGGCATCGACGCCAAAACCGGCATCGCCTGGGTGCTCGGTGCCGAAGGCGCGGGCATCCGCCGCCTGGTCAAGCAGGGCTGCGACCAGGTCGCGCGCATCCCCATCGGCGGCACGGTGGAAAGTCTCAACGTCTCGGTGTCGGCGGCGCTGTGTCTGTATGAGACAGTGAGGCAGCGAAGCCGGTAAGCCCGCACGGATCTTCGCAGGTGAAGGAAATCGTTCTCATGTTGCTGCTTGGCTTGAGTACCTGGAACCGGTTCGGCCAGCGACCTGTAGCCGATCCTTCAGAGGCGTCATCGCAGCAGGAGCAATTCGGCATGGCAGGAACCTCGAAATGGCTTGCCTTGTGAGAATGACGGCAGGTTCTGGCCACCAGGGGCTGTACCACGCATGAACAATCATTGAGACCGGAATGGATGCCACGTCGCTCCTCTGGGGCCTCCTCTTCAGTTCGATCGGCCTCGGCTACTTCCTCTATGGCAAGAAGCAAAAAGCGGTGGTGCCGCTGCTCTGCGGGCTGGGCCTGATGATCTATCCGTATTTCGTTTCCAGCATGCCATGGCTGGTTGTGGTCGGGGCGGCACTCAGTGTGCTGCCGTATTTCGTCCGGATCTGATTCGGGCGGCGAGGCGGTGCGCGATGCATCGCCGGTGGCGATCAACCCTGTTCCTGCAGCCGCAACTGGCGCGCTTCCTCTTCCTTGAGCGTGTCGTTGATCTCGCGCATCACGCTGTCCAGGTCCACCGCAGGCAACACGCATTCGTGCACGCCCGTGAGCGGGATCTCAGGATGCAGCTTGCCGTGTTCGTACAGCGCCCAGATTTCCTCGGCGTATTGCGTCGCCAGCAGCGCCGGCGCGAACTGGCCGAAATAGGTCTTCAGGTTGTTCACGTCTCGCGCCAGCATCGCCTGGGCGTGGTTGTTGCCGGCGGCGTCGACCGCCTGGGGCAGGTCGATGATGACCGGGCCGTCGGCGGCGACGAGGATGTTGAATTCGGAGAGGTCGCCGTGGATGACGCCGGCGCACAACATGCGCACGACTTCGCGGATGAGCGTCTGGTGGTGGGCGAGGGCTTCGGCTTCGGTGAACGACACGTCGTTGAGGCGGGGCGCGGCATTGCCGTCGGCATCGGCGACCAGTTCCATCAGCAGCACGCCCTCGTGGAAGTTGTACGGCACGGGCACCCGCACGCCGGCGGCTGCCAGCCGGTACAGCGCGTCGACCTCGGCGCTCTGCCAGGCGGCTTCCTGCATCTCGCGGCCGTACTTCGTGCCCTTGGCCATGGCGCGTGCCTGGCGGCTGTTCTTGGTCTTGCGGTTCTCGGTGTAGTCGACGGCCTGGCGAAAGCTGCGCTTGTTGGCTTCCTTGTAGACCTTGGCGCAGCGGATGTCGTCGCCGCAGCGGACGACGAAGACCATGGCTTCCTTGCCGCTCATGAGCTGGCGCACGACGCCGTCGATAAGGCCGTCTTCGAGCAGGGGGTGGAGGCGTTTCGGAATTTTCATCGGGGCGTGATCTAGCCGCGCACCTTGCGGTACGCCTCCAGCAGGCGCCGGTGCATGGCGCTGCCCTCGAAGTCGCTACCCAGCGAGGTCAGTCCGAAGAAGCGCTCGTCCTGGTTGAACAGGGCGTACGCCTGTTCCAGCGTCTCGCGGCCGTACAGCAGCGCCAGCGCGGGCTCGAAGGGGCCGGGGTCGCCGAGCCGGACGAGGTCGGCGATGCAGCGGTAGACCTTGAGGCGCGCTTCGCTGCGCTGGCCGTACTGGGCGATCCAGGTGCAGCCTTCGAGGATGGCTTCGTCGTCGCCCAGGGCCAGCGCAAGCAGCAGCTTGATCTCGCCGACGCGGATGTCGGTCCACGGCGAATCGGCGTCGGGGGCGAGGCCGATCAGCACGGTCACCAGGCGGTCGTCGGCAAGCTCCAGTTCATTCATCAAATCCAGCAGTTCGGCGCAGGCGTCGTCGTCGAGTTCGGGCAGACGGGCAAGCGCGGGGCGGATGAGATTGCCGACGCTGTTGTTCTCGAATTCGAGTTCTTCCACCGGGTAGATCTCGGACATGCCGGGTACCAGGATGCGGCAGGCATAGACGCCAAGATGCTCGAAGTCGGCGATGTAGAGTTCGCGGCCTTCAGCGTGCAGCGCGTCGATCGACCAGCGGTAGTCCTCTTCGGTGGTGGTGCCGAAATTCCAGTCGACGAAGTCGAAGTCGGGCGTGTCGCGCAGGAACTGCCAGCTGATCACGCCGCTGGAATCGACGAAGTGGATTTCCAGGTTCTGCGGGTCGGCGATTTCGACCGGGTCGAAGCCGGGGGCGGGAAAGCCAGCCAGCGCATCGAGCGCGCGGCCCTGCAATAGCTCCGTCAGCGCGCGTTCCAGCGCCACCTCGAAACGCGGGTGCGCGCCGAAGCTGGCGAAGCAGCCCTGGTCGTGCGGATGCAGCAGCGTGACGTTCATCACCGGATATTTGCCGCCGAGCGAGGCATCCTTCACAAGGATGCCGAAACCCGCCTCGCGCAGGCCGCGGATGCCGGCGGCGATGCGCGGGTAGCGGGCGATCACGGCCTCCGGCACGTCAGGCAGGCACAGGCCTTCCTCGATGATGCGGAACTTGATGTGGCGCTCGAAGATTTCGGCCAGCGCCTGCGTGCGCGCTTCCTTCAGCGTGTTGCCGGCCGACATGCCGTTGCTCACGTAGAGGTTGCCGATGAGGTTGACCGGAAAATACACCGTTAGGCCATCGCGCAGGCGCTGATAGGGAATGGCGCAGATGCCGCGTGCGGCGTTGCCGGAATTGAGGTCGATGAGCTGGTCTGCACGCACGCCATCGTCGGGGTTGTAGTGTGCATGCAGGTCGGGCGTGAGCAGGTCTTCCGGCCACGCATCACCGTCTGCGTCGAACCAGCGCTCGTCCGGATGGTGCACGTAATGCCGGTTGGCGATCGTCTCGCCCAGGTAGAAATGCGTCCAGAAATAGTTGGTCGACAGGCGCTCGAAATATTCGCCCAGCGCGCTCGCCCGCGCGGCCAGTTCCGAGCCGCCCTTGCCGTTGGTGAACAGGATCGGGCAGTCGCGGTCGCGGATGTGCACCGACCACACGCCTTCCACCGGATTCAGCCAGGAGCGCTCCTCGATGTGGAAACCAAGCGCGGTGAGTTTCGATTGCAGTGTGGCGATGGAGGCTTCGAGCGAAGCGTCCTTGCCGGGGATGAAGTGTTCGGTGGCAGACATGGCGTGGCAGGGGCTGGAAGACCCGACAGCTTACGCGATGCGGACACACGCCGCGTAGAATCCGGCGCATGGATCGTTTCATTTCGGCAGGCCTCGCCTGTGTGCTGCTGGCCGGCCTGTCCGGCACGGCCCGGGCGGGGGCGCAGACCTTCGGACTGGATGGCCAGCCCGCGCCGCAAGCGGCCCGTGCCGACCGGGTCGCACAGGCGCGGATGCTGGAACAGCGCGCCGACTGGCCGGGGCTGCTGGCGCTCGGGCAGGCCTGGGCGCGGGCCGAGCCCGGCGATCCGCTGGCGTGGTTCGTCCAGGGGCGGGCATGGTCCGCGCTGGGACGGCCGGCGGAATCCATCGCGGCCTACGAACGCAATCTGCAACTCGCGCCCGACGACGTGCAGGCCCGCAACAATCTCGGCAATGCCCTGCGCGACAGCGGCCGGCCGCGCGAGGCGATGCAGGCCTACCGCGCGGCGGTGGAGCGTGCCCCGGATTACCTGCAGGCATGGAACAACCTGGGCCTGACCTTCTATCTCACGCGGGGGCAGGCCGGCGTGGCGCGCGCGCTGGATCGCCTGCGTGCCACCGATCCGGCGCTGGCCGAGGTCTGGCGCAGGCTGCTGGTCGCGTATTCGGCCACGCGGGACGAGCGCATTGCGCACGAGGCCGTGCGGGTCCTGCGCGGGCTGAGCGCGGCGGAACGCACGCGCATGTTCGGCATCCTGTTCGACGAGAACTGAACCCTGCGCATTCCCGGCGTGCCGTCCACGCCCGGGCGCGGGGGTGCGACAAAATGCCTAATTGCAGTCCTGCGGCGGCGCCATATCCTTGCGGGCATGTAGGTCGAACACCTACAGACATAACAACCGCATACAAGGGAAAGAACAATGACCAGACTGCAAACCCGTGCCGTCCTGGCGGCTGCCATGGCCGGCGCCGCGATATTCAGCGTGGATGCCCAGGCCGTCGTGACGACTTACAGCGTCACGCAGACCTACCATCAGCTGCATCCCAACCTCGTGTCCAAGGGCAACGACACGATCTTCACCGGCTCGTTCCAGTACGACGACGTCGCGCAGACCGTGAGCGGCCTCAGCGGCTCGCTGACCGAATCGATGACCGGCAACACGCTCGGCGGCATCCCGATGAGCACGGTTGCCCTGAATTATCAGCTTTCGTCGGTGAACGACGGCATGGGCGGGCTGCTGGTCAGCGTATTCGCGCAGAACTCGACCGACGTATTTACCGGTGGCGGCTTCGCGACCGGCGGCACCGCGACCTACGGTAACCAGAACGCCTACGTGACGCTCTATCTCAATCTTGCCGACCCGACCGCCGCCCTGACCGCAGACCAGACCAAGAAGCTGGCCTATGCCGATTGCACCAGCGGCGGCCTGATGATGGGCTCGGTGTGCATGACCGGCTGGCTCAAGGCGGACGGCACGGCCGGCGGCACCATGATGGGAACCGCGCCGATCACGCAGACGATCACGGTGGCGGTACCGGAACCGGAAAGCTACGCCATGCTGCTGGCCGGGCTGGGACTGGTGGGCTTTGCAGTGCGCCGGCGCAGCGTGCGCTGATTCGATAAAACAGGGAGAGGCTCATGAATAAATCGTTGTTGCTTGCCGGCGCGCTGTCCGTGTTCGCCGGCGTCCCGATGGCGCACGCCGCCGTCACTACCTACAACGTCGTCGAAACCTTCTACGAACCCGATACCCAGCCCAGGAACACGATCTTCAAGGGCACGTTCGACTTCGACGACGTCGCGCTGACGGTGTCGAACCTGCAGGGCATGCTGTCCGAATCGATGACCGGCAATCCGGCGGTCGCCGGAGCGAACGGCGACTACGGCATGACCTGGCTGAGCCTGACCCACCAGCTGTCGTCGGTGGCGGTGACGCTGGGCGGGGTGAGCGGCCTGCTGGTCACCACGTTCCTGAACAGCAATACCGATACTTTCATGGCCGGCGACCACTGGAGCCCGGGTGCGGGTATCGCCAGCCAGGGGGTCTACTACGGATTCCCGGGTGCCAACGTGGGCAACGCCTATGCCATGATTTTCGTGCCTACGGCGAATCCGACGATGGCGCTGGCCCAGGCGCAGATCGATAAACTGGCCTACGCGGACTGCGCGCCGGGCGGCATGATGGGCGCGGTGTGCATGACCGGAACAACGGCGGCAGGGTATGGCCTGGTCGGGACCATGAGCGGCTATCCGGTGTCGCAGACGATCACGGCGGCCGTTCCGGAACCCGAGACCTACGCGATGCTGCTGGCCGGCCTGGGCCTGGTGGGACTGGCGGTTCGCCGGCGAAAGGGAGCCTGATCCCGGCGTGCGATGCTTGATACCGGCATCAGGATGCCGGCAAAGAATAAATGAAATGATTCTTCGACAGACCTTCGGGTGTGCGGCCCGCGCATGGTTTCGCCCTGCGCGGGTCGTGCTGTTTGCGGCCGGCCTGTGCGGTTCGCTCGCCCATGCGGCGGAGCCCGCTGCGCCTGTCGTGCCGGAGCAGGCCGAGCCGCTGATGACGGTGATCGTCACCGGTACGCCGGAACCGGCAACGCCGCTGGGTGCGACCCGTCTCGGCACTGAGTCGATCGCCCCGCAGCGCACGCGCACGAGCGACACGACGCGTCTGCTGGAAGACGTCCCCGGCGCGAGCGTCTACAGTGCCGGCGGCATTGCCGGACTTCCCGTCCTCCACGGTCTTGCCGACGACCGCCTGCGCGTCCAGGTCGACGGCATGGACCTGATGTCGGCCTGTCCCAACCACATGAATTCGGTACTGTCCTACATCGATCCGTCGCGGGTCGAAAGCATAGACGTGTACGCGGGGATCGCGCCGGTGAGCGCGGGCGGCGACAGCATCGGCGGTACCATCCAGGTGAAGTCGGCCCCGCCGGAATTTGCCGGCGAAGGCGAAGGGCTGCTGGTGAAGGGGCAGGCGGGGGCTTTCTACCGCAGCAACGGCAACGCGCGCGGCTACAATTTCGGCGCCTCGGTGGCCGGGGAACAATTGGCCCTGTCGTACACCGAGTCGAATTCGCAATCCGACAACTACGAGGCGGCGGGCAATTTCAAGAAGCCCGGCCTGTGGCAAAACTTCGGCGCACGGCCGATTGCGCCCGAGGAAGTCGGCGTCAGCGAATACCGGGGCGCGCGCAACCGGGCGCTCGACCTGGCGTTTCGCCAGGCCGATCATCTGTTCGAGCTCGGATTGAGCGAGCAGAAACTCGACTACGAAGGCTTTCCCAACCAGCGCATGGACATGGTTTCCAGCGCACCCGATCCGAACGATCCGACGGTGCCGGGCAATTACCTCATCGACAAGGGCGAGCCCGCCAACGTGAACCGGCTGGTCAATCTGCGCTATACCGGGCAGTACGACTGGGGGCAGCTCGAGGCACGGGTCTTCGGGCAGCGGCTGCGTCATCACATGGACATGCTGCAGGAGCGGTTCAACGGGCTGATGATGCCGATGGACACCCTGGCGACGACCCAGGGCGGCCAGATCAAGGGCAGCATCGACCTGTCGGAAACCGACATCGTGCGCGTGGGCGGCGATTTCCAGCGCTATCGCCTGGACGACTGGTGGCCGCCCATCGGCGGCCCGGCGCCGGGCGTGATGTGCTGCGACGATTTCTGGAACATCCGCGACGGCGAACGCGACCGCCTGGGCCTGTTCGCCGAATGGGAAGCACGCTGGAACGCCGACTGGACGACGCTGGCCGGCATCCGCAGCGATACCGTGGTGTCGAACGCCGGGCCGGTGCAGGGCTACAGCAGCGGCAGCTATCAGGCGGACGCCGACAAGTTCAATGCGCTCGACCGCGAGCGCGTCGACCACAACTGGGACTGGACGCTGCTGGCGCGCTTCAGCCCCGATGCGATGCAAAGCTACGAGGCCGGCGTTGCGCGGAAAACCCGCTCGCCCAACCTGCACGAGCGCTATCCCTGGTCGAGCTTCGCCATGGCGGCGCTGATGAACAATTTCGTCGGCGACGGCAACGGCTACGTCGGCAATCCCGACCTGAAGCCGGAAGTCGCCCACACGCTCAGCGCGAGCGCAGACTGGCACGATGCGGACAGGACGGAATGGGGGATCAAGGCGACGGCTTACGCGACCTGGGTCGAGGATTTCATCGACGCGAAACGCTGCGGTCCGCCGGTCTGCAATACGAATGCCTATCTGACGACGACCAGTGCCTACGTGCTGCTGCAGTACGTGAACCAGTCGGCGTTCCTGTACGGCGTCGATGTGTCCGGCTCGCTGCATCTCGGCAAGACCGGCGACCTGGGCGACTGGACCGCGACGGCACTGCTCAATTACGTGCGCGGGGAGAACCGCAGTACGGGCGACAACCTGTATCACATGATGCCGCTCAACGCGAAGCTGGCACTGGTGCACCGGCTCGGCCGCTGGACCAGCACGGCCGAGGTGCAGGGCGTGGCGGCCAAGGATGCGATCTCCCAGGTGCGCAACGAAGTCACGACGCCGGGCTACGCGCTGTTCAACCTGCGCAGCAGTTACGAGTGGAAACAGGTACGCGTCGATTTCGACGTCGAGAACGTCTTCGACACCTTCTATCTGCTCCCGCTGGGCGGCGCCTATCTCGGCCAGGGCAATTCGATGACCACCGGCGGCGTGCCATGGGGCATGAGCGTGCCGGGACGCGGGCGTTCCTTCAACGTCGCCGTCAACCTGCGGTTCTGAGCGGACGGCCCGGTGCCTGTTCGAATTCCGCCACCAGCTGGCGCAGCCGGCTGGCTTCCTGTTCAGGGCGCATCAGGGCGCGGCGGGCCCGGCCGCATGCAAGCAGGCGGGCGTGGAAATCGGGGTCGTCCTCGGTCCGGGCCAGCAGGGCGGCCAGCGCCCGTTCGTCCCCCACCGGGAAGTAGCCGGGATAATCGTCCCCCAGCATGCCCACGTTGCCCGACATGCGGGAGGCCAGCACGGGTACGTCCGCCGCCAGGGCCTCGCAGATGACGTTGGCACCGCCTTCCATCAGCGAACTCACGACCATCAGCCGGGCTCGCGCGAGCCGCTTCAGCACGGCCGCGTGCGTCACACCGCCGGCCCAGTGCCAGCGCGCCAGCTTGCGTGCCGCGAGGTCGGCTGTGAAGGCCATGTCGTCGGAGAGTGCTTCGCCGAGATGCGTCACGCGGATACGCGAATGCGCCGGCAGATACGACGTGGCGAGCGCCGTACGGAAAGGGTCTTTTTCTTCGCGCAGATGGCCGATGACGAGCACGTCGAAAGCATCGTCGCGTGCGGGCTGGCGCGCGACGTCGGGCGCGGACTGGTAGATCACGCGTGCCTTGGCGGCAAGCGCCGGCGGCAATTCGTCAAGGCCGCGGTCCTGCAGCACGATCAGGCGATGCGCCAGCACGAGCGCTTCCCGGGCGCTCGCGTCCACATGGATGTCGCGGTAGAGATCGGTGCCGGTCAGCGCCAGCAGCAGCGGGCGGCTTGGGTGACGGTCGGCGAAGGCGCGGATCGCCGCAAAGCTGCGGCGTGCGTGCAGGGCCAGCATCAGATCGGCGTCGCGGCCGTCCCATTCGACCTGCACCCGCACCGCGTGGCCGGCGTCGCGCAGAAAGCGCGCCCAGCGCGCGGCGGTATGCCAGTTGCCGTTGCGGTGCTCGCGTCCGTAGGGCGTGATGAGAGCGATACGCATGGGGCGAGTTTACTCTTGGGGGAGTGGGGAGTGGGGAGTGGGGAGGGGGGAGTGGGGAGCGGGGAGCGGGGAGCGGGGAGCGGGGAGCGGGGAGCGGGGAGCGGGGAGCGGGGAGCGGGGAGCGGGGAGCGGGGAGTGGGGAGTGGGGAGTGGGGGGTGGGGAGTGGGGAGTGGGGAGTGGGGAGCGGGGAGCGGGGAGCGGGGAGCGGGGAGCGGGGAGCGGGGAGCGGGGAGCGGGGAGCGGGGAGCGGGGCGGTGAGCGATAATCCGGGCATGCATGAGACTGCCATTACATCGCGCGACAATCCGGTCTTCAAGCGGCTGAAGAAACTTGCCGATTCCGCCCGCGCGCGGCGCGAGGCGCGCATGACCCTGCTCGACGGTACGCATCTGCTGGCCGCCTGCCTGGAGGCGGGCGGCCAGCCGCATACCGTGGTGCGCTCCGCGTCCAGCGACGTGGGCAGGGCGGCGCCGCTCATCGCGCGCTGCACGCGGGCGAAAGTGCTGGTGATGCCGGACGCGCTGTTTGCCGAACTTGCCCCGGTCGCCACGCCCAGCGGCCTCCTCGCCGAAACGGCCTGGCTTACCCCGCCGGCCGTCGCCGGCGTGCCGCTGGTACTCGTGCTGGAGGATATCCAGGATCCGGGCAATCTCGGCGCCCTGTTGCGTACCGCAGCGGCGGCCGGGGCGACGCAGGCCGTGCTGTCGAAGGGCTGTCACGATCCCTGGTCGCCCAAGGCGCTGCGCGGCGGGCAGGGCGCGCAATTCGTGCTGCCCATGGAAACCGGCGTGGACCTGCCCGACTGGCTGGCCCGGTTCGCAGGCGACAGCCTGGCGCTCGCACTGGGCGAGGACGGCAGTCTTTACCGGCGCGTGCTCACCGGGCCGGTGGCCCTGGTCGTCGGCAACGAGGGGGCGGGGCTGTCGCCGGCGGTACGCGCGGCGGCCACGGCGCGGGTCGTGATCCCGATGCGGGGCAGGGTGGAGTCGCTGAATGCGGCGGCCGCGCTGGCGGTGGCGGCGTTCGAGGCCGCGCGCCAGCGGGGGCTCGGCTAAAGTTTCTGCAGCGCGCGTTCGCCGCTGCGGCGGTCGAACTGGACGCGCAGGTGATTGTCGTGGGCGAAGCCCATCACATAGGCATAGGCGGCCGGGTCGGCTTCCTCCAGCCAGCGTGCCACGATGAGGCAGCGCTCGCCGTCGAGTATGCAGGGCTGTACGCCAGCGGAATAGCGCAGGCGGTGGTCGACCAGGAAGCTCGCCAGGGTGGACGACAGGCGTTCGCTCCAGTCCGAGGGACGGAAGGTCTTGCCGTTTTCCATCACGCCGGTGATGACCAGGTCGTCCTGCGCCATGTCGTGCTCCATCGTGGGTTCGTGCCTGCGATTACGGTGCAAATCCGGCCCTACTTGAGCGTTTGCCGCAGGCGGGAGGCGATTTCCTCCACCGACATGCGGGTCGTGTCGAGCAGGGGGACGTCGTGGCGGGCGAGCAGCGCGGCGGCGGCGGCGAGTTCGGCGCGGCACTGTTCGGGCCGGGCATAGCGGCTGCCGGGATAGCGGGCCTCGCGGATCGCGGCGAGTCGCGCGGGTTCCAGCGTGAGGCCGCGCAGGCGCGGCAGGGCGTCGAGCAGGCAGCCGGGCAGGGCGTCGCGGTCGAGATCGTCCGGGGTGAGCGGGTAATTGGCCACGGCCAGGCCGTATTGCAGCGCGAGATAGAGCGCGGTCGGCGTCTTGCCGACGCGCGACACGCCGACCAGCACCAGGTCGGCCTGCGCAAGCCGCTGGGGTTGCAGGCCGTCGTCCGCCGCCAGACTGAAATTGACGGCGTCCATGCGCGCCTCGTAGTCCGCCGCCATGCCGTGGATGCGTCCGGGCCCGGGGACGGCCGGTTGGCCGAGCGCGGCTTCCACGGCCGGCGCCAGCTGCTCGAAGGCATCGAACACCGGCGCGCCGGCCTCGCGCAGTGCGGCACGCGCCGCCGGGTCGGTCAGCGTGGAAAACACCAGCGCGCCGGGGGTGGCCGCGATGCGCCGGGCCGCTTCGCGGGCCTTGCCCAGGTCGTCCACGAAGGGCAGCACAATCCGGCTAAACTCGAAGGCCGGGAACTGCGACAGCACACTTCGGGTCACCGCTTCGACGGTCAGCCCAGTGTGATCCGATACGCAGTAGACAACACGCGCGTGCATGGAGAAGTGAGAAATGCCCGATCCGAATCAACAGCAGTCGCCCGACTATATCGTTCCCCTGGACCGGCTGTCGATGGCCGACGTGCCGAAGGTGGGCGGCAAGAACGCCTCGCTCGGCGAAATGATTGCGCATCTCGCCGACGCAGGCGTGAAGGTGCCCGGCGGCTTCGCGACCACCGCGCAGGCCTTCTGGGACCTGCTCGATCTCAACCAGTTGCGCGGGCGCATCCAGGCGCGTCTGGCCGCGCTCGACGTCGCCGACGTGGCCGCGCTGGCCGCCGCCGGTGCGGAGATCCGCGGCTGGGTGGAGGCGGCGACGCTGCCGCCCGCGCTGGAAACGGGCCTGCGCGCGGCCTACCGCGCGCTCGGCGAGAACGTCTCGGTTGCCGTGCGTTCGTCCGCCACCGCTGAGGATCTACCCGACGCCTCCTTCGCCGGCCAGCAGGAAACCTATCTGCACGTGCGCGGCGAGGCCGATCTGTTGCGCTACGTGAAGAAGGTCTTCGCCTCGCTCTACAACGACCGCGCCATCGCCTACCGCGTGCACCACGGTTACGCGCACACCGACGTTGCGTTGTCGGCCGGCGTCCAGCGCATGGTGCGTTCCGACCTTGCCAGCGCCGGCGTGATGTTCACGCTCGATACCGAATCTGGTTTCCGCGATGTGGTCTTCATCACCGCCGCATACGGCCTGGGCGAAACCGTGGTGCAGGGCGCGGTGAACCCCGACGAGTTCTACGTCCACAAGCCGCTTTTCGCCGCTGGCTTTCCCGCCATCGTGCGGCGCGAGCTGGGCGACAAGGCGATCCGCATGGTGTGGCGGGATGGCGGCAACGTCGTCGAGGACACGCCGCGCGAATTGGCGCAGGGCTACGCGCTGACCGACGCCGACGTGCTCGACCTCGCGAGGCAGGCGATGACCATCGAGGCGCACTACGGCCGGCCGATGGACATCGAGTGGGCGAAGGATGGCGAGACCGGCGAACTCTTCATCGTGCAGGCGCGCCCGGAAACGGTGAAGGCGCGCAACGCCGGCGGCGGCGAACGCTACGTGCTGGAACAGAGCGGCGAGGTGCGCATCAGCGGCCGTGCCATCGGGCAGAAGATCGGCGCCGGCGCGGTGCGCGTGATCGCGAGTCCCGCCGAGATGCAGCGCGTGCAGCCCGGCGACGTGCTGGTGACCGACATGACCGACCCCGACTGGGAGCCGGTGATGAAGCGCGCGGCCGCCATCGTCACCAACCGCGGCGGGCGTACTTGCCACGCCGCCATCGTCGCGCGCGAACTGGGCATTCCGGCGGTCGTCGGCACGGGCGACGCAACAGCGGTCCTGCAGGACGGCGAAGCGGTCACCGTCTCTTGCGCCGAAGGCGATACCGGCCTCGTCTACGCCGGTCGCCTGCGTTTCAGCGTCGAAACCCTGGCAGGCGAGACCCTGGCCGAACCGCCGGTGAAACTGATGATGAACGTGGGCAATCCCGAGCGCGCCTTCGAATTCGCGCAGATTCCCAATCGCGGCATCGGGCTCGCGCGGCTTGAATTCATCATCGCCCGCATGATCGGCGTGCATCCGCTGGCGCTGCTGGATTACGCGACGCTGCCGGATGCGCTGCGGACGGAAATCGACGCACGTTGCGCCGGCTACGCCGATCCTGTCGCTTTCTACGTCGACAAGCTCGCCGAAGGCATCGCCACGCTCGCCGCCGCCTTCTGGCCGCAGCCGGTGATCGTGCGCCTGTCCGATTTCAAGTCCAACGAATACGCCAACCTGCTGGGCGGCGACCGCTACGAGCCGAGGGAAGAGAATCCCATGCTGGGTCTGCGCGGCGCCGCGCGCTATGTGTCGACCCTGTTCCGCCCCGCCTTCGAACTCGAATGCCGCGCGCTGAAGCAGGTGCGCGAGGCGCTGGGCTACGCCAATGTGGAAGTGATGATTCCCTTCGTGCGCACCGTCGACGAATGCGCCCGCGTCGTCGGCCTGCTGGCGGAGAACGGCCTTGCGCGCGGGGATGCCGGGCTGCGGCTCATCATGATGTGCGAAATCCCCGCCAATGTGCTGCTGGCCGACGATTTCCTCGCGCACGTCGACGGCTTTTCCATCGGCAGCAACGACCTCACCCAGCTTACGCTCGGCATCGACCGCGATTCCGGCCTGGTTGCCGAAGGTTTCGACGAGCGCAACCCGGCGGTGAAGAAACTGCTCGCCGACGCCATCGCCGCCTGCCGGCGCCAGGGGAAGTACATCGGTATCTGCGGCCAGGGCCCGAGCGACCATCCCGATCTGGCAGACTGGCTGGTGGCGCAGGGCATCGGCTCGATCTCGCTCAATCCGGACACCGTGCTGGCGACGTGGAAGAGGCTGGCCGGCGGCTGAAAGCCGCTCGTCAGGGTGGGGTGGGGCGTCATTGAGCCGTCCCGGTCGATGGAGTAGAATCCGTCATCACCCGCCCCCGCCAACCAACATGACGAAGTACGTGTTTGTCACAGGTGGGGTGGTTTCTTCCCTCGGGAAAGGGATCGCCTCCGCTTCTCTCGCTGCGCTGCTCGAATCGCGCGGTATCCGCGTCACCCTCTTAAAGCTCGACCCGTACATCAACGTCGACCCCGGAACGATGAGCCCGTTCCAGCACGGCGAGGTGTTCGTGACGGACGACGGCGCCGAGACCGACCTCGACCTGGGGCACTACGAGCGCTTTTCCAGCGCCCGCATGAGCAAGCGCAACAACTTCACCACCGGCCAGATCTACAAGTCAGTGATCGACAAGGAGCGGCGCGGCGACTATCTCGGCGGCACGGTGCAGGTCATCCCGCACATCACCGACGAGATCAAGCTGTCGATCCGCGAGGGCGCCAGGGGCGCGGACGTGGCGCTGGTGGAAATCGGCGGTACCGTCGGCGACATCGAATCGCTGCCCTTCCTGGAAGCGATCCGCCAGATGGGGTTCGAGGACGGTCCGCGCAATACCTGCTTCATTCACCTCACGCTGCTGCCCTACATTCCGACTGCAGGTGAACTGAAGACCAAGCCCACGCAGCACAGCGTGAAGGAACTGCGCGAGATCGGCATCCAGCCCGACATCCTGCTGTGCCGGGCCGACCGCGAGATCCCGGTCGACGAACGCCGCAAGATCGCGCTCTTCACCAACGTGCGTCCCGAGGCGGTGATCGAGGTGCGCGACGCCGACTCGATCTACAAGATCCCCGCCATGCTGCACGAGCAGATGCTCGACGAGATCGTCTGCCACAAGCTCGACATCCTGGCGCGTGCCGCCGATCTCTCCGTGTGGACCCGGCTGGTCGACGCGCTGGAACACCCCCAGCACACCGTCGACATTGCCTTCGTCGGCAAGTACGTCGACCTCACCGAATCCTACAAGTCGCTGTCCGAGGCGATGATCCACGCCGGCATGCACACGCGCAGCAAGGTGCGCATCCACTACATCGATTCCGAGCAGATCGAGAAATCCGGGGTCGACACGCTGAAAGGCATGGACGCGATCCTGGTGCCCGGCGGCTTCGGCAAGCGCGGGGTCGAAGGCAAGATCGCCGCGATCCGCTATGCGCGCGAGCACAAGGTGCCCTATCTCGGCATCTGCCTCGGCATGCAGCTCGCCGTGGTCGAGTACGCGCGCGACGTCGCCGGCATGGCCGACGCGCATTCCACCGAATTCGAGCCGGCGACCGCGCATCCCGTCATCGGCCTCATCACCGAATGGCTGGACCGTTCCGGCCAGGTCGAGAAGCGCAGCGAACAGTCCGACCTCGGCGGCACCATGCGCCTGGGCGGCCAGCCCTGCAACCTCAAGGCGGGTTCGCTCGCGCGGGAGGTCTACGGCGCCGACAGCATCGTCGAACGCCACCGCCATCGCTACGAGGTGAACAACACCCTGCTGTCGCAGCTCGAAGCCCGGGGCCTGGTGGTGGCGGGCCGCGCGCCCGGCACCGACCTGTGCGAAATGGTCGAGCTGCCGACCGACGTCCATCCCTGGTTCGTCGGCTGCCAGTTCCACCCAGAATTCACCAGCAACCCGCGCACCGGCCATCCCTTGTTCAGCGCCTTCGTGAAGGCGGCGCTGGCCTACCAGCAGGAGAAGCGCGCATGAAGCTCTGTCATTTCGAAGCCGGGCTGGACAAGCCGCTGTTCCTGATCTCGGGCCCCTGCGTGATCGAATCCGAGCAGCTGGCGATGGATACCGCAGGCCAGCTGAAGGAAATGTGCGCGGCGCTCGGCGTGCCCTTCATCTACAAGTCCTCGTTCGACAAGGCCAACCGCTCGTCCACCCAGTCCTTCCGCGGCCTGGGGCTGGAAGAAGGCCTGCGCATCCTGTCCGAAGTGAAGAAGCAGCTCGGCGTGCCGGTGCTGACCGACGTGCACGAGGACACCCCGCTGGACGAGGTCGCGTCCGTGGTCGACGTGCTGCAGACCCCGGCCTTCCTCTGCCGCCAGACCAACTTCATCCAGAACGTGGCGAAGGCGGGCAAGCCGGTCAACATCAAGAAGGGCCAGTTCCTCGCGCCGTGGGACATGCAGAACGTCGTCGACAAGGCGCGCGCGGTGGGCAACGACCAGATCATGGTGTGCGAGCGCGGCGTCTCGTTCGGCTACAACACCCTGGTGTCCGACATGCGGGGCCTCGCGATCATGCGCGCCACCCAGTGTCCGGTGGTGTTCGACGCCACCCATTCGGTGCAGCAGCCGGGCGGGCAGGGCACCAAGAGCGGCGGCCAGCGCGAGTTCGTGCCGGTGCTGGCGCGCGCGGCGGTGGCCACCGGCGTGGCCGGCCTCTTCGCCGAGACCCACCCCAACCCCGAATGCGCGCTGTCCGACGGTCCCAACGCCTGGCCGCTGGGCATGATGAAGGAACTGCTGGAAACGCTGAAGGAAATCGACGCGCTGGTGAAGCAGCGCGGATTCGCAGAACACCAACTGATGAAAATCTGAACGGAGGAGACGGCGGACCGCGCGTCCGTCTTCTCTACGACTTGTAACCTAAGGAAAGCAATTGAGCGCAATCATCGATGTCGTCGCCCGGGAAATCCTCGACTCCCGCGGCAATCCCACTGTTGAAGCCGACGTGCTGCTGGAATCCGGCGTGATGGGCCGTGCCGCCGTGCCGTCCGGCGCGTCGACCGGCTCGCGCGAGGCGATCGAGCTGCGCGACGGCGACAAGAGCCGCTACCTCGGCAAGGGCGTGCTGAAGGCCGTCGAGCACGTCAACACCGAAATCTGCGAAGCCATCATCGGGCTCGACGTGGAAGACCAGGCCTTCATCGACAAGACCATGATCGACCTCGACGGCACCGAGAACAAGTCGCGCCTGGGCGCCAACGCGCTGCTCGCCGTGTCGATGGCCTGCGCCCGCGCCGCCGCCGAACAGGCTGGCCTGCCGCTCTACCGCTACCTGGGCGGCGCTGCGCCGATGCAGCTGCCGGTGCCGATGATGAACATCATCAACGGCGGCGCGCACGCCAACAACAACATCGACATGCAGGAATTCATGATCATTCCGGTCGGCGCGCCGAGCTTCCGCGAAGCCCTGCGCTACGGCGCGGAAGTCTTCCACGCCCTGAAGAAGCTGCTCGACGGCCTCGGCATGGCGACCACCGTCGGCGACGAAGGCGGCTTTGCGCCCAACCTCGAATCGCACGAGGCCGCGCTGAAGCTGATCGTGCAGGCCATCGAGAAAGCCGGCCTGCAGCCGGGCATCGACGTCGCCATCGGCGTCGACTGCGCCGCGTCCGAGTTCTACAAGGACGGCGCCTATCACCTCGAATCCGAAGGCAAGAAACTCAGCTCTGCCGAAATGGCCGACTACCTCGCCGCCTGGTGCGACAAGTATCCCGTCATCAGCATCGAGGACGGCATGGCGGAAGGCGACTGGGACGGCTGGAAAGTGCTCACCGAAAAACTCGGCACCCGGATCCAGCTCGTCGGTGACGACCTCTTCGTCACCAATTCGAAGATCCTCAAGGAAGGCATCGACAAGGGCATCGCCAACTCGATCCTGATCAAGGTCAACCAGATCGGCACGCTGTCGGAAACCTTCCAGGCCATCGAAATGGCCAAGCAGGCCGGCTACACCTCGGTGATCTCGCACCGCTCGGGCGAGACCGAGGACAGCACCATCGCCGACCTGTCGGTTGCCACCAACGCGCGCCAGATCAAGACCGGCTCGCTGTCGCGTTCCGACCGCATGGCCAAGTACAACCAGCTGTTGCGCATCGAGGAAGAACTCGGCGACACGGCGAGCTACCCCGGACGCGATGCGTTCCGCCAGCGCGGCTAACAGCGGATTGCGCCGCCTGGGTGCGCAGTTGCGTACCCGCGGGCTTACCTGGTCCTTGGGTATTGCCATCGTCTTGCTGCAATATCCCTTGTGGCTGGGCGAGGGCGGCTGGTTGAAAGTGCGCGAGTACACGCAGAAAATCGCAACCCAGCAGGACTTGAACGATCGCCTGCAGATCCGCAACGACGGCCTGCTGGCCGAGCTGGGCGATCTCAAGCAGGGGCGCGATGCCATCGAGGAACGTGCACGCAATGAATTGGGCATGATTGCGCCGAGCGAATGGTTCGTTCGTGTCGTGACGTCCCATCCGGTCCAGACGAGAAAAGGCGAATGAGTGATTTGCAGATTGGCTTGCTGGTGGTCGGCGTCCTGGTCGTGGCCGCGGTGGTGCTGTTCAACTGGTTCCAGGAGCGGCGTTTCCGCAAGCAGGCCGCCGCCGCATTCCAGACCCCCCCGTTCGACCCGCTGATGCCGTCCGGCGTGGCGCCGCGCGAACGCCACGACCGCGTCGAGCCGGCCCTGCATGATCCGGTATTCGACGCCGACGGTCCGGACGTCGTCGTCGAGATCGGCGAGCCGCATCTGCATCTCGATACCCAGCCGGCCCCGTCTGCGGTACCCGTGCCGGACGTCGAGCCCGCCTTTACGCCGCGCGAACCGGCGCCTGCGCCGCGCCCCGCGGCACCGCCGCCGGCACCCGCGCGCGCTGCCGCCATGCCGGCCATGGCCGCTGCGGCGCCTTACGACGAACTGATCGAATACCGTGTGCGCCTGCAGGGTGACGGCATCCTGGCCAGCGTCTTCGCCGACACCTTCAACCAGGTGCGCTCACTCGGCAAGGTGGTGCGCTGGTACGGCCTGCCGGTGGGTGCGACCGAATGGGAGGAGGTGCATCCCTGGCGTGATGCCCATTACCAGCAGGTCGTGGTGACGCTGCAACTGGCCGACCGCAACGGCGCGGCGGCCGAGGAGCAGCTTTCCGGGCTGTGCGGCGCCCTGACCGCCGTGGCCCATGCGCACGGACTGCGCATCGCCTGCGACGACATGGCCGACGCCCTCGAGCGCGCGCAGTCCATCGACCGCTTCTGCGTCGACGTCGACGTGCTCATCGGCCTCAACGTCGTGGCGCGCGGCGAAGGTTCGGTCAACCTCACCCGCATCGTGCGCGAAGCCGAGGGCGGCGGCATGGTGCTCGGCGTGGACGGCGTATTCCAGCTGCTCGACAGCCGCGGCGAGCCGCTCTACGCGCTGTGCAACCACGACGCCGAACCCTTCACCGGCGACGTGCACGAGGACCAGGCTTCGCAGGGCGTCACCCTGCAGTTCGACGTGCCGCGCGTGCCGGACGGCGTCAAGGTGTTCGACGGCATGGTCACCTTCGGTCGCCGCCTCGCCAACGAAGTCGGCGGCATCCTGGTCGACGACAACCTGCGTCCGCTCACCGACGCCGGCATCGACAAGATCCGCAGCCAGCTCCTGCAGATATACGAGCGCATGGAAGCGCGCGGCGTGCCCTCCGGATCGCGACGCGCGCTGCGCCTGTTCTCCTGATGGTGGCACCGGAGGCCCTGGCCCGCGCGACCGCGCTGCGCCAGGAAATCGAACGCCACAATTACGCCTACTACGTCCTCGACGCACCGACCGTACCGGATGCGGAGTACGACCGGCTGTTCCGCGAGCTGCAGGCGCTCGAGGCCGCGCACCCCGAACTCGCCACGCCCGATTCGCCGACCCAGCGCGTCGGCGGCAAACCGCTCGAAGGTTTTGCGCCGGTACGCCACGCGGTGCCGATGCTGTCTATCCACACCGAGACCGATACCGAAGCCAGCGGCGCACTCGCCTTCGACGCGCGCGTGCGCAAGGAACTCGGCCTGGCGGATGGCGATGCGGCGGTGGAATATGCGGCCGAACTGAAGTTCGACGGACTGGCGATCAACCTGCGCTACGAGCACGGGGTGCTGGTGCAGGCAGCCACCCGCGGCGACGGCGAGACCGGCGAGGACGTCACGCAGAACGTCCGTACCGTGCATGTCGTGCCGCTCCGTCTGCGGTCCGCGCAGCCGCCCGCCGTGCTCGAAGTCCGCGGCGAGGTCTACATGCGCCGCGACGATTTCGAACGCTACAACGCAAAGCAGCGCGACGCGGGCAAGCCCGCCCTGGTCAACCCGCGCAACGGCGCGGCCGGCAGCATCCGCCAGCTCGATCCCCGGCTCGCCGCGCAGCGGCCGCTGTCCTTCTTTGCCTATGGCCTGGGCGAGGTACAGGGCTGGGCCGGGGCGCCGGCCACCCACAGCGCCACCCTCGATGCGCTCGCGGCCATGGGCGTGCCGGTGTGCGCAGAACGCATCGTGGGACACGGCGCGGCGGCGCTGGTCGCCTTCCACGGCGACATCGCGGCACGCCGCGACCGGCTGTCCTTCGACATCGACGGCGTGGTCTACAAGGTCAACCGTCTCGATCTGCAGCGCACGCTCGGCTTCCGTTCGCGCGAACCGCGCTGGGCCGTCGCCCACAAGTATCCTGCGCAGGAAGAGATGACCACGGTCGAGGCCATCGAGGTACAGGTCGGCCGCACCGGCGCGCTCACGCCGGTGGCGCGTCTGAAATCGGTTTTTGTCGGCGGCGTCACCGTCACCAATGCGACGCTGCACAACCAGGACGAAATCGACCGCAAGGACGTGCGCGTCGGCGACAGCGTCATCGTGCGGCGCGCCGGCGACGTGATTCCCGAGGTCGTGGCGGTGGTGGCGGATCGCCGTCCGCAGCCGGAACCGCCGCGCTTCAGTATTCTCGCGAGCTATCCGGTCTGCCCCGAATGCGGTTCGCACGTGGTGCGGCTCGAAGGCGAAGCGGCGGTGCGCTGCACCGGCGGCCTCTACTGTCCGGCGCAGCGCAAGCAGGCACTGCTTCATTTCGCCGGACGTCGTGCCATGGACATCGAGGGCCTGGGCGACAGGCTGGTCGACCAGCTGGTCGACCGCGGCCTGGTGCACTCGCCCGCCGACGTCTACGGCCTCGACCAGGCCACGCTGGCCGGACTCGACCGCATGGCGGAAAAATCCGCCGCCAATCTCGTCGCCGCCATCGAGGCCAGCAAGGCCACCACGCTGGCGCGCTTCATTTTTGCGCTGGGCATCCGTAATGTCGGAGAGACCACGGCCAAGGATCTGGCGCGGCATTTCGGCGCGTTCGATGCGCTGGTCGCCGCCGGCGAAGACGACCTGCTTGCGGTGCGCGACGTCGGACCCATCGTGGCGGAGTCGATCCGGCAGTTCTTCGCCGAGGCGCACAACCTGGAAGTCGTCGCCAGGCTGCGCGCCGCCGGGGTGCACTGGAGCGAATCCACCGGCCTGCAACAATCGTCCGGTATCCTTGCCGGCAAGACGCTGGTGCTGACCGGCACGCTGCCGACGCTGACGCGCGATGCCGCGAAGGAAAGGATCGAGGCGGCGGGCGGCAAGGTCGCCGGTTCGGTGTCGAAGAAGACCGACTACGTGGTGGCCGGCGAAGAAGCCGGCAGCAAGCTGACGAAGGCGCAGGAACTCGGCGTGACGATACTCGATGAAGCCGGGTTGCTGGCCTTGCTGGCAACGGACAGGCAGGCGAAGCAGCAAGACCTCGATTTTTGACCAAAGCTTTTCAGGGAAGAGACTGATGCAACAAGTGAAGAAAGCCGTATTTCCCGTCGCCGGCCTCGGCACCCGGTTCCTGCCGGCCACCAAGGCCAGCCCCAAGGAAATGCTCCCCATCGTCGACAAGCCGCTGATCCAGTACGCGGTCGAGGAGGCCATGGACGCCGGCATCACCGACATCATCTTCATCTCCAGCCGCACCAAGCGTACCGTCGAGGACCACTTCGACAAGGCCTACGAGCTGGAAACCGAACTCGCCGCGCGCAACAAGCACCGCGTGCTCGAACTGGTGCAGTCGATCCGCCCCGCCGGCGTCAATTTCATCTACATCCGCCAGGCCGAGGCGCTGGGCCTGGGCCACGCCGTGCTGTGCGCGCAGCCGGTGGTGGGCAACGAACCCTTTGCCGTCATCCTCGCCGACGACCTGCTCGACGGCAAGCCCGCGGTGATGAAGCAGATGGTCGACCAGTACAGCTACTACCAGTGCTCGGTACTTGGCGTGCAGCAGGTGCCGCGCGAGGACACCGCTGCCTATGGCATCGTCGACGCCTCACCCATGGCCGAGCGCGTGTCGCGCGTCAATGCCATCGTCGAGAAACCCAAGCCCGAGGAAGCGCCCTCGACCCTGGGCGTGGTGGGCCGCTACATCCTCACCCCGCGCATCTTCCACCACATCCAGCATCTCAAGCCCGGCGCCGGCGGCGAACTGCAGCTCACCGACGCCATCGCCGCATTGCTGAAGGAACAGCAGGTGCTGGCCTACGCCTACGACGGCATCCGCTACGACTGCGGCAGCAAGCTCGGCTACCTGCAGGCCACCGTCGAATACGCGCTCAAGCACAGCGAGGTCAGCGAGGATTTCGCGGCCTACCTCAAGGCACGCATGTGCTGATGCACGCATTGCCCGGGCTGCCGGGCGAGACTGCGCGCACCTGATTCGGACCGGTTCCGTTCATTCGTCGTGCCCGGTGTCGGCATGCGGCGCCAGGGTCATGCGCGGAATCCGCGCCTTGCAATTGGGATAGGCCTGCGCGACCGTCACGACCACGTAGCGCAATGCGCCTGGCCAGACCGTGGCGTGCGCTGCCGCGTCTTCGACGATGCGCGCGTGCCCGTTCACCCGCACGCGCATCCGCTGCTGGAAATCGACGAACAGCAGACCGACGTGCGGGTTGACCAGGATATTGCCGAGCGAATTGTAGAGCTTGTTGCCACTGAAATCGGGGAACACCAGCGTCCGTTCGTCCAGTACCCGCAGCAGGGGGTAGGGCTCGCCCGAGGCATGGGTTTCGCGCCCGCGGAAGCTGCAGTCGCACTCGCCCCGCGCGTTTGCCGTGGCCAGGAAGAAAAAGGGCTGGTTCTCCAGGAACATTGCCCAGGCGGGCGGCAGGCGATCGCGCAGCATCGCCGCCAGCCGTGCCTCGTCCCAGGTCGGGCCGACATGAAAGCGGTTTTGCACCTCGATTTCGCCCTCGTGCAGCAACATGGGGGTGTCCGCATCGCGCATGGTTCGTGATCTCCCTGAATCCCTTACAAACCCAGGTCGGATAGTCCGGGATGGTCGTCTGGCCGCCGACCCAGCGGCCAGAAGAACTTGCGGTCGGCTTCCTTGATCGGCAGGTCGTTGATGCTCGCGTAGCGGCGCTGCATGAAGCCCTGCTCATTGAATTCCCAGTTCTCGTTGCCGTATGAGCGAAACCAGTGGCCTGAGTCGTCGCGCCATTCGTAGGCGAAGCGCACCGCGATGCGGTTGCCGGTGAAGGCCCATAACTCCTTGATCAGGCGGTAGTCGAGCTCGCGCGCCCACTTGCGTTCGAGGAAACGCTGCACTTCGGCACGGCCGACCGGGAATTCGGCGCGGTTGCGCCAGCGCGTGTCCTCCGTGTACACCAGCACCACACGCGCGGGGTCGCGCGTGTTCCAGGCGTCCTCGGCCATGCGCACTTTCTGCCTGGCGGTGTCTTCGGTAAAGGGGGGAAGGGGCGGTTTGGTTTCCATGACGTCTCCATGAGGGGAAGTAGACTGGTCTGTCTACATGAGCCCAGTCTAGCCGGTGTAGACAGATCTGTCTACAATGTGCGCATGCCATCCAATACGCCGACTGCCGATGCGTCGTCCGCCCGCGACCGCATCCTGCGCGCCGCACACGACCTCTTCTACCGGGACGGCGTGCGCGCCACCGGCATCGACCGCGTCATCGCCGAGTCCGGCGTGGCCAAGCTCACCTTCTACCGGCATTTCCCCAGCAAGAACGACCTGATCCGCGCCTATCTGGATTATCGCCATCGGCGCTGGATGGCCTGGTTCGCCGACGCGCTGGCGCGCCATGGCGGCGGGGCGGATGCCATCGTGGCGGCGGTGGGCGAGTGGTTGCGCGATCCGGGCTATCGCGGCTGCGCCTTCATCAACAGCGTGGGCGAACTCGCGGGCAGCCTGCCCGAGGTCGTCGAAATCGCGCGTGCCCACAAGGCCGACGTGGCGGCCGCCATCGCCGCCGTGCTGCCGGCGTCGCGCCAGCGCGCCAGGCTGGCGCAGGCCGTCGCGCTGGCCATCGACGGCGCCATCGTGCGCGCGCAGTTCGACGCCACGCCCGATGCGGCGCTGGAGGCGTTGAAGCGCATCGTCAAGGCGCTGCTGAAGGAATAGGCGGTTCGCTGCCGTGCCGCCAGACGGCGGCTTCGAGCGCGTCGCCCGTCGCCATGCCCTGCGCCAGCAGCGCGGCGACCAGGCCGGTGAGGCGGTCGCCCGACCCCGCCTGGGCGAGATGCGGGCCGCCCGTGGTGTTGAGCGCGTAGCGGCCCTGCGGATGCGCGATCACCGTGCCAGCCCCCTTCAGCGCCACATGCGCGTTGAAGCGGGTAGCCAGCAGGGTTGCCGTCGCAATGCGGTCGGCCTGCACGGCAGCCGTGTCGCGGCCCAGCAAACGCGCGGCCTCGCCGGGGTGCGGTGTGAGCAACGTGGGTGCGGTGCGGCGAGCGGCTGCTTTCGCCAGTGCCGTGTCGCCTGCCAGCAGGTTCAGCGCATCGGCGTCCAGCACCAGCGGGCAGGGTACGGCGAGCGCGGTTTCCAGCAGCGCGTGGGCGTGCGTGGCCTGCCCCAGCCCCGGGCCGATGGCCAGCGCCGTCAATGCCTGGCCGACCAGGCTCTCCGGCGGTGCGAACATCAGGCGCGGCTCGCCGTAGTCCACCGCCACGCGCGCATCCAGCACGCCCAGCGTGACCAGTCCTGCGCCATGCGCCAGCGCCGCGCGGCCGGCGATGAGCGCCGCGCCGACCATGCCGGGCGTCCCGCCGACGATGCCGACATGGCCGAAATCGCCCTTGTGGCTGTTGCGCCGGCGCGGCGGCAGTTGGTGGCGCGGTTCCAGCCGCGTGAGTGCGAAACCGGGGGCTTCGGTCGCGTCCACGCCCAGCGTGTCGACGAAGATTTCGCCCGTGTGGTCCGGCCCGTCGGCGGTGAGCAGCCCCGGCTTGGCGCCGAGAAAGGTCAGCGTCGCGTCGGCGCGCAAGGCGATGCCGCGCACGCTGCCCGTATCCGCGTCCAGACCGCTCGGCACGTCCAATGCCAGGCGCGGGCAGGCGAGCGCGTTGGCCTCTGCAATCCACGCTGCCTCGATGCCGGACACCGCGCGCGCGAGCCCCACACCGAAGAGGCCGTCGATCACCAGGCTGAACGGCTGGCCTGCCGGGAAAGCGGGTGCGTAGCTGCCGCCCGCCGCCTTCCAGGCGGCATGTGCGCGTGCCGCGTCCGGCGGCAGCCGGGCCGGGTTGGCACAGCTCGCCAACACCAACACGCGAAAGCCGCGCGCCGCCAGCAGGCGTGCCGCCACCAGCGCATCGCCGCCGTTGTTGCCGGGGCCGGCCAGTACCAGCACCGGTGTGCCGGTGTCCTGCGCCAGCGACGCCGCAAAATCCGCCGCGGCCAACCCCGCCTTCTCCATCAGCGCATCGTCCGGATGGGCGGCCTGCCACGCCATTTCCATCGCATGGATCGCTGCGGCGGGGTAGAGGGGGGGTGAAATCAGGGCGGTGAGCGGGGTGGGCATGATGCAGTAAAGTGGATCGGCAGTGATTGCAACACTGCGCCCACACAGGCTTCAGCACAAGGGGCGGCTTGCGGGTTGTCCTGAAGCGGGATGAAACCTGGCTTCGCCTTGCTTTTTCACGCCGCCCAGGGCGAATTCCGGTCGCCCCGCCGCCTTTCCATTCCTGTCCCGCCATCTAGACTGAAGATAGTCCATCCCCTCTGGAGGTTGGCATGGATAAACTGCATCTCACGCCCGCCGGTGCAAAAGTCGCGCAGTGCGCCGACGAGGATGCCTGCATGGTGACGCGCTGCGAGGTGTGCCTGAAGGAAGTGCCGCCCGACGCGATCGACGTGGCCGACGCGCAGGATTACGTACACCATTTCTGCGGACTGGAATGCCTCGACATCTGGCGCCGGCAGGGCGAAGCGCCCGCCGAACGCGGGACGCCGGGAGGCCGGGCGAACCGGGTAAAATAGCGCCTTTGCTCCCACTGCAAAGACGCACATGTCTTCCATCGTTTCGCGCCCCGGCAGCGCCGCGCTGTCGCCCTTCCGCATCGAAAAAATCCGCCAGGAGGCCGCCCGACTGGGGGTGACGCTGGGCAGCGTCGAAGCCCGCTTCTGGCATTTCCTGGAGATCGACGGTGTGCTCGACGCCGCCGCCGAACGCCAGATCGACCAGACGCTCGCCTACGGCGTGCCGGCCGATGCGCCTGCGGCCGGGATGGTGCAGGTGCTGGTGACGCCGCGGCCGGGCACGATTTCGCCGTGGTCTTCGAAGGCGACCGATATTCTCAGAAACAGCGGGCTGGCCCCGTTGAAGCGCATCGAGCGCGGTGTGGCGTTCCGCCTGCTGGATCCCGCCGGTGTGCCGCTGGCGGAAGCGGCGCTGAAGACCGTGCTGCCGCTCCTGTACGACCGCATGACCGAGGCGGTGTTGCCTTCGCTTGCCGATGCCGCCGTGCTGTTCCGGCATGTGCCGCCGCGCGAGATGACCGCGGTCGACGTGCTGGCCGGCGGGCGTGCCGCGCTGGTCGCCGCCAACCGCGACCTGGGCCTGGCGCTGTCGGACGATGAGGTGGATTACCTGGTCGAGAATTTCACCCGCATGGGACGCAATCCCAGCGACGTCGAACTGATGATGTTCGCGCAGGCCAACTCGGAGCACTGCCGCCACAAGATCTTCAACGCCAGCTGGGTGATCGACGGCAAGGCCGAATCGAAGTCGCTGTTCGGCATGATCCGCGACACCCACGCCGCGCACCCACAGGGCACGGTGGTGGCGTATTCCGATAACTCATCCGTCATCGAAGGCGCGGCGATCGACCGCTTCTACCCGCGCGCCGACGGCGGCTACGCCTACAGCGAAGAGCTGACCCACGTGCTGATGAAGGTGGAGACGCACAACCACCCGACGGCGATCTCGCCCTTCCCGGGCGCGGCCACCGGCAGCGGCGGCGAAATCCGCGACGAGGGCGCGACCGGCACCGGCTCCAAGCCCAAGGCGGGGCTGTGCGGATTTTCGGTATCGAACCTGAACCTTCCCGGCTGCGAACAGCCGTGGGAAAGCGGGGCCTACGGCAAGCCCGACCGCATCGTCACCCCGCTGGCGATCATGCTCGAAGGCCCGATCGGCGCGGCAGCCTTCAACAACGAATTCGGCCGGCCCAACCTGGCGGGCTATTTCCGCACCTTCGAGGAAACCGTCGCCGGCGAGCGGCGCGGCTACCACAAGCCCATCATGCTGGCGGGCGGCGTCGGCATGATCCGCGACGACCACGTGCACAAGAAGCTGCTGCCGGCGGGCACGCTGCTGATCCAGCTGGGCGGCCCCGGCATGCTGATCGGCCTCGGCGGCGGCGCGGCCTCGTCGATGGACACCGGCGCCAACGCGGCCGACCTCGACTTCGATTCGGTGCAGCGCGGCAACCCGGAAATGGAACGGCGCGCGCAGGAAGTCATCGACCGCTGCTGGCAGCTGGGCGAGAACAATCCCATCCTGTCGATCCACGACGTCGGTGCGGGCGGCCTGTCGAACGCGCTGCCCGAGCTGGTGCACGGCGGCGGCAAGGGGGGGCGCTTCGAACTGCGCGCCGCGCCGTCGGAAGAGAGCGGCATGTCGCCGCGCGAGATCTGGTGCAACGAGGCGCAGGAACGCTACGTGCTGGCGATCCCGCCGGACCGCATCGGCGAATTCCGCGCCATCTGCAACCGCGAGCGCTGCCCTTTCGCCGTGCTGGGCGAGGCGACCGCGGACAATCACCTGCTGGTGGCCGACAGCCACTTCCAGAACGCGCCGGTGGACGTGAGCCTCGACGTCATCCTCGGCAAGCCGCCGAAGATGACGCGCGACGTGGCGCACCGGCACAACCCGCCGGCGCCATTGGTACTCGACGGCATCGCGCTTGCCGACGCCGTGCACCGCGTGCTGGCGATGCCGGGCGTGGCGTCCAAGATGTTCCTGATTGCCATCGGCGATCGCAGCGTGGGCGGACTCACCGCGCGCGACCAGTGCGTGGGGCCGTGGCAGGTGCCGGTGGCCGATTGCGCGATCACGCTCGCCGGTTACCGGACCCTGCGCGGCGAAGTCTTCTCCATCGGCGAGAAGGCACCGCTGGCGTTGATCGACGCGCCGGCCTCGGGGCGCATGGCCATCGCCGAGGCGATCACCAATCTCGCCGCCGCGCGCGTGGAAAAACTCTCCGACGTGAAGCTGTCGGCCAACTGGATGGCGCCGGCCGGCCATCCCGGCGAGGACGCGGCGCTGTTCGACACCGTCGCTGCTGTGTCGCAGTACTGCCAGGCGCTGGGCATCGCCATTCCCGTCGGCAAGGATTCGATGAGCATGAAATCCGTGTGGCAGGCGGGCGACGAGAGGAAGCAGGTGACTTCGCCGATCTCGCTGGTGGTGTCGGCCTTCGCCGTGACGCCCGACGCGACGCGCCAGCTCACGCCGCAACTGCGCACCGACTGCGGCGATACCGATCTGATCCTGATCGACCTCGGGCTGGGCAGGAACCGACTCGGCGGGTCGAGCTTCGCCCAGGCCTACAAGCAGGTGGGCGACCAGTGCCCGGATGCGCCCGAGCCCGCGGCGCTCCAGGCCTTCTTCGACACCGTGCAGGCGCTCAACGCGGCAGGCAGGCTGCTGGCCTATCACGACCGCTCCGACGGCGGCCTGTTCGTTGCGCTGGCCGAGATGGCTTTCGCCGGCCATTGCGGCGTCGAGATCGACGTCGACGAACTGTGCTCGGAAAAGATCCGCCACGACGCCGACGAGGAAGGTGTGCCCGAACCCGACATGGACGATCCGCGCGGCTATTCCGAGCGCGTTTTCAATGTGCTGTTCAGCGAGGAGGCGGGCGCCGTGCTGCAGGTGCGCCGCAGCGATACCCAGGCGGTGATGGAAGCCTTCTTCGGCGCCGGCCTGCGCGGCGAGTTCTACATCATCGGCGAGCCGGGCACGCGCGACCGCATCCGTGTGGCGCGCCGCGAACGCACGATCTTCGATGCCCCGCGCACCGAACTGCAGCGCGTCTGGGCGCGTACGAGCTACGAGATGGCGAAGCTGCGCGACAACCCGGCCTGCGCCGAGCAGGAATACGCGATGCATGCCGACGTGGCCGATGCCGGCCTCTCCTGCGTGCCTACTTTTGATCCGGCCGAGAACATCGCCGCGCCTTACATCGCCAGCGGTGTCCGGCCGCGCGTCGCCATCCTGCGCGAGCAGGGCGTCAATGGCCACGTTGAGATGGCGGCGGCCTTCGATGCCGCCGGCTTTGCCGCCTTCGACGTGCACATGAGCGACATCCTCGAAGGCCGGGTCAGCCTCGGTGATTTCGCCGGTCTCGCTGCCTGCGGCGGCTTCAGCTACGGCGACGTGCTGGGCGCGGGCGGCGGCTGGGCCAAGTCCATCCTGTTCAACCCCCGCGCGCGCGACCAGTTCGCCGCCTTCTTCCGGCGCCCCGACACCTTCGCGCTGGGCGTGTGCAACGGCTGCCAGATGATGAGCCAGCTGCACGACCTGATCCCGGGCGCGGCGGCCTGGCCGCGCTTCGAGCGCAACCTCTCGGAGCAGTTCGAGGCGCGCTTCAGCCTGGTCGAAGTGCTCGACTCGCCCTCGCTCTTCTTCGCCGGCATGGCGGGTTCGGTCATGCCCATCGTGGTGTCGCACGGCGAGGGCCGGGTCGAGTTCCGCGATCCGGCCCATGCCGGGGCGGCGCGCGCCACTGTGCGCTACGTCGATCACCGCGGTGCGCCGACCGAGGTCTATCCGATGAATCCCAACGGCTCGGCCGGCGGCCTGACCGGGTTCACCACCGACGACGGGCGCTTCAGCATCCTGATGCCGCATCCCGAGCGGGTGGTGCGTGCCGCGCAGATGTCGTGGAAGCCGGAATCGCTGGCCGGCGACAGCCCCTGGCTGCGCATGTTCCGCAACGCCCGCCGCGCAGTAGGGTGATTATGCGAAAATACGACCGTTTGACGAATCGACGCGCGCTGCCGCCAGCCCGCCGCCTGCCATGAACGCACCCCAAAATCTCCTCACCGACGACCACCTGCGTGCGCAGGTCAAGCTCCTGGGCACGCTGCTCGGCCAGGTCCTGCTGCAATTTGCCGGCGAGGACGTGTTCGAGACGGTGGAAACGCTGCGCCGCGGCTTTGCCGAGCTGCACCAGCAGGAAGACCAGCAGCGCCGCACCGAACTGATGGCGATGATCGACGCCATGCCGGCCGACAGGGTCGAGCTGGTGGTGCGCGCGTTCTCCAGCTATTTCAAGCTGGTCAACGTGGCCGAGGAAGCGTTCGCCCACCGCAACCGCCGCCGCATGCTGTCGCACGGCATGCCGCTGTGGGAGGGGTCCTTCGATCGCACCCTGGGCGAACTCAAGGCGCAGGGCCTGTCCGCGCCCACGCTGCAGGAAATGATGGACCGCCTCTACTATGCGCCGGTGTTCACCGCACATCCCACCGAGGCGCGCCGTCGTGCGGTGATGGAAGGCATGCGCCGGGTGTTCCTGATCTGCGACGAACTCTACAGCCCGACCCTGGGCGTGAACGACCAGCGCGAACTGGAAGCGCAGCTGGCCGCCGAAATCCAGGTGATGTGGCGCACCGACGAACTGCGCAGCGCCAAGCTGGAAGTGCGAGATGAAGTGCGCAACGGCCTCTACTACGTGCGCGAAGCCCTGTTCGAGGCGGTGCCCAAGGCCTACCATTTCTTCGAGAAGGCGCTGCGCAAGCATTACGGCGTCAATGCCGACGGCGTGGCGCCGGTGGCGGTGCCGAGTTTCATCCGCTTCGGTTCGTGGATCGGCGGCGACCGCGACGGCAACCCCTTCGTCACCGCCGACGTGACCGAATGGACGGTCTACACGCAGATGCAGGCGGCGCTCGACGAGTACCGCACGCGCGTGCTCGACCTGCGGCAGACGCTCACCCACAGCAGCGACTGGTGCACGCCTTCCGCGGCCTTCCAGGAACGCCTGGCCGAATACGAGGACGAGTACGGCGAACAGGTGTTCCGCGGCACTGCGGTGCAGATCTACAGCCGCGAACCCTATCGCCGCATGGCGGCGATCATGCTGGCGCGGCTGGACGCGAACCTGTCCTACGTGCACCAGAGCCTGGCCGACGTGCCGAGCTTCAAGCCGCACCTGGCCTACGGCAACGCCTCGGCCTTCCTCGACGATCTCTACCTGCTGCGCGATTCGCTGACCAGCCACGGCGACCGCCTGGTGGCGAACCAGGGCCTGCAGGCGCTGATCCGCCTGGTCGAGAGCTTCGGCTTCCACCTGCTGCAACTCGACATCCGTCAGGAATCGACCGTGCACACGCGTACGGTGGCGGCGGTGTTGCAGCAGATCGATCCCGATTTCGATTATCTGGCGGCGCCGGAAGACGAACGGCTGGCCAGGCTGGCGGCGTGGATCGGCCACATCGATCCCATCCAGGTCAACGATGCCGTGCTGGACGAGGAGGCACGCGAGTCGCTCGCGGTGTTCCGCCGCATGGCCAAGCTGCAGGCCGAAGTGGGCGACGAACTGTTCGGCGCCTACGTGATCTCGATGACGCACAGCGCCAGCCACGTGATGGAAGTGATGCTGCTGGCGCGCCTGGTCGGTCTGGCCGGCCACACCGGCGGCGAGTGGTTCTGCAAGCTCCTGGTGGCACCGCTGTTCGAGACGGTGGACGACCTGCAGCACAGCGAGGACATCCTCGACGCGCTGCTGTCCAACAAGGTCTACCGTGCGCTGATCGCGGCCAACGGCAACCGCCAGGAAGTCATGCTCGGCTATTCGGATTCGTGCAAGGACGGCGGCATCCTGGCATCGAACTGGAACCTCTACCAGGCGCAGCTTTCCATCATCGCGCTCACCCAGCACTACGGCGTCGCCTGCCGCCTGTTCCACGGCCGCGGCGGCACCGTGGGGCGCGGCGGCGGTCCCACCCACGACGCCATCCTGTCGCAGCCGCCGGGCACGGTGAACGGGGAGATCAAGTTCACCGAACAGGGCGAGATGCTCTACTACAAGTACGGCAACCCGGAGACCGCCAACTACGAGATCGGCATGGGCGTGACCGGCCTGCTGAAGGCCAGCGCCACCGCGCTCGCCCACAGCGAGGTGCGCTACCCGCAGGAATACCTGGACCGCATGCGCGACATCGCGGCGGCGGGCGAGGTGGCCTACCGTGCGCTCATCGGCATGGAAGGTTTCATCGATTATTTCTACGAAAGCACGCCGGTATCCGAGATCGGCACGCTCAACATCGGCAGCCGGCCTTCGCATCGCAAGAAGGCCGACCGCTCGCTCGGTTCGATCCGCGCGATTCCCTGGGTGTTCGGCTGGGCGCAGTCGCGCCACACGCTGCCGGCCTGGTACGGCATCGGCAGCGCGCTCAAGGGCCACATCGATGCGCATCCCGGGGGACTGGAGCAGTTGCAGGCGATGCATCGCGCATGGCCGTTCTTCCGCAGCCTGCTTTCCAACGTGCAGATGTCGCTGGCGAAGGCCGACATCGAGATTGCCGAGGAATACGCGCGCCTGTGCGAACATCCCAACACCATGACGATCTACCGCGCCATCGCCGACGAGTTCGCGTTGACGGTCGAGTGCGTGAAACGGGTGGCCGGCATCGTGCACCTGCTCGAGGATAACCCGCTGCTGTCGCTGTCGTTGTCGCGCCGTCGCCCCTACATCGACCCGATCAACCACATCCAGGTGCGCATGCTCAAGCGTTACCGCACCGGCAGCGTGTGGGAGGCCGAGCAGGACACCTGGCTGACGCCGCTCAAGCGTTCGATCAACGCCATCGCCGCGGGCATGCGCAACACCGGATGAGCGAAGCGCCCGCAGTGACCGCCCCGCGCCGCCGGGGGCTGTTCGCCGCCCTGCTGGTCGCGGCCGCGCTGTTCATGGTGGTGTGCGGCCTGGCGCTCTACGCCTTCATTCTCAACGTCGATCTCGGCGAAATGAAGCGGCAGCTGTCGAAGGAAATCGAGGTGCGCCAGCAATCCGAACGCTATCTCGACGAGATGCGCAATCAGCTCAAGGCCAGCCAGCGCGAAGTCGAGCAGCTCAGGCAGCAACTCAGTTACAAGGAATCGGACTACCAGACGGCGATCTCGGCCAAGCCGGCGATGCCGGTGACCGTGAGCTTCCGCGCCTCGATGCTGGGCAAGGGACTGGTTGCGGTGATCCAGAACAGCAGCGACCGCTATCTGACGGTCGTGCTCTCGGTGCGCAACCCCACGCTTTCGAATGCCCGTCGCTTCAAGCTCGACCTGGAGCCCAGATCGAGCACTGATTTCGGGCACCTTGAAGGCTGGCAGTTTTCCTCGGGCGACGAATTCGCCCTCTTCAACGACGAGTTCGCCGCGATCAGGCTGACCGTGCCTTGAGCGCCGCGCCAGCCCTGGGCAGGCTCAGCCCCATCAGGGCGGGCATCAGCAGCAGTTCGAATATCTGACCGGCGAACAGGCCGATGGCGCACAGGGTGCCGAAATGCGCCGTGGGCCGGAAATCGGACAGGCCCAGCAGGCTGAACTGCGCAATCAGGACCACCGAAATGGCGATGACCGCGCGGCCCGAGCTCTCGACGCTGCGGATGATCGCGAATACCGGGCTGGCACCGTGCTGGAGACGGTGCAGGTAGCCATGGTAGAGGTGGATGGTGTCGTCCACGATGATGCCGAGGATGACGCCGGCGATGAGCACCGTGGCGACGTCGAGCGAAATGCCGACGACGCCCATGACGACGAAGATGAAGAACAGCGGCGCCAGATTCGGGATCAGGCAGATCAGGGCGCCGCGGAATGACCGGAACACCAGCGCCATCAGCAGCAGGATCTGCACGAAGGCGGAGCCGAAGCTCTTCAGCTGGCCGTTGACGATGCGGTCGGTCTGGTCGGCGAAGAGCTGGCCGTAGCCGGACATTCTCACCTGCAGTCCCTCGATGGGATGCGCCGCGAGATGGGCCTTGATACGGTCGATCACCGCGCTGATCTCGTTGACGCCGTGCACGTTGAGACTCATGGCGATGCGGCCGCGCTGGAACTCGCGGTTCACGAGTTCGTACAGGTCGGTCCCGTCGTAGATCAGCAGCAATTGCTCGACCAGCTTGCGGTTGTCCGGCAGCGCGTCGCTGCCGGCAGGAGCGTCGTTCAGCGCACGGTTCATTTCCTCGATCATGTCGACCAGCGACAGGCTGCGGTCGATTTCCGGCTGCTTCTCCAGCCATTGCTGCAGGTCGCGGATCCGGGCGAGGCGGGCCGGATCCTTCAGCGCGTCGCGCGCCGATCCGGTGAGCACGATTTCCAGGCCGGTGACGCCGGCAAGCTGTTTCTCGATCCGCGCGGTGCCGAGGCTGATGCTGTGGTCGGGCGCGAAGAACTCGATCAGGTTGGATTCGACCTTGACCTGCATCGCCAGCGGAATGGTCGCCACCACGAACAGGGCCGTGCCGGCGAGCACCCATTTCGCGTGGCGCAGGCTGAAAACCGAGACGGCGGCGGCGATGTGGCGGGCGTGCGCGAGTCCGGAACGGCGTCGAGGCCAGCGGGGCGTGTCCCATTTGAGCAGGATGGGCGGGACGAGAACGAACACGACCAGGAACACGATCAGCGTGCCGATCGAGCCCGAGAGGCCGAATGCCTGCACCGGCGGGATGTTGACCCACAGCAGGCTCAGCATGCCGGCGCCGGTGGTGAGCACGTTGAAGAGGCCGGGAATGAAGGTTTCCTTCAGCGCACGCGCGATGCGCTGCTGACGCGGCAGCAGCGCAATGCGGGCGCGCTGGATGCCGGCGTAGAGGTGAAGGATCGTGGCGATGGTGTAGGCGGCCATCAGGGTGGGGATCATCGCGGTGACCGGCGTGTACGGCTGGCCGGCCGCGACCAGGCCGGCCACGCTCGCCGCGACCACGACCGCCATGGCCAGTCCGCCGATGAGCACCGGCCGGATGCGCCCGACCACCCACCACAGCAGGCCCATGCCGATGAGGAAGGTGGCCGGGATGAAGATCGCGCTGTCGCGCCACAGCGCACGCAGTTCCTCGACGGTCTGCGCCACCGTGCCGGCGGTGGCGGTGCGATGGCTTTCGAGCTTTTCGGCCTGGATGGCGTCGTCCAGCGCGATCAGCACGTCGCGCCGGGCCAGGCTTTCCTTGAGGAATTTTGGGCGTACGACCAGGGCCACCGCGCGGCCGTCGCGTGAGGCGAGCAGGCCCGGCACGAAGCGGTCGCCGAGCACGCGCGCCTTCCATTGCTCGGGGCTGCGCGACTGCAGGTGCCCGGGGTCGACCAGCGGAGAAACCGAGAAGCCCTCGTCGGTGCTGTCGAGGTGCTCGACGGTGGTGAGGGTGAGCACGCGGTCGACCGAGGGGTGACGCTGCATGCGCTTCGCCACGCGGTCGAGCGCGGAGAGGAAGGCCGGCGTATAGAGGTCGTCGCCCTCGAACAGCACGACGATGGTCTCGTCGTTGGGGAATTCCTTGAACAGCGAGGCGCGCAGTTGGAGGGTGGGCGAGTCGGGCGGGGAGTAGATGTCCGGCGCATTGTTGAAATGCAGCCGCAGCACGAACGGGATCGAGACCGCCAGGATGGCGAGCATGATGCCCATCGCCACCCAGGGAGGCAGCATGCGGCGGCCGTCGATCCAGGCCTTCAGGCTCTCCATGATGCGGGGCGGATCAGAACCGGGTGCGCAGGCCCAGCGTGATCAGCGAATGGTCCTGGTGGAAGCCGCCGAGCGTGCGGTCCTCGCCGTCGAAGTAATGCGCGGCGAGGTAGAGTTCGTAGGGTTCCCAGCCGACGTAGCTGAGTTTGGGGCTGAGATAGACGTCGCGCACGTTGAAGCCGCTGGCGAAGCGCATGCCGGCCTTCCAGCGGCCGCTGCCGAAGACGGTCTCGACCTCGCCGTTGGCGCCGTAGTATTCCGTCAGCTCGAGCGCATTGCGGTCGGTCTGCAGCGCATGCGCCACCAGTTGCAGGTTCACGCGGGTGTCCTTGCCGCCGGGGAAGAATTCCAGCCCGCCGACCCAGTCGAGCGCGTGGGTGGTGTCCATCGCCGTGGTCGGCAGGGTGAAGGGCACGTTGTCGGTGTAGCCGGCCTCCATGCGCCAGGTGACGCCACCGGCGACCATTTCCAGGTCGGCGCCGACGAAATTGTTGAAGGGGTGAACGGCGGTGAGCGTCAGCGTCGGCAGGTTGACGCGGTAATACGGGATCGATTGCCGGGTGCGCGCCAGGGTGACGCCGAAGTCGAAGGGCAGCACGCCGGTCCGGGTCAGGCGCACCGCGCCGCCGCCGCTGCCGTGTTCATCCTCCTCGACGCGCGCGTTGCCGACCCAGCCGGTGAGGGCCGGATCGATGCCGATGATCTGGCGCGTGGTGCGGTTGATCGGGCTCCACACGCTGGCGAGGTCGGGCAGCTGGGCGGCGCGGAAAACCGGCAGGGCGACGATGTCCAGCTTGTAGTCGCCGAGGGTCTGTTCCCAGCGGGCGGCCAGCTGCGCGCGGCGACGATCGGCCAGGTCATCCAGCGCGAAGCGTGTCAGGTCGACGCGGCTCACCCGGTCGGCCAGCGGAATCTCGTCGACGCGGCCCCAGACGATGGTCTGCGCACCCAGGGTCAGGCGGGTATCGCCGTTGCGGTAGCGCACGTAGGTGTCGGTGTAGTCGGCCAGCATCTCGTCGTGGTCGGCCAGCCCGCCGGCCTGGTTCATGCCGTCGAGACGGGCGCCGGCGCGGAATTCCCAGTTGCGGCTGGGCTGCCATTGCACGTAGGGGCTGACGCGCAGGGTGGAATAATTGTCGGCCTCGGGTGCGTCGGGCAGGGCGCCGGTTTCCAGCAGGAAATCGTCGACGCCGAACTTGAACGTGGGGCGGAAGCCGCGTGCCGTCGGCTTGCTGCGGGACGCGCTGGGCGGTGGCAGGTCGTCGGCCGTTGTCGCGGGTGCGGGCTGGGCGGCGGTTTCCGCTGCGGCCGCCGGTTCGGCCGCGGTGGCACGCGGCTTGCGGGTCGTCGTCCGCGGCGGCGGCAGGTCGTCGGCGGCATCCTGCACGGCGGCGCGCGGCGGCGGCAGGTCGTCGGCCGCGAGCGCGGGCAGCGCGGCAACGGTCAGGCTCAGGGTCAGCAGCAGTCTGTTCATGGGCGATAGTCCGATTCCAGGCTCTCGTCGGCGAGCGCCTGTGAAGTGAAGAGTTTGGCGGGCAGTTTCTGGTCGTACAGCGCGGTGTCGATGACCAGCCGGGTTTCGTGGCCGTTCTGCAGGTCGACCATGCGGCTGTCGGTCGGCGTCCAGTAACCCTGGATGCGTTTCTTGGTGCGCAGCAGCCAGCGCTTGCTGGGCGTGCTCAGGTCGTTCTCGAAATAGTCGACCCGCTGCGGCACCGCGGTGGCCGGATCGATCCAGCTGATGCGCTTGAGATAGACCGACTCCCCGGCCTCGACCGGGATGCTTTCGAGCACGTCGCAGACGATGCCGTTCTCGGTCTGCCTGCCGAGCAGGCGGTGCCTGTCGCGGGACGGCTTGCGTTCCTCCAGGTCCTCGAAATACAGGTCCGAACCGACGAAGCGACCGCCCTTGCGGTCGCTCGAAATGCGACGCACCCGGTCGAGCGCGGGCAGGTACAGCCACTGGTCCGTGCTGCCGTCGGCCTTGTCTATACTCAGCAGTCCGGTGCCGGCGATGTCCTCGGGATCGAGAAAGCGGACCAGGTTCGCGGTTTCGCCCCCGCTCTTGTCGAGCCGGTAGGTGACGAGTTCGCGGATGCGCGGGGCGCGCCCCTTTTCGGTGAGGACCATGCGGCCCAGGGTGGTGAGATCGCGCCCGTTGGGGCGGTCGTGGACGCGCTGCGCCAGGTCGCTCGCCTCGTCCGCGCGGGCGGGGCCGAGACAGGCCAGGCACGCCAGCACCACGGACGTCAGGAATCGCAGCGAAGCAGGGCGGTGAAGCATGGGGGTCGGGATGCGCAGGTGGACATACAATCAACGGGCTGCCAAGGCCGAACTTTACCGCAATCGGCCCCGTCCCGCCCACACGCTGGATTTCGCGGGCGGGTTGTGATAAAAAGATAAATATATCCTTATAGGTGACGACATGACGGCAACGCCCCTGGACCTGCTCCGCAAATACAGCGTACCGGGCCCGCGCTATACTTCGTATCCGACCGCGCCCTATTTCCACACCGATTTCGACGCGGCCGACTGGATCGAGGCGCTCACCGCGCCGGCTGCGGGGCGCGGCCTGTCGCTGTATGCGCACATCCCCTTCTGCGACTCGCTCTGCTACTACTGCGGCTGCAACATGGTCGCCACCCGCGACTACGCCAAGACCGTGCCCTACCTGGCCGCGATCGAACGCGAAATGGCGGTGACCGCAGCGCGCGTCGACCCGTCGCGCATCGCCCACCAGCTGCACTGGGGCGGCGGTACGCCGACCTATCTGCATCCGGACGACATCCGCAAGCTGATGGCGATCATGCGGCAGCACTTCCGCATCGCCCCGGACGCGGAAATCAGCTGCGAGGTCGATCCGCGCGAACTCACGCGCGCCCACCTCGAGGCCCTGCGCGAATCCGGTTTCAACCGCGTCTCCTTCGGCGTGCAGGACATGGACCCGGCGGTGCAGCAGGCGGTGAACCGCATCCAGTCCGCCGAACTGATCCGGCAGGTGATGGACTGGTCGCGCGAACTGGGTTTCGAGAGCATCAACCTCGACCTCATCGTCGGCCTGCCGAAGCAGACCGTCGAGAGCTTCCGCCGCACCCTGGCGCAGGTCGTCGACTGGGCGCCGGACCGGCTGGCGGTGTTCGCCTACGCCCACGTGCCCTGGATGAAGAAGCACCAGCAGCTGATCCAGGACGCCGACCTGCCTGACGCGGCCGCGCGCCTCGGGCTGCAGCAGGCGGTCAACGACATGCTGGGCGAGGCGGGCTACGTGAACATCGGCCTCGACCACTTCGCCCGCCCCGAGGACGAACTGGTGCGCGCGCAGCGGAACAAGACGCTGTGGCGCAACTTCCAGGGCTACACCACGCACAAGGACAGCGACATCCTGGCCTTCGGCGTCTCCAGCATCAGCCAGACCGCCGACGTCTACATGCAGAACGAGAAGAACCTCAAGCGCTACCAGGAACGCGCCGGCAGCGGCGGCTTCGCAGTGGAGCGCGGCATCCGCCTCAGTCGCGACGACCAGATCCGGCGCGACGCCATCACCCGCGTGATGTGCGACCTGGAGCTCGATTTCGCCGCCTTCGGCCGCGAATGGGACATCGGTTTCGCCGAATACTTCGCCGATGCGCTGGCCGACCTGCATCCGCTGGCGGACGACGGGCTGGTCGACATCGCGGCCGGGCAGATCGCGGTGACCGAGCGCGGACGCCTGTTCCTGCGCAATATCGGCATGTGCTTCGACCGCTATCTGAAGGAAGCCGCCGCCAGCGACCGCCCGCGCTATTCGCGCACGGCCTGAGCCCGTGACCGGACCGGAAGGGCGGCGCACCTGCCTGTATGCGCCCGCGCAGCTCGACGCCGTGGTGGCCGACATGGCACGCCAGGCGGCCGGCCTGCTGACCGGCCGCACGCGGATCTGCATCGTGGGCATCCTGCGGCGCGGTGCGCCGCTGGCCGATCGCCTTCACGCCTGTCTGGCGCGCGATCACGGACTGCGCGACTGCACGCGCCTCGACCTGCAGATCCAGCGCTATGCCGACGATCTCACCCTGCTGCACCCGGAAACCCGGCTGACCGAGAACCCTGAACACGCGCACATCGATCTGACGGGTCACACGGTGCTGGTGGTCGACGACGTGATGTACCGCGGGCATTCCATGCTGCGGGCGGTGACCTATCTGGCGGCGAAGCAGGCGGCGGAAATCCGCACCGTGGTGCTGGTCGACCGTGGCGCGGCCAGGTTGCCGGTGCGCGCCGACATCGTCGGGGTGCGCCTGGACGTCGCCCCCACCGACATCGTCGAGTGCAATGTCCCGCCCTACGAATCCGCTTTCCGCATCGACCTGATGCAGCCGGCCTCGCCGCAGGCGCCGAAATAGCGTCAACTGGCCCCGGGGCATCAGGAAGATTTGCGCGCCGCCAGACCCGCCGGGGGTTCCAGCGGGCCCCGCTTGCTGTAGAGTGCGCAGCATAACCATGATAGTGCGGAGTCTGCTGTCCCCTCTTTTCGCGGGGCTCCTCTATTTTGCAGGTGCGCGCCTCGGCGTGGCGGCATCGGGCATGTCCGAGGGCATCGCGATCTTCTGGCTGCCCAATGGCGTGCTGCTGGCCGCCTTGCTGCTGGCCCCGGTTCGCGCATGGCCCGCCTATCTGCTCGCGGCCGTGCTGGCGGAGGTGGCGGCCGACCTGCCGGTCTTCAGCCTCGCCCAGGCGCTGGGTTTCGCCGCCATCAACCTGTTCGAATGCCTGCTGGCAGCGACGCTGTTGCGGCGCGTGGCCAGGCCGTACTCGTTCGACCGCCTGCGCAACGTGGTCTGGTTCGGCGCCATTGCCCTGCTGCTGGCGCCGGCGCTGGCGGCCTTGCTGGGTGCCGGCATCTACGCGCGGGATGCGGCGCCCGGGGCGTCCTTCTGGTTGTACTGGCGGATCTGGTGGTTCGGCGACAGCCTGGGACTGCTGCTGGCCGTCCCCCTGCTGTTGTGCTGGCTGTCGTCCAAGCGGGAAATCCGCTGGTGGCGCGCCCTCGAGGCAACGGGGGTCGTCGCAAGCGCGGCTGCGCTCGCCTGGTGGGTGTTCATGGCGGACGGCGGCAGGCCCGCCCCGCTCATCGGCAGTCCTTTCCTGCTGCTGCCGGTCCTGCTGTGGCCGGCAGTACGCTTCGGCGTGCGCGAAACGGCCGCCGTGGGCCTGCTCGTCGCGATCATCGTCATCCTGGCGAACCTGTCCGGGCTCGGCCCCTTCGTGTCGGCGTCGCCGGTGGCGACGGTGCTGAAACTCCAGGAATACCTGGCGACCCTGCTGTTCTCTGCGCTGGCGCTGGCTGCGCTGCTGCAGGAATTGCGCGACCGCAACGCCAGCCTGCTGGCGCGCGAGCGGGAGCTCAGCGCCTCGCAGGAGGCGGTGCGGCAGTTGAATCAGGAACTGGAATCCCGCGTGCGTGCGCGAACCGAGGAACTGCAGCGGGCCAACCAGCTGCTGGAGCAACTGGCCTCGGTCGACGCCCTGACCGGGGCGAGCAATCGTCGCCATTTCCTGGAAATCGCACGCATCGAAGTGGATCGCGCGCAGCGGCTGGGCCGTCCGCTGGCGGCGATCATGCTCGATCTAGACCATTTCAAGGAGGTCAACGACCGTCATGGACACGAAGCCGGGGACCGGGTGCTGCAGACCTTCGCCAATGCCGTCCATGCCACCCTGCGGTCGAGCGACATTTTCGCCCGCCTCGGCGGCGAGGAATTCATGCTGCTCCTGCCCGGGCAGACGCAGGAGGAGGCCTGCGCGCTGGCCGAGCGCCTGCGCAGCCTGACCGCGTCGCTGGACTGCGTCGAATGTCCCGAGGGCATCACCGTGAGCATCGGCGTCGCGACCCTCGGCCCCGAAGGAGCGCACGACCTGCACGAACTCATGCGGCAGGCGGACGGGGCGCTCTATCTGTCCAAGCACGCAGGGCGCAACCGCGTATCGGTTGCCGCAGGCGCGCCCGCGGCGGGTCAGCAGACTTGACGCCAGGCGGGCGTCGGCGCGCCTGGCGGGTGTGCGCGGGAGCGCGTCAGCAGCAGTCGCTGCCGTCCTCCCGCTTGGGGCAGCCCTCGGGGCGCTTGCGCGCGGGCAGGGGGCAGCGGTTGATCTCGTCGGCGCTGCGCTGGAAGTAGCAGGTCATCATGCTGGAGGCAATGCCCAGCAGCCAGAAGATGAAGAAGCCGACCGTGTAGGCGGCGAGGCGGTGTTCGATCAGGTGGTCGCCCCGGTACATGATTTCCAGCGGATCGAACAGGCTGGTGAAGATGATGTCCGCCACCCCGGCAACGAGGAAGGATGGCCACAGGATGTGAATCAGGCGTTGCATCATGGCGTGCTCCTCGTCGTCGGGGGTGGCTTCACTCTTCCGGATTGTTCATCTTGCGCTTGAACCAGATCGAGAAGAAGAAACCCATCCCGATGATGAAGAAGATGGTGAACAGGCTCAAGAGGCCAATCCCGCTGTGAAACAATAGATCGAGTACGGCGTCCATTTCAGTCTCCCTGTGGTTGATGAACGGTTGAAGCAGTCAAGGTGGAAACCTGGTCGAAGGGGGCATGCAGCGCGCCCGACAGGCGCCAGGTCGACGCGGCGTCGGTGAGCTGGGCGTGCCATTTGCCGGGATGCAGGACGGGCAGCTGGGCGCGGTAGTGGCCGCCGCCGGCGTGGTGCAGCGTCACCGTCTGGTCGAAGCCCTGGTGCGTGGGATGGGCCAGCGTCAGGGTCAGGCGCTCGGGCCAGTTCGCAAGCTTGCCGGTCAGCGTCACCGAGAGGGCGTGGTCTTCCTGCCGGAAGCTGGCGACCAGCCCGAGTGCGTAGGCCGCATCGTCGCGCGCCAGCGTCTGGTTGATCGCCAGTCCGGCCTTGTAGTAGTCGCCGACGACGAGGCCGTCGTAGTTCGAGAAGGCGATCCACACCGTGGTCAGGCCGGCGACGACCGCGGTGGCGGGCAGCGACATGAGGAACCACGGCCAGGGCTCGCGGTACCAGGGTTTGCGCGGCGGGGCGGTGAGCGTGTTCATGGCGCCTTCCTGTTGTCGGGACTAGCGGTTGAAGAACTTGGTCGAGACTTCATCGCGGATGCGCGGATCGTCCGTCGCCTGGATGAGGAACTTGACCTGGATGGAGCGGCCCTTCAGCACGGCCGGATCGGCCACGAGACTGACCGGCACGTCGACCGTCTCCAGCGGGGCGGCGGCGATGTCGACGCTGTCGCCGCTGGCGGAAACCACCTGCAGTCCCTCGATGCCGTGCGCCTGCACGCTGTAGTGGTGCGCCTGCGCATCCTTGTTGATGAGCTGCAGGCGGTAGACGTTCTCGATCATGCCCTCGTCGGTTTCCTTCGACAGCGCGACGCGGTCGCGCACCACGTCGACGCGCAGGGGAACGCGGGTGGCGAGGGTGTACAGGAAGGCCGACGTGATCACGGCGAGCAGCACGGTGTAGATGATGGTGCGCGGGCGCAGCACGTGGCGGAGGATGCCGCTGTCGGCGTATTTGCCTTTCACCGCGTTCTCGGTCGTGTAGCGGATGAGCCCGCGCGGATAGCCCATCTTGTCCATGATCTGGTCGCAGCCGTCGATGCACGCGGCGCAGCCGATGCATTCGTACTGCAGGCCGTTGCGGATGTCGATGCCGGTGGGGCAGACCTGCACGCACACGCCGCAGTCCACGCAGGCGCCGAGGCCGGCCGCCTTGTAATCGGTCTTCTTGCTGCGCGGCCCGCGCGGTTCGCCCATGCCGGGGTCGTAGGAAATGATCAGCGTGTCGGAGTCGAACATCACGCTCTGGAAGCGTGCGTAGGGACACATGTACTTGCACACCTGCTCGCGCATGAAACCGGCGTTGCCCCAGGTGGCGAAGGCGTAGAAGAAGATCCAGAAGGTTTCCCACGGACCCAGGCCGAGGCTCGCCACTTCGACGGCCAGCGTCTTGATTGGCGTGAAGTAGCCGACGAAGGTGAAGCCTGTCCACAGCGCGATGACGAACCACACCAGATGCTTGAGTCCGCGCTTTTTCAGCTTGGCGGCGTTCCAGGGCGAGGCGTCGAGCTTCTTGCGGGCGACGTGGTCGCCTTCGAGCCAGCTTTCCACCCACATGAAGATCTCAGTGTAGACCGTCTGCGGGCAGGCATAGCCGCACCAAAGCCGGCCGGCAACCGCGGTGAACAGGAACAGGGACAGCGCCGACAGGATCAGCAGGCCGGTGAGATAGACGAAGTCCTGCGGCCAGAACACCAGGCCGAAGATGTAGAACTTGCGGGCGGCGAGATCGAACAGCACCGCCTGGCGGTTGTCCCACGACAGCCAGGGCAGGCCGTAATAGACGAACTGGGTAAGGAGCACCAGTGCGACGCGCCAGTTGGCGAACACGCCATGCACCGAGCGCGTCTGGATGGTTTGCCGGATCGCGTACAGTTGCTGTTCGATCGGCGCCTCGTTCGAAGCGGCCTTGTTGTCGTCTGTCGATGCCATGTTGTCTGTCGTTCCGAACCGCTGGAGCGCACTGGGTGCAATGCGCTCTAGCGGTCCGCCGGGCATGCCCGGCGCAGGCAGCTTACCACTTCCCCAAGCTGCCCCCGCTTACCACTTACCACTTACCACTTACTGCTCACCACTCACTTCTTCTGCGACAGCCCGTACACATAGGCGGCCAGCAGGTGAAGCTTGGCGTCCTTGTTGGACGTGGTGCCCAGAGTCTGGCTCGATGCCGGCATCACGCCGTTGCGGCCTTTCGAAATGGTCTCGATGATGGTCGCTTCGCTGCCGCCGTACAGCCACACCTTGTCGGTCAGGTTGGGCGCACCCATCGCGGCCATGCCGGTGCCGTCAGGCATGTGGCAGGCGGCGCAGTTGTCGGCGAACTTCTGCTTGCCGGCTTCCGCGAGCGCCGCGTCGTGCTTGCGGCCCGAGAGCGACAGCACGTAGTTGGCCACTTCCTTGGTGCCCTGGGGACCGAGCGCCTCGCCCAGCGCCGGCATCACCCCGTTACGGCCGTCGGTGATGGTCGTCTTGATGGTGTCGGGCTCGCCACCGTACAGCCAGTCGTGGTCGGTCAGGTTGGGGAAGCCGGTGGCGCCGGCGGCGTCGGAGCCGTGGCACTGCGAGCAGTAGGTCAGGAACAGGTTCCTGCCGATGGCCTGCGCCTCGGGGCTGGCCGCCACGGTGGCGATGTCCTGCTTCATGAAGCCGGCGTACACGGGCTGGAACTTCGCCTCGGCAGCCTTCACCTCGGCTTCGTATTCGCCCTTGGAAGTCCAGCCCAGCACGCCGCCGAAGTTGCCGAGACCGGGCCACAGCGCCAGATAGACCAGGGCGAAGGCGAGCGTGGCGTAGAACAGGCCCAGCCACCAGCGCGGCAACGGGTTGTTCAGGTCCTGCAGGTCCTCGTCCCAGGTGTGCTCGATCAGTTCCGCCTTCTCGCCGGGCGCGAGCTTGCGGGTGGTGTGGGATTTGACGAACACCCAGGTGCCGATGATGCTGGCGATGGTGATGACACTGATGTAGATCGGCCAGAAGCCGCTGGTGAAATCGCTCATTGCTTATCTCCTTTTTGAGCGGGAACGTCGTCCTCGGCGAAGGGCAGGCGGCCGGCGTCCTCGAAGCGTTCCTTGTTGCTCCGGCTGTACGCCCACCACACGATGCCCACGAACACCGCGATGAAGACCACGGTGACGATGCCGCTGAGAGTTCCGCTGTCCATTGACCTGTGCCTCAGTTCTTCGGTGCGTGGGTGCCCAGAACCTGCAGATACGCGATCAGCGCATCCAGTTCGGTCTTGCCCTGCAGTTCGGCCGGGGCGTCGGCGATTTCCTTCTCGGAATAGCCGGTGCCCACCCAGTTCAGCGTGCGCATCTTCTGCTGGATGTTGGCGTCCTTGAGGGGACGGTCAAGCCAGGAATAGGCCGGCATGTTCGACTCGGGCACCACGTCGCGCGGGTTCATCAGGTGGGCGCGATGCCAGGCGTCGGAATAGCGGCCGCCGACACGCTGCAGGTCCGGACCGGTGCGTTTGGAACCCCACAGGAAGGGACGGTCGTACACGTATTCCCCGGCGACCGAGTAGTGGCCGTAGCGCTCGGTCTCGGCGCGGAACGGACGCACCATCTGCGAGTGGCAGCCGACGCAGCCTTCGCGGATGTAGATGTCGCGTCCCGACAGCTGCAGCGCCGTGTAGGGCTTGAGGTCGGCCACCGGCTTGGTGGTCGAGGTCTGGAAGAACAGCGGCACGATCTGCACCAGGCCGCCGACGCTGACCACCAGGATGGTCAGGACGATCAGCAGACCGATGTTCTTTTCGATGGTTTCATGCGAAATCATGGTTCGGTCTCCTTAGGCGTGAACGGCTTGGGGGATGGCGGCGTCGTTGACGACACGACCCATCGCGACGGTCTTGATGACGTTGTAGGCCATCATCAGCATGCCGATGAAGAACAGCGAGCCCCCCATCAGGCGAATGCCGTAGAACGGGTACATCGCGTTCAGCACCTGGGCGAAGCTGTAGGTCAGCGTGCCGTCGGCGTTCGCCGCGCGCCACATCAGGCCCTGCGCCACGCCGGCGATCCACATGGCGGCGATGTAGAGCACGACGCCGATGGTGGAGAGCCAGAAGTGCCATTCGATCAGCTTGGTGCTGTACATCGACTCGCGGCCGAACAGGCGCGGGATCAGGTAGTACATGGAGCCGATGGTGATCATCGCGACCCAGCCCAGCGCACCGGAGTGCACGTGGCCGATGGTCCATTCGGTGTAGTGCGACAGCGCGTTGACCGTCTTGATCGACATCATCGGGCCTTCGAAGGTCGACATGCCGTAGAAGGACATCGCGGTGATCAGGAACTTCAGGATCGGGTCGGTGCGAAGTTTGTGCCAGGCGCCGGACAGGGTCATGATGCCGTTCATCATGCCGCCCCAGGAGGGGGCCAGCAGGATCAGCGAGAAGACCATGCCGAGGCTCTGCGCCCAGTCGGGCAGGGCGGTGTACTGCAGGTGGTGCGGACCGGCCCACATGTACACGAAGTTCAGCGACCAGAAGTGCACGACCGACAGGCGGTAGGAGTAGATCGGGCGGCCGGCCTGCTTGGGAATGAAGTAGTACATCATGCCGAGGAAGGCCGTGGTGAGGAAGAAGCCCACCGCGTTATGGCCGTACCACCACTGCACCATTGCGTCCTGCACGCCGGCGTACAGCGAGTAGGACTTGGTCAGGGTCACCGGGAGTTCGAGGTTGTTGACGATGTGCAGCAGCGCGATCGTCAGGATGTAGGCGCCGAAGAACCAGTTCGACACGTAGATGTGCTTGGTCTTGCGCTTCATGATGGTGCCGAAGAACACCACCGCGTAGGACACCCACACCACCGCGATCAGGATGTCGATCGGCCATTCCAGCTCGGCGTATTCCTTCGAACTGGTGAAGCCCAGCGGGAGTGTGACGGCGGCCAGCACGATGATCGTCGTCCAGCCCCAGAAGGTGAAGGCGGCGAGCTTTTCCGCGAACAGGCGGGTCTGGCAGGTGCGCTGCACGATGTAGTACGACACCGCGAAGAGGCCGGAACCCCCGAACGCGAAGATCACCGCATTGGTATGCAGCGGGCGCAGGCGACCGTATGAAAGATATTCGATGCCAAAGGTAAGATCAGGCCAGATCAGCTGTGCCGCCAGGATGAGCCCGACCAGCATGCCGACGATCCCCCACACCACCGTCATGATGGCGAACTGGCGGACGACCTTGTAGTTATAGGTTGTCGCTTCCATACACGTCTCCCGTGAAGCGGGTCCGCAGAATCAGGCCTGACGCGTGTTGCATGCCGGCAAAACTGACACGCTCATCTTTTTGTGCCAGATTCTGTATAGCTCAAACTCATTCCATTTGAAATGCACTCCGCATCCCGTCCTGTCGCGACGCGGCTCTGCCTGATCCGCCACGGCGAAACCGACTGGAACGCCGACAGGCGCATCCAGGGCCATACCGACATCCCGCTCAACGCGACCGGGCGGGCGCAGGCCCTGGCCATGGCCTACAACGCCGCGCACCACCGCTTTGCCGCGATCTACAGCAGCGATCTCGAACGCGCGCAGGAAACCGCCCGCGCACTGGCGGCGCGCGAGGACGAACCGGTGCGGCTGCTGCCCGCGCTGCGCGAGCGCCACTATGGCTGCTTCCAGGGGCTGACCGCGGCCGAGGCGGCCGAACGCCATCCGGCGGCGCATGCGCATTACCTGGCGCGCGACCTGCACTACGATTTCGGGACCGGCGAATCGCTCGCTGCCTTCGCCGACCGTGTGGCGGCCGGCATCGACTGGCTGGCACGCCATCACCCCGGCCAGACCGTCGCCGCGGTCTGCCACAGCGGCGTGCTCGATATCGTGTATCGCCGCGCCACCGGGCGGCCGCTGACCACCCCGCGCGACTTCGAGATTCCCAACTGCGCGCTCAACTGGTTCCGGATCGACGCGCAGGGCTGGCATGTCGAAGCCTGGGCCGACCGTCACCACCTCGGCAGCGTGCTGACCGGAGCGCCCGAATGAACCTGGTGCTGCTGCGTCACGGCCACAGCGAATGGAACCTCGCCAACCGCTTCACCGGCTGGACCGACATTCCGCTCACCGCAAGCGGACTCGACGAGGCGCGGGCCGCGGGCGAGGCGCTCGCCCGGGCCGGCCTCGGCTTCGACGCCGTGCACGTGTCCGTGCTGGTTCGCACGCGCCAGACCGCCGAGGCCGTGCTCGCCGCACTGGGCACGCCGACGGTGCCGATCCATTCGACGTGGCGCCTCAATGAACGCCACTACGGGGTGCTGCAGGGCATGCAGAAGCAGGAGATCTTCGCCGCCTGGGGCGAAGCCGCGTCGCGGCGCTGGTGGCGCGGCTACGTCGAGGCGCCGCCGCCGCTCGCGCCGGACGACCCGCGGCATCCGCGCTTCGATCCCTTGTATCGTGATCTCGATCCGGCCGCGCTGCCGGCGAGCGAGAGCCTGCGCGACTGCCAGCGGCGCCTGCTGCCCTACTGGGAAAGCGTGCTGCTGCCGGCATTGCAGGCGGGACAGCGGTTGCTGGTGGTGAGCCACGGCAACACCCTGCGCGGGCTGGTCATGCATCTCGACGGTCTGTCGGCCGAGGCGATGGAGCGCGTGGAAATTCCCCCGGGCGTGCCCCTGGTCTACTGCCTAGACGCGGCGGGCCACGTGTGCGGACGCACGTGGCTGGATACGCAGCCGGCCGAATCCGCGCGCGGACTCAGCTGAAACCGAGATCCGCCGCCAGTTCGGGGTGGGCAATCCGGCTGGCGTGCACGTGCAGGCCAGCCTGCAGGCCGGGGTCGGTATCGAGCGCGGCCAGGCCGCGCTCGGCCAGTTCCAGCACGTAGGGCAGCGTGGCGTGGGTGAGCGCCTCGGTCGCGGTGCGCGCCACCGCGCCGGGCATGTTGGTCACGCAGTAATGCACCACGCCCTCGGCGACGAAGAAGGGATCGCTGTGCGTGGTCGGGCGCGAGGTCTCGGCGACGCCGCCCTGGTCGATGGCCACGTCGACCAGCACCGCGCCCTGCGGCATGCGCCGCAGCAGTTCGAGTGGAATCAGGCGCGGCGCGTGGCGGCCGGGAATCTGCGCCGCGCCGACCACGACGTCGGCATCGGCGAGGCCATCGGCGATCGCGTCCGGCGAGGAAAAGCGCGTCGCCACGCGCGCGCCGAACAGGTTTGCCGCGTGCGCGAGCTTGTCAGCCTGGCGGTCGAGCAGGGTCACGCGCGCACCCAGCCCGACGGCGATGCGCGCGGCACCCAGGCCCACCACGCCGGCGCCGAGCACCACCACGTGCGCCGGCGCCACGCCGGGCAGGCCGCCGATCAGCTTGCCGCTGCCGCCGTGCATCTTGTGCAGGCCCAGCGCACCCATCTGCGGCGCCAGGCGGCCGGCGATGTCCGACATGGGGGCGAGCAGCGGCAGGCGGCCGCCCGCGTCGCGCACGGTCTCATAGGCGATGGCGGTGACGCCGCGTGCCATCAGTTCGCGGGCGAGCAGCGGTGCGGCGGCCAGGTGCAGGTAGCAGAACAGCACTTGTCCGGCATGCAGGCGCGTCACTTCGTCCGGTTGCGGTTCCTTCACCTTGACCACGAGTTCCGCGGCCCAGACGCCGGCGGCGTCGGTAAGCGTCGCGCCGGCCGCACGATAGGCGGTGTCGGCGTAACCCACCGCCGCCCCGGCGCCGTTCTCGACCAGCACCGCATGGCCGGCATTGACGAGCGGGCGTACGCCCTCGGGCGTGAGCGCCACGCGGTATTCGTGATTCTTGGTTTCCTTCGGTACGCCGATTTTCATGCGCGCTCCCGCGTGAATGCACCGTGATTTAGCATAGCCGGATTTATTCTGCGGCACGCGCCTCGATGCGCTGGAAACGGTAGTAGGCGGGCGGCGCGCGTTCCAGACGCAGTGTGCGCGTGCCGGCGGCGATGGCCAGGCGGCCGACGACGCGATACGGCCCCATCATCGTCGGCGCCGCGCGCACCTCGTACGCGCCGGGCGCGAACAGGCGCGCTTCGAGCACCAGCCCGGCCTCGTCCTTGCGCTGGCGCACGCCGGCGAAGGGCCGCGCCAGCGGCTCGCCGACGAAGAGGCCCTGGCCCGGCATGGCGACGCTCTTCCAGTAGGCTTCGATCAGTGTCTCGCCCTGCAGGTAGTGCGCCATCAGCACGCCGGGCGCGGGGAACTTGGACGGGAAATTGCACGGCTCGGTCACCGCGCCGTAGCTGCCGGTGGCGCCGGCTTCCAGCCACTTCAGGATCGACATCTGGCTGCCGCCGAACAGTTCGCCGCCGGCCGAGGTGAGATGGTCGCCGACCGCGCCGGGCAGGAAGCCGTTGCTGTCGAGCCCCGCCACCTGCGCGATGCCGGTGAAATAGAACAGCACGTCGCGCCGCTTTTCCAGCGCGTTGGTCTCGACGATCTCGACCGGCAGCACGCTGTGCAGTTGCGCGCGCAGGCCCGCGTAGTCGGCGGCGCGCACGTTGCGGTTCCTGTCGGTGGTGCTCACCAGGTAGGCCGTGCCCGCCGGGTCGCTGCCGTCGGCGGCGATGCCGCGGTCGATCAGCTTTTTCGCCTCGGCCACGCTGGCTGCGGCCAGGCTCATGGTCGGGCGGATTTTGTAGATATTCCAGGGCTGCGTCACGCTGCTGTTGAAGTAGGCGCTGGGTTTGGTCGGCTTGCAGCCGCTGGCGCAATACGCCGGGTCGAAGCCGAAGGCGAAGGCGCTGGTGATCGACATGCAGTCCACGCGATACGGCTGCGCCCAGGCCAGCGCGTAAGCCTGCACGGTTTTCGGCGTCCTGCGGTCGACCTGGCGCTTGAGGTTGACGAATTCCTCGCGCGTGAGCGTGGCGCGGCCGGACCGGAAGCGCACGTGGATCAGATTGGCGGCGGGGATGCCGCGCCTGTCCATGTAATAGGCGGCGACGGCGACGCTGTCCGCATCGTCGTCGTTGACGACCACGCCGAGCTGCGCGGCCGTCAGCGCGGGCTGCGCGAAATCGACCAGCACCGGCTGTTCGGGTGCGGCGCGCACGGGGCCGGCAAGCAGCGCCAGCGCCAGCGCCAAGACCGCGCGGATCATGCCAGCCGTTCCACGCATTCGCGCACGAGGGCCGGGCCGCGGTAGATCAGGCCCGAATAGAGCTGCACCAGCGCCGCGCCGGCGGCGATCTTTTCCTGCGCGTCGGCGCCCGAGAGGATGCCGCCCACGCCGATGATCGGGACTTCGCCCTTGAGATGGTGCGCGAGCGCCCGGATCACGCGGGTCGAGGCCGCCCGCACCGGGGCGCCGGAGAGGCCGCCGGCCTCGTCGGCGTAGGGCAGGCCGGCCACCGCGTCGCGCGCGAGCGTGGTGTTGGTCGCGATCACGGCGTCCATGCGATGCATCATCAACAAGGCCGCAATCGCGGCGATCTGCGTGTCGTCGAGATCGGGCGCGATCTTCAGCGCGATCGGCACGTACTTTCCATGCCGCTGCGCGAGTTCCGATTGCCTGAGCTTGATCGCCGAGAGCAGCGCATCCAGCGCCTCGTCCTTCTGCAGCTCGCGCAGGTTCTGCGTGTTGGGGGAGGAAATGTTCACCGTCACGTAGCTGGCGTGCGCGTACACCTTGTCCAGGCAGGCGAGATAGTCGTCCACCGCGCGTTCGTTCGGCGTGTCCTTGTTCTTGCCGATGTTGATGCCCAGCACTCCCTTGAAGCCGCTGGCCGTCACGTTCCTCACCAGATTGTCGACGCCCAGGTTGTTGAAGCCCATGCGGTTGATGATGGCTTCCGCCTCGCGCAGGCGGAACAGGCGCGGTTTGGGGTTGCCCGGTTGCGGGCGCGGCGTGACCGTGCCGATCTCGACGAAGCCGAAACCCAGCGCCCCCAGCGCGTTGATGTGCGCGCCGTCCTTGTCGAGCCCGGCCGCCAGACCGACGGCATTGGGAAAGTCGAGGCCCATCACGTGCACCGGCTTCCCGGCGGCGTGCGGCAGCAGCTTCAGCAGGCCGAGCGCGTAGGCGGCATCGATGCCTGCCAGGGTGAAGCCGTGCGCGTCCTCCGGGTCGAGCGAGAAGAGAGCGGGGCGCAGCAGGGAATAGAACATCGGATGCGTGAAGGAACCGGAACAGCGGCGAGTTTAGCAGCCCCGGCACAGGCGCGGCGGGCGTCGCGGCTGGTAAACTCGCGAACCAACGCGTACCGTGCGTGTCACTCGGTACGTCACCTTTTCAACCCGACCCGCATCCATGAACCTGTCCTCCCGCCTGCAACGCCTTGTCCTCGTCTTCGCCTGCCTGTTCGCCCCGCTTGCCTCCGCCGGCCTCATCCCGCCGCCGCCCGACGTCGCCGCCAGATCCTGGGTATTGATGGATGCCGCCAGCGGCCATGTGCTCGCCGCGCACGAAGGCGATACGCGCCTGCCGCCCGCCAGCCTCACCAAGATGATGACGGCCTACATCGCCACCCTGGAAATGAAGCGCGGCCGGCTCAAGCCCGCCGACATGGTCACCATCAGCGAAAAGGCCTGGCGCACCGGCGGCTCCAAGATGTTCGTCGAAGTCGGCAAGCAGGTGTCGGTGGATGACCTCTTCCACGGCATCATCATCCAGTCCGGCAACGACGCCAGCATCGCCCTGGCCGAGCACATCGCCGGCAGCGAGGAAGCCTTCGCCGCGCTGATGAACGCCGAGGCGCAGCGCCTGGGCATGAAGAACACCCACTTCGCCGACGCCACCGGCCTGCCCAACCCCGAGCACTATTCCAGCGCCCACGACATGGCGAAGCTGGCGCGCGCCATCATCTACGCCGACCCCGCCCATTACGCCATCTACGCGCAGAAGCATTTCCTGTGGAACGGCATCCAGCAGCCCAACCGCAACCTGCTGCTGTGGCGCGACGACGGCGTCGACGGCCTGAAGACCGGCCACACCGAGGAAGCCGGCTACTGCCTCGTCGCCTCCGCGCAGAAGAACGGCGAGCGCCTCATCGCCGCCGTGTTCGGCACCGACAGCGAAGCCGCGCGCGCCACCGAAACCGCCAAGCTCCTGGGCTACGGCTTCCGCTTCTTCGAAAGCAAGGTCTTCCACAAGGCCGGCGATGTGCTGGCCGACGTGCCCGTGTGGAAGGGCGCTGCGCAAAGCGTCAAGGGCGTGCTCGCCGAACCGCTCGCCGCCAGCGTCGCGCGCGGCGACCTCGCCGGCCTCACCACCCGCACCACCTTCAAATCGCCGCTCATCGCACCGGTGAAGCAGGGCGACGTCATCGGCAGCGCCGAAGTGCTGCAAGGCGACAAGGTCATCCAGCGCGCCGACGTCGTCGCGCAGACCGCGGTCGAGCAGGGCGGCTTCTTCCGGCGGATGTGGGACAGCATCCGGCTGTTCTTCAAGGGGCTGTTTGGCTGAGTCCGGAACGCACAAACAGAAAAGCGACCTGCGGGATGGGGTCGCTTTTTTGTTGGGCAGGGGCTGCCCGCCGTCCGAAACCGCTTTTCATGCCTTTGAACTTAACGTCAGTTGCCGACCCGTGGCGGGCCTCATCCTTGATTCCCTGGCAGCGAAGCGTGGTTCCAGGCGATTTTGAGCCCCAGGGCTGTCGGCGACGGTCGGGGAAATCGGTTACAGTAACCTTGGACTTCAAGCCCCGGTGCTACTGAAAAGCGGGAGGCGCGGGCCCTTTATAATCAAGCCTTTTGGAAAGTGAATGGTGCGTTTTTCAGTAGCCATAACCATGCTGATGGCGGCATGCCTGTTTTGCGGGTATTCGATGGCAAACGAGATGCCCAATCCCTGCAGTCGCGATCGCAACCCCAATGAGTTCACCATTTTCAGCTATCACGAAATAGCTGATAAAAGCGAAACGCTCGACTCGACTTATGCGGTCTCGCCCGCGAACTTCGAAGCGCAGATGAAATGGCTGATCGACGATGGATATACCTTCATCACTGTCGATGACATCATCAACTCAAGAAAGCACAACAAACCGTTACCCGGCAAAGCTGTCCTGATTACCTTCGATGACGGCTACCAGTCGGTTTACGACAACGCTTTTCCCATTCTCAAGAAATATCACATCCCGACTTTGATTGCCCTGGTCGGAAGCTGGCTCAAATCCACCGACAAGGTCGATTTTGACGGTCACCAGATTGATAGAAGCAAATTCCTCAGCCAGGCGGAGATCACGGAAATGGTTGCCAGCGGGCTCGTCGAGGTGGGCAGCCACAGCTACTACCTGCACCGCGGCATTCTGGCCAATCCCCAGGGCAATCTGGAACCCGCCACGACGACCCGACTATGGTTTCCCGACCAAGCGACTTATGAAGACGATAAAGCCTACCGGGCAAGGATCTACAAGGACCTGAAGCAAAACAACGAGTTCCTCAAGGAATATACGGGTCAGAAACCGCGGGTCATGGTTTGGCCTTATGGGGAATACAACATGGAAGCGAAAGACATCGCCGAGCGTCTCGACATGTCCATCGGACTCACGCTGGACGATGGCAGCAATACGACCAATACGCCCTTGTGGGGGCTGCGGCGAATTCTGGTGGACCAGACCATGTCGCGTACCAGCATGGAACTCAACATGTGGGAGCGAAACAATAATTACACGGATGGCGGACTTACCACCAAGGCGATGCACGTCGACCTGGATTACATCTACGATCCCAATCCCGACCAGACGAACATAAACCTCGGCAACCTGCTTGAGCGGATCAAAAGACTCAACGTCAACACCGTCTACCTCCAGGCGTTTGCGGATCCCGATGCCAATGGCGCGGCTGATTATGTTTATTTCCCCAACCGCCATGTCCCGATGCGCAGCGATTTGTTCAACCGGGCCGCATGGCAGATCAAGACACGCACGCAAGTCAAACGCGTCTATGCCTGGATGCCGATGATTGCCTGGCAATTGCCTCCCGACAATCCTGCGGCGAAGGACAACGTGGTGACGCTACAGGTGGACGCAAGTCATCTGAATATGGGTTACCCGAGACTGTCACCCTTTTCGCCCAGGGCGCGAAAGATGATCGAGGATATCTACGAGGATCTGGCGAAATCGTCCGAAATAGACGGCATCCTTTTTCATGATGATGTCACCCTTTCCGACTACGAAGACGATAGCGCGATGGCCCGTGCTCAATACAAGGACTGGGGCTTGAAAGGGAGTGTCGAGGAAATACGCGCCGATCATTCGGAATTCTTGCGATGGACAAAACTGAAGACAGAGTACCTGGATGACTTCGCGATGAAATTGGCGCACGCCGCGCGCAATTACCGGCCAGGCCTGAACACGGCGCGCAATCTCTATGCCCAGGTTGCCCTGAACGAAAATGCCCAGGAGTGGTATGCCCAGAACCTGGCCGATTCGATCAAAAAATACGACTACACCGCCATCATGGCAATGCCTTACATGGAGCAGGCCGATGATGCCGGGGCGTTTTACAAACAGATTTTTGCCAACGTCAGAAAACAACAGTGCGGCCTGGAGCGGACGGTGTTCGAATTGCAAACAGTCAATTGGCGAAAAGACAGCGAGCCGATTTCTTCCCAGGAGCTTAGCCTGACCATACAGTTTCTGTACGATCTGGGGGCGAATCACATTGCGTATTACCCCGATGACCTGTTTCACAACAACCCCGATGCCGATTTGATGAGACGCGTTTTTTCCAGGAAACCCACCCGAATGTACACTTTTGCGCCCAGCAGCAGTGTTCCCCAGAAGTAAGGCGTGGATGGGACGATCTAGCCAAAAATGAGCCTGGATATTTTTCTGCATTCCATTTGGCAATTCTTTATCGGGTTCATCTTCTATTACCCGCTCTTCATGTCGAGCCTGTGGATCATCGGGGCAATCTACTTTTATTTTAAGAATGAAAAGGCCGTTCAAACCCACCTGATTCCCGCATTGAGAAACGGGGAAACCTGGGAAGGCGTGAGCATCCTGATCCCGTGTTTCAACGAAGGTGAAAATGCGGTTGAAACGATAACGTACGCGCTGAACGTCGCGTACCCTGATTTCGAAGTGATCGCAATCAACGACGGGAGCAAGGACAATACGCTTGAGGTGCTGCTGGAATTGGCGCGCACCAATCCGAAGCTCAAGGTAGTCAATCTCGCCGAAAACCAGGGCAAGGCCCTGGCGCTGCAAGCCGGGGCCTTGCTGGCCAGGCATGATTATCTGCTCTGCATCGACGGGGACGCCCTGCTTGACAAGTATTGCGTCCACTGGATGGTCAAGCATTTCATCCGCTACCCCCAGACTGCGGCCGTGACGGGCAATCCGCGCATCCGGAACAGAACGACCTTGCTGGGGAAGATCCAGGTCGGGGAGTTTTCATCGATTGTCGGGATGATCAAGCGCGCCCAACGTGCGTTTGGACGGCTCTTTACCGTTTCGGGGGTCATTACAGGATTCAGAAAATCCGCGCTTCACGAGGTGGGATACTGGAGTCCGGATATGCTGACCGAAGATATCGATATCACCTGGAAGCTTCAACGCAACGGCTGGGATGTGCGGTTCGAGCCCAAAGCCCTGGTGTGGATTTTGATGCCCGAGACGATCAAGGGACTCTGGAAGCAACGCCTACGCTGGGCGATGGGCGGTTTCCAGGTGATGTTCAAAAACATCCGGATACTCTTTGCGCCCAAGCAGACCCACCTATGGGGCTTGATGATCGAGATGATCCTCAGCACCCTGTGGGCATACAGCATGATGTTGGTCTTTGGTGTCTGGATAGCCAGCCTGTTTTTCCCGGTGGGTTACCTCACGCCCGACAGCTCGCCCATTTTGCCCGATGCGACGAGCATTTTCTTGATAGGGGCCAGTCTGTTGCAGTTTGCGGTAAGCCGATGGCTGGACGGTCATTACGATCATGGCTTGGGGAAAAATTATTTCTGGATGATCTGGTATCCGTTCTTTTATTGGTTCCTCAACCTGATCACGGCGGTGACGGCGTTTCCCAAAGTATTGTTCGGCAAACAGAAGCGTGCGCGTTGGGTGAGCCCTGATCGGGGTGTCCATCAGCAAATGGATAATTAGAAGCGATCATGGACAAGCACACGCTCATCATCAATAAACGCAAGGAGTTACCGCGCCGCAAGAGGCTGTTTTGGGATGGCGTTACTGTCCTGCTCTGGATCGGGTTCATCTATCTGTGGCGCCCGGTCTTCCACATTTTCTACCGGATTATTACTGCCGAAGCACCGCCAGAGGAAATCTCGGACTGGATCTTCGACAACATCCACAGCGTCACTTTCATACGCGGCTGCGAAATGCTCGTCCTTACGCCCATTGTGTTGTTCGTTCTGTCATGGTTAAGACGGCACAAGGGGCCCAGCGAACATATCATCTATACGATTGACGACTACGCCAGGTATTTCAAGCTTGAGGTAAGTCAGCTCGAATCAAGCTTCGATAGCCAACTGGTCACCGTTTACCACGATGATCATGGGCAAATAACCGCAATAGGCAATCAAATAAACCGGGCGTGATGCTTGATCCAGAACGTGAGTCCCCTCAACAATCCTGGTGAAAACGACAAGGGCCGCGATTGCGGCCCTTGTCAGTGGTGAAGCGTCCGCGGCTTATTTTTCGCCGTCCGCCACCAACCCCTATTTCTTCGCTGTGCGGCGAAGGCGATTCAGCAGGCGTCGCGCGAGCTCACCGAACAGTTCGGTCTGCGTCGGGTGCGGGAAGATGGCCTTGGCGACCTGGGTGAGCGTCATGTCGCCGGCGACCATCATCACAGCGGTGCCGATCAGGGTGTCGGTGTGGTCGGCGAGGAAATGCACGCCGATGATGCGGCCGCTGGCCTTGTCGGCGACGAGCTTGATCATGCCTTCGGTTTCGCCGGTGATCATGGCCTTGGCGTCGATGCTCATGGGCATCTTGGCTTCCACCGCGTCGATGCCCTTGGCCTTGGCCTGCGCCACGGAGAGACCGACGAAGCCGGCCTGCGGGCGTGAGAAGGTCACGCCGCAGTCGCGATCCTGGTCGTAGTCGCCGCCGTGGCCCAAAAGATTGGAGGCGGCGACGCGGCCCTGGGTGGCGGCGGTGTGCGCGAGCATGTAGCCGCCGACCACGTCGCCGACGGCGAAGATGTGCGGCGCGCTGGTCTGCCCGCTGGTCGCCACCTTGATGGCGGCGCCGTCGAGCGCGACGCCGACCTTGTCGAGGTTGAGCTTGCCGGTGTCCGGGCGCTTGCCGGTGGCCATGAGCACGATGTCGCAGTCGAAGGTTTTCGCTTCGCCCTCGGCGGTCTTGTAGCCCACCTGCATGGCGCCGGGTTTGCCCGCCACGCTGTCGATGGAAGCGCCGGTGACGACGGTGAATTCCTTCTCCAGCAGGCCGATCAGGGTCTTGCCGATTTCCTCCTCGATTTCGGCGAGGATGCGCGGGTTGCGCTCGAGCATCAGGATCTCGGTGCCGAAATCGCGGAAGATCTGCGCCATTTCCACGCCGATGACGCCGCCGCCGACGATGGCCATCTTCTTCGGCGGGTTGGCCAGGTTCCAGATGGTGTCGGAGGTGACGACGCCGCCGGTGGACAGGTTCTCGCGCGCGCCGGGGATCGGCGGCACGAAGGCGGGCGCGCCCGTTGCGATCACCGCGGCGCCGAAGCTCAGCTGGCTGACTGCACCGTCAGGCGCGGTGACCTTCAGCGTGTGGGCATCGACGAACTCGCCGAAGCCTTCGATCACGTTGATCTTCATGCCCTTGTCGGCTTTCAGCGCCATGTCGCCGCGCGAAGCCTGCACCCAGCGGCGGTGTTCTTCCACCTGTTTCCAGTTGAGCACGGGCGACGCGGTGCCGTCGACGCCCATGTGCGCGTCGTGCGCGCGGTTGCGGATGTTGTCCGCCGCAGCCCGCCAGGCCTTGGAGGGGATGCAGCCGCGCCACAGGCATTCGCCGCCGGGGAAGGGTTCGTTGTGCACCATGGCGACCTTGACGCCGTGGTCGGCCAGGTCGCGCGCGCAGTCCTCGCCGCCGGGGCCGCCGCCGATGACGACGACGGGGTAATCCCAGTTGCCTTCGGGGATGGGCGAAACGGCAGGTGCCGCGTGTGCGGCACTGGCGCCGGCCGCTTCAGCCGCGGCGCCGCCGGCGATCCAGGCCTCGGGGGCTTCGATGGTCTGCTTCAGCGTGGCCAGGTACAGCGCCACGTCGGCGCCGTTCAGCACGCGGTGGTCGCCGGTGATGGTGAAGGGCGTGCCCTGCGGGCCGTTGGCGGCGATGGCCAGGATGGCGGCGATACCGGGGGTGGGGATCGCGGTGAAGTGCGACACACCCAGCATGCCCATGTTGGAAATGGTGAAGGTGGGGTTGGCGTACTCGGCGGGCGCCAGCTTGCGCACGCGCGCGCGTTCCACCAGGCCGGTCCAGTCGGCCTGCAGCGCGTCCAGCGGGCGCTTCTCGATGCCGTGCAGGATGGGCACGACGAGACCGCCGTCGTTGGACATGACCGCCACGCCGAAGTCGTGGTTGGCGCGTTCGACCAGCTTGTCGACCGGCTGGTAGGCCCAGTTCATGCGGGGGAACTTGGCCATGGCCACCGAGCAGGCCTTGGCGATGGCGACGGTGACCGACACCTTGTTCGCCTTGGCGGCGGCGGTGAGCCTGCTGGTGTCGATGTTCACCGTGACGTTGAAGGTCGGCAGGGTGAGCGAGGCGGCCATCGCGTGCGACACGGCCTTTTCCATCGAGGTCATCGCGCGGCCCTGGCCGGGCACGTCCACCTGCGGCAGCGAGTGCGCGACTTCCTGCATGGACGGACGCGCACGCGCCACGTCGGCGGCGACGATCACGCCCGAAGGGCCGCTGCCGGCCAGGCCGGCGATGTTCACGCCCAGCTGCGCCGCCACCTTGCGCGCATACGGCGAGGCGGGGCGGCCCGGCACGCGCGCCACCGGCGGCTGGTTGCCGGCGGCGGCCACCACGGCGGGCGTGGTCTTGGGCACGGGAATGTGGGCGGGCTTGTCGGCCGCGTGCGGGGCGACCTTGTGCGTGTCGGTCACCTTGTGGTCGGCCGTCAGCGTCACGCCGGTGTCGTTGGCCTTGGACGCGTCGTCGACGATGAAGGCCATGGGATGGCCGACCTCGACCACGCTGCCGACGTCGGCGATGGGGCCGGAGAGGAAGCCTTCCTGGAACACTTCCACGTCCATGATGGCCTTGTCGGTTTCCACCGTGGCCACGATGTCGCCGCGCCTGATCGCGTCGCCGGGTTTCTTCTCCCAGGTGACGACCACGCCTTCGGTCATGGTGTCGGACAGTTGCGGCATCACCACCGGCGTGCCGGCGTGGTGCGGGATCATCTCGGTCTGCGCTTTCGCCTCGACCACTTCGCCGGCGGCGATGGCGACGTCGCCGGCGGTATCGGTGATGTAGCCCAGCGCGCCGCCGACCGCGACGGTGGCACCGACGTCGGCGAGCGGGCCGGCCAGGTAGCCGGCCTTGAACACCTCGACGTCCATGATGGCCTTGTCGGTTTCGACCGTGGCCACGATGTCGCCGCGTTCGACCTTGTCGCCCGGCTGCTTTTCCCAGGTGACGACGACGCCCTCGGTCATCGTGTCCGAGAGCTGCGGCATCGTAATAGCGTAGTGATTTGACATGCGTTTGTTCCGTTAGGCGAGGGGCGTCAGGGGTGAGATCGGGGCGGGCAGATGCGCCTTACCCCGCACGCCTCACGCCTTACCAAAAAGCTTGAGAACCGCTTTCACCACATCCTCGTGATCCGGGATCGCCGCTTTTTCCAGCGTGTGGTTGTAGGGTTGCGGCACCAGCGCGGAGTGCACGCGCACCGGCGCGGCATCCAGCTCGAAGAAGCATTCCTCGTTGATGATGGCGATGACCTCGGAGCCGACGCCGACCGGCGCTTCGTCTTCCTCGGCGATGACGGCGCGGTGGGTCTTGGACACCGATTTCCGGATGCCGTCGCGGTCGAGCGGGGACAGCGAGTAGAGGTCGACGACCTCGGCCGAAATGCCGTACTGCTTGTCGAGGATCTCGGCGGCCTTGAGGCACCAGTGCACCGAGATGTTGTAGCCGAAAAGCGTGACGTCGGTGCCGGCGCGGGCGATCTCGGAACCTTCCAGCGGGTGGAAGTATTCGCCGTCGGGCACTTCGCCCTTCATGTTGTACATGAGTTCGTGTTCGTTGATGAACACCGGGTCGTCGCAGCGGATGGCCGACTTCAGCAGGCCATAGGCCTGCCTGGGGTTGGACGGCGTGACCACGCGCAGGCCGGCGATGCCCATGAACACCTTCTCCATGCGCGCCGAGTGCTGCGCGCCGAGCTGGTGGGCCGCGCCGCCGGCGGAGCGGAACACGCACGGCGCGGTCAGCTGGCCGCCCGACATGTAGCGCACCTTGGCGGCGGAGTTGAACATCTGGTCCATCGCCAGCCAGGCGAAGTTGACCGACATGATTTCAACAATCGGACGCACGCCGAGGAAGGACGCGCCGATGGCCAGGCCAGTGAAGCCGCCTTCGGAAATGGGGGTGTCCATCACGCGCAGCGGACCGTATTTCTCGTACAGGCCCTTGGTGGCCTTGTAGGTGCCGCCGGCGACGCCGATGTCCTCGCCCATGCAGATGACGAGCGGATCGCGCGCCATTTCTTCGTCGTGGGCGCGCTGGATCGCTTCCCAGTACATGATGTTTGCCATGCTGTTTCCTTGAACTTAAGCGGCTTTGCCCGTGAGCCACGGGAGCTGGGTTTCACGGTCGGCGAAGACGTATTTCTCGAGATCCTCGACGCGCGGTTCGGGCGATTCCTCGGAGAAGCGGATCACCTCGTTCTCGATGTAGGCGTCGGTTTCCTTCTCCAGCGCCTCGAAGTCGGCCATGGTGATCGCTTTCTCGGCGATGAGGCGGTCGCGCAGGATGAAGATGGGATCGCGCTGCTTCCATTCTTCCTCTTCCTCGCGCGAGCGGTAACCGCGCGAGTCGGACATGGAGTGGCCGCGGTAGCGGTAGGTCATGAGTTCGAGGAAGTAGGGACCCTTGCCGGTGCGCACGTGGTTGACCGCCGTGCGCGCGGCTTCGTACACCTTCTCGACATCCTGGCCGTCGCACTCGGCGGCTTCGATGCCATAGGCGCAGACCCGCTTGTGCTGATGGATGATGGCGGTGGAGCGCTCGATCGAGGTGCCGATGCCGTAGAGGTTGTTCTCGCACACGAACAGCACCGGCAGTTTCCACAGCGCGGCCATGTTCAGCGTCTCGTGGAACACGCCCTGGTTGTTGGCAGCGTCGCCGAGGAAGCAGATGGCGATCTCGTCGCCGCCCTTGAGCTGGATCGCCTTGGCGATGCCGGCGGCGAGCGGGAACGGGCCGCCCACCAGCGCGTAGCCGCCCATGAAGCGATGCGCGCCGTCGAAGATGTGCATGGAACCGCCGCGGCCCTTGGACGAACCGGTTTCCTTGCCGTACAGCTCGGCCATCACTTCTTTCGGATCGGCGCCGCACTTGATCGCGTGCACGTGGTCGCGGTAGCCGGTGATGACGTAATCGTGACCCGGACGCGCGGCTTCCATCACGCCGTTGCAGCAGGCTTCCTGGCCGGGATAGAGGTGGAGGAACCCCCCGATCTTGCGTTCGATGTAGGCCTGGTAGCAGCGCTCTTCGAAACGGCGGTGCAGCACCATTTCGCGCAGCACGCGTTTCTTGTCTTCAAGTTTCATTCGGTCGGATCGACGCCGATTAAAATCGACAAACGGCGAATTATCCGGGAAACCCCGCTCCCCATCAAGAAAAACGCCCGCTCCGAGGATGCGTCATGCTGCCCGAACTTGCTGAAAGCAAACAGGAAATCTCTGCAAAATCGCTGGCCGCCGCAGGCCATGCGCTGGTTGTGCTGCCGGAATCGAAGCAGCTGCCGGAATTGCCCGGCGGCGAGGCTTTGCAGGCGGCGCTCAAGCGTCGCGCGCTGAAGCCGGACGCGCTGGCAAAAACCCCGGTGGCCGTACAGCTGCCCGGCGGTACGCTCGCCGTCTACGCCATGCTGAAACCCGGGGCCGACGTCTTTGCGACCCACGAACACCTGCGTCGCGCACTGGCCCCGCTGCTGACGGAGCAGCCGAAGGCCCTGGCACTCGCGGTCTTCGGTGATGCGGCCTTCAGGGCGCAGGCTGCGGAAGCGGCGGCCTACGTCGCGCTGGTGAACGGCGTGCCGCTGCCGGCGCAGAAATCCAAACCCGCTCCGGCGGTGAAGCGCATCGTCGTCCACGGCCTGGCGTCGAAAGACGGCCTCGCCCGCGTGCGCGCCGTCGCCGAAGGCAACGTGCTGTGCCGTTCGCTCACTGCGCTGCCGCCGAATGCGCTCACGCCCGCGGCCTACCGCCGGCGGATCCGGGCCCTGGCCGGGGAATACGGCTGGAAGATGGAGGAGTTGTCCTACGCGAAGCTGAAAAAAATGGGCGCGGGCGCGTTCTGCGCCGTGGCCCGGGGCTCGCCGGACAAGGACGCGGCCATCGTCAAACTCTCGTATCGCGGCCGCGGCGCCGCGGCGAAGGCCCGTCCGCTGGCACTGGTTGGCAAGGGCATCTGCTTCGACACCGGCGGCCACAACCTCAAGCCCGCGCGCTACATGCAGCGCATGAACGAGGACATGAACGGCTCGGCTGTGGTGCTCGGCATCCTCGCCGCCGTCAGCCGCCCGCAGCTGCCGGTGAAGATCGACGCCTGGCTCGCCATCGCGGAAAACCACATCGGGCCCGACGCCTACCGGCCGAGCGAAGTCGTCAGTGCGCTCAACGGCACTACTATCGAGATCGTCCACACCGACGCCGAGGGCCGCATGGCGCTGGCCGATGCGCTCACCCTCGCCGCGCGCGGGAAGCCGGCGCAGATCGTCGACTTCGCCACGCTCACCGGCGCCATGCACGTGGCCGTCGGCGTGCGCATGTCGGGCATCTTTGCCACCGATTCGAAGCTCGCCCACCAGGCCTCGCGCGCGGGCACGCAGTCAGGCGAGCGCGTCGTCGCCTTCCCGGCGCCGGCCGACTACGACAGTGCGCTCGACTCCGACGTCGCCGACATCAAGCAGTGCACCCTCGACGGCGAAGCCGACCACATCCTCGCCACCCGTTTCCTGTCGCGCTTCGTCGGCGACACGCCGTGGATCCACGTCGATCTGGCCGCACACATCTGCAAGGGCGGGCTTGGCGCGGTGGCGAGCGACACCAACGGCTTCGGCGTGGCGTGGGGGGTGAGCCTGCTGGACCAGTTCGCATCTTGAGCGAATGCGTTCCGCTGTACGTCGACGACGCGCTGCTGGTCGTCGACAAGCCCGCCGGCCTGCTCTCGGTGCCCGGCCGCGGTCCGGACAAGGCCGACTGCCTGGCAGCGCGGGTGCAGGCCGAATTCCCCGACGCGCTGGTTGTGCACCGGCTCGATATGGATACCTCGGGCCTGATGGTGATGGCGCGGGGTGTCGCGGCGCAGCGCACGCTTTCGCAGGCCTTCGCCGCGCGTACGGTGCACAAGCGCTATATGGCGTGGGTGGCCGGACGCCTGGAGGCTACGGACGCGGACTGGGGCACGGTCGCGCTGCCGCTGATCTGCGACTGGCCGAACCGCCCGCTGCAGAAGGTGGATTTCGCGCTGGGCAAACCCAGCGTCACGCGCTGGCGGGTACTGGATTACGATGCCGCGCGGGACGCGACGCGGGTGGAACTGGAGCCGGTGACCGGACGCTCGCACCAGCTGCGCGTGCACATGCGCGAACTCGGGCATCCGATGCTGGGCGATCCGCTGTATGCGCCTGAAACGATCCGGGGGCGGTCGCCGCGCCTCCTGTTGCACGCGGTGTCGCTTTCGATGCCGCATCCGCTGACCGGCACGGCGTGCACGTTCGAGTCGCCGCCGCCGTTCTGAAACAGCGCCTGGCCGTCAGCGATTGGGCTTGGCGATCAGGTTGAGGAATTCCTTGCGGGTGCGGTCGTTCTCGCGGAAGGCGCCCAGCATCATCGAGGTGAGCGTCCACGAATTCTGCTTCTGCACACCGCGCATCATCATGCAGAAATGCTGGGCCTCGATGACGACGCCGACGCCGGCGGCGCCGGTCGCGGTCTGGATGGCGTCGGCGATCTGCTTGGTGAGCTGTTCCTGGATCTGCAGGCGGCGCGCGAACATGTCGGTGATGCGCGCGATCTTCGACAGGCCGATGACCTTGCCGCGCGGCAGGTAGGCCACATGCGCCCTGCCCACGAAGGGCAACATGTGATGCTCGCACATCGAATAGAACTCGATGTCCTTCACGATCACCATCTCGTCGTTGTCGGAATCGAAGACAGCCTCGTTGAGGATCTCGTCGAGCGACTGCGTGTAGCCCTGGGTGAGGAACTTGAACGCCGAAGCGGCGCGTTCCGGCGTTTTCAGCAGGCCGTTGCGGTTGACGTCCTCGCCGGCGCTTTCGATGAGCTGCTTGTAGAGTTGTGCGGTATGCATGGGGAATCCCGATCGTATGCTGCCGGGCACTGTGCCCGCGCCCCCGGCGGGCGTCAACCCGGCTGGCAGTGGGGGTGTGTCAGCGCGTGGTGAGGTAGCGCGGGAAGGCCTGCTTGTCGAGCAGGATCTCGATGAGGTTGAGGCCGCGTTCCAGGTCGGCGTGCGCGAACAGCGCGTCGAGGTCGGCAAGCTCGGCGACGCGGTAGTGGGCGGCGCCGAAGGACCGGGCGAGCAGCGCGAAGTCGGGGTTGGCGAAGTCGCAGTCGATGTAGCGTTCGCCGTAATGCTGGAACTGGTTCTTGCGGATCAGCGAGAGCGTGCCGTTGTTGATCACCACCACGTTCAGCGGGATGCCGTGGTTCACCGCCGTCATCATTTCCGTCGCACACATCTGGAAGCCGCCGTCGCCCATGATGGCGAAGGTCGGGCTGTCGGGTGCATGGAAGCGCGCGCCGATGGCGGCGGGCAGGGCGTAGCCGAGCGAGGAGATGCCAGTGTTCGGGAAGTAGTGATTGCGGTCGGACACCGGGTAATAGCTCTGCGCGAACACGATGTTGTCGTCGAACACCATGGCGTCGCGCGGGAAGCGCTGCGCCAGCTGCGAGAAGAAGGCACGCACGAGCGCAAAGGCCGCGTCGTCGGGCACGGCCTCAGGCGCCGGCGGCTGCGATGCCGGCAGGGCCTTGGGCGACATGCCCGCCGCGTCGAGCGTCGCGTGCAGGGCCTGGACGACGGCGAGGATGTCGCCGCAGATCGCGGCGTCGGGCTGGAACACGCGGCCGAGCTGCGCGGGGTCGCGGTCGACCTGGGCGATCCTGCGGCCGCCGGTGAGCTGCGTGTCCCACAGGTAGCTCGTGCGTTCGTTGAAGCTCGCGCCCAGCACCACCAGCAGGTCGGCATGTTCGACGAGATAGTTGCGCGCGGCGCCGTCCGAGGTGACGCCGAGGCAGCCGAGCGAAAGCGGCGAGCCCTCGGCGATCACACCCTTGGCCTTGAGGCTGGTGGCGACCGGGATGCGGAAGGCTTCGGCCAGTGCGGCCACCGCGTCGCGTGCGCCGGCACGGATGCAGCCGTCGCCCGCGATGATCACGGGCGCACGCGCGTCGCGGACCAGCGCGGCCAGCGCATCGATCGCGGGGACCGGCGCCGGGCCGGGCGCGGGGAAATGCACCTGGTCTAGCACCGTGGGGTCGACGCCTTCCTTCTGCACGTTATAGGGAATCGTCAGCAGCACCGGCCCCGGTGCGCGGCCGAGCAGGGCCTGCGTGGCCTGGTTGAGCACCTGGCCCAGGTAGTCGGTGCGCTCGATGCGGCGGGCGTAGCGCGTGATCGGCTTGAACAGCGCGACCTGGTCGATGGTGCCGCCGTCGCCCGCGCTTTCCTGCAGGCCGCCGCGGCCGAAGATGTAGGTCGAGGTTTCGCCGGTGATGGCGAGCACCGGCAGGCGTTCGGCGTAGGCGTTGGCGATGCCGGTGACGAGGTTGGTTGCGCCGGGGCCGGCGGTGGCGATGCAGGCGGCCGGCCGGTTCGCGATGCGGGCGTAGCCGCAGGCCATGAAGGCGGCGCCCTGTTCGTGCTTGACCAGCACGCTGCGGATGCGCGAGCCGTGCAGGCGGTCGTAGACCGGCAGGATGTGGGCACCGGGCATGCCGAAGATCGGGTCGATGCCCAGGCGTTCCATGTACCGGACAAGGAGTTCGCTGACGCTGATGCTCATGGGTTTGTTATGCGGTTGTCTCGCTCCGCCGGCGACCTGCAGGACGCCGACAGGGGGATTTGAGCACAAGACGCCGCGTGCGTGAACCATCCTGCGCGCAGGGGAAAGGCGAGCGGGGCGCCGGAACGACTGCGCCCGCACGGGGCGGGCGCAGTCGGGGCAGGGGCAGGGCGATCAGACGTGCGCGAGCCGGCGTTCGATTTCGGTGAAGGTGTGGGCGATCTCGGTGGTTTCGACGACCACGCCGAGCTGCTTGCACAGCTGGGTGAGCGAGAGCAGGCCGCGCACCATCTGGCGGTTGCCGACCTGTTCGATCACCAGCGCGTGCTGGCGGCCGCGCGCCTTCAGCGTCTCGACGACGTGGCCGACGCGGGCGTGGGCCAGGTCGTCGTAGTCGATGGCTTCCAGGTGGTCCACCGGCGTCATGATGTCGCCGACCACGATCTCGTCGCGGCGGATGCCGCGGCTCTGCACGATCTGCAGCGGTTTTTCGCCGCGGATGTCGGTACTGGTCACCAGGCCGGCGACCTTGTCCTCGCCGTCCATCACGAACAGCAGCTTCACCTTGCGGCGGTGCATGCGTTCCTCGGCCTGCGCGATGGTGTCGCCGGGCGTGGCGATGAAGGCGGTCATGCGGCGGAAATCGGTCATCACGTCGAGCGCCGGGTTTTCCAGCGTGACGTGCTCGGGCAGTACGCAGGCGGGCCGCAGCAGGCCGGCTGACTTGTCGAGATTGCGCGATGGCAGGCGGGTATAGGTCATGGTAGTGCTCCTCTCGGTATTGGTTTGAAACGCCCGCTCCAGGGCGCGGACGACCATCGTCTGCCTGTCGTGCCGCCCTGTCCATTCAAGTTTTTTTAGGCCTGCATAAGGCGCTTTTTGCCGGCCCGGGACCGGCTAGGCGCCGGCCAGGGCGCGCCGGTGGAAGGCGAGGTGCTCGCCGATGAAGCTGGAGATGAAGTGGTAGCTGTGGTCGTAACCCTCCTGCATGCGCAGGTCGAGCGCCTGGCCGGTGGCCGCGCACGCAGCCTGCAGGTCCTGCGGGAAGAGCTGGCCGGCGAGGAATTCGTCGTCGGTGCCGTGGTCGATCCGGTTGGGCGGCAGCGTCGCGCCGGCGCGCACGAGTTCGGTCGCGTCGTAGGCGGCCCAGGCGGCACGGTCCGGCCCCAGATACGCGCCGAAGCAGCCTTCGCCCCAGGGCGACACGCTGGGGTGGCAGATGGGCGCGAACGCCGACACCGACCGGTATTGCCCGGGATTCCTCAGTGCGCAGACCAGCGCACCGTGGCCGCCCATCGAGTGCCCGCTGATCGAGCGCAGGCCCGGCATCGCCGGGAAGTGCGCCTCGACGAGTGCCGGCAGTTCCTGCGTGACGTAGTCGTACATGCGGTAGTGCGTGCTCCACGGCGCCTGCGTGGCATTCACGTAGAAACCCGCGCCCTGGCCGAGGTCGTAGCGTCCGGGCACGTCGGGCACGTCGTCGCCGCGCGGGCTGGTGTCGGGCATCACCAGGATCAGGCCCAGTTCGGCGCAATAGCGCTGCGCCCCGGCCTTCACCCGCACGTTGTCGTCGGTGCAGGTCAGGCCCGAGAGCCAGTACACGACCGGGCATTTTTCCGTCGTGGCCTGCGGCGGCAGGTAGACGGAGAAGGTCATGGTGCAGCGGCAGGCCGCAGAGGCGTGCTGCCAGCGTTCGAGCCAGCCGCCCGATTCCCTGATGCGTTCGATTTGATTGAGATCAGCGCGTTGCATGGTGTTCAGAAAAGGATGACCGAGCGGATGCTCTTGCCTTCGTGCATCAGGTCGAAGGCGGTGTTGATTTCTTCCAGCGGCATCGTGTGCGTGACCAGCGGGTCGAGCACGATTTTGCCGTTCATGTAGTCGTTGACGTAGCCCGGCAGCTGCGAGCGGCCCTTCACGCCGCCGAAGGCCGTGCCTTTCCACGAACGCCCGACCACGAGGTTGAACGGACGGGTCTTGATCTCCTGCCCCGCGCCGGCGACCCCGATCACCGTGGATACGCCCCAGCCCATGTGGGTGCACTCGAGCGCGTCGCGCATCACGTTGACATTGCCGATACACTCGAAGGAGTAATCCACGCCGCCGTTGAAGTGGTCGCGGATGTACTCGGCGACGTTGCCGTTCACATCCTTCGGATTGAGGAAGTCGGTCGCGCCGAGCATCTTCGCCATCTCGAACTTGGCGGGATTGAGGTCGATGGCGACGATGCGCTTTGCCCGCGCCATCACCGCACCCTGGATCACCGACAGGCCGATGCCGCCGAGGCCGAACACGGCGACGGTCGAACCCGGCTCCACCCTGGCGGTGTTGAGTACCGCGCCGATGCCGGTGGTCACCCCGCAGCCGAGCAGGCACACCTTGTCGAGCGGCGCTTCCGGGTTGATCTTCGCCAGCGCGATTTCAGGGACGACGGTGTATTCGGCAAACGTCGAGCAGCCCATGTAGTGGTAGATCGGCGAGCCGTTCTTGGAGAAGCGGCGGGTCCGGTCGGGCATGTAGCCGGTCCATACCGTCGCGGCGATGGACTGGCAGAGGTTGGTCTTGGGCGAATGGCAGTATTCGCAGTGGCCGCACTCGGGGATGTAGAGCGGGATGACGTGGTCGCCGGGCTTGAGCGTTTTCACGCCGGGTCCGCATTCGACGACGACGCAGCCGCCCTCGTGGCCGAGCACGCAGGGGAAGGCGCCTTCCGGATCATCGCCGGACAGGGTGAACGCGTCGGTATGGCACACGCCGGAAGCGACGACCTGCAGCAGGACTTCGCCTTCGCGCGGACCTTCGACGTCGATCTCTTCAATGGCGAGGGGTTTCTTCGGTTCCCAGGCGACGGCGGCACGGGCTTTCATGGGGGGCTCCTTGGGTGGTCGTTGATGAGGCAGCGTGATGCGAACGCGATGATGCCCGAAAACCGGACGCCGTGACGCATCCGCTGCGCAGGATCACGCAGCCTGCTGCAGGAGCTTCCCGAAAGCCGTCTCGAACAGCGCCACGCCGTCCCGCTGCAGGGTTTCGCCCACCTGTTCCATGTCGATGCCCAGGTGTGCGAGGTCGTCGAACTGGGCCTGCGCCTCGGCCACGCCCTCGGTCACCCGCGCGGCCGCATCGCCGTGGTCGGCCAGCGCCGCCAGGGTCTTGTCGGGCAGGGTGTTGATGGTCTCCGGGCCGATCAGCGGCTCCACGTACAGAAGATCGCGATACGCCGGGTTCTTCACCCCGGTGCTTGCCCACAGCAGCGTCTGCGGAGTGGCGCCCTGGTCCCGCAGCGCGGCAAAGGCCGCGCCGTGGAAGGTGGCGAGATAGCGCCGGTAGGCGAGTTTCGCCATCGCCACGGCCGCCTTGCCCTGCATGGCCAGCGTTGCCTGCGTGCCGATGGCGTCGAGCCGGGTATCAACCAGGGTGTCGACGCGCGACAGGAAAAGGCTCGCCACCGCGCGGCTCCTGCGGATGTCGATGCCGGCCCGCGTGCGCGCGGCCAGCCCGCGGATATAGGCATCGAAGACGGCCTGCGTCTGCGCCAGCGAGAACAGCAGCGTGACGTTGACGTTGATGCCCAGTGCGGTGAGCGCCTCGAAAGCCTGTACGCCTGCGGGCGTGCCCGGTACTTTCACCAGCAGGTTGCGCCGGTTGACGCGCCCGGACAGACGTTGCGCTTCCTCGACTGTCTTGATCGCGTCATACGCCCAGCGCGGCGCGACTTCCAGGCTGACGTAGCCATCCATGCCGCCGCTCTTCTCGTAGACCGGGTCGAGCAGATCACATGCGGCCTGGATGTCGGGAATCATCAGTGCCTCGTAGCGGCGTTCAGGGTCAGGTTCAACGGTGCGCAGCCGCACCAGGTCGTCGGCGTACCAGGGGCTGGTGGCGAGCGCGTTCTGGAAGATGGACGGATTCGAGGTCACGCCGGTGACGGCGTGCTCGGCGATGTGGCGCGCGAGCACGCCGTCGTGGATGAGACTGCGCGAGAGGTTGTCGAGCCACAGGCTCTGGCCCAGCGCGGCGGTCTGTTGTGCGGCATTCATGCGATGTCCTCGTTGGGGTGGCATTTCAGGATAGAACAGCGCCGTGACAGCAAGTTCACTGCCGCCGCCGCCGGACGCCGGAAGCCGCGCCTGTGCTAGACTTCGGGGCACTTTACCGGCCCCGTTCACTATCGATTCCATGTCTGGCAGCACACTCGGCAAACTCTTCTGCGTCACCGTGTTCGGCGAATCGCACGGCCCCGCCATCGGCTGCGTGGTCGACGGCTGCCCGCCCGGCATGGCACTCGACGCCGCCGACGTGCAGCACGACCTCGACCGCCGCAAGCCGGGCACCTCGCGCCACGTGACGCAGCGCCAGGAATCCGACACGGTCGAGATTCTCTCGGGCCTCTACGAAGGCAGGACCACGGGCACGCCGATCGCGCTGCTGATCCGCAACGAAGACCAGCGCAGCAAGGACTACGGCAACATCGCCGACACCTTCCGCCCCGGCCACGCCGACTACACCTACACGCAGAAATACGGCTTCCGCGATCCGCGCGGCGGCGGACGTTCGTCGGCGCGGCTCACCGCGCCCATCGTCGGCGCCGGCGCCATTGCGAAGAAATGGCTGGCCGAAACCTACGGCGTGCGCATCCGCGGGTTCATGAGCAGTCTGGGCGAGGTGGAGATTCCCTTCGTGTCCTGGGACGAGATCGGCAATAACGCCTTCTTCGCGCCCAATGCCGCCATCGTGCCCGAGCTGGAAGCCTACATGGACGCCTTGCGCAAATCCGGCGAATCGGTCGGCGCGCGCTGTACCGTGGTCGCCGAACAGGTACCGGTGGGCCTGGGCGAGCCGCTCTACGACAAGCTCGACGCCGACCTTGCGCACGCGCTGATGGGCCTGAACGCCGTCAAGGGCGTGGAGATCGGCGACGGCATGGCGGCCGCGAAGCAGAAGGGCACCGCACACCGCGACGAGATCACCCCCGCCGGCTTCCTCTCCAACCACGCCGGCGGCGTGCTGGGCGGCATATCCAGCGGCCAGGACCTGGTCTGTCACGTGGCGATCAAGCCCACGTCCAGCATCCGCCTGCCCGGCCGCTCGGTCGACCGTCAGGGCAATCCCATCGAAGTCGTCACCCACGGTCGCCACGATCCCTGCGTCGGCATCCGCGCCACGCCCATCCTCGAGGCGCTGATGGCGATCGTGGTGATGGACCATGCCCTGCGCCACCGCGCGCAATGCGGCGACGTGGTGCGCGGCACGCCGGTCATTCCCGGCCAGGCCTGATCCCATGCTGCGGCGCCTGGTCTGCGCGCTGAGTTGCCTGGCCAGTTTCGGCGCGTTCGCCGCGCCGCCCGGCATGGCCTTCGTCGATGCCGAGATCGACGCCCACCCCGGGTTGACTGGCGCCTATATGCTCGACGTCGGCGGCGACGCCCTGCGCGCGCGGGCCTGGCTGGCCGACCACGCGCGCAGCAGCATCGAGGTGCAGTATTTCATCTGGAGCAGCGACAACGTCGGCATCCTGGCGACCGAGGCGCTGCTGCGCGCCGCCGACCGCGGCGTGAAGGTGCGCGTGCTGGTCGACGACCTGCTGATCGACGCGCCCGACAGGACCCTGCTCGCGCTGGCCAAACATCCCAACGTCGATATCCGCATCTACAACCCCAAGCACAAGGTCGGCACGCCCCTGCACGCGCGCGTGCTCAACATCGTCACGAACTTTCGCGGCGTGAACCAGCGCATGCACGACAAGACCTTCATCGTCGACGGTCGCGTGGGCATCACCGGCGGCCGCAACATGGCCGACGAATATTTCGACTACGACCGCGACTACACCTTCCGCGACCGCGACGTGCTGCTGCTCGGCGAGGCGGTGAAGACCATGGTCGCCAACTTCGATGCCTTCTGGGCGAGTCCGCTTGCCGTGCCGGTGGAAGACCGCTTCGACGGACTGGGCCTGATGAAGAAGCACGTGACGGTGGACAACGCCGACGTGCAGCAGGTCTACCGAGAACTGCATGCCTACGCGGCGAAGCCGGAAAACTTTGCCCCCGAGGTGCGCGCCGCCATCGAGGCCACGCCCGCGCTGTTCGAGCCGCTGGCGCGCGACATGGCCTGGAGCCGGGTCGAATTCATCCACGACGTGCCGGGCAAGAACGCCAGCCGCTGGAGCCTGGGCGGCGGCGGCACGAGCAGTGCGGCGCTGGCGAATCTGGTGGCCGGGGCGAAGGAATCGATCTTCATCCAGTCGCCCTACCTGGTCCTGTCGGACAAGGCGAAGGCGCTGTTCAGGGCCGCCGTCGCGCGCGGCGTCAAGGTGCGCATTCTCACCAATTCGCTCGCTTCCACCGACAACCTGCAGGCCTTTTCCGGCTACCGCAACCAGCGCCGCGAGTTGCTGAAGATGGGGCTCGACATCCACGAGTACAAACCCGACCCGGCCAGCCGCGCCAGCCTCATGTCGCGCGTGAACGCGCCCGCCACGCCGCCGGTGTTCGCGCTGCACGCCAAGGGCATGGTGGTGGACGGCCGGGTCGCCTTCGTCGGTACCTTCAACTTCGACCCGCGTTCGGAAAACCTCAACACCGAAGTCGGCGCGATCATTCCGCACGAAGGGCTCGCGCGCCGGCTGCAGGCGATCATGGAAAACGACCTGCGGCCCGAGAACAGCTGGCGCGCCGCCGACGAACCCGACCAGTACGTGCCGCTCACCAAGCGCGGCCAGGTGCGGCTGTGGCAGCTGCTGCCGCTGAAGCCGGTGCTCTGAAACGCCAACGGGGAGGAAGCCCATGCGACTGCCCATCAGCCTCAAGATCTTCAGCATCACCCTGGCCCTGCTGCTCTTGATGGTCGTCGTCACCTGGCTGTCGGTGCTCAACTTCCGCCAGTTGAACAACCAGGTGCGCGCGCTGGCCGACACCTACCTGCCGCTACAGCAGCAGGTGGCCAGCGTGGAAATCCTCATCCGCCAGCAGATGGTGCACATGGAGCGGGTGATGGCCGGCATGGAAGCCGCGAAGCCCGATCCCGCCTATTTGGAAAAGGAATCCACCGGTTTCGACATGCGCGGCATCAACGCCGACCAGATCATCGATTCCTCGCTGCGCATGCTGGGCGAAGCCGAGGCGCAGCAGGACATCGAACTCGACCGCGTCACCCTGGCCATCCTGGGCAAGCAGCTGCCGGCGATCCAGACCGCGCGCCAGCATTTCCACATGCGCTTCCGCCAGTTCCAGATCGAGGCGGAGGAGGGCACGCCGCGTTCGGAGAAGATCGTGCGCGATGCCCTGTTGCAGGAAAAGGACAGCATCGACGTCGAGATCGGCAAGGTCATCGACACGCTCAACAAGCTCACCCAGGACACCGCCAGCCAGGCCAAGAAGGAAGAGGAACGCGCCACCACGCTCAACTGGATCGTCACGGCGATTGCCACCGCGCTCGGCCTCATCTTCGCCGCCTTCGTCACCCGCTCGCTGGTCGAACCGGTGAAGCGCCTGCTCGGCGGCACGCGCGCGGTCGAAGCCGGCGACCTCGACGTGGAGATCCTAGTGCGCACGCACGACGAACTGGCCACCCTCGCCGCCTCGTTCAACCACATGGTCGGCGGCCTGCGCGAAAAGGAACGTATCCGCGCCACCTTCGGCCAGTACGTCGACCCGCGCATCGTGAAGACCCTGCTGGAAAACCGCATTGCCGCCGACCGCGGCGAGCGGCAGACCATGACCGTGTTCTTCTCCGACCTCGAAGGCTTCACCCAACTGTGCGAAGGCCTCACGCCGGACATGGCGGTGCGCTTCCTCAACCGCTACTTCGCGCTCATGTCCGAAGGCGTGCGCGAACGCCAGGGCATCGTCGACAAATACATCGGCGACGCCGTCATGGCCTTCTGGGGCCCGCCCTTCGTCGAGCCCGCCGACCACGCGCGCCTCGCCTGCCTCGCCGCGCTCGACCAGATGGCGCGGCTGGACACCTTCCGCGCCGCGCTGCCCGAACTCTTCGGCGTCACGCATGGCTTGCCGACGGTCAACGTCCGCATGGGCCTGGCCAGCGGGGACGTCACCGTCGGCAACATCGGGTCGGAGACCTCGCGCGGCTACACCGTCATCGGCGACACCGTGAACCTCGCCTCAAGGCTGGAACAGGCCAACAAGTTCTACGGCACCCGCATCCTCGTCAGCGACGCCACGCGGAACATGGCCGGCGACAGCCTGGCCTTCCGCGAGATCGACAGCCTGCGCGTCGTCGGCAAGCTGGAGCCGGTGAAGGTGCACGAACTGCTCGGCCTTGCCAGCGAACTGAACGATGCGGCACGCAGCGCCGTGCAGGATTACGAGACGGGACTCGCGCGCTACCGCGCGCAGGACTGGGATGCGGCCGAAGCGGCCTTCCGGTCGTGTCTGTCAGCCATGCCGGGCGACCGCCCGGCACAAGTCATGCTGGAGCGGATCGCCGCGTTCCGGCAGTCGCCGCCGGAAGCGGGGTGGGATGGGGTTTGGGTGGCGGGGAGTAAGTAGCCTACTGACTTTTCTTAAACTTGCACATTAAGCCTAGCTGGCGTTCAAGTTCAAGGATATAGCTCTCTTTTGTAGAGAGGGTGACTGCTAGTCGCTCTTGGCGAGCAGTATGATTCACCTCTGCGCGTTGTCTGCTTTCGTCATATGTTCTTTTGATGCGAGCCGCATCCTTCTCGCCCCAGCAACGGCGTAAGAAAGTAATAAGTTGGGCGTCGGCATCAGCATCAACATCGAGAAACAAGTACTTGATGATGTACTTAAAGGCTTTCTCGTTCGTTGAAAATAGCCAAGAAGGGGCTTGCTTGTCACGGAGCCACTTCCCCCACTGGACCAAAATGGTTATGTCCCACGTGGCGTTATGAATACCCTTACGTAACTCTTCTAAATCCTGGCTACCAATATTCTTGATCATCTTTGTTGCCGGTGGGCGGTGCCCCATCGCTGCCAAGCAAAATAGAGTTGCAGAGGCGTTAAAAAATGCTTCTTTCTCTTGCCACTCGATGAAATTTATTGCGGCGTCCAGATTTGATTTTTCGCTCCTACGCAATGCCACGGCTTTTAGGACATGTAGGTAAGAAACCTTCCAAATAGTGAGTTGTTTTGCGAAATTCTTCTCTCCAGAATTATGTGAAGCCACTTCAGGATTGCTTTTAACTTCCTCAATATGTTTAGACGGTAGTTGGTTGGTACGACCTAGCGCTAGGTCGACATAGCACTTTGGATGCAAATTGTTGGCTATCAGGAAGAGCAGTGTTTCAGCCTCAGCAGACGCATGGCCGTGTGTTTGCGCGCCTTCATATATGGCCATATTAGGTTCGACATCAATTTCGGCCAGAATGCAGAACGCCATGCATGCGGCGGTTAATCGAACGATCTTTGCCGATGCTGGATCTTTAGGCATTGCGTCACCGCGTACGAGGCCTGCAAGCCGTGTGACTAAATTTCTGTCGAACAGTACGCGAAAAGAATGTTTGTATTTGAAAGCGGCTTCGTGAAATGCCATGACCTGAGCCGCATCATCCATCCTGAAATTGCCTGGAATGAGTAACTCATTCTCTTTGACGATTTGCTCTATTGCTGCCAGATCAATTGGATCAATAGGCAATTCAACTGCCAGTAAATAGTCCGATGGCAATGGCATTAATTTGTGTTGTTGTGGTTGGGATCGACCCTAAACCCGCTTTTTGCTGCAACAGTAATAAGGGGTCAGCATCAAGCGGCTTCCGCGTGCAGTCGAATACCCAGCGCCCGAGCAACCTTCAGCACCGTCGCAAAGCTGGGATTCCCGTTTTCGCTGAGTGCCTTGTACAAACTCTCCCGGCTCAGCCCCGCATCGTGCGCCACCCGCGACATGCCTTTGGCGCGGGCGATGTCGCCGAGCGTGCGGGCGATGCCGGCGGCATCATCCGGCGCTTCTTCCAGCCAGGCGTCGAGATAGGCGGCCATTTCCTCGGGCGTGCGCAGTTGCTCGGCCACGTCGTAGGGCACGGTTTTGGTCTTGACGGCAGGTTTAGCTGTGGATTTAGGCATGGCCTTACTCCACGATCCCCTCATCCCCATGACACGTGCACCCCGGCTCGTTGCTGACGGTGTTGTCGCAGCACACGATCTTGCCGGCACGGCAGCCGCAGACGCCCTTGTGCGCCTTGCAGCAGGCGAGCTGGGCGATCTGGGCGTTGTCCTTAAGGCTTGCGGCGGCGCAGGCGGCGGGGGGGGCGGCGGCCTTGAGGTCGAAGCCGGCGGGTGCGTCGGCGGCGAAGCCGGGGGCGGCGAAGAGCAGGGCGGCGAAGAGCGAAAGGGTCAGGCGCATGGCGGTCTCCCGGAAAAACACCTTGTCACTATAGCGCGGAGCGGCGGGCCCGGCCGGGGTTGCTGCCGGGGGCCGGGGTAAACAATCCTTACCGGCTTGCAGGTGCGGGCAGGCCGCGCAGCAGCAGGATGGCGAGCGCGAGGATGGCGGCGAGCACGCCGAAGGCGCTGGCGTAGCCAGCGACCCCGATGACGAAGCCGGTGAGCACAGGGCCGATGGACTGGCCGACGTCCATGACGGTGCGCAGCACACCCATCGAGGAACCGAAGCGGCCGTCTTTCGTGAGGTCGGCGACGAGCGCGGTGGTGGATGAGGTGACGGTGGCGAAGCCGATGCCGAAGACGAGGCTGAGCAGGGTGAGGCTGACGAAGCCTTTGGCCAGGATGAGCAGCGCCACGCTGGCGGCGCCGACGAGCAGCCCCGGCACGATGACGGCGGCGCGGCCGACGCGGTCGGACAGCCGGCCCATGACGGGCTTGGCGAAGACGATGCTGACGAGCTGCACGCCGAGGATGATGCCGATCTGCCAGGCCGGGATGCCGAGCGACGAGGCGTACAGCGCGAGGAAGGCCTCGACGGCGCCGAAAACCAGGTATTGCGCGGCCTCGACCAGGCTCACCAGCATGATGCCGCGGTCCTTCAGCACGCTGACGAGGCTGGGCCAGAAGCCGGGCAGTTCGCGCCGGGCGGCGTGCACGGGCTCGTCATGCCCTTCACGGAGCAAGAGGCCGGCGGCGAAGGCGATCACGCCGCTGATGGCGCAGGCGACATACACGGCGTCGAAGCTCGCCAGCGAGATCAGCGCGCCGCCGAGGAAGGGCGCGACCGAGCGGCCGACGATGGTGACCGAGGAATAGGTGGACAGCCGCGCCGCGCGGTCGGCGACGTAGCGCTCGGCAATCGCGGCGGAGGCGACGGTGCCGAAGATGGCGGTGGCGAAGCCGTGGTAGAAGCGCACCGCCATCAGCTGCCAGGCATTGGCCACCAGCAGGTAGAGGAAGGGCGCGGTGGCGAAGACGACCAGCGAGGCGATGAGCAGGCGTCGTTTGCCGAGCAGGTCGGACAGCACGCCGGCGGGGTAGCTGACGAGCACGCCGGGGATCGTCGAGGCCATGACGATCCAGCCGATTTCCGAGGGCGTGGCCTTCAGTGCTTCGGCGAAGAGCGGCAGCACCGGCGTCTTCGACATCGTCGAGCTGAGAATGGCGAAACCGCCGACGAGGGCGATGAGGACGAAGAAGCGGTTGTCGGATTTCATGGACGGGATTTCGTGGGCGCCGGGCTGGTTTTTTCCGGACTGTAGCGGAAACCCGGGCGTGCGCGGAAGCCGCCCCGCACGCTCGCGCGCCGGTGCGCGTGGACTATAGTGGAATCCGCTTTCCCCTCAACGAAGGAGACCGCCATGAAAGCCCTGTATCGCATGGAACGCTTTCTCGACGACCACCGCATCCCCTTCGACCTGATTGCGCATCCGCGCAGCCGCACCAGCGCCGAAACCGCGCGCGCGGCCGGCGTGCCGCTCAATCGCATCGCCAAGGGCGTGCTGCTGGACGGGCGCGAATGCCAGATGGTCGCCATGATCCCGGCCGACCAGGAAGTCCACCTCGGCAAGCTGGGTCTGGACCACGGCGTGGAATTCAGCCTCGCCAGCGAGGCCAGCGTCGCGAACCTGTTCCGCGAGTGCGACCCCGGCGTGGTGCCGGGCCTGCCCAATGCCTGGGGCGTGGAAATGGTGTGGGACGATGACCTGATGGCGCAGCCGGATATTTATCTGGAAGCCGGCGACCACGAGCGCCTGTTGCACATCGAGACGCGCTACCTGCGCGAACTCTTCGGCGACGCCCCGCACTGCCACTTCAGCCAGCCGCGCATGGCGCATGTGGCCTGATTCGCCGGCTCAGTCGGGGTTGCGCGCGGCCAGCCGGCGAGCCATCTCGATGTAGGGCACGAGCTGGCGCATGCGCGTATCGCTTTCGGCATGCGCCGCCGCGAGTCCGCCGCCGGATGCGCCGTCGAGACGGAACCACGCCAGCGCCCCCGCCTCGATGTCGCAGCCGCATGCGGCTGCCAGCAGCGAGCCGAGCCAGTCGGCTTCGGCTTCCTGCGCCTGCCAGAGGTGCGCGGCGTGCAGGGCGAGTCCGAAATTGCCGTCGGTCAACTGCATCGCGTCCTCGCCGCGTGCGGTCCAGCGCGCGGATTTCCCGGACATGACCGAAAGCGCGATCGCATCCTCGTCGAAATGGCGCTGCGCGATATGCACGATCTCGTGTCCTACCAGAAAGGCGAGCTGGCACGCTTCCAGTCTCAGCGCGGCAGGCGACAGCACCACGATATCGGGCGCCACCGCGTAGGCCGGTCCCAGGCTTTCGTTCGACACAATGCGAAAGCGCACCCCGGGCACGCCGGCGAGCCCGGCCATGCGGCGCCATTCGGCGCGGGCGGCCAGGGGCGCGCAACCGGGGCAGGGCGTGTCGCTCCAGTCGTAGCGGGTGAATTTGGGGGCATCCGGGAACCAGGTCGCGGGCTCCGCGGCGTGGGCGCGGTTTGCCCCTGCCAGCAGGCAGGGAAACAGCGCGGCGGCAAGCATCCGGCAGAGCCGGTGCCGTAGCGGATCGATCACAAGGGCATGCATGGCCACCCCCTTCACAATGCCATTCGTGTGAATATAGTCGGCCGTGGCGCAAGAATACTTGAGCCCCGTGCGACGAACCGCAAGACCAGGACCCGACCATGCAAGAGCCCGATTCCCCGATCGATACCCACCGCGCCATGGGCCGCGGCATGGCGCTCGTCGCGAGCCTGCTGCTGCTGGGCGTGCTGTGGCTGTATTTCGGCCACGCGATCGAGGCGCGCGACAACCCCAACCGCGACCTTGCGGTGGCGCCGGGCACCGAACTGGTGCTCAAGCGCGGCGGCAACGGCCACTACCAGTTTCCGGGCGAGATCAACGGCCACCGCGTCCGCTTCCTGCTCGACACCGGGGCCACCCTGGTCTCGGTGCCCGCGCGTCTGGCCGGCGATCTCGGCCTCGTCCCCGGCGCCCGGCAGGTTTCGGTGACCGCCAACGGCAACGTGGACACGCGCGCCACGCGCATCGACACGCTCGCCTTCGGCCCCTTCGTGGTGCGCAACGTGCCGGCCAGCCTCAATCCCGGCATGGCGGACGACCAGATCCTGCTGGGCATGAGCGTGCTGCAGCACCTCGAATTCACCCAGCGCGGCGATACCCTGATTTTGCGCCCGTCGGGCGGGTAAGGGCGGGCCTGCAAAAAATTCTTGGCGTTCGACAGCGCCTGTGATATCAATCGCTTGTCTTTTGGTTCAAGACCGAAACGCGGTACCTCTGGTAAGGCTTTTTTCCTTGAGTCGAACGACAGGCGCAAGCCACGACATTTGTTTATTTGCAAGGATGGGAAAAGATGGAAACGGGTACCGTTAAGTGGTTCAACGATGCGAAGGGTTTTGGCTTCATCACCCCGGACAATGGCGGCGAGGATCTCTTCGCGCACTTCTCCGCGATCAATGCCAAAGGCTTCAAGTCCCTCAAGGAAAACCAGCGCGTCAGCTTCGAAGTGACGACTGGCCCCAAGGGCAAACAGGCATCGAACATCCAGATCGTTTCGTAAGCTGAACCGACCTGTGCAGAAAACCCCGGTTCGCCGGGGTTTTTTGTTTCCGCAATCCCGCGCAAGGAGCCCCGCGTCTTGGCACTCAAAGCCACCATCCACAAAGCCGACCTGCAGATCGCCGACATGGACCGCCAGGTCTACGGCGACCATGCGCTGACGCTCGCCCGCCACCCTTCCGAAACCGACGAGCGCATGATGGTGCGCGTGCTCGCCTACGCCCTGTACGCGCAGGAGGGCATCGCCTTCACCAGGGGCCTGTTCGACGTCGACGAGCCTGATGTGTGGGTGAAGAACCTGGCCGGCGAGATCACCCTGTGGATCGACCTCGGCCAGCCCGACGAGGCGCGCATCCGCCGCGCCTGCAACCGTTCAGACCAGGTAGTGGTGCTGTGCTACAGCAGCAGTTGCGAGGTGTGGTGGAAGCAGATCGAGAACAAGCTCACGCGCTTCGGCAACCTCACCGTGCTGCAGCTGCCAGCCGACGCCAGCCAGGCGCTCGCCGCGCTGGCCGAACGCAGCATGCGGCTGCAGTGCATGGTGCAGGACGGCCACATCTGGATGAACACCGACAGCGCGAGCGTGCCGCTGGTGCTGCGCACCCTGCAGGCGCCGGCCTGACGACTAATTGCCCGGCGGGCAGTGCTTCACGCAGACCGTTTCGCTGATGCGCTGCCCGCCGCAGCCGGCGTAGCACGCGTCGTAGGCGGGCAGGCAGCCGCAGTCGGCCTGGCAGCGGGTCTTTTCGAGCTGGGCGCGCACGCCCTCGCGCGTCGGCATCTTCGGTTCCCGCGGCAACGGATACGATGGGCCGGGCCAGGGGTCGTACCAGTAGGGATAGCGATAGGGGTAGCCCCAGGGCCAGGCGGTGGCCCAGTCGAGACGCAGGTCCATTTCGTAGCGGCGCAGCGCGGCAGCGTAGCGCCTGAGATCGACTTCGTACTGCTTCAGGGCTTCGGCGTAGCCGGCCTCGACCTGGGCGTCGAGGCCTTGCGTGCAGGCCATATAACGCGCCTGGCAGCCGGCCTGGCAGGCGGTCTTCTGCGTTTCGCAGCCCTGCACGCAGGCGCGGCCGGCGGCGTCGGCCGGCGGCACGAAGCGCACCGTGGTCTGGTACTGCGGCGTGGCGCAGCCGGCCAGCAGCGCGAGGGCGCCGGCGAGCACCAGACGGACCGGGGAATCGAAGATCGCAGACATGCCGGTTTGAGCGCGGTGCTGCACGGCGGTTCCGTGCGCTAATCCAGGAAGCGCGGCGCCAGCTCGGTCAGGTTGAGTTCGTCCAGGATCGCCGCCAGTCGCGCGCGTGCATCGCCGCGCGGCTGGCCGGTGTGGCTGGCGACGATCAGCTCGTTCTTCATCGAATGTTCCCAGCCGACCAGTTCGGTCACGCTCACCTGGTAGCCGTGCGCTTCCAGCTGCAGGCAGCGCAGCACGTTGGTGAGCTGGCTGCCGAATTCGCGGGTGTGGATGGGGTGGCGCCAGATTTCCGACAGCGGCGTCTTGCCGAAGGAGGCGTTCTTGTGGCGGCGCAGCACGGCGGCGACCTCGGCCTGGCAGCAGGGCACCAGCACGATGTGGCGCGCCCGCTTGGCGAAGGCGAAGCGGATCGCGTCGTCGGTGGCGGTGTTGCAGGCGTGCAGCGCGGTGACGATGTCGAAGCGATCGGGCAGGGCGTCGGCATGCGTCGATTCGGCCACCGTGGCGTTGAGGAAGCGCATGCGGTCGAAGCCCAGGCGGTCGGCCAGTTCGCGCGATTTCGCCACCAGTTCGTCGCGCGTCTCGATGCCGGTGATGTGCGCGCCGGGACGGTCCTTCAGGTAGAGATCGTAGAGGATGAAACCGAGGTAGGACTTGCCCGCGCCGTGGTCGGCGAGCTGCAGCGTGTCCTGGCGCCCGAGCACCTCGTCGATCAGCGGTTCGATGAAATTGCACAGGTGATATACCTGCTTGAGCTTGCGGCGGCTGTCCTGGTTGAGTTTGCCGTCGCGCGTGAGGATGTGCAGTTCCTTCAGCAGTTCGACCGACTGGCCCGGCCGCAGCACTTCGGCCAGCGGGTCGGCGTAGGCGGCGGGGCCGGCCGCGGCAGGTTTCGACGCGGCGCGCTTCATGCGTTGCCGAGCAGGCGCACTTCGCGCTGCGGGTAGGGAATGGCGATGCCGCGCGCGCGGAAGGTTTCCAGCACGCCCTGGGCGACGTCGCCCGACGCGGCGTTGAAGTCGGCCACCGTCGTCCACGGCCGCACCGCGATCTGCACGCTGGAGTCGGCCAGCGTCAGCACGCGGATCACCGGCTCGGGCTCGGCGAGGATTTTCGGGTGTGCGGCGAGCAGTTCGCGGATTGCCGCGAGCGCGGTGCCGATGTCGGTGTCGTAGGCCACGCCGACGACCACGTCGATCTGCCGCAGCGAGCCGTAGTTGTGCAGGATCTCGCCGACGATCTTGCGGTTGGGAATCACGATGCGCGACTGGTCCGGGTGCGAGAGCACCGTGCTGAAGAGCTTGATCTCCTCGACCGTGCCTTCCTCGCCGACGATGGAAATGTATTCGCCCACCTTGAACGGCCGGGTGAAGATGATCGTGAGCCCCGCCGCCAGGTTGCCCAGCACGCCCTGCATCGCCAGCGCCACGCCCGCGCCCGCCACGCCCAGGCCGGCCAGCAGCGGCAGCAGCTGCACTCCCAGGTTCTGCAGCGCCATGATGAGGAACAGGCCCAGCACCGCGATGCGCACCATGCGGACCAGCAGCAGCCGCAGCGTCTCGTCCAGCCCGATCTTCGCAAGCATCGAATCCGTGACCCGGCCGACCCAGCGTCCGACGAAATAGCCCGCGGCCAGGATCAGCAGGGCCACGACCACTCTCGGACCGAACTGGATGGCGAGGTCGATCGCCGTGCGTTGCGCGTGTTCCAGGGTCTGCAGATGTTCGTCCATGTCGGCCGTTTCGGGGAAGGGATGGCGGAAGGGTACCAAAACCCGCTCCGCCCTATAATGCCCGCCTCGCCAGAAAGGGTTTTTCCCCGTGACCGTCGTCAACATCTCCTGCTACAAGTTCGTCACCCTCGAGGACCGCGCGGCGCTCAAGGCCGGGCTCGACGCGCGCCTGCGCACACTGGGCCTGCTGGGTACGATCCTGCTCGCGCCCGAAGGCATCAACGTCTTCCTCGCCGGGTCGCGCGCGGCGATCGACGCGGGCGTGGCGATCCTGCGCGGCGATCCGCGCTTTGCCGATCTCGCGCCCAAGGAAAGCCTGTCGGCCGCCGCGCCGTTCAGGAAGCTGCGCATCCGGCTGAAGAAGGAAATCATCACCATGAAGCTGCCGCTGATCCGGCCGGAAGCAGGCCGTGCGCCCGCGCTGCCGGCGGCCACGCTGAAACGATGGCTCGACCGCGGCTGCGACGACGAAGGCCGGCCGCTGGTCATGCTCGACACCCGCAACGACTACGAAGTGGCCGCCGGCACCTTCGAGGGCGCCGTCGATTACAACATTGGCGTGTTCAGCGAATTCCCCGCGCACCTCGCCGCGCACCGCGACGACTACGCCGGCAAGACCATCGTCTCGTTCTGCACCGGCGGCATCCGCTGCGAGAAGGCCGCGATCCACATGCAGGCCATCGGCCTCGAGCGCGTGTACCAGCTCGAAGGCGGCATCCTCAAGTATTTCGAGGAAGTGGGCGGCGCGCACTACCGTGGCGACTGCTTCGTGTTCGACGAACGCGAGGCGGTGGGGGCGGACCTGCAGCCGGCCGCCGGCCGGGTGCATCGCTAGCCCGGGGGTACCGCGATGCGGGGCCGCGTCAGTGCGTGATCACGGGCCTGAATGGTTCGGCCATGGCCTTGCGGCGTTCGACCCTGGCGCGTCGCTCGCCCGTGATGCCCGGCGGCACGCTGCCGTGCTGGCCGTAGGGGTTGCGGCGGTCTTCCTGCCGGCGGTCGTCGCGGTGTAGGTATCTGCAGCCGCAGGCAGCCGCGCTGCAGCCCACCACCGGAAGCTGCGGCGCCTGTGCGGACAGGAAGCGCACGCCCGCCAGCTGTCGCACGGCTGCGCAGGCCGAATCGCCTGCCACTACCTCCACGCAATGAAAGGGGTGCTGTTCCGTCCCGCCGCGCGCGGGCGCCGCCTGCTTCGAGACACGCAGGCGACGGACCGCATACGCAAGCAGCCCAACACATACGAGCAGAATGAGGGTCTGCAGCATGCCGGCCTTCTCCCTGTGTACCCGGCCTTTCATGCTAGACAGGGCAAGCGGCGAATCCAAGGCGTCCGGTCCGCCACGCGCATCGTCCTGCAGCCAGCCTGTCCGGTCTCGAATCGCTGTGACAAAAAAATCGCCCGCATCAGCGGGCGATTTCGTCTGGCGCAGCGTGCCCGGCCGTAGCCGGGCGTGCGGTTGTTCAGTCCTTGTCGACGCAGCCGGCGATCGTGAGATAGCCGACGGCGGCGCTGAACCTGCCGTTGTAGTTGGCCTTGACCAGCGGATCGAGGATGGGTTTCACCTTGTCGTGCAGCGGCGATTCCCAGTCGCCGGGGTGCTGGAAGTTGCTCATGATGTACGAGAAGCCGTTGACGTCGTCGACCGCGTGCAGGCCGGTCGATTCGGCGCCGGACGGGCAGGACAGGATGCGCGACAGTTCCCGGGTGTCGACGTTGTAGGCCCACAGGAAGTTGTTGACGTGGTTGCCGCTGTCCTCGCCGATGAACAGGGTACGCATGTCCTCGGAGAACTTGAGGTTGTCCGGGTTGGCGATCCTGTCGGCGCTGGCGCTGTTGCCCAGGGCGTCGCGCACGGCGAGGTCTTCGCCGACCAGTGCTTCCGGCGCGGACATGTGGACGGACACCCATTCGCTGCGGATGCGGTCGCCGTCGCTGTCCTTCTGGCCGCCGGTCAGCACGTGCTCGTACACCGCGCCGGCCACCGGACCCTGCACCTTGATGTCCGACGTGCCGTCGGTCATCGTCTTGTAGATGTAGGACATGGCGGAGTAGGCGCGCTTGTCGCGGGCGTTGACCGTGGTGCCTTCCATCTTGGTGAAGCCCATCGACGCGCCCTTGAAGGCGGCGTAGCGGTGGGTTTCCAGGAAGGCGGCAGCCTTTTCCATGCCGGGCATGAATTTGACCCACTGGAATTTGCCGTTGTAGGCGATCCTGGTGTAGCTGGCGTCCGACGGATCGCTGGTCTTCACGTCGAGGATGTCGGCCGCGGTCAGGGTATCGGCCAGGGCCTTGATCTCGTCGCTGGTGGCATGGCCGAGCTTGATCCAGCCGATGTCGCCGGCACCGGGACCGACGCCGGAGGTCTGGGTCCACTTGGCCACGTACAGCGTGCCGGCGGACAGGTCGCGCTTGCGGTCAGCCACGAACATGAAGAGGCCGCCGCTGGTGGCGTCGTCGCCCATCAGCACGGTGCGCTCGTCGGGCATCACCTGCACCAGCTCGTGCGAGATGCGGCCCTGGCAGTAGTGCTTCCTGATGCTGCCGGTGCCGTCCGGATGGACCGTCACTTCCGGCAGGTGGCCGTAGTGATAGGGGTTGGCGGCATTCTCGTCGCCGTACAGGCTCTTGCTGAAGCCCTTGAACTGGCTGTTGGTCGCGATGGTCGTCGCGTCGGGCTCGTATTCCTCGCTCGACAGGTGGGTGTTCCAGGGCGAACGGCTGGCGCCGCAGGTGATCCACAGGCCGTGCGTGCCGCGGGTGTCCACGTTGTGGTAGCTCACCAGTTCCAGCTTGCCGGTGCGCTTGTCCTGGTCCAGGGCCAGCACGGCGATGGGCGAGGGCAGCAGGCCATACATGGAGGCGCCGGCGACGTTGCGGGTGACGTACTCGAACTGCACCACGGCGAAAACGCGCTCGTTATCGCAGCGGCGCGAGCGGCAGCCGGGCAGGGTGAGCAGCGACATGCCGTCCGGGCAGTCGGAGAAGAACTGGCGCTTGTCCGGCGACGACAGGTCGAGGATGGGCGCGTTGTTGATGTCGAAGTAGCCGCCGGCCACGATGGAGCCGCCATCGGCGGACGGCACGGTGTCGCCGGTCATGAAGAAGGTTTCGTAGCCCAGCGCGTAGGTCTGGGAACGGCGCCCGACGGTTTTCGTCAGGGTCGAGGCGACCCAGGTCTCGGCCATCTGCGCCGGGTTGGCCAGCGTGGGTGCAGCCATGCCGTTGAAGCGGTAGCGCACCGGCGTGCCCAGGGGATGGGCTTCGGCGACGAGCGGCAGGCCGGCGAGCGAGGAAGCCAGCGGCAGCATCGGCATGCCGGACAGCAGCTGGAGCGCGCGGCGACGCGAGAGGGAAACGGATCCGGACATGAAAATCTCCTGGGATGTGTGGGTGCATGAACCGTGCGCCGGCGGGGCGGCATACGGCTGCGCAGACACTAGCAAGCGGCCATGACAATCCGGTGAGGCCCGTCGCCTAGCCCAGCGCCCGCAGCGACTGCATCGGCGGCACGCGCACGATGTGCCGCGTGGTCAGCCAGCCGCTTGCGCCGACCAGCAGCGCTCCGGCGGCAGGCAGCACGAACCACAGCCAGGGGTGCAGTTGCGGGCCCAGTTCGAACAGGCGGTGCGCGATCAGCGCCATCGCGATCTCGGCGCACACGCTGGCGAGCAGGCCCGCAAGCAGGCCCAGCACCAGGAATTCGCTGATCAGTCCCTGCGCCAGCCAGGCCCGCCGCGCGCCCAGCGTGCGCAGCAGCACGGCTTCCTGCTGGCGGGGATCCAGGCTGGCCAGCAGCGTGGCGACGACCACCGCCAGTCCGGCGGCGAGCAGGAAGCCGAGCAGCAGCTGGATCGCGGCGAGGATGCGCGCGAAGACGGCCTCGATATCGGCGATGAGCTTGTCCACCGCGAGCACGGTGATGCCGGGGAAGGCCTTGACGAAGCCGGCCAGCTGGCCGCTTGCCGCGGGCGGCACGCGCACGCTGGCGATGCCGCTGGCGGGCAGGCCGTCGAGCTGGCCGGGGGCGAAGATGACGAAGAAATTGGGCTGCATCGAATCCCATTTCACGCTGCGCAGGCTGGTGATGCGCGCGGCCACGGTCTGGTCGCCGATGCGGAAGCCCAGCGTGTCGCCGAGCGCCAGATGGAGGCGTTGGGCCATGCCGGATTCGACGGAGATTTCTGCGGAAGGGTCGCTGCGCAGCAGCGGGGAACCCACCGGCGTGCCCCTTGCGGGTGCTGCGGAAGGGTCGCTGCGCAGCAGCGGGGAACCCACCGGCGTACCCCTTGCGGGTGCTGCGGAAGAGTCGCTGCGCAGCAGCGGGGAACCCACCGGCGTGCCCTCCACGGGTGCCGTGACGCGGCGGTCGCCGTGCCAGCGGCCGGCGGTCACCGCGTTGTTGGCAGGCAGGGTCGCGGTCCAGGTCAGGTTGAGCTCGCGCCGCAGGCTGTTATCGCCGCGATCTTCCGGCGCCAGGGTGTCGGCGATGGGGCGGCCGTTCCTTTCGACCAGCCGGCCGCGCACCATGGGGTAGAGCGCCGAGGCCTTGAGGCGATGGTCCGCCAGCCAGGCGGCGACGGCGTCCTGCTGCTGTGGCGCGATGTTGACGAGGAAATGGTTGGGCGCATCGGGCGGCAACTGCGTGCGCCAGCTCTCGATGAGGTCGCCGCGCACCAGCGCGAGCAGGGCGAGCAGGAACAGCGCGAGAGTGAAGGCGCCGAGCTGCAGCGTGCTGTCGAAACGGTGTCGCAGCAGCTGGGCCAGGCCGAAACGCAGCGGACCGCGGCTCACGCTGCGCATGCTGCGGCCGGCCACGAGCGCAAGTTGCGCCAGCAGCACCAGCACCAGGGCCAATGCGGCGAGCGCGCCGACGAAGACGCCGACGAGCTTGAGATCGCGCGCGTACGCGGCGACCAGCGCCAGCAGCACGCCGCCGCTGATCGCCGCGCCGAGCCAGGCCGACAGCGGCAGCGGCGGCAGGTCGCGGCGCAGCACGCGCAGCGGCGGCACGCGGATCAGGCGCATCAGCGCGGGCAGGGCCGCGCCGGCGAGCGCGACGAGGCCGCTCGCCACCGCGACGGCCACCGGTTTCCAGCCCAGCGCCGGCAGGCGCGCCAGCGTGTCGGGCAGGACCAGGCTGCCGAGCGCCTGCTGCACCACGGCGCCCAGCGCCACGCCGCCGAGGCTGCCGAGCATGCCCAGCGTGACCAGCTGCGTGGCGTAGAGCACGCGCAGCTGCGCCGTGGTGGCGCCGAAGCAGCGCAGCAGCGCCGCCTGGTCGTAATGCCGCAGCGCGTGGCGGCGCGCGGCGATGGCGATGGCCGCCACCGAAAGCAGCAGGCTGATCAGCGCCGTGAGCTGCAGGTAGGCGTCCATGTTCTTGAAGGCGCCGCGCAGCGTTTCCACGCCCTCGCGCGAACCGATCAGGCGCTGGGTATCGTCGAGGCGGGGTTTCAATGCAAGTGTGAAGGCGTCGAGCGCGGGCGGCGTGCCGGCGAACTGGTACAGGTAGCTCACCCGGCTGCCGGGCAGCAGCACCTGCGTGCGTGCGAGTTCGTCGGCACGCAGGTAGACCCGCGGCGCGAGGCCGAACACGCCGCCCAGCTGGCCCGGCTCTTCGGCCACCACGCCGGCGATGCGGAACGCGGCTTCGCCGATCTGCACGCTGTCGCCGACCTGAGCATCCAGGAGCGGCAGCAACTGCGGGTCGACGTAGATTGTGCCGGGGGGCGGCAGGGCCCTGCCCGGCACGCCGGGAGCGAAGGCGCGCGCGGCGATGCGCACCGTGCCGCGCAGCGGCCAGGCGGCGTCGACGGCGCGCAGGGTGGCGAGCTGGAAGGCGTCGCCGCGGCTGACCATGCTGGCGAATTCGACCGCGTGCGACGTGGCCAGGCGGTTGGCCGGCCAGGTTTCGACCGGGCGCGGGCTGGTCACCAGCAGGTCGGCGCCGAGGAAGCGTGCGCCTTCGTCGCGCATTGCGCGCTGCAGGCGGTCGCCGAGGAAACCGGTGGTGGCGACGCTGCCGACGCCGATGACGAGCGCGAGCAGCAGCACGCGCCATTCGCCGCTCGCGCGTTCGCGGCCGAGCAGCCAGAGGCCGAGGCGGAGGAAGTTCATGCGGGTTCCGCCTGATGCACGCGGCCGGCGAGCAGATGCAACCGGCGCCCGCAGCGCGCGGCCAGCGCCGCGTCGTGGGTGACCAGGACCAGCGTGGTGTGCGCGGAAGCGTTGAGTTCGAACAGCAGGTCGACGATGCGCGCGCCGGTGTCGGCGTCGAGGTTGCCGGTGGGTTCGTCGGCAAAGACGATCTCGGGGTCGGTGGCGAAGGCGCGGGCGAGGGCGACGCGCTGCTGTTCGCCGCCGGACAGCTGGCGCGGCGTGTGGCGCGCGCGCGCGGCCAGGCCCACGCGGTCCAGCCAGTCGGCAGCGCGCGCCTGCGCATCCGGACGGCCCGCGAGTTCCAGCGGCAGCAGCACGTTTTCCAGCGCGGTGAGCGCCGGCAGCAGCTGGAAGGACTGGAACACGAAGCCGACGCGGCCGGCGCGCAGGCGCGCGCGGGCATCTTCGTCGAGCGCGTCGAGGCGCTGGCCGAACAGATGCACCTCGCCGGAGCTGGCCAGGTCCAGTCCGGCGAGCAGGCCCAGCAGGGTCGACTTGCCCGAGCCGGAGGCGCCGGTGATGGCCAGGGTTTCGCCGGCTTTGACGTCGAGCGCGACATCGCTGAGGATGGCGAGCGGACCGTCGGCGGTGGCCACGCGCTGCGACAGTGCGCGGGCCTGTACGATGGATGCGGGGAACCGGGCGCTGTCGGGCGGCGTCATGGTGGTGTGTGCTCAGGAAGAATATCGAAATGAATTATCGCGTGTGGCTGCTGTATGTGCTGCTGGCGTTGCCGGGTTGGGCGGCGGCGGCGCCGTGTTCGGTGTTGATTCTCGGCGACAGCCTGAGTTCCGGCTACGGGCTGGCCGCGGGCGCCGGCTGGGTGGACCGGCTCGATGCGCGCCTGCGCAAACAGGCCCCGGCCTGGCGGGCGATCAACGCCAGCGTGGCGGGCGACACCACGCAGAACGGCCTGCAGCGCCTGCAACCGGCGCTGGCGCGGCACCGGCCGCAGGGCGTGGTGATCGAGCTGGGCGGCAACGACGCCCTGCGCGGCACGCCGCCGGCCGCGATCCGCGACAACCTGCGCACCCTGGTCCGCCAGGCGAAGGCCGCCGGCGCCTGGGTGGTGCTGCTCGACGCACCGGTACTGCCCAATTATGGCCGCGCCTACGGCGAGGCGATGGCGAGGATCTACGTCGATCTGGCGCGCGAGGAGAAGGTGGCGCGCGTGCCCTGTTTCATTTGCGGCGTGGGCGGCAGGGCTGGCATGATGCAGGCCGACGGCATCCATCCCAACGAACAGGCGCAGGCGGCCATGCTCGACGCCGTGTGGCCGACGCTGAAACCGAAACTGCGCTGCCCAGCGAAATGAAGAAGACGACAGACGACGCCTGTCCCTGCGGTTCGGGCCAGCCCTATGCCGCGTGCTGCGGCCGCTATCATGCCGGCGCGGCGGCGCCCGACGCCGAACGGCTCATGCGTTCGCGCTACAGCGCCTACGTGCGCGGGCTGGAGGACTATCTGCGCGCCACCTGGCATCCCGACACCCGGCCGGCGGAACTGGAGCTCGACGCCGCGCCGCGTCCGCAGTGGCTCGGGCTCGCGGTGAAATCGCACGCGGTGCAGGACGACGGGCATGCGACGGTGGAATTCGTCGCGCGCTACAAGCGCAACGGCCGCGCGTTCAGATTGCACGAGACCAGCCGCTTCGTCCGCCTCGACGGTCGCTGGGTCTATGTGGACGGCGATGTGAACGAATGAGGGGAGAGACCATGCGCGCAATGAAACTCGGCCATGCGGTACTAAAAGTGCGCGATCTCGAAACGTCGGCCGCGTTTTACCGCGATGCCCTGGGCCTGTCCGAGGTGGCGCGCTACGGGCCCCACATGGCGTTCTTTTCGTGCGGCGAGAACCATCACGACCTCGCGCTGCTCGAGATCGGCCCGGGTGCAGCGCCGCCGGACGACCGCCAGGTCGGGCTCTACCACCTGGCCTTCAAGGTCGGCGATTCGCTGGACGAATTGCGCGCCTTTCGCGCACAGCTCGCGGAACAGGGCGTGTCCATCGTCGGCCAGGCCGACCATCGCGTCAGCCAGGCGCTGTATTGCCGCGATCCCGACGGCATCCTGATCGAATGCTACGTCGACGCCGATCCGGCACTGTGGCGCGAGGATCCCGGCGCGGTGGCGCACGTCGGGCCGCTGAAACTGTAGGCGCATCAGCGCGCGCTCAGCATCAGCCAGACCAGGCGGCGCGCCATTTCGCGACGGCGGTCGGGGGTGGCCGCGGTGTCGTCGCGGCGGCTTTCGCCCGGGGCAGCCATGCGCGTGGCCTGGACGAGCGCCGGCTTGTCGCCGGCGAGACCGACGCGGTCGTAACCGGGCGAGACGCCGCTCTCGGCATGGGCGTTGCCCAGCAACAGGCTCGACAGCAGCAGGGACAGGGTCAGTTTGTTCATCGTTCGCTCCTTGGTTGGCTGTCCGCGCACCCTGCGCGAGACCACGCCTGCATAGTGGGCGAGACGCTTCCCGGGGATAAGCAACCGGGTCGAAACCGGGAAGGCCAACCGGGTTGGCCAGGATGCGGGCGGAGGGGACACGGCGAATGGCGGCGCCAAGCCAAATCGAACGATGCATGGGAGCCGAACGGCTCATGAAAATACCGGTGATTTAACAGAAAACCTGTAACGCCCGGCGAATAAATTCGTACGCGGTCATCCCCGGAGCGGACGACCACAATCCTTTTGTTTTGCGCATTCTGCATATACAGCCATATCTACCAGGGAGTTCATCCATGTTTGTACGCAAGCCACTCAATGTCATGCTGTCCTTCGCGCTGGTCGCGATCGCCGGCGGTGCCCAGGCAGCCGTCCCCTACACCACCCCGATTCTGCCGGCCGGCGACGCCCAGGAAATGGTCGCCCCCTACATCCTGGCACCCGGCTGGACCCAGACCGTCATCGCCAACCGCACCAATCAAAATGCACTGGTGCCCGGTTCCAACTCGGGCAACTGGGACATGATCGATTCCAACCGCACCGGCGTCGATGCCAACCGCTACCTGTTCATGCCGTTCGAAACCGGCACCGGCGGCGTACAGCGCGTCGACCTGTGGGACAGCAACTACAACACGCGCACCGTCACCATCGTCGCGCCCGGCACCCAGGGTTTCGTTTCCGGCGACGCGTCGCGCTGGACCCCCTGGGGCGGCTACCTGACCGCCGAAGAATCGTGGGGTACCGGCAGCACCAAGGGTCGCCTGTTCGAAGTCACCAATCCGACCACGGCCGCAGCCAATGGCGGCACCTTCATCCAGCGCACGATCGTCCCGCGCGTCTCCCATGAAGGCCTGGCGTTCGATGCCAACAAGTCGATGTATTTCGTCGACGAGCTGAACGGCGGTTCGGTCTACAAATACGTGTCGGCCAACCCGAACGCCACCAGCGGTAACGACTACTTCGCTGCAGGCCAGACCTTTGCCCTGAAAGTGGGCGCGGGCGGCCAGTTCGAAGGCAACAACGGCCCGGCCATTACCGGCGCCTCCACCTGGGTTGCGATTACCGACGTGAACGGCGGCGCCATCGCCGGCGTCTCCACCGTGCTCGCTGACGGCACCATCGACGGCCGCGCCACTGCCGACCATGCCAGCATCCTGGGCACAGGCTTCAACCGTCCCGAAGATATGGAAATCCAGAATCTGGCCAATGGCGACCAGCTCCTGTACTTCACCACCACCGACTCTGACAACAACGGCAATACGGCCGACGGTCGCAGCCGCGTCTACAGCCTCAATCTGACCACCGGCGTCACCAGCTTGTTTGCAAGCACCGACACCATCGACTCGGCGACCGGCTTGCCCGTGGGCGCGCCTTTCAGCAACGCCGACAACCTGGCGATCGGTCCCGACGGCACCATGTACATCATCGAAGACCAGGACGGCGGCGTCGAGAACATCTGGAGCACCGTCGATGCCAACCACGATGGCATCGCCGAGTCCATGAGCGTGATCGCCACGCTGCGCGTCCAGGGCGCCGAGTCGACTGGCATGTATTTCCTCGGCGACAAGATGTACGTCAACGTGCAGCATCCTGCGAGCGGCAACGACATGCTGGTGGAGATCACCCCCGTCCCCGAAGCCGAAACCTACGCCATGATGCTGGCCGGTCTGGGCCTGGTGGGCTTCATGGCCCGCCGTCGCCGTCAGGCCTGAGCCTGGCGCGTCTTCCTTCTTCCGTCCGGGGATCCCCGGACGGAAGAAGGAGGCAGTAAACGATTCGCCGTGACTCCGGTCACGGCGAATTTCGTTGGAGTGCACAGCCAGCCTCGCGGCAAGCCAGCCACCGCAATGCCGTCGAGGAATCAGGAATGTTCGATGCAGCCCTCTCCCGGCTTGGCGCTATTGTCTCGGCGCTGAGCCGGCCTTTTTCCGCACACGCCCTTGCAGCGGGTGCGGATGCCTGCGTGCAAACCAACCCGGTGGCGAACAACGCCTGGTAGAACGCGATTTTCATGGTCGATCCCTACGTGGTGAGCCCCTGTGTGATGCCGACAGCTTGCACCTGACTGCGGGCTCTGACGATGAAAGTGACCGAAAACCTGGACGCCGGGGCCGGAGACCAACCGCCGGGCCATGACGCTGCGCGGACACGGCTTCGTTGGCCTTGTCGCCGCACGTCGCGGGTTCGGGAAATAGCGCCGTAGGGTACATGCGAGGACGTGGGCAGCAGCGGGTTGCCTATTTTTTGTACGCCGGGTGCAACTGGAACATGAGCCAAAGAGCTCATCGGGATGCAGGTTGTGACACGAAGCCCTGAAATATTCGGCCGATAAGATGCCTCACAGTCGGATGACCAGCCGGACGACAGATCCGGTGGCGCGACGAGTAGTTAAAAAAGCAGGTCACAACAAGGCAACAAGCAGTGCGCGTGAAAAGCAGTAAGGCACCCGGGCATCGGTGCCAGGGCAAGCCCCTCTCCCAGGGACTTCCCGCATCCTGTGGCCGCTTTCGGGCTGGCATCCCACGCGTACGCCGGATCGGCGCTGCGCGGCATTTCCCGTTGCACGTTCCTCCGGTGTACGCCTGGATCCGGTTGTCCGTTCGCGGATGGCCAGCAGGAGGAGACCGCCGCAAGGCCAACAACAAGTTGTACCAAGAAGCAGCGGGCAGGGCAGACCGGTCGCAGAACCGGCGCCTGTCCCGCGAAAAACAAAGCAGCAAGCAGTGCGCGTGAAAAGCAGTCGGCGTCGTTCATCGACGCCAGGACGGGGCGCCTCCCACGCCCGTCCGCTCCTGTGTCGTCCGGACGTCGGTCCGGCGACGTCTCATGCGCACGCCGTCGCGGCGTCGCGATCCTTCGCTTCCCCTTCGGCGTGCGCTGAGTTCTTGTTTGCCGGATTCCCGGCAGGCAAGCCGGCAGGGCCGCAACGGCCGGCCACACGGTTTTCCGGTGTCGCGTCGCGCAGCAGGTGGGCGCGCGGCAACGTCAGGGTTCGTCCACCTCGTACCTACAATCAAGGAGTCATCCATGAAGCGCGTGAACCTACTGGCCGCGGGCATGTTCGTGCTCGCCCAGACCCTGTCGGGAACCGCCGCGGCGGTTACCGTCGCCGGCAGTACGGTCGATTTCACCTTCGACGACCGGGTGATCGGCATGTTCGGCCCCGCCAGCGTGTCCGGCGATACGCTGTTCTTCACCCCCACCATGTTCGACGTCAAATCGACCGGCATGGACGGCGTCAACCTGGCCAACGAGTCGTTCAACGTGCGCATCACCGCGCATGCCGGCTACGAGTTCGACTCGCTCGATCTGCTCGAACGCGGCGATTACCTGCTGTACGGTACCGGCGGCATGGTCGCCGTGGGCGGCCAGATCCGCGCCTTCGACCTCGCCGCGCCGCAGACCGACGTCACGGGCAGCATTGCCGCCACCGCGCCGCTGACCACGGTCGGCATGCCCACCCGCAACTGGACCGCGACCGCCACGGCCGACGTGTCCACGCTCGGCGCCCGCACGCTCAGCGTCACCATCGAGAACCTGCTGCTGGTTTCGACCTCGACGCCGGGTTCGCTCGCCTTCATCGAGAAGAAGTACGCCGGGCTGACGGCCGGCACCCTCGCCATCACGCCCGTCCCCGAAGCCGACACCTGGGCAATGATGCTGGCCGGCCTCGGACTGGTGGGGTGGAGCGCGATGCGCCGCCGCCGGGGTGGTATGACCACATCGAAATAAATGATGCATTCATAAAGACAAACGACCATGGCGGATGGCTGCCATGGCCGTCGAAGCGTGAGCCGCCGGCGGTAGCCGGGACCCGATTTCAGCATGCGTTCACGCGCACCCTTGGCCCGCCTTCTGGCGGGTCTTTTTTTCCATGCGGTGCGTGAGCAAGCTTCGTTCCCGTCGGCGGCGCAGCGACGGAATGGCTTGATTTCAGTGGGTTGGCGAATCCACGCGCCGCCAGGCCGGCGGCGCGTGTAAAGAAAGCCGACAGATTGCGGGCAGCGTGCGCTGCCGGCATGCGCGGGATTCAGGGCGTGTCAGGTCCCGCAATGTCGCCCCGCAGCGAGGCCAGGACGGCGGCGTCGTGCGGATGCGAGAGGACGAAGTCGTCCATCCAGGGATAACAGCCGGCGAACTCGCAGAGCTCGGCGTATTCGTCGGGCGGATCGAGCGGATCGGCACCGAGTTCGTTCAGTGCCTCGTCGGCGAGGTGGTCGGCAGCGTCGTCATGCATGTCGTTTTCCATGTCGTACTCCCTGCGTGGCTGGAAGGTCATCTTCCGGCGTGCAGGTGAGGGGGTGATGACATGGGCAGGGGCGTGCAATGGCCCGAATGTGCGCAGCGCCCGCAGCGTGGCCCGAACGTGCCATGCGTATCGCGCTTTCTTCACCATGGCATGCAACAAAACCCCCGCACACTCCCCATCGTGCTGTTCAAGCCATACCCGTCGCAAGGCGGGGACGGAAACACCAGGATCCGCGTCAGCCTTGGGAGAGGCGCCACGAACGCGGACGGCCGGTTGCCTGGCACATCGCGCGCAACACCGTTCACTGCTTTGTTGAGGAGAGCTGCATGAAATTCGTTCAAACGCTGCTGGCGCTTGCGCTGGCGGGGTCGGTAGGATCGGCACATGCCGTGGGCCCCGGCTATCTCGGCGATCTGGTCGGTCAGAATCTCATCGTGTCCAACACGATCCAAACGCCTGTCATCGGCACGCCGTTCACCGACATCTACAGCTTCGACATTGGCGCATACGTTGCCGATACGATCGCGACCAGCGTCAAGGTCACGCTCTCGTTCGGTTCGAGCGCAACCCCCATCTACGACATCAGCAACTTCGCCATTGCGCTGCGCGACACGAACAATAACGTGTACGCATTCGACAATGTCTTCAACAATGGCGCGCTCGATCTGGTTGCCACGCTCAATCCCTCTGCAATCGGTGCCCCCGGTTTCTATGAGTTCGTCGTAACCGGCAACACCGCAGGCAGCGTGGGCGGCGCCTATCTGGGTGCCCTGTCCGCCGCGCCGGTGCCGGAGGCCAAGAACTACGCCATGATGCTGGCCGGTCTCGGCCTGATCGGCCTCATGGTCGAACGCGCCAAGCGCCATCGCATCTGAACTCCCCGCCGCTTCGTCAGCCACGTAGCGGCACGCCAGAGCAGTACCGCGGGCGAGTCTCCCGCAACTCCGACTTGCGGCCCCACCGGGGCCGCTTTTTTTGTTGGATATGGCTGGCATAAGCCGTTCGGGCCATGTTTCATGCGCGGACCGAACGTGCCCATGTAACGCGGGCATGACAGGATGGCGGGGTTTCCTCCGGGGTTGATCTTTTCTCCTGATCGACCACTTGCGAGCCTTCGGGCTCGCTTTTTTTGCTTCGCGATCGGGCACTCAGGCGGCGTCTGCCGGCTCGCCTGCCAGGCGGCGCCCGCAGGGAATGCGCCGCTGGTCGATGAACAGGCAGCTGCCGTCGATGCGCTTGGCCATGCGCTTGGCGTCGGAGGCGGCGCGCGCGACTTCCTGGTACTGGCGGAAGCTGGCCGGATCGATCAGCACGGCGCCGATCGACAGCGTGACCAGGGCGTGGAAGGCCAGCGCACCGCGCCGGTCCTCGCTGCGGTAGCCGCCTTCCGCAAGATGTTCAGGACTGAACAGCGTGCCGCGCTCCGCGTCGAACTGCGCCAGCATGGCGCGGCAGCGCACTTCCCAGTCCGGGCTCTGGAACAGTACGACGAAGTCGTCGCCGCCGATGTGGCCGATGAAATCGAGCTCGCCGGCGCAGCCGGCGCGCAGGATCCGCGCGAGCAACTGGATCATGTCGTCGCCGCGACGGAAGCCATAGACATCGTTGTAGGGCTTGAACTGGTCGAGATCGAAGTAGGCGACGACGAATTCCTGTTCGTTCGCCAGCAGGCGTTCCATGTGTTCCTGGATCGGCACGTTGCCGGGCAGGCCGGTGAGCGGATTGGCGTAGCGCGCGGCGACGATCTGCATGTCGGTCACCTCGCGCATCAGGTCGAAACCCGAACCCAGCCCCATGTAGCGTCCGTTGCTGGTGATGACGAAGCCCTGCGTGAATGTGTCCTTTCCCTTGTTCACCACCAGCTCGGAGAGCTCGACCATGCGCGTGGCCTTGTCGACGACGAGCGGATCGGCGTCCATGAAATCCGAGCAGGGTTTTTTGCCGAACAGTTCGCGGCCGTAGGGACCGATGAAGCGATCGAGCAGAGCGGGGCGATGGATGAGACCGACCGGGAGGCCGTCCCTGATCACCGCAATTGCATGCAGGTCGGGGTGCGCGATCATCAGTTCCAGCACTGCGAGGCTGGGTGTTTCCGGGGTGACGTGCGGCGCCGACATCGCAAGGCGGCCCGCAGTCGCCCGGTTCGGGGCGCGTCCCGGCATCACCGGGAACACGCTCACCCGGCCCGACTCCAGGCAGTCCGACACCTCGCGCGGCGGGATGCGTACCGGGATCGGCGACGGCCGGCCGATGAGATAGCCTTGCGCGTAACGGATGCCCAGATCCTTCAGCACCGCGAGCTCTGAGGCGGATTCCACGCCCTCGGCGATCAGGCTGGCATGCGCGCTTTCGGCGAGCTGGCGGATCGAGCGCACGAATTCCAGCTTGTGCGGATCGCGATGGATATCGCTGACGAAATGCTTGTCGATCTTGACGAAGCCCGGCTTCAGTTCGGACCACATGCGCAGGCTGGAGAAGCCCTGGCCGAAATCGTCGATTGCCGCCTCGATGCCGGCGCCGCGCAGTTCGGTAACCGCATGGCGCAAGGTTTCGTAATCGATGGCGGAGGCATTCTCGGTGATTTCGAGCGTGATCCTGTCGGCCGGAAGCCCGGCCGCTTCCAGCATGGACAGCAGGGAAGCCGGCGAGAAATGCGGGTCGAGCAGGCTCGACGGCGTGAGATTCAGGAACAGCCGTCCCGGCAGGCGCAGCCGGACGAAGGTGGCGAGCGCCGAACGGATGCAGGCAGCGTCGAGCACGCATGTCAGGTTGCAACGCTCGGCCGCATGGAACAGCGCCTGCGGCGCGTGCAGGGGGCTGTTCGACGGACCGCGCGTCAGCGCCTCGTAGCCGGTCATGCGGCCCGTGTGGAGATCGAGCACCGGCTGCAGCAGGGTCAGCAGACGCGCATTTTGCAGGATGGCGTCGAGATGGACGCGCGATTCGTCGAGAGTCATGGCAGGCGGGAGCGGGGGACTTGCCGACGATAGGGGGGGATTGTTTCGGAAGTGTGAATCAGGCCCCCCGCACCTTGCGCGCGCTACAAGATTCAAGTTTCAAGATGCAAGCTTCTCGTTGGGCAAGCGGTTTCATGCCGGCTACGGACAACTTGAACCTTGCATCCTGCAGCCCGCTGCGCGGGCGCGCTATTTTTGAACGCGCCTCGCGCGTTCAAAAATCTGTCATCGCCTGCGCATACGCTCCCTACCTTGGGGAGAAGCATGTATCAGGGACACGATCTGACCGACGAGGAGTGCGGCCACCTCGCGCGCATCCTGCTGGCTGCGCGGCGGGTCGGCCAGCGGCACCAGTTCTTCAGCTGGGCGCACGGTCCGCTGCAGGCCCTGATTCCGCACGAGATCCTGCTGTGCGGGGTGGCCGACGACGGCGGTTACATGCTGCACGAGCGCTTCACCGCCTGCCGTTACTTCAAGGACGAGCACTACCATCGCGTGATCCACCCGGGCACCGGCCTCATCTCCCAGCTCGCGCAGGAGTGGCAGCAGGCCGGCGAGCCGCGCTTCATCGACGCCGTCCCCCACGACAGCGCAGGCTGGCACGCGCGGCTGACCGACCTGGAACTGAAGAACGTCGCCTTCCACGGCATGTGCTGGATCAACGGCCACATCAAGGGCTACGCCAGTTTCTCGCGGGTGCGTGCGCCACTCGACGCCCGGATGGCGCTCTACATGGACATCCTGCTGCCGCATCTGCTCGCCACCCTGGCGCGCGTCCTGGCCAACGAGGCGCGCGCGCAGACTGCGTTCAAGCGCCAGCCTGGCCTCGTCACCGCGCGCGAGATCGAGGTGCTGGCCTGGGTGCGCGACGGCAAGACCAACGACGAGATCGCCGAGATCCTTGGCCTGTCCATGCTCACCGTGAAGAACCACCTGCGCCACGCCATGAAGAAGCTGGTCGTGCGCACGCGCGGCCAGGCCGTCGCCAAGGCGATCGCACTCGGCGTGCTGCGCGCGCAGGCCATGCGCAACGACGGACAGTAAAGAAGAGCGCCCGCCAGGCGGGCTTCAAGAGACAAGATGCAAGAAGCAAGGTATGCGTGGTCTGGCGCGAAGCTGCTCGCTTGGCGAGGTCCTTGCATCTTGAAACTTGTATCTATTCATGAATCTTGAAGCCCATGCCGCAGGCATGGGCGCTCTTTCCGAATGAGCCGTCCGGCTCAATTTGTCTTCCTCTCCCGCCCCATCGGGTGTCATCCATGCACCCTAAAGTCGCACTGTCCGTTCTGTAGCGGGCTTCATTCCGGTCGGTTTGCAGCTGGCGTCATGGCGGCAGGCCTACCCCCAGGGGGGCGGAAAGCATCATCTACTTTCTGTGTATCTACAAGAGGAGCATTACATGAACTTCAAACTTTCCGCGCTGGTCGCCGCAGCCCTACTGGCTTCCGGTTCCGTGCACGCCATGACTCCGGCGAATGACGTCGCGTCCGGCAATTCCACGCTGCTGCTGACCGTCATCGACGCCAACTACAACAACGGTGCTGGTCGTTCCTACACCCGTTCGCTGGAAGTCGCCATGAACGACTTCGGCACCCAGAACCGTGCGACCGGCGGCTTCAGCACCATCGCCGACACGCTGGGCGGCCCCCTGACCTGGAACGGTGGTTCGCTGTGGAGCACCTTCACGGCCGGCATGACGGCTCAGGAAATCGCCGGCCTGCAGTGGGACGTGACCGCTCTTGACCAGACCGGCACCAGCGCGGCTGACCAGAAGCGCATCATCACCACTTCTGCCGACAATCTGGTCGATCTCGTTGCACTGTCCGGCACTTCGATCTCCAACGCCGAAACCCAGGGTGCCACCCAGAACCAACAAGGCTACTGGGGTGCTGTCGTTGCCGCCATGGGTTCGGGTACCGAAGTCATCGTTGACGACGCCACGTCGCAAGCCTTTGCCGTCAGTGTGGCCGTGCACGGTGGCAACCTTGGCGCGACGATCGGCGACTTCAGCACGCTGGCCAATGTGGGTGACAGCATGGGCTTCTACTACCTGACTCGTAGCGGCTCCAGCAGCGGCGCCGAAGCGCTCGCAGCCGCCTACGGCAACACGTACGGCGCGTCCACCTTCACGCTGGCTGCCAACGGCACCCTGACCTTCGCCAACGCCGCGCCCGTGCCCGAGGCTTCGACCTACGGCATGATGCTGGCCGGTCTGGGCCTGGTCGGCTTCATGGCCGGCCGCCGCCGCCGCGCCTGAGTCCTGCGCGCCGCGCGGCGTCCGCCGCGCGGCAGTTTTGAGATACCCCATCAAGCCTGCCTGAAAGGATCACCATGAAACTGCATCAAATCGCCATCGCCGTGGCCGCCCTGGCCGCCGGCACCGCGTCTGCCGCCACCGTCACCTTCACCGTGTCCGGCGCCACCGCCCTCAACAAGTCCTTCGAGAAGACCGCGCTCGACATGTGCGACACTGCGCAGCCCTCGGCCACCTACAGCTACAACGGTTCCGTCAGCGGCACCAAGGCCGCCGTGCGGTACGAGTGCAAGGCCAAGTCCGGCCTCGGCATCAGCGGCGTGAGCACTGGCGACACCCTGATCATCAACAAGGAACAGGGCGGTTCCGGCAACGGCGTCAAGCAGGTCAACAACAGCACCACCGTGACCGTTTCCAACACCACCTGCACCACCTCCACCGTTGACGGTACCTATGCCAACCGCACCCACTGGACCGGCTGCGGCTACACCACCGCCGTGCCCACCGCCGGCATGTCCGACGTCGAGCCCAAGCTGCTCTACCCGTCTGCTGCCGACAACGGCAACCTGAAGAACGACGGTATCGTCGCCCAGGTCTTCGGCATGGCCGTGTCCGACAACGTCTACCAGAAGCTGCAGGCGCTGCAGGGCAAGATCGTCGGTGACTACAGCGAAGCCCAGGCCCCCAGCCTGCCCGCTTCCTTCGTGCGTGGCACCTTCTCTGGCGTAGCCAATGACTGGACTGCGGTTGACCCCAGCATCACCGAAGCTGCACACAACACGGACGTGCACCCCAATCAGCCGGGCTTTGTCGATGCCAATGCCAACACCACCGCCGTCAAGATCTGCCGTCGCGCCTCGGGTTCGGGCACGCTGGCGACCTTCGAAGCCACGGTGATGCTCAACCCTTGTTCGACCAGCGCCCTCTATGGCGGCAACACGGTGCTCTCCAACTATCTGGGTGACGACACCGGCGCCAACGATACCAACCAGGGCTACCTGGGCGAGACCGATGTCTACACCGTCGTGCAGTCCAGCTCGACCGAAGACGTCGACACCTGCCTGACCCGCGCCTACTACCAGGGCGAAATGGCCATCGGCATCATGGGCACCGAGCGTCAGCCCGGCGATACCGGTTCCAAGACCGCCGGCTCGGACGACAACGACGGCCCGACCGACAAGTGGCACTTCGTGAAGATCGGCCAGGTGTATCCGAGCGTGGCCAACTTCGTCGCAGGCGACTACGACTTCTACTGGGCCGAAGCCAGCTTCAACCGCCGCAAGACCGGTTACAGCGCGCTCGAAACCAACATGATGAACTACTTCCTGAAGAACATGGGCGACCCCGCCAAGATCGTCAGCATCCCGCTGCCCGGCCTGGCTGCGCTGACCACCAGCGGCTACACCTTCGACTACGGCGTAAGCCCGGTCGCACGTGCCTCGCGTGGCGGCAACACCTGCCGCATGGGTACTCAGGTCTACTAAATCGACCAGGAGTTGTGGCGTCGGCAGCGCATCGCCGACGCACCCTTCGCCCCTCCGCGCGAGCGGGGGGCTTTTGTCATTTCCGGATCCCGGTTTTTGTCAGGCAAGCGCTGCCCCCGTGCAGCGCTTGCCTGACAAAAAACGCATGCAATCGAAGTGGATGTATTGATGAAGAATGGTTTCCGGGGACGTACAGGTCCCCTTGCTCTTGTCTGCCTGTTTGCCGGCGCGGCCGTGCTTGCTGTTCCGCATGCACAGGCTGCCCCTGAACAGGCAGCTGTGCCTGCGCCGGCAGAAACGCAGGCCCGCTTCGATATCTTCGAATACCGCGTGGAAGGCACGACCCTGCTGCCCCAAGTCGTGGTCGAGGAGGCGGTCTATCCCTATCTGGGCGAGGGCAAAACCCTCGACGACGTGGAAAAGGCACGCGACGCGCTGGAGAAGGCCTACCACGGCGCGGGCTACCTCACGGTGCTGGTGGCAATTCCGCCGCAGAAGGTCGACCAGAAAGTGGTGAAGCTGACGGTGACCGAGGCGCCGGTGGCGCGGCTGCGCGTGGTCGAATCGCGCTATTTCAGCCTGGGCGAGATCAAGGCCGGTGTGCCGCAGCTGGCCGAGGGGACGGTGCCGAATTTCCCCCAGATGCAGAAGGAACTGGCCGCGCTCAACAAGTCGTCCGACCGCCGCATCACCCCGGTGCTGCGGCCCGGCAAGACCCCGGGCACGGTGGAGGTCGATCTCAAGGTGAAGGACCAGCTGCCGCTGCACGGCAACGTCGAGCTGAACGACCGCTACAGCCAGGACACCACGCGCACGCGCCTGACGGCCAGCCTGCGCTGGGACAACCTGTGGCAGCAGCAGCACGGGCTGGGCATCACGGTGCAGACCGCGCCGGAAGAGCCGAGCGAGAGCAAGGTGTTCTCCGCAAGCTACACCTGGCCGCTGGCCTCCGGCGACTATCTTGCGTTCTATGCGGTGAAGTCGGACTCGGACGTGGCGGCGGTCGGTACGCTGAACGTGCGCGGCAACGGCACCATCGCCGGGGCGCGCTACATCATGCCGCTGTTCAGCCGCAGCGAGGGGTATTTCCACACCCTGACGCTGGGCGCGGACTACAAGAACTTCAGCCAGTCGGTGGCGCTGATCGACGGCGGCAGCTTCGATACGCCGCTGGCCTATCTGCCGTTTACGCTGGGCTGGGACGGCACCTGGCTGAGCCGCAGCGAATCGGGACCGGGCCGCACCACCAAGGTTGGCGTGTCCTTCAATTTCCAGATGCGTGGCCTGGTCGCGGACGAACAGGAATTTGCCGACAAGCGCTACAAGGGCCGGTCCGACTATGCCTATCTGCGCGGCAGCTTATCGCACGAGGAAAGCTGGCCCGCGGGCTGGGGCATGCAGGCACGCGTGAGCTGGCAGCTCGCCGCACAGCCGCTGGTGTCAAACGAGCAGTTCGCCATCGGCGGCGTGGACACCGTGCGCGGCTATCTCGAATCCGCCGCACTCGGGGAAAGTGGCCTGGCACTGAGCCTGGGGGCGCGTACTCCCAACTTCGCCAGGCACGTCGGCGAATCCGTCGACGACCTGCATCTGATCGCATTTGTCGATGGCGGCGAAGTGCGAGTGAAGGAACCGATTTCCGCGGACGACCGTTTCACCCTGGCCGGCGCCGGGGTGGGCGTGCGCGTCAGGGCGGCCCGCGGCCTGTCGGCCGATCTCGACTGGGCGGTGGCGCTGAAGGCGCTGGGCCAGACCGACCGCGGTGACAGCCGTGCGCATTTCAGGCTGGGGTATGAGTGGTAGGTGGGGAGCGGTGAGCGGATAGCAGTGAGCAGTGAGTGGGGCATGAGCCGGTCGGCTCATGCCTGCGGTAACCGGAAAGCCACACTCGAAAATTAACGCAAACGCGCAAGACAGCAGGCGGCGAGGTGTTCAGAATGCCGGCCGTCGACAGGGGAGGAAAGCATGAACCGCAACCGTTATCGTCTGGTATTCAACACGTCTTCAGGGATGTTGATTCCGGTGGCGGAAACCGCACGCCGTCAGGGCAAGACAGGCGGCAAGGCGGCATGCGGGGCGCTGGTGGCCCTGACCGGTGCACTGCTGGGCGGCGCCGTGCAGGCGGACATGCCGGTGCCCAGCGCGGGCGGCGCCATTCCCAATTTCGTGACCGCGGGCCAGGCGAGCTACCAGGTCAACGGGGCGCAGGCCTACGTGAATCAGGTGGGCAACAAGTCCATCCTCAACTGGCAGAGCTTCAATCTCAGCCCGGGCAGCAACGTGCAGTTCCGCCAGGTCGACAGCCTCGCCACCAACAATCTGCTGCAGGGCGCCAACTTCACCTCGCTCAACCGCATCTGGGACAACAATCCCAGCGTGATTGCCGGCGCGATCAGCCAGGCCGCGGGGCAGAAGGCGAACGTGATCCTGGTCAACTCGAACGGCATCGCGTTCATGGGCGGCTCGCAGGTGAACCTCAACAGCTTCACCGCTTCCACGCTCAACATGCAGGACGGTTTCCTCGACAATTTCCTGCCCAACTGGACCGCGCCGCAGTTCGAGAACGCGCTGGACGGCAGCGCGGCGCGCGGCTTCGTCAAGGTGCTCGAAGGCGCACGCATCACCGCGGGCAGCCAGGGCCGGGTGATGCTGATCGCGCCGACGGTGGTCAACCGGGGTACGGTGGAAGCGCCGGACGGGCAGGTCATCGCCGCTGCAGCCTCGAAGGTCTATCTGCGTTCGGCCTCGACCGAGGACACGAACGTGCGCGGTCTCCTGATCGAGGTCGACAGCCCGGCCGGGCTTGCGGATCACGACACGGCGAATCCGGATGTCCGCGACGGACAGCTCGACGGACAGACGATCAGCCTTGCGAATGCGGCGGAAGACAAGCTGGGCACCGTCAGCAACTTCGGCGCGCTGTCCACGCCGCGCGGCAACGTCACCATGGTGGGCTACGCGGTCAACCAGCAGGGCATCGCGCGCGCCACCACATCAGTGGTATCGAACGGCTCGGTCTACCTGCTGGCGAAGGACACCAAGTCGACGGTTGTGCTGGATCCGGACGACAAGCCGGCTTCGGCGCGTGCCGGACGCGTGGTCCTGGGCGAGAACAGTCTGACCGAGATCCTGCCGGACACGGCGGACGCCACCACCGCGCTCGACGGCACGACCGGCGAAGGCCTGGCCAGTGCCTCGCAGGTCAAGGTGCTGGGGCAGGACATTCGCATGGCGGGCGGCGCGGCCATCGACGCGCCCTCAGGCGAAGTGAACTTCGTGGCGGTGGACACGCCGAACGACCTGCGGGTGCTGAGCGAAGCAGGACAGGCCGCCTCGAACACCGCGCGCATCCACATTGCGGACGGGGCGCGCATCAACGTCGCCGGTCTCGACGGGGTCGCCGTCTCCGCCGCACGCAATGGCGTCGAGGTGGAACTGCGCGGCGACGAGCTGAAGGATTCGCCGGTCAACCAGGAAGGCGCGCTGCGCGGACAGAAGGTCTACGTGGACCTCAACCGCGCGCTTTCCAACGCCGATGCGGGCAAGTCCACCCTGATCGCGAAGGACAGCCTCGAGGCCTATCAGGCGAAGCTGGAACGCACCGTGGCCGAGCGCTCGACCGCGGGCGGCACGGTGAATCTCCTGTCCGCCGGCGAGACCATCCTGGAGAGCGGCGTGCAGGTCGACCTGTCGGGCGGCAGCGTGCAGTACACGCCGGCCAACGTGAAGACCACGCTGCTGACGACCGGCGGCACGCTGGTGGATATCGCGGATGCCGACGCCGAGACCCATTACGACGGCATCGCCACGCGCTACGTGGTCGATTACGGCCGCTGGAACCGCCAGGAGGTCATCGACCTGGGGCAGAGCTATCACTACGATCCCGGCTACGTCGAAGGCAAGGAAGCCGGCGCGCTGAACGTGGTCGGCATGAAGGCGGTGGTCCTGCAGGCGGATATCGCGGGCCGCACCACGGTGGGCGAATTGCAGCGCGAGTCGGGGACGGCCCCGCAGGGCGCTCGCCTGAGCGTGGGCCGCACCACCGAGAACGTCACCACCGGCGCGCGCGACTACAAGCAGAACCAGGAGGTGGTGTTTTCCGCCACGGGCGGGGACCTGCCGGCCGGCTTCGGTTTCGGCGATGCCCTGTCGAACGCGCTGCAGGACACGCTGGTGCTGAATCCGGCGCTGGTCGGCAGCGACAGGGTGGCGCAGCTGCAGGTGTTCAGCAACCAGGCGGCCGAGGTGCGCGATGCGTTGCGGACGCCGACCGGCGGCAGCGTCTCGATCACCGCGACCGGCGTGACGATCGGCGCCGACATCGAAGCCCGCGCGGGCAGTATCGCGATCAGGGCGGACCAGAATCTGTTCAGCGGCGGAACGACGGTCGGCAATGTGACCATGGGCAACGGCGTCAAGCTGGCGACGGGCGGCGTCTGGAACAACGAACGTCCGGGCGTGGGTGGCGAAGGGCTCGGCAGGGTCGGAATCGACGGCGGTTCGGTCACGCTGGCTTCCTCCACGGGCAATGTCGCGCTGGGTGCGGGCAGCCTGATCGACGTGCAGGGCGGTGCGCGCCTGCGCGCCGACGGCAAGCTGGACAGCGGCAAGGGCGGCAACGTCACCCTGGATGCAAGCCAGGCCGTCGTGCTGGGCGGCGCGGTGCAGGGCTATGCGCCCGGCAAGGGCGGCACGTTCACCCTCAATACCCAGAAAATCCGGATCGGCGGCGCAGCCGATCCCGATGCGCTGAATCTGGACGCGACCTTCTTCGAGCAGGGCGGATTCGCCAACTTCAGGCTGACCGGCCGCTCCGGCGTCGACATTGCGGACGGTACCATTCTCACGCCCACGGTGATCAGCCGCGAACTCGGCGGCAACTATCTGGCGCAGCCCGGCGGCAGCGACATCGCGGCGTTTTCCACGCTGCTGAAGCGCGACGACCGCGTGCGTCAGGCGGCCAACCTGAGTTTCGAGGCGACCAATCCGGGCAGCGTGATCCGCGTCGGCGAGAACGCGAAGATTCTCGCCGACGACCAGGCCAAAATCAGCTTTGCGGCAAATACGCGCGTCGACCTGCAAGGCGAGGTCCACGCGGCCGGCGGCAGCATCACGGCGCTCGTCAAGCGCAGCGCCAGCGTCGCCTACGATCCGTCGGCGGCTGTCTGGTTGGGCGCGCAGGGCGTGCTCGATGTCGCCGGCGTGGCGCGACCCTATACCGACAGCCGCGGACTGGTGCAGGGCACGGTGCTGGCGGGCGGCACCGTCACGCTGGGCGGCAGCGTCGCCGCGGACGGCGCCGTCACCGGCGGGCAGGGATTCGTGGTGACCGAGGCGGGGTCGCGCATCGACATCGCGGGCGCGGCGCCGGTGCGGCTGGACGTGCAGAACGCGTCCGGCGGAATCGGCCGCATGGTCGGCAGCGATGCCGGCACGCTGAAGGTGCGCGCTCAGGAAGGTGCGCTGCTGGACGGCACGATAGACGCGCAAGGGGGCAGCGCCGCGAATCGCGGCGGCAGCTTCGATCTGACCCTGACGGCCATGATCACCGACGAGCCGCGTTCCGACGGCGGACCGAACACGCCGCGCGTGCTGAACGTGGGCGCCGGTTTGGCGCCCCAGTCGGCCGGCCTTGCGTCCGGCGACGCGATCCCGAATGCGCTGAACGGCAACACGCGTCTCGACATGCAGCGCATCGAGGCCGCAGGCTTCGACCGCGTGCGTCTCGCCAGCATCAGCGGCACGATCCGGCTGGAAAACGGCCTCGATGTCGGCGCCGGACGGCCCCTGCCGCTGCGCGAACTGATCCTCGATGCGCCCCGCATAGAAACCGCCGGCAATGCCGTGCTCACCGCCGATGCCGTGCAGCTCGGCAACTACGGCGAGTTCGAGAACACCGATGCCCTCTCCGGTGCAGGCAGTGGCAGCTTCCGCGTCGACGCACGCCAGATCGAACTGGCCGGCAAGCTGGCGCTGGACGGCATGGCACGCAGCGAACTGAACGCGACCGAGGCGGTGGTCCTCGCCGGCGGCTTCGCGCAAAGTCAGCCCGTGACCAACAGTCCCAACGTCGACGTGCGCCCTGTAGGCGCGCTGCGCACGCAGGGCGACCTGGCGTTCAGCGCGCCCGTCGTGTCGCCGGCGACCTACGTCGACTACACCATTTCGGCACCCGGTGCGACGGTCGGCTTCAGCCAGGGCGGGCAGCCGGCCACGCAACCGTGGTCGGCTTTCGGCAGCGTGAAGATCGAGGCACGGGACATCGTGCAGGGCGGCACGCTGTGGGCGCCGCTCGGCAGGATCGTGCTGCAGGCAGACAATCTGCTTGCCTTCGCCGCCGGCAGCCTGACTTCGGTGGCGGCCGACAGCGGCAGCGTGCTGCCCTTCGGCAAGCTGGTGAACGGGCGAGACTGGGTATTCGACCTGGGGCTGGACGACACGGACAGCGCACCCGTGGACGACATCGCGGAACAGAAATACCTGATCGCGCGCGCCGCGAAGGTGGAGATGGCGGACGGGGCGCGCGTCGATCTGTCCGGCGGCGGCGATGCCCAGGCCTACGAATTCACCGTCGGACCCGGCGGGTCGCGCGATATTCTCGCCGACGCCAACACCTACGCCATCCTGCCCGGCTACCGGGGCGGGTTCACACCGGTGAACGCCCAGGAGGCGTTCGACCGGGCAAGCGGCGAAGCCGTCTACCTGTCCGGCGTCGCCGGCCTGGCCGACGGCGTATACACCCTGCTGCCGGCGCACTATGCGCTGCTGCCCGGCGCCTACGCCATCAAGCTCGGCGCGGGCGGCACGGTGATGCCCGGGCAGGCCTACGTGCGCCAGGACGGCGTGCGCATTGCGGCCGGCTACCTGACCGACACCCGCACGGGCGCGCCGCGCGATGCGAACTGGCAGGGTGTGCAGGTCATGACGCGCGACCAGGTGCTGGCGCGTTCCGAGTTTGCGCTCGCGCGCGCTTCGCAGTTCTTCTCGGGCAGCGACGGGCGGCCGCAGGATGCCGGACTGCTGTCGATCGTGGCGACCGGGACGGGCGCCGATGCGCTGCAGCTGGCGGCACTGTACGACCTGGCGGCCGGGGCGAACGGCCGCGGCGGCAAGGTCGACATCAGCGCGCAGAATCTGGCCATCGTCGGCCATGCGCCGACCGCAACCGATCCCGACGCGGTCGTGCTCGACGTCGATACCCTCAATGCGTTCGGGGCAAGCAGTCTGCTGATCGGCGGCACCCGCGCCCGCGACGCCGAGACCACCACGCTCGCGGTCGGCGCCGACCGGGTCGTGCTGGCCAACGACGCTGCCAGCCCGCTGGCGGCGGGCGAGATCATCCTGGCCGCACGCGACACCCTGACGTTGAAATCCGGCAGCCGCATCGAGGCGGACGGCACGGAAGACGGCCAGAGCATCCAGTACCGCACCGCCGGGAACGGCGCGCTGGTGCGAGCGGGCGCCACATCGGCGACGTTCGCCCGGACCGGCAACCCCGACCGCAGCCAGGGTACGCTGGTGGGCGAAGCCGGCAACACAATCATGGCGGCCCGCGCGGCTATCCTCGATGCCACCTTCGACAATGCCTACCAGGGCACGCTCGCCTTCCGCAGCGGCGGTGAAGAGGTCGCCGGCGAACTCGCGGTCGGTGCGCCGCGCATCAACTTCGGCGCCCCCCCCGCAGGCAGCACCGGGCTGACCTACGGGCAGGCCGAACTCGACGCCTTCGATGGCCTGGCCGCGCTGGTGCTGAACAGCTATTCCAGCTTCGATCTCTACGGCGACGCCGTCGTCGGCGGCGTCGATGGGGCCGGCAAGCCGACCCTGCAGAATCTCACGCTGCAGGGCGCGGGTCTGGCCGGCCTCGACAACGCCGGCCAGACCGCGACCCTGCGCGCCACGAATCTTGTCCTGGCCAACCCTGCCGGGGTAGGGTTTGCTCCGGGCGGCACGCTTGGCCACGGCGCACTCGCCATCGTTGCCGATACCCTGACGCTGGGCAGCGGCGACAAGACGATCGCCGGCTACGACACCGTATCCATCGACGCAAATGTCCTGCACGGCGAAGCACAGGGCACGACCTCGGTCGATGCGCTGCTGGCGATGACGCTCGCCCGCCTCGAAGGGGGAGCGGGGGCCGACCAGACCCTGCGCAGCACGGCGGTGCTTTCGGTAGCCAGCTGCAGTGCCGACCGGGTTCTGGCGCCGGTGACGACGTTGGGGGCGCAATGGATCCTGGCGGGCACCGCCGTCGATTTCGACAGCCAGGCCAGCCTGCCTTCCGGCACCCTGCGGCTCGAAGCAACCCAGGGCGACGTGCATCTCGGTGCCCAGGCCCGCGTGGATGTGGCAGGACGCAGCGTGGCCTTCTTCGATACGGCAAAACCGAGCTGGGGCGGAACGGCCGAACTGGCGAGTACCACGGGCAACGTGGTCGTCGATGCGGGCGCGAACGTCGACGTGTCGGCTGCAGCCGGTGGCGACGCCGGCCTGCTGGTCGTGACGGCCAGCCAGGGGACGGTTGCGCTGGCCGACGGCAGCGTGACCGGCCAGGCGCCGGCGGATGCAGACGGGGTGCGCGGAGAAGGCGCGCAGGTCGCAATCGATGCCGGCCATCTCGCCGATTTCTCGCAGCTCAATACCACACTCAACAGCGGCGGCTTCGACGGTGCCCGCACGCTGCGCGTGCGCAACGGCAATCTGATTGTTGCCGCCGGCGATTCCGTGGCGGCGCATACGATCGCGCTGGCTGCCGACAATGGCGACATCGACATTGCGGGTACGCTCGACGCCTCGGGCACCTCCGGCGGGCAGATCGGGGTGTATGCCGCCGGCGATGCCACAGTCCAGGCCGGTGCGCAGCTTCTGGCCGCAGCGACAGCCGCAGGGCAGGATGGTGGCGCGATCGAGATCGGCAGCCGTGCAGGCAGCGTCGATCTTGTCGCAGGCGGCACGGTCGACCTGTCCGGCGGAACCGGTGGTCAGGGCGGCAGCCTGAACCTGCGCGCACTGCGCAGCGGCAACGACGTGGCCGTCGGCGCGCTCGACGGCACGATCACCGGTGCGCGTGCCGTGTCGGTCGAGGCGGTCAGGGTCTACAGCGGCATCGATACCCTGCTGGCCACGGGGGCGTCCAGCGGCAGCACGCTGACGCTGGACGACATCAAGGCCGACAATACCGCCTACGCCGCGAACGCCGCGGCGATCCGCGCCCGCCTCGGCAAGGACGGCGATGCGACCTTCCACCTTCTCTCGGGCGTCGAGGTGCGGGCACCCGGCGATCTCACGCTGGGGCAGGACTGGAACCTGTCGACCGCCCGTGCAGGCGGCGAAGCCGGTGTGCTGACGCTGAAAGCGGAGAACAATCTGGCGATCAATGCCAGCCTGTCGGACGGTTTCGCGCAGGCGACGCCGATGAAGAGCGGCTCCAACCCGGCGGAGCTCCTGAGCGACGCGTCCTGGTCCTACCGGTTGGCGGCTGGCGCCGATGCCGGTGCGGCCGATCCGCTGGCGGTCAAGGCAGCGGCGGGCGACCTGAATCTCGCCGCAGGCAAACTGATCCGCACGGGCACGGGCGACATCCGTGCCGCCGCGGGCGGCGACATTGTGCTGGGTGCCGATACGGCGGTCATCTACACGGCCGGCCGGCTGGCCGATTCGTTGAGCGGCTTCGTTGCGCCGGCCTGGTCGAGCCCGTCTGCCGTGCCCAACTTCGCGCAGTTCAGCCAGGATGGGGGTGACGTGTCGCTGGTGGCGCTGGGCGACATCATCGGTGCCACGTCGAAGCAGTTGATCAACAACTGGCTGTTTCGCCAGGGCAGTCTCAACACCGATGGCACGGCCTACGTCAAGCAGCCGGCCTGGTGGGTGCGCTTCGACCAGTTCCGCCAGGGCGTCGGCGCGCTCGGCGGCGGCGACGTCAGCCTGAAGGCGGCAGGCCGGATCGAGAACCTGTCGGCCAGCACGCCCAGTCAGGGACGCATGGCGTCCGGCACGCCCGATGCCGGCGCGCTGGCCATCACCGGCGGCGGCACCGTGCGGATCGAGGCCGGCGGGGACGTGCTCGGCGGCATCTACTATGCGGACCGCGGCGACGTCATCCTGAAAACCGCGGGCCAGGTCGCCAGCGCAGGCCAGCTGGACAGCGACGGCCAGCCGGTCTACACGATCCTGGCGCTGGGCGACGGCACTGCGCAGGTACATGCGCGCGGCGACGTCGACATCCACGCCGTCTTCAACCCGACGCTGTTCGATCAGTCGAGCTCGCTCAGCAGCTCGACCGCGAAATCGGTCTTCAACGTGACCAACAATTCCGGCCGCGACAGCGTGTTCTCGACCTACTCGGACGCCAGTGCGGCGGTTCTGCAGAGCCTGGACGGCGACGTGCACCTGCACAATCCGACCACGCTGTCGTCGACGCTCGACCCCTTCGCCAAGCCGCTCAACGACAACAACAACAATGCCACGCGCGGGATGTACGGTCTCGACATCCTGCCGCCCAGCCTGTCGGTCGTGGCGTTCCAGGGCGATGTGACGATTTCCGATCCCGGGGCCGCCGGCGAACTGGTCCTGGCGCCGTCGGCACAGGGCGCGCTGGAGCTGCTGGCGGCGGATTCGATCCGCCTCAACCAGAGCCTCGTGATGAGCGACCGCGATCCGGGCGACACGCCGAGCGCGGTGTTGCCGGGCAACCCGGCGGCAACGATCAATCCCGTCGTCAGCTGGGGAACCAAGTCGGATCCGCTGTTCCATGCGGCGCAGCCGGTGCATGCGGGCGATACCGAACCCGTGCGCATCTACGCCGTGGCGGGCGACATCAGCGGCGGCTCCCAGTCCACGGGCAACCAGAACCGGCTCGACCTGCCCAAGGCGTTCCGGGTCGAGGCCGGGCGCGACATCCTCAATCTCACGGTGGAGGCGCAGCACGCCGATGTCGCCAACAGCGAGAGCCTGGTGCAGGCCGGGCGCGACATCGTGTTCGCCACCGGCATCCAGCGTACCGAGGACGACCACATCCACGTCGGCGGGCCCGGCACGCTCGATGTGGTGGCCGGGCGCGACATCGACCTCGGCACCTCGGGCGGCATCCTCAGCCGCGGCAATACCGTCAACCCGGCGCTGTCCGCTACCGGCGCCGACATCCGCATTGCCGCCGGCGTGGGCGCGGGCGGCGTGGATTACGCGGCTGCGATTGCACGTCTGACTGCCAGCCTGCAGGCCGGTACGCCGGACGACACCACGCTGTGGCTCGCGCGCTGGCTGACCGGCGACGATACCCTGACGGCCGGCGACGCGCTGGCTGCGGTGCAGCAGGTCGCCGCACGCGATGCCGCCGCGCAGGACCAGCGCGTGCGCGACATGCTGTATGCCGCGCTGCGGCAGACCGGGCGCGACTCCCTCGATGCGGGCAGCCGCTACGCGGCCGACTACGCGCGCGGCTATGCGGCGCTGGAGCTGGTCTTCCCGGGCATCGGCGACCGCGATGCGGACGGCCATTTCACGACCTACCAGGGCGACCTCAACCTGTTCGCCAGCCGGATCAAGACGGAAAGCGGGGGCAACATCGAGTTCATGCTGCCGGGCGGTAATCTGATCGCCGGCCTGACGAACACGCCTGCGGCGCTGGTCGACGTCGGCAACAACGTGCTCGGCGTCGTCGCGGTCGGCCCGGGCGACATCGAGGGCTTCGCGCGGGGCGACATGCTGGTCAACCAGTCGCGCATCCTCACGGTGGGCGGCGGGGATGTCCTGCTCTGGTCGAGCGAGGGCGACATCGACGCCGGCAAGGGCAAGAAGACCGCGGTCGCGGTGCCGCCGCCGCTGATCCTGGTCGACAAGTTCGGCAACGTGACGCAGATCCTGCAGGGTGCGGCTTCGGGCAGCGGCATCGGCGCGCTGCAACCCGCCGGCGGGCAGGCGGGCGACGTCGACCTGATCGCGCCCAAGGGTACGGTGAATGCCGGCGACGCAGGCATTCGCGCGGGCAACCTCAACATTGCCGCGCAGGTGGTGCTGGGGGCGGACAACATCTCCGTGTCGGGGACCTCGACCGGGACGCCGGTGGCCGACACCAGCGCGGTGACGGCGGCCAGCAGCGGCGCCAGCAATGCCGGCGGCGACGTGTCGTCGACGACCGCGGCGCTGGCGCAGAACCTGTCGGAAGCGGCGCGCGCGGCGGAAGAGCTGAAGAAGGCGTTCAAGCCCACCTTCATCACGGCAGAGGTGATCGGGCACGGCGAATGAACGCGTGCCTCGGCTGACCCGGATCCCGCCGCGAGGCGGGATTTTTTCGGCATGGCCCGATCGGGCCATGCCGGTGCCAACGCCCTGTCATTGCTTCCCCGGATAATCCGCCGCTTGGTTTACTCCGGTTGAATCCCCATGCGTTTCCTGGCTGCCTTCACTGCGCTGCTGTTGTCCTTTTATTCCGCTTCCAGCCTTGCCTGGTGGAACGACGACTGGAGTGCGCGCAAGAAGATCACCCTGACGAACCCGGCAGGCGAGGTGAGCGATGCGCCGGTCATGATCCGCCTGCACACGGGCAATTTCGATTTCCTCTCCGCCAAGGCGGACGGCAGCGACCTGCGCCTGGTCGCGGGCGACGACAAGACCGAGCTCAAGTTCCATATCGAGAAATGGGATGGCCTCAACCAGCTCGCGCTGGTCTGGGTGAAGGTGCCCAAACTGGCCGGCAGCACCGAGGCCTGGCTGTATTTCGGCAACGATAACGCACCCCCGGCCTCCGATGCCAAAGGCACCTACGACGCGAACAGCGCCGACTACCACTTCAACGAAACGGCGGGCAATCCGGCGGACAGCGGGCCGAATGCGCTGAACGCGACGACCTTCACCGGCAGCCGCATTGCCGCTTCCTTTGCCAACGGCGGCGCGAAACTCGATGCGTCGCAGTCGCTGGTGCTGCCCCCGGTCAACGCGGCCGGCGGCTACAGCGTGTCGATGTGGCTCAAGCCTGCCGCGGCTGACGGCACGCTGATGCAGGCGGGCGGTTTCCAGGCCGTGCTGGCCGGCGGCACGCTGCGCGTGCAGGCAGGCGGGGCCAGCGTCAGCGCCAGCGCACCGCTGATGGAGGGCAAATGGCAGCACGTCGCCGTCACGGTGGCCGACACGCTCAGGGTCTACATCGACGGCAAGCCCGCGGGCGAGGCGCCGGGCGCGGCCCTGCCGTCCGGCCCGCTGACCGTGGGCGGCGGCTACGCCGGCGAACTCGACGAAGTCCAGCTGGCCGGCGTGGCGCGCGATGCCGCCTGGCTCGCCGTGCAGGCCGCGCAGGGGCCCGACGGCACCCTGGTCGCGCTGGGCGAGGACGAGGCCAGCGGGGACGGCGGCGGGGGCGGCATCTGGGCGACGATCTTCCAGGCGCTCACGCTCGACGGCTGGGTCGCCATCGGCGTGCTCGCCGTGATGCTGGTGATCGCGGTCTGGGTCATGATCGCGAAGGCGGCGTATGTGAACAAGGTCGACAAGGCCAACCAGGCATTCCTGGAAAAATTCCGCGAGCTGTCGTCCGACCTTGGCGCGCTCGACAAATCGACGCAGATGGCGGAGGCCTTCCGACATTCCTCCCTCTACCGGCTTTACCACATCGCCACGCAGGAGCTGTCGCACCGCTTCAAGGACACCGACGCCAGCCAGCTGGCGGACAAGGAAAAGAACCTCTCCCCGCAGGCGCTCGATTCGATCCGTGCCAGCCTCGACACCGGCATGGTGCGCGAGTCGGGCCTGCTGACACGCCTGATGGTGCTGCTCACCATCGCGATCTCGGGCGGCCCCTTCATCGGCCTGCTCGGCACCGTGCTCGGCGTGATGATCACCTTCGCCGTCATCGCCGCCTCGGGCGACGTCAACGTCAACGCCATCGCCCCCGGCATCTCGGCCGCCTTACTGGCGACGGCCGCCGGTATGGCCGTCGCGATTCCCTCGCTGTTCGGCTACAACTATCTCAACTCGCGCATCAAGTCCATTACCTCCGACATGCGCGTGTTCATCGACGAGCTGGTGACCAGGCTCGCCGAGAACTACTCGCGCTGAGGGCTGGATCATGGCCAGCGCGCACGAGGACGACGAACCCTACGACGAGATCAACATCACGCCGATGCTCGACCTGGCGTACGTGCTGCTCGTCATCTTCATCATCATGACCACCGCATCGGTGCAGGGCATCAAGGTCAACCTGCCCAAGGCCAGCGACACGCCCAGTCTCGCCAAGCCCAAGACCAAGGCGATCACCGTCAGCGACACGGGGCAGATCTATCTGGACACCTATCCGGTGACGCTCGACGAACTGCGCATCCAACTTGCTGCTGCCAAGGCCGCCGTGCCTGATCTCCCGGTGGTGATCAAGGGCGACACCGTGGTGCAGTACGGAAAGGTCATGGAGGTGATGGATTTGCTGGGGCAGATCGGCATCACGCAAATGGGTCTGGTGACCCAGCCAGCTGCGAAGTAGAGCATGGAGCAGGAAAAGCGCAAACCGGCCTGGATGCGCTGGGGTGGCGTGGCCGTCGGCCTGGTTGCTGCCGTGCTCCTCGCACTGTGGCTGAAAGATCTGCTGACGCCGAAGGGTCCGGTGCAGAAGATGAAGGTGCAGCAGATCACGCTGGTTAAGCCGCCTCCGCCGCCCCCGCCGCCGCCCGATCAGAAGCCGCCGGAGCCGGAGGTGAAAGAGGAAGTGAAGATGGACAAGCCGGAGCCGACGCCGGAGCCGCAGCAGGCGCAGGAAGCGCCTGCGCCCCTGAATGTCGGCGAGGGTGCCGCGGGCGGCATCGACGTCGGCGGGACGCGCGGCGTGCCGACGCTGGCCGGCAGCGGCGGGGGCAATCCCTGGGGGTGGTACGACGCCATGCTGAACGACGCGGTGAACTCGGCCTTCCAGCAGGCGCTGGGGCGCGAGAAGGCGCTCAAGGACAGGAACTACAAGGTGATCGTGAAGATATGGATCGACGCCGGCGGCAAGGTGTCGCGTGCCGCTCTGGTCGACAGCACGGGCGACGTCCGTGCAGACGAAGTGCTGAAGGACGCTTTGCGCGACATGCGCGCACTGCGGGAAGGACCGCCGGTCGGCATGCCGCAGCCCGTGAAAATCCGCGTGACCTCGCGCGCTTGAGAGTGAATGACATGAAACTACGCAAGAAACTCCTGGTTCTCGCCGTGGCCGCCGCCTTCGCGACTGCGGCCCGGGCCGAAGACGACCGCGCCCGCGTCGAGATGCTGCACGAGACGACGCTCAACCTGATCCAGTTGCTGGTGGAACAGGGTGTGCTCAAGCAGGAAGCGGCCGATACCATGCTGAAGAAGGCGCAGCAGCAGGCCGAGGTGAAGATCGCCCAGGAAAAGACGGCCGAGGAAGAGGCCAGCCGCGGCGTGGTGCGCGTGACCTACGTGCCGGAAACCGTCAAGCGGGAAATCCGCGAACAGGTACGCCAGGAAGTCGTCGCCCAGGCCAAGCAGGAGCGCTGGGGCGACGTCAACGCCGTGCCGGAGTGGCTCGACCGCCTGAAGTGGGAAGGCGACATCCGTCTGCGCTACCAGTACGATCTGTTCGCCGACGGGAATGCGCCCGAGGCTGCGTTCCAGTCCATCGGCCAGAACATTTCCAATACGCAGGAAGACCGTCAGCGCGAGCGCGTGCGCCTGCGCCTGGGGCTCAACGCCAACGTGGCCGGTGGGGTCGATGCCGGCGTGCGCATCACCACCGGCAATACCTCGGATCCAGTCTCGACCAACCAGACGCTCGGCAACACCGCCAACAAGTACACGCTGGTGCTGGATCGCGCCTACCTCAAGTTGCGGCCGATCGACGATCTGGCGGTGTGGGGCGGCCGTATGCCGAATCCCTTCTTCTCGACCGACCTGGTGTGGGACGACGACCTCAACTTCGAGGGCGCCGCGGTCAGCTATGCGCCGGGCGCGCTCGACCCGCAACGCGAAGTCAAGCCATTCGTTACGGCCGGCATCTTCCCCCTGCAGGAGATCGAGGCCAACGCCGGCACACGGGCCAAGGACAAGTGGCTGTATGGCGCCCAGGCCGGCCTGGAGTGGGTACCCAGCACCCGCGCGCGCTTCAAGCTGGGCGGAGCGTACTACGTCTACCGCAATATCGCCGGCGTGCCCAACCCGGCGCTCAACGACACCTTCAACAATGCCACTGCGGCGCAATCGCGGCAGAAGGGCAACAGCCTGTTCAACATCGACAACGACGGCAACAATACGACCAACCTGTGGGCGCTGGCGTCGGACTACCGCATCGGCAACATGACCCTGGTCGCCGATTTTGCCGACTACTACCCCATTCACATCATCGGTACCCTGGACTGGGCGCACAACTTCGGTTTCGACCGTACGGACATCCTGGCGCGCACCGGCCAGAATCTCGAGCCCCAGGTCGACGGCTATCAGGTCAAGCTCACCGTCGGCCATCCGACGTTCACTTACGTCGAGGATCACGAGTGGCAGGCCTTCATCGGCTACCGCTATCTGGAGCGCGACGCAGTGTTCGATGCCTTCACCGATTCGGACTTCCATCTGGGCGGCACCAATGCCAAGGGCTATTTCATCGGTGGTTCGTATGCCCTGTACAAGAACACCTGGCTGTCGGCGAAGTGGATGTCGTCCGACCAGATCAGCGGCCTGCCGCTGTCCATCGATGTGTTCCAGCTCGATCTCAATGCCAGGTTCTAGGATCGGTCTCATCCTGCTGCTGCTGGCGCCTGCCGCCTGGGGCGGCCCGGGCCAGCCCTGGATCGACGGCGAGCTGCGCTGGCTGTCCCCGGAAGCGGAAGACGAGCGCCCGCCGCGCGAGGCACGGCTGCGCCCGCCGCCGGAACACTTCAAGCTGATCTCGGCAGACGGCAACTTCGTCCTGCCGCGCGAGCAGCGGGGTGACGAGGCCGGCCTGATGGCGGCGGTGAATAAGGCCGACGTCGAGGCCGTGCGCGCGGCGCTCAAGGGTGGCGCCAATCCGAACATCGGCGACTACTGGCATGACCTGCCCCTCATCGAGGCGGTGCGCCAGGACAACATCGAACTCGTCCAGTTCCTGCTCGACGCCGGGGCGGTGGCGAACGTCAAGGGACGCGGCTACACCCCGCTGGGGCTGGCCGCCAAGAACGGAAATGTCATGCTGGTCGAGATGCTGCTGCGTGCCGGGGCCAATCCCGACCGCAAGAGCGACGACGGCGATACGCCCGCGCACGCTGCGGCGCTGATGGGCTATCCGGCTGTGATCGATGCATTGGCACGGTTCAAACCAGACCTGCAGCAGTTCAACCGCGAAGGCCTGTCGCCGCTGGCCGTGGCGGCCGCCAACGGGCAATACGCCGCCGTGCAGGCGCTCGTACGCGCGGGTGCACCGCTGGACTGGGGCGACCGGAAATTCCATACGCCGCTGTGGTGGGCGTTTTCGGTCGGCGATCTCGACATGGCCCGTTTGCTCGTCAGGCTGGGGGCTGCACCGGGGCAATTGCCCGTGGGGACACTGTAATGAAACGCTATTGGGTCATGGGCCTCGTCGCGGCGCTTGCCGCTGCGCCCGTCTGGGCGTCGGGCGACAGCCGCGAAAAACAGATGCTGCGCCGCATGCAGCAGCAGGTGCAGCAGAGTGAGCAGGCGCGCGTCCAGGCCGAACAGGACAAGGCCGCCGCGCTGGCCGACAGGGACAGCCTGGAACGCGAGGTCGAAAAGCTGAAAGGCAGTGCGAAGCGGCTGGCCGGCGAGCGAACGGCGCGCGCGCGTGCGGAAACCGACCTGAAAGCGGCGCAGGCCGAAATCGAAACTCTGAAGACCCGGCTGGCCGAAACCGAGGGCAGGCTGGCGGAAAGCCAGACCCAGGCGCGAACGACCGCGGGCAAACTGGCGGAAACCGAGTCGGCGAAAAAACAGACCGAATCCGTGCTGTCGGGCGTACGCGGGGACCTGCGCACGTGCGGCGAGCATAACGGCCGGCTCTACACGCTCAGCCGCGAACTGATGGACAGGTACCGCGACAAGACCTGCCAGGACGCGCTGGCGCAGGCCGAGCCCTTCACCGGCCTGAAGAAGGTCGAGGTGGAAAACCTGCTGGAAACCTGGCGCGACCGGGCCGACGAAGCAAGGCTGACAGGCATGGCCGAAGGACAGGCGGGCACGCAGCCGCACTGACACATTGGCGAGGTAGCGCGCGAATCGGATTCGGGCTTAGCATCGGGATCGTTGGATTACAGCGGAGAAAATGCAATGCCGAGAACCCCGAGTGCCGAATATCTCGAGAAGGCCAGGAAACTGAGCAGGGCGGAAACCGAACGCCTGCTGTCGAGAGCGCGCAACAAGCTGGTTCGCCGGCTGGAGGATCAGAAACTGTCTCCGCTGGAAGTCGCGGCGATCCAGCTCGAGGTCGAAGACGAGGACCTGGCCGAATGGCGCGAACGCTGGGCGACGATCAAAAGCAAGAACAAGTAGGCCCCCTACTGACCGGCCGGGGCGGCTTGTTGGGGAGGCGGTGCCGGCACGGCGATGACGAACTGCCATCCCGCATAACTGCCGGTATCCGCAAACGATTCGAATTCCGGTGGAAAGCCCGCCCTCTTGAACGGATGCAGCGTCGAGGTGCTGGCGACGCCGACGATGCCGCGCGGGTCCGGCGCTTCGATCAGCCGCAGTTCCCCGCCGAAGGGGTCGCGCCAGGCGCGGCGCAGATGGTGCGTCGGCGGCAATGTCCGGTTGTCCTCCAGCAGTTCGTCGATGCTGCGCGGCAGGCGCGGCTGGCCGGGCACCAGTTCGTAATATTGCTTGATGGCTTGGCGGTATTGCGCACCGACGAAGAGCAGTTCCGCCTCGCGTTCGCGCTGCGCTTCGGTGCGCCACAGCGTGCCGGCGGCGGCGAGCCCCAGGCCGACCAGCGCGACCAGCATCAGCACGAACAGGTAGGCGAAGCCGCCCTGGGTCCTACCAGTCGGCATACGCGCTGCCATCGTGCGCCACCCCCGGCGCGCCGCTCTTCACGTCGTAGACTGCGCCCGTTTCGCCGTTGTCCGGCGCGACGATCTGCCAGCTGTCGGCACGCTCGGTGATCGGATCGACCGGCAGGGCGCGCAGGTAGCGTGCGTTCACCAGTTCCTCCAGGCTTTCGGGATAACGGCCGCGGTCGCCGTGGAACTTGTCGATGGCGTCGCGCATGGTCGCGAGGTCCTGCTTGAGGATGGTGTCGTGCGCCTTGTCCAGGTGCGCGAAGTAGCGCGGCATGGCCAGCGCCAGCAGCAGCGCGACGATGGCCATTACGACCATCAATTCGACCAGGGTGAAGCCGCGTGTCCGTTTCAGCACGGCGTCACCATTCGCGGTAGGGCACGCCGTTGAGGCCGGTGCCGGCGGACAGCGAATGGACGTCGTACACGTCCTTGCCCGGCGCGGGCGCGTCGGGCGGGCTGGCGTAGCTGCGCAGGCCCCAGGTCTCGGCCGGCGGCGCGGCCGCGTCGGGAAAGAAGGGGTCGCGCGGCAGGCGGCGCAGGAAGTACAGCTTCCGGTGCGCATCGATCTGGGTCCTGTCGATCACGCCTTTCCATAGCGCATCGAGGTCGGGCGGGTAGCCGCTGGCGTCGGCCGGCGCCTCGATGCGGCCGTCCTTCACGCCCTGCCGGTAGGCATCGAGCGCGGTGCGGATCTGCCGCAGCGCGTCGCGCAGCTGGGTTTCCTTCTGCCGCTGCTGCACCAGCTGGCCGAAGGGCACCGCCACGCTGGCGAGCAGCGCCAGGATGGCCAGGGCGACCATCAGTTCGATGAGCGTGAAACCGTTTCGCCTGTTCACCGCGCCGTATCGGATAGGGGCGATGCGTTCGGCATGCCGGGCAGGCTGGGCACGCCGGCAGCGGCATCGCCGGACCGTGCGGGCTCCTCCGGTACCGCCACGCTATCGGCTGCCGGCAGCGGCATCGCCTGCAGGGCGCGTGCGCGTGCCGCGGGTTCGGCCGCAAAACCGCCGCCGCTGCCGATGGCGTTTTCCGTGCCGCTGCGGAACTCGGTCAGCGCCGGCTGCTGCGGCTGCATGTTGCGCAACACGCGCGGCGTGATGAGCAGCACGATCTCGGTCTTGTTGTGCTCGTCGCGCTGGTTGGAGAACAGGCGGCCGATCAGCGGCAGGTCGCCGAGCCCGGGCACGCGGCTGGCGGTGCTGCGGTCCTCGTCGGAAATCAGGCCGGCGAGCACCTGGGTTTCGCCGTCCTTCAGGCGCAGCGTGGTGCCGGCGTTACGGGTGCCGATCTGGTAGGTGAGCGTGCCGCTGTTGCTGCGGATCTCGCGCACGATGTTGGAAACCTCCAGCCCGACCTTGATCTGCACGTCGTCCCGCATCAGCACGGCGGGCTCGACGTCGAGCTTGAGTCCGACGTCGAGGTAGGACACCGATTCCGACACCACGCCGGTCGAGGTGGTGTTGGAGGTGATGACCGGTACCTTGTCGCCGATGTGGATCTTGGCCTTTTCGCGGTTTTTCACGCGGATGCGCGGATTGGCCAGGATGTTGACGTCGCTGTCCTCCTTCTTGAGATTGACCTGGGGATTGTTCATCGCGATGTCGGCGCCGGTGATGTGGCGCAGCTTGTCCACCGTCAGCGGCAGTGGCGACAGCGTGGTGGTCGTGGTGTTGACGATGACGCCGCCGGTGGTGCTGGACGTGTCGGTCGTCAGCGTATTCAGCAGCGAGAACTGGTTGGGGTATTGCACGCCGAGTTCGAGCAGGCGGCCGCGCTTGATCTCCAGCACCTCGACGTCGAGCATCACTTCGGGTTCGGCCAGGTCCTGGACCGCGATGATCTTCTCGGCCAGGCGGATCGCCTCCGGCGTGTCGCGCATCACCAGCAGGTTCAGGCGGTCGTCGACGTAGATGTCGCGCGTCTTGACCAGGCTGCGCAGCATCGCCATGGTCGATTTGGCGTCGGCGTTGCCGAGGTAGAAGCTCTTCACCATCAGGTCCTGGTAGGCCTTCTGCTTCTGCGGCAGGTCGGGATAGACCAGCAGGGTGTTGGCGTTGACCACCTTCTTCGCCAGCTGGCCCGTCATCAGCAGCATGTCGACCGCATCGGCGATCGGCGTGCCGTGGGCGTAGAGCGTGGCCTTGGCGTCCAGCCGCACGTCCTTGTCGAAGATGAAATTGATGCCAGACTGCCGCGCGATCATGTCGAACACGTTCTTCAGCGGCGCGTCGCGGAATTCCAGCGTGATCGGCTTGCGGTAGGCGGCGCCGAGTTCGCGCGGCGCGAGATCGTCCGTCGCACGCGCCGCCTGCACCTGCCGCAGCACGGCCTGGGCGCCGGCGTGCTCGGGCGAGCGGGCGAGCACCAGGCGGGCGGCCTGCTCGGCCTGTTCCAGGCGGCCGGCCGCGAGATCGCGCGCGGCATTGTCGATATTGCGCGCATCCTCGCGCGCGGCGGCGAGATTGGCGAGCAGCGCGGTCGCGCGCGGGTTTTCCGGATGCAGGGCGAGCACCCGCTGCAGCATGACCTCGGCGGCGTCGAAGCGTCCGGCGTCGAGATCCTGCTGCGCGCGCGCCAGCCATTCGCCGGCAAGCCGCTCACGCTGGGTGTGGTAGGCCGCCTTCAGTTCGAGGTTGCCGGGTTCCTTGGCCAGCGCGTCGCGCATGCGGTTGACGCCGGCCTCGGGCTGGCCGGCATCGATCAGCGCCCGGCCTTCCTTGAGTCCGGAACTGGCGCAGCCGGCCAGCAGCAGGGCGCAGGCGGCAAGGGGGAAGAACATGCGTGAGGGCGGCAACTCAATCTCCTGTGCGCAGGCTGCGCGTCTGGTTCAGCGGGAGGTAGGTGAAATTCAGCGTGCCGGCGGCCACCTGGTCGAGCCGCCACACGCCGTCGAGCACCTGGCCGGCACGCACGCTCACGGGCTGGCTGCCGCGCGTGAGGTACCAGGTGGTTTCACCGGCGTCGAGCCAGCGGCCCATGTAGGCGTAGGGCAGGGGCGGCGCCTGCGGCGGCGGGGGCGGCACGTAGGGCTGCGGCGGCGGCGGGGGCGGCGGCACGACCCAGGTCTGTTCGGGGAAGAGGTTGGCGTGCGACAGCGCGAGGCGCACCGAAGGTGGGGCTGCGGACGGGGGCGTCGCGGTGTCGGCGGATCGCACGCGTGCGGCGACGGGTTGCGCGGACCTGGCGGGTTCGGCGACCCGCGTTTCGTCGGCGGGTTCGTTCAGCGCGAGCCAGCCCGACCAGCTGACGGCGCCGGCCAGCAGGGCGAACAGGAGAGATCGCCGGCGCGCGTCGCTCACGGCGTCGCCTCCACGAACAGGCTCATGCGCAGTTCGGCCTGCACGGCCTTCGATTCGATGCGTTCGCGCTTCAGCCTGAATTCGTCGAGCGTCAGGTTGGGCAGGCGTTCCAGCGCGGCGGCCAGCCAGGCGTGCAGCGCGGGATACGCGGCCTCGACCGGCAGCACCAGTTGCCAGCGTTGCAGCGAGGTGCCTGTCAGCGTGCTCGTACTGTACTGGCCGCGCGGCAGGGCGATGCCGTGCGCGCGTGCGAGGCGTTCGAGTTCGCCGATCTGCTCGGCCGCTTCGCCCGCGGGCGGCAGGGTCGTCAGCGGATCGACGGCCTGCACGGGAAGCGTCGCGGCGGGCGCGGCGGTTTTCAGGCGCAGGGCGGCGAGCTGCGCCTGGCGCTCGGCGAGCGTCGCGTCGCCCGGCAGGGTGCCGGCCAGATACAGCAGCAGCGCGGCTGCGCCGAGCGAGAGTCCGATCAGCCCCGCCGCACCGAGCCGGTCCGCGCTGCGACGCAGCCGCCAGATCAGCGCGTTCATGGGCCCAGCTCCACGTTCACGACGACGCGCAGCGGGTGCTGGTCGGCATCGTTCTGCACTTCGTGCTGCACGAGCACCGCGCGCTTCACGTCCGGCTGCCGCTGCAGGCGTTCGATCCAGGCGACGGCATCCTCGAGCCGGCGTGCCTCGGCCGTGAGCCTGAGTTGCGACCTGGCCTGGCTGGCGTCGAGCGCGACCAGCGCGATGCGCTTGTCCTGCGCGGCGGCGAGCGCATCGAACGCGGGCTGCCAGCGCCAGGCCAGCTGCGCGGCGACGCGCGCGCGCAGCGCCTGCGCGGCGGCGTCGGCGGGCGCGGCGTGCGAAGGCTTCTCGGGCCGGACCTGCGCCAGCGCGGCGATCTGCAGGTCGAGGCCGGCTGCGGCGTCGCGCGTTGCCTGCCAGGCGTGCACGCTCCAGGCGAACGCCGCTGCGCCTGCCAGCGCCAGTGCGATGCCGAACGCGTTCGGGCGGGACGGCGCGGCGTGGAAATCGAAATCGAGGCGGGCCATGTTCTCAGATCCCCAGCAGGGCCTGTGCGCCCTTGCACTGCGCATCGTGCCGCAGCACCTGCCAGCGCAGGTCGGCGTCGCGCGGTGCCGCAACCGCGCCCATGCCGATCGGCAGCAGCCAGGCGGCGGCGGGGAGGGGCGCCGCGGCGGCGCCGCGTTCGCGCGCGACGAGATCGGGCAGGGCGGCATGCCAGCCGTCGTCGACGGGCAGGGCGGCGACGTGCTGCCAGCTGCCGCCGGCGCCGCCGAACAGGCTCAGCCAGCCGGGCTCGGCCAGCACCCACCAGCCATTCACGCGTTTGGGCGCACGCTGCGCGGCGACGCTGGCGAGCGGACGCAAGGCGACGGTGCGGAAGCCGCGCCGCGCGAGCAGCGCGTCGAGCGCGCGGGCCAAGGCATCCTCGATCGCCGCGCCGAGCAGGCCGACCTGCGGCGGCTGGCTGTGCACGCGCACGTCCCATCCCTGCACGAGGTCGCCGTAGATGTCGCGCAGGCTGGCGGCCACCAGCGCGCGTTCCTCGGCGGCGGGCAGGGCCTTGCCCGGCGGCGGCGTCAGCACGTGGCGCACGAAATGCTGCGACAGCACCACCTCGACGCGCGGCGCGCGCCAGCTGGCGTCACCCAGCGCTTCGTCGAGCACCGGCAGCAGGCTTGCCGCGTCGCGGCCGGCGGGCAGCGCATGCCGGCGCGCACCGCGCGCGAGCGCGATCTCGCCCGGCGTCAGCGCAATCCGGAGGACATCAGCCGACCAGCGTGACACGGTTGATCTCCTCCAGCGTGGTGTCGCCCGATTTCACCAGCGCGAGCGCAGCCTCGCGCAGGCTGCGGGTACCGCCGCGCGCGGCGGCTTCCTTGATCTGGCCGATCGGCGCGCGGGCGACGATGAGTTCGCGCAGCTCGTCGGTGAGCAGCAGGATTTCGGCGACCGCGCGCCGGCCTCTGTAGCCGCTGCCGCGGCAATGGCCGCAGCCGCTGCCCTGGCGGAAGGCATGGTCCCGCGTCTTCTCGCGGACGAGGCCGGAAAGTTCCAGCAGCTCGTCGGAAGGCACATGCGGCGCCGCGCAATGCGGACAGTTCACGCGCACCAGCCGCTGGGCCACGATGCCGTTCAGGGCCGAGACGAAGCTGTAGGGATCGACGCCCATGTGGATGAAGCGGCCGATGACGTCGAACACGTTGTTGGCGTGCACGGTGGTGAACACGAGATGGCCGGTGAGCGCGGACTGCACGGCGATCTGCGCGGTATCGGCGTCGCGGATTTCGCCGACCATGATCTTGTCCGGGTCGTGCCGCAGGATGGAGCGCAGACCGCGCGCGAAGCTGAGGCCCTTCTTCTCGTTGACCGGAATCTGCAGCACGCCGGCAAGCTGGTATTCGACCGGGTCCTCGATGGTCACGATCTTGTCGCGGCCGGTGTTGATCTCGGAGATCGCCGCGTACAGCGTGGTCGTCTTGCCCGAGCCCGTCGGACCGGTGACGAGCAGCATGCCGTAGGGCTCGGCGGCGAGCTTGCGCACCCGCGCCAGCGTGGCGCCGGCGTAGCCCAGGCCTTCGAGCGTGAGGCCGGACAAGGCCTCCGTCAGCGCCTGCCGGTCGAGGATGCGCAGCACCGCGTCCTCGCCGAACACGCTGGGCATGATGGAGACGCGCACGTCGACTTCGCGGCCCTGGATCGCCACCTTGAAGCGGCCGTCCTGCGGCACGCGGCGCTCGGCAATGTCGAGTTCGGACATGACCTTGATCCGCGAGATGGCCTGTTCGGCGGTTTCGGTTCCCGCCACCTGCGCCACGTGCGAGAGCACGCCGTCGATGCGGTACTTCACCGTGAGGCCGCGCGCGTCGGTTTCCAGATGGATGTCCGAGGCGCCAGCCTTGAGCGCGTCGTAGAGCGTCGACCGCACCAGCCGCACCACCGGGCTGGCGTCCTCGGCGATGCTGGCGAAGGACAGCGATTCGGCGCCGGAATCCTGCACGCTGTGCGTGCCGCCGCCCACGCCTTCCATCGCGCGCAGGCCTTCCTCGTGGCGGGCGAGCAGCGCTGCAAGGTCGGCGGGGTGCGCGAGGCCGGTATCGAAGGGCACGCCGAGCAGGTGCGCCGCATAGGCACGGCTGGCGCTGTCCCACGGGTCGGCCTGCAGCAGCCAGAGGCGCGCTTCGGCATCGCGCGCGAGCAGGCAATGCCGGCGCGCGGCCTCGCCGAAGCCCAGGCGCGAGAAATCGGGTTCCAGCGCATGCAGCGCCGCCATGTCGAACGCGGGCAGGCGAACGTGCGAGGCCAGCGCACGCAGTGCCGCGTCGGCGTCGAACCCGAAGCGTTCCTGCAGGTGCGGCAGCAGCATCTGGCCGGCTGCGCGCGCCTCGCGGCGCAGATCGGCCAACGATTCGGCGGACAGTGCGGGCAGCGGCGCGTTCACTGGATCGACCCCGCGAGTTCGAAGATCGGCATGTAGAGCAGCACCACGATCAGCCCGATGGTGAGGCCGATGAACACCATCAGCAGGGGTTCGAAGAGCCGTGTGAACCAGTCGACCCAGCGCGCCATTTCCTCGTCGTGGAAGATGGCGACGCGCTCCATCATTTCGCCCATGCGGCCGCTCTTCTCGCCCACGCGCAGCAGCCGCGCGGCGACCGGGGTGGTGAGTTCGCCCTGCCCGAAGGCGGCGGAAATCGATTCGCCGCGCCGTAACGCGTCCGTTGCCGTCGCCGCGCCGCCGCGCAGATGGGACGACAGCAAGCCCGACACCATGCCGAGCGCGGAGACGACCGGAATGCCGCCAGCCAGCAGCATGCCGAGACTGCGGTAGAAACGCGCGAGTTCGAAGGTGCGCAGGTGTTCGCCGATGGCCGGCGTGCGCCAGGCCAGGCGGGTGAGTGCCGCGCGCGTGGCGGGGCGGGCGAGCGCCGCCACGAAGGCGGCAATCGCGGCGACGGCGCCGAGCGCGAGCCATATCCCGTGCGCCGCCACCGCCTCGCCCCAGGCCAGCAGCAGCCGCGACATCCACGGCAGGTCGCGTCCCGCGTCCGCATACACCGAGGCGAAGCGCGGCACCACGTAACCGAGCAGAAAGCCGATCACCAGCGTGCCGACGCCGATCAGCAGCAGCGGATAGACCGAGGCCGAGACGACTTTCTTCTTCACCGTGTCGATCTGGTTCTGGTAGGCGACGAAGCGCGCCAGCGCGGGCGACAGGTCGCCCGTGCTCTCGGCCGCGCGCACCGTGGCGGCGTAGAGCGCGGGAAAGGTATCGGCCTGCATGCCGAGCGCCGCGGAAAACGGCTTGCCCTCGCGCATGGTGGCGAGCAGGCGTTCGATCAGCTGGCGCGATTCGGCGCGCTGCTCCTTCTCGGCCAGGGTTTCCAGCGCCTCGGTGAGGGCGAGCCCGGCCTCCAGCAGCGCGATCAGTTCCTGCGTGAAGAGCAGTAGCGGGAAGCGCGCATGCCGCGCCGCCAGCCAGCCGCCACGCTCGGCGACGACCGAGAGCACCTGTGCCCCCTCGCGCTGCAGGCGGGCTTCCGCCTCGCTCGCGTCGAGCGCCTCGACGATCGATGCCGTGATGCCCGCGCCCGGGCGCAGGGCTTTCACCCGGTAGCGCATTACCAGTTGGCGATGTCGGCGTCTTCGCCCGTGCCGCCGGGCTGGCCGTCGCGGCCGAAGGAGAACAGGTCGAGCTCGCCGTGCTCGCCCGGCATGCGGTACTGATACGGCTTGCCCCACGGGTCGTTGGGTACGGCCTTCTTCAGATAGGGGCCGTCCCAGCGCGCCTCGTCGGCCGGCCTGGCATTAAGCGCGGCCAGGCCCTGCTCGGTGCCCGGATAGTGGCCGACGTCGATGCGGTACTGGTCGAGCGCCTTTTCCAGCGCGTCGATCTGCGCCCGCGCTGTCTTCACCTCGGACTTGCCGACCTGCGAAAAATACTTGGGCGCCACGTAGCCGGCGAGCAGGCCGAGGATCACCAGCACGACCAGGAGTTCGAGCAGGGTGAATCCGCGGCAATTGGTTGGACGTACGATTCTTGTGGGCACAACGCTCCTCCTGAGAGACTCAGTTCAGATGGATTCCGCAAGAGGCGCGAGGCTCGCTAGTTTTCGTTGTTGTGTTGTGCGAATCCGGATCGGCGCCGCAGCGGCAATCCGGAATTCAAACAGAAGCATATTACATTTTGAATTTTGGTAGCGGAGTTGTGATGGTAAGTGTTCTATTTCCTGAATAGAAATCATGTAACTGTGCTAAGACTTTTGCAGTAAGCCCAAGCCAAGTAGGAATTTTAAGTAGACGTTGCCTCTCAAAGTACGATCAATGCCGCACGGTAGTACTGTCATCGTCTTCATTGAAGACGACGGGAAGCTCTCTCATCGAATTTATCCTGAAGTGAAGGCGGGTTGGGTGCACGCAGCCGTGTACTGTATACAGCACATTACCATGGCGACTTAAGGGTGATTGGTGGGAGGTTGACAACGTAAAAGGAACTCGGATAAGTTCCACCACGCACACAAAAGCCGACGCAAAGTACGTCGGCGCACTCTTGCGGACAACTCACGATATTGCCAACAACACTCCTGGGAGGGAGAGATGGCTACTAGTGTGATGCCCGCGTCTCAAGAATTTTGCCACATAGGACTGATTAGGAATCATCGGCCGCAAGCGCCCAGGTGGTTTGTATATTTTGCGCAATTGGCGCGCCGCGTTTGCGCGTACATGTTGATTGCGTGCGCTGGCGCAAATGTCTCGATTGATTTGGCCCGTGCAGATCAGGTGCCCTATTTGGAGCCGGGCATAAATCTCTATCGTGAGCAATCCAATACTGAAGGTGTCCCAGATTCCGTCGATCCATTCCTGGGACAGCTAAAAGTGCGGCACTTGGATTTGTTGTTGCCAGGAAACGGGGGGCTGGATATCAAAGTATGGCGATTTTATGACACAGCCAATGTGGGCGGCCCGACAACTCCAGCGGGAGAAGGGCTTGGCGTCGGATGGGTTTCGCATTTCGGGAAGTTACGCAATGCTTGTCAGTATTCATCCGACGGGTACGCAGCCCGGCCGATACTGGAATTGCCGGATGGGGTGGTGCTGTCGTTTTACGCTGCGTCTGCCGGAGCTAGCCATTCTTTTGTTTCCAAGGAAGGGTGGGCGGGTGACTGCATTCCTTCTGCTTCCAATATTTTGGGGATGGTATTGCTTTCCCCGGAAGGCACGAAGTACGAAATGTCGGTCAAATCTGCTGACGTATGGCTTGTCAAAAAGATCACCGATCGAAATGGCAACTGGATCAATTTCGATTACGGGTTGCCATCGCTGGGGCAGGCCCCGACCTTCCATCTCCTTCAAATAACTACGAATGATGGGCGTTCGATTAGCTTCCAGTATGACGGAGGCAATCAGAACGGCTTACGAAAATTGAAAACGATGACGAGCAATGGCCAAAGTTGGGTATATGAGTATGTGACTTTCGATGGCGCAACCGTACAGCAGTCAATGTCGTATTCGTTGAAGAAGGTTACACGACCGGACGGGACGTCTTGGGGGTACGAATATCCCGAATTGCCTGGGTACAACGCGTTCCTTCCCCTGAACGGCTACCTTGGAGCAATAACCAGTCCGTTTGGTGGAGTTGCAGCTTATACGTATGGCTACCTGTATTCGGATGGTGGACTGAGCACGGTCAAAGTAACGCAGAGAACAATCAATAATCCATACGGTTCGCTAAATGCGTGGAGTGAAGGCGATAAGTGGTATTACCGCTACAAGCTGCGTGAATTGATTGACGGGGCCTACGTTAGCGTGACCAACGTAATCGATCCCCTCGGAAATGTCACCACCTACAGACACGCCAGCTCGAATACCCAAGGGCAGGCCTGGCGCTTTGGGCTACTGACCGATAAATTGATATGCGGGCAAGTAGCCGGCAATGTCGATACCATGACTTGTGGTTCCAGCGTAGCCGTGTACAGAGAGCAAAACGAGTGGTCCAGTCAGGCCGTATCCAATGACCAATACATAATCAACAATGGGGGCGAGTCTCTCGTTGATTACCAGACCTACCGTCCTCTTTTGACCAAGCGCACCGTAACGCGTGAAGGCTCGGCCTACGTCACGCAATACCAGTCGCACGACACCTACGGTAATCCTGCGAAGATCGTGGAGACGGGCAACGGCACGACCCGGACGACCGACCTGACCTACTTCAACGACCCGGTCAAATGGATCACGGGCGTACCGGACAAAGAGACGGTCGACGGTAGTTGGATCGTGGACCGCACGTTCGATGCAAACGGCAACGTGAAGTCCGTATCGAAGTACGGGGTTTCCACCGCGTTTACCTACTTTGCAACCGGCGATCTCGCATCGGCCACCGATGCCAGGAACAACCGCACCGATTACTCGGATTACTACCGCGGCGTAGCCCGCCGGGAAGACCAGCCGGGTGGCGTGACGCTATACCGGACCGTGAATGCAACCGGGACAGTGGCTTCCGAAACCAACGGCGAGGGCTATCGAACCGACTTCAGCTACGACAGCCTCAATCGACTCGCTGGTGTAACGCCCCCTAGTGGGACACCGACCACCATTCAATGGGTTTCCGGGCTTGGTGGAATGGAAAAGCGCGTCACCCGGGGAAATTACCAGGAAGTCGTCGCACACGATGGTTTTGGCCGCGTCATCGATTCGACTCGGCGGGACACCTCTACATCTGCGCTGGTTAGGCGCGCCTACCGCTACGATGCCTTGGGCCGGAAACTCTTCGAGACCTATCCCACCGCCTCCACGGCCACGATTCTGAGCGCCACGACCCTGCCGAGCATCCAGTACGCCTACGACCCGCTGGACCGCCTGACCAAGATAACCCACGCCGACGGCAAGACCCGTCAGCTGCAATATCTGACCGGCAACCAGATCAAGGTCACCAACGAGAACGGCAAGGCCACTACCTATGGCTATCGTTCGTTCGGCGACCCCGACCAGCGTCAACTCATGAGCGTCGCTGCACCGGTTACTGCGGCCAACCTGACCATCACGCGCAATTCTCTGGGACAGATCACCGGCATGACGCAGTCCGGCGTTACCCGTTCCATGCAGTACGACGCACGCGGCTACCTTGTCACCGTGAACCATCCAGAAATCGGATTGGTGACCTATGGTCGGGACGCCGTCGGCAATCCGCTTTCCAAGAGCGTCGGCGTTTCGCCGAATACCCGGACAATCAACTACACCTACGATGCGCGCAACCGGCTTACCGATATCGCCTATACCGATGCGTCGACGCCGCCCGTAACGATGGATTACAACCGCGTCGACGACATCGTCAGCGCTACGCGCGGCACCGTCGTACGGACCTACGACTACGACGCCAATCGCAACCTCACGGGCGAGACCCTGGCACTGGATGGACGCACCTTCGCACTCGGCTACCTCTACGACGGAAACGACGCCCTGTCGCAGGTCACCTACCCCGACGGCGCAAGCGTGAACTTTTACCCCGACGCCCTCGGCCGACAAACCGCCGTCAGCCCCTACGTGACCAGCATCGCCTATCATCCGAGCGGCCAGATTTCCGGCATGACCTACGCCAACGGCGTCACCGCATCGCAGGCATTCAACACGCGCCAGTGGCCGAGCCAGATGTCTGTCGTCAAGTCCAGTACTGGGCTGCTCAACACCAGCTACGGCTACGATGGCCTCGGCAATCCCGCCTCCATCACCGACAGCGTCGATGCCAGCCTCAACCGCACCCTGGGCTACGACGACATCGACCGCCTCGTCAGCGCAACCGGCCCCTGGGGCACGGGTACGCTCAGCTACGACGGTCGCGGCAACCTCCTCACCCAGAACTACGGGGCCACCTATTCCCGTACCTACACCTACGACGCATCGAACCGCCTTGCCAGCTACACCGGAAGCAGCGCCTTCGCCTACGATGCCTGGGGCAATGCCACCCGCAGCGGCACTGCGCTGTCCAACCACAGCTTCGACGACGCCTCCAACCTGGTCTGCGCGAGCTGCGATACCGCGAGTCCCCTGCTGTTCGAATACGACGCCAACAACTACCGCGTCAAGAAAACCCGCGGCGAAACCGTCACCTATGCCCTCTACGCCAAAGACGGCAACCTCATGATGGAGTACACCCCATCGGGCGGCGACCTCAAGCAGTTTGCGTATCACAACAAGAAGCAAGTCGCCATGCGTCACATCGTCGATTCGTCGATGGTGCTCGGGGCAAACGCCATCAAGGGAAGCAATCGATTCGCCACGGTCATTCCGTACAAACCCAATCCGGTGTATCCGGACTGGCCAGAAGGGCTGATGCCTTCTGCACCGTTGTTGACCGCCGCCTATCTGGCGAGCCTGAATTGACGAGGGCGTGGCCATGAACCTGATCGAATTGATGAGTCTTTCAAACGGTGCATTCAACCGTCTCTGGCAACGACCTGTGCTGACTGTCGCTGCCTCCGTATTAGTGACCTTGATGGCTGCCCTTCCGTTGGCCGGCGTCAATCCCGCGCATGCGGCAGAGGCAGTATGGGTAGAAGATGCCCCGCCTGGGGGGGCGAGCCTGGGCGGACGCGTGGAAACCTGGAGCTGGGTATCCGCCAACCCCAGCCCCTACTCAGGCAGCCTTGCGCATCAGTCGCTCATCGTAGCGGGCCTGCATCAGCACTATTTCCAGAATGCGCCCGCAGGAGGCCAGCTCGCGGTAGCGACGGGCGACACGCTGTTTGCCTACGTCTATCTCGATCCGGCCAACACCCCGAGCCAGATCATGCTGGAATGGACCGATGGCAGTTGGGAGCACCGCGCCTACTGGGGCGCCAACAACATCACCTTCGGTACCAACGGCACCAATAGCCGCCGCTACATGGGGCCGTTGCCGAGCGCCGGGCAGTGGGTGCGGCTGGAAGTGCCCGCCAGCCAGGTCGGCCTGGAAGGCCGCACCCTCAACGGCATGGCCTTTACCCTGTTCGACGGCCGAGCCACCTGGGATCGCGCCGGCAAAGTCGACGGAGCCGGTGGTAACGCGCCGCCCACGGTCAGTCTCACCGCGCCGGTCACCGGCAGCACCTACACCGCCCCGGCCGCGATCACCCTCAACGCTACTGCAAGCGATAGCAACGGCATCGCCAAAGTCGAGTTCTACAACGGCGCTACCCTGCTCGGCACCGATACCACCTCGCCTTACAGCTGGTCGCTCACCAGCGTTGCAGCCGGCAGCTACAGCTACACCGCCAGGGCTTACGACAGCCTCAACGCCAGTACCACCTCCGAACCCGTCACTGTCACCGTCAACGCGCCCAACACCCCGCCGACCATCAGCTTGACCAGCCCAGCCAACGGCAGCACCTACACCGCCCCGGCCGCCATCACCCTCAACGCTACTGCAACGGACAGCGATGGCATCGCCAAAGTCGAGTTCTACAGCGGCGCCACCCTGCTAGGCACCGACACCGCTTCGCCCTACAGCTGGCCGCTCACCAGCGTTGCTGCCGGCAGCTACAGCTACACGGCGAAGGCCTACGACAGCCTCAACGCCACCACAACCTCCAGCGCCGTCAGTGTTACGGTCAACGCGCCGAACACACCTCCGAGCGTCAGCCTCACCAGTCCGGCCACCGGCAGCACCTACACTGCCCCGGCGGCCATCACCCTGAATGCCACAGCGTCCGACAGCGACGGCATCAGCAAAGTCGAGTTCTACAACGGCGCCACTTTGTTGGGCACCGACACCACCTCGCCTTACAGCTGGTCGCTCACCAACGTTGCCGCGGGCAGCTACAGCTACACGGCGAAGGCCTACGACAGCCTCAGCGCCAGTACCACCTCCAGTGCGGTCTCGGTCACGGTCAGCGCACCGAACACGCCACCGAGCGTCAGCTTGACATCCCCGGCCAGCGGCAGCACGTACACCGCCCCGGCATCCATTACGCTCAACGCCACCGCAACGGACAGCGACGGCATCAGCAAGGTCGAGTTCTACAACGGTGCCACTTTGTTGGGCACCGACACCACCGCACCCTACAGCTGGCCGTTGACCAACGTTGCCGCCGGCAGTTACGCCTACACTGCGAAGGCCTACGACAGCCTCAGTGCCAGCACCACCTCCAGCGCGGTCAATGTCACCGTCAGCGCCGCCCCCGTCCGCACCGAAACCGTCACCTACTACCACAACGACGCATTAGGTTCCCCCATTGCCGCCACCGACCAATCCGGCAATCTTCTGTGGCGCGAGACCTACCGCCCCTACGGCGAACGGCTCAACAACCAGACTGCTTCAAGCAACAACCCCCTCTGGTACACCGGCAAACGGCAGGATGCCGAGACCGGTCTCGTCTACATGGGGTCGCGCTATTACGACCCGAGGCTTGGGCGCTTCCTCAGCATCGACCCCGTAGAGCCGGACGAGAACAACCTGCATAGCCTCAACCGTTATGCGTACGCCAACAACAACCCGTACAAGTTCACCGATCCGGATGGGCAGATCGCTGAGACCGTCATCGACGTCGTCAGCCTGGGGTTGTCGATCAACGCCTTCAGGCAGGACCCGAGCTTCCTCAATGGTCTGGCGGTAGCTTATGATGGCTTTGCCACAGCGGTACCCTTCCTGCCGGCGGGTTTTGGCATCATTCGTCAGGCTGCGAGCAAGGGGGAAACCCTCACCCAGGTACTCAAGCAGGCAGCGGACAGAGGTGCGGCGAGGGCGGGAGAGGGGACGCAGAAGGTTGCAAAAAGTGAAGCCCTCTGGTCGACGACGAAAAGTAAATCGGCCGTTGAAAACGCCTTCGGGCATTGGAGCAAGCATAAGAGCGAATTCCCTGAACTCCAGAACGCGAAGCAATACGCAGAGAGAGCCAAGGACTTTTTAACGAATCCACCTAAAGGAACACTGACAAAAACAAATAGCCGAGGCGATACGCTCCGATACGACCCCGGCACGAATACCTTTGGTGTCCTGGGTAAGGATGGTGCGCCGAGAACCATGTTCCGCCCTCAAGATGGAATGAACTATTGGAACCGGCAGTAGGAGGATAAAGATGAGTTATGCCTGCCCGTGCTGTAGATATTTGACATTCGATGAGGAGCCGCCCGGCACTTTTGAGATTTGCCCTGTTTGCGGATGGGAAGATGACGAAGTCCAGTTCCGTGATCCAACTTACAACGGTGGCGCAAATGCGGTTAGCCTTGAAGAGGCTAGAAAAAACTTCATAACTATCGGCGCCATTAGTGAAGCCATCCTTGGATCCGTGCGTAAACCGTTACCTGAAGAAATGCCAGATTGAGGTTGAAAGAATCGCTAGCGCCGCCCCTACGGCGAACGGCTCAACAACCAGGCCGCCAGCGGCAACAATCCGATCTGGTACACCGGCAAGCGGCAGGACGCCGAGACCGGTCTGGTCTACATGGGGTCGCGCTACTACGACCCGAGGCTTGGGCGATTCCTCAGCATCGACCCGGTCGAACCGGACGAGAACAACCTGCATAGCCTCAACCGCTATGCGTACGCCAACAACAACCCGTACAAGTTCACCGATCCCGATGGGCAGATCGCCGAGACCATCATCGACGTCGTCAGCTTGGGACTGTCGATCAACGCCTTCAGGCAGGCCCCGGGTTTCATCAATGGTCTGGCGGTAGCTTATGATGGCTTTGCGACGGCAGTGCCCTTCCTGCCGGCGGGTTTTGGCATCATTCGTCAGGCCGCGAGCAAGGGGGAGAAGCTAACCGAGGTCGTCAAGCAGGCGGCGGATCGAGGGGCGGCCAAGGCGGGGGAGGGAGCGCAGAAGGTTGCTCAGGATCAAGTTCGAAGCCAAGGTGGAAAATCACTTTCAGAACAGGCGGCTGATCTTGTACCGCAAAACTCAAATAGGAATCGAGTTACTTTGCGTTCACCAAGTCAAAAGATGGAGGTGGATTTGGCTGGTCGATCACATGGCGATGTGCCTACACCACACACGAAGGTCTCACCTAGAAATCTTGATGCCCCCACCCAACCTGCGTACAACACCAAAAACTCGCCAGTTCGACCTGCGACTCAGCAGGACATTAGGACTGTTAGACGGTTCCTGGAGCGCCAAGCCAAGCCATGAAGAAGAATTTCGAGATAGGCCAAAGTAACGAGTTGATACAGGCAGGCAGGCTCTTTGATCTGCATAACCTTTATTGTTTTGCAGGAATAGTCCTGATTGCGTCAGAAAGGAAACTGAAGGTTTTGTTTGGCCCTACTCGGGAAAATTCAAACCAGTCCCCTGTGTCGCTGACGCTTATGGGGATTGATTATTTCGAGCTCAGCCCTGATTTCGGCGTTCAACCAATAACAGGGCTGGATGAAATTGGTTATAAATCCCCCAATGATCGTGATGACCGATGGTTGCTAAATGAACAACAATCGCAGTCGCAGGATCATCTCTTCCTTCGCTTTGATGGTGGCGGATTTATCAGGGCCCACGCTGAATTTGCAGAATTAGAGGAGGGCAAGGGAGTCAGTTCTATTTGACGGGTTTACCACCGATCAATCCGGTCCCCTCCTGTGGCGCGAAACCTACCGCCCCTACGGCGAACGACTCAACAACCAGGCCGCTAGCAGCAACAACCCGATCTGGTACACCGGCAAGCGGCAGGATGCCGAGACCGGTCTCGTCTACATGGGATCGCGCTACTACGACCCGAGGCTTGGGCGGTTCCTCAGCATTGATCCCGTCGAGCCGGACGAGAACAACCTGCATAGCCTCAACCGCTATGCGTACGCCAACAACAACCCGTACAAGTTCACCGATCCGGATGGGCAGATCGCCGAGACCATCATCGACGTCGTCAGCCTGGGCCTGTCGATCAACGCCTTTAGGCAAGACCCGAACTTCCTCAATGGTCTGGCTGTGGCTTATGATGGCTTCGCCACAGCGGTACCCTTCCTGCCGGCGGGCATCGGCATCATCCGTCAGGCCGCGAGCAAGGGGGAGAAGCTTACCCAGGTGGTCAAGCAGGCGGCGGACCGGGGGGCGGCCAGGGCGGGGGAGGGAGCGGAAAGAGCAGTTGAGGGTGCAGCCGGAGGTGAGCGCGCTGGAAAGGCCCATACGCCTGCTGCAAATCGCTTGGGCAGGGAACAGAACCGTGCTGCCAATGAGGGCGAACTGGTTTGTCCGATGTGTGGCAAGAAGATGAATGAACCTGTACAGAGCAGGCGTGGAGTACCGGTTGATCGTGATGCTGCTGTCGGCGATCACCGCTACCCAAAATCACAAGGGGGTGATGGAGCGACAGTTAAGGACATGAGGAATCATGAGACCAAATGTTGGCAATGCAATCATGACAAACGCGATACGATCCCGGGGCAAGCCAATGGATCGTGAACCCATAAAAATTGCGTACCATCTAAAGCGTAATGAAGATGGCTTTCCACCGATTGCTATCGAGCTCGTGAATGCAGAACATATTTCTGATGATATTTTCCGCATTAAGAATGCCCCATTCTTTGCGCCAAATGTCTCCTATCGTGATTTAGTGCGCGCCCATCGTGTCGATGGCCAGTTTGAGTTTTCTGCGCTAATAGAGGCGTCGGAATTTACTTCTATCTCCATTATTCTTCTCGACTCATCAATGGATAAATTTTTGATGGATTTATTGCGTGGGATGAATTGTGTTCTAGAGTATGGGGAATTCGGCATATACAGAGTATTGGCTGTTGCCGTGCCACCCGAAGCGGATTACCAATCGCTACGTGCCACACTTGTGAATTTGGAAGAGCGCGAGTTAATTAGCTTCGCAGAGCTAGCTTTGCCTAAGACATAGCCAAAGCGGCAGGATGCCGACCGCCCCTACGGCGAACGGCTCAACAACCAGACCGCTTCAAGCAACAGCCCCCTCTGGTACACCGGCAAGCGGCAGGACGCCGAGACCGGTCTCGTCTACATGGGGTCGCGCTACTACGACCCGAGGCTTGGGCGGTTCCTCAGCATTGATCCCGTCGAGCCGGACGAGAACAACCTGCATAGCCTCAACCGCTATGCGTATGCCAACAACAACCCGTACAAGTTCACCGATCCGGATGGGCAGATCGCCGAGACCATCATCGACGTCGTCAGCCTGGGGCTGTCGATCAACACCTTCCGGCAGGACCCGGGCTTCCTCAATGGTCTGGCGGTAGCTTATGATGGCTTCGCCACAGCGGTGCCCTTCCTACCGGCGGGCATCGGCATCATCCGTCAGGCTGCGAGCAAGGGCGAAACCCTCAGCTAATAAATGGCAAGCTAATAAATGGGGGCAGACACGATTTTTTGCGCGCCCGGCCGCGACAGGCTCGGCCATGTTGACCGCCCGAGCGCGCGTGTTTAAACTTCGTATAAACATTGACCGTTCGGGAGCGCGTCATGGCCGAGGTTTTTCTGGATATCAAGCGCTGGGGCAACAATCTGGGGGTTCGGTTGCCTGCCGCTGTGGCACGTGCGGCGCACCTGCATGCAGACCAGCGGGTGCGCGTTTCCGTCGAGGATGGGCTGATTGTGATTCGGCCGGAAACCGAAGCGCCGTTGACGCTGGAGCAGAGACTGGCGCAGTTTGATCCGGAACGGCACGGGGGCGAGGCGATGGCGACGAAGCCAGTCGGCGCTGAACGGTGGTAGTGGCGAGCAAACCGCTTAAACGGGTTCCGTGGGCGCCCGCCCGTCAGGACATCATCTGGATCGACTGCAACCCACAGGCAGGGCAGGAGATGCGGGACATTCACCCGTTTCTTGTCTTGTCGCCGCGCGAATTCAATGCAAGGACGTCGCTGGTGATCGGCTTGCCCATGACTACGGCGGAATACAACGCGGACAATCCTTTTGCGGTGGCCGTTGGCCAGGCCGCCGGGCGAGGCAAGGCGGGCAAGACCAGTTATGTGCTGTGCCATCAGCCGAAGTCGTTCGACTGGCGCGTGCGGGGCGCCAAACCGCATCCCTTCCGCGCATTGCCGGATGCCCTGTTCGCCGAAGTGTGTGCGCGGCTGAATCAGATCATTCGACTCGACTAGGGCGCCAGGCGGGGCACGTCATGGCTGAACACCTGTATCGACGCCCCTGACTGCCCATGGCCCGTCTTCCCCGTTACATCATCCCCGGCCAGCCGCAGCACATCATCCAGCGCGGCAATAACCGCCAGGCGATCTTTGCTGCCGAGGCGGATTACCAGTTCTTTCGCGATGCGCTGATCGAAGCCTCGATCAAGCACGCCCTGACGATCCACGCCTATGTGTGGATGACGAATCACATCCATCTGCTGGCCACGCCGCAATTCGACGACAGCATCAGTAAGGTCTTCCAGTCGGTGGGGCGGAAATACGTGCAGTACTTCAACTACACCTACAAGCGCAGCGGCACGCTGTGGGAAGGCCGCTATCGCGCGACGGTGGTGGACAGCGAGCGGTATCTGCTGACGCTGATGCGCTATATCGAGCTGAATCCCGTGCGGGCCGGCATGGTGGCGCATCCGCGGGACTATCCCTGGTCGAGCCATGCCTTCAATGCGCAGGGCGAGGCCGGGCCGAACGCGGACTGGCTGACGCCGCACCGGGAATATCTGCGCCTGGCCCGCAGCGCAGCGGAACGGCAGGCGGCCTACCGTTTGCTGTTTCGCGCGGCGGTCTCGAACGACGATCTGAAAGCCATCCGCGACTGCACGCACAAGGGCTGGGCGCTGGGCAGCGAGCGGTTCAGGGAGGAGATCGAACGCCTCGCGCAACGGCGTGCAGTGTCGAAAGGGGTGGGCCGACCGCGCAAGGAAAGGGATGCGTGAGCCCTGGTGCGCTGGTGGGGATGCGTTTATCGGCTGTCCGGCTTGGGTTCTGTGCCGTCGCATGCCGTGCCGGGTGACGGCTGGGCCAGGCGCAGGAATGTCGCCAGTTCCTCGACCCAGCGCAGCCGGGCTTCGACGGGGAGAGCACGAAACGCACGCAGGCGTTCGTCGCTGACGTGGTAGGTGCGGTTGTCGCGCTTGTCGGGCATGCTCGGACGTCTTTCAGGCGTTTGAGGTGTGCAACGGCGGCTGAACAGGCCGGCTGAATGCACGAAGCCCGCTTGCGCGGGCTTCTAAGCAATAAAGTGGGGTGGATGATGGGACTCGAACCCACGACAACAGGAATCACAATCCTGGACTCTACCAACTGAGCTACATCCACCACTGAAAACCTGTGGCCTGCCCGACAGGAATCGAACCTGTAACCCCCAGCTTAGAAGGCTGGTGCTCTATCCAGTTGAGCTACGGGCAGAGACTCTATCCTTGCTCGGGCATTGCGTGCTGCGTGACGGGGTGGTCGGGGTGAGAGGATTCGAACCTCCGACATCCTGCTCCCAAAGCAGGCGCGCTACCGGGCTGCGCTACACCCCGAAATCCGCGCGACCGTTGATGCGGGCGCGTTTCGGAGAGGCGAGACTATACCTTGGCGACGCGGCCGGGTCAATTTTCGCTTGAGTCCGCGGGGGGGTTTCCGGGAAAATCACCCTTTTGCTTCAGGGTTGTCTCGATGAGCGCACGCATACTCGACGGCAAGGCGATGGCCGACACCATCCTCGCCGTCATCCACGACAAGGTCGCCGAGCGCGAGGCGCAGGGCAAGCGCCGGCCCGGGCTGGCGGTGATCCTGGTCGGCAGCGACCCGGCCTCCGCCGTCTACGTGAAGAACAAGAAGCGCGCGTGCGAACGCGGCGGCGTCACCAGCGTGTCGCACGACCTGCCCGCGACGACGACGCAGGACGAGCTGCTGGCGCTGATCGACACGCTCAACGCCGACGCCGGCATCGACGGCATCCTGGTGCAGCTGCCGCTGCCGCCGCACATCGACGCCGAGACGGTGATCGAGCGCATCCGGCCGGACAAGGACGTCGACGGCTTCCATCCCTACAACATCGGCCGTCTGGCGGTGAAGATGCCGACGCTGCGGCCTTCCACCCCGCGCGGCATCATGACGCTGCTGCGCGCCACCGGCGAGGAACTGCGCGGCAGGAACGCGGTGATGGTCGGTGCCTCCAACATCGTCGGCCGGCCGATGAGCCTGGAACTGCTGCTGGCCGGCTGCACCATCACGGTGTGCCACAGCGCCACCCGCGACCTGGAAAGCTTCGTGCGTTCGGCCGAGATCCTGGTGGTGGGCGTGGGCCGCCCGCGCATGATTCCGGGCGAGTGGATCCGCGAGGGCGCGATCGTGATCGACGTCGGCATCAATCGCCTCGACGACGGCAAGCTCTGCGGCGACGTGGACTACGACGGCGCCGCGCAGCGCGCGAGCTGGATCACGCCGGTGCCCGGCGGCGTCGGCCCGATGACCGTGGCGACGCTGCTGGAAAACACGCTGGAAGCGGCGCTGATGCACAATCCCTGAGGGGGAGCGGTAAGCGGGTAAGCGGTAAGCGGTAAGCGGGGAGCGGGGAGCGGGGAGCGGGGAGCGGGGAGCGGGGAGCGGGGAGCGGTTAAGCAGGTCAGGCCGCGTGCAGCGCCCGCAGGTAGGCCACGTCGACGAAGGGCTGGCCGAGGTCGGGGCCGGCGATCAGGCGGTTCGGCGCGCCGGGGTCGCCCAGGTCGGACAGCACCACGGCGGCGCCGGTGAAGTCGTGGTCGAGGGTGTAGTCGTTCACGGTCACCAGGGTTTTCAGGCCGGCGCCGAGGCTGGCGCGCAGGCCGTTTTCCGAATCCTCGAAGGCCAGACAGAAGGCGGGGGCGAGGCCCATTTTTTCCATGGCGTGGAAGTAGATGTCCGGCGCCGGCTTCTTGGCCGGCACGATGTCGCCGGCGGCGATGACCTCGAACCAGTCCTGCGTGCCCGGGCCGAGGCTGTGTTCGAGCAGCACGGTGACGTTTTCCGGCGTGGTGGTGGTGGCGATCGCCAGCCGCAGGCCGGCGGCGCGCGCCTCCAGCAGCAGGCGCTTCACGCCGGGCCGCATGGGAATGCCGCCGCGCGCGGCGAGATCGGCGTAGTGGCGGGTCTTGGCTTTGTGCAGGTTCGCCACCATGTCGTCGAAATCGGCCGGCTTCCTATAGTCCGGCCGATACTGGTCGATATAGTGCTTCATCCGTTCCTTGCCGCCGGTGACGGCGAGCAGTTTGCCGTAGAGGGCGACGTCCCAGTGCCAGTCCAGGCCGGCTTCCGCGAAAGCCTGGTTGAATGCGGGGCGGTGGCCGTCGCGCTCGGTATCGGCGAGCGTGCCGTCCACGTCGAAGAGCAGGGCTTGTAGGGTCATGGGGTATGCAGGGGACAGTAAACAATCATCCGGGACGCGGCCCGGACAGACAGGGGAAAGAGATCGAGATGGCTGAAACCTTGATGCGCTTCGCACCCTACAAGGCGAAAAAGGGCGAGGAGTACATGAATCCGAAACAGCTCGCGCATTTTCGCAAAATGCTGGAAGACTGGAAAGCCGCGCTGTCGCAGGACATCGACACCACCCTGCACGCCATGCAGGACGAGCAGACCGTGTTCGCCGATCCCAACGACCGTGCCACCCAGGAATCCGACATGGCGCTGGAACTGCGCAATCGCGATCGCGAACGCAAGCTGATCAGGAAGATCAACGAGACCCTCGCCAAGATCGACGGCGGCGACTACGGCTACTGCGAGGCCTGCGGCGTGGAAATCGGCCTGGAGCGACTGCAGGCCCGGCCGACCGCGACGCTGTGCATCGATTGCAAGACCCTGGAGGAAATCCGGGAACGCCAGATGGCCCGGTAAGTTCTGGCACAATAGGCCGACTAGCGATAGCAATGACCGGCACAGCCGGCACGACGCGGAGATTGCCATGCCCGACACCACCGATTTCGACCGCTATTACGACGGCCTGCTCTACAGCGTGATGCGCTGGGACCAGCTGACCGCTTTCTGGGACAGGCTCGACGCCGGTGCCGGCTGGTATCTGTATGCCGTGGGCCAGGGCGTGCCCGAGGCCCCGGCGCCGGCGGACAAGGTGAAGCAGTTCATGCGCGAGCTCGACGAACTGCTGCGCCGCGAACACCACGAGGACTACTGCGCCATCGTCTATGCCGACAACCTGGACGCGCCCAATTTCGTGAAGATCTACGATCCCAACCATCTCGGCAGTTCGTGCGGATCGAGCGCCATGAAATCCTCGGTGCTGCCGGGCTGGCTGATGAGCAGGACGCCGCCGCGCGAGCTGGAGATGCGGGCGCCGGTGACGGGGCAGCGCAGGCGATGGTGGGAGAGCTTCCTCGGAACCGCCGCATGAAAAAACCGCGCACAAGGCGCGGTTTTTTCATGGCCGGGAAGAATTACTTCTTGGCGGCTTCGGGCGCAGCTGCTTCGGCCTTCTTCTCTTCGTGCTTCTTGGCGGTCACGTGGTGCTTCTTGGTTGCCTTGTGGGGGGCCGCGGCCGGCTTCTCGGCAGCAGCAGCCTTCTCGGCGGCGGGAGCAGCGTCGGCGGCGACGGCGGACAGGCTGAAGGCACCGATCATGGAAGCGGCGATCAGGGAGGACATCAGTTTGCTCATTACAAATCTCCTGTGAGTGGATGGCATGCAAAGCGGGGTGCTTGTGCATGGAGCGCACTATGCGACCCGATACTTACACGAACCTTACGCGGCGGACCCGGCGCAGCGCCTTGTTCCGGCAAGGCAAAGTCGCGCTGACGGGTGAGTTTGTGTCAGACTTTCCGGCATGAAAATCCTCCTGGTGGAAGACGATCCGACGCTGGGCGACGCCGTGATGCGCGCGACCCGGCAGGCGGGCTTCGCGGTCGACTGGACGCGCGACGGCGTGCAGGCCGACAACGCACTGGCCGATTACGCCTACGATGCCGTGCTGCTCGATCTCGGCCTGCCGCGTCGCGAGGGACTCGACGTCCTGCGCCGCTTGCGCAAGCGCGGCGCGACGCTGCCGGTGATGATCCTGACCGCCCGCGACAGCGTGGAGGAACGGGTGCGCGGGCTGGACGCGGGCGCCGACGATTACCTGCTGAAACCTTTCGCGCTCGACGAGATGCTGGCGCGTTTGCGTGCCCTGCTGCGCCGCGCGCACGGTGTGGTCGATACGGAAATTCGCGTGGGCCGCCTCTGTTTCGACAGCGTCAAGCGCCAGGCGCGCATCGACGAAGTGCCGCTCAGCCTGTCGGCGCGCGAAATCGAGGTGCTGGAAATCCTGCTCAGTCACGCCGGCCGCGTCACCGCCAAGGAAGCCATCGCCGACCGCCTCACGGGCTGGGACGAGGAGGTGGGCGAGAACGCAGTCGAGGTCTACATCCATCGCCTGCGGCGCAAGCTGGAGGGCTCGGATGCGGTCATCCGCACCTTGCGCGGCCTGGGCTACCTGCTGGAGGCGGCGCATTGAATCCGGAACGCAGAACCAGCCTGCGCCAGCAGCTGATCGTGCGCATGCTGTCGATGATGATGCCGCTGTTCGGCCTGCTGTGGGTGGTCGCGCATTTCTCCAGCCAGTACTTCATCAATGCGGCTTTCGATCGCTCGCTGGTGCGTCGTACCTACGCGCTCGCCGACCAGATCGAGGTGCTGCGCGGCAAGGTGCAGCTCGATCTGCCGCTGGCCGCCCGCGAAATGCTGGTGTTCGACCAGGAAGACCTGCTGTTTCACCGTGTCGTCGACCCCGACGGGCAGGTGGTCGAGGGCGAGAACCGCATGCCGCCGCTGCCCGGCGGCAAGCCGATCCAGCCGGGCCAGCTGATCCTCTACAACGGCAGCAAGGAGGGCGAACCCGTGCGCGTGGCGGCGTTCGGCCTCTCGCTGCGCGGCACGAGCGCGAGCGGCACTGCGCTGATCCAGGTCGGCGAGACCCTGTCGCGGCGAACGGCCCTGGCCCAGCGGGCGACGCTGGCCATCGTGATCCCCATGTTCCTGATGACGCTGACCGCGGCGGCGGCGATCGCCTACGGCGTCAGGCGCGGCCTGGAGCCGGTTGGCCGCCTGCGAGACCGCCTGTCGTCGCGCCAGGCCTTCGATCTCAGCCCGGTCCCGCTGGAAGGCACGCCGACCGAATTGCGGCCCTTCCTCGACGAGATCAACTTCCTGCTGCAGCGTCTGGCCGAGGCGGTGGACGCGCAATCGCGTTTCGTGTCGGATGCGGCGCACCAGCTGCGCACGCCCATCGCGGGCATTCGCGCCCAGGCCGAGGCGGCTCTGGCGGCCGGCGATGGGGAGAGCGCGCGGCATGCCCTCTCGCGCATCGCGCATGCGGCGCAGAACATGGGCGACCTGGTGCAGAAGCTGCTGGTGCTGGCGCGCATGGACGCGGCGGAAAACACCCTGCACCTGGCGTCAATGAATGCTGCCGAGGTGGCCCGCGAGGTGGCGCGCGAATGGGTGCCACGGGCGCTCGAACGGGGCGTCGAGATCGGTTTCGACCAGCAGCCCGGCGGCTCCGTCCTGCAGGGGGACGCGTTGTTGCTGAAGGAAATGCTCGGCAATCTCATCGACAATGCCCTGCGCTACGGGGCGACCCGCATTGCCGTATCGACGGGGTGTTCGGCGCAAGGCGCATGCTGGCGCGTGACGGACAACGGCCCCGGCATTCCGGCGGCGCAGCGCGGCGCCGTGTTCGCGCCTTTCCATCGGATAGCCCACGGCGTCGAGGGCGCGGGCCTGGGCCTGACGATCGTGCAGCGCATTGCGCAGTTGCACGGTGCGACGGTCGAACTGGGCGACGCCGGCGAAGGAAGCGGACTGGCAGTCACGATACGCTTTCCGTCGCGGGCCGAACCGGCATAAAAAAACCGCGCCTTGCGGCGCGGCTTGAGGACGGATGCGTTCAGCGTCAGCTGGCGCTGGGCGTTTCGCTGCCGGCATTGGGCGCATCGAGCAGCGCCTTCATCGACAGCCGCAGGCGGCCTTTCTCGTCGGCCTCGAGCACTTTCACCTTCACGACCTGGCCTTCCTTGAGGTAGTCGCCGATGGCGTTGACGCGCTCGTGGGCGATCTGGGAGATGTGCAGCAGGCCGTCGCGGCCGGGCAGCACGTTGACGATGGCGCCGAAGTCGAGCAGCTTGACGATGGGGCCTTCGTAGACGCCGCCGACTTCGACTTCGGCGGTGATCTCCTCGATGCGCTTCCTGGCGAGTTCGCCCTGTTCGATGCTGGTGCAGGCGATCTTCACCGAGCCGTCTTCCTGGATGTCGATCTGGGTGCCGGTTTCCTCGGTGAGTGCGCGGATGACGGCGCCGCCCTTGCCGATCACGTCGCGGATCTTCTCGGGGTTGATCTTCATGGCGATGATGCGCGGGGCGTAGGCCGACATCTGGCCGGTGCCGGTGACGGCGCCCTTCATGATGCCGAGGATGTGCATGCGGCCTTCCTTCGCCTGGGTGAGGGCGGCCTGCATGATTTCCTTGGTGATGCCGTTGATCTTGATATCCATCTGCAGGGCGGTGACGCCCTTCTCGGTGCCGGCGACCTTGAAGTCCATGTCGCCCAGGTGATCCTCGTCGCCGAGGATGTCGGTGAGCACGGCGAAGCGGTTGCCTTCCTTGATCAGGCCCATGGCGATGCCGGCGACGTGCGCCTTGAGCGGTACGCCGGCGTCCATCAGCGAGAGACAGCCGCCGCACACCGAGGCCATCGACGAGGAGCCGTTGGATTCGGTGATCTCGGACACCACGCGCATGGTGTAGTCGAACTCCTCCTTGGGCGGCAGCACGGCGAGCAGCGCGCGCTTGGCCAGGCGGCCGTGGCCGATTTCGCGGCGCTTGGGCGTGCCGACGCGGCCGGTTTCGCCGGTGGCGAAGGGGGGCATGTTGTAGTGCAGCATGAAGCGGTCGGAGTAGCTGCCTTCGAGCGCGTCGATGGTCTGCTCGTCGCGGCCGGTGCCCAGCGTGGTGACGACCAGCGCCTGGGTTTCGCCGCGGGTGAACAGGGCGGAACCGTGGGTGCGCGGCAGCACGCCGTTGCGGATGGTGATGGGGCGCACGGTACGGGTGTCGCGGCCGTCGATGCGCGGCTGGCCGGAGAGGATGCGGTTGCGCACGACGCCGGCTTCCAGGCGGTGGAAGGCGTCCTTCACCACGTTGGCGGCGACGGTGTCCATGTCGGCGGTGATGAGCGCGGCATAGGCGGCGTTGCGGATTTCGTCCACGGCGGCCATGCGGGCCTGCTTCTGTTTGATGTTGTAGGCGTCCTGCAGGCGGGCCTCGGCGAGTTCCCTGAGGCGCGAGACCATCGCGGTGTCCTCGGCGGGCGGCGTCCATTCCCAGGTGTCGGCACCGGCTTCGTCGGCGAGTTCGTTGATGGCGTTGATGGCGGCCTGCAGCTGGGTGTGGCCGAACACGACCGCGCCGAGCATCACGTCTTCGGGCAGTTCCATCGCTTCGGATTCGACCATCAGGACGGCGGTCTCGGTGCCGGCGACGACGAGGTCGAGGGCGGAATTCTTGAGTTCGGCGTTGCTCGGGTTGAGCACGTATTCGCCGTTGATGAAGCCCACGCGCGCGGCGCCGATGGGGCCGTCGAAGGGGACGCCGGACAGCATCAGCGCGGCCGAGGCGCCGAGCATGGCAGGGATGTCGGCGGAGACTTCGGGGTTGGACGACAGTACGGTGGCGATGATCTGCACTTCGTTGAAGAAGCCTTCGGGGAAGAGCGGACGGATCGGACGGTCGATCAGGCGCGAGATCAGGGTTTCGCCTTCGGACGGGCGGCCTTCGCGCTTGAGGAAGCCGCCGGGGATGCGGCCCGCGGCGTAGGTTTTTTCCTGGTAGTCGACGGTCAGCGGGAAGAAGTCCTGGCCGGGCTTGACGTCGGTCTTGGCGACGACGGTGACGAGCACGACGGTGTCTTCGACGTTGACGATGACAGCGCCGCCGGCCTGGCGGGCGATCTCGCCGGTTTCCAGGACGACCTGGTGGCGGCCGTAGGTAAACGTTTTCTTGATTGCGCTCACACGAGTTCCTTTCGAAGCAAAAACGCCCCGCGAGTGCGGGGCGTGCGAATCAGGGGGCGGGATGCCCCATCCACTGTGCCGGTGCCTGAATGCGGCAGGTCATCACAGCGGTCGGACGATTTACTTGCGCAGACCGAGGCGGTCGATCAGGGTCTTGTAGCTTTCCAGATTGGTGCGCTTGAGGTAGTCCAGCAGCTTGCGGCGGCGGCTGACCATCTTGAGCAGGCCGCGGCGCGAGTGGTGGTCCTTCATGTTGACCTTGAAATGCTCGGTCAGGTCGTTGATGCGCGCCGTGAGCAGGGCCACCTGCACTTCGGGGGAGCCGGTGTCGGCGGCGGCGCGCTGGTAATTGGCGACGATTTCGGCTTTTTGGGCGACGGTAACAGCCATGGTGTACTCCTTGAGTAATCGCGTGGCCTGCGGCTGTGCGGGACACGTTCCGGGAAACCGGCGATTGTACGCGAAAATGTCATGCAAATTCAAGTCGCCATGAGCCGGCGCGGCGTCAGGCGCCCGCCCGTGGCGTCCGCCAGGCCGACGAAATCGGCATCCCGGTAGACGCGTACCAGGCCGGCGAGGCCGGCGGCGGATTCGGTGCTGCGTCCCTGGCGCAGGGCAGTGGCATCCGCCGCGTCGAGCTGCAGGGCGGGCAGGTGGGCGACCAGGCAGTCGGGCGGCAGCAGCAGGGCGCGGCGCGCGTCCAGCGGCAGGGCTTCCAGCGTGTCCAGCCGATGCGCCTGGGCGAGGTCGAAGCCGCCGGCGGCGGTGCGCGTGAGCCCGGTGAGGTGGGCGCCGCAGCCCAGCGCCTCGCCGATGTCCTGCGCCAGGGTACGCACGTAGGTGCCGGCGCTGCACGCCACGTCGAACACCACGCGCGGCGGCGCGCATTCGACGAGGTCGAGCGCGGCGATGCGGACCGTGCGCGGCGGCCGTTCGATGTCGATGCCGGCGCGGGCGTATTCGTACAGCGGGCGGCCCTGGTGCTTGAGTGCGGAGTGCATGGGCGGAACCTGTTCGATCTCGCCCAGGAAGCGCGGCAGGGTCGCGGCGACGGCGGTGCAGTCGGCGTCGACCGGGCGCTCGGACAGTACTTCGCCTTCGGGGTCGCCGGTCGACGTGATGACGCCCAGCCGCATGGTCGCGCGGTAGCGCTTGTCGGAATCGAGCAGGAAGGCGGAAAACTTGGTGGCTTCGCCGAAGCACAGCGGCAGCAGGCCGTCGGCGAAGGGGTCGAGGGTGCCGGTGTGGCCGGCCTTCAGGGCGGCCAGCAGCCACTTGGCTTTCTGCAATGCGGCATTCGAGGTGAGCCCGACGGGCTTGTCGAGCAGCAGGACGCCGTCGACGGGCTGGCGCGCGATCTTCACGCGTCCTTGGGGTGCTTGGCGTCCTCGGCGACGGCGGTTTCGATGAGCTTCGAGAGTTCCATGCCGCGTTCGACCGAGCGGTCGTAGACGAAGGTGAGCCGGGGCACCACGCGCAGCTGCATGCGATGCGAAAGCTGCGAACGCAGGAAGCCGCTGGCGCGCTGCAGGCCCTGCAGGCAGGCTTCGTGCGCCGCCTGGTCGCCCAGCGTGGTGAAGAAGACCTTGGCGAATTCCATGTCGCGGTTCACCTCGACCTCGGTGATGGTGAGCATGCCGACGCGCGGATCCTTCACTTCCTGGCGGATCAGCTCCGGCAGTTCGCGCTGGATCTGGTCGGCGATGCGGCGGGCGCGGGGGAAGTCCTTGGGCATAGGGATCGGGGCGAGCGGGGAGAAGGAAGCACGCGGTCACGCCGCGCGCAATTCCCGGTCCTAGAACCTGGACCCTGGTCCCCCGGTTCTCATAGTGAACGCGCCACCTCGACCACCTCGAACACTTCGAGGATGTCGCCTTCCTGGATGTCGTTGAAGTTCTTCAGGCTGAGGCCGCATTCGAAATTGGCCTTGACCTCCTTCACGTCGTCCTTGAAGCGCTTCAGCGAATCGAGTTCGCCTTGGTGGATGACCACGTTGTTGCGCAGCAGGCGTACGCCGGCGCCGCGCTTGACCACGCCGTCGGTGACGTAGCAGCCGGCGATGGTGCCGACCTTGGAGATGACGAAGACCTGGCGGACCTCGACGGTGCCGATGACGGTTTCCTTCTTCTCGGGCGCCAGCATGCCGGACAGGGCGGCTTTCACCTCGTCCACGGCTTCGTAGATGATGTTGTAGTAGCGGATGTCGACGCCGTTGGCCTCGGCGAGCTTGCGCGCCTGGGCGTCGGCACGCACGTTGAAGCCGATCAGCACCGCCTTGGACGCCAGCGCGAGGTTGACGTCGGATTCGGTGATCGCGCCCACCGCGCTGTGGATGACGTTGACCTTGACCTCGTCGGTGGAGAGCTTGGCCAGCGCGTGCGCCAGGCCTTCGTACGAACCCTGCACGTCGGCCTTGAGGATGACCGGCAACTGCTTGGTCTCGCCTTCGCCCATCTGTTCGAACATGGATTCGAGCTTGGCCGCCTGCTTCTTGGCGAGCTGCACGTCGCGGAACTTGCCCTGGCGGAACAGCGCGATCTCGCGCGCCTTCTTCTCGTCGGGTAGCACCATCATGTCCTCGCCGGCGTGCGGCACGTCGGAGAGGCCCTGGATTTCGACCGGGATCGAGGGACCGGCTTCGGCGACGGTCTTGCCGGCCTCGTCGAGCATGGCGCGCACGCGGCCGAAGACCTGGCCGGCGAGCACCATGTCGCCGCGCTTCAGCGTGCCGGACTGCACCAGCAGGGTCGCGACCGGGCCCTTGCCCTTGTCCAGCCGCGCTTCGATGACGATGCCCTTGGCGGGGCCGTCGGCCGGCGCCTTCAGTTCCAGCACTTCGGCCTGCAGCAGGATGGCGTCGAGCAGGCCGTCGATGTTGGTGTTGGCCTTGGCCGACACGTCGACGAACTGCGATTCGCCGCCCCATTCTTCCGGGGTGATGCCGTGCTGCGACAGTTCCTGGCGGATGCGCTCGGGGTTGGCTTCGGGTTTGTCGATCTTGTTCACCGCGACCACCACCGGCACTTCGGCGGCCTTGGCGTGGTGGATGGCCTCGATCGTTTGCGGCATCACGCCGTCGTCGGCGGCGACGACCAGCACGACGATGTCGGTGGCCTTGGCGCCGCGCGCGCGCATGGCGGTAAAGGCCTCGTGGCCCGGCGTGTCGAGGAAGGTGATGATGCCTTTCTCGGTCTCGACGTGGTAGGCGCCGATGTGCTGGGTGATGCCGCCCGCTTCGCCGCTGGCGACGCGGGTGCGGCGGATGGTGTCGAGCAGCGAGGTCTTGCCGTGGTCGACGTGACCCATGATGGTGACCACGGGCGGACGCGGCAGCAACGCGTGTTCGGTCGTGGCGCTGTCGTCGAGCAGGAAGGCCTCGGGGGTATCGAGTGCGGCCGGCTTGCCGACGTGGCCCATTTCCTCGACCACGATGATGGCGGTTTCCTGATCCAGCACCTGGTTGATGGTGACCATGCTGCCGAGTTTCATCAGGGTCTTGATGACCTCGGCCGCCTTCACCGACATCTTGTGGGCGAGTTCGGCCACGGTGATGGTCTCGGGCACCAGGATTTCACGCACGATGGGCTCGGTCGGGGCGACGAAGCTGGAGGACTCGTCGTGGCCGGACTTGGACTTGCCCTTGCGGCCGCGCCAGCCGGCGTCCGGGGTGGCGCCGCCGCGGGTCTTGAGGCCGCCCTTGCGACGGTCGTTGTCGTCCTTCCAGGTGTCGGCTTTCTTGGGGCTTTTCTTGTCGTCCTTGCCTGCGCCCGCCTTGTCCGGCCGGTGCAGGGTTTTGTCGGTGGCCGCGGCAGGAGCGGGGGCGGCCGCCTTCTGCGCCTCGGCCAGCTTGGCCGCTTCGCGTGCGGCTTCCGCCTGCTTGCGCAGGGCTTCGCGCTCGGTGCGGGCCTTGGCATCGGCGGCCTGGCGTTCCAGCAGGGCCTGGTGGCGGCGTGACTCTTCCTCGCGTGCCTTGAGCTCGGCCTCGTTGAGGATGGAGGCCTTCTTCACGCGGGTGGTTTTCTTGACGACGGGCGCCGCATCGGGGGCCGGCGCCGCTTCCGCTTCGGCAGGCGCCTCGGCGACGACCGGCGCGGGCTCGGCGACGGGCTGGGCCTCGGCGACCACGGGTTCGGGGACGACGACCGGTTCCTGAACAGGGACGGGTTCGGGTTCGACGACCGGGGCCGGCGGCGCTTCGGCGACGACGGCAGCCCTGGCAGCCTCGGCCTGGGCTTCGGCAGCGAGCGTGGCAGGGTCGCGTTTCACATAGGTGCGCGATTTGCGGACCTCGACCTGGATGGTGCGCGACTTGCCGGAACTGTCGGTCTTGCGGATCTCGCCCGTCTGCTTGCGCGTGATGGTGATCTTGGTTTTGCCCGTATCCCCGCCGCCGCCGTGCATCTTGCGCAGGTAGTCGAGCAGGTGTGCCTTGTCGGCTTCGGTCACGGGGTCGGCCGCATCGTTCTTGTCGACGCCAGCTGCCTTCAGCTGTTCCAACAACAGCTGGGGCGGCAATTTCAGTTCCTGTGCGAATTGTTCAACGTTCATGCAATCCTCGTGGCATGTAGTGCCTGTTCAACCGATGGGCTCAACCTTGTGCGAACCAGGGTGCGCGCGCGGCCATGATCAGCTGCTTGGCGCGTTCGGCGTCCATTGCGGCCATTTCGGTCAATTCGTCGACCGCCAGTTCGGCCAGGTCCTCGGTCGTGTGCACGCCCTTGCTGGCAAGCGTGCGGGCGGTTTCGGCGTCCATGCCCTCGAGCGACAGCAGGTCGCCGGCGGAGGCCTCGACCTGTTCCTCGCCGACGATGGCGGCGGTCAGCAGGGCGTTGCGGGCACGGTTGCGCAGTTCGTTGACCAGGTCTTCGTCAAAGGCCTCGATCTCGAGCATTTCGTTGAGCGGGACGTAGGCGACTTCCTCCAGCGTGGAGAAGCCTTCGTCGACCAGGATCTGGGCGACTTCCTCGTCGACGTCGAGCTTGGCGATGAACAGGTCGAGTGTCTTGCGGCTCTCGCTCGACTGCTTCTCGTCCGCGGCTTCGCGCGACATGATGTTGAGCTCCCAGCCGGTCAGCTCGGAGGCCAGGCGCACGTTCTGGCCGCCGCGGCCGATGGCCATCGCCAGCTGCTCCTCGTCGACCACCACGTCCATGCTGTGCTTGTCCTCGTCGACGACGATGGAGCTGACCTCGGCAGGCGCCAGCGCGTTGATCACATACTGCGCGGGGTCGGCCGACCAGTGGATGATGTCGACGCGCTCGCCGGCGAGCTCGTTGGTCACCGAGGTGACGCGCGAGCCCCTGAGGCCGATGCAGGTGCCGATGGGGTCGATGCGCGGGTCGTGCGAGACGACAGCGATCTTGGCACGCAGGCCGGGGTCGCGGGCGGCCGCCTTGATCTCGAGCAGGCCTTCCTCGATCTCGGGCACTTCGAGCTCGAACAGCTTCATGATGAATTCGGGGGCGGTACGCGACAGCACGACCTGCGGTCCGCGGTTGCCGCGGTCGATGCGCAGCAGGTAGGCACGCACGCGGTCGCCGACGCGCAGGTTCTCGCGCGGGATCATCTGGTCGCGGTGCAGGAAGCCCTCGACGCGCCCGGATTCGATGATCGCGTTACCGCGGTCGATGCGCTTGACGACGCCGTTGACGAGGTGTTCCTTGCGGGCCAGGAAGTCCTGGATGATCTGCTCGCGTTCGGCGTCGCGGATCTTCTGCAGGATGACCTGCTTGGCGGCCTGGGCGCCGATGCGGCCGAACTCGATGTTTTCCAGCGGTTCCTCGATGTAGTCGCCGACCTCGATGTCGGGGTGGGTATCCTGGGCGTCGACGAGCAGGATCTGGTAGTCCTCGGATTCGAGTTCGACTTCGGTGACGACCTGCCAGCGGCGGAAGGATTCGTAGTCGCCCGTCTCGCGGTCGATCGACACGCGCACGTCGGCGTCTTCCTTGAAGCGCTTCTTGGTGGCCTGGGCGAGCGCCTGCTCGAGTGCCTCGAACACCACTTCCTTGTCCACGTTCTTTTCGCGGGCCAGCGCGTCGGCCAGCATCAACATTTCACGACTCATCTTTCACCTCCAGCTTCTCGCCTAAACCATGGGTTTCAGGCGGGCACTGTCCACATTTCCCAAATCCACCGACACGTCCTTGCCGTCGACCGTCAGTTTCACCGCATTGCCGTCCAGTCCGACCAGCTGGCCGACCAGCTTGCGCCGGTTGTCCAGGGGGATCCGCAGTTTGAGCGTTACCAGCTCGCCGGCGAAACGCGCATAGTCCTGCGGCTTGACCAGCGGACGGTCGAGTCCCGGCGACGACACCTCCAGCCGGTCGTAGTCGATGTTCTCGACCGTCAACCAGTGCGTCAGGTGATTGCTCGCCGCGACGCAATCGTCGATCGTCACGCCGCCGGTCTTGTCGATGAAGACCCGCAGCAAGCCGCGTCCGGCGCGTTCAAGCAACACCAGTTCGTAACCGAGACCGGCGAGCACAGGCTCCAGGCGGGCGTTCAGGTCCATCATCGCGAGGCGGCACCCCAAAAATAAAAAATGGGCACAACGCCCATTTGTCCATGAATCAAGCCGCAGAATTATAGCACCGGAGGCTGCCGACTGGAAAGGGAATGCTTGGTGCCCGGAACCGGAATCGAACCGGTACGCCATCGCTGGCGAGGGATTTTAAGTCCCTTGTGTCTACCAATTTCACCATCCGGGCCGAGCGGACAGCGAGAAGTCTGGAGGCGCGGGCCGGAGTCGAACCGACCTACACGGATTTGCAATCCGGTGCATAACCGCTTTGCTACCGCGCCCTGAAGGCAAAGCCATAACAGCTTAAGCGAAAAGGGGAAAACGTTTGACCGTTTTCCCCGGAATCCTGGAGCGGGAAAGGAGGTTCGAACTCCCGACCTCAACCTTGGCAAGGTTGCGCTCTACCAGCTGAGCTATTCCCGCGTTGAAGGCTGCGCATTATGGTGATTCCGGTTTTTTCTGTCAACACCTTCACGCGCTTTTCTGCAGGGCGCGTGACGCCATCGCCAGGTAGTAGGCCATGGAGACGAGGGTGAGCAGGGCGGCGATCCAGATGAGGATTTCCCCGGTGAATGCGATGGGCAGGCCGGCCAGCGGATCGAAATACAGCAGCAGGACGATGGCGACCATCTGCGCGGCAGTCTTCAGCTTGCCGACGAAGGACACCGCGACGCTGGCCGACTTGCCGGCCTTGGCCATCCACTCGCGCAGGGCGGAGATGGTGATTTCGCGGCCGATGATGATGAGGCCGACGAGGGGCGCCACCCGGTCGATGTCGATCAGCACGATGAGCGCGGCGGCGACCATGAGCTTGTCGGCGACCGGGTCGAGGAAGGCGCCGAAGGCGGAAGTCTGGCCCAGCGCCCGGGCGAGGTAGCCGTCGAACCAGTCGGTCAGGGCGGCGATGCCGAAGAAGGCGGCGGCCAGCTGGTTGGCCTGGTGCAGGGTCACCCAGCCGTCCGGCAGGTAGAACACGCCCGCCATCAGGGGGATGAGGAAGATGCGCAGCCAGGTGAGCAGGTTGGGGACGTTGAGCGGCATCAGTGCAGGGCGCCGTAGATGGTTTCCGCCAATTCTCGACTGATACCGTTCACCGAGGCAAGCGCGTCGACGCCGGCGTCGCGCACGCCCTGCAGGCCGCCGAAGTGCTCCAGCAGCTGTTTGCGCCGTCTGGGGCCGATGCCGGGGATGTCTTCCAGCGTCGATTGCAGGCGCGCCTTGCCGCGTCTGGCGCGGTGGCCGGTGATGGCGAAGCGGTGCGCCTCGTCGCGTACCTGCTGGATGAGATGGAAGCCGGGATGGTCCTTGGCGAGCCTGAGTTCGCGGCCGTCGGCGAAGATCAGCGTTTCGAGTCCCGGCTTGCGCGATTCGCCCTTGGCGACGCCGAGCAACAGCACGTCGGAGAGACCGAGTTCGGCCATGGCTTCGACCGCGCTGGAAATCTGCCCCTTGCCGCCGTCGATCAGCAGCAGGTCGGGCAGCACGCCGTTTTCCTCGACGCTTTTCTGGAAGCGCTTGGTGAGTGCGGCGCGCATCGCGGCGTAGTCGTCGCCGGGCGTGATGCCGACGATGTTGTAGCGCCGGTAGTCGGCCTTCTTCAGGTCGTCGCCTTCGTAAACCACGTTCGACGCGACGGTCGCCTCGCCCAGGGTGTGCGAGATGTCGAAGCACTCGATGCGCTTGAGCGCCGGCAGGTCGAGCGTGTCGGCGAGCGCGGCCAGGCGCTGCGACTGTTGGGTGCGGTCGGCGCTGCGGCGTTCGGCCGAGAGGCGCGCGTTGGCCTGCGCCATCGTGAGCCACACGCGGCGTTTGCCGGTGACGCGATGCTGCAGGCCGATCTTGCGTTGCGCCTGCTCGCCGAGCAGGGTTTCCAGCGCAGCGGTCTCGATGGGTTCGCTGACCAGAATGCGCGGCGGGATCGGATGCGCCAGATAATGCTGGGCGATGAAGGCCTCGAGCGCCTCGGCCGGGCTGGCGCCTTCGCCGTGCTGCGGGAAGAAGCTGCGGTCGCCGAGATGGCGGCCGCCGCGGATCATGGTGAGGTTGACCGCGATCACGCCGCCGGCCTCGGCGGCGGCCACCACGTCGGCGTCGGTGTCGCTATCGGTGGTGTCGACGAACTGTTTTTCCCGCACCGTTGCCAGCATGCGCAGGCGGTCGCGCAGGAAGGCCGCGGTCTCGAAATCGAGCTGTTCGGCGGCCGCGTTCATCTGCGTGGTGAGCGTCGCGGTCAGTGTCGTGGCTTCTCCCTTCAGCAGCAGCGCGGCTTCCGCGACGTCGCGCGCATAGACTTGTGGCGTGATCTTGTCGACGCAGGGCGCGGTGCAGCGCTTGATCTGGTGCAGCAGACAGGGCCGCGAACGGTTGGCGAACACGGTGTCCTCGCAGGTGCGCAGCTGGAACACCTTCTGCAGCAATTGGATGCTCTCGCGCACCGCGTAGCTGTTGGGGTAAGGGCCGAAGGCCTGGTCGGTCTTCCTGGGCGTGCCGCGGAAATAGGCCAGCCGCGGGAAGCGGTGTCCGCTGAGCAGCAGGTAGGGATAGGACTTGTCGTCGCGGAACAGGATGTTGAAGCGCGGCTTCAGCCCCTTGATGAGGTTGTTCTCCAGCAGCAGGGCCTCGGCCTCGGTGCGCGTCACCGTGGTGTCGATGTGCGCGACCGATTTCAGCATCAACCGGATGCGCGGGCTCTGGTCGGTCTTCTGGAAGTAGCTGGAAACGCGCTTCCTGAGGTCCTTGGCCTTGCCGACGTAGAGCACCGCGCCCGCGGCGTCGATCATGCGATAGACGCCGGGCAGGGTGGGCAGCGAGGCGAGGAAGTCCTTGTCGACGGCCAAGGCTCAGTCTTCGTCGAGCAGCCTGCCGGCGATCGCCCAGTTCTCGTCGGGCAGTTCCTCGAACGCGATGTAGGTGTACGAGGCCGGTTTGCCGGCGTGGCGTTCCAGCGTGGCGGTGATTTCCTCGGCTACCTTCTTCTTCTGTTCGCGGCTGAGGCTGCCGGCGAGCTTGATGGTGACGACGGGCATGTCAGGTCTCCTGGAGCTGGCGGAACACGGCTTCGAACATCTCGGGCGTGAGCCGCCGCGTCTGCGTGTTGTAACGGGAACAATGATAGCTGCTGACCAGGCGTCGACCGTTGGGCAGACGATGGTCGCTGCCGTGCGCGAAAGGATGGTCCTTGAGCTTGAGGCCGAATGCGCGCAGCACGGCCTGGTGCGCGATCAGGCCCAGCGCCAGGATGCGTGCGCCGGCTGGCAGCGCGGCCAGTTCCTCGGCGAGGAAGCGGTTGCAGGTGCGGATTTCGGCCGGCTCGGGCTTGTTGGCCGGCGGCAGGCATTTCACGGCGTTGGTGATGCGGCAGTCGACGAGCCGGAGGCCATCGTCCCTGGAAATCGATTCCGGCGCGCTGGCGTAACCGAACTTGTGCAGCGTCGCGTAAAGCAGCACCCCCGCGTAGTCGCCGGTAAACGGGCGCCCGCTGCGGTTGGCGCCGTGCATGCCCGGCGCCAGGCCGACGATCAGCAGCCCGGGCGAGGCGGCGCCGAAGGGGGCGACCGGTCGGGCGTGGTAGTCGGGGTGGCGGACCCGCACGTCGTCGAGGAAGTTCGCCAGACGGGGGCAGGCACGGCAATCGGGATCGAATGACATCGGCGGACACGAAAAACGCCCCACGGCGGGGGCGTCCATTGTACGGCGATGCGGCTCGACTCAGCCTTCGACGGGGCCCGCGGCGGTCTGCATGTAGTTCTGTTCGCCCATGCGCTTGATGAGTTCGAGCTGGGTTTCCAGATAGTCGATGTGTTCCTCGGTGTCGGACTGGATGCCGGTGAGGATCTCGCGCGAGACGTAGTCCTTGACCGACTCGCAGTGGGCGATGGCCTCGACGTAGAGCGCGCGGCCGCCGAGTTCGAGCTTGAGGTCGCAGTTGATGCACTCGACCACGTTCTCGCCGATCATCAGCTTGTTCAGGTCCTGGAGGTTGGGCAGGCCTTCCAGGAAGAGGATGCGCTCGATCAGCTTGTCGGCATGGTGCATTTCCTCGATGGATTCCTCGTACTCGTGCTTGCCCAGGGCGGCGAGGCCCCAGTTCTTGTACATGCGGGCGTGCAGGAAGTACTGGTTGATCGCGGTGAGTTCGACCGTGAGGGCCTTGTTCAGATACTGGATGACTTTCTTGTCGCCTTTCATGGCTCTCTCCTGTGGTTTGAGGGAGCCCGGGTGGCCGTTGGCTGGCAGGATGACTGGCTAATGGGCGGGCGGGCTGCCAGTCATTCTAGGGAAAAACCCGTGCAAGACAAGCAATGGCGCGGGTTTGAGGCATGCGGGCGGGCATGCGAACCCGATGCTGGTTCAGGCGGCGGCCATCAGGGCGGGGCAGCCGGACCCGGTTGCCGCCATCTGGCGCGCTTCGCGCAGGACTTCCTTGGCGCATTTCGCGCACTTGCCGCACTGGGTCGCCACGCCCAGGCGTTCGCCCAGTTCGCGCACGCTGCGCACGTCCTCGGTGCGCACCAGGCGATGGATGTCCGAATCGGTCACGTTGTGGCACAGGCAGACGTACATGGCATCTTTCCCCCTGGGAAGTCGCGACATGGGCTCCATATTAGTTGAATGAGAATAATTGTCAACTAGATTTATTGTTGCGTTTGGCCCGGGAGGCTGCGTGCCCTGCCGGAGGCTCAAGGAAGGGGGGCGCGGGCCGATAAGCCTATCAGGAGCATCGGGCCTGTAGCCCGCATTCAGGAGCGTCATGTCACCGTCCCCCCATAGCCTGGTCGACTGGATTGCCCGGTTCAGCGAAGCCGAGATCCCCGTGCTGAAACACAGCGCGCGCGAACTGGAGCGCTTGCGTGCCGACGATGCGCTGCTGAACGCGCGCACCGTGGCGGGCGTGGTGACCGACGATCCGCTGCTGACGGTCAAACTGCTGCGGCACATGCAGCAGCGCAAGGGGAGGAAGCAGGAATACGAACTGGTCGACGTCAAGCAGACCCTGCTGATGATGGGGCTGGAGACCTTTTTCCGCGACCTGCCCGCGCGTCCCGTTGCAGAAGACCTGCTCCACGGCCACATGGAGGCGCTGATCCACCTGCTGCGCACGGTGCGGCGGGCGCAGCGTGCGGCGCACTACGCGTTCGACTGGGCATTGCGGCTGCACGACCTGCATGCCGAGGAGGTGCAGGTTTCCGCCCTGCTGACGCATTCCGCAGAAATGCTGATGTGGTGTTTCAATCCGGAATCCATGCTCGAGATCCGTCGACGCCAGCAGGCCGATTCGGGCCTGCGCAGTGCGGAGGCGCAAAAGCAGGTGCTGGGCTTCACCGGCGTGGAATTGCAGCGGCAACTGGCGATCGAGTGGCATCTGCCGGAACTGCTGCAGCATCTCCTCGACCCGGGCGAGGCGCACTCCGCCCGTGTGCGCAACGTGACGCTCGCGGTCAATCTGGCGCGACACTCGGCACAAGGCTGGGACAATCCCGCCCTGCCGGACGACTACAAGGCCATCGGCAGCCTGCTGCGCATCGAGCCCGAACGGGTGCGCGCGCTGGTGATGCACGCGCCCGAGGTCGACTGAGCGGGCTCAGCCGCCTTTCGAGATCACGCTTTCGTCCAGCGACCGCGCGATCTGGCTGATGGCGGTCGCGGCGGGGCACCCCGGCATGGCCTGCATCAGCAGTTGTCGCCGCATCACGGCCTGGCGCACTTCCGGGTCGACCGGGATGTCGCCCACATGGCTCAGGCGGAAAGGGTGCCCGAGCGGGTTGACGACGAAGCGGTCCAGCACTTCCTGCAGTTGCCGGGTGATGGCGGGGCCGCTCCCCGCACGCGTGGTCTGGTTGACGACCAGACGCACGGTCTGCCGGTGCTGCTGGCCGACCAGTACCTTGATCGTGGCGTAGGCGTCGGTGAGCGAGGTCGGCTCGGGCGTGGCCACCATCAACACCTCGGACGCCAGCGACACCGCAAACAGCACCACGTCGGAAATGCCGGCGCCCGTATCGAGCAGAACCACGTCGAAGCGCGGCACCAGTCCGCTCACGATGCGCAGGAATTCGCCGCGCACCTCGGGCGTCAGGCGCGAGTATTCGACCATGCCCGAGCCGGCCAGCAGGACCGAAAAGCCGCCGGGGGCCGGCAGGATCGCCTCGTCCAGCGCCGCCTTGCCGGTGAACACGTCGTGCAGGGTGATCTTGGGATAGAGATTGAGTACCACGTCGAGATTGGCCAGCCCGAGGTCGGCGTCGAGCACCAGGACTTTCTTGCCCTGCCGGGCGAGGGCGGCGGCAAGATTGGCGGAAACGAAGGTCTTGCCGACGCCGCCCTTGCCGCTGGTGACGGCGATGACCTTGCCGAAGGGGTGCGGCAACGGGGCCTCGTCGACGTGCTGGGGAGCGTCGGGGGAAACGATGTCGTTCATGCGCTGATCCGGTTCGGGGCGGGGGCGGCCGGCAGGTCATCCAGTTCGAGATGGGTGAACAGGAGGCCTTTTTCCTCGGCGCTGACCGCAAGTTCGCGCGGCTGGTCCAGGCATACCTGGTTGCGCCCCGCGGATTTGGCGCGATAGAGCTGCTGGTCGGCGCGTTCGATCCAGAGATCGGCGGTCGAGCGTACCCATTCCGGCGCGTAGGCACCGCCGATGCTGACGGTGGCGTTCAGGGCCAGCATCGGTGCAGCGGGGATGGACAGTGCGGCAATGGTTTCGCGAATGCGCTCGGCAACGGCGCGGCCGAACACGGGCCGGCAGTGCGGCAGGATGACGGCGAATTCTTCGCCGCCGTAGCGCGCGACCGTGTCGACCGGGCGCAGGCAGCGCGCGAGGCAGGCCGCGATGGCCCGCAGTACCTGGTCGCCCGCGAGGTGGCCGTGGGTGTCGTTGATGGTCTTGAAATGGTCGATGTCGAGCAGCAGCAGCAGGACCGAGTCGCCCGAACGTGCAACGGTCTCGATCGAGCGTTCGAGCACGGCATGGAAATGACGCCGGTTGCCGAGTCCGGTCAGGGGATCGCGGAGCGACAGGTCGCAGAGGCCGTCGATGACGCGTTGCAGGTACTGCAGGGGGGATTCGCCCGGCTCCGGGTAGCCGTTCTGGGCATCGTGCGCCAGCAGGGCGCGGGCATCGTCCAGTTGCAGCGCTTGCAGATCGATCTGTGAAGCGGAGAGCGTGGGCGTCAAGGCGGGCGATACCGAGCGTCGGAAGGTGCGTCGAGTATGTGGGGTTTCCGGCCAATGATCAAGTCGGATGGGGGCGCAGCAAGACCCTGCTTCACAGCAGGCGCAGGGCTGACCGCGCGTTGTGCGGCGCGTTCAGGCCACGCTGCCGAAGCCGGGGTCGCTGGCGATGAACGGGGCCTTGAGCCCGGCGAGCCGGCAACTCTGGGCGATGGGGCCGGCAGGGAACAGGGTGTAGAGGAAGCGCAACCCGCCCTGCGCATGGAAGTGCTCGTCGAGCGCGTCGTGCAGGTCACGCAGATTGATCGGACTGCCGTCGTCGTGCCGTGCGTAATAGCCCTGCAGGGCGCGCACCGCCTCCCAGTGGGCCTCGGTCAGGCCGATCCTTTCATCCCGGGCAATGCGCATCGCGTCGATCCTGCTCCATCCGGGCGGCGCATGCGGGAAATCCGGATCGGGGACCGGTTCGCGGTTACGCGGTTCGATGTGGGGGGAAGAAGTCGGCATGGGAAACCTCCTCGCATGCATATTCAATGTTCTCAGCCTAGGCCAGCCGGCACGCGACGCAAGGCGCGCGGTCCGTGCGCGGGCGACCCGCGCCGGCCTCGTGGATAATGCCGCCGCATGAAAGCCGTTCCCTACTGGCGCCTGTCCGGTTTCTATTTCTTCTATTTCGCCTTCGTCGGCGCGATCTCGCCGTTCTGGGGGCTGTACCTGCGTGCGCTGGCCTTCAATGCCTTCCAGATCGGCGTGCTGATGTCGCTGCTGCAGGTGATGCGGATCTTCGCACCCAATATCTGGGGCCACATGGCCGACCGTTCCGGCCGACGCAGCGCGATTGTTCAGCTGGCCGCGGCGGGCAGCGTGCTCGCGTTCTGCGGGGTGTTCTTCGGTAGCAGCTTCTGGTGGATGTTTGCCGTGATGGCGGCCCTGAGCTTCTTCTGGAGTGCCTCGCTGCCGCTGGTGGAGGCCATGACGCTGTCGCATCTCGGGGATCGCATCGATGCCTACGGGCGCATCCGCCTGTGGGGATCGATCGGGTTCATCGTGATGGTGGTCGGGCTGGGCTATGCGTTCGACCATGTATCCATCGCCTGGCTGCCGTGGGCGGTCCTGGTCGTGATGCTCGGCATCGCGGCCTTCGCGCGGGTGATTCCCGAGGCGGAAATCCTGGCCCATCCCGGGGACCATCATTCGATCGTGGACATCGTGAAGCGACCGGAAGTGGCGTCGCTGCTGGCGGCCTGCCTGTTGATGGCGGCAACCCACGGGCCGTATTACACGTTCTACTCGATCTATCTGGTCGATCACGGCTACGGGAAATCCACTGTGGGCTGGCTGTGGGCGCTGGGCGTGCTGTGCGAGATCGGCATTTTCCTGATCATTCCGCGCATCTTCGCGCGGGTGTCACCGCGCCGACTGATCCTGGCCAGCTTCGGCCTGGCCGTGCTGCGCTTCCTGCTGATCGCCTGGGGGGTGGAAACGAGCTGGGTGGTATGGGGCGCCCAGACCTTGCATGCCTTCACCTTCGGCACCTACCACGCCGCGGCAGTGGCGCTGATCCATCGCCATTTTCGCGGCCGGCACCAGGCGCGCGGGCAGGCGCTCTACACCAGCCTGTCGTACGGCGTCGGCGGTACCCTGGGCGGCCTGGTCAGCGGCGTGACCTGGGACCGGCTGGGGGCGGACTGGACGTTCACGCTGGCGGCGGGAAGTGCGGCGCTGGCGTGGGCCGTCTACGCCAGGTGGGGGCGAACAAAAGCCGTGCCAGTGCCCCCCAAGCTATGAAATAATTGAGGTTTTCCGCACCGCTCCTGATTCCGCATGCCCGGTCAGACCCTATTCCAGAAATTGTGGGACGCCCACGTCGTTCACGTCGAGCCTGACGGCCAGACGCTGCTTTATATCGACCGCCATCTGGTGCACGAAGTCACCAGCCCGCAGGCCTTCGAGGGGCTGAAGCTCGCCCGGCGCCTGCCGCGCCGCGTCGATGCGGCGGTGGCCGTCCCCGATCACAACGTGCCCACGACCGGCCGCAGCAAGGGCATCGCCGATCCGATCTCGCGCCTGCAGGTCGAGACGCTGGACGCCAACTGCGCCGAATTCGGCATCCGCGAATTCGGCATGAACGATGTGCGCCAGGGTATCGTCCACGTGATCGGCCCGGAAGAGGGACTCACCCTGCCGGGCATGACCGTGGTCTGCGGCGACTCGCATACCTCCACCCACGGCGCGTTCGGGGCACTGGCCTTCGGCATCGGTACCTCGGAAGTCGAGCACGTGCTCGCCACCCAGTGCCTGTGGCAGAAACCGTCGAAGACCCTTCTGGTCGCGGTGGAAGGGCAACTCGGGCGCGGCGTCACGGCCAAGGACATCGCGCTGGCCGTCATCGGCGTGATCGGCACCGCCGGCGGGACCGGCTATGCCATCGAGTTCGGTGGCAGCGCGATCCGTGGCCTGTCGATGGAAGGCCGCATGACCCTGTGCAACATGGCGATCGAGGCCGGCGCCCGCGCCGGCATGGTGGCCGTCGATGACGTCACCATCGACTACGTGAAGGGACGCCCGTTCGCGCCAACGGGCGCAGCCTGGGATCAGGCCGTCGCCTGGTGGAAAACGCTGCGTTCGGATGCCGACGCGCCGTTCGACCGTGTGGTCGAACTCGATGCCGCCGCCATCGAGCCGCAGGTCACCTGGGGCACTTCGCCGGAAATGGTGACGTCGGTCAGGAACCGCGTGCCCAGCCCGGCCGCAGCGCCCAACGACGTCAAGCGCCACGACTGGACCCGTGCCCTCGACTACATGGGGCTCGTCGCCGACACGCCGATCGAGCAGATCGCCATCGACAAGGTGTTCATCGGCTCGTGCACCAATTCCCGCATCGAGGACCTGCGCGAAGCCGCCGCGGTCGTCCGGGGCCGCAAGAAGGCGGCCAGCGTGAAGCTGGCGATGGTGGTGCCGGGCTCGGGCCTGGTGAAGCAGCAGGCCGAGGCCGAGGGCCTGGACAGGATATTTCTCGACGCCGGCTTCGAGTGGCGCGAACCCGGCTGTTCGATGTGCCTGGCGATGAACGCCGACCGGCTGGAACCGGGCGAACGCTGCGCCTCGACCAGCAACCGCAATTTCGAAGGCCGCCAGGGGCAGGGTGGACGCACGCACCTGGTCAGCCCGGCCATGGCCGCCGCCGCCGGCATCGCGGGCCACTTCGTCGACGTACGTACTTTCTGAGGAGAACACCATGATGAAACCCGTGATCGCTGCCGTGATCATCGCCATGTTGACGCTGGCGGGCTGCAATACCGTGCAGGGGCTGGGGCAGGACATCCAGAAGGCGGGCGGTGCCATCGAACGCGCGGGAAGCAAATAAAGTGCAGGCATTCACCACGCTGGACGGACTGGTGGTTCCGCTTGACCGCGCCAATGTCGACACCGACGCCATCATTCCCAAGCAGTTCCTGAAGTCGATCAAGCGGTCGGGCTTCGGTCCCAACCTGTTCGACGAATGGCGCTACCTCGACCACGGCGAACCTGGCATGGACCCGTCCAGCCGCCAGCCCAACCCCGGGTTCGTGCTCAACTTTCCGCGCTACCGGGGCGCGTCGGTGCTGCTCGCGCGCGACAACTTCGGTTGCGGATCGAGCCGAGAACACGCGCCCTGGGCGCTGGAGGACTACGGCATCCGCAGCGTCATCGCGCCGAGCTTCGCCGACATCTTCTACAACAATTGCTTCAAGAACGGCCTCCTGCCCATCGTGCTCGATGCCGCCACGGTCGACCGCCTGTTCCGCGAGTGCGAGGCGAGCGCAGGCTATCGCCTGGTCGTCGACCTGGCGGCGCAGACCGTCACCACGCCTGGCGGCGAGGTGCTTGCGTTCGAGGTCGACCCGGGCCGCAAGCATCGCCTGCTCAACGGCCTGGACGACATCGGCCTGACCCTGCTGCACGCCGACAGGATCAAGGCCTACGAGGACAAGCGCAAGGTCGCGGCCCCCTGGTTATTCAATGCGTGAGGCGCAGGGCGCGCCCCGCGCCCGGCCATCCGCATCTCACGGAGTCAACATGAAACTAGCAGTACTTCCCGGCGACGGCATCGGCCCCGAGATCGTCGCCCAGGCCGTCAAGGTCCTGAATGTCCTCAAATCCGAGGGCGCGTCCATCGAGATGGAGACCGCGCCCATCGGCGGCGCCGGCTACGACGCGTCCGGCGACCCGCTCCCCGAAGCGACGCTGAAGCTCGCGCGCGAAGCGGATGCCGTGCTGCTCGGCGCCGTCGGCGGTCCGCAGTACGACGCGCTCGACCGGCCGCTGCGACCCGAGCGCGGCCTGCTGCGCATCCGCAAGGAACTCAATCTCTTTGCCAACCTGCGCCCGGCGCTGCTGTATCCGGAACTTGCGGGCGCATCGTCGCTGAAGCCCGAGGTCGTGTCCGGGCTCGACATCATGATCGTGCGCGAACTTACCGGCGATGTGTACTTCGGACAGCCGCGCGGCATCGAGATCCGCAACGGCGAGCGTGTCGGTTTCAACACCATGCTGTATTCCGAATCCGAAGTGCGCCGCGTCGCCCATGTCGCCTTCGGCATCGCGATGAAGCGCGGCAAGAAACTGTGTTCGGTGGAAAAGGCCAACGTGCTGGAATGTTCCGAACTGTGGAAGGCCGTGATGATCGAGGTGTCGAAGGATTACCCCGAGGTCGAGTTGAGCCACATGTACGTCGACAACGCGGCGATGCAGATGATCAAGTGGCCGAAGCAGTTCGACACCCTCGTCACCGGCAACATCTTCGGCGACATCCTGTCGGACGCGGCGTCGATGCTGTCGGGCTCGATCGGCATGCTGCCGTCGGCCTCGCTGGACGAGCACAACAAGGGCATGTACGAGCCCATCCACGGCTCGGCCCCCGACATTGCCGGCCGTAATCTGGCCAACCCGCTTGCGACCATTCTTTCCGTGGCGATGATGTACCGCTACACCTTCGCCGATCTGGCGACGGCCGACCGCATCGAGAACGCGGTGAAGAAGGTGATCGCACAGGGCTACCGCACCGGCGACATCTGGACCGAGGGCGCAAACAAGGTGTCGTGCAGTGAAATGGGCGACGCGGTGGTGCAGGCAATGTGATTTTCCCGTCATGACGGGAACCGGTTTTCTGGAGACTTGAACAATGATGAAAGTAGGCTTGATCGGCTGGCGCGGCATGGTGGGTTCGGTGCTCATGGGCCGCATGAAGGAAGAACGCGATTTCGACCACATCGACCCGGTGTTCTTCACCACGTCGAACGTCGGCGGCAAGGGACCGGACATCGGCCGCGACGTGCCGCCACTGAAGGATGCCAACAGCATCGACGAACTGAAGGCCTGCGACGCCATCATCACCTGCCAGGGCGGCGACTACACCAAGGAAATCTATCCCAAGCTGCGCGCGGCCGGCTGGAATGGCTACTGGATCGACGCCGCCTCGACCCTGCGCATGAAGGACGAGGCCATCATCATCCTCGACCCGGTCAACAAGAACGTGATCCAGGACGGCATCGCCAACGGCGTCAAGACCTACGTTGGCGGCAACTGCACGGTGTCGCTGATGCTGATGGCAATGGGCGGGCTGTTCGACGCGGGCCTGATCGAGTGGGTGTCGCCGATGACCTACCAGGCAGCCTCCGGTGCCGGCGCGCGCAACATGCGCGAACTGATCGCCCAGATGGGCGCCGTGCACGGGGAGGTGAAAACGCTGATCGACGATCCCGCCTCCGCCATCCTGGAAATCGACCGCAAGGTGGCCGAGTTCATCCGCTCGGACCGCTATCCGCTCGACGCCTGGCCGGTGCCGCTCGCCGGCAACCTGATTCCCTGGATCGACGTGGCGCTCGAGTCCGGCCAGTCGAAGGAGGAATGGAAGGCCCAGGTCGAGGCCAACAAGATCATGGGCCGGAGCGCCAACCCCGTCCCCATCGATGGCCTGTGCGTGCGCGTCGGCGCCATGCGCTGCCATTCGCAGGCGCTGACCATCAAGATGACGAAGGATGTGCCGCTGGACGAGGTCCACGGCCTCATCGCCGCGCACAACCAATGGGTCAAGGTGGTGCCCAACGACCGCGAGATCACCATGCGCGAGCTCACGCCCGCCGCCGTCACCGGCACGCTCACCGTGCCCATCGGACGCATGCGCAAGCTCAACATGGGACCGCAGTATCTGACCGCGTTTACCGTCGGCGACCAGTTGCTGTGGGGGGCGGCCGAGCCCCTGCGGCGCATGTTGCGCATCCTGCTCGACGCCTAAAAAACAACAGCCGGCGCCCGGCGGGCTTGTTTTGGTGCGGTTTATGCTCTAAAGATTGCGGCTGTCGCGCCGTCAATAAAGGCGTCGAGCATTCAACGCCCCGCCAGCCGGGGCCTACAGGGAGAAACGGGATGAAATTGAAGCGCTTCACCACCCAACTGGCCGCTGCCGGCCTGATCGCGCTGCCGATGATGGCGAGCGCCGCAGGACTGGGCAAACTGTCGGTCGGTTCGGCGCTGGGGCAACCGCTCTCGGCCGAAATCGAACTGTTTGCCGCCGACAAGGCCGAACTCGACAGCCTCTCGGCCACGCTGGCGTCCGACCAGGCGTTTCGCGACGCACACGTCGAGTTTTCCCCCGTTCTTTCCACCCTGCGCTTTGCCGTCGAAAAGAAACCCAACGGCAAGGCCGTGCTGAAAGTCACCTCGGCCCGGCCCGTCAACGATCCCTTCATCGACATGCTGGTCGAGCTGAGCTGGGCTTCCGGCCGGCTGGTGCGCGAATACACCATGCTGCTTGACCCGCCCGGCACGGGCAGCAACCAGACAGTGCCGCCGGTGACGGTGGCGCCTGCCCAGACCGCCGCTGTTGCCGTACCCCAGGCCGCCGCCCCGCAGACCGCGCCCAAACCGGCCCCGCAGACGGTGCCCAAACCGGCCCCGCAGACGGTGCCCAAGGCTGCCAAGCCGGCCAAGCCGGTCCCGCCGGCGGAAGCCAAACCGGCTGCGCCGGGTAGCGTCACGGTCAAGCAGGGCGACACGCTGGCCGGAATCGCCCAGCGCGTGCGTCCTGAAGGCGTCAGCCTGGAACAGACCCTGGTCGGACTGTATCGCGACAACGCAAGCGCATTCGACGGCAACATGAACCGCCTGAAGGCGGGCAAGACGCTCAATGTGCCGGCGGGCGACAAGCTGTCTGCCCTGGCGCAGAAGGACGCCGTGCACGAAATCAAGCTGCAGGCCGAAGACTGGCGTGCCTATCGCCAGAAACTGGCCGCCGCGGCAAGCGCTGCGCCGGAGGTCAAGCCGGCCCCGGGCCAGGCCAGCAGCGGCAAGATCACGTCCAAGGTCGAGGACAAGGCCAAGCCGGCGCCGGAGGCGCAGAAGGACGTGCTCAAGCTGTCCAAGGCCCCCGCTGCCGCGGATGCCAAGGCGAAGGCCGACGAAACCCGTGCCCTGCAGGACAAGCTGCGGGCCCAGGAAGAAGATGCCATCGCAAGGCAGAAGGCGCTCGACGAATCGTCGCAACGCGTTGCCGCCCTGGAAAAGCAGGTCCAGGACATGCAGAAACTGGTTGAAATGAAGGAGAAGGCCCAGGCCGAAGCCGAGAAGAATGCGGCGCCGCCGCCGCCGCCCCCCGCACCCGCTCCGGCACCGGCCGCGACACCCAAGCCGGCGCCTGCCCCGGCACCCACCGTCGAAACGCCGTCCGCTCCCGAGACCACCGGTAACTGGTATGACCCGCTGCTGGCCAATCCCCTGTATTGGGGCGGCGGCCTCGCCGCGATCGGCCTCGGCGGGCTGCTGTGGTGGATGATGGCCAGCGGTGGCCGTCGTCGCGCCAAGAGCGTCAATACGGCCGCGCTGGACGACAGCATCATGAGCGGCGGGGATGTCCATCCGAATACGGTCGTCGGCGCGGCTTCCGGCGGCAGCGTGAATACGGGCGACACCTCGTTCCTCACCGATTTCAGCCAGGCCGGCCTCGGCACCATCGACACCCACGACGTCGACCCCATCGCCGAAGCCGAGGTCTACATGGCCTACGGGCGCGACGCGCAGGCCGAGGAGATCCTCAAGGAAGCCATCGCCAAGAACCCGGATCGCCACGAGATTCGCGTCAAGCTGCTGGAAATCTATGCGGCGCGGCGCAACACCGCGGCCTTCGAAAGCGTGGCTGGCGACCTGTTCGCCGCGCTCGGCAACAAGCCCAGCCCCCTGTGGGACAAGGCCTGCGAAATGGGACGCGGCATCGATCCGACCAATCCGCTCTATGGCGGCGTGCAGTCGGGGGGCGAAGCCGCTGCCACGGTGGCGGCCACGGCAGCCATTGCCGGCGGTGCGGTGGCCATGGACACCCTGCTGGCGCCTGCCGAACCGGAATCCGCTGCGTCTCCCGCGGCGGAACCCGAACCCGTCACCGATCCGGTGACCGCCAGCACACCGCTGGAATTCGAAAGCGCCGGCCACGTGCTCAATTTCGATGCCCAGCAGACCGAACCCGCGGCTGCCGAGCCGACCTACGCCGAGCCGGATACGCAGAGCCTGGATTTCGACCTGCCCGAACTCGACCTTCCCAGCGGCGAAGAGGAACTGAAGCTGGACCTGGGGCTGGAGGAAGACAACGGTCCGGACAGCAAATTCGATTTCAGCGGCCTCGATCTCGACCTGGGCGAAGGCGGTGGGGGCGACCTCGATCTGGACGAGGTCGGCACCAAGCTTGACCTGGCCCGGGCCTACGTGGAAATGGGCGACAAGGAAGGCGCCCGCGAAATTCTCAACGAAGTGCTGGCCGAGGGCAGCGAACGACAGAAGTCCGACGCGAAAGGCCTCCTCGCCACGCTGGGCTGATTCGATGCATCCTCTGGCCCGCCTCCTGTTGTGGGGCGGGTGGGCGGTGGCGGCGGAAATCGCCGCGCCGTTCCGGCTCTCCCTCCTGGCCGTCGCCGTCGCGACGGCCTTTCTGTTTCTGCCTCCCGCGCGCGCCGATCTGCTCCGGTTGCTGCGGCGCACGCGCTGGTTGCTGGCCATCCTGTTCTTGACCTATGCGCTGAGTGTGCCGGGGGTGGCGGTATGGCCGGAGCTGGGCGCGGCCAGCCCCACGTTCGAAGGACTCCAGTCCGGTGCCCTGCGCGTGCTGCGGCTGACCCTGATGCTGGCTGGCCTGGCACTGCTGCTGGCCACGACGCGCCGGCCGCGTCTGGTTTACGGCCTCTTCGTGCTGGCGAAACCGCTCGCCTGGCTGGGATTCGACCGCCGGGCTTTCGCGGTGCGCCTCGGGCTGACGCTGGATGCCGTCGAACAGGCGGCCAGGCCCGCGCACTGGCTCGATGCGCTGCGGTCGCCGATTCCGGACGATGCGACGCCCGCAACCCTGCGCCTGCAGGCCGAACGCTGGCAAACCCGCGACAGCGCCGTCATACTCGCGGCCTTGCTGCTGGTTGGAGTTGCCTGGGCATGAGGCCGGGTTGAGATGCGCATCGTCGTCGGACTGGAATATCGCGGAGTCGGCTTCTGCGGCTGGCAGTCGCAGCCGCAGGGGTGCGGCGTGCAGGATGCGCTGGAAGCGGCGGTCGCCACCATCGCCGGCGAAAAGACCGCGGTGACCGCCGCCGGACGCACCGACACCGGCGTGCACGCCGCGTTCCAGGTCGCGCATTTCGACGTGACGGCAGAACGTCCGCTCAGCGCCTGGGTACGCGGTGTCAACAGTCACCTGCCGGCCGGCGTGGCCGTGCTGTGGGCGCGCGCGGTGAGCACGGAGTTCCATGCGCGCTTTGCCGCCATCCAGCGCGGCTACCGCTATGTCCTGCTCAACCATCCCGTGCGGCCCGGCCTCAACGCAGGCCTGATCGGCTGGCATCATCGCCCGCTCGACGTCGGGGCGATGAACCGGGCAGCGGCATGTCTGATCGGGCGGCACGACTTTTCCGCCTTCCGGGCGGCCGAATGCCAGGCGAAATCGCCGGTCAAGGAATTGCGGCTTGCGCAGATCGCGCGGCATGGCGATTACCTGCTGTGCGACTTCCGGGCCGACGGCTTCCTCCACCACATGGTGCGCAATCTCATGGGTAGTCTGATCCAGGTCGGGGCGGGCGTGCAGGCGCCGGAATGGATGCGCACGGTACTCGAAAGCCGCGACCGCACCCTGGCCGCGCCGACCTTCGACGCCGCCGGACTGTATCTCACCCACATCCGGTATCCTGCGCACTTCGACCTGCCGGAAAGTTCGGAACGATGGCCCTTCGCAACATGAGCCTGCGCGTAAAAATCTGCGGCATCACCCGTCTCGAAGACCTGCACGTCGCCTGCGAGGCCGGAGCCGACGCGGTGGGCTTCGTGTTCTACGAAAAAAGCCCGCGCCACGTGTCCGTCGAAACCGCTGCCGCACTGGTGCGGGCGCTGCCGCCCTTCGTGCAATCGGTCGGCCTGTTCGTCGACGCCGAACAGGCGACCATCGAAACCGTACTGAAATCGGTGCCGCTCGACCTGCTGCAGTTCCACGGCGACGAGACGGCGGCGGCTTGCGCGCGCCATGGCCGTCCCTGGATCAAGGCAGTGCGGGTCAATCCGCAAACGGATTTGCTAAAATGCGCGGCTGATTTCGAGGCAGCGCGCGGGCTGCTGCTCGATGCCTTCGTGCCCGGCCTGCCGGGCGGTACCGGCGAACGCTTCGACTGGACGCTGATCCCGCAGGCATTGCCAAAACCGGTGATCCTGTCGGGCGGGCTGACGGCCGACAACGTCGCCGAGGCGGTGCGCCGCGTGCGGCCCTGGGCGGTCGACGTATCGTCCGGCGTCGAGGCCTCGAAAGGAATCAAGGACGCGCTCAAGGTGGCGCGATTCATTGCGAACGCGAAAGAAGCAACATGAAGCTGACCGATCTCCCCGACGCCCACGGCCATTTCGGCCCCTACGGCGGCATTTTCGTCGCCGAGACCCTGATGGCGGCGCTGGAGGAACTGCGCGTCGAATACGACCGCGCGCGCCAGGATCCCGCCTTCATGGCCGAATTCGAATACGAACTGAAGCACTACGTCGGCCGGCCCAGCCCGGTGTACCACGCCAGGCGACTGACCGAAGCCTACGGCGGCGCGCAGATCTATCTCAAGCGCGAAGACCTCAACCACACCGGCGCGCACAAGATCAACAACACCATCGGCCAGGCCTTGCTCGCCCGGCGCATGGGCAAGAAGCGCGTCATCGCCGAAACCGGCGCCGGGCAGCACGGCGTGGCGTCCGCCACCGTCGCAGCACGCTACGGCATGGAGTGCGTGGTCTACATGGGCGCCGAGGACGTCGCCCGCCAGTCGCCCAACGTCTACCGCATGAAGCTGCTGGGCGCGACAGTGGTGCCGGTATCCAGCGGTTCCAGGACACTGAAGGATGCGCTCAACGAAGCGATGCGCGACTGGGTGACCAACGTCGAATCGACCTTCTACATCCTCGGCACCGCCGCCGGCCCGCACCCGTATCCCATGCTGGTGCGCGACTTCCAGTGCGTGATCGGCCGCGAATGTATCGCGCAGATGCCCGAACTGACCGGCCGGCAGCCGGATGCGGTCATCGCCTGCGTCGGCGGCGGCTCCAACGCCATCGGCATCTTCCACCCCTACATCCCGTTCGACGGCGTGCGCCTGATCGGCGTCGAGGCCGGCGGCGCCGGCATCGCCTCCGGCCGCCACGCCGCGCCGCTCTCCGCCGGCACCCCCGGCGTGCTGCATGGTTTCCGCAGCTACCTCATGCAGGACGAGAACGGCCAGATCATCGAGACGCATTCGGTGTCGGCCGGCCTCGACTATCCCGGCGTGGGGCCCGAACACAGCTGGCTCAAGGACGCCGGCCGCGCGGAATATGTCGCCATCGACGACGACGAGGCGATGGCCGCGTTCCACGACCTGTGCAAGTACGAGGGCATCATCCCCGCACTCGAATCCAGCCACGCCGTCGCGCAGGCAAAGAAACTCGCCCCCACGCTGAAGAAGGACCAGATCATCCTGGTCAACCTCTCCGGCCGCGGCGACAAGGACATCAACACCGTGGCGAAGCTGTCGGGCATCACGCTCTGACGCGCCGCATTCACCGAACAGCCCGCAGACCAGACATGAGCCGCATCGGCCCCACCTTCGCCGCGCTGAAAGCGCAGAACAAGAAAGCCCTGATTCCCTTCATCACCGCCGGCGATCCCGGCAAGGGGATGACCGTGCCGCTGATGCACGCGCTGGTAGAGGCGGGCGTCGACATCATCGAACTGGGCGTGCCGTTTTCTGACCCGATGGCCGACGGCCCGGTGATCCAGCGCGCCTCGGAACGCGCGCTGGCCAACAAGGTGGGCCTGAAGGACGTGTTGGCGATGGTCGCCGAATTCCGCAAGAGCAACGACAGGACGCCGGTGGTGCTGATGGGCTACGCCAACCCGGTCGAGCGCATGGGCTATGCCGCGTTCGCCGAGGCGGCGAAGCGCGCCGGCGTGGACGGTGCGCTCACGGTGGATATTCCGCCCGAGGAATCGGCGGGCGTGGCGGACGTCTTCAAGGCGGCCGGCATCGATCCGATCTTCCTGCTGTCGCCCACCACGCCGGAAGCGCGGGTGGAACAGGTGGCCGCGGCCGCCGGCGGCTTCATCTACTATGTCTCGCTGAAGGGCGTGACGGGCTCGGCCAACCTGGATGCGGATGAAGTGTCGCGCAAGGTTGCGATGGTGCGCCGGCATTGCGCCTTGCCGGTTGGCGTCGGCTTCGGCATCCGCGACGCCGCCAGTGCCGAGGCGGTGGCGCGCATCGCCGACGCCGTGGTGGTGGGCAGCCGCATCGTCAACGAAATCGAGACCGCCCCCGAAGGCGAACTGATCGCACGCGTGAAGACGCTGGTGCAGGATCTGCGCCGCGGCGTCGACGCCGCAAGCAAATAACCGGAGACCCCCATGAGCTGGTTCCAGAAAATCCTGCCGCCCAAGATCAAGCGGCGCGCGCAGACGGCGAAGAAATCCATGCCCGAGGGCCTGTGGTCGAAGTGCCCGGCGTGCAACGAAGTGCTGTACCGCGCCGACCTCGAAAGCAATCTCGAAGTCTGTCCAAAATGCGGCCACCATCACCGCATCGGCGCCCGCGCGCGGCTGGCGATGCTGCTCGACGCCGAGGGGCAGCACGAGATCGGTGCACAGGTGACGCCACAGGATCCGCTGAAGTTCAAGGACAGCAAGAAGTATCCCGACCGCCTGAAAGAAGCCCAGACCGGCACCACGGAAACCGACGCGCTGGTTGTCATCGGCGGCAGCCTCAAGGCGGTGCCGGTGGTGGCTGCGGCATTCGAATTCAAGTTCATGGGCGGCTCGATGGGTTCGGTGGTCGGCGAGCGCTTCGTGCAGGGCATCGAGGCGGCGATCGAATCGAACTCCGCCTTCGTCTGCTTCTCCGCCAGCGGCGGCGCGCGCATGCAGGAAGGCCTGTTCTCGCTGATGCAGATGGCCAAGACCTCGGCCGCGCTGACGCAACTCACGCGTCATCGCCTGCCTTTTGTCTCCGTGCTGACCGATCCCACCATGGGCGGCGTGTCGGCGAGCTTCGCCATGCTGGGCGACCTCATCGTGGCCGAGCCCAATGCGCTGATCGGCTTTGCCGGGCCGCGCGTGATCGAGCAGACCGTGCGCGAAACCCTGCCGGAAGGCTTCCAGCGCGCCGAATTCCTGCTGGAAAAGGGCGCCGTCGACCGCATCATCGACCGCCGCCAGATGCGTGACGAACTCGCGACCACGCTGACCATGATGATGGGACGGCCTGCGCTCGCCGCCTAGGGCGTGTCGCCGCTGGAACCGTCCCCGCGATCGCTGGCCGACTGGCTGGCGCGTCTGGAAGGTTTGCACCCGAGCAGCATCGAGCTGGGACTGGAACGCGTTGGCCACGTCGCCGCCGCGCTGGGGCTGAAGCCCGCGTTCCCGGTCATCATCGTGGGCGGCACCAATGGCAAGGGCTCCACCTGTGCGTATCTCGAAGCCATCCTGACGGCGGCCGGCTACAGGACCGGCCTCTACACTTCGCCGCACCTGGTGCGCTACAACGAGCGCGTACGCATTGCCGGGCACGAGGCGGGCGACGCCGAACTGGTGTCGTCCTTCGAGAAAATCGAGGCAGCCCGCGGCGAGACTTCGCTGACCTATTTCGAATTCGGCACGCTCGGCGCGATGCTGCAGTTCATCGCGGCCGGCGTCGACGTCGCCATCCTGGAAGTCGGCCTCGGCGGGCGGCTCGATGCCGTGAACCTGTGGGACGCCGATGTGGCCATCGTCACCAGCGTCGATCTCGATCACCAGGACTTTCTCGGCGATACGCGCGAAGCCATCGGCTTCGAAAAGGCCGGCATCTTCCGGGCCGGCCGGCCGGCGATCTGTGCCGATCCGGCCCCGCCCGCCAGCCTGATCGCGCACGTCCAGGCCATCGGGGGGGACGATATCCGCTACGGACGGGACTTTGCGGTCGCGCGTTCGGCTGACGGCTGGGCCTTTCGCGGACGCACCGGCGTGCAGGCCGATCTGCCACGACCCGCCATGGCAGGGGATTACCAGCTGCGCAATGCCGCTGCGGCACTGGCGGCACTGGAAGCCCTGTCTGCGCGACTGCCGGTCGATGCCGACGCGATCCGGGCCGGGCTGACCCGGGCGCGCGTGCGCGGACGTTTCGAGCGGATTGCCGGGTCGCCCGAACTCATCGTCGATGTCGCGCACAATCCGGAAGCGGCGCGTGCCCTTGCCAGCGCCCTGGCAGCGCATCCCGCGTCGGGCCGCACCCTGGCGGTCGTCGGCATGCTCGCCGACAAGGATGCCGCGGGCGTATTCGGTGCGCTCGGCGATGCGGTCGACGCCTGGTGGACCTGTACCCCGGATTCGCCGCGGGCCCGCCCGGCCGGGGCACTGGCGGAGACGCTCCGTACCAGCCTGCCGGATGCGCAAGTCACGGTCTGCGGGCACCCGCTGGAAGCACTTGCGGCGGCGCGAAGCGCGGCGCACGAAGGTGATAGAATCCTCGCCTTCGGTTCGTTCACCACCGTCGCCGCAGTCCTCGACCATGCCGCCACCCAGCAATGAACAAGACCTCAAGCGTCGTGCCCGTCGGCGGCTGATCGGCGCGGTCGCGCTGACCCTGCTGGCGGTCATCGTGCTGCCCTTGCTGCTGGAGGACGAACCGCCGCCCGCGAGTTCGCTGGCAGTGAAAATGGCGGCTGCGCCCGGGCCCGCCGGGCCGCCGCGGACGGCGGCACCGTCACCTGCGACGCCCATCGATTCCGCCGTACACAAAACGCCTGTCGAGCACACCATCGAGGCCGAGCTGGAACCCGCCCGCAACGAGCCATCCAAACCCGCGCCCGCCCATACGCCGCCGGCGACGAAGCCAGAAGCCGCGAAATCGGAACCGGCCCACGCCGTTGCGAACCCCGACCCCGTCAAACTGGCCAAACCCCCTGCAAAACCCGAGCCCGTCAAGCCGGCCAAACCGGTCGACGAGGCCAGGCCCGAAGCCGTCAAACCCGCGCCGGCGCACAAGCCGGCGAACGACAGCGCATACGTGGTGCAACTGGCGGCCCTGTCCGACGCAGGCAAGGCGCGTGCGCTTGCGGCGCGAGCCTCTCAGGCCGGCCTGCCTGCCTACACCGATGTCGCGGGTACATTGACCCGCGTGCGCCTGGGGCCCTTCGCCACGCGCGAAGCTGCGGTGGCGGCGGCAGTCAAACTCGCCGAGCACGGCATGAGCGGCCAGGTGGTGGCCAAGTGAGCGGACTCGATCTCATTGCGGCCTTGATCGTGCTGGCGACCGTGGTGCGCGGGCTGATGCACGGGCTCATCGATACCCTGTTTTCGCTGGCCGCCTGGATCCTGGCCTTTCTCGCCGGCAAGTGGGGCGCCCTGCTGGTGGCACCGATGCTTCCGCTCGACCTGGCGAATCCCGGCATGCGCTATTTCATCGGCTTCGCCGTCGTGTTTCTGGTGGTGCTGGTCGGTGTGCTATTACTGGGGCATGCGTTTGCTGCCCTGGCAAAGGCGGCCGGGCTGGGCCCAGCCGATACCGTGCTCGGCGGAGTGTTCGGCCTGATCAAGGGGCTGGTGATCCTGATCGGACTGACGCTGGCCGCCGGCCTGACCTCGTTGCCGCGCACCGAGTTCTGGCAGAAGGCAACGGTGTCCGGCAGTCTGCAGGCCATGGCGCGCGCGGCCTTGCCCCTGTTGCCGGCCGACGTGGCGAAATACGTGCGCTTTGAACAAGGATAGGTGCGGAGTATGTGCGGGGTAATCGGGGTCGTGGCCAACACGGCGGTGAATCAGCTCCTGTATGACGGTCTGATGGTCTTGCAGCATCGCGGCCAGGACGCGGCAGGCATCGTGACGGCCGAGGAAGGGCGCTTCCACATGCACAAGGGGCAGGGGCTGGCGCGCGATGTATTCCGCACGCGCGACATGCGCAACCTGCTGGGCAACATGGGCGTGGCCCACGTGCGCTATCCGACTGCGGGCAGCGCGTCCTCGTCGGCCGAGTCGCAACCCTTCTATGTGAATTCGCCTTACGGCATCGTGCTGGGCCACAACGGCAATCTCACCAACACGCACGAACTGAAAGAGTCGCTGTTCCGCATGGACCTGCGCCACGTCAACACCAATTCCGATTCGGAAGTGCTGCTGAACGTGCTGGCGCACGAACTGCACGTGCGCGCCGCGGGCCGGCAACTCGACCTGGAGGCGATCTTTGGCGCGGTGGCCGGCGTGCATGCGCGGTGCCGCGGCGCCTATGCCGTGGTGGCCTTCATCGCCGGCTACGGCCTGCTGGCCTTCCGCGATCCGCACGGCATCCGGCCGCTGGTGATCGGCGTCAACGAGCAGGCTACGCCGCACGAATACATCGTCGCCTCGGAAAGCGTGGCGATCGATACCCTGGGTTTCCGCCTGCTGCGCGACGTGGCGCCCGGCGAGGCGGTGTTCATCGACTACGAGCGCCGCCTGCACAGCCGCGAGTGCAGCGAGAAGGCCATGCTCAATCCCTGCATCTTCGAGTACGTCTATCTTGCGCGCCCCGATTCGGTGATGGACGGCGTGTCGGTGTACAACACCCGCCTGGCGATGGGCGTGTCGCTGGCGGAAAAGATCCGGCGCGAATTCGCGCACCTGAAGATCGACGTGGTCATCCCGATTCCCGACACCAGCCGGCCTTCCGCGCTGCAACTGGCGAATCACCTTAAGGTGCCCTACCGCGAGGGCTTCATCAAGAACCGCTACATCGGCCGCACCTTCATCATGCCGGGGCAGGCGCTGCGCAAGAAATCGGTGCGCCAGAAGCTCAACGCCATCGGCGAGGAATTCAAGGACAAGAACGTGCTGCTGGTCGACGATTCCATCGTGCGCGGCACCACCAGCCGCGAGATCGTGCAGATGGCGCGCGACGCCGGCGCGAGACAGGTGTACTTCGCCTCGGCCTCGCCGCCGGTGCGCTATTCCAACGTCTACGGCATCGACATGCCGACGCGCAACGAACTCATCGCCAACGGCCGCAGCGACGAGGACATCGCGCGCGAGATCGGCTGCGACGCGCTGATCTACCAGGATCTCGACGCGATGATCGCGGCGGTGAAGGCGGGCAATCCGGCGATCCTCGACTTCGACACCTCGTGCTTCGACGGCCGCTACATTACCGGCGATATCACGCCCGAGTATCTGGAATACGTCGAGGCGGTGCGCAACGGCGAGGAACCGCCGCCGTCCGCGCTGTCCACGCAGCAACTCGATCTCAATCTCGCGACGGGTACTTGACCGGCTGTCTGCGACCGGCCTATAGTGGTCCGGCGCCGATTTGAACCTCAGCTTGCGGGCGCTTGATAAATCCGGCTAAAGCGTCGCAAGGGAAACCCCGAACCGCGCTTGCCGTTCGGGGTTTCTGCTTTTGGACCAGGACATGAACGACGAATACGATATCGACACGCTAGCAGTACGCGCCGGCACGGTGCGCAGCCAGTTCAAGGAACACTCCGAGGCGATGTTCCTCACCTCGAGCTTCATGTTCGACAGCGCGGCGGAAGCCGCGGCGCGCTTCAAGGGCGAGCAGCCGGGCCCGATCTACGCGCGCTTCGCCAATCCTACCGTCAGCATGATGGAAGCGCGCCTGGCCGCGCTGGAGGGCGCCGAGCGTTGCGTCGCCTTCGCGTCCGGCATGGCGGCCATCCTGGCGACGGTGATGGGCTTGATGAAGGCGGGCGAGCACGTGGTCGCCTCGCGTTCGATCTTCGGCTCCACCGTGCAGCTGTTCTCCAACATCCTCGGCCGCTTCGGCGTCGAGACGACCTACGTTTCGCCGACCGATCCCGAGGAATGGCGTGCCGCCGTCAAGTCGAACACGAAGCTTTTCTTCGTGGAATCGCCGTCGAACCCGCTCACCGAGGTGAGCGATATCCGTGCGCTCGCCGGCATCGCGCACGAAGCGGGCGCATGGCTCGCGGTGGACAACTGCTTCTGCTCCCCGGCGCTGCAGAAACCCATGGAAATGGGCGCCGACATCGTCATCCATTCCGCCACCAAGTACCTCGACGGCCAGGGCCGCGTGCTGGGCGGCGCGGTACTCGGCAGCAAGGACCTGATGGAGGGCGTGTTCACCTTCCTGCGCACCGCGGGGCCGACGCTCTCCGCCTTCAACGCCTGGGTCATCCTGAAGGGCATGGAAACGCTCTCCCTGCGCATGGAGGCGCATTCGAGGCATGCACTCGAACTGGCGCAATGGCTGGAAGCGCAGCCGCAGGTGGCGCGCGTGCTCTATCCCGGCCTGCCTTCGCACCCGCAGCACGCACTCGCGATGCGGCAACAGAAGACCGGTGGCGGCATCGTCGCCTTCGAGCTGAAAGGCGGCAAGGACGCAGCGTGGAAACTGATCGATGCAACGCGCCTGCTGTCGATCACCGCCAACCTGGGCGATACCAAGACGACCATCACCCATCCGGCCACCACCACGCACAGCCGCATGACGCCGGAGCAGCGTGCGGCCGCCGGGATCGGCGACGGACTGGTGCGCATCGCCGCCGGCCTCGAGTCGGTGGCCGATATCCAGGCCGACCTGGCGCGCGGACTGTCGTGAAGCGCCTGCTGTTGCTGACCGCAGTGTTCGCCGGCGCCGCCGGGGCGGCGGACATGACCGTGCTGCACTACGTCGACCAGGATGCGGGCGATCCTGCCTACGCCACGCGCATCCTGGTCACGCCGTCCTTCCTGCGCATGGACGGCGGCGACGACGCGGGGGACTTCGTCCTGCTCGACCGCAAACACAGGAAGCTGTACAACGTGATGCGCGACAGCCGGCTGGCGATGGTGTTTTCGCAGGGTACGGTGCCGCCGAAACCGGCAGACTGGCAGGTGCGCGTGCTTGCACTGCCTGCAGCGCAGGGGGTACGCGGCTATCGCCTGCTCGTCGGCGACGTGGCCTGCAGCGAGGGGACGGTGGTGCCGCGCGCCGAACCCGATGCGGCGCGCGCGATGGCGGAACTCGGCCGCGTGCTCGCCGCCACCCAATACCGCGTGTGGAAGGATTCGCCGCGCGAGCTGCAGCACGATTGCGATCTGGCCAACCAGGTGTGGAATGTGGATGCGGTGCCGAAACTCGGGCTGCCGAACGCGGTGCGCGAATTCAACGGCAAGGCCCGCACGCTGGAAAGCCGCGCCAGGCAGCCGCTGCGGCCGGAACTCTTCCGCGTGCCCGCAGGCCTGCCGCTGATCGATGCGCCTTCATAAATCCCCGATTTCCAGCGCGCAGCCCGCGGTATCGCAGACCACATAGCCCCAGCGGGCATACCAGTCGGGCACGACCCAGCGCTCGCAGGGGGTGCCGTCGATCGCGTGGGTGTGCCGCGCGGGCCGGTGGGTATGGCCATGAATCAGTCGGCAGACGTGCCGCGATCGCATCGCGCGCACCACGGCGTCGTCGTTGACATCCATGATCGCGCTCGTCTTGGCCGCCTTGGCGGTTTCGCTGCCGGCACGCGCCTGCCGCGCCAGCCGGCGTCGCAATGCGAAGGGCAGCCGCCGCAGGACCGCGAGCACAAACGGCGTGCGGACGCGGCTGCGGAAGCGCTGGTAAGCGACATCGTCCGTACACAGGGTGTCGCCGTGCATGAGCAGCGTGGGGGTGCCGTACAGGTTCACCAGCGCCGGCTCGTCGATCAGGTGCATGCCTGCCTGCCGGGCGTAGGGCGCGGCCAGCATGAAATCGCGGTTGCCGTGCAGGAAATACACGGGTGTGCCTGCTGCCGCCAGCGCCTTCAGCCGTCGCGCGGTATCCCGCGCGACGGCTTCGTCGTGATCGTCGCCGATCCAGGCTTCGAACAGGTCGCCGAGGATATAGAGCGCATCCGCACCCGCAACCTCCTCGTCGAGAAAGCGAAAAAAACGCCCGGTGGCAGCCGGGCGTTCATCCGTGAGGTGCAGGTCGGCGACGAAATAGGTGCGACCCGTCTTCACGGTGGCGGTCAGACGATTTCCGCCTTCTCGATGACCACGTCCTCGAGCGGCACGTCCTGGTGGCCGGCGCGGTTGCCGGTCTTCACCTTCTTGATCTTGTCGACCACGTCGGTGCCTTCGACGACCTTGCCGAACACGGCGTAGCCAAAGCCCTGCGGAGTGGGCGAGGTGAAGTCGAGGAAGCTGTTGTTCTTCACGTTGATGAAGAACTGAGCGGTGGCGGAATGCGGGTTGGGCGTGCGCGCCATGGCGATGGTGTAGGCCTCGTTCTTCAGGCCGTTGGACGCTTCGTTCTCGACTGCGTCGCGGGTGGGCTTCTGGATCATGCCCGGCGCGAAGCCGCCACCCTGGATCATGAAACCGTCGATCACGCGGTGGAAGATGGTGCCGTCGAAGAAGCCGTCGCGTACGTACTGGAGGAAGTTTTCCACCGTTTTCGGCGCCTTCGCCGCGTCGAGATCGAGAGTGATGATGCCGTGGTTGGTGTGCAGCTTGACCATGAATGTCCTTAAAGTGAGGTTTCCTGAACGATTTTCCAACGGCCGCCTTCCCGGCTCCAGAACTGGCGTTTGACGGTGCGGTCGTTGAGGTTGTTGCTCCGGTAGTCCTGGACGAAACTGACCAGAGCCAGATCGGGGCGGCCGGGGTAGAGCATCAGGCTGACGTCGGACAGTCCGACCTTGATCCAGGTCTTGCCGGCATTGACCTTCTGCTTGCCCACGGCGAATGCGCGCAAGTCCTGCGTGCCCGTCCGGAAGGCAGCACTGTAGTTGGCGATCAGGCGCGCCGTATCGCGGCTTTCCCAGTCGCTGCGCCAGGCATCGAGTGCGCTCGCCAATTCGTTGCGTCGGGCATCGAGGGCATCGTAGGGCACCCAGTCGATCTCGGCCGCGATGACGACCTTCGTCTTGCCGGGTTCGATGTAGGCGCCGAGTCGCTTGAGGTCCTCGTTGGCCAGCACGACGCAGCCTTCGCTTGCCCGCGGTGCGCGACTGTAGGTGTCGCTCGGGCTGCCGTGGATCCAGATGCCGTGTCCATTGCGGCCCTCGCGGATGTCCCATTCGTTGGGATATGAGAGGGTGTAGGCGCCGGCGCCATAGAAATCCGTCAGTTCGCTGGCGGGTTTGAAACCGGAAACCGCGTAGATGCCGATGGGCGTGCGGTTGTCGCCCTCGCGCTGCTTGCCGGCACCGTCCTTGCCGATGGTGACGTAAAAATCGGCGACGCGCACCGGCAGGCCGGCACGGTTTGCATAGACGTACAGACGGGCGCGGCTGGCGTCGACGACCAGGATGTTGCGCGTGTCATCGCTCAGGTTCAGGAGATAGGACGGGACCTTGTCGGCTGGCAGGGGGTCGGTCAGCGTACGGACGCGCTGCCGCGCTTCCTGGCGCAGGGATTCGAGTTCGGATCGGTTCGCGTTGTCGGCGTCACCCAGCGTGCGCAAGGGCTGAATGCGCGCCAGCAGCAGATCGCCCTTGATGAGCTGGGCCAGGCGGAAATTCGGGTGCTGCTGTGTGATCCGGTCCACCGTATCGATGGCCTCGGGCACCCGGCTTTGCGAAATCGCCAGCAGGCTCTCGGCGAGCGCACGATCCGCATCCGGTTCGGCTGCGCAGAGCGCAGGCGCCAGGCATGCCATTGCCAGCCATGACCGGATCATGATCTAGCGGGACGTCTCGCCGACGATGCGCCACTGGCCGCCCTTCAGGGCCAGCTTCAGCGTTTTGGTGACCGTCGAGCTGAGCCGGTCGGAACGGTAGGCCTGGCGGAAGGTGGCGGTCGCCTCGTCGCCTTGCTGGTCGATCTTGAGGTTGCCGAGCTTGACGTCAATCGATTTGGGGGCGGTGATGCGGGCGCGACGCTGCGCTTCCCAGTCGGCGCGCGACATGCCGCTGGCGCTGAAATCGTCGGCGTAGGCGGCGAGATAGGCATCCACGTCGCGTTGCGACCAGGCCAGCGCCCAGGCCGCAATCGCGGCATCCACGCTTGCTGCAGCGGGTTTGGCGGGAGCGGTCGGTTTGGCGTCGGGCTGCGTATCGGCAACGGGTTTGGTGTCGGCTGCCGGTTTGGCAGCCTGGGGCGGTGCGCTCGCGACGACGGCGGGCTTGCCTGCCCCGGGCTTGCGCGGCTGCGCGCCCATCAACTCCTTGATGAGCGCCAGCTTGGTCTGCGCCGCGGTGTTCTTGCTGTCGAGGGCGAGCGCCTTGTCGTAGGCGATCGAGGCCATCTTGGCATAGATGTCGCCCAGGTTCTCGTGCGCCGTGGCGTAGCTGGGATGAGTGCGGATCGCCATCTCCAGCGCGTTCTTGGCGGCTTCGAACTTGCCCTGCGAGGCATACAGGACCGCCAGATTGTTGTAGGGTTCGGGCAGTTCCGGGTAGTCTTCGGTCAGATCGGTGAAGACGGCGATGGCATCGTTGGTCTTGCCCTGGTCGGCCAGGATGAGTCCTTTCAGGAAGCGCACCTGGGCGTCCTTCGGATTCTTGGCCAGATAGCGATTGGCGTGATCGAGTGCACCGGCCAGGTCGCCCTTGCGGAACTGCTGATTGATCTCCTGGACATCGTTCGCCAGTGCCGGGGTGCAGGCGATGGCCAGGCAGACGGCGGCAGCGGAGAGAAAGCGGGGCAAGGCCATGTGATATGCTCGGATCATCTCGGGAACAGGCATTCTAACAAGTTAGACCGGGCTGAGACAGCCGCGCCGCCGCCGGATTCCCGCCTCTCCGCTTCGTTCGAATTTGCCCGCATCATGTTGCACATCGTCAATACCCTGACCCGTACCAAGGAAGAATTCGTTCCGCTCGTACCCGGCCGCGTTCGCATGTACGTCTGCGGCATGACCGTCTACGACCTTTGCCATCTAGGGCATGCACGCGTGTTCGTGGTGTTCGACATGGTGACCCGCTGGTTGCGCGCCAGCGGCTATCAGGTCGAGTACGTCAGGAATATTACGGACATCGACGACAAGATCATTAAGCGGGCGGCCGAAAACGGCGAAACGCCGGGCGCACTGACCGAACGCTTCATCCAGGCCATGCATGAGGACGAGCGCGCGCTTGGCGTCCTGCCGCCCGATCACGAACCCCGTGCCACGCAGTACGTGGCGCAGATGCTGGCGATGATCGCGCAGCTGGAAGCGAATGGCCTGGCCTACCCGGCGCCCAACGGCGACGTGTATTACAGCGTGCGCGGTTTTGCCGGCTACGGCCGCCTGTCGGGCAAGAGCCTCGACGAACTGCGTGCCGGCGAACGTGTGGAGGTCGACCCCAACAAGCGCGACCCGATGGATTTCGTGCTGTGGAAAGCCGCCAAGCCGGGTGAGCCGGCCTGGGATTCGCCCTGGGGGCCGGGCCGGCCGGGTTGGCACATCGAATGCTCGGCCATGAGCGCCGACCTGCTGGGCAATCATTTCGACATCCACGGCGGTGGGCAGGACCTGCAGTTCCCGCATCACGAGAACGAGATCGCGCAATCCGAGGGCGCCCACGGCTGCACCTTCGTCAATGTCTGGATGCACAACGGCTTCGTGCGCGTGGACAACGAAAAAATGTCCAAGTCGCTGGGCAATTTCTTCACCATCCGCGAAGTGCTGGAGAAATACGATGCCGAGGTGGTGCGCTTCTTCATCCTGCGCGCGCATTACCGCAGCCCCCTGAATTACTCGGATGCGCATCTGGACGATGCGCGCGGGGCGCTGACGCGGCTGTATACCGCGCTCAGGGGCGCGCCCGATGCGCAGGCGCAGCCGGATTGGGCGACACCGTTCGCCGGCCGCTTCAAGGCGGCGATGGACGACGATTTCAATACGCCGGAGGCCCTGGCCGTGTTGTTCGAACTTGCGGGCGAGGCCAACCGCGGCGATGCCGGCGCGGCTTCGCAGTTGCGTGCGCTCGGGGGCGTACTTGGACTGCTGCAGCGCCCGGCCGACGCCTTCCTGAAAGGGGGCGCGGGAGAGGGTGGAATGCCTGAAACGGAAATCGAATCCCTGATCGCAGCCCGCCTGGCGGCGCGGCAGTCGAAAAACTTCGCCGAGTCAGACCGCATCCGGGGCGTCCTCAAGAGCGCCGGCATCGTGCTGGAGGATGGGCCGGGCGGCACCACCTGGCGACGCGGCTGAATCTGCGCAAAAAAACGGGGACGGCCAGGCCGTCCCCGTTTTGCTGGCGTTGCCGGAATTACTTGGCGGCAGCCGGTGCGGCCTGTTGGTAGGTCGCCGGATTCATCATGTTCATCCAGCTGTTGGGATCGAAGAAATTGAACGTGCCGGCCGGGGCCGCGGTCGTGCCGGCAGCGCCAGGCTGGGCTGCCGCCGGGTTGAACATGCCCGTCCACGCGTTGGGGTCGAAGAAATTGAAACCGGCCGGGGCCGCGCCGCCGGCGGTGCCGTAGGTGGCGGGGTTCATCCAGGTACCCCAGGAGCCATAGGTGGCAGGGTTCATCGAGGTGTTCATCCAGCCGGTGTACATGGCGGGGTTCATCGGGGCCATCATCAACTGCATGGCGCGCGGATCCATGGGAGCCATCATCCACTTCATGTACATGCCCGGGTTCATGGACTGCATCATCATGTTCCACATGCTGGGATCCATGGGCATCATCATCCAGCGCATCATCTTGCCGGGATCGGCGAACTGGGCCATCAGTGCGGTGTAGAAGTTGGGGTCCATCGACGCAGCCATCCACTTCATGTACACGTTGGGGTCGGAGAACTGCATGACGTTGCCCATGGCGCGAGGATCCATCATCGTGCCCATCATGCGGTACCAGTTGCCCGGTTCCATCATATTGACGCCCATCTGCGTGTAGAAACCGGGTTCGGTCACGGCGTTGGCCCAGGGCACGAATACCTTGGGATCGCGATAGGCTGATCCGTTGCGGGTGAAATCCGTCATGCGTTCGAGCCATTGCGCGCTGGTTTGCGGCGTGGTGGCCTGAGCGGGGGTGGCGGCGGGCGCGGAGCCATTGGCGTGGGCGGCGACGGTGCCGAGCAGGCCGAGGGCGACAACAATCGACTTCACTTTCATGGGGAGCTCCTTGTAGATAGTCATTGGAATAAGCAGCGCTCAAAAAAGACACGCTTATCTAAATTATTCTTCTTATATCAGTATATTGTCAATGGCTGATATATCGATCCGGGGGTTGTCCGGGCGATAATCGCCGGATGCTCTCGAACCATTTCCTGTATTTGGGTGCGCAAGGCTGGGCGCATCCCGCCTGGGCACAGGATTTCTATCCGGAAGGCCTGCCCGAGGACTGGATGTTGTCTTACTACAACACCCAATTCCAGGCGGTGTTCCTCCCGTCGGAGGTCTGGCAGACGACGCCTGACGATGACTGGAGAAATTGGTTAAATAGTACGCAGGAACATTTTGTTTTTATTGTGGAAAACTCTGGTGATAACTCGCGCGTGCCAGCCTCGGACCGCATTATGGTCGCTTCGGTCGACTGGCTGGCGGATCACGTCTGGTGGCTGGATGCGCGCCCCGACATGCGCGCGCTGGCGGCCTGCATCGAAACCCACGCGGTCTCGGGCAGCCCGCTTTTCATCATCAGCCGTTCGGGGAACCTGACGTTGCTGAAGCAGGCCGAAACCTTGCGGCAGGTGATGGGTTACTGAATTTTCAGACGAAACCGGCTTGCGGCGTCAGCAAAGGCGTCGTCTTCGGTAAAATCAGCCATTCACGCATTACAGGTCAGACTACTTGCAAAACGACTATCTGGTCGAAATCGAAGGTGTCGAATTTGGCTACGGTGTCCGGCCGGTCTTGAAGGGGATTAACCTGAAGGCCCGGCGCGGTCAGGTCGTGGCCATCATGGGCAGTAGCGGTTGCGGCAAAACAACACTTTTGCGGCTCATCGGTGGGCAGATCCAGCCCGGCCGGGGCCGTGTGCGTGTTGCCGGCGCGTCGGTGGGCGACCTCGACCAGAAAGCGCTGTATCGCCTGCGGCGCAGGATGGGCATGCTGTTCCAGTTCGGCGCCCTGTTCACCGACATGTCGGTGTACGACAACGTGGCATTCCAGTTGCGCGAACATACCGACCTGCCGGAAGACGCCATCCGCGACCTGGTCCTGATGAAGCTGCACGCGGTCGGCCTGCGAGGCGCGGCAGACCTGATGCCGGCCGAACTCTCGGGCGGCATGGCACGACGGGTGGCGCTGGCGCGGGCCATTGCGCTCGACCCCATGCTGGTGATGTACGACGAGCCCTTCGCGGGCCTCGATCCGATCTCCCTGGGCGTCACGGGCAATCTGATCCGGCGGCTGACCGACACCCTGGGCCTGACTTCGCTGGTGGTCACGCATGACGTGCAGGAGTCGCTCAAGATCGTGGATTACGTCTATTTCGTGTCCGAGGGCGTCATCGTCGCGGAAGGAACGGCCAGCGAGATCCGGGCTTCGGATCTGCCGTATGTCCACCAGTTCGTGCATGGTGAAGCGGATGGTCCGGTGCCCTTCCATTACCCGGCGTCAGGCTATGCCGAGGATCTGCGGCTGGGAGTCCGACGTGCTTAGGCAGGCCATCGAGAACCTCGGCAATCGTACGATCCAGGGCGTCTGGCGGATGGGTTTCGCTACCCGTTTCTTCCTGGCAGTGCTGATGCACTCGGGCACCGCATTCCGTCGTTTCGGACTGACCGTGCGCGAGATGTATTTCAGCGGCGTGCTGTCCCTGATCATCATCCTGGTGTCCGGCCTGTTCGTGGGCATGGTGCTTGGCCTGCAGGGCTACGAAACCCTGCAGACCTACGGTTCCGAAGAGGCGCTCGGCATACTCGTCGCGCTGTCCCTGGTGCGGGAACTGGGGCCGGTGGTCGCGGCGCTGCTGTTCGCCAGCCGTGCCGGCAGCGCGATCACCGCGGAAATCGGTCTCATGAAGGCGACGGAGCAGCTGTCGGCCATGGAAATGATGGCGGTCGATCCGATTGCGCGGGTGGTCGCTCCGCGTTTCTGGGCCGGCGTCATCTCTATGCCCCTGCTGGCCGCCCTGTTCTCGGCGATGGGGGTGTTCGGCGGCTATCTGGTCGGGGTGCAGCTCATCGGCGTCGACGAAGGCTCGTTCTGGTCGCAGATGCAGAGCGCGGTCGATTTCGAGCAGGACATCCTCAATGGCGTGATCAAGAGCGTGGTGTTCGGCATCGCCATCACGGCGATTGCCCTGTTCGAAGGCTATGATGCGCCGCCAACCGCGGAAGGCGTGTCCGGCGCCACGACCCGCACCGTCGTCACGTCCAGCCTCGTCGTGCTGGCGCTGGATTTCGTATTGACCGCATTCATGTTCCGGGGACTCAATTAATGAACCGAACCATGCTCGACCTCTGGGTCGGACTCTTCGTCGTCGCAGGTATCGCTGCGCTGCTGTTCCTGGCGCTCAAGGTGGGTAGCATGAACACCGTAAATAACGCTGACAGTTATGAGGTCACGGCCCGCTTCGAGAATATAGGCGGTCTCAAGACCCGGGCGCCGGTCAAGAGTGCCGGCGTCGTCGTCGGGCGGGTCGCGGCCATCCAGTTCGACAATACGCGCTACGAGGCTGCGGTCACGCTTCGGCTGGATAAGCGCTATGCTTTCCCCAAGGATTCCTCTGTGGCGATTCTGACTTCCGGCCTGCTGGGAGAGCAGTATGTCGGCCTGACCGCAGGCGGCGACAGCGTCAAATTGAAGGACAAGGATCGGATCACCATCACGCAGGATGCCGTGGTGCTGGAAAATCTGATCGGACAGTTTCTGTACGGCAAGGCTCAAGAAGGGGCACCCCAATGAAGATCAAGACACTCACTCGAACGTTGTTGGCAGCGGGCCTGTTTGCCGCGCTGCCCGGACACGCGGATACCGTCAGCCTGCAGCAGGCGGTTGAAATGAGCCTGGCGGCCGATCCGCGCATCAAGGAACGCGAGCAGGTGGTGGAGGCCGCGCGTGCCCTGGTGCAGGAAGTGAAAGCCAACGCCGGCTGGCGTGTCAGCGCCAATGCGTTCATCGGCCTGGCGCCCGAGGCGGAAGGCGGCTTTTACCAGGGCGGTGCATATTCCGGCACCACGCCGCGTACCGACGGCGACAAGATCCACGGCATTTCCGATTGGACGCACCTGGATTTTGCCCTCATCAAGCCGCTCTACACCTTCGGCAAGGTCGAGCGCTACGGGGATGCTGCGCAGGGTAACGTCGACGTCAAGCAGGGCGAGCTGAAACAGACCCGCGCCGATATCGTGTACGACACCAAGCGTGCGTACTTCGGCTATCTTACGGCGCGCGATTCGCGTGCATTCCTGGAAGACATGCAGGTGCGCACCGATCAGGCGATCGCCAGCGTCGAGCGCAACCTCAAGGAAGAGAATGGCGAGGCGCGTCAGTCCGACCTCTACGCCCTGCAGACGGCCAAGGGGCTGCTCGCCAAGTATGTGTATCAGGCCAGGGCGATCGAGAAGATCAGCCTCGATGGCCTCAAGGTGCTCACCGGCACCGGCCTCAAGGCGGATCTCCAGGTGGCCGACTCGCGCATCGAGCCGGTGGCCTTCCCGCAGCTCGACCTGGCCGAGTTCCAGGCCCGCGCCTTGCAGGACCGCCCCGAAATGCAGCAGCTCGAAGCCGGCCTGCGCGCGCGCCGCGCCCTGGTGGCGGCCAAGAAGGCGGACCGCATGCCCGACGTGTATGCGGGGCTGATCGGTCAGTTCAACTACGCTTCGCAGCGCGAGCGGCTGGACAACCCTTATCTGGTTGATCCCTTCAACGGCGGCGGGCTGACTCCGGTGGTCGGCGTGAAATGGGATACCGTGTTCGGCGTCGCCAGCGCGCGCGTCGACCAGGCACAGGCCGAACTCGAAGCGCTCAATCACAAGAAGGCCTTTGCGATCGCGGGCATTCCCTACGAGGTGAGCGAGGCCTATGCCAACGCACAGGCCAATTTCGATTCGCAGCGTGAGCTTGCCGAAGGCGCCGCCGCGGCGCGGCGCTGGATGGTTGCCGCGCTGGCGGATTTTTCCGCCGGCATCGAGACCGCGCACAAGGTCGGCGAAGCGATCAAGAACTATGTCCTGGTGCAGACCGAGTACCTGCGTACGGTGAACGACTACAACATGGATGTGGCGCAGCTGGCTCGCCTGACCGGTGAACTCAAGTAAGCACGCGGCGTCTACCCTTACCGAATCCAGAATCAGGACCCGATTTATGTTGCGTTCATTTGTTACGGCATGCGCGTTCCTGCTGGCGGCTTCGGCCACCAGCGTGCAGGCCGCCGATACGCCGCCGGATGTGCTGGCGCGCACCACGACCCAGGAAGTCCTGGCTGTGCTGAAGCAGGACAAGGACATCAAGAATGGCGACCTGTCCAAGGTCTACCAGCTGGTCGAGGCCAAAATCCTGCCGAATTTCGATTTCAACCGCATGACCCAGCTGGCGGTCGGCAAGAACTGGCCGCGCGCCACTGCGCAGCAGAAACAGGCGCTGGTCGGCGAATTCCGCAACCTGCTGGTGCGTACGTATTCCGCGTCGCTGACGGCCTTCAACAACCAGTCTGTCGAGTTCAAGCCGCTGGTGCTGCGGCCCGGTGACGACGACGTGACGGTCCATACCGAAATCCGCCAGCCCGGCGGTCAGCCGATCCCCGTCGACTACAGCATGTACAAGACCGCCTTTGGCTGGAAGGTCTACGACGTCTCGATCGACAGCGTGAGCCTGGTCACCAACTATCGCGCCTCGTTTGCCACCACCATACGGCAGAGCGGCATCGACGGACTGATCAAGACGCTGTCCGATCAGTCGGCCCGCGCCACCGGCACGGCCAAACCTGCGGCGCGGCCCGGCACGTGATTGCCTGCGAGAACGATGGCTGCCGCATCGCCGGCGAAGTGACGGTCGATACGGTGGGGCGCCTGCTGCGCGAATTGCAGCCGCACCTGGCGGCCGGGATCCGCAGGCTCGATTTCGGCGCCGTCGAGCGTGCCGATTCAGCAGCCCTCGCGCTCATTTTCGGCGCCCTGCGTCAGACAGGCGGCACGCTTACCTGCACCGGCTTGCCTGCGAGTTTCGTCACCCTGGCCGAGCTCTACGGCGTGGCAGACCTGCTGCCGGCATGAGCGCGGCCATCCAGCTCGATAGCCTGCGCAAGCGTTTCCACTCCACCCAGGCGCTGGACGGCGTCACGCTCGATATCCAGCAGGGCGAGTTCTTCGGCCTGCTGGGGCCCAACGGCGCCGGCAAGACGACGCTGATTTCCATTCTGGCCGGGCTTGCCCGCGCCGATGCCGGCCGGGCGTCGGTGATGGGGCACGACGTCGTGCGCGACTACCGGCATGCGCGCCGTGCCCTCGGCGTGGTGCCGCAGGAACTGGTTTACGACCCCTTCTTCAATGTGCGCGAGACGCTGCGCATCCAGTCCGGCTACTTCGGGCTCAAGCACAACGACGCCTGGATCGACGAGGTCATGCATCACCTCGATCTCGTGCCGCACGCGCACAAGAACACCCAGAGCCTGTCCGGCGGCATGAAACGCCGGTTGCTGGTGGCGCAGGCGCTGGTGCACAAGCCGCCGGTCATCGTGCTGGACGAGCCGACGGCCGGAGTCGACGTCGACCTGCGCCGTTCGCTTTGGGCCTTCGTCAGCCGGCTCAACCGGGAAGGGCACACCATCCTCCTGACCACGCACTACCTGGAAGAAGCGGAAGCCTTGTGCGGTCGCGTCGCAATGCTCAAGGCCGGCCGCATCGTCGCGCTTGACGCCACGCGCAACCTGTTGCGCCTGACGAACGAACATTGCGCGCAACTGCGGCTGGAAGGTGCGCTGCCGCCGGCCGTGGCGGCACGCCTGCAGGCCGGCGCCGACAGCGACTGGCGCTTCAGCTTCGGTGACTATGCGGAACTGGAGAACCTGCTCGCCGATCTGCACGGCGCCGGTGTGCGCGTGCGCGAACTGCACCTGCAGGAGCCCGATCTGGAGGATGTCTTCACCGACATCATGAAACGCGCATGAGCGGCCTGTCCGCCCTTTTCCGCAAGGAGATGCTCCGCTTCTGGAAGGTGGTGGTGCAGACCGTCGTGGCCCCGGTGGTTACGGCCCTGCTGTATCTGCTGATCTTCTCGCACGTCCTCGAGGCGCATGTCCAAGTATACCCCGGCGTGTCCTATACCGCCTTTCTCGTGCCCGGACTGGTGATGATGAGCATGCTGCAGAATGCCTTCTCCAACAGTTCGTCCAGCCTCATCCAGTCGAAGATGCAGGGCAACATCGTCTTCGTGCTGCTGCCGCCCCTGTCCTACCTGGAGTTTTTCCTGGCCTACCTCGGGGCAGCCGTGATCCGCGGGCTGGTCGTCGGGCTGGGGGTGTGGGTGGTGACGCTGGGCTTTGCCCAGCCCGCGTGGCCGCACCCGGGCTGGCTCCTGGCCTTTTCCCTGCTGGCCTGCGGCATTCTCGGTGCGCTTGGCATCGTGGCCGGCATCTGGGCCGAGAAATACGACCAGCTGGCGGCATTCCAGAATTTTCTCATCCTGCCGCTCACCTTCCTATCGGGGGTGTTCTATTCGATCCATTCGCTGCCGCCGTTCTGGCAGGCGGTGTCGCATGTCAATCCGGTGTTCTACCTGATCGACGGTTTCCGCTACGCCTTCGTCGGTCAGTCCGATACCGATCCCTGGCTGGGCCTGCTGGTCTCGGGGGCCTGCTTTGTGGCAATATCCGCGCTCACGCTATTGCTGCTGCGAAGCGGCTACAAACTCCGACACTAGGCACCTCGGCGGACGGGGAGCCGCACCACGAACGAGGCAACAGGCATGGTTACCCCCGACGACATCAAGGGCTGGATCACCGAGAAGCTACCGTGCGATTACATCGAGCTCGACGGCGACGGCCAGCATTTCCAGGCCGTGATCGTCAGCCCGTCGTTCACCGGCAAGAACATGGTGCAGCAGCATCGTCTGGTCTACGACGCGCTCGGCACGCGCATGCATGCGCAGATCCACGCCCTGTCGATGAAGACCTACACGCCCGAAGACTGGGCCGCACGCTGACATGGATTCCCTGCTCATCCACGGCGGCAATACGCTCGCCGGCGAAGTGCGCATTTCCGGCGCCAAGAATGCCGCGCTGCCCATCCTGACTGCCAGCCTGCTCACCGCCGGCCCGCTCGAACTCACCAACGTTCCGCACCTGAAAGACATCAGCACCATGCTGGCGCTCCTGGGCCACATGGGCGTGACCGTCACGTTGGACGACAGGAATCGCGTCACGCTGTGCGGCGCAAGCATCCCGCACAAGGAAGCACCCTACGAGATGGTGAAGACCATGCGCGCGGCCATCCTGGTGCTGGGGCCCACCCTGGCGCGGTTCGGTGAAGCGCGGGTGAGCCTGCCCGGCGGCTGCGCCATCGGCTCGCGCCCGGTCGACCTGCACATCAAGGGCCTGCAGGCCATGGGCGCCGAAATCCACATCGAGCATGGCTACATCCACGCCAAGGCCAGGCGGCTCAAGGGCGCGCACATCGCCATGGACGTGGTGACGGTGACCGGCACCGAGAACCTGATGATGGCCGCAACGCTCGCCGACGGCACCACCGTGCTGGCCAACGCGGCGCGCGAGCCCGAAGTCGTCGATCTGGCCAACTGCCTGATTGCGATGGGCGCGAAGATCGACGGCGCCGGTACCGGCGTCATCACCATCCACGGCGTGCCCGAACTGCAGGGGGCCGCGCATCGCGTGATGCCCGACCGTATCGAGACCGGCACCTTCCTGGTCGCCGCCGCGATGACCGGCGGCAGGATACGCGCGCTCGACGCCGCCCCCGAGACCCTGGTGTCGGTGATGGGCAAGCTTGCCGACGCCGGCGCGCACGTGACCCAGGGCGACGACTGGATCGAGGTCGAATCCGACGGCGTGCTCAACGCCGTGGACGTGCGTACCGCGCCGCATCCTGCGTTTCCCACCGACATGCAGGCGCAGTTCATGGCCCTCAACTGCATCGCCAGCGGCGCCGCCAGCGTGACCGAGACCATCTTCGAGAACCGCTTCATGCATGTGCAGGAACTGCGCCGGCTCGGCGCCAACATCGAGGTGTCCGGCCATACCGCGCTGGTGCGCGGCGTGCCGCGTCTCGACGGCGCCACCGTGATGGCGACCGACCTGCGCGCCTCGGCCTGTCTCGTGCTCGCGGGCCTCGTCGCGGCGGGCGAGACGACCGTCGAACGCATCTACCATCTCGACCGCGGCTACGAACGCATCGAGGAAAAACTCACCCAGCTCGGCGCGCGCATCCAGCGCGTGCATTGACATGAATACCGGCATCACGCTCGCCCTGTCCAAAGGGCGCATCTTCGAGGAAACCCTGCCGCTGCTGGCGGCGGCCGGCATCGTGCCGTCCGAAAGCCCGGAATCCTCGCGCAAACTCATCATCGGCACCAACCGCCCCGACGTGCGCCTCATCATCGTGCGCGCCAGCGACGTGCCCACCTATGTGCAATACGGCGCCGCCGACCTCGGCATCGCCGGCAAGGACGTGCTCAACGAGCATGGCGGCAGCGGGCTCTACCAGCCGCTCGACCTGCAGATCGCCAAATGCCGCATGATGGTTGCCGTGCGCGAAGGCTACGATTATGCAGGTCAGGTAAAGGAGGGCGCGCGCATCAGGGTTGCCACCAAGTACGTCAACGCGGCACGCGACCATTTCGCCGGCAAGGGCGTGCACATCGACCTCATCAAGCTGTATGGCTCGATGGAGCTCGCGCCGCTGGTCGGCCTGTCCGACGTCATCGTCGATCTGGTCTCCACCGGCGGTACGCTCAAGGCCAACGGCCTGGTCGCGGTGGAACACATCAGCGACATCAGTTCGCGCCTGGTGGTGAACCAGGCTGCATTGAAGCTCAAGCGCGGGCTCATCCAGCCGGTCATCGATGCCTTCTCGTCCGCGGTAGGGACGCGCGCCGCCGCGTAACCGTGCGGGCAGCATTCAATTCCGCTGCCTGGACGCCGGTCGTCCTCGTCTGGTCATTCCTGTTATTGCTGCCGTTCGGACGTTCGTCCGAACTGCCCATGTTCGTCATGGCCATCCTCGGCGTCTTCCTGATCTGGAAGCAGGGCAGGGCCGTCGCCTGGCAAGGCGGTGCCAGGACCTTCAGCCTGCTGTTCCTCTGCATCTGGGTGCCGATGGCGCTCTCGGTTCCGGATTCGCTGTGGTTCAAGAAATCGCTCAGCACCGCACTGACGTATCCGCGCATCTATCTCGCAGGCATCTACATCATCTGGACGCTGCGCGAGGCGCTAGCGCGCGAACGGTTGCTCAAGCTGTCGGCCTGGTTGCTGCTGTTCTGGGTGTTCGACGCGCTGGTACAGGCCGCGGTGGGCCACGACCTGCTGGGCTATGCCTACCCCGAGCGCCTGAACGGCCTGTACGGCCCGCATAACTGGAAACTGGGCCTGACGCTCGCCATGCTGTCGCCCATCGCGTGGGAATACGTTTCGCGCGCTGGCACGAAGTGGCAGCTCGGCCTGGCATGGATGGGAACCGCCGCCGTCGTGCTGCTGGCAAGCAATCGCGAGAGCTGGGTTGTGTTCGGGCTGGCGACCGTGATCTGGACATGGGCATATGCACGGCGCCTCGGATTTCATCCATTCAAGCTGCTGGCCCCGATTGCGCTGGCTGCCGTGGTTGCGGGCGCGGGCGCCTATCAGGTCAATCCGAAATTTGCCCAGCGCGTGGACCAGTCCCTGGCTGCGCTGGATTTCAGCTATGCCGGCCTGGAGACGGCCGGTTCGCTGCGGCTGCATTTGTGGCGCAATGCGCTGGCCGCCATGGAAGACTACCCGGTCAACGGGGTCGGTGTTCGGGCCTATCGCTACGCCTATCCGCACTACGCCAAGCCCGGTGACATCTTCATCAGCGAGGATGGGACCGGGGCGATTTATGCGCACCAGTTGCTGCTGGAGGTCGGGTCGGAAACCGGTGTGATCGGGTTGACCGGCTTGTTGTGCTTCTTCATTGTGTATTGGAGATCGGCGGCAGGGGCTACCGGAAATCCACTGGCCTGGCCGGCCTGGCTGGGGGCATTCGCCTGGCTGTTCCCGATCAATACCCACACGGCACTCTACTCCGCGTACTGGTCGCTGTTGATCGGCTGGCTGCTGGCGGTGGCGATGACCAAGGACAAAGCGTGATTAGCCACGGCTGTCCCAGTAAACTTCATGGCGTGGGGCCGCGAGGCCCGTCGTTTCGGGAACAAAGGTGAAAGGTATGTACAAATTTGCCCTGGTGGGATGTGGGCGTATCGCCAAACGGCATGCCGAGTTGCTGAGCGGTGTCGTGAAGGGTGCGCAGCTTGTCGCAGTATGCGATATCGATGCCGGCAAGGCGCGCGCATTCGGCGAGAAACATGGCGTCGACTGGTACCAGAGCATCGACGAGATGATGGCGCGTGCGCAGCCGGATGTGGTGTCGGTGCTGACGCCGAGCGGGATGCATCGCGATCATGTGCTGCAACTGGCGCCCTACGGCAAGCACATCGTGGTCGAGAAGCCGATGGCCCTGACGCTGGACGATGCCGATGCCATGATCGCCGCATGCGATGCGCACGCCTGTCGCCTGTTCGTGGTCAAGCAGAACCGCTTCAATGTGCCGGTCGTGAAATTGCGCGAGGCCATGGAAAACAAGCGCTTCGGCAAGCTGGTCATGGGGACGGTCCGGGTACGCTGGTGCCGTACCCAGACCTACTACGACATGGATGCCTGGCGCGGGACCTGGGCGCTGGACGGCGGGGTGCTGACCAACCAGGCCAGTCACCACGTGGACCTGCTGGAATGGATGATGGGCGATGTCGAGTCCGTTTTCGCCAGAAGCACGACGGCGCTGGTGAACATCGAATCCGAGGATACGGCGATCGCCGTGCTCAAGTTCCGCAACGGTGCGTTGGGGTGCATCGAGGCGACGACCGCGACCCGCCCCAAGGATCTGGAGGGCTCCATATCGATTCTTGGCGAGAAGGGCACCGTGGAAATCGGCGGTTTCGCGGTCAACCAGATGAAAACCTGGTCGTTCGCGGAACCGGAACCCGACGACGCCGACGTGATGCAGAAGTATTCGGTCAATCCGCCCAACGTCTATGGCTTCGGTCACCAGGCCTACTACGAGCACGTGCTGGACTGCCTGCAGAGCGGCAGGCAGCAGCTGGTGGATGGCCTGGAAGGGCGGCGCAGCATCGAGCTCATCAGCGCCATCTACGAATCCATCGAGACCGGCCGGGAAGTGCCGTTGCGTTTCATTCCCAAGCGCTGCCGGCTGGGAGCGCGCAGTGCCTGAGCAACGGCCGCAGTTGCTGGAATGCGGCATCCGCGACGTCGTGTTCGGCACGGGCGTCAAGGTGGTCCAGCCGACCAATCTGTATGGCTGCCAGATCGGCGATGACTGCTTCATCGGACCCTTCGTCGAGATCCAGAAGGAAGTCCGCATCGGGGCGCGGACGCGGATACAGTCGCACAGTTTCGTCTGCGAACTGGTGAGCATCGGCGAGGACTGTTTCGTCGGCCATGGCGTCATGTTCATCAACGACACCTTCGCCTCGGGCGGGCCGGCGCGTGGCCGCAAGGAGCTGTGGCGCAGCACGCGCATCGGCAACCGCGTGTCCATCGGTTCCAATGCCACCATCCTGCCGGTCGAGATCTGCGACGATGTGGTGATCGGCGCGGGGGCGGTGGTGACCCGGTCCATTACCCGGCCGGGTTGCTATGTCGGCAATCCGGCCCGCCTGCTCGAACGCAACGAAGACCAGGCCCGGTGATTTCATGCACTGCGCGCAGCCCGGCCTGGTTTGCCCTGATTGATTGAGTTTGCCCCATGAACAAGATTCCCTTCGCCGATCTCCACGCCCAGTATCTGAGCATCAAGCCGCAGATCGACGACGCCATCGCAGCCGTCATCCGCGACTCGGCGTTCATCCGTGGTCCCTACGTGGAGCGTTTCGAGTCGGAATTCGCCGAGGCGCTGGGGGTGCCACACTGCGTCTCCTGCGCCAACGGCACCGACGCGCTTTACATTGCGATGCACGCCCTGGGCGTGCGGCCCGGTGACGAGATCATCACCACGGCGCATTCCTGGATCGCCACTTCCGAGACGATTACCCAGGCAGGCGGCCGGGTGGTGTTCTGCGACACCGAGCGCGACAGTTTCAACATCGATGCGACCCAGATCGAGTCCAGGATCACCCCGCGTACCGTCGGCATCATTCCCGTCCACCTGTACGGCCAGGCGGCGGACATGGATGCGATCATGGCCATCGCCAGGAAACACGGCCTGTGGGTCATCGAGGACTGCGCCCAGGCACATCGCGCGCGCTACAAGGGGCGCCTGGTAGGCACCTTCGGGCAGGCCGCCAGTTTCTCCTTCTATCCGGGAAAGAATCTCGGCGCGATGGGAGACGCCGGCGCCGTGGTCACCGGAGACCGTGACCTGGCGCAGCGCATGGCGATGTTCGCGCGCCATGGCGGCCTGAGCAAAGGCGAGCACCAGATCGAGGGCATCAACAGCCGCCTCGATGGCATGCAGGCGGCCATCCTGTCCGTCAAGCTGCGCCATCTCGACGCCTGGACCCGTGCACGCCGCGACAGGGCGGCGAGTTACAACGCCAGGCTGGCGGGGATCGCCGGCCTGGAGACGCCAGTGGAAGGGGGAGAGCGTGAGCACGTTTACCATCTCTACGTCGTGCGCCACGACCGGCGCGACGAACTGGCGGCCCATCTCGCGGCAGCAGGCATCCAGACCGTGATCAATTATCCCGTCGCGCTGCCTTTCCTGCCGGCCTACCAGCGCTTCGGCCATGTGCCCGGTGATTTTCCGAATGCCTGGGCAAATCAGGGGCGCATCCTGTCGCTCCCGATCTTTCCGGAGATGACAACTGAACAAATCAACAAGGTATGCGAAACGATTCTTTCTTTTCAGCCTGCCAATTCACAGCAGCCACCTCAGAATGAAAGGGCTTAGGCAATAAATGACAGGACTTAAGCAGCTGCTTGGTTCTACAGCAACCTACACCCTAGCCAACGTCATCAACAGTTCAATCCCTTTCCTGTTGCTGCCGGTATTAACGCGTGTGTTGACACCCTCGGAATACGGATTGGTGACCATGTTTGCCACAGTCATGAGCGTGTTCTCGGCCTTTACCGGGCTAAGTGTGCATGGGGCCGTGGGTGTGCGTTATTTTGACAAGGAAATTGACCATCCGCGTTTCGTGGGTGTGTGCCTTGCAATTCTGGCAGGCAGTACGATGCTTGCCTTGTGTTGGGTGTGGTTGTTTTCGATGTCACTCTCGAATTGGACGCAGGTGCCACGAGCTTGGCTCTTGATCGCGGTTTTCGCTTCTGCAGCACAATTCATCATATACATTAGGTTGACGATGTGGCAGGTCAAGCACGAGGCTGTTCGCTACGGCGCGTTCCAGGTTGCGCAGACCATACTTAATCTCGCGCTTTCTTTGTTGTTGATACTCGTCATTGGGATGGGGTGGGAAGGTCGGGCTCTTGGCGTTGCCACCGCCATCACCGTCTTTGGCATACTGTCGCTCTATAGCCTCCAGCGTGCCAGTTTGGTTAATTGGCAGTGGGATGCCGGCTATGCAAGAACCATTCTGCGTTTTGGTGTTCCGCTCATTCCGCATACGGTTGGCGGCATGATGATTAGCATGAGTGATCGTTTCATTGTGACTTCATTGCTAGGAGTCAAGGAAACAGGTATTTACGCGGCCTCAATGCAAATTGGTTTGGTGATAAGTGTTCTGGCAGATGCGGGGAACAAGGCTTTCTCGCCTTGGCTATACCGGGCTCTTAGCAATAATAATCCCCACAGCAAGGCGCGAATCATCAGGTATACGTATTTGCTGTTTCTGCTGGTGCCACTAGCCGCGGTTCTATTCGGCATGACAGCGCCGTTCATTCTGGCGGCAATCGTTGGAGAACAATTCCGGGGTGGTTCAGACGTGGTTTTGTACATCGCGCTGGGCGGCGCATTCGGCGGAATGTACTACCTTGTGGCCAACTATGTATTTTTTGCGGAAAAAAACGAGAGGTTGGCTTTTGCTACGCTGGTGTCAGGCCTCATCGGAGTGGCTTTATCTTGGAATTTGGTAAGTTTGTATGGTGCAGTAGGTGCTGCTCAAGCCTACATGGCTGCACAAGCATTATGCTTTCTGCTGACATGGCTACTGGCAGCCAAGAGTCATCCTATGCCATGGGTTATGGTTTGGCGTGACTTGGTCAGTTTCCAATCGAAGTCCAAAAATTAGCCCATGTCCTGCACTAGTTTATGCTGTGCAGAAACAACTAAGGGGCAGAACCAGGAAGCGATTATGCTGGATAATTCAACGATTCTGATTACCGGTGGCACGGATTCATTTGGCAATACCTTCGTGCCAATGACCCGAAAAAATGCGGCCTTTTTGAATTTCGAGGAGTGGGTGCCAATGGTATGGGTTTGGAGTCAAACGAGTGCCCGGCAAACCCGGTTTCCCACCCCCTATCCCAGCCCCCGGGGCGGGGAAGTCCTTGCCGCCGGACGGGCTCGGGAGCAGGCGCCGCAAGGCTTTGCCGGCGCCACGCCCTTGAGCGTTGGGGTGAACCTGGCCGCGCCAAGTGTTCGCTGGGCTGCGCCCGCCCTTACCCCGCCCTGGCTCACCCATCCGGGACTCCGATTCACCCACTAGAAATTCAAAAGCCCCTTAATCATAATCACCCAGCTTGAGAATGGATGCAAGCTGTAACGTCAATATGAAGCTGCCATGTCTTTGATTCCATTTCCTCAGTCCGTCAACCTGTCCGACTTTGAAGCCAGCGACGACGGCGCGCGCGTGCTGTACGGTCTGCCGCGCTACGTGCACTTCTGCAAGCGCTGCGTGATCTCCAACCAGCGGCCGAATTCAGCGGTGGAATACCAGCACACCAAGGCCAGCAAAAAGGCCACCATCAACTTCGACGACGAAGGCATCTGCGACGCCTGCCGGTTCGCCGAACAGAAGCACGATGGCGCGATCGACTGGAAGGATCGCGAGGACCGACTGGCCGCACTGTGCGACCGGTACCGCAGCAAGAGCGGCTACGACTGCCTGCTGCCCGGATCGGGCGGCAAGGACAGCTTCTACGCATCGCACATCCTCAAGACCCGCTTCGGCATGCACCCGCTGACGGTGACCTGGGCACCGCACCTGCACACCGACTGGGGCTGGAAAAACTTCCAGTCGTGGCTGCACGCCGGCTTCGACAACTACCTCATGACGCCCAACGGCCGTGTGCACCGCCTGCTCACGCGCCTGGCGGTGGACAACCTGTTCCACCCCTTCCAGGCCTTCATGTTCGGCCAGAAGTCACTGGCGCCCAAAATGGCGCTGCTGCACGACATCCCGCTGGTGATCTACGGCGAGAACGAGGCCGAGTACGGCAACCCCATCGGCGACACCTCCAGCGCCCAGCGCGACTGGTCGTATTTCACCGCCGCGGACAAGTCGCAGATCTACCTGGGCGGCACGTCCATCCAGAGCCTGTACGATGACTTCGGCCTGGAAGAACAGGACCTGTTGCCCTACCTGCCGGCGGACCCGGCTGAGATCCAGCGCAAACAGGTGGAGGTGCACTACCTGGGCTACTACCTGAAGTGGCACCCGCAGAGCTGCTACTACTACGCGGTCGAGCACGGCGGCTTCGAGGCCTCGCCCGAGCGCACGCCTGGCACCTACAGCAAGTACAACAGCATCGACGACCGCATCGACGACTTCCACTACTACACGACCTTCACCAAGTTCGGCATCGGTCGCGCCACCTACGACGCTGCGCAGGAAATCCGCTCGCGCGACATCACGCGTGAAGAGGGTGTGGCACTGGTGCGCCGCTACGACGGTGAGTTCCCTGAGCGCTTCGCAGAGGAAATCTTCCGCTACCTCAGCATCCCCGAAAAGGAATTCGGCAAGGCCAGCCGCATGTTCGAGTCTCCCACCATGGACCGCGACTACTTCATGCGCTTGGCCGACAGCTTCCGCTCGCCCCACTTGTGGAAACGCGAGAACGGCCAGTGGAAGCTGCGCCACACCGTGTTCGACGGCGTCTGAGCCCACCGCATGGCCGGCCTGCGCATCATTCCCCGCTTGGACATCAAGGGGCCCAACCTCATCAAGGGCATCCGCCTGGAAGGCCTGCGCGTGGTCGGTGATCCGCACGCCTTCGCGCTGCGCTACTACGAACAGGGCGCCGACGAACTGGTGTTCATGGACATCGTCGCCAGCCTCTACCAGCGCAACACCCTGTCGGACATCATTCGCCGCGCGGCCGACCGGGTCTACATTCCCATCACCGTCGGTGGCGGCATCCGCTCCATCGACGACGTGCACCAAGCCCTGCGCTCGGGTGCCGACAAGGTGGCGATCAACACCGCCGCGGTGGCCCGGCCCGAACTCATCGGCGAGGTGGCGCGCCGCTTCGGTTCGCAGTGCATGGTGCTGTCGGTCGAGGCCAAGCGCCGGCCCGGGGGTGGCTGGGAGGCCTATACCGACAACGGCCGCGAACACACCGGCCTGGACGTGGTGGATTGGGTCGCCCAGGCCGTGGAACGCGGCGCCGGCGAGGTGCTGCTGACCGCGGTCGACCAGGAGGGCACGCGCAAGGGGCTGGACATCGAGCTGCTGCGCGCGGTGAACGCCCGCGTCAACGTGCCGGTGATCATCAGCGGGGGCTATGCCGAGCCGGCCGATCTGGCGCGCGCCGATGCGGCCGGCGCATCGGGCGTGGCCATCGCCGATGCGCTGCACTGGAACCGCAGCACCCTGCCCGACCTCAAGCGGCAGGCGCACGACCAGGGGCTGGAGGTGCGGCTGTGAACGCCACGTCCGTGACCGTGCTGGACTACGGCATCGGCAACCTGCTGAACGTGGTGCGCGCGTTGGAACACCACGGCGCCCGCGTCACCGTCACCACCGCGGCCACCGAGGTCCAGACCCTGCCCGACCGCCTGGTGCTGCCCGGCGTCGGCGCCTTCGGCGATGCCGCGGCCGAGCTGCGTCAGCGCGGCTTCGACGACCTGATCCACCGCTTCGTAGCTACCCAGCGGCCCTTTCTCGGCATCTGCGTTGGCGCGCAGCTGCTGTTCGACACCGGCGAGGAGCATGGCGAACACGCTGGCCTGGGCCTGATCCCTGGCCGTGTGCAGGCGGTCCCAGCCACCGCACCCGACGGCAGCCGCCTGCGCATCCCCCACATCGGCTGGAGCGCGCTGAGCCTGCCCGAAGGACGCGCGGGCTGGCAGGGCACACCGCTGGCCGGCATCGAACCTGGCGCATCGGTGTACTTCGTGCACTCCTACATGCCGGTACCCGCCGATCCGGCCCACCGCCTGGCCGACACCGACTACCACGGCGTGCGCATCTGCGCGGCAGTGGCGCGCGACAACGTGGTCGGCTGCCAGTTCCACCCCGAACGCAGCGCGGCGGCCGGCCTGTCCATGCTCCAGGCCTTTCTGGACCTCTGAACCTCACCCGCATGAGCACCGGTCTGACCATCGCCACCATCTGCGCCCGCGGCGGCAGCAAGGGCCTGCCGGGCAAGAACATCCGGCCCTTCTGCGGCCAGCCGCTGATCGCCCACAGCATTGCCCAGGCCCAGGCCTGCCCGGCGCTGGACGCGGTGTATGTGTCCACCGACGACGCAGGCATCGCTGAGGTCGCGCGTGCGGCCGGTGCCCGCGTGCCCTTCCTGCGCCCGGCCGAACTGGCCACCGACAGCGCGGCCAAGCTGCCCGTTATCGAGCATCTGGTCCGCCACCTCGAAGCGCAGGGCCAGGCCATTGACCGCATCGTGGACCTGCAGCCCACCTCGCCGCTGCGCGACACATCGGACATCACGAACGCCCTGCAGGCCCGGCCTGAAGCCGCGCTGACGGTCAGCGTGCGCGAGGCCGGCGACAACCCCTACTTCAACCTGGTCGAACAGGGCGCCGACGGATGGGTGCACCTGAGCAAAGGCACGGGCAACACGCGGCGTCAGGACGCGCCTCCGGTGTACGCTCTCAACGGCTCGATCTACGTCTGGCAGCGCGCGGCGCTGGCGCACGCGGCCAAACACGGCCTGTGGAGCGTGAACATCGGCGTCTACCCCATGCCACGCTGGAAGTCGGTGGACATCGACGATCTGGAAGACTTCGAATACGCGCAGTGGCTGGCGCAACGCCACCCGGAGTGGGCGGCATGAGCGCATCTCCCGTGTTCGTGATCGCCGAGGCCGGCGTCAACCACAACGGCGACCTGGCCATGGCCTTCGCACTCTGCGACGCAGCCAAGGCAGCAGGCGCCGACGCGGTGAAGTTCCAGACCTTCCGCGCCGCCGATCTGGTGGTGCGCGGCGCGCCGACGGCCGCGTACCAGTCGCGCCAGACCGGCGAACAGGACCAGTTCGCCATGCTGGAAAAGCTGGAGCTCAGCGAGGCCCAGCACGAACAGATCCGCGACCATTGCGGGCGCATCGGCATAGAGTTCTTTTCCACGCCCTTCTCGGTGCCTGCGGTGGACCTGCTGGAGCGACTGGGCGTGCGCTGGCTCAAGCTGTCTTCGGGCGAGCTCACCCACCGCCAGCTGGTAGAACATGCCGCGGCCACGCAGTTGCCTTTGCTGCTGTCCACCGGAATGGCCACGCTCGATGAGACCGCCGAGGCCCTGGACTGGGTGCGCGCTGCCCGTGGCCATTTGCGGGACGTCACGGTACTGCACTGCACGTCGGCCTACCCGGCAGAGGACGACACGCTCAACCTGCGCGCCCTGCAGCACATGGCCGATGTGCTGGGCGTGCCCATCGGCTACTCCGACCACAGTCTGGGCATCGAGGCGGCGCTGGCCGCCGTGGCCCTGGGTGCCACCGTGATCGAAAAGCACCTCACACTCGACTGCGGCCTGCCCGGTCCCGATCATGCCGCATCGCTCGACCCTGCAGGTTTCGTGCAGCTGGTGCAGGGCATTCGCCGCGTCGAGGCCATGCGCGGTGATGGCGTCAAAGCGCCGCGCCCCGAGGAACGCGACACCGCCCGCGTGGCACGCCGCAGTGTGGTGGCGCAGACCGACCTACCCGCCGGGGCTGTCCTGCAGGCCGGTCAACTGGCCTGCCGCCGGCCAGGCACCGGCATCGCGCCACGCGATCTGGATGTGCTGCCCGGGCGCCGACTGCTCCATGCGGTGACCGCAGGTACCGTGCTGCAGTGGACCGACCTGGAACCGGAGAGCGGTGCATGAGCGCGGTGCGCCGCATCGCCTACCTCAGCGGCACGCGCGCCGACTTCGGCCTGATGTGCGAGACCCTGCTGCGCATTCACGCCGATCCTGCGCTGGCGCTGTCCGTGGTCGCCACCGGCACCCACCTCAGCGCCGTCCACGGCCACACGGTGGACGAAATCCGCGCCGCCGGCCTGACGGTCGCGGCCGAGATACCGGTGGATGTACTGACCCGCACCCCCGCCAGCATGTCGCAGGCGATTGCCACCTGTCTTCAGCACATGGGCGTCTGGCTGGAAGCCGAGCGCCCGGACCTGCTGCTGCTGCTGGGCGACCGTGGCGAGATGCTGGCCGGTGCCCTGGCTGCGCTGAACCAGGGCGTGCCCACGGTGCACCTGCACGGTGGTGAACGCTCGGGCACGGTGGACGAGCCGGTACGCCACGCCATCAGCAAGCTCTGCAACCACCACTTGGTGGCCACCGAAGGCTCGCGCGAACGGCTGATCCGCATGGGCGAAGCGCCCGAGCGCATCCATGTGGTCGGCGCCCCTGGCCTGGACGGGCTGACCGAACTGGCCGACAGCGAATGCGCGGACGCCCTGCGGGCGCTGGGCCTGCCGGCCGGCCAGCCCTTTGTGCTGGTTGTGTTCCACCCGGTGGTGCAGCAGGCGGCCCAGGCCCGCACCCAGACCCTGGCTCTGCTGGATGCGGTGGAGCGGTTGGCGCTGCCGGTGCTGTGGCTGGAACCCAATGCCGATGCCGGCGCCCACGGCGTGCTGCAGGCACTGGACGAACATCCCCTGCCCGACGGCTCACGTCGCGTCGCACACCTCGGGCGACCGCTGTTTGCGCAGGCCATGCGTCACGCCGCGGTGATGCTGGGCAACTCGTCGTCGGGCATCATCGAAGCGGCGAGTTTCGGCACCCCAGTTGTCAACGTCGGCGACCGCCAGCGCCTGCGCGAGCGCAACGCCAACACCGCCGATGTGGCGGTGGAGGCGAACGCCATCGCGACGGCACTGCAGCAGGCGCTGAACCACGGGCATCATCTGGCCCGCAACTGCTACGGCGACGGCCGGAGCGCCGCGCGCATCGTGCGCCTGCTGCGCGAGCTGCCAGTCTCGCCCGAGGTGCTGGAGAAATGTAATGCCTACTGATGCCCTGCTGATCTTCGGCGCCGGTGGTCACGGCCGCGTTGTGGCTGACGCCGCACGGGCCGAGGGTGCCACAGGCCTGTTGGCGTCGGACCGCAACCCGACGCTGTGCGTGGGCGAGCTGCTGCCGGGTATCGCCCTTCATCAGATCGACGCCCCGCTCCCAGCGCAAGCGGCAGCGCTTCACGTGGCCATTGGCCACAACACTGCCCGCGAGCGTGAAAGCAGAGCCCTGGGTATGCAGCGGCTGCGCACGGTCTGCCATCCGGCAGGCAGCGTGTCGCCCTTCGCGCAACTGGGCGTGGGCTGCTTCGTCGCGGCGCAGGCGGTGGTGGCGCCTGGCGCGCAGTTGGGCGTGGGCGTGATCGTTAACCACGCCGCCGTGGTGGACCACGACTGCCGCATCGGCGACTTCACGCACATCGCACCGGGCGCGGTGCTCGGTGGCGAGGTGCGCATCGGACCCGGCGTGCTGATCGGAGCGGGGGCGGTTGTGCTGCCGGGCCGCTCAGTGGCTGCTGGTGCGGTTGTTGGCGCGGGCGCCGTCGTCCGCAATAACATCGATTCGTCGGGCACCTGGGTGGGTGTTCCGGCCAGGAGGGTGGGATGAAACCAGCTGATTTCCAGGCCCTCATGGTGGCCCCTGAACAGCCTCTGCATGAGGCGCTGCAGCGCCTGGACAAGACCGGGCGGGGACTGCTCATGGTGGTCAGTGCCGATGGCCGACTGTTGCGCACCGTCAGCGACGGAGACTTGCGCCGCGCCCGCCTGCAAGGGCTGCCCGACAGCGCTCCCGTGAGCCAGCTGCCGGGCCACAGCCCCTACGTGGTCCACGAAGACGCCACCGCCGCGACCGTGCTGGCGCTGATGGACCGACACCAGATCGACCACGTGCCCGTGCTCGACCGTACGCAGCGGCCGATCGATCTTGTGTTCCGACGCGAACTCACGCAACGCATCTGGCTGTCCTCGCCCCACCTGGGCGAGGAGGAGACCGCTTTCGTCGAGGAAGCCTTCCGAACCAACTGGATCGCTCCGCTGGGTCCGCACGTGGACGCGTTCGAGCGCGAACTCGCGGCTGAAGTGGGTGTGGGCCATGCAGCGGCCCTGAGTTCGGGCACCGCCGCCATTCACTTGGGGCTGCAACTGCTGGGGGTGCAGCACGGTGACACCGTGTTCTGTTCCTCGCTGACCTTCGTGGGCAGCTGCAACCCCATTCTGTACTGCGGCGCGCAGCCGGTCTTCATCGACTCCGAGCCCGCAACTTGGAACATGTCGCCGGCTGCGCTGGAACGCGCCTTCGTCTGGGCCCAGGCCCAGGGCCGCCTGCCGCGCTGCGTGATCATCGTCAACTTGTACGGCCAGAGTGCCGACATGGACGTGCTGCTGCCCATCTGCGAGCGCTACGGCGTGCCGGTGCTGGAAGACGCGGCCGAGTCGCTGGGCGCCCGCTACAAGGGCCGCGCCAGCGGCAGCTTCGGTCATCTGGCGGTCTACTCCTTCAACGGCAACAAGATCATCACCACCTCGGGCGGCGGCATGCTGGTGGCCAACGACCCGGCGCAGGTCGCACGGGCGCGCCACCTCTCGACCCAGGCGCGCGAACCGGCGCGCCACTACGAGCACACCGAGGTGGGCTACAATTACCGCATGAGCAATGTGCTGGCCGGCATCGGCCGCGGCCAGCTGCGCGTGCTGCAGCAGCGCGTGGCCCAGCGCCGGGCGGTGTTCGAGCGTTACCGCGACGCACTGGCCGATTTGCCCTTGCACTGGATGCCCGAGCCCGAGGGCTATCACTCCACCAGATGGCTGACCTGCTTCACGCTGCACGGACCGCATGCGGCCGAACGCTGCGACTCACTCATGCGTTCGATGGAGCGTCATCAGATCGAAGTTCGACCGGTCTGGAAGCCTATGCACCTGCAGCCCCTGTTTCGCGAGGCACCGTATTTCATGCACGCCGACAACCAGGACGTTTCCCGGGAACTCTTCGAGACCGGCGTGTGCTTGCCGTCAGGCTCCAACCTGACGACCGACCAGCAGGACCGCGTGATTGCGCATCTGCGGATGGTGCTCGCACCAGATTTGACGGTAGCTCGTCCACAAGTTCTATAGCGCTCAAGCTACAATCTTTCAAATCCGGGAAAGTCAAAACCATCTCTCCGGTGTCGGCCTTAGCTTATTTCACCCGGGGCTGTCCAAGCGAGCGTGACTACTGCAGTCTGCAGGGGGCAGCGTATTGGGCGTGATGTGGTGGCCGGTACACCCATAGATTGGTTATTACTTGCAATGCCTGCCCGTAATGACTAAAAGGTCGCTCTCCTGTGGGGCTACAAATTGGCTATCCAGAAATAGGTTTGTGTTGATGATGAACTTGGCAGATTCTGCGCTCTTGCGAATGACCAGAAGCTGGTTGGTGTAACGATGCTGTATTTGCAGGATTTGCTCGCTGTTGAGAATGACCCTGAGCTATTTGAATACCGCTGCCCTGAAACTGGTTACATGTTGTGGCCTCTGGTGCGCAACCAATTTCTTCGCGGTCTGATTTCCAGACTGTATTACAAGCAGGCACTGTCGATAGCGCCACCTTCATTTAGGCAGCATTTACGAGCGTTGACTGCGCTACCGCGCGTTCTGCTGACAAATGCTCGTCGCGGAATGCTGCATGGGCAAGTGATGGTGATGGGTACAGGAACTGGTCATTTCCAGCGTGAAGGACGTTGGTTCAACCGCATTACCGACTATCTTGCACTTGCCTCGCCCGACGATACTGTGACCCTAGAAGGGCTGAGTGATTGGCACGTGCCGGAGCCGCGCTGGAACAATCGCACCATCTATACGTTGCCATGGCAGGGCGCAATTGCAGCGGCTGGCTATATTCATCAGCGCGAGCAACATGTCAGGGTGGCCCGCTCCATGCTTGCACATGTAAGCCAGAGAAGTCGCGCACTAGTGGGCTTGGATCTCACGGATACGCAATCACAGATTATGGTGGAGCTCGCTGCATCACGGCTGGCAAGACTGCCTGTTGCGCGCCAGATATATCGACGTTTGCTTGATCGGGTGGCTCCTGAGCTCGTGTTGGCCGAAGAGGGATGTTACGGTCGGCTCGCTGTGTTCAATATCGTTGCGCGAGAAATGGGTGTGCGCGTGGCTGAGCCACAGCATGGCATGGTGTCAAGTGGCCATGACGCATATTGTTTCGCGCCGATTTGGGTTGAGAGCGATGAATTTCGCCAATATCTGCCGCACGATTTCCTAGGCTACGGGTCGTGGTGGAATGACCAGATTAATGTTCCTGCAAAAAAATGGGTGATCGGGCATCCCCACTATAGCGAACAGAGGAAGTTCATGAATGGCACGCTTGGAAAGAAGACTGACATCCTGCTGCTTAGTGACGGTGTCGATTTTTCGCTTTACTTTGAATTGGCACGCGAACTGGTGCAGCGCTTGAAAGGGCGTTTCCAAGTTGTGTTGCGCCCTCATCCTATGGAGCGTCAGCGAATCATCGAAAAGTACCAAAATGGCTGTTCGGATGGAGTGACGATTGACCTAGGCCGTAATATTTATCAGTCTTTTGTTTCGGCTTATGCCGTGGCAGGGGAGGTGTCAACTGGCTTGTTTGAGGCTGTTGGCCTGGCAGAGAAGATCCTGTTGTGGGAAACCCCCAAGGCAAGGTTTAGTTATCCCCAACATCCTTTTGTGGCCTTCACAGACGCAGAAATACTTGCCGAGCTGATCCTTGATTCGGAAAAAGGACGGTCAGAAGTTGTTGAGGATGAGCTATGGGCACCGGACTGGCTGGGGAATTACCGTAGTTATCTGGCCCAAGTGATGCAGGTTGCTTCGGCATGATTACTGTGATCGATTATGGGGTCGGCAATATAGGGGCCCTGCTGAACATGTTCGAATATCTTGGTATCGAGGCGCTGGCTAGTGGCGACCCATACGTAATCTCCGACGCTGAGCAACTCGTTTTGCCGGGAGTGGGGGCTTTCGATAAGGCCATGACCACATTACGCGAGCGCCATTTGGAGGCTCCCCTGAATGAGGCTGTACTGGAACGCAGAGTGCCGGTCTTGGGCGTCTGTTTAGGCATGCAACTGCTGGCACGGGGTAGCGAAGAAGGGAATGAGCCGGGGCTCAGCTGGCTCGATGCTGAAGTGCGTCGTATTTCAGTCCCGGCTGGTTCGGGGTTGAAGGTGCCGCATATTGGCTGGATGGATGTTCGCCCAACTCGCAACTCCTCACTATTTGATCTTGCCCTTCCAACCGAGCGTTTCTACTTTGATCACAGCTACCACATGGTGTGTGGCAAGTCTGAAAACGTAACCGCTGTTATTGACTACGGGAATGAGTTGTGCTGCGCAGTGGAGAGTGGAAATGTGTTTGGTGTTCAATTCCACCCGGAGAAGAGCCACCGATTTGGAATGCGACTACTCAAGGCATTTGCATCATTGCATGCTGGAAACAATAGATGAGGAAACGTCTTATCCCGGTATTGCTAGTGGACCGCGCTCGACGTTTGGTCAAGACGATTGGTTTTGGTACGCGTACCTACGTAGGCGATCCATTTAATGTCGTGCGTTTGTTTAATGAAAAGGAGGTCGATGAGATCTGCGTGCTAGATATCGATGCCACTGTAGATGCGCGAGTGCCTGATTATGGTTTTATACGCGAGCTTGCCAGTGAATGCTTCATGCCACTTGCTTATGGGGGGGGGATATCCCGGTTGGCACATGCAGAGCAGCTCAATCGGATAGGCGTCGAGAAAGTGATACTTGGGAGCGCATCATTCGACCTTAAGTTTGTTCAGGCATTGAGTCGAGATATAGGTGCGCAGGCGGTAGTTGCATGTGTGGATGTCAAAGGCGCCGACATTAATGCGCGATGTGTGATTCGTTCGGCACAGTGTGAAACTGGCATTGACCCGCTTGAACACTGCCTTGCACTTCAGGGGGCAGGGGTGGGGGAGATCATTCTGCAATCGGTAGAAAGGGATGGGGCGCGTGGCGGCTACGATTTGCCGCTTATTTCGGCGTTGTCGTCGCAGCTTGAGGTGCCGCTGGTGGCACTGGGGGGCGCGGGCGAAAGGGTGCATCTTGCTCAAGCATTGCAGGCGGGTGCCTCGGCCGCCGCCTCCGGAAGCGCCTTTACGTTCATAGGTCGGCTGCGCGCGGTGTTGGTTAATTACCCTGATGAAGCGGAGATGGACAAAATCTCAAGCTTTCTTGTATGAATATTCATTCCACCAGCCCTGTCATTTGCACGTTTTGCGTGATGGATAGTAGTTATCCCGTGATCGAGTTCGATTCGGCTGGCCAGTGCAATTGCTGCCGCGATGCGTTGGCACGAAAAGATCATGAGTGGTGGCCGGGAGATGATGGGAAAAACCGCATCGAGGCAATGGCTCGTCAACTAAAGCGTGACGGGCAGAATAAGCCGTATGATGCCATGATTGGTCTGAGCGGCGGGATAGACAGTGCCTACTTGGCACATGTGGCAGTATGTAAATTGGGCTTGCGTGTTCTCGCTGTACATGTCGATGGAGGCTGGAATTCGGAGCCCGCCGTGCGCAATATTGAGACGATAGTGCGCAAACTGAACATTGATCTGCACACTTACGTGGTGGAATGGCAGGAAATGCGTGCGCTCCAGCTAGCCTTTCTTAAGGCATCCGTCCTTAATCAGGATATTCCGCAAGATCACGCTTTCTTTTCAACTTTGTATCGGACTGCATCAGCGTTCGGGATACGCAACTTCCTAAGCGGGGTGAACTTCGCTTCAGAAAGCATAGTGCCGCCGGGTTGGGGGCATCCGGCGATGGATGGAAAGCATGTGCGCGCGATCAACCGGAAATTTGGCAGCATCCCCTTAAAAACCTATCCGTTCATGGGACTGATCGAATTTCTCTGGTTAACGCGCATTCGCAAGCAGTTGACCGTTCATCGTCCTTTGAATTATTTCGATTACAACAAAGAGCGGGCACGTGAAGAACTTGCAAAAAAGTATGGTTGGCGCGACTACGGCGGAAAACACAGCGAATCTAGATTCACGAAGTTCTACCAAGAAATTTATCTGCCAAGGAAATTTGGTTTCGACAAGCGTCGTTTGCATCTATCTAGCTTGATTGTTTCGGGCCAGATGACGCGTGATGAGGCACTGATCGAACTGGCACAGCCCATAGGGGCGCCCGATCAACTATGGCGTGACTTCAGGTTTGTGGCCAAGAAGCTCGGCCTAAGTTCGGACGAACTCAATGCACTGATCGATTCTCCTCCGGTCAGCCATTTGGATTACCCGAATCAGATGTGGCTTCATTCCGGGCTAAGTGCGCTCAAATCGTTTTTTCGCAGGACATCTGTTGCCTAGCGGATTGTCTAGGGATGGAAGGGGGTAGATCCGCTGAACACCTTGAGTCGATCAACATTTGAGATTGAATTCCCAAAATTTTATGATGTTCGGATTTAAGAATCACCGTAGGCATGTGTTAATGACAAGTTCTTTTGAATTGTTCAGGAGTAGCCTGGAAAAATTGGGGTTGGTAGGGGGCAAGGTCCCAGAAGCATGAGGCTTTTTCAGAATGCGGGGATTTACACCGCTTATACTCATAAATTCAATGCGGATAATGTAGGTGAATTCTCCTTCGTCAGGCGAAGGGAGGCCTATCTGGCTGACCGCTTCGGGGCCTCGCATCTGCTGCGTCCGGTGCTCGACATGGAAGAGTCGGCATTCTTCACCAATGGCGACGATCCGGTTCTGCAGGCGATGTGGGCCAGGGAGAATGGCCTGCGGCAGGGGGCGCCGCTGGACGAGATCCTGCTGGCCCAGATCGAGGCACACCGGACCGAGATTTTCTACAACCTCGACCCGATGCGCTACGGCAGCGATTTCGTGCGGCGGCTGCCGGGCTGCGTACGCCAGTCGGTGTGCTGGCGGGCGGCCCCGTCGCCGGGAGCGGACTTCTCCGCCTACGACCGGGTCGTCTGCAACTTCCCCTCTATCATCGAGTCATGGCGCCGACTCGGCTGGCGCGCGGCCTACCTGACGCCGGCGCACGACCCGGCCATGGATGCCTATGCCGGTAATGCGGAGCGGGATTGGGACGTCCTGTTCATCGGGGGGTACAGTCGTCATCACACCCGCCGTGCCGAGATTCTGGAAGCCGTGGCGCAGCTGGCACCGCGGTATCGGGTGCAGTATTGCCTGGACCAGTCGCGCGTGACCCGGCTCGCGGATTCCCCGCTGGGATGGTTGCCAGGCCTGTCGCGTCACCGCAGGCCGCGCAGCATCCGGCAGGTCTCGGCCACACCGGTTTTCGGTCGCGACCTGTACAGTTTGATGTCGCGTGCGAAAATCGTGCTGAACGGAGCCATCGACATGGCGGGCGAGGACCGGGGCAACATGCGCTGCTTCGAGGCGCTGGGGTGTGGCGCCCTGATGGTCTCGGACCAGGGTCGCTATCCCGAAGGCTTCGTCGATGGCGAGACCATGCTGGCGTATCGCAATGCCGGCGAGGCAGTGGAACGGACGGCCTGCATCCTCGAGGACTGGGAGCGGGGAAGGACGATCGCCGCAAGGGGTGGGGCAATGGTACGCAGTCGCTACAGCAAGGCTGTGCAGTGGAAAATGTTCCAGGAGCTACTCGGGTGAACTGCGTCACCTGACACAACATGCGTTTGTTCACACAGCTGATCGGCAGGTTCGTGCCTCGCCTGGTGGCGCAAGTGGGGCGCAATTCCCGCGTCCGCGGGCGGATCGAACGACGCCACCCGTCCGGCGTGGTGCGCATCGGAGACAACTGCCTGGTCGCGGGCATGCTGGTGGTGGAGGCGGCGGAGAGCCGGATCACGATAGGCAACAACGTGTTCATCGGCGGCGGCGCGCTGCTGGACTGTCTCGACCGGATCACGATCGGGGACGACGTACTGATTTCGTATCAGGTCATCATCATGGACTCGGACAATCACAGCCTGCGCGCCTCCGAGCGCGTTGGCGACCTCAAGCGCTGGCGCGAGCAGGCGTATGACTGGACACGTGTCAAACGTGCGCCGGTCACGATCCATTCCCGCGCCTGGGTAGGCGCGCGGGCAATCATCACCAAGGGCGTCGTCATCGGCGAGGGCGCAGTGGTTGCCACCGGCGCGGTCGTGACGCGGGATGTGCCGCCCTACACCGTCGTCGCCGGCAATCCGGCGCGGGTGGTACGCGAGCTGGGACCCGATGAGCGCTGACCGGACTTTTTCCAGCTGGGAGGAAGCCGTGGCCTGGTTGCGCGGGCAGCCGGACCAGTCGCGACTGGTCGCCGACTGCTATTACGACGACCCCCTCATCGATGCGGCAGAGCGCTACTGGCGCAGCGAGGAATGGGAGGCGGTGCGCGACAGGCTGGCCGGCCGCACGGGCAGCGCACTCGATATCGGCGCGGGGCGCGGGATCGCCAGCTATGCGCTGGCGCGCGAGGGCTTCGCAGTAACAGCACTGGAGCCGGATCCGAGCGCACTCGTCGGCGCGGCCGCGATCCGGGCATTGGCCGCTGAGTCGGCGCTGCCGATCCAGGTGGTCGAGGAATTCTCGGAACGCCTGCCTTTTGCCGACGGCAGCTTCGATGTGGTCTTTGCACGCGCGGTGTTGCACCATACGCGCGATCTGGAGGCGGCCTGTCGCGAATTTTTCCGGGTGCTCAAGCCGGGCGGCCTGTTCCTGGCGATCCGGGAACACGTCATTTCGAGTCCGGCGGACCTGCCGCGCTTCCTTGAACTGCATCCGTTGCACCGGCTGTATGGCGGCGAACACGCCTTTCCGCTGAAAGACTACGTCGCGGCGCTCGAGCGGGCGGGGTTTGCGAAGCCCGACGTCGTTTCGCCGTGGCGCAGCCCGCTCAATTTCGCGCCCTACACCCTCGAGACGCTCAAGGACGAACTGGCGCAGCGGGTCGCCCGGCGGCTTCCCGGGCTTGGCCGCGTGACGCGGGGGCTGCTCGACGTGCCGGGCGCATGGCCGTTGCTGCGCGCCATCCTGGAACGGGTCGACCATCGCCCGGGACGACTTTACTCCTTCGTGGCGGGGCGAGCTTGAGCATGGCCACCGTCTGGATCACCGGTGCGCACGGTTTCATCGGCCGCTACCTGGCGCGCCGCGTCGCGGCCACAGGGGGGCGGGTTGCCGGCATCGGCCATGGCGCGTGGCCCGAAGCCGAGGCGGCGCAATGGGGGCTGTCGTTCTGGTTGAACGGCGAAATATCGGCCAGCAATCTTGGCCAGATGAAACAGGTTCTCGGGCCGCCGGACCAGGTGTTCCATCTGGCCGGAGGCGCATCGGTCGGTGCGGCCATCGCACATCCACACGAGGACTTCACCCGGACCGTGGTCTCCACTGCGGAATTGCTGGAATGGCTGCGCCAGAATGCGCCCGCTGCCCGGGTTGTCGCCGTATCGAGCGCGGCGGTCTACGGTTCCGCGCATACCGGGGCCATCGCGGAGGAGGCCACGCTGTCACCGTTCTCTCCCTACGGGGCGCACAAACGCATGATGGAGGAACTGTGTCGTTCCTATGCGTCGAACTTCGGTCTCAGGCTGGCCCTGCCGCGCCTCTTCTCGGTCTATGGCCCCGGCCTGAAAAAGCAGCTGCTATGGGACCTGTGCGGAAAGATCGCGGCGGGCGGCCCGGTCGAACTGGGGGGCAGCGGCAACGAGTTGCGGGACTGGATCGATGTGCGCGACGTTGTGCAGGGCCTGGAGCGGGTCTGCGATCTGGCCGACGTCGGGGCGCCCGTGATCAATCTGGCCGCGGGCGTGGCGACGTCGGTACGTGACATTGCGGCGCTCGTCTCGGCATGCTGGACGCGGCCGGGCGCCTTCGCGCCGACCGTGTCGTTCAGCGGCCGTTCCCGGCCGGGCGATCCTTTCAGCCTCGTGGCCGATGTCACGCGCATGCATGCCTGCGGAATCGTGAACCGCATTCCGGTGACGCAGGGGGTTGCCGACTACGTGGCCTGGTATCGCACTCAGGCCGGGGCGGATACCTGATGCGCGTGGCATTTACCCTGATCGGGGGAAAGGACTGGACAGGAGGCCATAATTATCTGCTGAACCTGCTGAAGGCGCTGGCCGATCATCAGCGGGGTCGTCTGACCCCCGTGCTCTTCGTGGGGGACCTGTGCAGCGCCGAAGAACGGGCGGCGCTTGCCGGCATTCCAGGGGTGGAACTGGTGGCCACGCCGCTGTTGAATGCAGCACGGCGCTCGCGTTCGCTGCTGCAGGCCATGCTGCTGGGGCGCGATGTTCCCCTGCAACGGCTGTTCCAGGCGCACGCTATCGACGTGGTGTTCGAATCCGCACAGTTCTTTGGCTGGCGTCTCGGCATGCCGGCCATTGCCTGGATTCCGGATTTCCAGCACAGGGCGCTGCCGCACCTGTTCTCGCGCGGCGCCTGGTGGAAACGCGAAGTCGGCTTCCGGGCGCAGGTACTGGGTGGGCGTACCATCATGCTGAGCAGCGATGACGCCCGTCATGCGTGCGAGCGTTACTACCCGTCCACGCGGGGGCGGACGCGGACGGTTCACTTTGCCGTCCCGCCCGGCCCCGCGGTACCGGTGGCAGAGGCGCGCGCGGTCGCCGATTCCTACGGCCTGCCCGCCGAATTCTTTTTCATGCCCAATCAATTCTGGCGGCACAAGAATCATGGCCTGGTCCTTGATGCCATCGACATGCTGCGGCAGCGCGGCAGACGGGTGGTGGTCGCCGCATCCGGCAAGCAGGCTGATCCGCGCGCGCCCGACTATTTCCCGGCGTTCCGGGCAAGGCTGGAAAAATCGGGCCTGGACGAGAATTTCCGCTTGCTCGGGATGATTCCCTATCCCCATCTGGCGCTGCTGATGCGCGCCTGCACGGCACTGCTCAATCCGTCCCTGTTCGAGGGCTGGAGCACGACGGTCGAGGAAGCCCGCGCGATGGGAACTCCCATGCTGCTGTCGGACCTGGATGTGCATCGGGAACAGATGGGGAATGGCGCCGCGTATTTCGATCGCCATTCCGCCCTGGCGCTTGCCGACGCACTGGATGCATTCGTTCCGCTCGATGCGGCGCAGCGCGCACAACGCGCGGACGTCGCGCGGGCTGCTGCGTTTCAGGCCGTCGAACGCTACGCCCGGGATTTTGCCGAGCTTGCCGGGCATTGCCGGACGCGGAGCGCAGGAACATGAAAATCAGCATCATCACGGTCGCGTACAACGCGGCTCATACCATAGGCGATACGCTCGCATCGGTCGCCGCGCAGACGCATCCCGACATCGAGCATATCGTGGTGGACGGGGCATCGACGGATGGTACCCTGGCTGTCGTCGCGCGCCAGGGGGGCCACGTCGCACGGCTGATTTCCGAGCCAGACAAAGGCATCTACGACGCGATGAACAAGGGTTTGCGCGTGGCGACGGGGGATGTCATCGGCTTGCTCAATGCGGATGACGTGTACGCTGACAACGGCGTCCTGGCACGGGTTGCCTCGACCATGACGCACGAGCGGCTCGATGCCCTGTTCGGCGATGCCGAGTTCGTCCACCCCGAACGCCCCGACAGGCCCTTGCGACGCTACCGGTCAGACCGCTTCCGCCCCGACCGCATTGCCTGGGGATGGATGCCGGCGCACCCGACGCTGTTCCTGCGACGCCAGGTGTACGAGCGCTTCGGCCTGTTCCGATCCGACTACCGGATAGCCGGCGACTTCGAACTGGTGGCACGCGTGTTCCACGGCGGTACGCTGAAGTATCGCCACCTGCCGGAAGTGATGGTGCGCATGCGGACCGGCGGCATCAGCACCGGCGGCTGGCGCAGCACCCTGCTGCTCAACCGGGAAGTCTTGCGGGCGTGCAGGGAAAACGGCATCCGGACCAGCCTGCCGAGGATCCTGTCCAAATACCCGGCCAAGCTGCTGGAGTTCCTGCATCGATGAAGGTCATGATATCCGGCGCCAACGGGTTTGTCGGCCGCGCCCTGTGCGCACACCTGGGGCAGCGCGGGCTCGCCGCGGTGCCTGCCGTGCGGCGCCCGGCCGGCTTCGCAGGAGAATCCGTGGTCGGCGAAATCGACGGGGCAACCGACTGGACAGCCGCGCTCGCCAGTTGCGACGCCGTCGTCCACCTCGCCGCCCGCGTTCACGTGATGCACGACACGGCGCATGACCCGCTCGCGCTCTACCGCGCCACCAACACCGACGCCACGCTCAATCTTGCCCGGCAGGCGGCCCGGGCCGGAGTGAAACGCTTCGTCTTCGTCAGCAGCATCAAGGTCAATGGCGAGGGGCGCGACGCAGCCTACCGGGAAGCCGATGCGCCGGCGCCGGAAGATCCTTACGCGATTTCCAAGTGGGAGGCCGAGCAGGGACTGCGGCAACTTGCGCAGGAGACGGGGCTCGAGGTCGTCATCCTGCGGCCGCCGCTGGTGTATGGGCCGGGCGTCAAGGCGAATTTCCGGCGTCTGCTCGACCTCGTCGCGCGCGGCTGGCCCCTGCCGCTGGGCGCAATCGTGAACCGGCGCAGCCTCCTGTACCTGGGCAATTTCGTCGATGCGATCCGGGTATGCCTCGAGCATCCGGCTGCGGCGGGGCAGACCTTCCTGATCGACGACGGCCGGCCGGTGTCGACCCCGGAACTGATCCGCGCCATTGCGCAGGCCATGACGCGCCCGCCGCGCCTGCTGCCGATCCCCGCCGGTTTCCTTGCGTTTGCGGGCGCCCTGCTTGGCAAGCGCGCGGCGGTCGAACGGCTGACCGGCTCGCTGTGGGTGGACAGCGCGCTGATCCGTACGCGCCTGGGCTGGACGCCGCCGTATTCGATGGCAGCGGGGCTGGCCGCGACGGTGGCGGATCGGCAATGAACGCGCTTGCGGTTCTGTCCGCCTTTGCCGTCTGCTGGCTGCTGCTCGCGACACTGCTGCGGCGTCGCCATGTCCTGCCGATGGACCATCCCAACGCGCGCTCGCTGCATGCGCAGCCGACGCCGCGCATCGGCGGGCTCGGCATCATGGCCGGCATCGGCGCCGCGGGCGCGTGGCTGGCCGATGCCGCCCTGCTGCCGGTGATGCTCGGCGCCTTCGCGCTGGCCGCGGTGTCGCTGCTCGACGATGTGCGCGGCCTGCCGGTGCGCGTGCGCTTTCTTGCCCACTTCGTCGCCGCGGCAGGCTGCCTGTTCGCGCTGGGCGTGGCAGGCTGGCCCTTGCTGGCCGGCACGCTGGCGGTGGTGTGGATGACCAATCTCTACAATTTCATGGATGGCGCCAACGGCCTGGCGGGGGGCATGGCGGTGATCGGCTTCGGCGCGCTGGCGCTCGCGGCGTGGCTGGGCGATGCGCCGGGCCTGGCCGTGTTCTGCGGGGCGATCGCGGCGTCCGCGCTGGCCTTCCTGCGCTTCAATTTTCCGGCCGCGCGCCTCTTCATGGGCGACGCCGGCTCGATTCCGCTGGGCTTCCTCGCCGCCACGCTGGGCTTTCAGGGCGTGATCCAGCGCGTGTGGCCGTGGGCATTCCCGCTGCTGGTCTTCTCGCCCTTCATCGTCGATGCCAGCGTCACGCTGGCACGGCGCGCGCTCGCCGGCGAGAAGGTGTGGCAGGCGCATCGTTCGCATTACTATCAGCGCGTGGTGCTGCTCGGCGCTTCGCATCGCCAGCTTGCCGTCGCCGCCTGGGGGCTGATGCTGGGGATGACCACCCTGGCGTTCGCGCTGCGTGCGTGGCCGCACCATGCGGCTGGTTTGCTTATACTGTCGACCGTGCTCTACGCATCGATCTTCCTTGCCATCGATCTGCGCTGGCGTCGCAAGCAATGAACCTCAACCCCCGCACCCTCGTCATCATCCTGCACGATATCGCCGTCGCCACGCTGGCGTGGCTGGGCGCCTACTGGCTGCGCTTCAACCTGGACGTGCCGGCCGACTTCCGGGCGGCCGCCACCGCCACCCTGCTGTGGGTGGTGCCGCTGCAGGCTGCGGTGTTCTGGCGCTTCGGGCTCTATCGCGGCATCTGGCGTTTCGCCAGCCTGCCCGATCTCAAGCGCATCGTGTTCGCCGTCAGCATCGCGGCCTTGCTGATTCCCGTGGTATTGATCCTGTTCCGCGTGCATGCCGTGGTGCCGCGTTCGGTGCTGATCCTCGACCCGCTGCTGCTGGTGATGGTGATGGGCGGCAGCCGCCTCGCCTACCGCGCCTGGAAGGAACACCGTCTCGCCAGCGTGCTGCGGCCAAGCAGCAGGCCGGTCCTGGTGGCCGGCGCGGGGTCGGCGGCGGATTTCCTGCTGCGGGAACTGGCTCGCAATCCGGCGGGTTTCCATGTGGTCGGCCTGCTCGACGACAGCCCCGACAAGCAAGGGCGCCTGGTGCAGGGCATCCCGGTCCTGGGCGGACTCGACGACGTGGCCCTGCACGCCCGGCGCATGGAGGTGGCGGACATCGTGCTCGCCTTGCCCTCGGCCGCGCACGAGGTGCGCAAGCGCGTGACGCAGGCGTGCACGGCGGCAGGACTCAGGGTGATGACCATCCCGTCGCTCGAGGATCTGGTCGCGGGCCGGGTGTCGGTGTCCAGCCTGCGCAGCGTCGAGCTCGACGACCTGCTGGGACGCGATCCGGTGCAGCTCGACGACAGCGGCCTGCATCGCCTGCTGACCGGCCAGACCGTGATGGTGACCGGGGCCGGCGGCTCGATCGGCTCGGAGCTCTGCCGGCAGATCGCGCGCTTCGCACCGGCGAAACTGATCCTGTTCGAACTGTCGGAGCTCGCCCTGTACGCCATGGAGCAGGAACTGCCGCAGCGCTTTCCCGACCTCGTCATCGTGCCGGTCATCGGTGACGTCAAGAATGCCGGCTGGGTGAACCATGTCATGGACATGCATCGCCCCGGCGTCGTGTTTCACGCCGCCGCCTACAAGCACGTGCCGCTGATGGAAAACGTCAACGCCTGGGAGGCCGTGCGCAACAACGTGCTGGGCACCCAGGTGGTGGCAGCCGCGGCACAGGCCCACGGCGTCGGCAAGTTCGTGATGATTTCCACCGACAAGGCGGTCAATCCGACCAACGTGATGGGCGCCACCAAGCGGCTGGCGGAAATGGTCTGCCAGTCCATGCAGCAACCCGACGGGACGCGTTTCGTTTCCGTGCGCTTCGGCAACGTGCTGGGCTCGTCGGGCAGCGTGATTCCGAAATTCCGCAGCCAGATCGAGGCGGGCGGCCCGGTGACGGTGACGCATCCCGAGATCACGCGCTATTTCATGTCGATTCCCGAAGCCGCGCAACTGGTGCTGCAGGCCGGCCTGATGGGAGAGGGCGGCGAGATTTTCGTGCTCGACATGGGCGAGCCGGTGAAGATCGCCGAGCTGGCGAAGCTGATGATCCGACTGTCGGGGGCCGACGAGGACCGCATCCGCATCGAATACACCGGCCTGCGCCCGGGCGAGAAGCTCTACGAGGAATTGCTGGCGGACGACGAGTCCACCCTGCCCACGCCGCATCCCAAGCTGCGCGTGGCCAAGGCACGCGCAGCACAGGCCGGGGGCTATGCCGAGTGCCTGGCCTTCCTGGCCGGACCTGGCCTGCACGACGAGACGACGGTCAAGCGTCGTCTGCAGGCCTGGGTGCCGGAATACCAGGCGGAGCTGCGGCAGGCGTGAGTCCCGCCGGGATACCCGCGGCCGCGATGGCGCCCCCGCGCGTGCGCGTCAAGGTCCTGGCCAACCTGTCCGTGGCAACCTGGTTGCACCAGTTGCCGGCCGGCGAACCCGCCTGGGGCGGCTGCACCTTCGTGTTCGATCGCGATGCCCGCGATTACGACTGGCTGGTCGTCTACGACGACCTGCCCGCGCGCCCCGGCGAACCCAAGCGGACGACCCGCGAGACGCTCGCCTGTCCACGTGCGCATACCCTGCTGGTCACCACCGAGCCCGCCTCGGTGAAGAGTTACGGTGACAGTTTCACCCGCCAGTTCGGCGCGGTGCTCACCAGCCAGCCGGCCTGGGCCCTGCCGCACCCGAACCGCATCCATGCGCAACCTGCGCTGCACTGGTTCTACGGCATGGGCAGCGGGAACGTCGAGTCGTTCGACCACATGTGCGCGCATCCCCCGACGCACAAGGAACGCGACGTGTCGATGGTCTATTCGCCGAAGGCGATGCGCCACACCCTGCATCATCGGCGTGCGCGCTTCATGCGCTGGCTGGTCGCGCACATGCCCGAGCTGGATACCTTTGGCCGGCAGACGCCGCGCCCGCTCGACGACAAGGCGGATTGCCTGCGCGGCTACCGCTACCATGTCGCCATCGAGAACTACGTTGGTCCGCATCACTGGACGGAGAAGCTCGCCGATCCTTTCCTCGGCCTGTCGCTGCCGTTCTACTTCGGCTGTCCCGACGCCGAGGATTATTTTCCGCCGGAGAGTTTCATCCGCATCGACATCCGTGATCCGGCCGGCGCCCTGACCATCATGCGCGCGGCGATCGCCGGCAGGGAATACGAGAAGCGGCTGCCGGCGCTCGTGGAAGCGCGGCGGCGGGTTCTCTTCGAGTACAACTTCTTCGCCGTCGTCGCACGCGAGATCGCGCGCTTGCACCGGGCCGAGGCGCAGGCGGAGGATGGCGCGCAGGTGCTGTCGCGACGCGCGCTGCGGCAGTCGAGCCTGCGGGTGGCGGTGGCCGATATCTACGGCAAGCTGCGCGGCCGTCTGCGGCACCTGCCGGACGTGCTGCGGGGGCGTTGACTCCGCTCAGCAGCGCGGCGCGCGCGCAATCTGTTCATAGAGCGCCAGCGTCTGATCGAGCATCGCACGCAACGGAAAGAAATCACCATCCGGCACGGCCGGCGGCTGGGTGAGCAACTGGCCGGCACGGCGACAGCTTTCGTCGATATCGCCAAACGGCAGCAGGCCGGCCGGGTAGACCCTGCGCAGGATCTCGGCGACCCCGCCGTGCGCGTAGCCGGCCGTGGGGATGCCGAGCCGCAGCGCTTCCAGCGTGGTGCGGCCGAAGGACTCGGGCTGGGTCGACAGCGAGAGGACCAGGCTCGACACGGCCAGTATGCTTTTCATGTCGTCGCGCTGCCCCGTGAAGCTGATATCGGATTCCAGCCCGGCGCTGCGCACGCGATAGCGCAGCTTCTGCAGGTAGCGCTGTTTGGATGCCGACGCGCCGCCGACGATCAGGCCGTGCACGGGCAGGCCGCGCCGCTTGAGCCTGGCGACCAGTTCGATGAAGTCCTCGTGGCCCTTGAGCCGGGTGATGCGGCCGGGCAGCGTCACGATCTGCCTGCCGCGCGCGGCGGGAAACTGCGCGAAGAAGGCGGCCTGCCAGGCTTCGTCGGGTTGCCAGCCGTAGGGGTACTGTGCCCCGTCGACGCCGCGGTGGATGACGCTGATGCGCCACGGCAGCGTATCGGGGTAATGGGTCAGGATGTAGTCGCGCACCGTGTCGGACACCGCGATCACGGCCTCGCCGCGGGTCATGATTCCGCTGTAGCGGTTGACGCCGTAGAGGCCGTGCACGGTGGTGACGAAGCGAGGGCGCGTCAGCGGGTTCATGCCGCGCCAGGCCAACCAGGCGATCCAGGCCGGCACGCGCGAACGCGCGTGCACGATGTCGACCCGGTGTTCCGTCAGAAAGCGCCGCAGCCGGCCGACCAGCAACAGGGTCCGCAGCGATTTCACGCCGACCGGCCAGGCGAAATGCACGGCGCCGGATTCGACCAGCGGCGCGACCAGCCGGCCGCCTGCTGACATCACCAGCGCGCGGTGGCCGTGTGCGGTCAGGGCGCGCGCGATCTCCAGCGTGCCGCGCTCGACGCCGCCGGATTCGAGCGCGGGCAGCAGTTGCAGGACGGTCAGTTTCTTGTCTTCAGCCATTCGATGAGATACGCGGCGATGCGGTCCGCTTCGGCTAGGGGGTGGGTGTTGGGATGCAGCGTGCCGTGCGCGCACCACTGTACGAAACGGGTGATGCGCTGGGCGTCTGCGAGATCGGCGATGGCCCAGGCGACCCGGCTTTTCGGTTTGACCGGCAGGTCGAACACGCCGACGTCGGCGCCCGCCGTCAGCGCTTCGTAGACCATCGATGCGCTGTCCGGCGTGACCCACACCGTGCCGCTTTGCGCCAGCTGCTGCGGCAGCCAGTCGGGCGGGGTGGCAGTGTGCGGCAGGACCGCGAGCGTGGCCGCGTCCGGCAGCTGCGCCAGGAAGTCGTCCGGCGTGCGGCGCGAAGTGGTGAGCGTCCAGTGCAGGTCGGGCGTGCGGGCGAGCAGGCTGCGGACCTGTACCAGGATCGCATCGCTGTTCCAGTCGAAATGCGGCGACACGCCGCCGATCAGCATCAGGCCGCGCTGCCGCCGCTCGGCATCGGCCGTCGCGGCGGGCCGGATGCGGTTCAGCGCGCCTTCGCTGACCAGTGTGTGCGCATCGGCTGTGAGCCTGTCGTGCACAGGGACGACGACGAGGTCGAACAGGCGGCGCGGCAGGGAAGGTTTCATCAGGACCACCGTGCGGCCGGCGGTGGCACGCCCGGCGGCCAGCAGTCCGGCATGCGTGGCGTGCCCCGCACCCAGGATCAGGTCCGGGCGCGGCAGGCCGGGGGCAGGAGAGCGCCCGGTCAGCAGGCAGACCCCGGCCCGCCAGGCAGGGGGGGCCGGAAGCGTGTGTATGTCGGTGGGCGTTGCGCGTGCCAGGGCTTCGGCCAGGCCACGCGACTGGTTGAGATGCCCGGGCTTGCCGTCGCTGATGATCCAGACGACCAGCGGGCGGGTCGGTTTCCGCTCAGGCGGCGGGTTCATGCGTCATGCAGCGGACAGTCTGGACAGACATGGGCGTCGCGCGATGGAGTCGTGATCGAAGTGTAAAGCATCCGGCGCTAGGGCGTGTCCTTCCAGTGCCGCGCGGCGGCGGCTTCCCAGCGGTAGGGCGCGGGATCGAGCGCCGGCGCACGGCCTTCGATGAGGTCGACGAGCAGTTCGGCCGAGGCGGGGGCCATGGTCACGCCGTAGCGGTAATGGCCGGCATTGACGAACACATTGTCGAAATCGGGGTGGGCGCCGATGACCGGGATGTTGTCCGGCGACCCCGGACGCAGCCCTGCCCAGTGACGGATCGGCTGCATGCCGACGAGGGCAGGCAGGAGTGCGCTGGCCTCGGCCTGCAGGCGGCCGGCCGTGGCGGCGTCGGTCGACTTGTCGAAGCCGGCGTCCTCCAGCGTGCTGCCGACCAGGACATGACCGTCCCGCCGCGGGATCACGTACAGGCCGTCGCGGTACAGGATATGGTCGAGTGCGCCCGCCGCGAGCCGGAAGAGCAGCATCTGCCCGCGGACGGGCCGGATGTTCGGTGCAGGCGCGAGGCCCTCGATCGGCTGGCCTGCCCAGGCGCCCGTCGCCAGCACGAAATGGTCCGCCTGGAACGGGCCGAGGCTGGTTTCGACGCCCTCGATGCGCCGGTCATCCGCGTGTGCGGCCAGGACCGTGCATCCGGACTGCAGCACGCCGCCGAGGGCCAGGACGGCTTCGCGCATCGCCGTCACCAGGCGCGGATTGCGGATCTGGGCAATCTCCGGCAGCAGCAGCCCGCGCTCGCCCTGATCCTCGGCCGTCAATCCATGCGTGCGGCACCAGGCGAGGGCGGCCTCCGGGGCGCCCCCGTGTATCCGCATGCCGCAGCGCCAGTATTCGGCGGCCTTGCCCGACCGGGCCTCGATTTGCCCGACCCAGTCCGGATAGGCCTGCATCGAGCGCAGCGCAAGCGCGTTGACGGCTTCGGGATAGTGCCAGGGCAACAGCGGGGAGAGGATGCCGCCCCCTGCCCAGGACGATTCGCCGCCGGCTTCCCCGCGTTCCAGCAGGGTGACGGCGTGGCCGCGCAGCAGCAGGGCCAGCGCCACGCTCAGGCCGGAAACCCCCGCGCCCAGCACGACGAAGCGGGATTGCCTGCCCAATTTACCCGGCGCGGGCACGGTCCCGACCTACAACTAAAGTTGTATAGAAAGCTTTCTCCCCTGGTGGCAAGCTGGGAAACATAAAAAAAACGGGGGAGAGGAACATGAAACGACGTGGATTCACGTTGGTGGAATTATTGGTCGTGCTGGCGATAGCGGCCATTCTAGTGACGATTGCCGTGCCGGGCTATGTCTTTCTGGTCAACAGCGGCCGCCTGACGAGCGCGACCAACGACCTGCTGCTCGCCCTGCACATGGCGCGCTCCGAAGCGATCAAGCGCGGCACCCGGGTGAGTGTCTGCAAAACCGGCAATCCGGATGTGCCGGCGCCGGCATGCGATCCGGCGGCCAGGTGGGAGCAGGGCTGGCTGGTGTTCGTCGATGGCGGCACCCGCGGCACGGTCGATGTGGACGACACGGTCTTGTGGGTGCACGAAAACATCGCGGCCTGGGCAAGCATCACCGCAGTCAATTTCAGTCGCTACGTCAGTTACCACCCCACGGGCACGAGCCAGGGGTCGAGCGGGCTGCATAACGACACGATGAAAATATGTGTCGCAGGCAAGCGGCGGGATATCATCGTCAACACCGTCGGGCGGCCCAGGCTCGATTCGGGGACGTGTTGAAGCCCTGGCTCAAGTAAACAGCCGGACTGGACGCTAAAGCATCCGGGGTGGATGCGCGACGAACAGGGCCTGGCCGCGATTTTTGGCCGTTCGTAAAGCGATTCCGGCCATTCGTCCTGTCCTGCTGGACTTGCAGCCCCGGCTTTGTTTACCGTGATATCGTCAAGAACGAGACCAGAACGATGGCATACGCCCGCGTCACAATGCGTGGATTCACCCTGATCGAGCTGTTGGTCACGCTCGCCATTGCCGCCATCCTGCTGACGGTGGCGGTGCCCAATTTCATTACCTTCGTGCAAAACAACCGTCTGGCGAACCAGGCAAACGATCTGGTCAGCCTGCTCAATCTCGCTCGCAGCGAGGCAGTCAAGCGCAATCAGACCATCACCGTGTGCAGCAGTACGAACAGCACGGCGTGCGCCGGTTCGACAAGCTGGGAGGGCGGCTTCATCGTCTTTGCCGACGCCGATGGCGACGGCACCGTGGATACCGGCGAGGATGTCCTGCAGGTCCGGCAGGGGCTCGAAAGCAGCAATACCCTGCGCGCAGGGACGCAGGTCCGCATCACCTATCAATCCAACGGCTTCAGCCCCGGCTTCGGCGACACCTTCCGGCTTTGCGACACCCGCGGAACGGCATCGGCGCGCGCCATTGTCGTTTCCCCGCAAGGCCGCGTATCCACCAGCGTAGGGACCGCGTCATGCCCCTGAAAAATTCCCAATCGGGTTTCACCCTGCTCGAGATCCTGGTCGCCATTGTCGTGCTCTCGCTCGGCCTGCTGGGTCTTGCCGGCCTGCAGGCGGCCACATTGCGTAACAACCAGGTGGCCTATTACCGGGCGATCGTCATCCAGCAGACCAATGACATCGCCGACCGTATCCGTGCCAATCAGGCAGGGGCCAAGGCGGGCAACTACAACAACCTCACTGCCACCATTCCCGCCGATCCGGACTGCGTCACCAACAGCTGCACGGCATCACAGATTGCCACCGCGGATCACTCGCAATGGAACAACAACAATGCCCGTTTGTTGCCGGGGGGGACAGGCACGGTGGCCAGCGGTCCGGGCGGCACGTTCAATGTCACGATCTCCTGGACCGAGGATGGCGCCACGCAGTCCTTTCCCGCGATGAGGATACAGCCATGAAGCGCCTGGCCAACATGAATCGCGGCGGCAACCCCAGTTCGCCTGCCCTGCGCTGGCATGTGCCCCAACAGGGTCTGACGATGGTCGAATTGCTGGTGGCCATGACCCTGGGGCTGGTGATCCTGCTGGCGATCGGCTCGGTCTATCTCGGCAGCCGCTCGACCTACCGCATCCAGGAAGACAACGCGCGCCTGCAGGAAACCGGTCGCTATGCACTGGAAGTGCTGGGGCGCAGCCTGCGCCAGGCCGGTTACTGGAATATTCCCATCAGCCCGGTCTCCAAGGCCACGGCTTTCGGCGGTACGACCATTACCGGCACCAATGGCGCCTCGGGCGCCCCCGACACGCTTACGGTCCAGTACGACGGCCTAGCCGGTGATCGCGATTGCGAGGGCAACACGCTCGCGGCCAACGCCGTCGTGCAGGATGCCTACCGGCTCAACGGCAGCGACCTGCAATGCGACGGCAATGCAGACGGCACCGTCGATCCGCAAGCGCTGGTTTCCGACATCGAGGACGTGCAGATGCTGTATGGAATCGACACGAACGGCGACCAGTCGGTCGATCAGTACGTGGCGGCCCCCGCCAACTGGAACCAGGTGTATTCCGCCCGGGTCTGCGTGCTGGCCCGTTCGCCCAACAGCGTGAACAATGCGCCCCAGCGCTATTTGAATTGCGGGGGCGCACTGGGTACTTCGACGGGAACTGCTGCCTTCACCACGGCGGGTACGGGCGACCTGCGCCTGCGTCGCGTTTTCGTCGCCACGTACAGCCTGCGCAACCGCATCACCAACATGCCATGAACATGACGAACGGACTCCACTCCCCCCTGCTGCGGCGACAGCGCGGCGCGGCCTTGCTGACCGGCCTGATCTTCATGGTCATCATGACGCTGCTGGGCATCACCGCTGCGCGCATGGCCGGGCTCGAAGAACGCATGTCGGGCAACCTGCGGGATCGCGCGCTGGCGATGCAGGCTGCCGAAATGGCCTTGCGCGATGCCGAGCGGGATGTCCTGAACTCGGGCAGGATCGTCGGCCTGGCGAACTTCGTGGCCGCATGCACCAACGGGCTCTGCTACAACGGGACAGCCGGCTACGCCACGCCCATATGGACGACCGTCAGCATGACGGCCGCCCCCAGTGTCGCCTACGGGGCACAAACCGCAGCCGCGGCCATTTCCGGTGTTTCTGCACAGCCCCGCTACCTCATCGAAGGCATGCAGAAATACTGCTGGCGCAAATGCGAGAGCAACCTGAGCCCCGGGTACCGGATCACGGTCCGCGCCCAGGGGGCCAACCCCAACACCGTGGTGTGGCTGCAGGAAGTTTTCAAACCATGATTGCGAACATGATGCGGAGGTCCGCTATGCGTCGACTGACATCCAACATGCTGGGCATGGGCGGGCTTGCCGTCCTGCTTGCGTTACCGCTTCCGGGCAATGCGCTGACACTGTCGAACGAACCCCTGTTCCTGACCGGTGCCGTGCAGCCGCTGGTCATGCTCAACATTTCCAAGGACCACCAGCTGTCCTACAAGGCCTACAACGACTACTCCGACCTGGACGGCGACGGCGACCCGGAAACCACTTACAAGGACACCATCAATTACTACGGCTACTTCGACAGCAAGAAGTGCTACTCGTACAACACCACGAGCAACCGCTTCGTGCCGGCCGCCGCGGCCACTGGCACGAATTTGCATTATTGCTCCGGACAATGGAGCGGCAACTTCCTGAACTGGGGCACGATGACCCGCATGGACGCCGTGCGCAAGCTGCTCTACGGCGGCAAGCGATCCACCGACACCGCCACCTTGACGGTGCTCGAACGGCAATTTCTTCCCACCGATGCGCATGCGTTCGCCAAGTATTACAACGGTTCGGACATATCCAGCCTGACGCCGTTTTCCACCACGGTCACCACGCCGCCGAGTGCGACCAGCACGAGCAGTCAGACGATCGGCAGCGGCAGTTTCACCTTCACGACCACGCTGTCCGTCTCGGTGGGGGATCAGGTGCGGGTCTATAACACCAGCAACCCGACCACGAAGTGGATGATCGGCGGGGTCACCGGCACTGGAACGGGCACCATCACGATCGATGTGCCGGCGGGCAGTTTTGCGGGATCGGGTTCCGTCTCGAGCTGGACACTGGAGAACCTCAGCCAGACCGGCATTTCGCTGTGCAACCTGACCAAGGGCTCGACCAGCGGCACCAACCGGTATTCGCACACCAACACGAATCCACCCATGATCCGGGTGGCCAAGGGCAATTTTGCGCTATGGAGCGCCAACGAACGCTGGCAGTGCTACTGGTCAGGGGAAAAATCCAACCAGCAGAGTGGCTTCACGGGCGGGTTCAGGAGCAACGGCAACAAGGCCTATCTCTCGGGAATCAGTGCCAGCGGCGAGAACCCGACCCAGGCCACCCATGGCCTGGGCAGCGGCTCGGGCACGGGCGAATACTATGCACGCGTCGAAGTCTGTAATTCTTCCCTGATCGGGAAGGAGAATTGTCAGCTCTATGGCAGCAGCTACAAGCCCATCGGTCTGCTGCAGACCTATGGCGACAACAACCAGCTTTATTTCGGCCTGATGACCGGCTCGTTCGCCAAGAACATCTCGGGGGGCGTGCTCAGGAAGAACGTGGGGACGTTTACCACCGAGGTGAACAGCGCCGACGGCACCTTCACCGGCACCAGCGGCATCGTGACCAACCTGAACGATTTGCGCATCTACGGCTACGACTACAGCGACGGCACCTACATCGGTTCGGATAGCTGTACCTACCAGCAAACCGGCCAGGTCCTGTCCGGGGGATCCGCGACCGGCGGGCAGTCGGCAAACCAGGGTAACTGTTCGACCTGGGGTAACCCGATGTCGGAGGTCTACCTCGAGTCCTTGCGCTACCTTGCGGGCAAGAGCGCGAACGCCAATTTCACATACACGGTCAGTGGCTCCAAGGACGCGGCGCTGGGTCTCACGGTGGCGACCTGGTCCGATCCCCTCAGCAACACCAATTTCTGTTCGCCGCTCAACGTGCTGAATTTCAATGCCAGCGTGTCGAGCTACGACGACGACCAGATGGGCGGCGTGACGGATCTGGGGGCCACCTCGACGGCGCAGGCCCTGACCGACACCGTGGGCACCCTGGAAGGCATCAGCGGCAACAACTGGTTCGTCGGCAGCAACGGTTCCACGACCAATGACCTGTGTTCATCCAAGGCGGTGACCAATTTCGGCAGCATCTTTGGCCTGTGCCCGGAGGCGCCCTCGCAGAAGGGCACCTACCTGATGTCCGGCGTGGCCTACTATGCGCACACGCACCGGATTCGCAGCGACCTGACGGTGCCGAGCGGAACGCAATATGCGAATTCGCTCAAGGTGAGCACCTACGGCATCGCACTCGCCACCAACGTGCCGAAGATCGAGGTGACGGTCAACGGGAACAAGGTCACGATACTTCCCGCCTACCGTCTTGATGTGTCCTCGAATGGCTCGGGTCCGTTCGGGGGCGGCACCATAGTCGACTTCAAGATCATCACGCAAACCGCCACCTACGGGAAGTTCTACGTGAACTGGGAGGACAGCGAGATGGGTGGCGACTACGACCAGGACATGTGGGGCGTCATCGAATACTCGGTGAGCGGGGGCAACATCACGATCACCACCGATGCCGTGTCGGCCTCTACAGCCAATGGTCAGGGCTTTGGCTACATCATCAGCGGTACCAACAAGGATGGCCCGCACTTCCATTCCGGTATCTACAATTTCGACTATACGGATACCGTCTCCGGTGTGACCGGGTGCACCAACTGTGTGGTCGGCGACGCGGCAACCTCGGTCACCTACACGGCCACCGGTACCAACGCGGGCCTGCTCAAGGACCCTCTGTGGTATGCGGCCAAATACGGCGGCTTCAGCGATACCAACGGCAACGACCAGCCCGACCAGACCAGCGAATGGGATAGTCAGAACAACACGACCAATCAGCCGGGAAGCGACGGCATCCCCGACAATTTCTTCTACGTGACCAACCCGCTCACGCTGGAAAAGTCGCTGAACGCGACCTTCCTGAAGATTCTCAAGGACTCTTCCGCCTCCGCGGTTGCGACGAACTCCTCTTCGCTGAATACCGGCAGCCGCATTTACCAGGGGCGCTTCAGCAATACCTCCTGGAGCGGTCAGGTGCTGTCGTACCGGCTGAACGATACGACAGGCCAGATCATCGGCGCGGCGTCTCATCCGCCCAACTGGGATGCGGCGGAAACGCCCTATCCGGAATGGGATGCCGGGCAGCAGATCAACGGGCAGACAGCCAGCAGCCGCCTGATCCTGACCACGGGATCGAGCGGAACGGGCGCCGATTTCCAGTACGGCAACTTCAGCAGTACACAGAAGGGCCTGCTTGATGTGGACATGTACGCGGCCAATGACCTATGCGGCCCGGAGCGGGTGGCCTATCTGCGCGGCGATCGCAGCAACGAAGGCGCGACAACCTTCACCTGCACCGTCAATACCGGCGCAGCCACGATCCAGCAATTCCGTAAGCGCGACGTGAGCGTGCTGGGTGACGTGATCAATTCCAATCCGGTTTACGTCGGTCCGCCGTCGGCGGGCTATTCTGACGTCGATCATCCGGGGTATTCGGCCTTCCAGTCCGATTTCAGTACCCGCAAGCCCCTGCTATATGTAGGCGCCAACGACGGCATGCTGCATGGTATCGATGTGTCGGTCACATCCTCGAATGTGCCGACTACCAGCGCCGGCACGGAGGTCATCGCGTACGTGCCTTCCATGGTCTATGCCAATCTCAACAAGCTGACCGACAGGGACTACAAAGCGAACGGTAACCATCGTTACTTTGTCGACAGTTCCCCCATGGTTGCGGACGTTTGCACCACTTCGTGTTCCACGAGTTCGGCAAAGTGGGAAACCTTGTTGGTAAGCGGTCTTGGCGCGGGGGGCAAGGGTTTCTTCGCCCTCAACGTGACCAACCCCGATATTGCGGCCAAGAATACGGCGGATACCCCGCTGTTCCAGGTATCGAACGCGGCAAATATCGTGCGTTGGGAATTCAGGGCAGACTCGACCGGGGATGCGGATCTGGGCTACACCTTCAATAACGCGCCGACGAACTCGAGCAACGGCCAGGCCAAGCAGATTGCCAAGTTCGAGAACGGTCGCTGGGGCGTCGTGGTCGGTAACGGGTATAACAGCACCAACGGCAAGGCCGTGCTGTATGTGCTGTTCGTCAATGGCCCGACCGGGACCGGCAATACCTGGCAGTCCGGCGGGGTGGACTTCGTGAAAATCGTCGCAGATGCGCCAGCCGCCAAGGACAACGGCCTTTCCACCCCCGTTCCGTTCGATTCCGACGGCGACGGGCTGGCCGACACTGTATATGCCGGCGATCTCAAGGGCAATATGTGGCGTTTCGATCTGAGCAATGCCAGTGCGGCCAGCTGGACCAGCGCGAGCCTGCTGTTTGCGGCCAAGGATGGCTCGAACAACCCGCAGCCGATCACCAATGCGCCGGAAGTGACGCTCAATGCTACCGCAGGCAACATGGTGCTGTTCGGGACTGGCAAGTATCTGGAACCGGGTGACACCACCTCCACTGCAGTGCAGACCTTTTACGGTATCCAGGATACGGGCACGACGGTATCCGGCAGAAGTGATCTGATCCCTCAGGTGATCGATGCGAGTACCCGCGTCGTCAGCCAGGGCTGCGGCGGCACCTTGCAGCCCGCCTGTCCCACCACGCCCAAGGGCTGGTATGCCGACTTGCCGACTGGAAAGGAGAAACTCACGGGGTCGCCGAAATTGCTGGCGAGCAACGTGTATTTCAACACCTTCATTCCTTCGGTCACGCCCTGCGAATTCGGCGGCGACGGATATCTGATGGGCCTTGATTACATGACGGGCGCCATGCCGCCTGCGGGCACATTCGATACGGACAATGATGGCGACATCGATACGAACGACAGCGCCGCAGGAGGCATACACGTCGGTGCTGCGCTGGGGGGAACTACACTGATCAAGGGCTCCGCAGGCAGCACGGTAGGCGTTGGCGTGTCGTCGACCACGGATGGCAAGACGCCCACCGACCTGATCAACTTCGGTGCGGGCGCGCGCGGCCGGATCAACTGGCGTGAGATCGTTCAATGAGGATGGAGCCATGAAAAAGAGCACACCGTTGCGCAACCTGGCCAGCGGCGCACAGGCCGGGGTAACGCTGATCGAACTTCTCGTGGTCGTGATGATCGTCGGGATACTCGCGGCGGTGGCTTATCCGTCCTATCAGGATTCCGTGCGCAGGAGCAATCGTGCCGAAGCGCGGTCAGTGCTGCTGGAGGCGTCGCAATTCATGGAACGCAGTTACACGATGAACAATTGCTACCACCGCAACGATGCCCAGTGCACGAACGCGACGGCGAATCTGGTCTTGCCCGGTGCACTCGCGCAATCGCCCAAGCAGGGCACTGCGAAATACGCGATCAGCTTTTCTGCGCAGGCCGCGCAAAGCTACACGCTGCAGGCGGTGCCTACGGGTTCGATGGCAGGTGACACCTGCGGCACCCTGACGCTGTCCAACACAGGCCTCAAGGGCGCGGGCGGCAGCGTCGCCGATTGCTGGGGCAAGTAAGGCTTGCGGCAGCAGGCCTTCAGTCAGCCAGCCCCCGGGGCAGGGGGAAGGACACTTTCTCCTCGACGCCGCTGATGTGGTCGACAGCCGGAATCCCGGCCCGTTCCAGCGCGGCGATCACTTCGCGCACCAGTACCTCCGGCGCCGAGGCGCCGGCCGTGACGCCCACGCGCGATTTTCCGGCGATCCATTGCTGATCGATTTCGTCGGCGCTGTCGACCATGTAGGCCGGCACGCCCAGGTTCTCGGCCACCTCGCGCAGCCGGTTCGAATTCGAACTCGTCGGCGACCCCACCACGATCACCACATCGCAGCGTGCCGCCAGTGCCTTGACCGCATCCTGCCGGTTTTGCGTCGCGTAGCAGATATCGTCCTTCTTCGGTCCGACGATATGGGGAAAGCGCGCGCGCAATGCGTCGACCACGCGCGCGGCGTCGTCGACCGACAGGGTGGTCTGCGTGACGTAGGCCAGTTTGCCCGGATCCTGCACCTGCAGCGTGGCGACGTCGTCCGGCGTCTCCACCAGGTACATGCCGCCGGCGGACTGGCCCAGCGTGCCTTCGACCTCGGGGTGGCCCTTGTGGCCGATCATCACGATCTCGTAGCCCTTGTCGCGCATCTTGCTGACCTCGACGTGGACCTTGGTGACGAGCGGGCAGGTGGCGTCGAACACGTTGAGCCCCCGCGCGGCAGCCTCGGCGCGCACGGCTTGCGACACGCCGTGCGCGCTGAAGATGACGGTCGCCCCGGCCGGCACCTCGGCGAGTTCTTCGACGAAGATCGCGCCCTTGGCCTTGAGGTCGTTGACGACGTAGGTGTTGTGCACGACTTCGTGGCGCACGTAGATGGGTGCGCCGAACTTGGCAAGCGCCGATTCGACGATGGCGATGGCGCGGTCGACGCCGGCGCAGAAGCCGCGCGGGTTGGCAAGCAGGATGGTCGCTGTCATGGGCGCTACCGTGTCACAAAATGCGGGCGATTTCCACTTCGAACTCGATGGACAGATCGGCGAGCGGATGGTTGAAGTCGACTTTCACTGCGTCGGCGCCCGCTTCCAGGATACGTCCCGCCAGGGTCTGGCCGTTGGGCATGGCGAACTCGACCAGTTGATCGAGTTCGAAAGTCATGTCGGGCGGCAGGTCGGAGCGGGGCAGGGTCTGGATCAGGTCGGGCCGGGATTCCCCGAAGGCCTGCCAGGGATCCAGCAGGAACACGTGCCGCTCGCCCGGCGGCAGGTCGAACAGCCACTGTTCGAGCATGGGCGCGAGCGTGCCGTCACCCAGCGTGACCGTTTCCGGTTCGGCGTCGTCGAAGTTGGAGACGAGGTCGTCGCCGCCACGCGGGCGCAGCGCGTAGCGCAGCTGGATCGTATCGCCGGGGGCGACGGTGCGTGCGGTCGTCATGCGGCGTTCTTCGACGCCGGCTTGCCGCGCAGGCTGTCCCAGATCAGCAGTGCCGCGCCGATGGAGATGGCGGTGTCGGCAACGTTGAAGGCAGGCCAGGCAAAGCCCCGGTAGTGGAAATACAGGAAGTCGACGACGTGTCCGAGCACCACGCGGTCGATCACGTTGCCGAGTGCGCCGCCCAGCACCAGCGCGAGCGAGAACGCCAGACGCGGTTCGTGCGCATGGCGGTTCAGCAGGCGCACGATGACGACGGTGGCGACGATGCCGACCGCGATGAAGAACCAGCGTTGCCAGCCGCCGGCGTCGGCCAGGAAACTGAAGGCCGCCCCGGTGTTGTGGACCAGGACCAGCGAAAAGAAGGGCAGGACCGGCACGAATGCCTGGTAGTCGAGCACGGACGACACCCAGAACTTGGTGAGATGGTCGACGACGATGACGGCCAGCGCGACCGCCAGCCATTTGAGCAGGGGACGATTAGGCATGGCTGCGCGGTTCACCGTCTCCATACAGGTTGGCGACGCAGCGTCCGCACAGGCCGGGGTGTTCGGCGTGCGCGTCGACGTCGTCGCGCCAGTGCCAGCAGCGCTCGCATTTCTTCGCCGCGCTGTGGACGACTTCGACGCGGTCCGCGTCGGCCGCCTGCAGGCGGGCCTGCGAGGTGATCAGCACGAAGCGCAGGTCGTCGCCCAGCGGGGCGAGCAGGGCATGGGTTTCCGGGCTCGCATGGAGCGTGACTTCGGCCTGCAGCGAGGAACCGATGCCGCCGGCGACGCGCACGGTTTCCAGTTCCTTGGACACCAGGGCGCGCACCGCGCGGATGCGCGACCAGCGTTCGACGAGTGCGCCATCGGCGGCGGGCAGGGTGTGCCAGGCGTGCAGGAAGACCGAGTCGTCCGCGTCGCCGGCGAGTTCGCCCCACACTTCCTCGCCGGTGAACGAGAGGATGGGCGCCATCCAGCGCGCCAGCGCGTGCGTCACGTGGAAGAGCGCGTTCTGCGCGGCGCGGCGCGCGCGGGAATCCCGCGCGCTGGTGTAGAGCCGGTCCTTGAGGATGTCGAGATAGAAGCCGCCGAGATCCTCCGAGCAGAAACCCTGCAGCTTCTGCACGACGAAGTGGAATTCGTAGGCATCGTAGTGCGCGCGGATTTCGTCCTGCAGCTGCGCGGTGAGCGCGAGCGCGTAGCGGTCGATCTCGAACCAGTCCCCGACCGGCAGGCTGTGCTGCGCCGGGTCGAAATCGGACAGGTTCGCGAGCAGGAACTTGAGGGTGTTGCGGATGCGGCGATAGCCCTCGACCACGCGCTTGAGGATGTCGTCGGAGATCGACAGCTCGCCCGAGTAGTCGGTCGCGGCCACCCACAGCCGCAGGATGTCGGCGCCGTACTGGTCCATCACCTTCTGCGGCGCGATGACATTGCCCTTGGACTTGCTCATCTTGTAGCCCTTGCCGTCGACCACGAAACCGTGGGTGAGCAGGGCCCGGTAGGGGGCGTGGCCGTCGGTCGCGCAGCCGGTGAGCAGGCTCGACTGGAACCAGCCGCGATGCTGGTCCGAGCCTTCCAGATACAGATCGGCCGGATGCGCCAGTTCGGGCCGGGCTTTCAGCACGCAGGCGTGCGTCACGCCGGAGTCGAACCACACGTCGAGCGTGTGGCCGGTCTTGTCGTAGTGCGCCGCGTCCGCGCCCAGCAGTTCCGCCGGGTCGAGCGAGAACCAGGCCTCGATGCCGGCGGCCTCGACCTGCTTCGCCACGATCTCGAGGAATTCGGGTGTCCTCGGGTGCAGAGCGCCGGTTTCCCTGTGGGTGAAGAAGGGCATGGGGATGCCCCAGTTGCGCTGGCGCGAGACGCACCAGTCGGGGCGATTGCGGATCATCGCCTCCAGCCGCGCGCGGCCCCAGTGCGGGAAGAACTGCGTCGCGTCGACCGCCGCCATCGCCTGTTCGCGCAAGGTTTTCCGCTCACCGTTTCCCGCTTCCCGCTCACCGGCATCCATCCCGATGAACCACTGCCGCGTGGCGCGGAAGATGATCGGCGTCTTGTGGCGCCAGCAATGCGGGTAGCTGTGCGTAAGCTTGTCGTGGGCGAACAGGGTGCCACCGGATTCCAGCGCCTCGATCACCACCGGATTGGCCTGCCAGATCGACAGCCCGCCGACCAGCGGCACGCTTGCGTAGAACTTGCCGTCGTCGCCGACCGGATTGTCCACCTTCAGGCCGTAGCGCTGGCCCGCGACGTAGTCTTCCAGGCCGTGGCCGGGCGCGGTGTGCACCGCGCCGGTGCCGGCGTCCGCGGTGACGTGGTCGCCGACGATCACCGGTACCTGGCGGTCCTGGAAGGGATGCCACAGGAGCGCGCCTTCGAGCGCGGCACCGGTGGTCTTGGCGACGATCTCGCCTTCGAGTCCGTAACGCTTCAGGGCGGCCTCGACCAGCGTCTCGGCCAGCACCGCGTAGCCGCGCGGCGTCTTCACCAGCGCGTAGGCAAATTCCGGATGCAGCGCGACGGCCTGGTTGGCCGGCAACGTCCACGGCGTGGTCGTCCAGATCACCACATACGCGGGCGCATCGTCGAGATCGACGTCGAAGCGGCGGGCGAAATCGGCGCGGTCCGCCACGCGGAAGCCCACGTCGATGGCGGGCGAAACCTTGTCCTCGTATTCGACTTCCGCCTCGGCCAGCGCCGAACCACAATCGACGCACCAGTGCACCGGTTTCGCGCCCTGATAGAGGTGGCCGGCCTGCTGGATCCGGCCGAGCACGCGCAGGGCGTCGGCCTCGAACTGGAAATCCATGGTGCGGTAGGGATGCGCCCAGTCGCCGAGCACGCCCAGGCGGATGAAGTCGGCCTTCTGCCGCTCGATCTGCGCGGCGGCGTATTCGCGGCACAGCTCGCGGAATTTCGCCGGGGGAATCTGCTTGCCGTGGGTCTTTTCCACCTGCAGTTCGATCGGCAGGCCGTGGCAGTCCCAGCCCGGCACGTAGGGCGCGTCGAAACCGGAGAGGGTCTTGGCCTTGACGATGATGTCCTTGAGGATCTTGTTGACGGCATGGCCGATGTGGATGTCGCCGTTGGCGTAGGGCGGGCCGTCGTGCAGGATGAATTTCGGCCGGCCGGCGGCCGCCTTGCGGATCGCTTCGTAGCGCTGCTTCTCCTGCCAGCTTTTCACCCAGCCGGGTTCGCGTTTGGCGAGGTCGCCGCGCATGGGGAAGGGCGAGTCGGGGAGATTGAGCGTGCTCTTGTAGTCGGGCATGACGTCGGGCGGTTATTTAAGCGTGGCCAGATAGGTTTTGGCCTCGGCGACGTCGCGATGGATCTGCGCGACGAGGCTGTCGAGGTCGGGATATTTTTCTTCGTCGCGCAGTTTCTTCAGGAAATCCACGCGCACGCGGCGGCCGTAGATGTCGGCGGCAAAATCGAACAGGTGGACTTCGAGCACCGGGACCGCATCCGCCCCCTTGACCGTCGGCCGCTTGCCGAGACTGGCCACGCCGGGCAGCGGTCTGCCGTTGAGGCCGGCGACCTCCACCGCGAAGATGCCCATCAGTGGAGGGCGATTGTGCTTCAGCTGGATGTTGGCCGTGGGAAAACCGATGTCGCGGCCCAGCTTGTCGCCGTGTACGACGCGTCCGGAAATGCTGTAGGGCCGGCCCAGCAGGTGCGTCGCGTGGTCGAGTTCGCCGGCGGCGAGCGCCTGCCGTACCGCGGTCGAGGAGGCGCGTTCGCCGGCGATTTCCACCGTGGGCAGGAACTCGGCGTCGAAGCCGAGCGTTTCCCCCATCGTCTTCAGCAGGCCGAAATCGCCCGCGCGCCTGGCGCCGTAGCGAAAGTCGTCGCCGACCAGCACGTAGCGCGCATCGAGCGTGCGGTGGAGCACCCGTTCGACGAAATCAGCCGGCGCCAGTGCGGAAAACGCGCGGTCGAAGCGGAACACGTGCAGGCGGTCGATGCCCAGCCGGCGCAGGCATTCCGCCTTCTCGCGCAGGCTGGACAGGCGCGCCGGCGCCTGCTCGGGGGCGAAGAATTCGCGCGGATGCGGCTCGAAGCTCAGCACGCAGGTCGGCAGGCCGCGCGCGCGCGCCACGTCCTGCAGGCGGACGAGCATGGCCTTGTGTCCCAGGTGCAGGCCATCGAAATTGCCGATGGTGACGGCGTGGGGCAGGCCGAGCGGGGCGAAACCGTGGGTGATGCGCATGGACGGAATTGCAGGCGGCGGAACGGCGCGAAAAGCGCTCATTCTAGCCGATTCGGTCCCTTATTCTGCGGCCCGGCGGGCGAACTGGCGGGGGCGGAAACCCATTGCGCCAAGTGCGCCGAAATAGACCACGATGCCGCCGCCGACCAGCAGGATCAGGCGCAGGGCGCGTTCGAGGAAATGCGCCGCCAGCCACCATTCCGGCTTGCCCATGGCGAAATGCAGCAGGGCGGCCATCAGCGTCACCGCGACGACCACGCGTACGCTGTAGCCGGTCCAGCCCGGCTGCGGCTGGTAGACCCGATGCTTTTTCAGCAGGTGCAGCAGCAGTCCGGCGTTCAGGCAGGCGCCGAGGCCGATGGCCAGCGCAAGGCCGGCATGGCCCAGCGGGAAGATGAAGGCCAGGTTCATCAACTGCGTGACGATGAGGGTGAAGATCGCGACCTTCACCGGCGTGCGGATGTTCTGCCGGGCATAGAAGCCGGGTGCCAGCACCTTCACCAGGATCAGGCCCAGCAGGCCCAGGCTGTAGGCGATCAGGGCCTGCTGCGTCATGCCCACGTCGTGTGCGGTAAAGGCGCCGTAGTGGAACAGCGTGGCGATCAGCGGCACCGCGAGTACGGCCAGCGCGGCTGCCGAAGGGAGGGCGAGCAGCAGGGTCAGGCGCAGTCCCCAGTCGAGCAGCCGGGAATATTCGGCAGGCGAATTGTCGGCGTAATGCTTGGACAGGCTGGGCAGCAGGATGGTCCCGAGCGCGACGCCCAGCATGCCGGTGGGGAATTCCATCAGACGATCGGCGTAATACAGCCAGGACACGCTGCCCGTGGTCAGGAAGGAGGCGAAGATGGTGTTGATGAGCAGGCTGATCTGCGCGACCGAGACCCCCAGCGTGGCCGGCGCCATGAGTTTCAGGATGCGCTTCACGCCGGGGTCGTCAAAGTGGCGGGTGGGGCGCGGCAGCATGTCGATCTTCGCCAGGTGCGGCAGCATCCAGGCCAGCTGCAGCACGCCGCCCAGCGCCACGCCCCAGCCGAGCGCCAGCACCGGCGGGTCGACGTGCGGCGCCAGCCAGAGCGCGGCGCCGATCATCGCGACGTTGAGCAGGACCGGCGCGAACGCCGGAACCGAGAAGCGGCTCCAGGTATTGAGGATGCCGGCGGCCAGCGCAACCAGCGAGATGAAGACGATGTAAGGGAAGGTGATGCGCAGCAGGGTCACGGTCAACGCGAATTTGTCCGGGTCGGCGTGGAAGCCGGGCGCGCTGACGTAGGCCACCCAGGGCGCAGCCACGATTCCCAGCAGGGCCACGGCCACCAGCGCCAGCGTCAGCGCGCTGCCGACCTGGCTGACGAGCTGCTTCGTGGCGTCGTGCCCCTGGCGGTTCTTGTATTCCGCCAGGATGGGCACGAAAGCCTGCGAAAACGCGCCTTCCGCGAACAGCCGGCGCAGCAGGTTGGGGATCTTGAAGGCGACGAAAAAGGCGTCGGTGTACGCCCCCGCGCCGAAAATACGGGCAATGATGGTGTCGCGTGCAAACCCCAGGATGCGGGAGAGCAGGGTCATGCTGCTGACCGCAGCGAGGGCTTTGAGGAGGTTCATTGGCGGGAGGCGGCTTTGCCCGCATTGTGCGGGGCGCGCCGGTCAACCGCAAGAAGCCGGTGCAAGACTTGATTTGTGGCGGGGTTTTCCCCTACAATTGCCGGCTTTGGTGAATCCGGTCCAGGTTTCTGCTGTCCGGGTTCGGTGGGATCCGTTGCCGATACGGGCTTCACGACTTCAATTTTTTACGCGCCGCGCGGCGTTACGCGGGGCGCCAGGAGCAGACACTATGGCGAATACCGCCCAGGCCCGCAAACGCGCCCGTCAGGCCACCGCGCAACGCGACCACAACATGAGCCAGCGCTCGGAACTGCGTACCGCGATCAAGAAGGTGCGCAAGGCGATCGAAGCCGGCGACAAGACCGCTGCGCAAAGCGTCTTCCAGGCTTCGATGAGCATCATCGACAGCATCGCCGACAAGAAAATCGTGCACAAGAACAAGGCTGCGCGCCACAAGAGCCGCCTGGCCCAGGCCGTCAAGGCCATGGCCTGATTCCGGCCCCGCACCAAATGAAAAACGCCGCTTCTGCGGCGTTTTTCATTTGGTGCGGTCCGAACCGAACCGACGCCTCAATCGGCGTTTTCCATCAACAGGTCGTTGCTCTTCGCGAAATTCTGCAGGAAGCGGTAGGCGGTCGGGTCGGACGTCTTGAGTTTCTTGTCGACGATCACGCACGGGATGCCGTCCATGGACCGGGGCTGGACGTAGGGCGAGTAATTCGTGCGGTTGTTGGGGTCGATCACCGCGAACGCGCCGGCCAGGCGGTCGGCCCAGTCGCTGGGGCGGAAGCGGCTGCCTTTGGCGGTCAGGCCGCGGATGATGAAGGGAGCGTCGTCCATGACGGAGCGGGCGGGCGGGAAAGGGTTGCCGGATTCTAGCACGCAGCCGGGACGCGGCTTGCGCGGGCCCGGCAATTTGACGATACTGGCCCCGCCTCGCGGCCGCAGCGACCGGCAATTCAATTCAATAAATAAATCATTCAATAAATCAAGGAGGAGACCCATCATGAAGAACCCGCTGGACTCGCTGTGGGGCACGGTCGTCGCTGGCCTGGTGCTCACGGCCGTGCTGTACGTCTTCGCAAGAAACTTCCTGGGCTGAGGGGGTGACAATGGAACACGTCGATCTGGTTGCCGCATTGTCCCGCTGGATCCACTTCATGGCGGGCGTGATGTGGATCGGGCTGCTGTACTACTTCAATTTCGTGCAGGTGGCCGCGCTGAAGAACGCCGCCGCCGACGGCACGGCGGCCGGGATCAGCAAGCACGTCGCGCCGCGCGCCCTGCTGTACTTCCGCTGGGCGGCCGTGGTGACCTGGCTGGCCGGCGCGGCGCTGCTGGGGCCGCTGTTCCCCGATGCCTTCCTGCTGCGTAACGGCATGGGGCCGATCGGCATCGGCGCCTGGCTCGGCACCATCATGATTTTCAACGTGTGGGTGCTGATCTGGCCGAACCAGAAAAAAATCCTCGGCATGAAACCGGCTTCCGACGAAGAGAAGAACCGGGCGCGCCGGGTGGCCTTCCTGGCGTCGCGCACCAACACCATGCTGTCCATTCCCATGCTCTTCTTCATGGCCGGCGGGTGGTCGCACAGGGCGCTTTTCGGCCTATAATCAAGGCGCTGCAAACAGAACGGCGGCCCCGGCCGCCGTTTTCTATTTTGTTTTTTGCCGGACCGTCGTCCGAACATCAAGAACCGCACCACGCGGAAGCTGCACGAGGACTGCCATGACGACACACCTGATGAACACCTACGCCCGCCAGCCCGTGGCTTTCGTGCGCGGCGAGGGCGCCTGGCTCTGGGACGAGGCGGGCACGCGCTATCTGGACGCCGTCGCCGGCGTTGCGGTCAACGGCCTCGGGCATGGCCATCCCAAACTCGTGAAGGCCATCGCCGAGCAGGCGGCGGCCGTCATCCACACCTCCAACCTCTACCGCGTGCCGCGCCAGGAAGAACTGGCCGACCGGCTGTGTGCGCTGTCGGGCATGGACCGTGCCTTCTTCTGCAACTCGGGCTGCGAGGCGAACGAGGCGGCGATCAAGCTGGCGCGCCTGTACGGCCACGGCAAGGGCATCGAAGTGCCGACCATCATCGTGATGGAAAAGGCTTTCCACGGCCGTACCATGGCCACGCTCACGGCAACCGGCTCGCGCAAGATCCAGGCGGGCTTCGAGCCGCTGCTGACCGGCTTCGCCCGCGTGCCCTACAACGACATCGAAGCCGTGCGCCAGGTTGCCGAGCACAACAAGAGCGTCGTCGCCGTGCTGCTCGAAGTGGTGCAGGGCGAAGGCGGCATCAACCTGCTCGCACCGGACTACCTGGCGGAAATGCGCAGGATTTGCGACGCCCACGGCTGGCTCCTGATGCTCGACGAAGTGCAGACCGGCATCGGTCGCACCGGCACCTGGTTCGGCTTCCAGCATGCGGGCGTGATGCCCGACGTGATGGCGCTCGCCAAGGGCCTGGGCTCGGGTGTGCCGATCGGCGCCTGTCTCGCGCGCGGCGCGGCGGCGGACGTCTTCAAGCCCGGCAACCACGGCTCGACCTTCGGCGGCAACCCGCTTGCCTGCGCGGCGGCACTCGCCACGCTGGACGCCATCGAATCCGAAGGCCTGCTGGAAAATGCGCGCGTACGCGGCGAAGCCATTCGCGCCGGCCTGCGCGAGCGGCTGGCGGGCGTGCACGGCGTGGTCGAGATCCGCGGCGAAGGCATGATGATCGGCGTCGAGCTCGACCGGCCCTGCGGCGAACTCGTCGGCGTGGCGCGCGACGCCGGCGTGCTGATCAACGTCACCGCCGACAAGGTGATCCGCCTGGTGCCGCCGCTGATCTACGGCGACGCCGAGGTGACCGCGCTGGTCGATGCGGTGTCCGTCATCGTCAAGAACTACCTGCAGCAGGCGGCCTGATGCTCAAGCACTTCCTGCAATTCAAGGACCTCACGCGCGACGAACTGAACTACCTGTTCGAGCGTGCGCGCGTGATCAAGTCGCGCTTCAAGCGCTACCAGCCCTACCATCCGCTGGTCGACCGCACGCTGGCGATGATTTTCGAGAAAAGTTCGACGCGTACCCGGCTGTCGTTCGAAGCCGGCATGCACCAGCTCGGCGGCTCGGCGATCTACCTCAACACGCGCGACACCCAGCTCGGCCGCGGCGAACCGGTCGAGGATGCCGGCGAGGTGATCTCGCGCATGGTCGACATCGTGATGATCCGCACCTTCGAGCAGGACATCATCGAGCGCTTCGCCTCGCATTCGCGGGTGCCGGTGATCAACGGCCTGACCAACGAATACCATCCCTGCCAGATCCTGGCCGACATCTTCACCTACATCGAGCACCGCGGGGCGATTCAGGGCAAGACCGTGGCCTGGGTCGGCGACTCGAACAACATGTGCAACACCTGGTTGCAGGCCGCCGAGGTGCTCGACTTCAATGTCCACGTCTCGACGCCGCCCGGCTATGAGGTCGAGCCCGAGCGCGCCAATCTCTACGGCACCGACCACTTCGAGAGCTTCGCCGACCCGATGGACGCCTGCCGCGGCGCCGACCTGGTGACGACCGACGTCTGGACCAGCATGGGCTTCGAGGCCGAGAATGAAGAACGCAAGAAGGCCTTCGCCGACTGGTGCGTCGACGCCGACATGATGAAGGTCGCCCAGGCCGACGCCGTCTTCATGCACTGCCTGCCGGCGCATCGCGGCGAGGAAGTCACCGCCGAGGTGATCGACGGCCCGCAATCCGTGGTGTGGGACGAAGCCGAGAACCGCCTGCATGTGCAGAAGGCCCTGATGGAATACCTGCTGCTCGGCAAGATCGAGAGCTGACACCTTACCCCTGATCCCCAGCCCCTGGCTCCCAGACAATGAACATTGCGTATTTCAAGGACATGGACTCGCTCTATGTCGAAATCAGCCCCGAGAATCCAGCCCGGGCGTGGGAAGCGCACGAAGGCATCGTGCTCAACCTGTCCGAGGACGGCCGTGTCGTCGGCATCGAGATCGAGAAGGCCAGCCAGGTCGCCAACCTCGACATCCTGAAGGTCGGCGGCTTCCCCGGCATGGTCGAGGTCATCGACAAGAACACCTCCGGTTCCACCCATTGAACGAATCATCCCTATGAGCGACATCAAGAAAGTAGTACTCGCCTATTCCGGCGGCCTCGACACCTCGGTCATCCTCAAATGGCTGCAGGACACCTACCAATGCGAAGTCGTCACCTTCACCGCGGACCTCGGCCAGGGCGAGGAACTCGAACCCGCGCGCCAGAAGGCGCTCAAGTTCGGCATCAAGCCCGAACAGATCTATATCGACGACCTGCGCGAGGAATTCGTGCGCGACTTCGTCTTCCCGATGTTCCGCGCCAACACCGTGTACGAAGGCGAATACCTGCTTGGCACCTCGATCGCGCGTCCGCTCATCGCCAAGCGCCTGATCGAGATCGTCAACGCCACCGGCGCCGATGCCATCTGCCACGGCGCCACCGGCAAGGGCAACGACCAGGTGCGCTTCGAGCTCGGCGCCTACGCGCTGAAGCCCGACGTCAAGGTGATCGCGCCGTGGCGCGAGTGGGACCTGCTTTCGCGCGAGAAGCTGCTCGCCTACGCCGAGACCCACGACATCCCCATCGACATGAAGCACCGCCAGGGCGGCTCGCCGTACTCGATGGACGCCAACCTGCTGCACATCAGCTACGAAGGCCGCCACCTCGAAGATCCGAATGCGGAAGCCGAGGAAGACATGTGGCGCTGGACCGTGTCGCCCGAGAAGGCGCCCGATGCGGCGGAATACCTCACGCTCACCTACGCGAAGGGCGACGTCGTTGCCATCGACGGCGTCAGCATGCGCGCGCACGAGGTGCTGGCGAAGCTGAACCAGCTCGGCGGCAAGCACGGCATCGGCCGCCTCGACCTGGTCGAGAACCGCTATGTCGGCATGAAGTCGCGCGGTTGCTACGAAACCCCCGGCGGCACGATTCTCCTCAAGGGCCACCGCGCCATCGAATCGATCACGCTCGACCGCGAAGTCGCCCATCTGAAGGATGACTTGATGCCGCGCTACGCCAGCCTGATCTACAACGGCTACTGGTGGAGTCCGGAGCGGCGTGCCCTGCAGGTGCTGATCGACCACACCCAGGCCCACGTCAACGGCACCGTGCGGCTCAAGCTCTACAAGGGCAACGTCATCGTCGTCGGCCGCGATTCGAAGACCGATTCGCTGTTCGACTCGACCATCGCAACCTTCGAGGACGACGCCGGCGCCTACGACCAGAAGGACGCGGGCGGCTTCATCAAGCTCAACGCGCTGCGCATGCGCATCGCCGCCAAACTCGACGCACGGAGAAAATAGGCATGTCCCAGTTCAACAACGTCTCGGTGGTCGCCAAGGCCAACGTGTATTTCGACGGCAAGTGCGTGTCGCACACCATCCAGCTCGCCGACGGCACGAAGAAATCGGTCGGCGTCATCCTGCCCGCCGCGCTCACCTTCAACACCGGCGCGCCCGAGATCATGGAAACCGTTGCCGGCGCCTGCCGCTACCGGCTCAAGGGCGAAGACTGGAAGACCTGCCCCGAGGGCGAGTCGTTCAGCATCCCCGCCAACTCCAGCTTCGACATTGAAGTGACGGGCGAGCCGTATCACTACGTCTGCCACTTCGGTTAATCGAGCCCGGCCATGTCCACCGTCACCGTCGTCAGGAAGAACGGCCGCATCGCCATCGCCGCAGACACGCTGACCAAGTGGGGCGGCGGCAAGGAATCCGCCGACTACATCGTCAACCATCGCAAGATCATCCGGGTGGGTGACAGCCTGCTGGGCATCACCGGCACCGCGACGGCGCATCTCATCCTGACCGACTATTTTTCCGGACTGGAGACGCCGCCCGGCTTCGCCACGCCCGCAGAAATCTTCCGGGTCTGGAATGCGTTGCACGGCGCGATGAAGGAGAGTTATTTCCTGCAGGCCGAGGAAGACAAGGAGGACGAACTCGAGTCCAGCCGCATGGACGTGCTGATCGCCAACCGCCACGGCATCTTCGGCGTGTCGGCCCATCGCACCGTGCAGCAATTCTCGAAGTTCTATGCCTACGGCAGCGGCAGCCCCTATGCGCTGGGGGCGATGTTCGCGGCGTATGCCGACCCCGCGCGCGATGCCGGCGAGGTAGCGCGGCTGGGCGTGCTGGCGGCGTGCGAATTCCACGACGAATCGGGGCCGCCGGTCGAGCTTCACGTACTGGAAGAGGGGAACTGACATGCCGAGTTTCGACATCGTGTCCGAAGTGGACAAGCAGGAAGTGCGCAATGCGGTCGACCAGGTCAACAAGGAAGTGTCCACGCGTTTCGACTTCAAGGGTTCGGACGCGCGCGTGGAGCAGGCGGACTACGTGCTGACCGTGTTCGCCGATACCGAATTCCAGCTCGATCAGGTGCAGGACATCCTCTCGCAGAAGCTCGCCAAGCGCGGCGTCGACGTGAAATGCCTCGACATCGGCAGTGTGGAAAAGGTGTCGGGCAACAAGGTCAAGCGCAGCATCACCGTGAAGACCGGCGTCGAAACCGAGCTGGCGAAGAAAATCGTCAAGTGCATCAAGGACAGCAAGCTCAAGGTGCAGGCCAGCATCCAGGGCGACAGCGTGCGCGTGTCGGGCGCCAAGCGCGACGTGCTGCAGGAGACCATCGCGCTGGTGAAGAAGTCCATCGCCGACTTCCCGCTGCAGTTCCAGAACTTCCGAGACTGAGGAGGCGTTCGCCATGGCCAAGGTACTCGTCCCCCTCGCGGACGGCTGCGAGGAACTCGAAGCGGTCACCCTCATCGACATCCTGCGCCGCGCCGGCATCGAGGTGACCGTTGCCGGCCTCAAACCCGGCATCGTCCAGGCCAGCCGCGGCGTGCAGCTCGTGCCCGACGTCACGCTCGACGTCGCCCTGAAGGAAAGCTACGACATGGTCGTGCTCCCGGGCGGCATGCCGGGCGCGACGCACCTCAAGGAGGACGCGCGCATCCTCGACCTGGTACGCCGCCTGGCCGCCGCCAACAAGTACACGGCCGCCATCTGCGCCGCGCCCATCGTGCTGCTGGAAGCCGGCGTGCTGTCGGGCCGCAAGGCCACCAGCTATCCGGGGTTCCTCGACGCGCTGAAACCGCCGGGCGTCGACCTCAGCACGGCGCCGGTGGTGGCGGACGGCACCGTCATCACCTCGCGCGGTCCGGGCACCGCCATGGATTTCGCGCTGACCCTGGTCGAGGCCCTGCAGGGCCCGGACGTGCGCGCCAAGGTCGAGGCCGGGCTGGTCAGAGCCTGAGCCCGGCCGTATCATCCCCCCATGCCAAGGGCGTACCGGAGACAGCCATGCAGATTCGCGAAATTCTTACCCTGAAATCCGACACCATCTACAGCATCGCGCCCACCGACTCGGTGCAGAGCGCGGTCGGCAAGCTGGTCGAACTGGGTGTCGGCTCGCTGGTCGTGATGAAGAACGACGAGATGGTGGGCCTGCTCACCGAGCGCGACGTGGTGCAGGGCATGGTCAAACAGGGCTGCAACCTCAAGGACGCGCAGGTCAGCACCATCATGGTCACCGAACCGGTGGTCGCCAACGCCGAGGACTCGGTCGACTACGCGCGCGACGTGATGACCAAGTCGCACATCGGCCACCTGCCCATCCTCGACGGCAACAAGCTGCTCGGCATCATCTCCTTCCACGACGTCGCGCGCGCCTGTCTCAAGGAAGCGAACTTCGAGAACAGCCTGCTCAAGCGCTACATCAAGCACTGGCCGGAATAAGCGCAGGACCGCTTTCCCGCGCCACAAGCCCTTCCCGGAGGCGGAGGCGAACGCCGGGCCCTTCGGGCCCCCAGGCCGATCAGCGAATCGACTCGATGTCGATCTTCTTGTCCATGATCTGCGGCACGATCAGTGCGTAGCCCAGCTGCTGCCAGTGCGCCAGCTCGTTGATGGCGTTGGGCACCACCTCGACGAAATCCTGGAAGTCCTTCACGGCGTAGCCGTAGTCCTCGGCGGCCAGGCCGCACACCTTGAACGACACCCCGAGCGAGGCGTAATAGCGCATGCGCTCGACCGCCTCGCGATATTTTTCTTCGTTCCTCTTCGCCAGCGTCACGATCTCGGTGCCGTGAAGCACGACGACGATGGCGTTGTCCTCCGGCGCATAGCCATAGGGCGCATCCGCCAGCGTATTGGTCAGCGAGCGCAGCCAGTAGAGGGCGCTGCCGATCTTCTGCGGGTTGTCGAGATAGAACTCGAACACGACCCTGGCCGGGGCATAGGGCGTCTGGACCCATCTGCCTTCGGCAGCGGCCGGTGCGGTTCCGACGAGGCCCCAGAACAGGCAGGCGGCGATCACCAGGGCTTTCATGACGACTTTCTCCCGATCCGGATGTGATTGCGTTATAGCTTTTGCGCGCCCTTGTGCTGCGCGCGGCGCAGCATCCGGAACAGCGCCAGGCGAGCAGGGGCGATCTCGCCGGCCTCGGCCGCCGCGACGAGGCGACAGCCAGGTTCCTGCTCGTGGCGGCAGTCGCGGAAGCGGCACTGGCCGAGGAAAGGCCGGAAATCGACGAAGGCATGCGCCAGCGCCTCGGCGTCGATGTGCTGCAGCGCGAATTCCTGCAGGCCGGGCGAGTCGATCAGCGCCGTGTTCCCGTCCAGCCGGTGCATGCGGGTGTGCGTGGTGGTATGGCGTCCGCTGTCGAGCGCTTCGGAATACGCCGCGGTCTCGGCGTCGAAGCCGGGGAACAGTGCGTTGACGAGCGTCGACTTGCCCATCCCCGATTGTCCGATCAGCAGGGTGGTCTGGCCTGCGAGGGCCGGCCGCAGCGGCGCGGGTTCGACCAGCGCCGACAATTCGATGCAGCGGTAGCCGATGCGCACGAGCGGCGCCAGGCGTTCGCGTGCGGCGGGCGTTTCCGGCAGGTCCGTCTTGTTGAGCACAATCAGGCTGGCGATGCCCTGGTCTTCCGCGGCGAGCAGGCAGCGCTGCACCAGCTCCGGCGAGAAACTGGGCCGAGCCGCCACCACCACGGCAAGCTGGGTGACGTTGGCGGCGATGGCCTTGGTCTTGAAGGCGTCGGAACGGTAGAGTAGGGACGTCCGCGGCAGCACGGCCTCGATCACGCCGGCGTCGCCGGCGCGGCGCCATTCGACGCGGTCGCCGCACACCACCTGGAGGTGCCGCCCCTTGACCTGGCAGGGTAGCGGGCCTGCCGACGTGGCGACGATGAAGCGGCGGCTGAAGGCGGCGACGACTTCGCCGGTTTCGGTATTCAGAATCGTGGAATTCCGTCTGCGCTCTTGACCTGCTGGGACAGGCCGATGATGCGGTGTTTGAGTTTCTCCGACAGTTTGGAGTACGCCCCGCCGAGCAGGGCCTGGGCCTCGTCGATCTGCCCGGCCGAGAACAGCTGCACGACGTCCGCCGCGTTGCGGTGGAACTGCGCGTGCAGCTCGCGGACTTCCTCGTAGCGCGGCAGGTGCGCCATCGCCGCGCCTTCGCCGTAGATCCATTGTCCGAGTGCACACCGGTTGTCGAGCCGGATCGTCCCGGGATCGAGCGTTTCGGTGCTTTCGCCGGCCAGCAGCGCGGTCAGGCGCTGCTTCCACATCACGTGCGCACGTATGATTTCCATCCAGTCCATAAACCCACCTTATTTGTATGGGATTACGGGTTTACGGACGCCGTGGCATCGATCTTGAACGCCGGTCCTAGAGGTCGAACAGGGCGTCGACCTTGGCGGCGCAGATGAAGTCGTTCTCCGACAGTCCGCCGATGGCGTGCGTCCAGTACTCGACCCGCACCGTGTTGTAGCCGACGACGAGGTAGGGATGGTGATCCTCGCGGTGCGACACCCACATGACGGCGTTGCTGAAGGCCTGGGTCTGGTAGTGGTCCTTGAATTTGTATTCCTTGAAGATCTTCACGCCGTCGCGCTGCCAGCCGGTGAGCCCCTTGAGCATGGGCGCGATCTGCGCGTCGGTCATCGCGGCGACGCCGCCCTCGCAGGGGGCGCACTTCTTGCGGACGAGTTCCTCGACGATGGTGGTCATGACGTGTACCTGGATGAGAGAAGGACTTACTTGAACTTGTAGTACTGCTGGTTGAGATAGGCGCCGACATGCGCTTCCTCTTCCGGGAACCAGCCCGCGCCCGTATTCGCATTGCATCCCGAAATGCGCGCGGCGAGCTGCTGTGCCGTCTTGACCTTGCGGTCCGGGCGCGTGTACATCTTGCTGCCGTCGCCGCCGAACATGCCGACGTGACAGGTGAGGCAGGATTTGTCGTGCAGGGCCTTGCCGACCTTGGGGTCGCCCTTGTCGAAGGGGGCGGCATGCAGGGGCGCGGAAAACAGGACCGCGACGAAAAGCAGGCTGGGTATCTTCATGGCGGGTCTCCTGAAAAGGAAGTCGAATTATGGCCACAAGGGCGCGCTTGCGCCACCCTGCTTGCAGGATGGTCTTGCCGCGCGCAGCGGGCCCGCATGGCGCGTCTATGCGAAAATGCCGGCTCCACCATTCAGGACATCCCCATGGCGCTCAACCCCACCCATCTGCTCTGGGTCGATATGGAAATGACCGGCCTGTCGCCCGATACGGACCGCATCATCGAACTCGCCATCGTCGTCACCGACGCCGATCTCAACACCGTCGCCGAAGGGCCGGTACTCGTCGTCCACCAGCCCGATGCGGTGATGGACGCGATGGACAACTGGAACAAGGGGACCCACGGCAAATCGGGCCTGATCGACCGGGTGAAGGCGTCGCAGCTCGCGGAAGCCGACGCCGAGGCGCAGATGCTCGCCTTCCTGAAGCAGCACGTGCCGGAACGCAGCTCGCCCATGTGCGGCAATTCCATCTGCCAGGACCGCCGCTTCATGGCGCGCTACATGCCGCAGCTGGAAGCCTACTTCCACTACCGCAACCTCGACGTCAGCACGCTGAAGGAACTCGCCAAGCGCTGGCGGCCCGGCCTCGCCGAAGGCTTCAAGAAATCCAGCCGGCACGAGGCGCTGGCCGACATCTACGAATCCATCGACGAGATGAAGTACTACCGCGAGCACTTCATCCGGCCGGCCTGACAAAAAGCAAGCGGCCCGAAGACCGCTTGAGGGGCGGCGTCCCGTGGCGCCGCAGGAGAATGACTCAGAAGAACCAGGTGAGCTGCAGGCTCATGCGGTCGCCCAGGTTGTCGGCGATCAGTTCGGCATTGTTGCGTTGCGCGCCGGCCGGAATGGCCGATGGATTGCTGACCTCGAGATCGCGCCATTCGTAGTTCAGGGTCAGGCGGGTGTTCTTGTAGAAATACCAGTTGGCGCCCAGCGTGGTGGTCGTGAATTCGCGTTCCAGCGCCGCCGTCTCGGTCATGCGGTCGAACGTGTCGTAGCGCAGGTCGATTTCCCAGTCCTTGAGAAAGCGCCAGCCGCCTTCGACGTACCAGCCATCCGCTTCCTCGTTGACCCCGATCTGGACCGGCTGCGCGGGAAACGGCGGATTGGGGCCGCCCACAATCATGCCCTTGCCGTGCAGGTATTCCGCCGTGGCACGCCAGGGTCCTTTCTGGTAGCGGGCGCCGACGCCTTCGCGGATGCGATCGTAATCGTTACCGCCGAAAGCGCGCTGGCCGTCCTGCCGCCAGATCCAGACCGAGGCGTCCTCGCGGTTGGGCCCCTTGCTCTTGCCGAATACATAGGAAGCCTGCAGGCGGCCGGTCACGTCCTTGTTGCTGTCGTTGTCGGAAATTTCCTCGATCTCGTTGCCGTTGGAGAGCATCAGCGCGTAGGAGAATTCCCACGGTCCCCGGTTGAACCAGTCGTACACCTGGACGCCCCAGTCGCGAAACCCGGAACCGCCGCTGACCACGGTGCCGTTCGACGCGCCGCTCGCGCTCACCGCGCCGGTCGATTTCACCTGGCTTTCCACCAACAGGCTGGTCGCGGCATTGCTGAAGTAGACGTACGGGAACGAGGTATGTACCGCGACCAGCGCTTCCTCGCTGGTGGGCACCTTGAAGAGGCCGGCGCGGATGCGTGCACCGGGGATGTAGTTGAACGTGACCGACGCATCCGTCAGCATCACGTCGCGCTGCGAGGTGATGGCATTCTTGCCGGCTTCCAGCAGCGCAAAGTAATTGATCTTGCCGGGCAGGATGTTGCCGCGCAGCCCGATGCGCGCCCGGTTGAAATGCAGCTCTTCGTTGTCCTCCAGTTCCGGTCCCACCCGGTTGGGCAGGGTGAACTGGCCGTTGAAGGGCGCGGCGGCCCCCTGCAGGCCCTGGATCGGGTCCGCATCGATGTAGGTGTAGGTGGGCTGCAGGAAACCGAAAGGCTTGAAGTGCCCGCTGTCGGGCGCCTCGTTGCCTTGCAGTTGCAGCCAGTTTGCCGCGTGCGCGCCGAGCGGCAGCGCAGCGAGCAGTAGCGTGATCGGTATTGTTTTTTTCATCGTCTCTCTCCTCCGGGTATGAAAAAAGCCGGCCTGGGTCTCAGGCCGGCCGTGCGGTGTGGCTTCAGGGCTTCAGGTAGACATAGCCCTCCTTCGCCTGCAGGCGTCCGATTTCCGCAACGCCCGAGGGCACGATCCTGGCCTCGGGGATGACGGCGCTGGCGTCGAGCTTGCGGCTGTTGAGCGTGTTGTTGCAGACGCGGAAATCGACGCCCTTGTCCTTGAGCGCCTGCACGACGGGCTCGTAGGGGTTGCCGTTCTTGTCCTGGGCGCCGTTGAGCAGGAAATCGATCCCCTTGCCGTGGGTGACGACGACGATGCGCACGTCCTTGCTGGCATTGAGATGGTTCTGCACGTTGCGCAGCGCGACCATGGCGTTCTCGCTGTCGTTGATGTGATAGACGACCTTTTCCTCGTCGGCAGCCGGAGCGGCCGCCTCGATCGGTGCGCCGGCATGGGTCACGGGAACGGCGCCGAATAGCAGGGCAAGCGTCAGGGGGGCGAATAGCATCGTTTTCATATGGGTCTCCGTAGTGTTTATGGACTGTGTTCGCCAGCGGACTGGCTAAAGGGCTAGACGCCCCGATTGGCACGCTTATTCCATTCCAGGGAAGGAAACTTTCTGGAATAAATTGACTATCCCCGGCGTCCTAACCCGCATGACCATGATCAGATGCACGCTCTTCGGGCTGTTGCGGCCCGACGTCGAATCCCTGCGGCCCGCGCTGTACCGCATCGCCTATGCCTGGTGCCACGATGCCGCGCTGGCGGACGACCTGGTGCAGGACACGCTGTCCAAGGCCTGGACCCAGCGCGCCCAGTTGCGCGAGGCTGCGGCGCTGAAGTCCTGGGCAGTGGCGATCATGCATCGCTGCTGGATCGACCACCTGCGCACGCGGCGCGATTTCGACAACGTGGACGACTGGGAAGACACGCTCGAATCCCCGGCCGACACGCCCGAGGCCCGCTGCAACCGCGAGCAGGTGATCGCCTGCGTGCGCGATGCCGTCGCGCGCCTGCCGATGGCCCAGCGCCAGGTGCTGACCCTGGTCGACCTGGAGGAATTCGGCTACGCGGACGTCGCGCGCATCCTCGAGATTCCCGTGGGCACCGTAATGAGCCGCTTGTCGCGCGCGCGCGCCGGTCTCAAAATCATCCTGGATCGGGCGATGCGGCAATCCGCCGAGCGCCCGTCGCTGAGGAGAGTGAAATGAATCCCATCGTGTCCGACGAAACGCTGTACGCCTTCGTCGACGGCGAGCTCGACGTCGCCGAGCGCGAGGCGTTCACCGCACGCATGCAGTCCGACGCCGACCTTGCGCAGCGCGTGTGCGTCGCGCGCACGCAGCGCGACATGGTCCGGCTGGCCTACGCGGAACCGCCCGTCTCGGGCAGGCAGGCGGCGGCAACCCGGGCGCAGCGCGCGCGGGTCGTGCGGTGCGCGTTTGGTTGCCTGGTGCTGTGCGCCGGCCTGGTGGCCGGCTGGATGCTGCGCGGCATCGAAGGAACGGCGACGGCTGCGCTGGGTCCTGCCGTGCGCGACGCCGCCCTGCAGCCGGTGAGCCTCGCGCGCGAACCCGATCCCAACCGCGTGCTGCTGCATCTGGACAGCGGCGCACCGGCGAAAATGCTCGCGGTTCTCGACCATGCGGAACGCATGCTCGACGAGGCCGAGCGGCAGGGCAGGGTGATGCAGCTCGAGGTGATCGCCAACAGCCATGGCCTCGATCTGCTGCGCGCCGGCCACAGCCCGTACGCCGACCGCATCACGCGCATGCGGCAGCGTCACACCAACCTGCAATGGGTGGCGTGCAGCCAGACCATCGCGCGTTTCCGCAGCGAGGGCCAGAAAGTGGAACTGTTGCCGGTGGCGCGGACCGCGCCCACCGCCATCGGAGAAATCGTCACCCGCCTGCAGCAGGGCTGGACGTATGTCCGCGTTTGAGCGGATCGTCGGTCTTGTCCTGCTGATCCTCGCGCCTGCGCTGGCCGTCGCCGCCCCGCTCGGCAACCGCCTGGCGCAGCATCCCTCGCCCTATCTGGCCCTGCATGGCACCGACCCGGTCGCCTGGCAGGAATGGAACGCCGACACCGTGGCGCGGGCGCGCCGCGAGAACAAGCTGCTCTACGTCTCGGTCGGCTACTTCGCCTGCCACTGGTGCCACGTCATGCAGCGCGAGAGCTACAAGAATGCGCAGATCGCCGCCGTGCTCAATCGCGACTTCATCCCGGTCAAGGTCGACCGCGAACTCAACACCGGCCTCGACGACGCGCTGCAGGCCTTTTCCGCGCGCCTGAACGGCGTTGCCGGCTGGCCGCTCAATGCCTTCGTCACCCCCGAAGGCCATCCCGCCTTCGTCGTGCTGTATGCCCCGCCGGACGAATTCCGCGCCTTGCTGGGGCGGATCGCAGGACGCTGGCAGGCGGACGCCGCCGGCGTGCGGCGCCTTGCCCGCCAGGCGGCGCCGCCGCCCGCGCCGCCGCCGCAGGGGATCGCCGCGACGCCCGCGCGCCGCGCGCAGGCATGGGACGCCTTCCTGCGCGGCGCATGGCAGGAAGCCGATCCGCTGCACGGCGGTTTCGGCCAGGTCAGCAAGTTTCCGATGGCGCCGCAGCTCGCGGCCCTGCTCGAACGGCAGGCCGCGCAGCCGGACGCGAAGCTGGCCGAGTTCCTGCGCTTCACCTTCGACCAGATGGCCGCGCGCGGCCTGCGCGACCACATCGGCGGCGGCTTCTTCCGCTACACCGTCGATCCCAACTGGGATACCCCGCATTTCGAGAAAATGCTCTACGACAACGCGCAGCTGGCCGTGCTCTACCTGCGCGCGGCCGAAGTGCTGCGCCAGCCGGCATACCGCGCGATCGCGCGCGACACGCTCGATTTCATGCGCGGCACGCTCGCCGACCCGGACGGCGGCCTGGTCGCCAGCACGTCCGCGGTGGACGCCGCCGGCCGCGAGGGTGCGTTCTATCTGTGGGAACCGGAAGAACTGCAGCGGCGCCTGTCGCCCGAGGCCTACGCGGCGGCACGCCGGGTGTGGAAGCTCGACGCGCCGCGCAGCTTCGACGGCGGCTATCTGCCCGCCGAGTATCGGACGCCCGGCGAGGCCGAACGCCGCCTGCTCGACGCCGCGGCGCGCCAGCTCGAACCCGTGCGCCGCGCCCGCCCGCTGCCGCTCGACGACAAGCGCAACGCCGGCCTGAACGGCCTCGCGCTGTCGGCCTTCAGCCAGGCGGCGGCGCTCGACCCGGCCTACCGCGAAACGGCCGACCGGCTGCAGGCCTTCTTGCTCGCCCGGCTCATGCGCGGCGACCGGCTGGCCAAGGCCGTCGCGCACGGCCAGGTGCTGCCCGACGCCGAACTCGAGGACTACGCCTACGTGGTCCAGGGCTTGCTGGACCATGCCGACGCGACCGGCAACCGCAGCTCGCGCATGCGCGCCGTGCAGCTGGCCCGCACCGCCTGGCGTATTTTCTGGAGCCCGCGCGGCTGGCGCCGCGAGGCGCAGCCGCTGCTGGCGACGGTGGCGCCGGAAGCGGCGCTGGCCGACGGCGCGCTGTTCTCGCCGTCCGACGTGCTGATCCTCGCCAGCCTGCGCACGGGCGATGCGGGGCTGCGGGCGCGGGCCCGCGAGGCGGGCGCCTGGGCGCTGCCGGAACAGGCGCGCGACCCCTACGCCTGGCCCACGCGCGTACGCCTGCTCGACCGCCTCGGTTGAGCCGGTGCGGCGGCGTTCGGCGCGCTTGAGTGAGGGTCAGTTGAGTTCGGGTTCGTCCTGCGCCGAATCCGTACGCTGGATCGGACGCCGTCCGACGCGGATGGCCAGCTTGAGCGTCTGCTGCTTGCGCGCCACCGTCAGCTGCGCGGATTCGCCCGGCTTCAGTTCGGCGATCAGGTTGAGCAGCGAGGCCGAATCGGACACCTGGCTGCCGTTCACCGCCACCAGGATGTCGCCCGGCCGCACGCCGCCCGCATCCGCCGGGCCGCCTTTCAGCACCCCCGCGATCAGGGCGCCCGCGGCGGACTTGAGGCTGAAGGACTCGGCCAGTTCCGGCGTCAGGTCCTGCACCTCGATGCCGACCCAGCCGCGGGTGACGCTGCCCGACTTGATGATCTGCTCCATCACCTGGCGCGCGATGGAAACGGGGATGGCGAAGCCGATGCCCTGCGAGCCGCCGGTGCGCGAATAGATCGCGCTGTTCACGCCCACCAGGTTGCCGTTCGCGTCGACCAGCGCGCCGCCCGAGTTGCCCGGGTTGATCGCGGCGTCGGTCTGGATGAAGTTCTCGAAGGTGTTGATGCCCAGGTGCGTGCGGCCCAGCGCGCTGACGATGCCGGCGGTGACGGTCTGGCCGACCCCGAACGGGTTGCCCACCGCGAGCACCCAGTCGCCCACGCTGAGGCTGTTGGGTTCCGCAAAGGTGATCGCGGGCAGGTCGGTCGCGTCGATCTTCAGCACCGCCAGATCGGTTTCCGGGTCGGCGCCCACCACCCGGGCGGGCACCACCTTGCCGTCCGCCAGCGCGACCTGGATCTGCTCCGCGGCCTCGACCACGTGCTGGTTGGTGAGAATGTAGCCGTTCGGGCTCACGATCACGCCGGACCCCAGGTTGGAGGCCTGGCGCGGCCGCGAATCCAGGCGGTCGCCGAAGAAATAGCGGAAGATCGGATCCTGCATCGCCGGATTGGTCGCGCTGCGCACCTTCTGCTGGGTGAAGACGTTGACCACGGCGGGGATCACCTTGTGGGCGGCCGGCGCGAACGATTCGCCGGGCACGCCTGCTCGCGTCGCGGGCGCGGACGCCTGCCGGATGGTCAGGCCTTGCGGCTGGGTATGCCAGTGGAGCAACTCGGGCTTGAACAGGGCGATGACGAACAGGACGCCCAGGGCCATCGTCGTGGATTGGGCAAAGAGCAGCCAGAGTTTGCGCATGTCGTAGTGATTTTCGCGGAATCCGGCGCGGGTTTCGCCGACACGCGATTATATCCCAGCGCCCCGGGCCCCAAGACGGGCTTCCGGTGGGTGCGACAAATTGGTTAGAATGCCGCATTTATCGCAACACGTTCGGGTTAGGCAAACATGAGCCAGGAAGTCGAAGGACAAAAAATAGATGCGGGCAAACGCAAATTCCTGATCGCGGCGACCAGCGCATTCGGCGGCGTCGCGGCGGCAGGCGTGGCCGTTCCGCTGGTGATGAGCATGCTGCCGAGCGCACGCGCCAAGGCGGCCGGCGCGCCGGTCGAGGTCGACATCAGCAAGGTCGAGCCCGGCATGCTGCTGACCGCCGAATGGCGCGGCAAGCCGGTGTGGATCGTCAACCGCACCAAGGAAATGCTCGACATGCTGGGCAAGCATGACGACAAGCTCGTCGATCCCAAGAGCGAGCAGCCGCAGCAGCCCGACTACTGCAAGAATCCCACCCGCTCGATCAAGCCCGAGTTCCTGGTCGCCGTCGGCATCTGCACCCACCTGGGCTGCTCGCCGACCTACCGCAAGGAAATCGGCGCGGCCGACCTGGGCGCCGACTGGCCCGGCGGCTTCTTCTGCCCCTGCCACGGTTCGCGCTTCGACCTGGCGGCGCGCGTCTTCAAGGGCGTCCCGGCTCCGATCAACCTGCTGATCCCGCCCCATCAATACGTCAACGACACCAAGTTGCTGATCGGCGTCGATGCGCCGAAAGACCACCGTCTGCAAGGAAGCTAATACATGTCTGCCATGGAAAAACTGATGGGCTGGATCGACGACCGCTTCCCGCTCACCGCCACCTACAAGGCGCACCTGTCCGAGTACTACGCGCCCAGGAACTTCAACTTCTGGTATTTCTTCGGTTCGCTGGCGCTGCTGGTCCTGGTGATGCAGATCGTCACCGGCATCTTCCTCACCATGAACTACAAGCCGGATTCGGACCTCGCGTTCGCCTCCGTCGAGTACATCATGCGCGACGTCGACTGGGGATGGCTGATCCGCTACATGCACTCCACCGGCGCCTCGATGTTCTTCGTCGTCGTCTACCTGCACATGTTCCGCGGCCTCATGTACGGCTCCTACCGCAAGCCGCGCGAACTGATCTGGATCTTCGGCGTGCTGATCTACCTCGCGCTGATGGCCGAAGCCTTCCTCGGCTACCTGCTGCCCTGGGGCCAGATGTCCTTCTGGGGCGCCCAGGTGATCGTCAACCTGTTCGCCGCCGTGCCCTTCATCGGCGACGACCTCTCGATCTGGATCCGCGGCGACTACGTCATCTCCGACGCCACCCTGAACCGCTTCTTCGCCTTCCACGTGATCGCGCTGCCGCTGGTGCTGCTGGCCCTGGTCGCGGTGCACCTGGTCGCCCTGCACGAAGTCGGCTCCAACAACCCCGACGGCGTCGAGATCAAGAAGAAGAAGGACCCGGTCACGCACATCCCGCTCGACGGCATTCCCTTCCACCCCTACTACACGGTGAAGGACATCGTCGGCGTGATCGTCTTCCTGATGGTGTTCTCGGCCATCGTCTTCTTCGGTCCCGAGATGGGTGGCTACTTCCTCGAAGCCAACAACTTCATCCCGGCCGACCCGCTGAAGACCCCGCCGCACATCGCGCCGCTGTGGTACTTCACCCCGTTCTACGCGATCCTGCGCGCGGTGCCGCCGATGTTCGGCTCGCAGTTCCCCGGCGTCGTCGCCATGGGCCTGTCCATCGTGCTGATGTTCTTCCTGCCCTGGCTCGACCGCGGCAAGGTCAAGTCGATCCGCTACCGCGGCCCGATCTACAAGATCATGCTGGCCCTGTTCGTCGTGTCCTTCGTCGGTCTCGGCTACCTCGGCCTGCTGCCGTCCACCCCGGTGGCGACGATCTTTGCGCGGGTTTTCTCAGTGATCTACTTCCTGTTTTTCCTGTTGATGCCCTGGTATACCTCGATTGACAAAACCAAACCGGAACCGGAAAGGGTGACTGGCTAAATGAAACGCTTGAAGAAATTTCTTTTGCTGCTGGCGGCAGTCCCCGTCATCGCCTTCGCCAACGAGGCGGACGTCCACCTGGACAAGGCGCCGGTCAACCTGTCCGACCAGGAATCGCTGCAGCGCGGCGCGCGCATGTTCATCAACTACTGCCTCAACTGCCACAGTGCGGCCTCGATGCGGTACTCGCGCCTGCAGGACATCGGGCTGACCGAAGACCAGATCAAGGCCAACCTGCTGTTCTCGGCCGAGAAGCCGGGCGAACTGATGAAGGTCGGCATGACCCGCGCCGACGCCAAGCTCTGGTTCGGCGCGACCCCGCCCGACCTCAGCGTGATCGCCCGTTCGCGCGGCGCCGACTGGCTCTATACCTACCTGCGCGGCTTCTACCGCGATCCCTCGCGTCCCACCGGCTGGAACAACACCGTGTTCGACAAGGTCGGCATGCCCCACGTGCTGTGGAGCCTGCAGGGCGAGATGGAACCGGTGTACAAGAAGGAAGGCGAGCACGAAGTCGTCGAGCGCCTGCACCTGGTGCAGCCCGGCAGCGTGACCCTGGCCGAGTACGACGCCATGGTCGGCGACCTGGTCAACTACCTGGTCTGGATGGGCGAACCGGGCCAGCTCCAGCGCAAGCAGCTCGGCCTGATCGTCCTGGCGTTTCTGGCGATCTTCTTCATCGTGGCCTACTACCTGAAGAAGGAATTCTGGAAAGACGTTCACTGAATCCGGCCCATGCCGCCCGCCAACAGCCGGACGCCGTCCGGCTGTTGGCGTTTTGAGCTTTTAGACACGCATACACGCAACACGAGAGGGAACCCCGCCATGATGACCCTGTATTCCGGCAGCACCGATCCATATAGCCATCGCTGCCGCATCGTCCTCTTCGAGAAGGACATGGACTTCGAAGTCATCGATGTCGACATGCACAACAAGCCCGAGGAAATCGCCAGCATCAGCCCCACCGGCAAGATGCCCGTGCTGGTCGAGCGCGACCTCATCCTCACCGAATCCAACATCATCAACGAGTACATCGACGAGCGTTTCCCGCATCCGCAGCTGATGCCGCCCGACCCCGTGATGCGCGCCCGCGCCCGCCTGGTGCTGTTCAACTTCGAGCAGGACCTGTTCTCGCACGTCAACACGCTCGAGCACTCGCTCAGCAAGGCCTCCGACAAGGCGCGCGCCGAAATCCGCGACAGCCTCTCGCAGCTCACGCCCATCCTCACCAAGCAGAAGTTCCTGATGAACGACGAGTTCTCCATGCTCGACGTCGCCATCGCGCCGCTGCTGTGGCGGCTCGAGCACTACGGCATCGAGCTGCCCAAGGTGGCGGCCCCGGTGCTGAAATACCGCGAACGCCTGTTCAGCCGGCCCGCCTTCATCAACGCCCTCACGCCCACCGAGAAGGCGCTGCGCAAGTAAACCGGCAAGCACGCGTGGCCGAGCTCTCCACCAAGCCCTACCTGATCCGCGCCCTCTACGAGTGGTGCGCGGATGCCGGCTACACGCCGCAGCTCCTCGTCGTGGTGGACGAACACACCCGCGTCCCGCCCGGCTACGTCAAGGACGGCCAGATCGTGCTCAATGTCAGCGCCGGCGCCACCCGCGACCTCAAGCTCGACAACGACTGGATCCTGTTCTCCGCGCGCTTCGGCGGCGTCTCGCACGAGATCGCCATCCCGGTCGCGCGCGTGGCCGCCATCTTTGCCCGCGAGAACGGCCAGGGCCTGCATTTCGAACCCGAAGCCACGGCCCCCGAGCCCGCGCCGCCGTCGCCGCCGGCCGCCGACGCACCCGCGCCCGCCAAGGGGCGACCCACGCTCAAGGTCGTCAAATAATGGCAGGCGCCGCCCCCGGCGTGGCTATAATGGCGCCCGCGCCGCTTTAGCTCAGGGGTAGAGCAACCGCCTTGTAAGCGGTAGGTCGTCAGTTCGAATCCGACAAGCGGCACCACACAAAAAACCCACGCCTTGCCGCGTGGGTTTTTCCTTTTCGGCAAGCCGGGCCGCTCACCCGGGCGCGCGGCCTCAGTCGATCCCCAGCCGCTCCAGCCGGTAGCGCAGGCTGCGGAAGGTCACGCCGAGCACGCGCGCGGCGGCGGTCTTGTTGTGGCGGGTCTGTTCCAGCGCTTCGAGGATGGCGGCGCGTTCCATCTGGTCGAGGTAATCCTGCAGGGGATACTTGCTGCCCGACGCGGCATCGGCCGTCGTCGGCGCCGGCGCAAGATTGAGATCGGCGACCGTGATGCGCCGGTTCTCGCACAGGGCCAGCGCGCGTTCGAGGATGTTCTCCAGCTCGCGCACGTTGCCGGGAAAGGCGTAGCCGCGCAGCGCCTGTTCGGCCTCGCGCTCGAACGCCACGTCGCCGCCGCCGAGCCTGTCGAGCAGGGCACGCGCCAGCGCGGCGATGTCGTTGGCGCGTTCGCGCAGGCTGGGCATCACCAGGTCGATCACGTTCAGCCGGTAGTACAGATCCTGGCGGAAGCGGCCGGCCTCCACCAGCGCGGCCAGGTCCTGGTGGGTGGCGCTGACGATGCGCACGTCGACCGCGTCCTCGGTCGTGGCGCCCAGCTTGCGCACCTTCTTTTCCTGCAGCACGCGCAACAGCTTCACCTGCATCGACAGCGGCAGCTCGGCCACCTCGTCGAGGAACAGCGTGCCGCCGTGCGCCGCCTGGAAGAAACCGTCGCGCTCCGCGTCGGCGCCGGTGAACGCGCCCTTGCGATAGCCGAAGAACTCACTTTCCATCAGCGTCTCGGGAATCGCGCCGCAGTTCACCGCCACGAAGGGCTGGTCCGCGCGGTTGCCCAGCCGGTGGATCAGGCGTGCTGCCAGTTCCTTGCCGCTGCCCGATTCGCCGGAGATATGCACCGGCGCCTGGGTGCGCGCCAGCTTGGCGATGCGCGCCCGGATATCCTGCATCGCCGCCGACTCGCCGATCAGTTCGCGCGCCGGATCGCCGGCCCGCGACGCGGCCGGCCCCGGCACCTTGAGCGCCGACTTCACCAGCGCGCGCAACTGGTCCAGCGCCACCGGCTTGGCCAGATAGTCGAAGGCGCCGGCCTTCAGCGCGGCCACCGCGTTGCCGGCGTTGCCGAACGCGGTGATCACCGCCACCGGCACCGGAACCGGCAGGGCGCTGGCGGCGGCGATCACCGCCAGCCCCTCGCCGTCGCCCAGCCGCATGTCGGTCAGGCAGAGGTCGTAGTGCACCGCGGCCAGCCGCGCGCACGCTTCCGCCACGCCGAGCGCACGGTCCGACTCCAGGCCCATCTTCGCCAGCGTCAGTTCCATCAGGTCGAGCAGGTCGGGCTCGTCGTCCACCAGCAGGATGCGCGGCAGGGTGGCCATGCTCAGACCGCCTCCTGCAGGCACAGGCGGAAGCGCGCGCCGCCGGCCGCCGGCAGCAGGCGCAGCGTCGCGCGGTTGGCTTCCGCCAGCTCGCGGGCGAGGAAGAGGCCCAGCCCCGTGCCCTGCGCGTCGGTGGTGAAGAAGGGTTCGAACAGCTTGCCCTGGTTCTCTGCCGCCACCCCGGGGCCGTCGTCGGCAATGTCCAGGCAGACCTGTCCGCCCTGGGTGCTGGCCTCCACGCGCACGCTGCCCGCCTGCCGGCGCGAGAAGCGCCAGGCGTTGCGCAGCAGATTCCACAGGATCTGGCGCAGGTGATCGGGATCGAACTGGAAACGCAGCGTGTCGGGCATGCTCACAATGACGGCGTCGGCGGGCATTTCTTCAGTCTGCCGCAGCTCCCCGATCAGCGCCCCCACGCTGCCCGCGTCGAACTGTGCCGGATTCAGCCGGTCGCGCCGGTTCAGCGTCAGCACTTCCTCCACCAGGCGGTCGAGCCGGCGCGCGTTGTTCTCGATGATCGCCGTGAGCCGCACCTGCGCGGCGTCCTGCGCGTCCTCGCCCAGCAGCTGCGCCGCCTGGCTGATCGCCGACAGCGGGTTGCGGATCTCGTGCGCGATGTTCGCCGTCAGCCGCCCCAGCGCCGCCAGCTTCAGGCGCTGCGCCGCCTGCTCGGCCTGGCTCTGGTCCTCCAGCAGCAGCACCTGGCTGTCGTCCGCCGCCGCCAGCGGAATGCAGCGCACCCGCAGGCGCGCGTGGCGGGTATCCAGCACCTGCGCCTCGGCGCCGCAGTGGCGCGGCAGCATCGCGGCGAGTTCGGGCGCGCAGGCATCCAGCCGCGTCCGTCCCGGCCGCACCTCGGTTTCGATGCCGAGCAGGGCGCGCGCGCGCGGGCTCATGTGGCGCACCACGCCGTCGCCGCTGAGCGCGAGCAGGCCTTCCGGCGAATTCTCGATCGCCAGCGCATTGATGCGATTCAGCAGCGCCAGTTCTTCCGCCTGCCGTTGCGCCAGCCGTTCCGAGCGTGCCGCGCGCTGCGTCAGCGCATGCGCCAGCCAGCCCACCGCGAAATAGCCGGCGCACAGCAGGCCCACCTGGAAAAAGCTGTCCAGCCCGGCATCCCGGCCCAGGGCGTTGAAGGCGTGCTGCAGCAGCAGCGCGATCGAAGCGATCGCCGCGTACAGCAGCGTCAGCCGCCCGCTGCCCACCAGGCCGCCGGAAGCGATGGTGATCACCAGCAGCAGGCCCAGCCCGCCGGCCAGCCGCTCGCTGGTGCCCATCATCAGGATCGCAAAAATGATGTCGGCGACGATGTGCGTGGTGAGCTGCGTCTGGAACGCCGGCCAGCGCGCCCGGATGCCCAGCACGAACAGCGCCGCGCACACCAGGTAGGCGTAGGCGAAAGCCTGGAAGCGCGCGCCCGCGCCCGGCGCGAACAGGTCGGAGGGATCGAACAGCACCCCGGTGAACACCAGGGCCACCGCCAGCGTCAGCCGGTAGAGGTTGAAGTAGTCGAGGCTGCGCCAGTGCGACGCGAAATAGGCTTGGGAGGCGGGGCGGGGCAGGGGGGCTGCCGGTGCACTCATTGCCTGCCGCGTTGCCGGTGCTCGGGCGTGCAGTAGAAATCGCCGCCGGAATAGATGGCCTCGCTGCGCGGCAGGTTCACCCCGCAGTGGGCGCACTTCACCATGTCTTCCGCGTCCTTGTCCGTGCGCGCCGGCCGGGCGGGGGATTGCAGCGAACGCTGGTAGGACTTGACGAGGGCCAGCACCACAAAGGCGATCGCAATCAGCAGCAGTATCTTCAACACGCGGTTTCTCCGGACAAACGCGCCCAGCATAGCACGCCCCCGGGCTGCGACATTCGGCCGCAGGCGCGGCGGCCGGCAAGTCGGTATTCTTTACACCTGACGGCATCGGACCAGGCGAGACGTCAAGATACTGTCAAAAACCGGCACCGAAACAAGGGGATAGCCAGCCCGAACCGATCTGGCGCGAACATTGCTGTTAGCTTCGAGGAATTGCGCAAAGACCTTTGTTTAATCATGTTTTTGCGCACAGGATTTCAAGCTTGGAGACACCGTGCACGTCAAAAAAATCAAACGCAACCGCCTCGCGATGCTGGCCGCGAGCGCCGCGCTGGCCAGCGGCAGCGCCCAGGCCATCACCGTGGCCGGCGTGAGCTGGGACGAACACAGCCTGTTCGACTTCGCCGCGCAGACCCTGCAGGTCAGCACCGTCGCGCGCAACGCGGGCGACCCGTTCAGGGGCTACGGCCAGATCACGGCACTGAATGGCAATGCCGCGTTCTGCGCGGGCTGCGAACTGACCTATGTATTCAGCGGCTTCACCCTCAACGCCGGCATCGGCAGCGCCCCGAATACGCCCTTCGCCTACAGCGGCGGCCGTCTGCAGATCTACGTCGACAGCACGCGCGACTTCAGCGCCACCAGCGCGGCCTCGGCCGCCGACGGCCAGCTCTGGCTCGACATGGTGGCCGCCGACCCCTTCGGCACGGGCGCCACCCTTACCGGCAGCACCACCATCCCCAACGGCAGCGGCATCTCCGGCTACGGCGGTAGCTACATGAACGTCGTCGGCGGTCTCGCCGCCAGCGTGCTCGACACCAACGGCGAACCCGGCGGCACCGATTTCCTGTTCACCACCAGCTACCAGGCCCTGCGCAAGGCCATCGTGCAGAACGGCGTCGCCTACGGCAACTTCGGCACCTCGGAATTCAGCGGCGTGTCCGCCGTCCCCGAAGCCGGCACCTACGCGATGATGCTGGCCGGGCTGGGTCTCGTGGGGTGGCAGGTGCGTCGCCGGCAGGGCCGGTCCGCTTGAGGCAGCGGCCTGCCGCGCCCGCAACGGCTTCCGCGAGGAGGCCGTTTTGTTTGGCGGCGCGGCGACCGTCGCGACCGGGTTTGTGCCGCACGTAGTAAAGGTGTACTGTTCGCCCACATCCAGTTGCCGCCCACACAATAACAAGGGGCGGCACCGCAAACGCGAAGAGGCAGGAGGAGGAAGAGGATGAAACACCGCACCAGGGCCCTGGCGGGACTGGCCGCGTCGCTGCTGAGCAGCGGCGCATTCGCCGCCATGACGACGCTGACCGGCAGCAACGTCAGCTTTACCTTCGATTCGGCGCTGGTCGGCCTTTACGGCATGCCGACGGTATCCGGCGACAGCCTGATTTTCACGCCGACCAATTTTTCCGCCCAGTCCACCAACGGCCAGGGCATCGTGACGAAGAACGGCACGCTCAATGTGGGCATCGTCGCCAATTCGGGCTACCAGTTTTCCACCATCAGCCTCACCGAGCGGGGCGACTACTACCTGATCGGTAGCGATGCCGCGGTGGGCGTGGGTGGGCAGATTCGCGTCTTCGACCAGGACGACCCGATCAACAATGAAGTCAGCAGCAACATCGTTGCCACGGCGCCGTTCAATGCCTACACCACGATCCCGACCTTCAGCACCACCAACTGGACGGCCAATGCCAGCGTCGCCGTGCCGGCCTCGGGCTGGGGCGGCAGCGACGGCATCGTCAGCGGCATCAATCTCACGATCGAGAACCTGCTGATCGCCAGCACCTCGGCCGCAGGCAGCGCCGCCTACATCGAAAAGAAATTCGCCGGCACCACCATCGTCATTTCCGCCGTTCCCGAGGCGGAGACCTGGACCCTGCTGCTCGCGGGGCTGGGGCTGGTCGGCCTGGCGGTACGACGTGCCCGGCGCAGCGCGGCCTGAAGGCGCGACGGCTCCGCTCATGACGGCTTCTTGCGGAAGCCGTTTTCATTCCTGCCGCGCCCGGGCGAGGGGGCGCCGGCCGGCGGGTAAACAAAGCGTAGCCTCGGGCTGCTATTTTTGCCGGATAATGCCCGCGCCCGGCGCATGCAACCGGCGTGCCGAACGATCGATAACACGCCTGCCCACAGGCGGGAATGGAGTCCGCATCGCAGCGATGCCCTTGCAGCAATGACCAACCACAACCAGTGGCTTTTCCGGCAGCAGCTTTCCGTTGTCTCGCTGACCAAGATCCTGCTCGATCCCTTCGTGGCCGTGCTGGTGCTGATCGCCTGCACGCTCTATTTCCATGAGCCCTTCAAGGGCCCGTATCCCATCCTCGCGCTCATCGTCTTCACCCTCACCTTTCCCGGCAAGTGGCCCGAAGTCACCCTGCGCGCCTTCTGGTCCGAAGTCGTCATGCCCTGGTTCTTCCTGTCGGGGCTCATCCTGCTGTTCGGCTTTTCCACCGGCTACCTCGACTGGTTCCCGCCCAACCTGGTGATGGCCTGGATGCTCATCACGCCGGTGGCCATGTACGTGGCCCACCGCGTCGTGCGCAAGCTGCTGCCGCGCCTGCTGCTGCTGGAAGGCGGGCGGCGGCGCGCCATCGTCGTCGGCGCCGGCCACCTGGGCACCGAACTGCGCGGCCGCTTCGCCAACGACCGCGCGCTCGGCGTCGACGTCGTCGGCTTCTTCGACGACCGCGCGCTCGCCCGCACCGAACTCGTCGACCCCAACAAGCTGCTGGGCCGGCTCGCCGACATCCCCGACTACGTCAACCGCAACGGCATCGACCTCGTCTACATCACCCTGCCCATGGCCTCGCAGCCGCGCACCCTGAGCCTGCTCGACGCCCTGCGCGACACCACCGCCTCGGTCTATTTCGTACCGGACATCTTCGTCTCCGACCTCATCCAGGCGCGCGTCGACCACATCCACGGCATGCCCGTGGTGGCCCTTACCGAATCGCCCACCCTCGGCGTCTCGGGCATCGGCAAGCGCATCAGCGACGTCGTCATCGCCGGCCTCATCCTGCTGCTCATCTGGCCCGTCCTGCTCGTCGTCGCCATCGGCGTGAAACTCAGCTCGCCCGGCCCCGTCATCTTCAAGCAGCGCCGCTACGGGCTCGACGGCCAGGAAATCCTCATCTACAAGTTCCGCTCCATGCGGCAGCACGCCGAGGCGGCCGTCATCCAGCAGGCCGGCCGCGAAGACCCCCGCATCACCCGCTTCGGCAAATTCATCCGCAAGACCTCGATCGACGAACTGCCGCAGTTCATCAACGTGCTGCAGGGCCGCATGAGCGTCGTCGGCCCGCGCCCGCATGCCGTCTCCCACAACGAGCAGTACCGCAAGCTCATCAAGGGCTACATGCTGCGCCACAAGGTCAAGCCCGGCATCACCGGCTGGGCCCAGGTCAACGGCCTGCGCGGCGAAACCGAAACCCTCGACAAGATGCGCGCCCGCATCCAGTACGACATCGACTACATGCGCAACTGGTCGCTCATGTTCGACCTCATGATCATCGGCAAGACCCTCGCCGTCGTCTGGCGCGACCAGAACGCCTACTGAGGCGGGCGGGCGCGGGCCAGGCAGGGGCCTGCGATGCCGGAATCCAATCCGCTACATGCTGATATTCTAATTAAGATTTTTTATTGAACCGCAAATGTCGATAAATTTTACATAGCGGGTTGGGCGCGTGTTTTGAGATTAACTGGCTGAATTATAAAAACATATTTTATGTGTCTGATGGTCTGCCTGGAGCGCGGCGCCGCATCGACGACAAATGACATCGAAACACGTGTTGCAAATGTCGGATTATTTTACAGGCGTGGTGCTTACCTACTAATTCGAAAGTACCAGGAGTGGAGTCGCCACGATAAACCCCTTGAAAAACAATGTAATTGACAACCTCCGCACCAAGCTGGAACAGCCGTTGCTTTGGAAGGGTGCCGCGAAGAATTTCAGGTGCCCGCATGGGTCACCGTGTGGCAGGAGGATGTAGTAGTAGATCGATCGAAAACTTATCTACATGAGGAGATATACAAGATGAAATTTAATATGACGAAAATTGCCGCGGGTCTGGCGTTGGCGGCTGCGGCTACGGGCGCACAAGCTGCTGCTGTTACCACTTGGGATCTGATTGATTTCAATAACGATGGCAAGATGAGCGACTTTGCTTTCTTCTCTGCTCCGGCTGGCGACTCTGGTAATAAATTCGGCCGCCTGGATACGACTGGAGGGTTTACGGCGCCGAATTGTCCGGCGGGTGGTTGTGTTGCTATTGCCATGAATACAGGGGCAATTGGTAGCAACGTGTTTACCAGTGGTTTTGATTTCGGTGGTACGGGTATTTTTATGCCGAATATTTTCGGTAATATCGCAGCCGATATCACTGGTTCTACTCTTAGTTTCTCAGCCTTGGATTTTGGTGGGTTGTTTAACGGTGTGCAGTTTAATCTGGCCCCGAATGGGGGTACCGGTACTGTGAACGTCGAAACCCTTACCGATTTGGGTGGTGGTAATTATGGCGTGGTTGTGCGTTATGTGAGCACAGTTCAAGGCGGTTCGTTTAATGGCTTTCAGGCCAACTGGCGTCTTGAAGGTGTGATGTCGACTGCGCCTGTTCCTGAGGCTTCGACCTACGGCATGATGCTGGCTGGTTTGGGCTTGGTGGGCTTTGCTGTGCGTCGCCGCAAGTTGGTGGCGTAAGTAGATTTGATAGTATCCGACGGGCGTGCCCCGTCATGATGTCTAAAACGGCGGGGAACACCCGCCGTTTTTTTGATATTACCTGCCTTGTTGATGCGTCGTTTAATTGCGACGGCAATGAAAAAAATGCAGGCGGTTTCTCGACAACATTTCAGGATTCTTGCTAGGCTGTCGGGGTTTGGTATCGGTTTGCTTTATGGATCAGGCAAACGCATAACAAAAAACAAGTCAATTGAGGAGAAATCAAGTGAACAAGTCATTCAAGCTGGCCGTTCTGGCTTCTGCTGTGCTCATGGCAACCAATGCTTCTGCGACCAATGGATATTTTCTGCCGGGTTCAGGGTTCCGTGCGCAGGGTATGGGCGGCGTGGGCATAGCTTATGGGCGTGATTCACTGTCTGTGGTGGCCAATCCGGCCAATGCCGTCAATACCGGCATGCGGGGTGATATCGGCGCTGGGGTTTTCAATCCGGAGCGTAGCGCAAACGTTTATCCAGATCCGACCACGCCTGTTGTTGGTTTTGGCTTCTTCGGCAACACAGAAAGTGACAGCAAATATTTCATAGTTCCTGAAATGGGCTTCACCATGCCGTTGACAGACAGGCTGCATGTGGGCTTGGCGGTGGTGGGGAACGGTGGCATGAATACCAATTATCCGGAGAACTTTTTTGCTTCAGGTTCGGTTCCTCGGGATAAAAAACTGGGGGTTGATCTAAATCAGCTGTTAATACCAATTAGTGCTGCATTCAAATTAAATGATCAACATGCAATCGGCGCCTCCTTGGTATTGGCCGAGACCCGTTTTCGGGCCTATGGCCTAGACTCTTTTGTCAATTTCGATTCGGTTTTCCCGATTACGAGTGACCCCGCGCATTTGACTAACCAGGGGTTTGACTATTCATATGGGGCCGGCATCAAGCTGGGCTGGTTGGGTAGTTTCTTGGATGACCGTTTGTCTGTTGGTTTGGTGTATACATCGCGCACGTATATGTCAAAATTTGATAAGTATAGGGGTTTGTTCGCTGAGCAGGGGGATTTCGACATTCCAGAGAATTACGGAATCGGAATTGCGTTTAAGCCAAAAAAGAATCTAGTGATCGCAGCTGATGTTATGCGGATCAATTACAACGATGTTGCGTCTGTCGGCAATCCTGGTATGTGTGTCGATACGAACCCTACTTCGGGTGGTTTCTGTATCCCTTCTGTTACGGATCCCAGTAAAGAACTTGGTAACGACAACGGTATGGGGTTTGGTTGGGAGAACCAGACTGTTTATAAGTTGGGAATTCAATATGGAGTCAACAAGCGCTTGCAAGTTCGTGCAGGGTATAACTATGGTAAATCCCCGATCCCGGATGATCCCAATTTCGGTGGAAACAACGCTGTAACGTTTAACCTTCTGGCTCCTGCTACGGTTGAGCATCATTATTCAGTTGGCTTTACTTATAGGGCTAACGACAATCTGGAAGTAACCGGTACATATATGTATGCGGCGAATAATAGCCAGGGAAGCGGTAACTTGAACATCATCGATCATGGCGAATTCAATATGCATCAGAATTTGTTCGCCTTGTCTTTGGGATGGGTATTGGATCCGGGCCCGGTTGCGCTAGAGGAATATGGCGACGACGATTGGGCTGGCATCAACTTCGATGGTTGGTACGGTGGCCTTGGTATTGGCCAATCTCATTACAACGACGTTGATCAGACCTCTGCCAATACCCGTACCGAAGGCTGGAAGGTCTACGCCGGCTATCAGTTCAACAAGTACCTGGGTGTCGAAGGCGGTTACGTCAACCTCAACGACATGACGGGCACCAAGGGCACGGTGCGGACCAATATCGATACCGATGCGTGGGCTTTGTCTGCGGTTCTCAGCTATCCCGTTACCGATAAATTCTCCATCATGGGTAAAGCTGGCATGGCCTACATGTTGGCCGATGTCAACACCAAGACGGGCTCTGCGGTCAGCGTGACCAAAGGGGACGACGGTTACGAACCCACCTATGGCGTCGGCGTGAAGTACGCGGTGTTCGACAATCTCGACCTGCGTGCGGAATGGGATCGCTACGACCGCAGCGACATGAACATCGACCTGATCTCTGCCGGCATGGCCGTCAAGTTCTGATCGGTTTGCATGGGATCGAACCAGGCCGGGGCATGCCCCGGCTTTTTTCATGGTGGGGCGAACCCGAAAAGTCCCGGTTATCCGGGCATAAATATATTCAGCCTGGTTTTGCCCCATGGCCCGCAATCTGCTTAGGCCATTCGGCAGTGCGTTTGCTGTAACATTCGTACCACATAATTTCCTACAAACTGGATTCGAGGAGTCAACATGCAAGTTTCGAAAAAGCTGGTCCTGCCCCTGCTGATCGCGGCCGTTCTGGCAACGGGCTGCGGCGACAAGAAGGAAGGCGCCGAGGGCGGCGACAAGGCCACCCAGGTGGCCGCCAAGGTCGACGGCACCGAGATCACGGTCCATCAGGTGAACTACGCGCTGCAGCGCATTCCCAACCTGGACAAGGACCAGACCAGGGCCGCCTCGCTGCAGGTGGTGAAGAGCCTGGTGGACCAGCAACTGCTGGTGCAGAAAGCCGAGGCCGACAAGCTCGACCGCGACCCGGCAGTGGTGCAGGCGCTGGATGCGGCAAAGCGGCAGATCCTGGCCGAGGCCTACATGACGCGCAAGCTGGGCACGCCGGCCGAGCCGACCGACGCCGAGGTGTCGGACTACTTCAACAAGCACCCCGAGCTGTTCAGCAACCGCAAGATCTACCGCCTGCAGGAAATCTCGATCAAGGCGCCCAAGGACAAGCAGGAGGCGATCCGCGCCCAGCTCACCGCGTCGAAGACGCTGGTCGATTTCGGTGCCTGGCTCAAGGCGCAGAACATCGAGTTCAAGGCCGCGCAGGGTGTGAAGCCGGCCGAGCAGCTGCCGCTGGATCTGCTGCCCAAGCTGGCCAGCATGCCGGACGGCCAGGCGATGGTGGTGAACGCGCCGGAAGGCCTGCTGGTGGTGGTGATGGCCGGTTCGCAGGCGCAGCCGGTGTCGATGGAACAGGCCAAGCCGGCCATCGCCCGCATGCTGCAGCAGCAGAACCGCCAGAAGGCCGCCAAGGCCGAACTGGATGCGCTGCGCGCCGCCGCCAAGATCGAATACGTGGGCGAATTTGCCGACGCCGGCAAGGAAGCCGCCGCGCCGGCCGCCGAAGCGGCCAAGCCGGCCGAGGCTGCGCCCGCCGCCGGGGCGGATGCCGATGCCATGAGCAAGGGCATCTCCGGACTCAAGTAAGACAGTTACAAGATTCAAGACGCAAGTGACAAGAGGGCGCGTGCGCTGCGCGCTCTCTTTGTTTCTTGAACCTTGTATCTTGAACCTTGAATCTTGAACCTGATGTTCACGTCCCCGATCTTCGTCCGCGCCCTGCCGTTTGCGCTGTACATCGCGCTGCTGGCGCTGGAAGGCGCGCTGCCCGGCCTGGCGCCGGATTTTGACGTGCGCTGGCTATACCCGGTCAAGGCCGGGCTGGTGGCGCTGGCGCTGGCGGTGCTGTGGCGGCACTACGACGAACTCAGGACCTGGGGGTTGTCGGCAGGCAACCTGCTGCTGTCGGTCGCGGTCGGCATCGGGGTGCTGGTGCTGTGGGTGAACCTCGATGCCGGCTGGATGCTGATGGGCGAACCCGGCAAGGGCTACGACCCGCGCGACGCGGCCGGCAACATCGACTGGATGCTGGTGGCCTTCCGCATCGCCGGCGCGGCGCTGGTGGTGCCGCTGATGGAAGAGCTGTTCTGGCGGTCCTTTCTGCAGCGCTGGGTGCAGCAGCCCGATTTCCTGTCGCTCGATCCCGCGCGTATTGGCCTCAGGGCCCTGGTCATCGCCAGCGCCCTGTTCGCGGTGGAGCACCTGCAGTGGTTTGCCGGCCTCGTCGCCGGCCTGGCCTACGGCTGGCTCTACATCCGCACCCGCAGCCTGTGGGCGCCGGTCGTGGCGCACGCCGTCACCAACGGCGGGCTCGGCGCCTACGTGGTGAGCACCGGCCAGTGGAGCTTCTGGTGAGGCGGTGGCTGGCGTGGCTGGGGTGTGCCGCCGCGCTGGCCGGGGCCAACGCCTGGGCGCACGAGGGCGACACCTTCCGGCCCTTCGTGTCGGCGGGCTACTACAGCGACAGCAACCTGTTTCGCCTGGACGAGAACGAAAGCCCGTCCACCCCGCGGCCGGACCGCTACGCGCTGTATCAGGCCGGGCTCAACGTGGACTGGAAACCGGGGCGGCAGCAGGTGGTGGTCAATGCCACCAAGACGCTGATCCGCTACGACCGCAACACCTACCTCGATTTCAACGGCGACGACCTGCAGGCCACCTGGAACTGGCGTCTGGGCAACCGCCTGTCCGGCAAGCTGGGCGCGGCCCGGTCGACCAGCCAGAGCAGCTTCAGCGATGTCGGCCTGGCCAACAACAGCGTCGACCGCGAGCGCCGCTACGGCCGTGCCGAATGGGAATTCCACCCGCGCTGGCGCATAGGCGGCGGCGTCGAGACCACCGACAACACCAACAGCGACCCTTCGCAGGCCTCGCAGGACGTGCACCAGACGGTGCAGGACCTGGTGCTGAACTACGTGACCCCCAAGGGCAGCAAGCTGGGGATGCAGCTGCGGCATACGGATGCGGAATTCCCCAACATGCAGGTGCTGTCCTACACCTGTTCCTTTCTGTCCTTCTGTCCGCCGTTTCCCTTCGTGCCGAGCACGGTGGCCGACAGCAGCTACAAGCAGACCGAATATTTATTGCTGGGCGACTGGCGGCTTTCCAGCAAGCTGGGACTGCGCGGCCAGGCCGGCTGGGTCGACCGCAGCTACGCCAACCAGATGCGCGGCGCGGTGACGGGGTCGCCGCAGTTCAAGGAGCGGCCCGATTTCAGCGGCTTTACCGGGCGCGCCACGGCGGACTGGTTTCCTACCGCGCGCACCCTGCTCAGTTTCACGGCCTACCAGGAACCGGGCGGGGCCACCGACATCAACGCCAGTTCGGTGCTCAGAAAAGGCGCGAAACTGGACGGCGTGTGGCTGATGCGTGAGAAATGGCGACTGAATGCGGGGGCCACCTTCGAGAACCGGGCCTTCAAGGGCGACCCCGGTACCACTGCTACCCAGCGCAACGACGACACGCTGGGGGCTTCGCTGGGCGTGAGCTACACCCCGATCGAGGCGGTGTCGGTCGACCTGGGCGTGCAGGCCGGGCGTCGGGATTCCAACTATTCTGGCGAGAATTTCAGCTTCCACACGGTGTATGTGAACGTGCGGGGAGATTTTTGAGCCCCTGCGGCACGGTGCCGACGGGAACGAGTTTTGCAGGCAAAGGCAGGTTCAAGGTTCAAGGTTCAAGATAAATGCGGGTCGGGGTTTCCTTGTAACTTGAACCTTGTACCTTGCACCTGATTTTCTGGAGAGAGAAATAATGAACAAGCTGTGGCGTAGTGTCTGGATGCTGTGCGTGCTGCTGCTGGCCGCGCCGGCCTGGAGCGCGGACAACGAATACCGCATGGGTACCGGCGACGTGGTGCGCGTCACCGTGTACGGCCAGCCCGACCTCACCACCGAGGCGCGGGTGGGCGAAAGCGGCAGCATCACCTTTCCGCTCATCGGCGACGTGAAGCTGGCCGGCACCACGCCGGCGCAGGGCGAGGCCGACATCGCCAAACGCCTGTCCAAGGGCGGCTTCATCATCGAGCCCTTCGTCACCCTGAACGTGGTGCAGTATCGCGGCCAGCAGGTGTCGGTGCTGGGCCGCGTCAACCGCCCCGGCCGCTACAACCTCGAGCGCGCCAGCAACGTGACCGACCTGCTGGCGCTGGCCGGCGGCGTGATCATCGACGGCGCCGACGTCGCCACCCTGGTACGCACCCGCAACGGCAAGACCGAATACCGCGACATCGACCTGCTCGCCCTGTTCAGGCCGGGCGGCGAAGCCAGCGACGTGGAAGTGCAGGACGGCGACATCCTCAACGTGGCGCGCCAGCCCATGTTCTACATCTACGGCGAAGTACAGCGCCCTGGCTCCTTCCGCCTGGAGCAGAACATGACGGTGGTGCAGGCGCTGTCGATGGGCGGCGGCCTGACTCCGCGCGGCACGCAGCGCGGCATCCGCATCCTGCGCCGCGACGACAAGGGCGCCATGCAGGAAATCGAGGTCAAGCTGGGCGACCCGGTGCAGAAGGATGACGTGATCTACGTCAAGGAAAGCCTGTTCTGAGGATCGACGACCATGAACCTGACTCAATTCCTGCTGATTCTGAATGCGCGCAAGTGGATCATCCTCGGCGTGCTGGTCACGACTGTTGCCTTGACGGCCATCGTGAGCCTGCTGCTACCCAAGGAATACACGGCGACGACGCAGATCATCGTCGATTCGAAGAGCAAGGACCCGTTTACCGGCCAACTGCTGCCTTCGCAATTGTTTCCCGGTTACATGGCGACCCAGATCGATATCATCAAAAGTGAAAATGTCGCGAGAAGAGTGGTGCACAACCTTAAGCTTGCCGATAACCCAGCTACACGTGCTGCTTTCCAGAAAGCGAGTAAAGGTCAGGGTTCTATTGAGGAGTGGCTTGCCGCTATCCTGCTGCCCAAATTGGGCGCCGAGCCATCGCGTGAATCAAGCATCATTTCAATCAGTTTTTCTGGCGCCGACCCACAGTTTGCCGCTGCAATAGCCAATGCCTTCGCAAAGTCCTATATCGAAACCAGCTTGGAATTGCGACTTGCACCTGCCAAGCAGACTGCAGAATGGTTTGATCAACAGATTACGCAACTGCGATCGAATCTGGATCAGGCACAACAGAAACTCACCACGTACCAGCGTGAAAAGGGCATCGTTGAGTCCGAGGAAAGGCTGGATGTGGAAACACGCCGCTTAAGCGACCTGGCTGGCCAGACTGTGGCCGCGCAATCAGCCGCTTATGATGCCAACTCGCGCATTCGCGATGGCAAGGATTTGCCGGAGGTTAAGAACAGCCCGGTCGTGCAGAATCTCAAGGTGCAGGTGGCGCAAGGAGAAGGTAGGCTGGCCGACCTCGCCAAGCGCGTTGGTGTGAATCACCCCGATTACAAGCGCCTTCAGGCCGAGGTGAGCTCGTACCGTTCCCAACTTGCTATCGAGCTCACCAGCGCTACGAGAGGCGTAGGCGCAACTGCCGGTGCGGCACGGATGCGTGTCAATGAACTCGCAGGGGCATTCGAACGCCAAAAGGCCAAAGTCCTCGAATTGAAAAAGCAGCGCGAGGAAGCCACCTTGCTGGCACGCGATGTCGAGAACGCACAGCGCATTTATGACTCTGCATTGCAGCGCTATGGCCAAAGCCGCATGGAAGCGCAATCTACACAGACAGATCTCGCAGTACTGAACCCAGCTGTTCCTCCGGGTGAGCCCTCCAAGCCCCATGTTTTTCTCAATATCCTGATCGCATTGTTCATGGGCGTAGTGTTGGGTGTGGTGGTCGGGTTTCTGACTGAACTCCTCGACCGCCGCGTGCGCTCCGGCCAGGACATCGCCGGCCTGGATATTCCCCTGCTGGCCGAAGTCACCACGCGCGGCGGATGCATGGCCACCCTGCGTCGCCTGTTCCGCCGCAACCGTCCTGCCCTGGCCTGACGCGCCGCTACCGAATCGAGGCTCATCATGAACTCTTCCGTCTCTTCCAGCGCGCAACCCAGCATCGTCGAAGCCGCTGCCGCCATCCGCGCCGAAGCCAACATCGGCAAGCTGCTCCAGGATGCCGGCAAGCTCAAGCCGCAGGACCTGGAACGCGTGCTTACGCTGCAGCAAAAGGACAACCTGCGTTTCGGCGAAGCCGCGCAAAAGCTCGGCCTCGTCACCGAGGACGACATCCGCCAGGCGCTCTCGCAGCAGTTCGAGTATCCCTACATTCCCGCCGCCGAAGCCGGCCTGAGCCCGCAGCTGGTGGCCGCCACCGCGCCCTACGGCAAGGAAGCCGAGGCCCTGCGCTCGCTGCGTTCGGAGCTGCAGCTGCGCTGGTTCAGGGACGGCCGCAAGACCCTGGCGATCGGCAGCGCGCGCGCCGACGAGGGTGCGAGCTACCTGGCGGCCAACCTGGCGGTGCTGTTTGCGCAGATGGGCCGCAAGGTGCTGCTGGTGGACGCCAACATGCGCAGCCCGCAACAGCAGGGCATCTTCAAACTGGACAACAGCATGGGCCTGTCCGACATCCTGGCCGAGCGGGTGCCTTCGGTGCAGGTGCGCGCCGTGCGTCCCTTCCAGACGCTCAACATCCTGCCGGCGGGTTCGCCGCCGCCCAATCCCGTCGAACTGCTGGCGCGCCCCGGCTTCGGCGCGCTGCTGGCCGGCCTGGAGAACAGCTACGACATCGTGTTGATCGACACCGCGCCCTCGCAGGATGCATCCGACTTCCAGCTGGTGGCTGCCCGCGTGGGCGGCATGCTCATCGCCAGCCGCCGCAACGTGAGCCGGCTCAATGCGCTGGCCGAGCTGAAGAACAAGATCGCGATGACCGGAGCCCAGGTGTTGGGCGCGGTGGTGCTGGACTGAAGCCGCGATGAATACCCTGGCTACCCCGCGCCTGGCGCTGGCCCCGATCAAGACCTGGTGGCCGGTGCTGCTCGGCCTGCTGGTGCTCTACGTGCCCACCTACTGGGAACTGGCGCACACGCTATGGGATACGGAAGAACAGGCACACGGGCCTATCGTGCTGATGGTTGCGCTGTTTCTCATCTGGCAGCGGCGTACGATTTTCACGGACATGTCGGTATCGGCTCCCGGTCGCGGCCAGGTCGCACTCGGCTGGACCCTGCTGGTCCTCGGCCTGCTGGCCTACGCGCTCGGCCGTTCGCAGGACATCCTGCTGTTCGAGGTGGGTTCGCAGATCCCGGTCATCCTCGGTGCACTGCTGATCACGCTGGGCGCGAAAGCGGCGCGCGCCCTCTGGTTCGCACTGTTCTTCCTGCTGTTCATGATTCCCCTGCCGGGCTTTGTGGTCGATGCGGCCACCGGGCCGCTCAAGCAATACATCTCCATCATCGCCGAGCAGGTGCTGTATGCCGCCGGCTACCCCATCGCGCGCAGCGGCGTCACGCTCACCGTGGGGCCGTATCAGCTGCTGGTCGCCGATGCCTGCTCCGGCCTGCACTCGATGTTCAGCCTGTCGGCCATGGGCCTGCTGTACCTGTACCTGATGCAGCACACCAGTGTCGCGCGCAACCTGGTCATCATGGCGGCCATCCTGCCGATCGCCTTTGCCGCCAACATCGTGCGCGTGATGGTGCTGGTGCTGGTGACCTATCACCTGGGCGACGAGGCGGGGCAGGGCTTCCTGCACGGTTTTGCCGGCATCATGCTGTTCGTCATCGGCCTGCTGTTCCTGTTCCTGCTGGACTGGGTGCTGGGCTTTGTCTTCCCCGACCGCCCGCGCAGCCGGGCCGCGGGCTGAAGGAGGAACCGCCATGCGCGCTGTCAGCTTCAAACACCTGATCATCGGCCTGTGCATGCTGGCGGCAGCCGGCCTCGCCCTGGCCTTGAAGCCTACGCACAAGATTGCGGATGGTGGCCCCAAGGTCAATCTGGAAACGCTGATACCCGAACGCTTTGCAGACTGGAAGATTGACGAAACGATCGCGCCGCTCATCGCTGACCCGGAGCTACAGGCGCGGCTGAACAAGATCTACAACCAGACGCTGACTCGCACCTATATCAATTCACAGGGCGAACGTGTCATGTTGTCCATTGCCTATGGTGGCGACCAGAGCGACAACATGGCTGTGCACAAGCCGGAAATCTGCTATCCCGCGCAAGGTTTTATCCTGCTCAAGAATCCAGTGATCAGCGATTTCTCGACTGGAGAGGGCGTCATACCGGTGAAGCGTCTTGTGGCTGCCCAAGGTCCGCGCATCGAGCCCATTACTTATTGGACCACCGTAGGTGATGCGGTCGAAGTCAATGGATTGAAATGGAAATTGCAGCAATTGAAATACGGGCTGACTGGAAAAATTCCGGACGGGCTGCTGTTTCGCGTTTCCAGCATCCAGAGGAGTACGACTGACGATACACAGGCTTATCGATTGCAGGATGATTTTGCGCGCGAAATGCTCAAGGCCATGAATCCGAAAGAGCGTGAACGCATCATTGGACACCCCAAAGCCGCCGGTTGATGCCGGCCCAATTTGCTTAACCAGACGACTCCTAACACCATGACCAAGAAAGCACTCATCACCGGCGTCACCGGCCAGGACGGCGCCTACCTCGCCGAGTTTTTGCTTAACAAGGGCTACGAAGTCCACGGCATCAAGCGGCGCACTTCGCTGTTCAACACCGACCGCATCGACCATCTGTACGAAGGCCCCGAGCAGAAGAACCGCAAGTTCATCCTGCACCACGGCGACCTCACCGATTCGTCCAGCCTCATCCGCATCATCCAGCAGGTGCAGCCCGACGAAATCTACAACCTCGCCGCGCAGAGCCATGTGGCCGTGTCGTTCGAGGAACCCGAGTACACCGCCAACTCCGACGCCCTGGGCGCGCTGCGCATCCTGGAAGCCATCCGCATCCTCGGCCTGGAAAAGAAAACCCGCTTCTACCAGGCGTCCACCTCCGAGCTGTTCGGCCTGGTGCAGGAGATCCCGCAGAAGGAAACCACGCCCTTCTACCCGCGCAGCCCCTACGCCGTGGCCAAGCTGTATGCCTACTGGATCACCGTGAACTACCGCGAGGCCTACGGCATGTATGCCTGCAACGGCATCCTGTTCAACCACGAATCGCCCATCCGCGGCGAAACCTTCGTCACCCGCAAGATCACCCGCGCCCTGGCGCGCATCAAGCTCGGCCTGCAGGACTGCCTGTTCCTGGGCAACATGGACGCCAAACGCGACTGGGGCCACGCCAAGGATTACGTGGAAATGCAGTGGCTGATGCTGCAGCAGGACAAGCCGGAAGACTTCGTGATCGCCACCGGCGTGCAGTACAGCGTGCGCGATTTCGTCAACGCCGCGGCCAAGGAGCTTGGCATGAGCATCCGCTGGGAAGGCCAGGGCGTGGACGAGAAGGGCTACTGGGAAAACCGCTCACCGCTCACCGCTGACCCCTCGCCGGTCGTGGCTGTCGACCCGCGCTACTTCCGTCCCACCGAAGTGGAAACCCTGCTCGGCGACCCGTCCAAGGCCAAGTCAAAACTCGGCTGGACGCCGAAGATCCCCTTCGACGAACTCGTCGCCGAGATGGTGCGCGAAGACCTCAAGGCCGCCGAGCGCGACGAGCTGATCAAGAAGCACGGCTACAAGGCCATGGACTACCACGAGTGACGCGATGGAACGCGACGCGAAAATCTATATAGCCGGCCATCGCGGGCTGGTGGGCTCCGCCCTCATGCGCAACCTGCGCGACAAGGGCTACACCAACTTCCTGACCCGCACCCACGCCGAGCTCGATCTCACCAGCCAGCCGGCCGTCGAGGCCTTCTTTGCGGCGGAGGAACCCGACTACGTGTTCCTGGCCGCGGCCAAAGTCGGCGGCATCCACGCCAACGACACCTATCCGGCCGAATTCATCCGCGACAACCTCGCCATCCAGACCAACATCATCCATGCGGCGTACAAGACCGGCGTGAAGCGCCTGCTCTTCCTGGGCTCCAGCTGCATCTACCCCAAGCTGGCGCCGCAGCCGATGAAGGAAGAACACCTGCTGACCAGCGAGCTGGAGCCCACCAACCGCCCCTACGCCCTGGCCAAGATCGCCGGCATCGAAATGTGCTGGGCCTACAACCGGCAGTACAAGACGCAGTACCTCGCCGTGATGCCCACCAACCTGTATGGCCCCGGCGACAACTACCACCCCGAGAATTCCCACGTCATCCCCGCGCTCATCCGCCGCTTTCACGAAGCCAGGCTGGCCAATGCGCCGAGCGTGACCGTGTGGGGCAGTGGAACGCCCAGACGAGAATTCCTCTACAGCGAGGACATGGCCGACGCCTGCGTCACCCTGATGAACCTGCCGGACGAACAGTTCGTGCCGCTGCTGGGCCAGGATCGCCACGACGGCCTGGCGCCGCTGATGAACATCGGCGTGGGGCACGACGTCACGATCCGCGAGTTGGCCGAGACCGTGGCGAGCGTGGTGGGCTATCAGGGCCGGCTCGAATTCGATGCCAGCAAGCCGGATGGAACGCCGCGCAAGCTGATGGACGTGGGCAGGCTGCAGGCCACCGGTTGGAAGCCGTCGATGCCTTTCCGGCAGGGGCTGGAGCGGGCATACGCGGACTTCCTGCAGACGGAAAAGCGCCAGTCTTGAGCAACGAGACTATTGGCATGCGCGATTATTCAAGCAATCGAACCTGAGGTTACAAACCGGTGGATGGACTTTCCCTCGGTCTGATCTTTGCCTACAGCAAGCCCATTATGTTTGTGCTGGCGCTTGCACTGGCATCCATTGCAGTACTGGCAATTTTTGTGGCCGATCCGAAGTGGCCTACCCTGTTGCTGTTCCTGCTCATTCTGAATTTCATCAACCCTTCGTACGGGTTCCTGGATGAGCATCCGACCAACGTATATGGATGGGGGGTCGGGAAACTGCCATTCCCATTGCTGGAATTTTATTTGTACGGACTCTTCCTGGCGGTGCTGTTTCGCAATCTGTTCGCCGGGGTGCAGCCACTGCGGCAGGCTGGCGGTATATGGCTGATCCTGTTTTCGCTCATGTTTGCAGGGCATTTCATCGTAGGCGTGACCGAAGTGCCGCACTGGTTGTTGTTGTTCAATACCTATGGCCTGATTCATGTCCTGCACATGGGCATGCTGATATATATCGTGGCAAGTGTGCTCGAACAGGATAAGGATTTTCGGGCGCTGATCCGCATTTTTCTGGTTGTCGCTGTTGGCCGCGCCGTTTTCGGACTTACCCGATATTTCTTGTTCGGCGGCGATCCCCAAAACGCCTATGCGAACTTCGGCCATACCGACATCAAGATCACCTATTGGGACGTCAATGAGGGGCTGATTGCCAGTATTGCGGCGTTCTACTTCCTGTGGCGTCTGTTCTATGACTGGGTTACGCTCAAGCCCGGGTTCCGCTGGCTGTTCATTGCCTGCCTGGTCATGGAAGTACTGGTCGTGATGCTGTCATTCAGGCGTTCCAACCTGTTCGGGTTCGTGCTGGTAGGTGCCTATTTCCTGATGCTCATGCCCTGGCGCAAACGTGTTTTCTACGCGGCGCTGGGTGCTTTCTTCCTGATCCCTTCGGTGTTGGCCGTGAGCGCATACCGTGCCGAAGAGACCTTCGGCACGCGTCAGTTGAGCCTGCTTGAAATCATCTCTCCGGATGCATCGGACAGCGACAAGCTTGCCGAGCGCGGCAGTCGCTTCTACGAATTGCAGGTGGCATTCAGGAGCCTCGAAGACAATCCGCTCCTTGGGATCGGCATGTGGAATGCTTTCAAGGTCGGCCCGGGTGACGCCTACAGCCTTGCCTATCACCGTGGCAATTTCCAGTTTGTACATTCAGGATTCGGACACGTCTTCCTGAAATCCGGTGTGCTCGGGCTCACGTTCTTTCTGGGAATATGGCTGGCCGCATGGCGCTTTGCCGGGCGGGCGCGGCCATTCGTCGTGCCGCAATACCGTGCCCTGTTTGAAAGTTACCGGGCGGGACTCTGGTTCCTGGTGCCGACCTATGTTTTCGGTACGCCCATAGTCGAGACGCGGACCATGCTGTGGACTGCTGTCGTACTCGCAGTGCCGGTTGCGATCGCCCGGTTTTCCCTGTCGCGTACCGTGCGGGAAGCCAGGCAAGACAGCGCGGACCTGGTTGCCCAGCCGACATGAAATACGAGACCTTGCGAAACGGGCTGGCCAACCTGATGGCTGGCGCATTGCCCGTCGTCATCGTCATCTTCACCACCCCCTATGTGGTGAACACGCTGGGCGCCGAGCACTACGGGCTGCTGACGCTCATCACGGCGATCATTGGCTACTTTGCCATCATCGATATCAACTTCACCGCTGGTTCGCTCAAATATGTAGCGGAATTTCACGCCAGTCGGCAAACCGCCAAACGAGATCAAACCCTGACCGCCGGTCTGATGTTTTATCTACTGATTGGAACAGTGGGTGGCATCCTGATCTTCAGTTTGGCCGATTGGCTGGTTACGGCGGTATTCGAAGTGCCCGCCGCCTCCCATCAACTTGCGGCTTCCACGTTACGCCTCGCTGCCTTCGGTTTTTTGCTGGGGCAGGTTGAATCCTACCTGGTGACGATTCCGCAAGCGCTCCGGCGTTATGACCAGTCAGCCATGTTCGAGTCCTTGTTCGGCATGCTTGCGCCGCTCGCCAACGTGGCTGTGCTGTGGCTGGGGGGCGGGCTGTTCGAGATCGTGCTGGTGCGTGTCGTGCTCAGTGCGATCAACATGCTGGCCTTGATGTGGGTTATCCGTCGTCTGCTTCCGGATGCGCAACCGCGCAAACCCACACGTTCCGTACTTGCCCCACTCGCGAGCTTCAGCGGGTTTGCGTATCTCAGCCGTCTGGCCACGCTCGCCTATGCGCAGGGCGACAAGCTAATTATCGGAGCGTTGGCGGGCATGAGTGCGCTGACGTATTACGCCATTCCCTTCATGCTCGCCAATCGTGTCTATGGCCTCAGCTATCGATTGAGCAGCGTCCTGCTGCCCGCCGCCAGCAGCCTGGCCGCCATGAAACAGCTGGATCGAATGCAGGAGCTGTATCTGTATTCGGCACGTTATATCTTCTATATAAACGCCACCCTTACGCTGGTTCTGGTCAGCGTCGCGCATGAAATTCTGCTGTACTGGATCAGTCCGGAAATGGCGGCGACGGGCAGCCTGATCCTCGTGCTGATTTCGATCGGCAATCTGCTCGACTCCCTGACCAATGCCCCATCTCTGGTGAACGATGGCCTGGGTAATCCGAAAGTGACTGGCATGTTCGCCTTCTCGCGTGCCGTTCTCGGTGTAACGGGGTCGTTTGTCATGGTGTTCTGGCTGGGTGTGACGGGCGCAGCCGTTTCGCAACTGGCGGTTTCCATTCTCATGACGACGGCCTTCCTGGTCTATGTGCACGGGCGGACTGTCCCGGTCAAATTGGCCTTGTTCCTCAAGGTCGTGCTGCTGCCCAACCTGCCGTTTCTGGTCGCGCAGCTGTTTTTTGCCGCGTTCCGGCGGAGCGGCGAAACGTTTGGCATCGTGCAGACAGCGGAACTGATTGCAGTCGAACTGATTTTGTCGGCCCTCTATGGCTGGTATTTCATCGCGCGTCCTGCCGATCTGGCCGCATTGTTGAATCGGATCAAGGCGCTGCGCCTTGCCCGGAGCAAGGCATGATGTCGTTGCCGGCACTGCGCATCCTGATGGTGAGCGAGGACATTCCGGCGCCCACCGTCGGCGGCCTCGGCAAGCATCTGGTGCGGCTGGGCAATTTCCTCATCCAGCAGGGACACATTGTCGACCTGATGGGGCATGCCGACCGCGACTACGCAGCGCACCGAGAAGAAGTCGGTTTCGACGGCGATTTCATGGCCGGTTTCGATTTTCGCCATGCCAACTGGAAAGAAGGCTCACTCGGCATCTTCATGCCCGGCAAGCGCTCGTACATCGCACGCCGCATCGCGCGCGCCATCCTGCGCGTCGCCGACCAGTACGACGTCATCCATTACCACGGCCATTACCCCATGATCGGGCGCTATATTCCGGCGCGGATCAATTTCGTGCAGACCCGCCACGACCAGGGCAGCGATTGCCCGATCCATATCCGCTTCAAGCAGGGCGCGGTCTGCGCCAGCAGCGATCCGCGCGACTGCGCCGGCTGCGCGCCGAACGCGCAACCGGGCTGGCTGCGCGACCAGGTGTCGGCCTTTGCGGTGCGGCAATACCGTGCGCACACGGCCGAGTCCTTTGCTCGCCACAAGACCATTTTTGTTTCGAATTTTCTCAAGCAGGCTTTCCTGCGCCATGTGCCAGATACCGATACGCGCAAACTGCACGTGGTGCACAACTTCATCGACGCGCAGGCGCTGCCGCCCCCGCAAATCGGCGACGCCAGTCAGGTGCTGTTCGTCGGCCGCATCGACGAGGCCAAGGGCGTGATGGCCCTGCTGGACGAACTGGCCAAACGCGACGTCCACGGTCTGCAGCTCGACCTCATCGGCGACGGCCCCCACCGCGCTGTCTGCGAAGCGCGCCATGCCGCGCCCAACGTGCGGTTTCACGGCTGGCAACTGCAGGCCGAGGCGCTGGCCGCCACCGCCCGCGCCGGGCGCATCGTGGTGCCTTCGGTTTTGGAAGAGTCCTGCGGTACCACGATTCTGGAGGGGCTGGCGCTGGGCAAACCGGTGTATGCGCTGGCGCGCGGCGGCACGCCCGAGCTTGCGCAGTACGAACGCTGGCCTGGGCAATTGCACTTGTTCGACAGCATGGCGGCGCTGGCGCAGGCGCTGGCGCACGACAGCGGCAAGGCCGGTCCGGCGACCCTGACGTCCATGAACGGCTTCGGGGCAGACATCCGGGTGAAGGCGCAGGATGTGCTGCGTATCTATCGAGGCTGATCCGGTGTCAGCACATGACTCAACTCAAACGGGTATGGCGATGAGCGCAGACAATTCCGAATTCGCCTCGAACGGAGCCGGACACGCAGGCGGCTTGCGATTCTGCATGCCAGCCGCGTTCGGCAAGCACGGGGCCGGGCTGGGCAACGAGTTCATTCCCTGGACACGCGCCTGGATCGCATCGCAGATGCTGGGAGCGAAGCTGATCAACCCGGCGTTCGGCCGCAATTCCCGGGGCTACGGCAAGTATTTCGGCACGTCGCGTTACGACTGGGTGTTCAACAAGCTCGTCGAGCGGGTGGTGCCGAAAGTCGAATTCACCGAGCGCGATTATCTGGAACACGGCGGCGGCGATGTCGCGCAGGCCCTCGTACGTTTCTCTGAAGCCCGGCGGCTGAACGAGCGGTCGGCGTATGTTCTGGTGACCGGCGGCATGTGGGGCGGTTTCGGTCATATCCAGTCGGCGCGCGATTTTGTGCGCGCCCGCCTGTACCAGAGCCCGGCGACGGCGCGCAACCTGTTCTGGCTTCGCCAGAAGCTTGATCCCGACAAGCTGCTGGTGACCATGCATGTGCGCCTGGGCGACTTCGGCGCACCGATTGCGCTGGATGCATACCGGGGAAAATTCAACGTGTCGCTGCCGCTGGCCTGGTACGAGCGCGTGGCCGAGTCGCTGTCCGGCGTTTTCGGCGACCGCATGCAGTTGCTGGTCGTGACGGACGGAGGGGAGGATCAGTTGGGTTCACTGGTGTCGCGCTACGGCGCGTCCACGACCTGCGGCATGGCCGATTCGGATTGCTCGGACCTGCTCGCGCTGGCTGCGGGCGATCTGACGGTGTGCTCGGTGTCGTCGTACAGCATGTGGGCGGCGTTCCTGTCCGATGCACCGTATCTGTGGTTCGAACCGAACCTGCAGCAGATCGATGGCTTTTATTCGATCTGGGGGCACGAGCCCACGCAGCAGGAGAACAACGCGCCGACGCGGCTGGCGATGCAGCGTTGCACGGCGTCGACAGCGGATTCGCGACCGAAGGGCTTTCCGGTCGGCATGGATGGGCATATCCCTCAGGCTTTGGTGGGGCAGCTTAGCGACCGGCTGGGCGCGCGCCTGCGGGCGACGGACCTGTTGAATTACGGTGCGGTGTACATGTCCGCTTCGGCACACCCGACGCCCCCTGCGGAAGCCGCGTTGCAGCAAGCCTGAGGGTCGGCTTACGTTCACCATGAGTACGCCGCGCATTTCCCTGATTACGGTCTGCTACAACGCCGAAGCATCGATTGCCCACGCCTTGCAGTCGGCGCGGGAACAGACTTACCGGGATTTCGAGCACCTCATCGTCGACGGCGGTTCGAAAGACCGCACGCTCGAAGTGGTGCGACAGTTCGGCGATCTGCCGCTGGTGATTTCCAGCGAACCCGACAAGGGTATCTACGATGCGATGAACAAGGGAGTGGCCCGGGCGCACGGCGACATCCTGTTTTTCCTGAACGCGGACGACCGCCTGTGGGATAAAGACGTGCTCGCCAACGTGGCGCAGGCCTTCGATGCCGCCCCCGATCTGGACATGCTGTGGGGCGATGTGATCAGCGTGTTTCCGGATGGCGATACGGAGCGCGACAGCTATGCCCATGTCACGCCCGAGACCCTGGTGTATGGCAGCCTGTGTCATCAGGCGACCTTTGCCCGCAAGCGCTTGTTCGAGCGTTTTGGCGACTTCAATACCGCCTACCCCATCTGCGCGGATTACGACTGGTTCCTGCGCGTGCTGCGGGGCGGCGCGCGCTACCGGCATCTGGATCTGAACGTGGCGGGATTCACCCGCGGCGGGGCGCACGAGACCAACCGCGATACGACCTACTGGGAAAAAGCGCGCGTCCGGCGCGCCTTTCTGAAACCGCTGCCCTATGTGGTGGGCGAGACCGCGCTGTATCTGCGGACCCGCAAAGCCCTGCTGGCCAGCCGGATCAAGCGGGTGCTGTGCCGCACCATTCCGCCGCTGGGGCGGCACCCGCGCTGCCAGCGGCTGCTGCGCCGGACCGCGATCGACAAAGAGGGGCGGAAGTGAACATGCCGCTGCCCCGCATCTCCGTCGTGATGCCCTTGTACAACAAGGAAAAATACGTTGTTCGCGCGGTCGAATCGGCGTTGTCGCAAGAGACGGCGGTGCATGAGGTCATCGTGGTGGACGATGGCTCGACCGACAGCGGGCCGGCGCACGTCGCGGCGCTGGGCGATGCGAGGGTGCGCCTCATCCGTCAGCCGAATGGCGGGGTATCGTCGGCCAGGAATGCCGGCATCGAACTCGCCACGGGCGAGTACGTGGCTTTTCTGGATGCGGACGACGTCTGGCTACCGGGCTTTGTGGGGGAACTGCTGGTGCTGATGCGCCAGTTTCCCCAAGCGGGTCTGTACGCCACCGCCTACGTGCGGGTCTGGCCCGACGGCAAACAGGAAGATGCCTATCTGCCTGCATCGCTGGATGGCAGTGAGAAACAGTTGGTTGCCGATCCATTTCGGGCATGGTCGCGCTCGGCGTTTTTCTTCACGTCGTCGCTATGCGCGCGCCGCGCGATTCTGCTTGGGCATGGTATCCGTTTTCCGTTGGGAGAAAGCCAGGGGGAGGATCAGGACGTGATTTTTCAACTGATGGAGGCGGGCGAAGTGGCATTCTCGCCCAAGGCGCTGACTGAATACACCCAGGCCGTACCAGACAGTCTGTCCAGTTCGTTGCCCGATAAGGTGCTGCCCTGTTATGTGCGTCTGCTGCAACGTGCGCGTACGCCTGGCTACCCTGCGCGTCACCGGCGCGGGGCGTTGCGGGTGGTGGCGGTGAACTATCTGAATGTCGCGCGCACGCTCATGGCCAAAGGTGAACGCCGCGAGGCGGCGGGGCTGATTGTTTCGCGCGATGCAATGCGTCATCCGTCGTACTGGCTGCGGACGCTCCTGTGCTGGATGAACCCGGTAGGAAATGCAAAATGACGAAACGTCTGTCCCTGGTGATGGCGACGCTGGGCCGCACGATGGAAATCGACCGCTGCGTCGACAGCCTGGCCGCGCAGACCTGTCATGATTTCGAGCTGATCGTGGTGGACCAGAATCCGGATGATCGACTGGTGCCCGTGGTGGCGCGTGCGCAGGCGCTCGGTCTGGAATGCAGACACCTGCGTCAGAGCGAACCCAATCTGTGCCGAGCGCGAAACCTTGGCATTGATCAGTCGGCGTGCGAAGTTGTTGCATTCCCTGACGACGACTGCTGGTATGAACCGGATGTCGTCGAACGTGTTCTGGCCCGGTTTCAGTCTCAGGTGGAACTGGATGGCCTGGTGGTACGTTGGTACGAGACGGGCGAGCATTCGGCAGGCAGATTGAGTTTCGAACAGTTCAGCCGGTTTCGCGGAACACCTGCGAGCAGCATCACGATTTTCTTTCGCCGCGAGTGCCTTCGCAGGGTGGGGGGATTCGATTTCGCGCTGGGCTTGCACAGCTGGTACGGTGCAGCAGAGGAAACCGATCTGATGTTGCGTGTGTTGGGTTCCGGTGGGCTGGTCGACCATGCGCCCGACATCGTGGTGCACCATGCTGTGCAGAATCCGGCGCGCTTGCCAGTGCGACAGATGTTTCGTCATGCACGCAAGCGTGCACGTGGAACAGGGGCCTTGTACGTGCGGCACAGACTATCGACCTGGGTGATTGTTCGTGGCATGACGGCGCCGGTATTGCGGGCCTGTCTGAATGTGTTACGGCCTGCGCGAGCTGCGCATGAGCTGGGTCTCGGGGTGGGAATATTCGAGGGGTATGTGGGCTGGCAGCTTGGCCATCGATTACGGAAGGAAGACGAGGGTACATGAGTGGCGGACTCGATCAGCCTGTGCGACTCGCACGCAGAAAAGCGCTGCTGGCCTTGGCGGGGACGATGTGTCTCGGTGGCTTTTCAGCGATGGGTGTGAGCAAGGCATTTTCCGGCAGAAAGCTCGTTCCACCTGCTACGCCTATTCCTCGTACTTATTTTGGTTTGCACATGCATCGTGCCGATGCGGGAACGCCGTGGCCTGAGGCCAGATTTGGCAGCTGGCGTTTGTGGGATGCATACGTGAATTGGCGTCACCTGGAGCCTCAGCGAGGCTACTGGGACTTCAAGCGGCTCGATAAATATGTGGCGATGGCAAAGCTGACAGGTGTGGAGATCCTGCTGCCGCTTGCGTTGACGCCCGCATGGGCATCGGCCCGGCCGGAGGAGAAATCACCCTATGGACCGGGCAATGCCGCCGAACCCTACGATCTGGATGACTGGCGAAATTATGTCCGTACGGTCGCCAAACGATACAAGGGGCGGATTCAGCATTATGAATTGTGGAATGAGCCCAATATTTCCGGTTTCTTTTCAGGCAGTCCTGAGACACTGGTCAGACTGGCGGAAGCAGCGTATCGCATCCTGAAGGAAGTCGATCCGGGCAACCAACTCGCTGCGCCTGCGACGGTGGGTGGCGGAGAGGAGCATCTGGCATGGCTGGACCGCTACCTGCTTGCCGGTGGGGGCAAATACATGGATATGCTGTCGCATCATTTCTATGTCGCACACGCTGCCCCTGAGGCCATGCTGCCGCTGGTGGACAAGGTACGCAGGATCGCAGATAAGCACGGGTTGTCCAGCCTGCCGATATGGAACACCGAGGCAGGCTGGTGGATAGACCACAGCGACGGCACGGTGACGACCGAGGAAATGGTCCCGGGCTGGAAGAAACTGAACGCTGCCGAGGCGGCCGCCTACGTATCGCGCACCTTGATCCTCGGATGGGCAGCGGGTTTGCAGCGCTACTACTGGTTTGCTTGGGACAACTACAGCATGGGGCTGATCGAACCTACCACGAAGGCTATCAAGCCAGCGGGGGAGGCATATGCCCGCACGCTGGAATGGGTTCAGGGCTCGGTCATGACAGGATGCGAATTCGCTAACGGGGTGTGGGCTGCCAGCTTGCGTCGTCCGGACAACAGCAAGGCAAGAATAATTTGGCGGGAAGACGGGACGAGCGGGCAGTGGCGTCCCCCCCAGGACTGGACGATCACAAAAGCGGAGACGCTGGAAGGCGTTCTTCGGTCATTCGACAGCACATCGGCGTCCTTACAGATTGGACAGGCGCCCATTTGTTTGTCCTGAAGTCTGACAATAGATTGTGGGGGGGGGATGGAGGATATTGAACAAAGTTATCTCCGACAGGCAGAGTCGGAGCATCAGATGGCGTTGCCATCTCGTTATACTCGTCCCGATTCCGTCGACAATTGGCGCCATACGCGGATGCTTGATCTGACCCGTCCGATTTGGCAGTCCTGTCCGGGTGGACGGTGGATTACGGTCGGTGATGGCCGCTATGGTTCTGACGCGGCTTATCTACACGCGCACGGCGTGCGCGTGGTCGCCACGAGTCTCACGGACGACAGACTGAAATTCGCACACGAGCAAGGGCATATCCCGGCGTTCCAGGCCGAGAACGCGGAACGCATATCGTTGGTGAATGATGCGGTCGACTTTGTCCTCTGCAAGGAAGCCTATCATCACTTCCCGCGTCCACCTGTTGCACTCTACGAAATGCTTCGAGTTGCCCGCCGGGCGGTTGTGCTGATCGAGCCATTGGATAACCCGCGTGTGCTCGATGGACTCAAAAGCTTGGTCAAGCGCGTGATAAGGGGCGACAGGGAATTGCAGTTCGAGCCGAGCGGAAATTTCCTCTATCGCCTGAACGTCAGAGAGCTGGGCAAATTGTTGACTGCGATGGGGGGGAAAGTGCTGGCATTCAAAGGGATCAACGATTTTTACCATGCCCGACTGGGCAGCCATGACGCGCACAAGCCAAGCCCTGGATTCCTGATTACGCGGTTAGGTGTGGCGGTACAGGACTGGCTGTGCAAGGCGGGTCTGCTGGGTTACGGTTTGGGAAGTGTGGTGGTATTCAAGGGGCAGCCTGATGCCGATGTCCTGGAATCCTTGCGGAGGGCGGGCTACAGGATTGTCGACCTGCCGAAAAATCCCTATGTCGATGCAGGCGCATGAGTGTTGGCAAAACTGGTTTAGCTTATGACCGGCCTGACTTCGCCAATGCTGCCCTATCGGTATGAGGACGTGACAGGACCTCATTCCACCCCGGTCCGCCTCGTCATCGTGACCAATATTCCAGCGCCATACCGGATCCCGGTCTACAACCTGCTGGCGCAGGAGCCCGATCTCAACCTGCATGTGGTGTATTGCAGCGGCCGTGAACCGGACCGCGAGTGGAATCTGGGGCAGGCGGGGTTCGCACACACCTTCTTGAATCAGTCGTTCGTGCGATACCGCGGGCGGTTCATCCACATCAATCACGATGTGTGGTCGGTTCTGCTTTCGCTCAGGCCCGATGTCGTGGTGACCACGGGTTTCAATCCCACGCATTTGCTAGCGTATGCTTGGGCGCGCTGGCATGGTGCCCGGCATGTGGCGATGACGGACGGCACGCTGGAATCCGAAGCAAGGCTGTCCGTCCTGCATCGCTGGATCAGGCGTCATGTATATCAGCATACCGCAGCCTTCATCGCCGCCAGCGACGGTGGCATGCGCCTGTATCGGTCGTATGGCATCGATGGCGATGCGATGTACAAGTCGCACCTGTGTGCCGACAATGCCTTGTTCGTCAATGCGCTGCCGCAGGCGAAGCGATACGACTTCATGTTTTGCGGGCGCTTTGAGGCCGTCAAGAACCCGTTCTTTGCGTTCGATGTCGCTCGCGCCGTCGCGCGTCGGCTGGGGCGCAGGGTTTCGATTGTGTTTGTTGGGTCGGGCGGGCTCGAAGCTAAGTTGCGGGAGCACGCACACCACATCGAAACTGAGGTTGAGACAGTCTTTGCGGGGTTTGCCCGGCAGGAGGCGCTTCCTGCCTGGTATGGTGCTGCCCGTGTGTTTTTGTTTCCGACGCACTGGGATCCCTGGGGCGTGGTGGCGAACGAGGCCTGCGCTGCCGGGGTGCCTGTATTGGTTACCGAGGCGGCGGGTGTGGCGAACGAGTTGGTACGGCATGGCGAAAACGGCTTCGTACTTCCGCTTGAGCTGGAACAATGGACTGATGCTGCCGTGCGCCTGCTGACCGACGCATCGCTTTTGGCTGCAATGACGGCGCGTTGCCGCGAAATCGTTGATGACTATACCTATGCGAATGCAGCCCACGGGATCGCGCAGGCTGCGCGTTCGGCGGATCGGGCCTGGGTACCTTGGAGCACCTACAAGTCGCGTGCACATCCGAAAGTTCTGATCATTCAGCGCAGGATGACGCACTACAGATTGCCGCTGTTCAATCTGATGCGCGAAAAACTCCGGGCTGCCGGGGTTGACCTGGGCGTGGTGTACGGTGACCCGCTGCCGGAAGAAAAACTGAAGAACGATGCGGGCGAACTGCCCTGGTGCGTGCATGTACCCTGTCGTTACTGGTTGAGTGGCCGCCTCTGCTGGCAAAACGCGATGCCGGTGGCGAGCAATGCGAGTCTGGTGATCGTGACCCAGGAGAACCGGCTGCTGTTTAACTATGTGCGGCCCATATTGAAGCGGGATCGCATGTGGGCATTCTGGGGGCACGGCCGCAATTTTCAGTCAGCTGAGCGGAATTCATGGAAAGAACGGTTCAAGCGCTGGCTCGCCCGGCATGTCGACTGGTGGTTTGCCTATACGACATTGAGTGCCGAGGCCGTGGCGGAATCCGGGTTCCCGCTTGGGAAGATCACGGTTCTCAACAACGCGATCGATACGGCCGGCCTGGCAGCGCAGCTTGCATTGATCGGCCCGGAAGAGAAAGAACATGCGCGGCACGAATACGGAATCGGGCCCGGCCCGATCGGCCTCAGTCTGGCGTCGCTCCATGCCGACAAGCGGCTCGATTTTCTGCTCGAAGCAGCACGACACATTCGCGCGCGCGTCCCTGATTTTCAGCTGGTGATTGTGGGGGATGGTCCGCAGCGCGATCTGGTTCGCAGGGCCGCCGATGCGGAAAGCTGGATACACTGGCTGGGCGCACGTGGTGGCCGCGACAAGGCCCAGATTCTGAAGATGTCGACGTTGATGCTGAATCCCGGCATGGTGGGGTTGTCGATACTCGATTCTCTGGTTGCTGGCGTACCCATGGTGACGACGGCCTACCCGCACCATTCCCCCGAGATCGCCTATCTGCATTCTGGCTTGAATGGTCTGGTGACAGAAGATAATCCGGAAGCTTTCGCGGATGGCGTGGCACGGCTGCTCGAACAACCGGCCGAGATCGAAGCGATGCGGGCTGTCTGCCTGGAATCCGCTGGGGCATACACGATCGAGAGGATGGCAGAGAATTTCTGTGGTGGGATTCTTGCTTGCCTGGGGGCGCAGGATAGAAAAGTGACGCCCGCTGCCCCGGAACAGGCCAGGATGGCCCGCCGAACATGACGGTGCTGAGGAAATCGGTTAAAGCGGGTGCAATAGGGCGCAGTTATAATTTTGCAGGGCTCGGGATATGCATGGTGCGTTTCACTTTGATATCCGGGAAATGTACATGAGGGTGGCAAAATGATCGGGCTGTCGAACGGTTGGCTGACATTTTTCCTGGCGACCATGCTGGGCATCGCCTATCTGGATTATTCAACGGGCAAGGATCTCGCGGTGTGGGGTCTATACCTGATTCCGGTTGCTGCTGCCAGCTGGATGGGCGGTTTCCGGGCAGGGTTGATCCTGTCCATTGCGAGCTGTGTATTGATGTTCATCGCCGGAACGTATGGCGGGACCATGTTCGCCAGCAAGGGGTTCTTTCTCCTTGGGATACTCAATCGCCTGATCGCATTTCTGATGGTGTCCTGGCTTGCCGCCTATCTGTTTCGCAGGCAGATGCTGGATCGACCCTGCGTTCCTATGAAGAGTGCATGGATTATCTGCACGTTTCACCTCAAGAGGATACAAATATGGATGTCTCGAATCCTGTCAGACAGGCAGACAGGGCTACTCATTCATCCGCCGACCTTGGGCGTTGATTTGCGGGCACGACTGACAATTCTTGCCACCAAGGGCGGAAACCCTTCCTCATGCGCATTCTGATTGCGCACAATGCCTATCAGCATCGTGGTGGCGAGGACACGGTGGTCGAGTCGGAGGCAACCTTGCTGCGCGCATACGGCCACCAGGTGGAAATGTATTCCCGCAGCAACGACGAGGTGGCTGACATGTCGTCGCTGGCGTTGGCACGCAACACATTGTGGTCGCAGCAAACGGTACGCGGTCTGGAAAGCCAAATTGCCGATTTCAGGCCCGACATCGTCCACGCGCATAACACTTTCCCACTTATTTCTCCCTCCCTGTATTGGGCAGCGGCACGCGCTGGTGTGCCGGTCGTGCAGACGCTGCACAACTTTCGCCTGATGTGCCTGAATGCGCTGTTCCTGCGCGATTGGCAGGTGTGCGAGGACTGCATGGGCCGTCTGCCATGGCGCGGGGTGGTGCGGGCCTGTTATCGCGGTTCGCGTCCGGCGTCGGCGGCGCTGGCGGGGATGCTGGCCCTGCACCGCGGCCTGGGGACGTACCGTAACAAGGTGACGCGCTACATTGCGCTGAACGAATTCTGCAGGGGCAAATTCATCGAGGGCGGCCTGCCGGCGGAACGGGTGGTGGTGAAGCCGAATTTCGTGGATATGCCCGCACCGACTGAGAAGACGCGCAGGGATCTGCTGTTCGTGGGCCGCCTGTCGGCAGAAAAGGGGATCGCCACGCTGGCACAGGCGATACAACAGGTGCCGGGTGCAAGTCTGCGTGTGGCCGGCGACGGCCCGGAAGGGGGCTGCCTGGAGGGGATGCCAGACATTCTTCGGCTGGGCAGCCTGTCAGGAGAAGGGGTTCGCAGGGAAATGGAACGCGCCTCGGCACTGGTCGTGCCGAGCATCTGGTACGAGAATTTTCCGCGCACCATCGTAGAGGCGTTCGCTGCGGGTCTGCCAGTCATCGCCAGTCGCATCGGGGCGCTGGCAGAGATTGTGACTGACGGGAAAACTGGTCTGCTTTTCGAACCTGGAAACCCTCATGACCTGGCTGAAAAAATATCATGGGCGCTGGGTAACCCGGAACGGATGGCCGAGATGGGGCGAAACGCACGTGCGCAGTACGAGACCGAGTTTTCCGCCGAGGTGAATTATCGGCGGCTGATCGAAATTTATGACGACGCAATGGCTGCGCATCAGGGTCAAATGTGATGGATGACAACGGACGCTCCACCGGCACGGTACTCGGCGCACACATCGACGCCCTGTCGTGGAACGCCGCGCTGGATCGCCTGATGGGCTGGGCGCGCGGGCGCGAAAGCCGCTATGTCACGATCTGCAACGTGCACGTGGTGGTGAGCGCGTCGCAGGACGCTGTCTACCGTGACATCATCAATGGTTCGGACATGGCCACGCCGGACGGCGCGCCGGTAGCGTGGATGCTGCGTCGGCAGGGGTTTGCGAGCCAGCCGCGCATCAGCGGGCCGGACGTGATGTGGGCGCTCTGCGAGCGCGCCGCCCGGGAGGGCGTGCCGGTGTACTGCTACGGCAGCACGGATGCGACGTTGGGGTTGCTGGCGCAGCGTCTGCGCGCGGCGTTTCCTGCGCTGAAGCTGGCGACGGAATCGCCGCCCTTCCGTGCGCTGAGTCCGGAGGAGGACGCGGCGGCAGTGGCACGTATTAACGATAGCGGCGCGGGCATCGTGTTTGTTGGCCTCGGCTGCCCCAAGCAGGAACGCTGGATGGCGGAACACCGGGGGCGGGTGGATGCGGTGATGATTGGCGTGGGGGCGGCCTTCGATTTCCATGCGGGCACGGTGCAGCGCGCGCCAGCCTGGATGCGGAACAACGGGCTGGAATGGCTGCATCGTTTGCTGTCCGAACCGCGCCGGTTATGGAAGCGCTATCTGGTGACGAATACACTGTTCATCGTGGGGGCAGCCCGGCAGTTGTTACTTAAATAGATGCAAGGTACAAGACTGAGGATGCAAGGAAACCAATTTGGGTCGGGCTTCCGCCTCGCTCCTTGAATCTTGTATCTTGCTTCTTGAATCCAAGTTGAAAGGGCGGTTGTGATCCTCGTCACGGGCGGTGCCGGCTTCATCGGCGCCAATTTCATTCTCGACTGGCTGCGTCTGCATGACGAGCCGGTGCTCAATCTCGACAAGCTCACCTACGCGGGCAACCTGGACAACCTGGCCAGCCTGCGGGGCGATGCGCGCCATGTGTTCGTGCAGGGCGATATCGGCGACCGCGCGCTGGTGGGGCGGCTGCTGGCGGAATACCGTCCGCGCGCGATCCTGAACTTTGCCGCCGAGTCGCACGTGGACCGCTCGATCCACGGGCCGGAGGATTTCATCCAGACCAATGTGGTGGGCACCTTCCATCTGCTGGAAGAGGCGCGCGGCTACTGGATGAGCCTGCCGGTGACGGAGCGGGCGGTGTTCCGCTTCCTGCATGTGTCCACCGACGAGGTGTACGGGTCGCTGGGGCCGGACGACGCGCCGTTTACCGAAACCACGCCGTATGCGCCCAACAGTCCGTATTCGGCGAGCAAGGCGGCGTCGGACCATCTGGTGCGCGCCTACCACCATACCTATGGCCTGCCTACGCTCACCACCAACTGCTCCAACAACTACGGTCCGCTGCAGTTCCCCGAAAAGCTCATCCCGCTGATGATCCTGAACGCCGTGCAGGGCAGGCCGCTGCCGGTGTACGGCGACGGCATGAACGTGCGCGACTGGCTCTACGTGACCGACCACTGCGCGGCGATCCGCACGGTGCTGGACAGGGGGCAGGTGGGCGAGACCTACAACGTGGGCGGCTGGAACGAGATGCCCAACCTGGTGATCGTGAACACCGTGTGCACCCTGCTCGACGAACTGCACCCCGACCCCGCCGGCCCGCATGCGCGCCTCATCACCTACGTGCAGGACCGCCCCGGCCACGACCGCCGCTACGCCATCGACGCCGGCAGGATCGCCCGGGAGCTGGGGTGGAAGCCGGCGGAAACGTTCGAATCGGGGATACGGAAGACGGTGGGGTGGTACTTGGGGGAGCGGTGAGTGGTGAGTGGGGAGTGGGGAGTGGGGAGTGGGGAGTGGGGAGTGGGGGGCATCATAGGGAGGGGATATGGCGAAACCGCATGAGGGGCTGGAAGTCTGGAGATGCGCGATGGATCTGGTCGAACAGGTTTATCGGCTGACGGGTGGGTTTCCGAATAGCGAGCAATATGGGCTTACTTCACAGATGCGGCGCGCGGCGGTGTCGATCCCGAGCAATGTCGCGGAAGGGGCGGGAAGATCCGGCAGCCGCGAATTTGCGCACTTCCTGAGCATGGCGCGTGGCTCGTTGAGTGAACTGGATACGCAGCACCAGATTGCCTTGCGGCTGGGGTATGTCAGGTCCGACACGGCTGAGGTCGATGCCTTGATGGACCGGGTCGGGAAGCTGCTTTCAGGGCTGCTCAAAAAGATGAAGGAAAGCGAATGAGCACGCGTGCCCAATCCACTCCCCACTCTCCAGTCTCCACTCACCGCAAGGGCATCATCCTCGCCGGCGGCTCCGGCACCCGCCTGTATCCGGCGACGCTCGCGGTGTCGAAGCAGCTGCTGCCGATCTACGACAAGCCGATGATCTATTACCCGCTCACCACGCTGATGCTGGCGGGGATGCGGGATATCCTGATCATTTCGACGCCGCAGGATACGCCGCGCTTTGCGCAGTTGCTGGGCGACGGCAGCCAGTGGGGGATCAGGCTGCAGTACGCGGTGCAGCCCACCCCGGGCGGCTTGCCGCAGGCTTTCCTGATCGCTGCCGATTTCCTGGCGGGCAGTCCCTGCGCGCTGGTGCTTGGCGACAACGTGTTCTACGGCAACGACCTGACGCCGGATCTGCGCCTTGCCGGCCGGCGCGAAAAGGGGGCGACGGTGTTCGCCTACCGGGTCACCGATCCGCAGCGCTACGGCGTCATCGAGCTGAATGCGAACGGCAGCGTGCTCGGGATCGAGGAGAAGCCGGCGCAGCCGCGCTCGAACTATGCAATGACCGGACTGTATTTCTGCGACAACGCGGTGGTGGATATCGCGCGCACGCTGCAGCCTTCGGCGCGCGGCGAACTGGAGATCGTCGACGTCATGCGGCGCTATCACGAACAGGATGCGCTGCACGTATCGATCATGCGCCGCGGCCACGCCTGGCTGGACATGGGGACGCACGAATCCATGCTCGAAGCCTCGCTGTTCATCGAAACCATCGAAAAGCGCCAGGGCCTGAAGATCGCCTGCCCGGAAGAAATCGCCTATCGTCTGGGTTACGTCGACGCCGACCAGATCCGCCGCCTGGCGGAACCGCTGAAACAGAATGCCTACGGACGCTATTTGCTGAATATGTTGAATGAGCGGGTTTTTTGAATGGGGAGTGGAGAGTGGCAAGTCGTGAGTAGTGAATCGCCGTAGTCTATTGCCACTCCCCACTCCCCACTCCCCACTCCCCACTCCCCACTCCCCACTCCCCACCATGCCCCCCACCCCTCTCCCCGGCGTGCTGCTCATCGAACCGCAGGTGTTCGAGGATGCGCGCGGGTTTTTCCTGGAAAGCTGGAATCGCAGGGCGTTTGCGGCGCAGGGGATCGATGCGGATTTCGTGCAGGACAACCACTCGCGGTCGTCGCGCGGGGTGTTGCGCGGGCTGCACTATCAGCTGCACGAGCCGCAGGGGCGTCTGGTGCGCGTGACGCAGGGACGGGTGTTCGACGTGGTGGTGGATGTGCGGCGCTCGTCGCCGCACTTCGGGCAGTGGGCGGGACACGAGCTGTCGGCCGAGAACCGCCGCATGCTGTGGGTTCCGCCGGGTTATGCGCACGGTTTCCTGGTGCTGTCGGACACGGCCGATTTCCTCTACAAGACGACCGCCTACTACGCGCCGCAGTGGGATCGCGGCATCCGCTGGGACGACCCCGACATCGGCATCGCATGGCCGCTGGAAGGCGCACCGCTGCTGTCGCCCAAGGACCAGGCCCAGCCGCTGCTGAAAGACGCCGAGGTCTACCCATGACCCCCGCTCCCCGCTCTCCGCTTCCCGCTCCCCGCTCTCCGCTTCCCGCTCCCCGCTCCCCGCTCACCCCAAAAATCCTGCTCACCGGCGCCAGCGGCCAGATCGGCTGGGAACTGCGCCGCACGCTGGGGGCGCTGGGGACGGTCGTGGCGCCGGATTCGCGCGCGCTGGACCTGACGGATGCCGGTGCGCTGCGCGCGGCGGTGCGCGCGATCGCGCCGGGCGTTATCGTGAATGCGGCGGCGTACACGGCGGTGGACAGGGCGGAAAGCGAGCCCGACCGCGCGCGTGCGCTGAACGCGACGGCCCCGGGATTGCTGGCGCAGGAAGCGGCGCAGCTGGGCGCGCTGCTGGTGCATTTCTCCACCGACTATGTGTTCGACGGTTCGGGCGACAGTCCCTGGCGCGAGGACGACGCGACCGGCCCGCTCAATGTGTACGGTGCGACCAAGCTGGAAGGCGAACGCGCGATCGCGGCGGCGGGCTGCCGGCATCTGGTGTTCCGCACTTCGTGGGTCTACGGCCAGCGCGGCAGCAATTTTTTGCTGACGATGCGCCGGCTGCTGCGCGAACGCCCCGAACTGAAGGTCGTGGCCGACCAGGTCGGCGCGCCGACCTGGTGCCGCGACGTGGCCGAGGCGACGTCGCAGGTGCTGGCGCAGGTTTTGGCCACGGGTGGGCGGGACGACGCACGCTGGGGCGTGTATCACATGACGAATGCCGGCGAGACCTCGTGGCACGGCTTCGCCGAGGCGATCCGCGCGCTGGACGAGTTCGACGAGACCGTGGTACCCGCCCGCCTCGTGCCGATCCCCAGCCGCGACTACCCGACGCCGGCGCGGCGTCCGCTGAACTCGCGGCTGGACAACGGCAGGCTGGCGCACACCTTCGGCCTGTGCCTGCGCGACTGGCGCGAGGCGCTGGCCTTGTGCATGGGGGCGTGAGGGCTGGCAAGCAGCATGGAGATGCGGCGATAATTGAACTGGCTCGAATACAGGAGGCGGAAATGGGACATGCATTGCAGGATCTGGGGATAGATCAGCTTCCGGTCGAAAAGCGGGTGGAACTGGTACAGGAAATCTGGGACTCGATCGCCCGCGAAATGGGTTTGCTGCCACCGACTCCCGAGGAAAGAACGGAAATCGAACGCCGCCTTGCGGAAGATCAGGCGTCGCCCGAGGCGGTTTCAACTTGGGATGAAATCAAGGCTGATGCTGTAAAACGCTGGCGTCCATGATACGCAGCCTGGTTTTTCGCCGGCAGGCCCGGGAAGAGTTTCTGGCGGCCGGCGAGTGGTATGAACGTGAGCGCTCCGGTTTGGGCGAAGCCTTCCTGGCAGAAGTTGATCGGGCGCTGAAGCTGATTCTCGATCATCCGGATGCGTTTCCGGAAATGCTCGACGGGGTCCGCAAGGCGGTCGTGAAGCGTTTTCCCTATTGCCTGTATTTCCGCGTTCGAGGGAATGTGGTTGTGGTGCTTGCGGTATTTCACAGTGCGCGCAACCCCGCAATCTGGCGGGGGCGTAATTAAATTCTCAAGAAGAGAATTGAAGGTTTGGGATGAGATCGGGGTAATGCATGCCTGATCGATGTCAGGGAGAATCCAATTGAATGTGCTGCTGACCGGCGGCGCGGGCTATATCGGCTCGCATACCGCGGTGGAATGCCTGGAAGCCGGCCATGAGGTGGTGGTGTTCGACAACCTGTCGAACAGCAGCGTGACGGCGCTCGACCGCGTGGCGCAGATCGCCGGGCGGCGGGTGGAATTCGTGCAGGGCGACATCCGCGACCGTGCGGCGCTGCGGGCGCTGTTCGAAAAACACGCGATCGACGCGGTGGTGCATTTCGCGGGTCTCAAGGCGGTGGGCGAATCGGTCGAGAAGCCGCTGCTGTACTACGACAACAACATCGGCGGCAGCATCGCGCTGTTCGAGGTGATGGCCGAGGCGGGGGTGAGGTCGGTGGTGTTCTCGTCGTCCGCCACGGTCTACGGCGATCCGGCGACGGTGCCGATCACCGAGGATTTCCCGCTGTCGGCGACCAATCCCTACGGCTGGTCCAAGCTGCGCGGCATTCCCAACAATCTCATGCCCTACATCGCGCAGGTGGCGGTGGGCCGGCGGCCGCACCTCAATGTGTTCGGCGGCGACTATCCCACGCCCGACGGCACCGGCGTGCGCGACTACATCCACGTGGTCGATCTCGCGCGCGGCCACGTGGCCGCGCTGAATCGCCTGCACCACAAGGCGGGTGGCGTGCATACCTGGAACCTGGGCACAGGGCGCGGCGTATCGGTGCTCGACATGGTGCGCGCCTTCGAGGCAGCCAGCGGAAAGAAGGTGCCCTACGAGATCGTCGCCCGCCGCCCCGGCGACGTGGCGCAGTGCTGGGCCGACCCGTCGCGCGCCGCGCACGACCTCGGCTGGCGCGCCATCCACGACCTGCCGCGCATGTGCGCGGATGCCTGGCGCTGGCAGTCGAACAACCCGGACGGCTACGCTTGAGGAGGTTCAAGGCGCAAGTTACAAGGTTCAAGTTGCAAGGTTCAAGTTACAAGTAAAACCCCGTGGCCCAGCCTTGCTTGAACCTTCAGTCCTGCCGCCCTAGCGGCGCGTCCCGAATACCCCCCGTCCCCTGAAATACTGCACCCCCAGCCAGCCGCCGAAGAGGCCGCCGAGGTGGGCGAAGTGCGCGACGCCGGCGTCGGTCTGGGTGACGCCCAGCAGCAGTTCGATCGCGCCGTAGCCGAGCACGAAGGTGCGCGCCGGTATGCGGACGAAGGGCAGGAAGATGATGCCGATGACGTTGCGCGGAAAGTAGAGCGCGTAGGCGAGCAGGAGCCCGAACACGCCGCCGGAGGCGCCGACGACCGCGCTGCTGGCGTGCAGGAAATAGCCGCTCACGGCGATCTGCGTCATGGCGGCGACGACGACGCTGAGCAGGTAGGTGAGGAGATAGCGCAGGTCGTTCCAGCGCCTTTCCAGTTCGGCGCCGAACATCCACAGCGCGAGCATGTTGAAGCCCAGATGCAGCGGCGAGCCGTGCAGGAAACTGTAGGTGACGAGCTGCCAGAGATGGAAGGCTCCGCCCGAGCCCGGCGGCCACAGGCCGAAAGTACGCACGATGTCCGGTCCGGTGAATACGCTCAGCGCGTACACCAGCACGTTCAGCAGGATGAGGGCGAGGGTGATCGGGGGCATGACGATAGTTTCAAGGTGCAAGATTCAAGATGCAAGTAAAACCCCGTGCCCGGCCGTGCTTGCACCTTGAATCTTGAATCTTGCACCTTGCACCTGTTTCAGATCGCCTCCCAATGCTGCAGCTTCAGTTGCAGCGACTGCTGGCCATTGAACTCGTTGGGCATGAGGGCGTAGACCGCGCGGATGCGGTCGGGCAGGGGGTCGGGGTGGAAGAAGTGCATGGCTTCGAAGACCTTTCCTTCGCGCGCGAGTTTCAGCTTGAGGTGCTTTTCGCCGACGATGCGCTGGGCGGCGACGTCGAATTCGCCGGTGAACAGCGGCGCCGGAAAACCCTGGCCCCAGACGGCATGGTCGAGCGATGCGGCGAGCGCGTAGCTGTGTTCGGCCAGGTCGAGCTCGCCGTCGGTTTCGAGGATGCCTTCGAGGTCGGCGGGGGAAAGCCATTCGCGGACGACGGTTTCGAAGGCGGCGGCGAAGGCGGCGTGACCGTCGGCGGCGAGCGTGAGCCCGGCCGCCATGGCGTGGCCGCCGAACTTCACGATGAGGCCGGGATGGCGCCGGTCGACGAGGTCGAGGGCGTCGCGCAGGTGCAGGCCGGGGATCGAGCGTCCGGAACCCTTGAGTTCGCCGTTGTCGGCCCGCGCGAAGACGACGGTGGGCCGATGGAACTTGTCCTTGAGGCGCGAGGCGAGGATGCCGATGACGCCGGCATGCCAGTCGGGCTGGTAGGCGACGAGGCTGTGGCTGTCGGCGGGGTTGAAACCGGCGAGGATGGCGAGCGCTTCGTCGAGCATGCCGGCTTCGACGTCGCGGCGTGCGCGGTTGAGGTCGTCGAGCCGCTGGGCGAGCTGTTGCGCGACGCGCGGGTCGTCGGCGAGCAGGCATTCGATGCCGAGCGCCATGTCGTCGATGCGGCCGGCGGCGTTGAGCCGCGGGCCGAGCATGAAGCCGAGGTCGAACACGGTGGCGCGCGCGGGGTCGCGCGCGGCGACGCGGAACAGGGCCTGGATGCCGGCAGAAGCCCGCCCGCTGCGCATGCGCGCGAGGCCCTGCGCGACGAGGGTACGGTTGTTGGCGTCGAGCTTCACCACGTCGGCGACGGTGCCGAGCGCGACCAGGTCGAGCAGGCAGCGCAGGTCGGGCTCGGACTGGTTTTCGAATGCGCCGCGCTGTGCTTGATGGGCGTCGGCGCCGAATGCGCCGCGCCGGCGCAGTTCGGCGCGCAGCGCGAGCAGGACGTAGAACATGACGCCGACGCCGGCCAGGTTCTTCGAGGCGAAGCCGCAACCGGGCTGGTTGGGATTGACGATGCAGGCGGCGTCGGGCAGTACGTCGCCGGGCAGGTGGTGATCGGTGACGAGCACCGGGATGCCGCGCGCGTTGGCGGCGGCCACGCCGGCGACGGCGGCGATGCCGTTGTCGACGGTGACGAGCAGGTCGGGCTGGCGCGCGGCGGCGAGGGCGACGATTTCGGGCGTGAGGCCGTAGCCGTGATCGATGCGGTTGGGCACCAGGTAGTCGACGCGGGCGCCAAGCAGGCGCAGGCCGCGCACGCCGACGGCGCAGGCGGTGGCGCCGTCGGCGTCGTAGTCGGCGACGATGAGCAGTTTTTTCCCGGCGCCGATGACGTCGGCCAGCAGCGCGGCGGCGCGCTCGACGTGCAGCAGGCCCGCGGGCGGCAGCAGGCCGTCCAGGCGATGCGCGACCTCGTCGGGCCGGGTGACGCCGCGTGCGGCATAGAGCCGCGCCCAGGCAGGGGGCAGGCCGGCCCGTTCGAGGGCGGTGCGGGCTTCCGGAGGGCAGGGGCGGGTCGTGATCGCTGGCATGGCGGGATTGTAAGGGCGCGTCTCGATCACTGATTCAGAATCTGGTGAATTGCCGTTTTTGTTCCGGCGTGCGCCGGGAGTAGACTCGCCGCATGAGCCATCTGCTGCCTCTATCGCGCGTTGCCAGGCTGGTCGGACAGTCGCGTCATGCCCTGCAGGAGATGATCCGCAGCGGCACGCTGGCCACCTTCGACGGCATGGTCGAGTTCGACGAACTGCTGCGCGCCTTCCCCGACGTGAAGTGGGACGACGACGCGGAATTCCGCCGGGTCAACGAGATCAAGGACAAGGCCTTCGCCAAGCGCGTGCTGGAACGCGCCCTGCCCGACAAGGAAGTGCTGGCGGCGCGCCTCACCGAGCTGGGCAACGACTATGCGGCAGCCAAGGCGCTGCTGGCGCACTACGCCAGCGTGATGACCTGGCTCGACGAGAAGATCGACGAAATCGAAGAGGACGGCAGCGAGGAGACGCGCCACGCCCTGCACACGGTACGCGCCTTCCTGCTGCGCAACCTGGCCGAGGCCCCGGCCGACGCGGCGCAGGCGCAGGCGGCAATCGCGCGCGAAAGGATACTCAGGATCATGTCAGCCCACGTCACCATCCAGCCCAGCGGCCACGAGTTCTTCGTCGAGGGCAACGATACCCTGCTCGAGGCGGCGCTGCGCAACGGCGTGTCGCTCAACTACGGCTGCAGCAACGGCAATTGCGGCGACTGCAAGGCGCGTCTGGTGTCGGGCGAGGTGAAGAAGGTGCACGCGCACGACTACGTGCTGAAGCAGGCGGAAAAGGACAGCGGCACGATCCTGCTGTGTTCCTGCGCGCCGGTGGGCGACGTGGTGATCGAGGCCAGCGTGGCGGGGGCGCGCGACATCCCGGTGCAGCGGCTCACCGCCAAGGTGAAGTCGGTGGAGGTCTTCAATCCGCGGATGGCGGCGCTGCATATCCTGGCGCCGCGCAGCCAGCGCCTGCGCTTCCTGGGTGGGCAGGGCATCCGGCTGGGCGTGAACGGCGCGAGCGGACGCTATGCCATCGCCAGCTGTCCGTGCGAGGACCGCCATATCGAGGTGCAGGTGCCGCGCGGCGACGGCGACGCCTTCGCCGAGATCCTGTTCACGGCCTTGAAGGCCAACGACACGGTCGAGGTGGAAGGGCCCTACGGCGAATTCGTGCTCGACGAGGATTCGCCGCGGCCGGTAATCTTCCTCGCCTTCGGCGCGGGCTTCGCGCCGATCAAGAGCCTGGTGCAGCACGCGATGTCGCTGGATCTGGCCGAATCGATGGACCTGCACTGGCTGGCCGATGAAGCCGGGCATTACCAGGACAACCTGTGTCGCGCCTGGGCCGACGCGCTCGACAATTTCAACTATGTGCCGCATCCGCCACCCGATGACGTCGACGCCGTGCTGCGGGCGATCGCGGTGGACTATCCCGACCTGCATCGCTTCGACGTGTACGCCGCCGGCTCGGCCGCGCAGCTCGAGCGGGCACGCGAGCATTTCGTGCGCGAGGGCATGTACGGCGGCCGCTGGTTCGCGGGCGTGCTCGACGCCTGATGTGGCGTTTTCTGCTGTATCTGTGGCCGCTGCCGGTGAGCGTACTGGGGGCGGCGCTCGCACTGGTGGCGAGCCTGAGCGGCGGCGACTGGCGGCGCGTGGACGGCGTGCTGGAAGCCGCCGGCGGCTGGCCGGCCCGCGTGCTGGGATTCGGTTTTCCGTTCAGCGGAGCGGTGGCGGCGATCACCCTGGGCCACGTGGTGCTGGGGGCGAGCGTGCGCGATCTCGACGCGACGCGTGCGCACGAGCGGGTGCACGTGCGGCAGTTCGAACGCTGGGGTGTGCTGATGCTGGTGCTGTATCCGCTGGCAGGACTCTGGGCCGGGCTGCGCGGCGGCGATCCTTATCAGGACAATTGTTTTGAGCGGGAGGCGCGGGGGGAGGGGCGGTAAGCGGTAAGCGGGGAGCGGGGAGCGGTAAGCGGGGAGCGGTAAGCGGGGAGCGGGGAGCGGTAAGCGGTAAGCGGTAAGCGGTAAGCGGTAAGCGGTAAGCGGTAAGCGGGGAGTGGTAAGTGGGGAGTGGGGAGTGGGGAGTGGGGAGTGGGCAAGGCGCCCGGCCCTTGCCTTTATTCGATCGGGCGGTGCGAGATTTCGCTGGGTTCGCCGGTGTCGGGGTCGATCCAGTCGCTGATGCCCAGTTCGTCTTCTGCTTCTTCCACGGTCTCGCCCGGTTCGTAGTCGCTGTCGGCGTTGTATTCCATGTCCTGGATGGCTTCCATCAGGCTGGGGAAGGGGCCGTATTCCTCGCCGCTTCCGGCGTCGATCCAGTAGACCCCGTCGGGGCGTTCGACGATGCGGGTGTGGTCGTAATCCGCGGGCGTTTCGGGTATCGGATGTTTCATGGTGCGTCCTCCGTAGTTCCAACTATAGGTAGCGGCGCGGGCGAGGGCAAGGCGGCCTAGAGTCGGGCCAGCACGGCCAGCGCGCCGACGATGACGGTCAGGTGGATCCAGCTCCAGCGGCGATAGCGTTGTGTCATGTCCGCCACCTTGCGGTTGGCGATCAGGAAAGGACGCCGGTGCGCCGGCTTGCGGATCAGGTGCACGCCTTCCTGCAGGCGGATGTCGAGGTGGGCGCGGTCGATTTCGTCGGCGGCAGCCTTGCGCGCCTGCTCCCATTCGACGAGGCTGATCTCGCCGTCGCGGTCGGCGTCGAAGCGCGCGAGCAGGGCGGTCTTGTCGCGTTTCAATTCGGCGAGCAGTTGCGAGACGTCGGCGCCACGGTCCAGCGTCGCATTGGCGCCGCCGAGGGTGACGTGCTCGCCGATGACGTAGAGCGTTTCGTTCTCGATCAGGGTCCATTCGGTGGTGCGATAGCCGCCCTCGTGCCGGACCTGCTTGTGCGAACTGAGGACTTCCGCGCCGTCGGGGTCGACGAGCATCTGGCCGCTGCCGTCGTCGACGGCGAAGCTGTCGTGCGAGGTGGCGGATTCGACGAGCACCCAGTTGTCGCCGCGCCGGCGCTCGATGCGATAGTGGTACCACAGGCAGGGCAGGCCATTGGTCGGGCTGACGAGTCGCATGCCGGGCGGGTGCCTGCCGCGGCCGGCAATCTCGATGTAGCCCTGCGCTGCCGAGGCGATGCGCGTGGTGGGCGTGTCGGCGACCGTGCGATAGCGCCTGAGATTGGCGTACCACGCCCAGGCACTGCCGAGCGCAACCAGGCCGAGGGTGAATTGCCAGCCGCGGACCGAGCCGATCTGGAAGCCGATCAACAGCAGGAAAAGATTACCGCCGGCGAGCGTGGAGTTGACGTAGTCGTGCCGCCACCTGGCCAGCGTTTCCGCATGGAACATCAGCGATTGAACAGTTGCCCGACGTCGACGTCCTTTTTCTCCTCCGTCGCAAAGCGCAGCAGCGGGAACTGCCGGAAGGCGAAGAGGCGCGCCACGAGCGTGTCGGGGAACTGCTCGACGCGTACGTTGTTGACGTTGACCGAGTCGTTGTAGAACTCGCGGCGATCGGCGATGGCGTTTTCCAGTCCGCTGATGCGCGCCTGCAGGTGACGGAAGGTTTCGTTGGTCTTCAGCTCGGGATAGGCTTCGGCCACCGCGAAGAGATTGCCGAGGCCGGCGCGCAGCGAGGCTTCGGCCTGGCCCAGCGCGGAGATATTGCGGGATTCGCGCGCGCTCGCCACCTGGCTGCGGGCCTGCATGACCTTTTCCAGCGTTTCCTGTTCGAACTGCATGTACTGCTTGCAGGTTTCCACCAGCTTGGGCAGTTCGTCGTGGCGCTGCTTGAGGAGGACGTCGATGTTCGACCAGGCCTTGCCGACGTTGTGCTTCAGCTGCACCAGCTGGTTGTAGATGAAGACGCCGAAGACGGCGAGCAGGGCAAGGATGAGCAGGAGGATCAGGCCGCCGGTCATGGGGGACTCCAGAGGTTCGGATAACGCTGGATTAGCGGTCTGACGCGGCGCCAACTTGAGCGCGGCCGCTCACAGCCGGGCGGCGAGGATGGCCGCGATTTCGGCGTCGTCGAGCACGACCGGATTGGTCTTCATGCTGCTGCCGCGGCTGTGGGCGACGATGCGCGGCAGGTCCGCCTCGCCGACGCCGTAGTGCGACAGGGTCGGCAGCGCCAGTGTCCGTGTCCAGCCGTCCAGGATGTCGATCAGCGCCGCGTGGGCGGCATCGCGCGCGAGATCGCCGCGCCGGCTGAGCAGGCGACCGACCTGCGCGTATTTCTCGAGCGCCGGCGCTTCGGGCGCGCGGGCGCGCAGGGCCTCGATGTTGACGCGCGTCGCCATGGCGACCAGCGTGCCGCAGGCGACGCCGTGCGGGATGGGAAAGTAGGCGCCGAGCGGCGCGGCCAGGCCATGCACCGAACCGAGCCCGACCTGGGCCAGGGTGATACCGGATACCAGGGCGGCGTAGGCCATTTTTTCGCGGGCTGCCGCGTCGCCCGCATCGGCGTACAGCGCGGGCAGGCCATCGCGCGCCGCCTTCATGCCGCCCCAGGCGAGCGAGTCGGTGAGGGGCGCGGCGCGGCTGGACACATAGGATTCGAGCAGCTGGGTGAAGGCGTCCATGCCATTGGCGGCGATCACCCCGGGCGGACAGCTGGCGAGCAGGTCGGGGTCGACCAGCGCATGGACCGCGACCAGCTGTTCGTCACGGAAGGATTTCTTGAAGCCGCCTTCGCCCTGCACGCTCAGCACGGCATTCTTGGTCGCCTCCGAACCGGTGCCGGCGGTGGTCGGCACAGCGATGAAGGGCGTGGCCGGTCCCGCGTATGGCAGCTCCGGGCCGACGCCCTCGAGGTGGTCCATCACCGAGTTGCCCGGGCGCAGCAGGCCGGCAATGGCCTTGGCCGCGTCCAGCGCGCTGCCGCCGCCGATGCCGATCACGACGTCGATGGATTCCGGGCCGAAAGCGCGCACGGCGGCGTCGACCATGGCGGGTGAGGGTTCGCCCGGTACGGGCAGGTGCAGCCACGTCAGACCGCGCGCCCGGAAGCCCGCGACGAGCCGCGACCAGGTCGCCGAAGCCTGCAGCGAACCGGCGCCGGTGACCAGCAGTGCGCGGCTGCCGTAGCCGGCGGCGAGTGCGGGCAGGCGGTCGACGGTTCCGCTGCCGAATTCGATGCGGGGCAGGCGGGAAAACGAGAATGGCGCGATGTGCACGGGCTGGCAGCGAAGTTGCGTGAGCCCGTATGGTAGCCGGTTTGCCCGGCGCGGCATGCGCCGATATCCGGGTCGGGGCGCCTGGGAGTTGACGCTTTCGCCGAAGCTTTGCTATAGTCCCGCTTCTCGATTGACGCGAAGTTTTGCGACAGGCGCGGGGTGGAGCAGTCTGGCAGCTCGTCGGGCTCATAACCCGAAGGTCGTAGGTTCAAATCCTGCCCCCGCAACCATTTCGAAAAAAGTGTTGACGTTTTCCGGCGAGGCCGTAGAATGCGCACCCTTCGAAACGGCGCCGGCAAATCGGTGTGCGGTCGAAACTGATCTTTAACAATTAACAGCCGATAGGTGTGGGTGTTTTTGCGGTACGGCCTGAGTATTTGGGTTTTTGCCTGAATGCGAGGGTTGTCTAGCATAGATGCTCATGCCGAATGAAGTAATTCATTTGAGTTGAGCGAGAA
>JBGAFM010000011.1:0-80686 GCA_044227225.1 Thiobacillus sp. | reverse complement strand
ATGCAGAAGAACAAGGAACTGCTGAACGACTACCCCCCCTACGGCCAGGCTGCCGTGCCGGCTTCGTGCCTGCGCAACCACCTGATGCTGAAGGAAATGCAGGAAGGCCGCGGCCCCATCTACATGGACACCGTGACCGCCCTCGCGAAACTGCGTGAAACCCTGACCCCGCGCGAAGTGAAGCACCTCGAAGCCGAAGCCTGGGAAGACTTCCTGGACATGTGCGTCGGCCAGTGCGGCATTTGGGTGGGTGAGAACATCGAGCCCGAGAAGAAGAACTCCGAGCTGATGCCGACCGAGCCCTACCTGCTCGGTTCGCACTCCGGCTGCTGCGGCATCTGGGTGTCGGGTCCGACCGACGTCGGTGCGCCCACCGATGAAAACCACGCCGACGCCGGCAAGATCCCGGGTCACCTGCCCAAGGGCTGGAACTGGGGCTATCGCTCGATGACCACGGTCAAGGGCCTGTTCACCGCCGGCGACGGCGTGGGCGCGTCCGGCCACAAGTTCTCCTCCGGCTCCCATGCCGAAGGCCGCATGTGCGCCAAGTCCATGGTCAAGTACTGCCTCGACAACAAGGATCTGAAGCCCGAACTCGACACCCCCGTCGAGCAGCTGGTGGAAGAGATCTACAAGCCGGTGCGTACCTTCCTCGAGTTCAAGGACTACACCACCGCGATCGACGTCAACCCCAACTACATCACGCCCAAGATGCTGCAGTTCCGCCTGCAGAAGATCATGGACGAGTACGTTGCCGGCGTGGCCACCTACTACAAGACCAACGCCAACATGCTGGCCGTGGCCGAAGACAAGCTGGGCATGCTGAAGGAAGACGCCGAGAAGATGCGTGCGAAGGACCTGCACGAGCTGCTGCGCGCCTGGGAAAACTACCACCGCATCCTGACGGCGGAAGCCCACATGAAGCACATCCAGTTCCGCGAAGAAAGCCGTTATCCCGGCTTCTACTACCGCATGGACAAGAACTTTGTCGATGAGGAGAACTGGCACTGCTTCGTGAACTCGGTCTACGACAAGAACTCCAAGCAGTGGACCTGCTTCAAGCGCGCCCACGTGGATCTGGTCGACAAGTCCAAGCTGTTCAAGCCCGCTGCCCACTAAGCAGCAGGTCAGGCAGTGAACTCCGGGCGCCCCTGTGGCGCCCGGTTTTTTGGGCGATGCCAAATCAACACAGCGCGCCCGGTTTTTTTCCGGGAGCCGTACCAGCAAGATCAACGGGGTTGTTCAGCATCCAGCCGAAAGCGCGTACCCTACGTTTTCGCCTGTGTGTTTATCCGATGTGGGGCCGCGCGCCCGAAAGGTTGTAAAGCAATGAACGAAGCCGAATTCAAGGACCTGATCGCCGACTCGCCGTTTGCCGACAGCCCGGTCAAGCCCATCATGCTCGCGGAAAACGCGCAGCTGCAATTCCGCTGCCATCGCGGCGTCAAGTGCTGGAACGCCTGCTGTTCCAATATCGACATTCCGCTCACGCCCTACGACGTGCTGCGCCTGAAGAAGCGCCTGAACATGTCGTCGGGCGAATTTCTCAAGCAGTATTCCGTGCCCTTCGAAATGGACAAGGACGGCATGCCCGGCATCAAGCTGCGTCCCGTCGACGGCGGCAGCGCCTGCCAGTTCATGAAGCCGGAAGGCTGCGGGGTCTACGAGGATCGCCCGACCGCCTGCCGTTACTATCCGGTGGCGCTGCTCACCATGCGCCGCTCCGACGAATACTTCGACCGCAGCGCCTACGCGCTGGTGAGGGAAGCGCACTGCCTCGGCCATTTCGAGGACAGGACGCAGACGATCGAGGAATACCGCCGCGACCAGGGCGTCGACGAATACGACCAGAAGGCGCACGCCTGGCGCCAGCTCGTGGTCAAGCGCAAGTCTGCCGGTCCCGCCATCGGCAAGCCGACGCCGGTGTCGAACCAGCTCTTCTTCATGGCGAGCTACGACGTCGACCGCTTCCGCGCCTTCGTCATGAGCGAAAGCTTCAACGAAACCTACGACATCCCGGTCGAGCTCATGGCCACCCTGGTCGCGGATGACGAGGCCCTGCTCGACTTCGGACTCAATTTCCTGCGCCATGCGCTGTTCGGCGAGAAATGCGTCACCGAACGTCCGGATGCCTACGAAAAGCGCCTCGCCCGCCGCCAGGCCCTGGCCGCGCAGCAGAAGGAAGCCGAGTTCCAGCAGAAGATGGACCTCGAAGACGACAAGTATTCGGGCGAACATTGAGCACGCTGCCGCGTATTGCCCTGCTGACGGCTTGCCTGGCCGCCCTGCTTGCGCACGGCGCGGCTGCCGATTCGCTCAACAAGTGCATCGACGCCCAAGGGAAGATCACCTATTCCAACCTGCCCTGCAGAAACGCGCGCGAAACGCGCAAGCTGGAAATCGACCCCGCTCCCCTGCCTGATCCCGCTCCCGCCAAATCCCGGGTACGGGCTGCGAAACCGGTTCCCGCCCCGCTCCCCGACAACGCCGGGGCGGAACGTGAGCAGACGCCGGCCACGCTCAAGCTCGAAACCCGACGCGGCGGGGACAAGCCGGTAACCCGCCCGTCGGCCAGCAAGTGCGACGCGCTGGCCGACAAGCTCGGCAGCGTGTTCGACAAGATGGATGCCGCCCGCCGCAAGGGCTACACCCAGGAACAGATGGACGGGTGGAACCAGCAGGTGAAGGACCTCGAACGCCAGAAGCAGCAGGCCGGCTGTTTCTAACTCTCCAAGACCATGAACGCACGCACCCTCGACCCCGCCCACCATCTCATCGAGAAAGAACCCTACTACGAGGCCGTCGGCGACGAGATCCAGCTTTTCGAAGCCGCCTACCGGCAGCAGATCCCGGTCCTGCTCAAGGGCCCCACCGGCTGCGGCAAGACGCGTTTCATGGAACACATGGCCTGGCGGCTCAAGCGGCCCCTCATCACCGTGTCCTGCCACGACGACCTCACCGCTTCCGACCTGGTAGGTCGCTATCTCGTGAAAGGCGGCGAAACCGTGTGGGTCGACGGCCCGCTCACGCGCGCGGTGCGCTGCGGCGGCATCTGCTACCTCGACGAGATCGTCGAGGCGCGCAAGGACACCATGGTGGTGATCCACCCGCTCGCCGACGACCGCCGGACCCTGCCGATGGAAAAGCTTGGCCAGATCGTCGAGGCGCCGTCCGAATTCTGCCTGGCCATCTCGTACAACCCCGGCTACCAGAGCGTACTGAAGGACCTGAAGCAGTCGACGCGGCAACGCTTCGTCGCGCTCGAATTCGACTACCCGGCGCCCGAGCTCGAACGCCGCATCGTCGCCAGCGAATCCGGCGTCCCCGAACCGGTCGCCGCCAATCTCGTACGTTTCGCGCAGATGACCCGCAATCTCAAGGGCAGCGGTCTGGAGGAAGGCGCCTCGACGCGCCTGCTGGTGCACGCCGGCAAGCTCATCGCCGACGGCGTAAGCCCGGTGTCGGCCTGCAAGTCGGCCGTCGCGCAGGCGGTCACCGACGACGCCGACATGCTGAAGGCGATCCAGGAGCTCTCCTCCTCGATCTTCTGATGGCGCAAGCCCCGCTCACCGCCGCCGAGATGGAAGCCAGCCTGCACGTCTGGCTGGACACCGAATTCACTTTTTTCAAGGTCGAGGAACTCGCCGCCGAACTCGCGCCGTTGCCGCGCGACGAGCAGGATTTCATCCTGGGCTGGATTCGCCGCATCGCCTCGACCCACATCACGCTCGCCTGGCAATTCGGCCGCCGCGCGCCTGCCCTGCTGCTGCGCATGGAACGGCGCCTGCTCGAGGCCTGGGCGGTGCATACCTGCGACGTGTTCGATCGCACCGGCCTGCAGACCGCGCTGCGCGTGATGGAAGAGGCCGACAGCTTCGACGAGCGACAGCATCGCAACGATGCCGCCGGTGCGCTGTTCGACGAGATTGCGCCGGTGCTCGGCAACTTCGTCTGCGGCCTGTCGGGCCGACGTCTCAAGCTGGAACAGGGCGACGCCCTCTGGACCGACGGCGAACGTCTGGTGCTGCCCGCGCTGGTGGCCGCCCTGCCCGACGAAGCCGAAAACTTCCGCATCGCGAAAAGCATGGTCGCGCTGCAATGGGCGCACACGCGCTTCGGCACCCTGCGCATCGATTTCGCGGCGCTCGGCAGCCGCTTCGACGATCCCGATCGCGCACTGGCGCGGCTGCATGCGCTGGAGACCCTGCGGCTGACCGCCCGCATCGCCCACGAACTGCCGGGCCTGCACCGCGACATGCAACGCCTGCGCGCCCTGCTCGACGCACCCTTGCCGGCCGAATGGCAGCGCTTTGCCGCAGCGCTCGCCACGCCCGAGGCCAGCGAATCCGACAGCCTTGCCCTGCTCGACGACGCCTACGCCTTCGACAGCTGTCCGCGCTGGCACGATCAGGGCGGTCTGCGCCCCGACGCCATTGCCGCGGCCCGCGCGGCGCGCCTGGAAAAGGAGAAGGCGCGGCTGCGCATCAAGCTGGCCGAACTGCTGGAGGAACACGCCGTCGCCCAGGCAGCCGCACCGCAAGACGCGCCGGCCCTCCCCGACGTCGACGTCACGCCGCGCGAGGAGAACGGGGCGCTGGATTTCGAGATCACCCTCGACGGCGCGCCGCTCGCGCCCCCCGATGACGTGAAGCAACTGCTTACCTCGGTCTACCTCGACTTCGGCGAGATTCCGCCGGACTACCTCACGCCGGCGGGCGAAGGCGAGTACGACCCCAGCCAGGTGTTCGACCAGCCCGAGGACCCCGACGCCGTCTGGCAGGGCACCTACCACGAGAAAGGCGCGGAACTGTACCCGGAATGGGACCACGGCCGCCAGCATTACCGCAAGAACTGGTGCGTGATGCGGGAGAAGCCCGTACCGCCGGTCTACGACGACTTCGTGCGCGACACGCTGGCGAGGCACCAGGGCGTGATCAAGCATCTGCGCAGGAAGTTCGAGGCGCTGCGCGACGAGAACCGGCTCGACAAGCGGCAGACGCAGGGCGACGAAATCGATCTCGACGCCCTGATCGAGGCGCTGGCCGACGCCCGCGACGGCAGCGAGATGAGCGACCGCCTGTTCCAGCAGATGCACCGCGCGGAACGCAACATCGCCGTCGCCTTCCTGGTCGACATGAGCGGCTCGACCAAGGGCTGGATCAACGAGGCGGAACGCGAGGCGCTGATCCTGCTGTGCGAGGCGCTGGAACTCCTGGGCGACCGCTACGCGATCTACGGTTTCTCAGGCACCACCCGCAAGCGCTGCGAGCTGTTCCGCATCAAGACTTTCGACGATGCCTACGACGACGAGGTGAAGGCGCGCATCGCCGGCATCCGCCCGCAGGAATACACGCGCATGGGCTTCGCGCTGCGCCACATGACCAAGCTGCTGAACCGGGTGGAAGCGAGGACGCGCGTGCTGGTCACGCTGTCGGACGGCCGCCCGGACGACTACTTCGACGTCTATCGCGGCGAATACGGCGTCGAGGACACCCGCATGGCGCTGCTCGAGGCCAGCCGCACCGGCATCCACCCCTTCTGCATCACGCTCGACCGCGACGCGCGCGACTACCTGCCGCACATGTACGGCGCAGCGCGCTACATCATCCTGGACGACGTGCGACAATTGCCGGTCAAGGTCACCGACATCTACCGCCGCATCACGACATGAGTCTCGACGAACTGAAAGTGGGGTTTTTCTACAGCAACGGCGCCTACGGCAGGACGTGGGGCGTGCGCCAGCTCGCCGAGATCGCGGTCGAGCCGTCCACCGGCGAGCGCGTGTACCACTTCAGGGGAATCGCCGGCACCTGCCGCCGCAAGAAAGGCCATTGCAGCGAAGACGAATTTGCGCGCTGGGCCAAGTATCAGGTTGCCCTGGTGGAAAACGACTGGAAACGGATAGGCGGCGAACCCGCGCCGGCCGAACCCGGCGCAGATCGGGACTAGGGCTGGTCGGCCGGTGCTGCGCCGGCGTCGGCCGGGCGGCCGACCGTTGCCAGGTAATCCATCACTGCGTAGGTCAGCGCACTGCATCCGCTGCCGTCGAGCGCGGAAATCGCGAAGACCGGTCCGCTCCATCCGTAGTCGGCGACGAACTGCTTCACCACCGCTTCGCGCTCGGCCGCATCGACCATGTCGAGCTTGTTCAGCACCAGCCAGCGCGGCTTGTCGTACAGGGCCAGATCGTACTTGCGCAGTTCCTCGACGATGGCGCGCGCCTCGCGCACCGGGTCGCCCGCTTCCCAGCGCGGCGAAATGTCGACCAGGTGCAGCAGCAGGCGCGTGCGCTGCAGATGGCGCAGGAACTGGTGGCCCAGCCCGGCGCCTTCCGCCGCGCCCTCGATCAGGCCGGGAATGTCGGCGATGACGAAGCTGCGTTCGCTGTCGACGCGGACCACGCCCAGATTCGGCGCCAGCGTGGTGAACGGATAGTCGGCCACCTTGGGACGCGCCGCCGACACGGCGCGGATGAAGGTCGACTTGCCGGCGTTGGGCATGCCGAGCAGCCCCACGTCCGCCAGCACCTTCAGTTCCATCGCCAGTTCGAATTCCTCGCCCGGCTCGCCGAGCGTGTGCTGGCGCGGCGCGCGGTTGATGCTGGATTTGAAATGGATGTTGCCGAGCCCGCCCTTGCCGCCGTGCGCAAGGCACACCGTCTGGCCGTCTTCGGCCAGATCGGCCACCTGGACGCCCGTTTCCGCATCGCTGAACACGGTACCCACGGGCACGCGGATGGTGAGGTCCTCGCCCGCCTTGCCGTAGCATTGCGCGCCGCGTCCGTTCTCGCCACGCTGTGCCTTGAAGATGCGGGTATAGCGGTACTCGACCAGGGTATTGATGTTGCGGTCGGCCACGGCGTGGATGCTGCCGCCGCGTCCGCCGTCGCCGCCGTCCGGGCCGCCCTTGGGAATGTATTTCTCGCGGCGGAACGAAGCGCTGCCGTCCCCGCCCTTGCCGGCAATGACCTGGATTCTGGCTTCGTCGATGAATTTCATGATGTGGTCCGCAAACAAAAAAGCCCCATCCGGCGGACAGGGCTTTTGTCGAGACGGAAAGCGATCAGGCCGCTACGGGCTCGATGCGCACCATCTTGCGACGGGCCGCGCCCTTGATCTCGAAGTGGACCGTACCTTCGACCTTGGCGAACAGGGTGTGGTCCTTGCCGATGCCGACGTTGTCGCCAGCATGGAACTGGGTGCCACGCTGACGCACCAGGATGTTGCCGGCCGCAACCAGCTGGCCGCCGTAGCGCTTCACGCCAAGGCGTTTCGATTCGGAGTCGCGACCGTTGCGGGAACTGCCGCCTGCTTTCTTGTGTGCCATGGTGTGTGCTCCTTATGCGCTAATGCCGGCAATCTGGACTTCGGTGTAGTACTGGCGATGGCCCTGGCTCTTGCGATAGTGCTTGCGGCGGCGCATCTTGAAGATGTTCACCTTGTCGGCGCGCGCCTGGTTCAGGACGGTGGCCTTGACGGTCGCGCCGCGCAGCAGGGGGGCGCCCATCTTGATCTCGCCGTCGCCGCCGACCATCAGCACCTGGTCGAAGGTGATCTCGCTGCCGATCTCGGCGTCCAGCTTTTCGATTTTCAGTTTGTCGCCAGCGCTCACGCGATACTGCTTGCCGCCGGTTTTGATGACTGCGTACATGGGGGTCTCCAAACCATTCGATCCCGGGAAAACGCGGCATTCTAACGATGAAACCAATATGAGTCAAATATTGGGCGCCTCGCCTGCTGGCCGCGGCGGCGCGGTGAAAAACCCCGGCCGGGCTGCTACCATTGCAGGACTTCATTCCCAATAACAAAACTCCCATCGTGTCTCTGGAGCGCCTGCAATCCTTTCTGGCCGACGACATGCATGCCGTCGACCAGGTCATCCGTCAAAGCCTGTATTCCGACGTCGTGCTCATCCGCCAGGTGTCGGAATACATCATCAACAGCGGCGGCAAGCGCCTGCGCCCCGCACTCGTGCTGTTGTCGGCCGGCTGCTTCCACTATTCCGGCAAGGCCCATCATGAGCTCGCCGCAGTGGTCGAATTCATCCATACCGCCACCCTGCTGCACGACGACGTGGTCGACGAATCGGAACTGCGCCGCGGCCGCGAAACGGCCAACGCGCTGTTCGGCAACGCAGCCAGCGTGCTAGTCGGTGATTTCCTCTATTCGCGCGCCTTCCAGATGATGGTCGCGGTCGACAACATGGAAGTCATGCGGATCCTGTCCGACGCCACCAATACCATCGCCGAAGGCGAGGTCCTGCAACTGCTCAACTGCCACGACCCGGACATCGACGAAGAAAATTACCTGCGGGTGATCCGCTACAAGACCGCCAAACTGTTCGAGGCCGCCGGCCGCCTGGGTGCCGTCATCGGCGGCGGCAGCGAAGCTGAAAAGGACGCACTGGCACGCTACGGCATGCATCTGGGCACTGCCTTCCAGCTCGTCGACGACGTGCTCGACTATTCCGGCGACTTTCTCCAGACCGGCAAGAACATCGGCGACGACCTCGCCGAGGGCAAGCCGACCCTGCCCCTGCTGTACGCGATGAAAAACGGCACGCCCGAACAGGCCGCATGCATCCGCGAGGCCATCGAGCACGGCGGCCTCACCGAGTTCCAGAGCGTGCTCGCCGCAATCAAGGACACCAATGCGCTGCAGTACACGCGCGAACAGGCCCAGCGCGAAGTTCGCATCGCCAACGACGCAATTTCTGTATTACCGGATTCAAATTCGAAATCAGCTTTGCTACAATTAGCGGCTTTCGCGGTGGAGCGCAGCTTCTGAACGCGAAAATTTCCCGGTAGTTCCAATCGATCGGGTTCCCCCGGAACCCGCCATCTGCCTCGGGGTGTAGCTCAGCCTGGTAGAGTACTGCGTTCGGGACGCAGGAGTCGGAGGTTCGAATCCTCTCACCCCGACCATCTTATTCCTGGTTGTCGTGCGCGCGGATCGATCGTCGCATCGACCCGGCTGCGCGGATCGCGACGACCCGGCGCCAGATTCCCGTCGCGACTCGGCGTACCCTCTTCCGAATGACCTTTTTTATCAAGGGGTTGTGCCGGTTCCCGCACAAGACTAGACTGTCCAGTCTAAGCATTCCTTTCCGTCCGGCATGTCGCCTGAAATCGACGCTTCCCAAGACACGCGCCAACGCCTGTTACAGGCGGCCTGCGAGGTCTTCCGCGAGGAGGGCTACCAGGTCAGCATCGACCGCATCGCCGCACGGGCGCAGGTCGCACGCCAGACCCTGTACAACCATTTCCACAGCAAGGACGCGCTGTTCGGCGAGGTGGTGCGCCATTCGGTGCAGTCCGTACTGGTCACCCTCGAAGGCGACGGCGACCTGCGGTCCACGCTGCTGGCGTTTGGCGATGCCTACCGGACACGATTGCTGAGCCCGACGGGGCTCGAGATCTTTCGCACGGTACTCGCCCAGGCCACGCGCTTTCCCGATCTGGCCCGGCAGTTCTTCCGCCAGGGTCCGCAGACCACGCGCAAGCGGCTGGCCGACTACCTGGCACAGGCCATGGACGCCGGACATCTGCGCCGGGACGACCCCGACTTCGCCGCCGAGATGCTGACCGCGATGCTGATCGACCTCGATCGCCTGCGCGGCCTCTTCGACCTGCAGACCGACTTGCTCGAACCCATGAAAACAGCGCGGGTCGTAGATTGTTTCCTGCGCACCTTCGCCCCCGAAAAGGACACTCCATGAAACGCATGACCCTGCTGCTCGTTCTGCCCCTGCTCACCGCCTGCGGCTCCGGCGACAAGAATGCGGCGGCGGGGCCCGGACCCGGCGCCGGGCCTGGCGCCATGCCGCCGCCGGAGATCGCGGTGGTCACCGTCGGCAGCCGGTCCGCCACGCTGACCCGTGAACTGCCGGGCCGCGTGGAAGCGGTGCGCACGGCGCAGGTACGCGCACGCGTCGAGGGCATTGTCGAGAAACGGCTGTTTGCAGAAGGCAGCAACGTGAAGGCAGGCCAGCCCCTGTTCCGGCTGGACGATCGTACCTACCGCACCGCGGCCCAGGCAGCGGAAGCCGACGTGGAAGTCAAAAAACTCAATCTGGAACGTGTCGTGTCGCTGCTGCCGATCAAGGCCGTGAGCCAGCAGGAGGTCGACCTGGCACGCGCGGCCCTGAAGCAATCGCAGGCCCAGCTTGCCCGCACGCAGCTCGATCTCGAGAACACCACCGTCCCCGCACCCATCTCGGGTCACATCGGGCGCACCCAGGTCACCGAGGGCGCACTGGTCGGCCGCAACGAAGCCACGCTGATGGCGACCATCGACCAGCTCGACCCGGTCAACGTGCTGTTCACCCAACCCAACGCCGACGTGCTGCGCCTCAGGAGCGCGCTCGCCGCCGGCAAGCTGAAGGCGACCGACAGCCGCATCGTCGAACTCATCCTGGAAAACGGCCAGACCTACGCACACAAGGGGAAACTCTTCTTCAGCGACCTGAGCGTCGATCCCGGCACGGGCGCGATCACGCTCAAGGCCGAATTCCCCAACCCGCAGCGCCTCCTGCTGCCCGGCACTTTCGTCCGCGTGCGCCTGCCGCAGGCCGTCGAGGAAAACGCAATCACCGTGCCGCAGCGCGCCGTGCAATCCGGCCCGCAAGGACAGTTCGTGCTGCTGGTGGGGCCGGAGAACAAGGTGATGCCGCGGCCGGTCAAGGTCGGCGCCATGGCCGGCACCGATTTCGTCATCCTCGACGGGCTCAAGGGCGGCGAAACCCTGGTCGTGGACGGCGTGCAGAAAGCCAAGCCGGGCACGGTCGTCAAACCGGTTCCGCAGCAGGGGAGCTGACATGGCCCGTTTCTTCATCCACCGGCCCATCTTCGCGTGGGTCATCGCCATCCTCATCCTGCTCGGCGGCGCGATCGCGCTGAAGAACCTGCCGGTGGCGCAATATCCGCCGGTGGCGCCGCCGCAGATCGCGTTCAACGTGACCTATCCCGGCGCCTCGGCGCAGGTGGTCGAGGACACGGTGATCAAGCTGATCGAACAGCAGATGAACGGCATCGAGCACCTGCTGTACATGGAAGCCTCGTCCGAACTGGGAGCAGGCACCCTGACGCTGACCTTCGAGCCGGGCACCGACATCGACATTTCCTCGGTGGAGGCGCAGAACCGCTACAAGCGCGTCGAGTCGCGCCTGCCCGACGACGTGCGCCGTCTCGGCGTGCCGGTCACCAAGCCGCAGCGCAACTACCTGATGTTCGTGGCCATCTACTCCAAGGACGGCAAGCGCAACGCCATCGATCTCGGCAGCTACGCGGCAGCCAACGTGCTCGACCCCTTGCTGCGCGTGCCCGGCGTCGGCGAGGCGATCCTGTTCGGCAGCGAATATTCCATGCGCATCTGGCTCAAGCCCGAGCAGCTCACGGCCTACGGCCTGACACCGGCCGACGTGAAGAGCGCACTGCAGGCGCAGAACGTGCAACTCGCCACCGGCGAGCTGAACCAGGCGCCCGCCTCGTCCGGTGCCCAGGTCAATGCGGTCATCGTCACCCGCGGCCGCCTCACCACACCGGAGGAATTCGGCGACGTGGTGGTGCGCGCCCTGCCGAACGGCGCCACGGTCAAGGTCAGGGATGTGGCGCGCGTCGAACTCGGCGGCGACAGCTACGAACGCTACGCGCGCATGAACGGCCAGCCGATCGCGGCGATCGCCGTCCGCGTCGCGCCCGGCGCCAACGCCCTCGACGTGGCGAAGGCGATCAAGTCGCGCATGACGGAACTGGCGCGCTTCTTCCCCGCAGGCGTCGACTGGGCGGTGCCCTACGACACGTCGCGCTTCGTCGAGATTTCCATCTTCGAAGTGGTGAAGACGCTGGGCGAAGCGATGATCCTGGTGTTCATCGTGATGTACGTATTCCTCGGACACTGGCGCACCACCCTGATTCCTGCGGTGGTCGTGCCGGTCGCGCTGGCCGGCGCGACGATGGGCCTCTACGCCTTCGGCTTCTCGATCAACGTGCTGACGCTGTTCGCCATGGTGCTCGCCATCGGCGTGCTGGTCGACGACGCCATCGTGGTGGTGGAGAACGTCGAACGCATCATGCGCGAGGAGAAACTGCCGCCGCTGCAGGCCACGCTCAAGGCGATGGAACAGATCCTCGGCGCCATCCTCGGCATTTCCGTGGTGCTGTCGGCAGTGTTCATGCCGATGCTGTTCTTCGGCGGCTCGGTGGGGGCGATCTATCGCCAGTTCGCCGCCACGCTCATCCTCACCATGGCGTTCTCGGTGCTGATGGCGCTCACGCTCACGCCAGCGATGTGCGCAACGCTGCTCAAGCCGGGCGAAGCCGAGGCGGACGAGAAGCGCGGGTTCAACCGCTTCTTCGGCCGCGTCACCACGCGCTATCACGGCTCGGTCGCGCGCATCCTCGCGCGCAGCGGCCGCTGGATGGTGATCTACCTCGCCATCGTCGTCGCCGTCGGCTGGCTCTTTACCAAACTGCCCGGCAGCTTCCTGCCGGACGAGGACCAGGGCTACTTCATCACCATGGTGCAACTGCCCGCCGGCGCCACGCAGGAACGCACGGTGAAGGTGCTGTCGCAGGTGGAGCAGTTCTACCTGAAGCAGCCCGAAGTCGAACGCGTCATCGGCGTGGTCGGCTTCTCCTTCTTCGGCCGCGGGCAGAACGCGGCGCTCGTGTTCACCCGGCTCAAGGACTGGGAAGCGCGCGTGGGGCCGCAACACGCGGCGCAGGGCGTGATCGGCCGGGCGATGGGCACCTTCTCGCGGATCAAGGAGGCGATGGTGTTCGCCATTAACCCGCCGTCGATTCCGGAACTGGGCGCGGTGGGCGGCTTCGACTTCCGCCTGCTCGACCGTTCCGGCCAGGGCCGCGAGGCGCTGATGGACGTGCGCAACATGGTGCTGGGCATGGCAAACCAGGACAAGCGGCTGACCGGCGTCCGTCCGGAAGGCCAGGAGCCCGGGCCGCAGGTCTTCCTCGACATCGACCGACCCAAGGCCCAGGCGCTGCAGATCGACATGTCCAGCCTCAACGACACGCTGAGTTCCGCCATCGGCGTTTCCTACGTCAACGACTTCGTGCGCGAGGGACGCATTCTCAAGGTGCAGATGCAGGCCGACGCCGACCTGCGCAAGACGCCGGAGGACCTGCTCAAGCTGCCGATCCGCAACCGCGCCGGCGGCATCGTCCTGCTGGGCGAGATCGCGCAGCCGAAGTGGATCGTCGGCCTGCCCAAGCTCGACCGCTACAACGGCAACCCGTCGATGAAGATCGCCGGCACGGCCGCGCCCGGCCACTCCACGGGCGAGGCGATGCAGGCCATGGAGGACATCGCCGCCAAGCTGCCGCCGGGCTACGGCTTCGCCTGGTCGGGCACGTCCTACGAGGAGCGGCTCGCGGGTTCGCAGGCCCCCATCCTGTTCGCCCTCTCGCTGCTCGTCGTCTTCCTGGCACTGGCCGCGCTGTACGAAAGCTGGGCGATTCCGTTCTCGGTGATCCTGATCGTGCCGCTCGGCATCCTGGGCGCGGTGCTTGCGGTGTACCTGCGCGGGCTGCCGAACGACGTGTTCTTCAAGGTCGGCCTGATCGCCATCATCGGCCTGTCGGCGAAGAACGCCATCCTCATCATCGAGTTCGCGCGCCAGCTGCACGACGAGGGGATGGACCTCGTGGCCGCCACGCTGGAGGCCTGCCGCCTGCGCCTGCGGCCGATCCTGATGACCAGTTTCGCCTTCATCCTCGGCGTGCTGCCGCTCGCCATCTCCACCGGTGCCGGTGCGGCCAGCCGCCACGCGGTCGGCACCGGGGTGGTCGGCGGCATGATCGCGGCCACCGTACTCGCCATTTTCTTCGTGCCGGTGTTTTTCGTGGTGATCCGCAAGCTGTTTCCCACCCGGCGTCGAGAGGAACCCAAGCATGACTGAACGCACATTCCCGACCGGCAGACCGCAGGCGCTCGGCGTCGCCACGCTGGCCGCCGCCCTGCTCGCCGGCTGCTCGCTGATTCCAGGCTACGAAAGGCCGACAGCGCCGGTCCCGTCCAGTTTCGGGACCACCGCGGCGCCGGCCGCCCCGGGCCTGCCGCCGGATGCGGCGACACTGCCCGGCTGGCAGGACTATTTCGGCGACCCGACGCTGCATGCGCTGATCGACGCGGCGCTCGCCAACAACCGCGACCTCCGCGTCGCGCTGGCGCAGGTCGAACAAGCGCGCGCGCTGGCGGGCGTCGCGCGCGCGGACCGGTTTCCCACCCTGTCTGCCGGCGCGTCCGGCAGCCGCAGCCGCACGCCCGCCGACCTGAACAACAGCGGCGCGTCGGTCACCAGCAGCCGTTACGACGTGAAGCTCGGCGTCACCGCCTTCGAACTCGATTTCTGGGGCCGCGTGGCGGCACTGGGCGAGGCCGCCCGGGCGCAGTACCTGGCCAGCGACGAAGCGGCCCGCAGCTTCCGCGTCAGCCTCATCGGCGACGTCGCCAGCACCTGGTACCAGCTCGCCGCGCTGGGCGAACAGGCCCGGCTTGCCGACGACACGCTGAAGACGCGCACGGAAAGCCTCGCACTCATACGCAAGCGCGCCGAGATCGGACTGGCGAACGATCTCGACGTGCTCGCCGCCGAGAGCCTGGTCGAGACGGTGCGCGTGCAGGCGAGCGATCTGGCGCGCCAGCGCGCGCAGACCGAGAACGCGCTGCGCCTGCTCGTCGGCACCGTCGACGCCATGCCGCCGGCGCCAGCGGTATCGAACCTGCCCCCGTTGTCCGAGCTGACGCCGGGCCTGCCGTCCGACGTCCTGCTGCGGCGCCCCGACGTGCGTGCCGCCGAACAGCGCCTGATCGCCAGCAACGCCAGCATCGGCGCCGCCCGCGCCGCGTTTTTCCCGCGCATCGCGCTGACCGGCGAACTCGGCACCGCGAGCAGCGCGCTGTCGGGCCTGTTCGGCGGCGGCAGCGCCGCCTGGCTGTTCCAGCCGGTGCTGTCGCTGCCGCTGTTCGATGCCGGTCGCACCCAGGCCAATCTCGAAGTGGCCGAGGCACGCAAGGTCCAGGCCGTCGCGGAATACGAAAAGACGATCCAGCAGGCCTTCCGCGAAGTGGCCGACGCGCTGGCCGCCCGCGCCAACTACGGCAAGCAGGTGCAGGCGCAGGAAGCCAACCTGCGCACGCAGGAAGCACGGCTCGAGCGCGTGCAGGCGCGCGAACGGGCCGGCATTGCGAGCTATCTCGAAGTGCTCGACGCCAGCCGCGATGCCTTCGGCGCGCAGCAGGCCGTCGTCGCCGCGCGTCTGCAGGCGCTGAGCGCGCGCGTCGCCCTGTACAAGGCACTCGGCGGCGGCACCTGAACGGCTGATCGCCCCTGCGGGCCGTGCGGTCTTGCCTGCGCCCGTTCGACTAGAATGGGCGCTTTGCCACCAGGAGTCACCGATGTCCGAACCCGTCGTCTACGATCGCACCCCCGCCGAACTCGAGCTCGAACCCGGCGAATACTGGTGGTGCGCCTGCGGACGTTCCATGACGCAACCTTTCTGCGACGGCTCGCACGAAGGAACGGGCATCGAGCCGCAGGCCTTCGTCATCGAGGAAAAGCAGACCGTCTGGCTGTGCAACTGCAAGCACACCAAGACCCCGCCCTTCTGCGACGGTTCGCACAACGACCTGCCCGACGACGCGTTCTGAGCGCGGCGGCATGAACACGCAGCCGGAACACGTCCTCGAATTCTGGTTCGGCCCCAGGGCCGGCAACCTCGAGGTGGCCACGCGCCAGGGCAAGCTGTGGTTCGGCAAATCCCCGGAGAACGACCGGGCCGTGGCCGATCGCTTCGGCGAAACCCTGGTCGCGGCACGCGCCGGTCTGCTCGGACACTGGACGAAGACGCCGCACGGCCGGCTTGCCCTGATCATCGTGTTCGACCAGTTCCCGCATCACGTCCACCGCGACCAGCCCTTTGCCTTCGCCACGGATGCGCAGGCGCTCGGCCTCGCGCTCGACGCCCTGGCCGAAGGCGAGGATCGCCGGCTGAGCCCGATCGAACGCGTCTTTCTCTATCTTCCGCTGGAACACGCCGAATCGCTGGCCATGCAGGAACAGTCGGTTGCGCTCTACGACGCGCTGCATCGCGAAGCCGTCGCCGGGGAAGCCGACCTGTTCGCGAGCTTCCTCGACTACGCGAGGCGGCACCGCGACGTCGTCGCGCGCTTCGGTCGCTTTCCGCACCGCAACGCGATCCTGGGACGCCCGTCCACGCCGGACGAAGTCGAATTCCTGAAACAGCCGGGCTCGCGCTTTTAGGGCTGGGCGCGGGTAAAATGGCGGCTTTTCGCGCCACGGCCCGCCATGCCTCGCCAGATCCTCGTCACCTCCGCCCTGCCCTACGCCAACGGCAGCATCCACCTCGGCCACCTCGTCGAATACATCCAGACCGACATCTGGGTGCGCTTCCAGAAGATGCGCGGCCACGACTGCCGCTACATGTGCGCGGACGACACCCACGGCACGGCGATCATGCTGCGCGCCGAGAAGGAAGGCATCACGCCTGAGACGCTGATCGGACGCGTATGGGACGAACACACGCGCGACTTTGCCGGCTTCCACATCGGCTTCGACCACTACTACTCGACGCACTCGGAAGAAAACCGCGCGCTCGCCTCGAAGATCTATCTCGCCCTGAAGGATGCCGGGCTGATCGAGGTCAAGACGATCGCCCAGCTGTACGACCCGGTGAAGAATCTCTTCCTGCCGGACCGTTTCATCAAGGGTGAATGCCCCAAGTGCGGCGCGGCGGACCAGTACGGCGACAACTGCGAAGTCTGCGGCGCGACCTACAGCCCGACCGAACTGAAGAACCCGGTGTCGGCCGTGTCGGGCGCCACGCCGGTGCACAGGGATTCCGAGCACCACTTCTTCAGGCTCGGCGAGTGCGAGGCCTTCCTGCGCGAATGGACGACCTCGGGCACGCTGCAGAGCGAGGCCGCCAACAAGATGCAGGAGTGGTTCGCCTCGGGCCTGGCGAACTGGGACATCAGCCGCGACGCGCCCTACTTCGGCTTTGAAATCCCCGGCGCGCCCGGCAAGTACTTCTACGTCTGGCTCGACGCGCCGGTCGGCTACATGGCGAGCTTCGCAAGATACGCCGCCGACCATGGCCTCGACTTCGACGCCTGGTGGGGTCCGGATGCCGGGACCGAACTGGTGCATTTCATCGGCAAGGACATCCTCTATTTCCATGCCCTGTTCTGGCCGGCGATGCTGAAGTTCTCCGGCCACCGCCTGCCGACCGCCGTATATGCGCACGGTTTCCTCACGGTGAACGGCCAGAAGATGTCGAAGTCGCGCGGCACCTTCATCACCGCGGCAAGCTACCTCGAGCAGGGCCTCAACCCGGAATGGCTGCGTTACTACTACGCGGCCAAGCTCAATGGTTCGATGGAAGACATCGACCTCAACCTCGAGGATTTTGTCGCGCGCGTGAATTCCGACCTGGTCGGCAAGTTCATCAACATCGCCAGCCGCACCGCCGGCTTCATCCACAAGAACTTCGAAGGCCGGCTCGCCGAAGGCATCGCCAACATCGAGCTGGTGGGCGAATTCCAGGCCGCCGCCGCATCCATTGCGGATCATTACGAGGCGCGCGACTACGCCAAGGCGCTGCGCGAGATCATGGCCCTGGCCGACCGCGCCAACCAGTACGTCGCCGACGAGAAACCCTGGGAACTGGCGAAGCAGCCCGAGGCCATCTATCGCCTGCACGAAGTCTGCACGGTGTCGCTCAATCTGTTCCGCCTGCTGACCCTGTATCTGAAACCGGTGCTGCCGCAACTCGCCGAACAGGTCGAGGCTTTCCTCGCCATACCTCCGCTGTGCTGGGACGATGCGCAGGCCCTGTTCGTGCGCCAGCGCATCAACCCCTACACCCACCTGATGACCCGTATCGACCCCAAGTCCATCGACGCCATGATCGACGCCAACAAGCAGAACCTAGAACCCACGCCGGCACCGGCGCCCGTCCGTCATGCCGAGGCGCAGGCGCACGCCGCGCAGCCCGTCGCCGCCGCGACCGACACGATCAGCATCGACGACTTCGCCAGGGTCGACCTGCGCATCGCGCGCATCGCCAGCGCCGAACACGTCGATGGCGCCGACAAGCTGCTGCGCCTGACGCTCGATCTCGGCCCGCTCGGCACCCGCCAGGTCTTTGCCGGCATCAAGTCGGCCTATGCGCCGGAAAGCCTGGTCGGCCGGCTCACCGTCATGGTCGCCAACCTCGCGCCGCGCAAGATGAAGTTCGGCATGAGCGAGGGCATGGTCCTCGCCGCCTCCGGCGACAGCCCCGGCCTCTTCATCCTGTCGCCCGACAGCGGCGCGCAACCCGGCATGAAAGTGAAATAAGCGATGCACACCCTGCGTCTGCGCATACGCGGCCGCGTGCAGGGCGTGTGGTTCCGCGAATCGATGCGGCGCGAGGCCGAACGCCTCGGTGTCGCCGGCTGGGTGCGCAACCTGCCGGATGGGGGTGTCGAAGCGCTCGTCCAGGGCGACGTGGTGGCGGTCGAGCGGCTGATCGCGTGGTCGCGCAACGGCCCGCCGCTCGCCAGGGTGGAACACATCGACATCGAGGAAGCCGCGGGGCAATTCGCCGGTTTCGAGAAGCGCCCGACGCCGCCTGCCTGAATCGCGGACAAAAAAATGCCCGGCTCACCGAGCCGGGCGGAGTATCCACCAAAGGAGGAGGATTGGAGGAGACAACACTGACCACCATTGCAGCGCATCAGTGTTATTAGAATTTTCTAATATTAGATTACGCCTGTCAACCAGAGTGTTGCCAAAATGGCATGAATTGGTATTTTCGTGTCAGCCACGCCACAGTCACCCGACACCGGCCTGGTATGGAGCTGAATTAAGGCCGGTCCCTCAATACAGGACTTGGACCGCCCCCGGTTTCAGCCAGGCTGCGAGGGCTTCCAGCAGGCGGTCGTCAAGCCGGACCCGCCAGGCCTCGCCCAGTCGCACCCGGCATTGCGCCTGCGGATTGCGATAGTCCACCCACACCGGACAGCCCCCGTCCTCCTGGGCATAGGGCGACAGCAGCTCGGCCAGTTTGCGGCCACTGGATTCGCCGTTGCAGGCCAGTTGCAGGCCCTGCGCGAAGCGCGTCCGGGCACCGGCCAGGTCGTGGATGCGGTCGGCGGTGATCCTGACTCCGCCGGAATAATCGTCGCGGTTGACCTTGCCCTCGATGATCAACAGCGCGTCCTCCTTCAACAGGTGACGGTGCTGTTCGTAGAGTTCGTTGAAAATCACCACCTCGACCTGGGCGCTGGCATCGTCGAGCAGCAGGATCAGCATCTTGCCGCGGCGCGTCATCTGGGTGCGCAGGGAGACCGCCACACCGGCCAGGATGGTGGGCTCGCGCGCCGGCTCCAGGCCCGCCAGGCGCCGCTTGGCGAAGGACGCGACCTCCGCTTCGTAGGCAGTGAAGGGATGGCCGCTGAGGTAGAAGCCGATCGCGGACTTTTCCTGCAGCAGCAGCTCGGGTTCCGCCCAGCGCGGGACATCGACCAGGGTTTCGTCCACCGTCTCCGCTTCGCCGAACAGGCCCGCCTGGCCGCCGCAGCGCGCCGCCCGGTCTGCCGATTCCAGCGCCACGCCGACCGAGGCCAGCAGGCTGGCGCGATGGTCGTTGATGCCGTCGAAGGCGCCGCCCTTGACCAGGGCCTCGAGCACGCGCCGGTTGAGATAGCGCTTGTCCACGCGCCGCGTGAGGTCGAACAGGCCGCGGTAAGGGCCGTTCGCCTCGCGCTCGGCGACGATGGCATTGATCGCCGCTTCGCCCGTACCCTTGATCGCCCCCAGCCCGTAGCGGATCTCGGTCTTCGACACGGGTTCGAAGCGATGCAGCGAGCGGTTGATGTCGGGCGGCAGGATCGTCAGGCCGTTGGCAACGCAGTCCTCGATGAAGACGCGCACCTTGTCGGTATCCGACAGTTCCGACGACATCGTCGCCGCCATGAATTCCGCCGGGTAATACGCCTTGAGCCAGGCCGTGTGATAGGCCACCAGGGCGTAGGCCGCCGAGTGCGACTTGTTGAAGCCGTACTCAGCGAATTTCTCCATCAGGTCGAACAGGCGGCCGGCGAGCGCATCGTCGACGCCGCGCGCCTTCGCGCCGGCGAGGAAGATCTCGCGCTGCTTGGCCATTTCCTCGGCCTTCTTCTTGCCCATCGCGCGGCGCAGCAGGTCGGCACCGCCGAGCGAATAGCCTGCCAGGATCTGCGCCACCAGCATCACCTGCTCCTGGTAGACGATGATGCCGTAGGTCGATTTCAGCACGGGTTCCAGATCGGGATGGAAGTACTCGGGCTTCTGCTTGCCCTGCTTGCGCGCGATGAAATCGTCGACCATGCCCGAACCCAGCGGGCCCGGCCGGTTCAGCGCCATCAGCGCGATGATGTCCTCGAAGCAGTCGCCCTTGAGCTTCTTCTCCAGGTCCTTCGCCGAGCGCGATTCGGACTGGAACACGGCGGTGGTGTTGCCTTCGGCGAACAGCCGGTAGACCGCAGGATCGTCGAGCCGCAGGTCCTCGAGTCGGAAGTCCTCCATGCCCGGATGACGGCGCACGAAGCGCACGGCCTCGGCGAGGATGGTCAGCGTGCGCAGGCCGAGGAAGTCGAACTTCACCAGACCGACCGCCTCGACGTCGTCCTTGTCGTACTGCGACACCACCGCGTCCGAACCTTCGGCGCGGTAGAGCGGGCAGAAATCGGTGAGCTTGCCCGGCGCGATCAGCACGCCGCCGGCGTGCATGCCGACGTTGCGCGTCAGTTCCTCCAGCTTTCCGGCCAGTCCGAACAGTTCCCGCACCTCCTCCTCGGCGTCGTAGCGCTCCTTCAGCTGCGGCTCCAGGTCCAGCGCCTTCGCCAGCGACACCGGCTTCACGCCCTCGATCGGCACCAGCTTGGAGAGCTTGTCACAGTAGTTGTAGGGCATGTCGAGCACGCGCCCGACGTCGCGGATCACCGACTTGGACCCCAGCGTGCCGAAGGTGGCGATCTGCGACACCGCGCCGTGGCCGTACTTGTCCTTGACGTACTGGATCACGCGTTCGCGCTTGTCCTGGCAGAAGTCGACGTCGAAGTCGGGCATCGACACCCGTTCCGGGTTGAGGAAGCGTTCGAACAGCAGATCGTAGGCGAGCGGATCGAGGTCGGTGATGCCGAGCGCGTAGGCGACCAGCGATCCTGCGCCAGAGCCGCGTCCCGGTCCCACCGGCACGTCGTTCAGCTTGGCCCAGTTGATGAAATCCGCCACGATCAGGAAGTAGCCGGGAAAGCCCATCTGCACGATGGTGCCGAGCTCGAACTCGAGCCGCTCGACATACTGCGGGCGCTTCGCCGCGCGTGCTTCCGCATCGGCGTAGAGCTGCGCCAGGCGCGTGTCCAGGCCTTCGTAGGCGCGCTGCCGGATGTAATCGTCGAGGCTCATGCCGGCCGGCGTGGGAAAGTCCGGCAGGCGGCTCTTGCCGAGCGTGAGTTCCAGGCTGCAGCGCCTGGCGATTTCCACGCTGTTGGCGAGCGCATCGGGGAGGTCGGCGAAGAGCGTCGCCATTTCCTCGGGCGATTTCAGGTACTGCTCGGCGGTAAACGTCCGGGGACGTCGCGGATCGCCCAGCATCATGCCTTCGGCGATGCACACGCGCGCCTCGTGCGCCTGGAAATCGTCCGCCGCCAGGAACTGGATCGGATGCGTCGCCACGCTCGGCAGGTTCAGTGTATCGCCGATGTCGAGCAGACCGTCGATCAGGCGTTCGGCGTGCGGCTGTCCGTAGCGCTGCAATTCGAGGTAATAGCGGCCGGGGAAACAGGCGGCCCACTGCGCCGCTTCGCGCCGGGCGACCTCGGGCTTGTCGTCGAGCAGGGCCTGCGCGACGCTGCCAAGCGATCCGCCCGACAGGGCGATCAGCCCGCCGCTGTCCTCCGCCAGCCAGGCCGGATCGATTTCGGCGTGACCGCGATGCAGGTTTTCCTGGAAGGCGCGCGCCAGCAGTTCGCACAGGCGCCGGTAGCCGGCCGCGTGCTGCACCAGCAGCAGCAGCCGCGACGGGCGCGCACGGTCGGCCGGATTGCTCACCCAGACGTCGCAGCCGAAGAGAGGCTTCACGCCCTGGCCGCGCGCCGCACGGTAGAACTTCACCCAGCCGAAGGTATTCGACAGGTCGGTGAGCGCCAGCGCCGGCATCCCGGCCGCCTTCGCGGCCGCCACCGCGTCGTCGAGCCGCACCAGTCCATCGGTGACCGAGAACTCGGAATGCAGACGCAGGTGGACGAAGCGCGGATCGGACATGGCTGGACAGGCGAAATGCAGACCCGCATTTTAACGCCGCCCATGCAGCCGCAAGCCGACCGCACGGAAACAAAAAAGGCAGCCGAAGCTGCCTTTCTTGCGGGGGCCGCCGGAATCAGTTGGCGCGACGCTTGAATTCGTTGGTACGGGTATCGATCTCGATCATGTCGCCGATTTCGACGAAGGCCGCGACCGGCAGTTCAAACCCGGTGGGCTTGATGCGGGCCGGCTTCATGACCTTGCCCGAGGTGTCGCCGCGCACGGCAGGCTCGGTGTACTCGACTTCGCGCACGACCGTGGTCGGCATCTCGACCGAGATCGCCTTGCCCTCGTAGAACACCACTTCGACCGGCATGCCGTCGTCGAGGTAGTTCAGCGCATCGCCGAGGTTGTCGCCCTCGACTTCGTACTGGTTGTACTCGGCGTCCATGAACACATACAGCGGATCGGCGAAGTAGGAATAGGTGCAATCCTTGCGGTCCAGCGTCACGGTGTCGAACTTGTCGTCGGCGCGGTAGACCGATTCGGCCCCGGCGCCGGTGAGCAGGTTCTTCAGTTTCATCTTGACGACGGAGGCGTTGCGGCCGGATTTCGAGAATTCGGCTTTCTGCACCACCATCGGGTCTTTGCCGATCATCACGACGTTGCCGGCGCGGAGTTCCATTGCGGTTTTCATGGCGTATGTCCTGCTACTAGGAGCGCTAAGAGGTTGAGATAACTCGCTATTTTAACTTGCTTTCGACGAATTCCGCCAGCTTTTCGGTGAGTTTTCCGGCCTCAGCCAGGCGCGCCGGCCAGGCCCCGGCATGCGCGGCGATGCCGTCCCGAACCGCCAGCCAGTCTGCCCAGGCCCGCCGCGCGTCCGGCGCGCCGGGCATCCCGTTCCAGTACTGCCACAAACCGGTGACTGCCTGCGCCACGTCACCCGGCGCGTCGAGCAAATACAGGGACCGCAGGGCCTCGAGCTTGTCAAGGTGGGCCGCATCGGCCTGCGGGTAGGCCTGCCACACCATCGGGTGCGCCGCCCACTGCGCCCGCACGCAGGAATCCTCGCCCCGCACGAAATTGAGATCGCAGGCCCACAGCAGATGGTCGTAGCGCTCCTGGTCGGTGAACGGCAACACGAGGATCTCGAGCGCACCGCGCCGCCGGCGTGTTCCCACCGCCAGTTCCGCCTCGCCCAGCCAGGCTGCGAGCTGCGGCAGGCTGCGGCCTTCCGGCACCAGGCAGCGCACAGGCTGCGGCCCGCCCGCCCAGGCCTCCAGCAGCGCCGGCAGGCCGGGATTCTCGTAGGCGAACAGCGACACGCAGAGGTCTTGCGGCTGTCCCGACGCCAGCCCCAATGCAGCCCGGTACGCCCCGGCATCGAAGGCGGCCCGCCGCGTCTCGTAGTCGGGTTCGCGCAACAGGCCGCCGGTTGCGGGCGTGAAACCGGGGAAGAAGAAATATTTGGTCAGCGGCAATCGCGGATGGGGCGACGGCAAGCCGTGGTGCGCCGCCACCCAGGGTTCCGCACTCAGGTATTCCAGATTGAGCCAGGCCGGGGCGGGCGATGCCGCCGCCATCGCCTGCAGATAGGGTTCCGGCAGAGCGCAGCCAAAGGCCTCGATCACGGCACGCGCGGGCTCCGCCTGGGGGAAGGCCTGCGTCCAGGCGCGGATCGTGACCCCCGCGCAGGCCTGTTCGGCTGCCTGCGCATCGATGGCCGGCCAGATGCGCCGGAATGCGGCCAGGTCGTCCACCCAGAGCCGCACGCGGCCGCGGTGCTCGCTGGCCAGCGTGCGCGCCAGCCGCCAGGCGACGCCAATATCGCCGTAGTTGTCGATGACGTTGCAGAAGATGTCCCAGTCCGGCCGCATCCGTGCATCCTAACGCAGGTCGAAACGACACGGGCTCCCGCAGGAGCCCGTGTCGTACACCCAGATACGCGGCCTACTTGGTGGACAGGCAGCTCTTCATGAAGTCCTTGCGGGCGTCGCCCTTCAGGGACTTGGCCGAGGCCTCGGCATTGCAGTCCTTCATGCGCTGCTGCGAGCTGCTGTTCTTGGCCGTCGATCCAGACAGGCAGGATTTCATGAAATCCTTGCGGGCATCGCCCGCGAGTTTCTTCTGGCCCGCCTCCGCGTTGCAGGATTTCATCCGGTCCTGCTGCGCGGTGTCGGCCCATGTGCCCGCCGAAAACAGCATTCCCGCCACCATGCCGATCAGAACGATATTCCGCATTGCCGTCTCCGCGTCGTTGAAATGGTACGCAGTCTAGCCCAGGCCCTTGATTTTTGAGGCTGTGCACTTGTAAAAATTCATGGGCGGGAGTAAAAAGCCGAGAGTTTGGTTTCAAGAACCGTACAGGTTTGGCAATACCGCAGGGGCATGACCGGGTAGCGCGCTTGAATCAGACCGACGGCATACAACAATTTCAGCCGTCAAGTCATCCGCTGGCGCATTCGTGCTAATCGCGGTTGTGTTCGTCAATGCCAAAGGAGGGAGTTCAATGGCAACAGGTACTGTCAAATGGTTCAGCGATGCCAAGGGGTTCGGTTTCATCACCCCCGATGACGGCGGCGAGGATGTGTTCGCGCACTTCTCGGCCATCCAGTCGAGCGGCTTCAAGACCCTGAAGGAAGGCCAGAAAGTGACGTTCGAAGTCAGCCAGGGCCCCAAGGGCAAACAGGCCTCGAACATCCAGCCGCAAGGTTGATCGGTCGTAACGCCCGCAAAAGCCTCGCTTCGGCGAGGCTTTTGTTTGGCTGTTCCAGGCAGCCCCATCCCTGGAACCCGTCCCTCCGGAGCATGCCTGCATGACGTCCTCGCCCGCTGCAACGCCCGCACAGGCGCTTCCCATCACCCGCCTGTTCGCCAAGGCCGGCTATGTCCTTTTCATTGCCGGCTGCCTTGTGCCGCCGCTCCTGCTGGTCGCGCTCGTGCTCAACCTGGCACGCCGCGGACACGCCCGCGGCACCTGGCTGGAGTCACATTTCCGGCGACAACTGCATTCATTCCTGATTGCACTGCTGGCGCTCGGCCTGGTCGTGCTGATGCTCAGCTTCCTGTCGGGAACCCCCTATCTGCTGGGCGTCCTGGTAGGCGCAGGCAGTCTGTCCGAAAGCACGGCCATGACGCTCGGCCTGCTGCTCCTGGCCGCCCTGGCGGCACCGCCGATCTACCTGCTGATCCGCATGGCCGGTGGCCTGTCCGCACTCAATCGCAACGAAGCCGCCTGAGCCGGCAAGAAAAAAGGGAGCGCATGGCTCCCTTTTCCGACCCGGCAAAGGCGGCTTACATTTTTGCGATCATCGCCTCGGCGAACGCCGAGCACTTCACCTCGGTCGCACCCTCCATCAGGCGGGCGAAGTCGTAGGTCACGGTCTTCGCCTGGATCGCCTTTTCCATGCTGGCGACGATGCAGTCGGCGGCCTCGGTCCAGCCCAGGTGGCGCAACATCATCTCGGCCGACAGGATGATCGAACCCGGGTTCACGTAGTCCCTGCCGGCGTACTTGGGCGCGGTGCCGTGCGTCGCCTCGAACATCGCCACGGTGTCCGAGAGATTCGCGCCGGGCGCGATGCCGATGCCGCCGACTTCCGCCGCCAGCGCGTCGGAGATGTAGTCGCCGTTGAGGTTCAGCGTGGCGATCACGTCGTACTCGGCGGGACGCAGCAGGATCTGCTGCAGGAAGGCGTCGGCGATGACGTCCTTGATGACGATGCCGTTCGGCAGCTCCATCCACGGCCCTTCGCCGATCAGCTTGGCGCCGAATTCGCGTGCGGCGAGCTCGTAGCCCCACTTCTTGAAGCCGCCCTCGGTGAACTTCATGATGTTGCCCTTGTGCACCAGCGTCACCGACTTGCGCTTGTTGTCGATCGCGTACTGGATGGCTTTCCGGATGAGCCGTTCCGAGCCTTCGACCGACACGGGCTTGATGCCGATGGCCGAGGTTTCGGGGAAGCGGATCTTCCTGACACCCATTTCCTTCTGCAGGAATTCGATCACCTTCTTCACTTCGGCGCTGCCGGCTTCCCACTCGACGCCGGCGTAGATGTCTTCGGTGTTCTCGCGGAAGATCACCATGTCGACCTTCTCCGGTTCCTTCACCGGGCTGGGCACGCCGGTGAAGTAGCGCACCGGACGCAGGCAGACGTAGAGGTCGAGCATCTGGCGCAGCGCGACGTTGAGCGAGCGGATGCCGCCCGAGGTCGGGGTGGTGAGCGGGCCCTTGATCGAGATCACGTAGTCCTTGACCGCCTGCACGGTCTCCTCCGGCAGCCACTGGTCGCCGCCGTAGACCTTGACCGCCTTTTCGCCGGCGTAGACCTCCATCCAGGCGATGGCTCGTTTGCCGCCATAGGCCTTGGCCACGGCGGCATCGACGACCTTTTTCATGGCCGGGGTGATGTCGACGCCGGTGCCGTCGCCCTCGATGAAGGGAATGATGGGGGTATCCGGCACGTTGAGCGTGTTGTCGGCGTTGACGGTGATTTTCTGGCCGTGGGCGGGAATCTGGATGTGCTTGCTCATGGTTGGTCTCGAAACGAATAAAATGCGGGTTTTGCCCCCCACCGAATGTCGCGTCTTGTTCTATTCAACAAACCCTACGGCGTGCTCTCCCAGTTCACGCCCGAAGGCCGCTGGCAGGGTTTGCGGGATGTCCTTCCGCTGTCGGGTGTCTACGCAGCCGGACGCCTGGATGCGGACAGCGAAGGCCTGCTGATTTTAACCGATGACGGAAAACTCCAGAGCCGCATCGCCGATCCGCGCCACAAATTGCCCAAAACCTACTGGGCACAGGTCGAAGGCGCGCCTACGGACGCCGACCTCGAACCCCTGCGCCGTGGCGTCGATCTCGGCGACTTCGTCGCCCGGCCCGCGCAGGTCCGCTGCATTGCCGAGCCTGGCGGCCTGTGGCCGCGCACGCCGCCGATCCGCTTCCGTGCCGCGATCCCCACCGCCTGGATCGAACTCGTCATCGCCGAAGGCAAGAACCGCCAGGTGCGCCGCATGACCGCGAAGACCGGCTTTCCCACCCTGCGGCTGATCCGCGCCGCCGTCGGCGACTGGCATCTGGACGCCCTGCAACCCGGCGAATGGAAGGAACTGCATGTCTGACACCCAAACCTGGCTGCCCCACGTCGTCGTCGCCGCGCTGGTTCAGCGCGACGGCCGCTTTCTCTTCGTCGAGGAGGAAACCGCCGACGGCCTGCGCCTCAACCAGCCCGCCGGGCACTGGGAACGCGGCGAAACGCTGATCGAGGCCGTGCGTCGCGAGGCGCTGGAAGAAACCGCGCACCGCGTCGAGCCCACCGCGCTCCTGGGTTGCTACACCACGCGCTATCCCCGCCGCGACATCACCTACCTGCGCTTCGCCTACCTGTGCGACGTCGTCGGCTTCGAACCGGATTACACACTGGACAGCGGCATCGTGCGCGCGGTGTGGCTGACGCCGGACGAACTCGCCGCCCACCCCACGCCGCACCGCAGCCCGCTGGTGATGCGTTGCGTGCAGGACGCGCTTTGCGGCCGGCACTTTCCGCTGGATTTCGTCACCCACGCATGAGCGCTGCGCCCAACAACGGCAAAGTCGTCGTCGGCCTCTCCGGCGGAGTCGATTCCGCCGTCGCGGCGTATCTGCTCAAGCAGCAGGGCTACGACGTGCTCGGCGTGTTCATGAAGAACTGGGACGACGACGACGGCACCGACGCCTGCACCGCGCGGCAGGATTTTCTCGACGTGCTGGCGGTGGCCGACGTGCTCGGCATCGAGGTCGAGGCGGTGAACTTCGCCAAGGAATACAAGGAACGCGTGTTCAGCTATTTCCTCGCCGAATACCAGGCCGGACGCACGCCCAACCCGGACGTACTGTGCAACAGCGAAATCAAGTTCAAGGCCTTTCTGGAGGACGCCGTGGCGCGCGGCGCCGACTTCATCGCCACCGGCCACTACGTCGGCAAGGGACAGGACGCCGCTGGCCGCGCGACGCTCTTGAAGGCCGGCGACGCCAACAAGGACCAGAGCTATTTCCTCTACCGGCTGAACCAGCAGCAGCTCATGCCCGCGCTGTTTCCGCTCGCCGCCCTGCCCAAGCCAGAAGTGCGCGCCCTGGCTGAGAGAATCGGCCTGCCCAACGCGAAGAAGAAGGACAGCACCGGCATCTGCTTCATCGGCGAGCGCAATTTCCGCGAATTCCTCGAACGCTACCTGCCGCGCGATCCCGGCGAGATGGTTACCCCCGAAGGCCGCGTCGTCGGTCAGCATCAGGGGCTGATGTACTACACGCTGGGTCAACGGCAGGGCCTGGGCATCGGCGGGCAGAAGGACGGCGACGGCGAACCCTGGTTCGTCGCAGCCAAGGACATGGCGAGCAACACACTCGTCGTCGTGCAGGGCCACGACCACCCCCTGCTGCAGCGCGAGAGCCTCGGCGCCGCCCAGCTGTCCTGGATCGCCGGCGTGCCCCCCGACCCCGAGCGCCCCTGCACCGCCAAGACCCGCTACCGCCAGCAGGACGCCGCCTGCCACATCAGCACGCTCTACGACGACACGCTCGAACTCGTATTCGACGCGCCGCAATGGGCCGTCACACCGGGCCAGTCGGTGGTGCTGTACGACGGCGCGGTGTGCCTAGGCGGCGGCATCATCACCTGAACGCCATTGTCGGATAACCGATAAAAGACTATATTCAGTCTCATCCGTTCAGGAGGCACCATGCGCTACTCGACCCAGGTCAAACCCATCAGCTACCTCAAGGCCAATGCCGCTGAGGTTCTGAGCCAACTCACCGAACTGCGCGAACCCATGGTCATCACCCAGAACGGCGAAGCCAGGGCAGTGATCCAGGATGTGGCCAGCTACGAAGAAACCCAGGAGTTGCTCGCCCTGCTGAAGCTGCTTGCGCTGGGCAATCAGGAAGTCGAAGACGGGAGAATCCGTCCCCTGTCCGAGGTCGTCGAACGCCTGCGCAAGAAATAGGGCCATGCGCTGGAAAGTTCTGCTTACCGCAGGGGCCGAGCGCGATCTGGAAGCCTTGCACGCCTACATTGCGCACCACGACTCGCCTGCGCAGGCCGACTCTGTGCTGGAACGGCTTCTGAAAGTGGCCGACGATCTGGCTACGTTTCCCGAGCGCGGCGCGCACCCGCGCGAACTCCTCGCACTTGGCATCCGGGAATATCGGCAGGTCTTTTTCAAGCCATACCGTCTCATTTACCGGATAATCGACAAGCGCGTCGTGATTTTCCTGATTGCCGACGGCCGCCGCGACATGCAAACCCTGCTTGCGCAGCGCCTGCTTGGCGACACGCGCTGACCCGCTCTTCTTGTACCTTACCAATTTCAACGCCCCATGTCTCACGCCGAAGCCCCCGCCCCAGCCGCCAACTTCATCCGCAATATCATCGACGAGCAGAACGCCGAGGGGAAATGGAGCGGTCGCGTCGAAACGCGCTTTCCGCCCGAGCCCAACGGCTACCTGCACCTGGGGCACGCCAAGTCGATCTTCCTGAACTTCGGGCTGGCGCGCGACTACGGCGGCGTCTGCCACCTGCGTTTCGACGACACCAACCCCGAGAAGGAATCGCAGGAATACGTCGACTCGATCACCGATTCGGTGAAGTGGCTGGGCTTCGACTGGGGCACGCACCTCTACTTCGCGTCGAACTACTTCGACACCATGTACGCCTGTGCCGAGTACCTGATCACGTCCGGCCACGCCTACGTCGACTCGCTCTCCGCCGACGAGATGCGCGCCTACCGCGGCACGCTCACGGAACCGGGCAAGGACAGCCCCTACCGCAGCCGCAGCATGGAAGAAAACCTCGACCTCTTCCGCAAGATGCGCGCCGGCGAATTCCCCGACGGCGCCCATGTCCTCAGGGCAAAGATCAACATGGCCTCGCCCAACATCAACCTGCGCGACCCTGCGATCTATCGCATCAAACGCGCGCACCACCACAACACCGGCGACACCTGGTGCATCTACCCGATGTACACCTACGCCCACCCCATCGAGGACGCGATCGAGACCATCACCCACTCGATCTGCACCCTGGAATTCGAAGACCAGCGCCCGTTCTACGACTGGCTGCTCGACAAGCTCGCCGATGGCGGCTTCTTCAAGCGGCCGCTGCCGCAGCAGATCGAATTCGCGCGCCTCAACCTCACCTACGTCGTGCTGTCCAAGCGCAAGCTCATCCAGCTCGTCGAGGAAAAACACGTGGCCGGCTGGGACGACCCGCGCCTGCCCACCCTCGTCGGCGCACGCCGACGCGGCTACACCCCGGAAGGCTTCCGCCGCTTCACCGACCAGATCGGCGTCTCCAAGTCCGACGGCTGGATCGACTACAGCGTCTTTGAAGCCTGCCAGCGCGACGTGCTGAACGACAGCGCACTGCGCCGCGTCGCGGTGCTCGACCCGGTGAAACTCATCCTCGACAATTACCCAACAGGCCAGAGCGAAGAGTGCTTCGCCCCCAACCACCCGCAGCAGCCTGAATTAGGTAAGCGCGCGATTCCGTTCTCGCGCGAACTGTGGATCGAGCGCGAGGACTTCGAGGAAACCCCGCCCAAGGGCTACTTCCGATTATTCCCCGGCAACTCGGTGCGCCTGCGCTACGGCTACGTCGTCAAATGCACCGGCTGCGACAAGGATGCCGACGGCCGCATCACCGCCGTGCACTGCGAATACCTGCCCGACACCAAGTCCGGCACGCCCGGCGCCGACTCGGTCAAGGTCAAGGGCAACATCCACTGGGTCAGCGCCGCGCATGCCGTCGAAACCGAAGTGCGCCTCTACGACCGTTTGTTCAAGACAGCGCAGCCTGGCGCCGAGACCGGCAACTTCCTCGACGACCTCAACGCGGATTCGGTGAAGGTGATTCGCGCGCAACTCGAGCCCGCGCTGAAGGACGCCGTGCCCGAGCAGTCCTTCCAGTTCGAGCGGCACGGCTACTTCGTCGCCGACCGCGTCGACACGAAGCCGGGCGCGCCGGTGTTCAACCGGACGGTGACGTTGAAGGATTCGTGGGTGAAAACCGAGAAGTAAGCTTGCGGCAATGCATCCGGTTTTCATGCGACTGCGTGCAATCGACGCCTGTCTGCTCAACCAGCCCCCGCATCCAGAACTAACCGGGCTTCCGCGCTTTTTCACCGAATTCCTGTTCTTCGGCATCAAGGAGGCGCGGGCCTGCCTGTTCGCCGGGTTGTTCTTTACGGCTGTATTCCTCGTGCCGCACGCCGGAGTCTTCGGTATCCCCCGATACGACGCATTGCTGCTCATTGCGCTCGCCATTCAGGCATGGATGGTGTGGGCCCGGCTTGAAACATGGGACGAACTCAAGGCAATCGGTCTCTTCCATGTGGTGGGTTTCATGCTGGAAGTCTTCAAGACATCGGCTGCCATCCAGTCGTGGTCCTATCCCGATTTCGCTTACTCCAAGATCCTGGGTGTTCCGCTGTTCTCGGGGTTCATGTATGCCGCCGTGGGCAGTTACATCATTCAGGCCTGGCGCCTGCTCGACCTGCGCATCACCCATCATCCCCCCTACTGGATGGCCACGCTGATCGCGCTGCTGATCTACGCCAATTTCTTCACACACCATTACATCGGCGACTACCGCTGGTATCTCGCTGCCTGCGCATTGGGCCTTTATGCCCGTACCACGGTCATCTTCAAACCTTACGACCGTGAACGTGCCATGCCGCTGTTCCTGGCGTTCATCCTGATCGGCTTTTTCATCTGGCTGGCGGAAAACATCAGCACCTTCTTCGGCATCTGGCAGTACCCGAATCAACTGGGTGCCTGGTCCAGCGTTCATCTGGGCAAATGGAGCGCCTGGTCATTGCTTGTCGTCATGACCTTCACCATCGTGGCGAACCTGAAGCACGTCAAGACACGCATACACATTCCCGAATAGCCGCGCGAGTCACGGGTGAGGGCAATCCGATGGCATGCCCTACCCGACCCCCGGCGGTTGCGGCCCTAACTTACCAGAGACACCCGCGTGCCCGTCGTGCCAAGATGCGCCGCTACCCCATCCAGCATCCCAATTTCATGCCCACAGTCCGACTCCGCTTGCCGCTGGCCCTGGCGCTGTCGCTGGGTGTGCACGCGGGACTGCTGTTGTGGGCGGTTTCCCCCCCGGCTCCACCGCAAGAAGCTGAAGTCCTGCGGGTTTCGCTCACGCTGCCACCGCCGCCCGAGGTGAAACCCGTACGGCCTGTCACGCCGAAGCGCATGGAAAAACAGGCGCGTGCGCCGGATACCCCGCCGCCCCCCGCCCCCCCACCGGCCACGATGGCCGCGCCGCCCGCGCCTACGGCAGAAGACTGGCAGCTTGCATCCACCTACACGCTCAAGAACAGCAAGCGCTATCGCCACACCTGGGGCCAGCAGGTGCGCAGCATGATGGGGACGGCGGTGGAAGGCGTGAACCAGGGGCAGGTGCGCTTCCGGATCACGATCAACCCGGACGGCACGCTCGCCCAAGTGGAGGAACTGTGGTCCACGTCGGAGAAGGTCTCGGCGCTGGCCAGGCAGGCGATCCAGGGGATGCCGCCGCTGCCGCCCACACCCACCGGCCAGCCGCTGGTATTTGAAAAAACCATTGCCTTCATGCCCTACGAGACGGGCTGGCCGCCGTCCTACAAGTACGATTGCCTGCCCGACCCGCCCCAGTTCAAGAACCCCTTCGCCTGGAACGGCGCTTCGGGCCAGCAGGCCTACAACCCGCCCCCGGCACGGGCGGAACGCGACCCCGACTGCCATCCCAGCGATGTCACCAGCACGTTCGAGGAAGAAGAAACGGAATTGAAGCGGCAGATGGAACGCAACCGCTGGGGCTGGTAATCCGGCCTGATGGCCTGGGCGAGCCCGGCGGGATGCGGGGGCGTTTCAGGCGCGGCTACTTGAGCCGCGCGCCGAACTTCCCTTCCGCCTTCGCCACCTTGGGTGCGACGACGAACTGGCAATAAGGCTGCTGCGGGTTCTGTTCGAAGTAGCGCTGGTGGTAGTCCTCAGCAGGGTGAAAGGTACTGGCTTCGGTCACTTCGGTGACGAGAGGCGCCCCCCATTGGCCCGAGGCGTTGAGTTCGGCGACGGCCGCTTCGGCCTCGGCCTTCTGCCCGGGTGTATGCCAGAAGATTGCCGAACGGTACTGCGTGCCGACGTCGTTGCCCTGGCGATTGCGCTGGGTGGGATCGTGGATCGTAAAGAAGACGTCGAGCAGGTCGCGGAAGCCGATCACGTCCGGGTCGTAGGTGACCTGCACGACTTCGGCGTGGCCAGTGTCGCCGTTGCAGATGTCGCGGTAGGTGGGATTTTCGGTATGGCCGCCCATGTAGCCGGAGACGGCGGATTCGACGCCGCGCAGCCGGTTGAACACGGTTTCGATGCACCAGAAACAGCCGCCTGCCAGGGTCGCCACTGCACGCGTCATGTCCGCCTCCTTTACACGACCGGCCGGGTCTCCATGAACGACGGCCGGGTCATCAGTTTCTCGAAGAGCTTCGCCAGGTTGGGGTGGGCGCCACGCCAGTCGATTTCGGCGAACCTCAGGTCAAGATAGCCCAGCATGCAGCCGCAGGCGATGTCGGCGAGCGTCATGCCGTTGCCGAGGTACCAGGGTTTGTCGCCGAGCGCTTCGGACAGGGCTTCGAGACCGCGGAACAGGGTGCGTTCCTGCAGGCCGAGCCAGTCGGGACTCTGGATGTCGGCCGGGCGCTTGCGTTCCTGGAAGGCGGCCACCGCGGCATCGGTGACGCCGTCGGCCAGCGCCTCGACGCCGCGTACCACCATGCGACTTTTCGGTTCGCCGGGGATCAGGTGCGCCACGGGCGAGAGCGCGTCGAGGTATTCGACGATGACGCGCGAGTCGAAGACGGAAACGCCGTCTTCCAGCACCAGCACGGGCACCTTGCCGAGCGGGTTGAGCGCGGTCACGGGGGTATCTGGCAGCCACGGGTTTTCCACCTGGAGCTGGAAGGGGAGCTTCTTTTCCATCAGCACCACGCGGGCCTTGCGGCCGTAGGGGCTGGTGAGCGAGGTGACGAGTTTCATGCGGTCCTGGGGGCGTTATCGTTTGTCGGCCGCATTATCGCCTGCCGCCAGCAGGCTTCCAACCCGTTCGCGCAACACGGGGAGCACTTCGGCTTCGAACCAGGCATTGCGCTTGAGCCAGAGCCGGTTGCGCGGGCTGGGATGCGGCAGCGGCAGGAAGTCCGGCGCAAAGTCGCGCCAGGCATGCACGGTTTCCGCCAGCGTGCGGCCGCGCCGTTCGCCAAGGTAATACGCCTGTGCCCAGGCGCCGATCAGCAGGGTGAGTTCGATACGCGGCATGGCCGCGCGCAGCGGCGGATGCCACAGCGGCGCGCATTCGGGCCGCGGCGGCAGATCGCTGCCCTTCACGGTGCCGGGATAGCACAGCCCGGTGGGCACGATGGCGATGCGCGTCGCGTCGTAGAAAACGTCGCGCGTCACGCCCAGCCACTGTCGCAGCAGGTCGCCGGACGGATCGTTCCAGGGAATGCCGGTTTCGTGCACGCGGCGGCCGGGGGCCTGGCCGACGATCAGCAGCCGCGCGCTGGACGAGACGCGCAGCACGGGCCGCGGCGCGTGCGGCAGGTGCGGGGCGCAGACGGTGCAGGCGCGCGCCTGTTCCGCCAGCGCGTCGAGCGCCTCAGCTGGCCTGCACTCAACTATGGGCGACGATGTAGCGCTTGACCGCTTCGACATCGGCGTCCATCACGTGCTTCACCTGCGGCTGCCTTTCCAGGTCGGCCAGTTCGGCGGGGCGCACGGGCTCTATGTGCAGCGCCTCGCGGATGGCGTCCTCGAACTTGGCCGGCTGCGCGGTTTCCATGCACACCAGCGGCACGCCGGGCTCGCGGTGTTCCAGGCCGACCTTCAGGCCGTCGGCGGTATGCGGGTCGATCATGGTGCCGTACACCTCGTACACCGTGCGGATGGTGTCGATGCGGTTGGCGTGGCTGCTGGAGCCCGAGACCATGCCGAAGCTGGCTACCCGGTCGAACAGACCGTCCGCCTTGAGATCGAAGCTGCCGCCGGACTCGATGGCCGACCACAGGCTGCGGATTTTCGCGGCGTCGCGGCCGGAAAGATCGTAGACGAAGCGCTCGAAGTTGGACGCCTTCGAGATGTCCATCGACGGGCTGGACGTGTGCTTCGTTTCCGGGCGCGGGCGGTAGACGCCGGTGCGGAAAAACTCGTCGAGCACGTCGTTTTCGTTGGTGGCGACGATCAGCTTGCTGATCGGCAGCCCCATCTGGCGCGCGATGTGGCCGGCGCAGACGTTGCCGAAGTTGCCCGAGGGCACCGAGAACGACACTTCCTGGTCGTTGGAATGCGTGGCGGCGAAAAAGGCCTTGAAGTAGTACACGCTCTGCGCCGCGACGCGCGCCCAGTTGATCGAGTTGACCGCGCCGATGTGGTGCTTCGTCTTGAAGTCGAGGTCGTTGGACACGGCCTTGACGATGTCCTGGCACTGGTCGAACACGCCGCGGATGACGAGGTTGTGGATGTTGGCGTCGGCCAGCGCGTACATCTGCGCCTGCTGGAACGGCGTCATGCCGTGTTCGGGCGAGAGCATGAAGACGCGCACGCCCTGCTTGCCGCGCATGGCGTATTCGGCGGCCGATCCGGTGTCGCCGGAGGTCGCGCCGAGGATGTTCAGCGCGCCGCCGGTGGCCTTGCCCGATGCGGAATGGGCCAGCGCGTATTCGAACAGGTTGCCCAGCAGCTGCATCGCCATGTCCTTGAACGCCAGCGTGGGGCCGTTGGACAGCGCGAGGATGTGCAGGCCCGGTTCCAGGGTCTTCAGCGGCGTGATGTCTTCGGCGTTTTCCTGGTCGGTGACGTAGCGGTAGGTCTGCGCGGTATAGGTGCGGTCGATGATGCGCCGGAGATCGTCGGCGGGAATGTCGTCTACCAGGCGCGAGAGCACGGCAAAGGCCAGCTCGCGGTAGTTCATGCCGCGCATCGTCGCCAGTTCGTCCGCGGTGAAGCGCGGATAGGCGTCGGGCACGTAGAGGCCGCCGTCGCTGGCAAGGCCGCCGAGCAGGATGTCGGAGAAGCGAAGCTGCGGCGCGTTGCCGCGGGTGGACTGGTATTTCATGATTCTTCCGATGGTTGCGGTTCGCGGTCAGGCGATCTGGTTGCGGCCGCGATGCTTGGCCAGATACAGGCGCTGGTCGCATTCCCTGATCAGGTTGCTGACGAGTTCGCCGTCGATGAAGGTGGTCTTGCCGCCGTCGATTTCGAGCAGGCCGAAGCTGGCGCGCATGTCGACCGCCTCCGCGTCCGCCGCGACGGAGCCGGCCTCGACCGCCGTGCGCAGCTTCTCGGCGATTTCGCGTCCCTGGGCGTAGGGCGTGGCCGGCAGCATGAGCAGGAATTCATCGCCGCCGAAGCGGAACATCAGGTCGGACTGGCGCAGATGCTCGCGCAGCGTGGTCGCGAACTGGACGATGGCGCGGTCGCCGACCGTATGTCCGTGGTTGTCGTTGATCTGCTTGAAGTGGTCGACGTCGCACATCAGCAGGCAGAACGGCGTTTCGGTCGCGCGGGAAATCTCGAGCTGGTTGATCATCACCCGTTCCAGCGAACGCCGCGTCAGCGCGCCGGTCATCGGGTCCTTGTTGTAGTTGATCATGATCACCATGCTGTTGAGCATGGAAATCTCGTTGCCGATGTCCAGCGAGTAGTTCTCGGCCTTCTTCATCAGCGCGTACAGCGGCAGGCTGTCGCCGCTGTGGCCGATCATGCGTCCGATCTCGGGAACGACGCGATGCATCGCGGCGTGCAGTTCCACCAGATGCGCGTGATGGCTCTTGTCGCGCACCAGGCGGGTGCCCTCGCCGTGCAGCCATTTGCCGAATTCGCACTTCTCGTGGTGCGCCTCGGGCATGGCATGCCGGTCACGGCTGGAAACCGCGCTGGTCAGCTGGCGCAGCCAGTCCAGGTGTTTCTCGAAATGGACCAGCAGGTTTTTCTCCGCCAGTCCGGCGATGTGGCGCAGGCGCACATTGTTGCGATGCCCGAGCTCGCCGAGAAAGCCGGTCAGGTAGACCTTGGCGAGCGAGTCTTCCAGCATGTCGAAGAAGCCGATGATCGCGCCGACGGCGTCGACGTTGTCGTCTTCCACCGCCATCCGGATCAGCATGTCGCGCAGGTGGGCCAGCTCGTGCGCCACGATCATGAACGGCACCTTGCGCCCGTACATCCGGGCCATCAGTTCGATGCAGGCCAGGTTGTCGTGGACGAGCAGCAGGCGATGCAGGCCGTCGACGAGTTCGCCGTGGTCGAACCCCGGGTGGGTCTGGTGCTGTTCGAATTCCTCGACATGCCAGGGGCCGACGTAGCGGCTGCGCACCAGCATGAAATACCGCATCATGTCCTGCCGGGCGGACTCCGTGACGACTGCGGCCAGTTCGGTGCTGGACAGGATGTTCATGGTGCGCGCTGCTCGACCTCAGGCCTGGCGATACGGGACGGACCGCTTCATTTCGCCGTCAGTTCCTCGAGGCGGATGCGCATCACCTTGCCGGCCACGCTGTCGAGCGCCTCGATCTTCCCGATTGCCGCGTTGACGTTCTTCTCCACGGTGACATGGGTGAGCAGGATGATGTCGACCTGCTCCTCGCCTTCGGCGGGTTCTTTCTGCACCATGGCGTCGATCGAGATGTCGCGGTCGGCGAGGATGCGCGTGATGTCCGCCAGCACGCCGGGACGGTCGAAGGCGGAGAGGCGCAGGTAGTAGGCGGTGCGCACCTCGTCCATTGGCAGGATGGGCGTGGCCGCGAGCTGGTCGGGCTGGAAGGCGAGGTGCGGCACGCGGTGGTGCGGGTCGGCGGTATGCAGGCGCGTCACGTCGACGAGGTCGGCGACCACGGCCGAAGCGGTGGGCTCGGCGCCCGCACCCGCGCCGTAGTAGAGCGTGGGGCCGACGGCGTCGCCCTTCACCAGCACGGCGTTCATCGCGCCGTCGACGTTGGCGATGAGGCGGCGCTCGGGGATGAGCGTCGGGTGCACCCGGAGTTCGATGCCGGCCTCGGCGCGCCGCGCGATGCCCAGCAGCTTGATTCGGTAGCCCAGTTCCTCGGCGTACTTCACGTCCTCGCGCGTCAGCTTCGAGATGCCCTCGGTATAGGCGCGGTCGAACTGCATGGGAATGCCGAAGGCGATGGCCGACAGGATGGTGAGCTTGTGCGCGGCGTCGATGCCCTCGATGTCGAAGGTGGGGTCGGCTTCGGCGTAGCCCAGGTCCTGCGCCTGCTTCAGCACGTCGGCGAAGGCCGCGCCCTTGTCGCGCATCTCGGTGAGGATGAAGTTGCTGGTGCCGTTGATGATGCCTGCCAGCCACTCGATGCGGTTGGCGGTGAGCCCCTCGCGCAGCGCCTTGATGATGGGAATGCCGCCCGCCACCGCGGCCTCGAAGGCGACGATCACGCCCTTCTTCTGTGCGGCGGCGAAGATTTCGTTGCCGTGCTTGGCGATCAGGTGCTTGTTGGCGGTGACCACGTGCTTGCCGTTCTCGATGGCGGCGAGCACCAGCGCGCGCGCAGGCTCGATGCCGCCCATGAGTTCGGCGACGATCTCGATCCCGGGATCGTTGACGACCGCCATCGGATCGGTCGTCAGCGGCAGCCCGTTCGCCAGCGCCTTGGCCTTGTCGAGGTTGCGCACGGCGGCGCGCACGACGCGGATCTCGCGGCCGGCGCGGCGGGTGATTTCTTCGGCGTTGCGGCGCAGCACGGTGAGCGTGCCGCCGCCGACGGTACCCAGGCCCAGGAGGCCGACGTGGATGGGGTTCATGCTTGGGTCTTCTCTTTCAGGAAAGGGGTTAGCGGTGCGCCCGGTTGCGGTCGAGGAAGCGCCCGATGCGGCCGATGGCCTCGGTCAGGTCTTCTTCGTGCGGCAGGAACACCACGCGGATGTGGTCGGGATGCGGCCAGTTGAAGCCGCTGCCCTGCACCACCAGCACGCGCTCCTCTTCCAGCAGGTTGAGGATGAATTTCTGGTCGTTGGCGATGTGGTACAGCCTGGGGTCGAGCCTGGGGAAGAGATACATCGCCGCCTTCGGCTTCACGCACGACACCCCCGGAATCTCGGTCAGCAGCTTGTGCGCCAGATCGCGCTGGCGCGCCAGCCGGCCGCCCGGCGCGACCAGGTCGTTGATGCTCTGGTAGCCGCCCAGCGCAGTCTGGATCGCATACTGCCCCGGCACGTTCGAGCACAGGCGCATCGACGCCAGCATGTTCAGGCCTTCGAGATAGTCGCGCGCGTGGCGCTTGTCGCCCGACACGATCAGCCAGCCCGAGCGGTAACCGCAGGCGCGGTAGTTCTTCGACAGGCCGTTGAAGGTCACGATCAGCACGTCGTCGGCCAGCGAGGCGATCGAGGTGTGCGTCACGCCGTCGTACAGCACCTTGTCGTAGATCTCGTCGGCGTAGACGATGAGCTGGTGCTGGCGCGCGATTTCCAGGATCTCGCGCAGCAGTTCCACCGGATACAGCGCGCCGGTGGGATTGTTCGGGTTGATGATGACGATGGCACGCGTGCTGGACGTGATCTTGGAACGGATGTCGTTCAGGTCGGGCAGCCAGCCGGCCCCCTCGTCGCACAGGTAATGGCGCGGCTTGCCGCCACCGAGGCTCACCGCCGCCGTCCACAGCGGATAGTCCGGCGCCGGCACCAGCACCTCGTCGCCGTTGTTGAGCAGCGCCTGCATCGACATCACGATCAGCTCGGACACGCCGTTGCCGACGAAGATGTCGTCGATGGTCACGCCGGCGATGCCCTTGCGCTGCGTCTCGTGCATGATCGCCTTGCGCGCCGAGAACAGGCCCTTGGAATCGCTGTAGCCCGAGGCATTCGGCAGGTTGAGGATCACGTCCTGCACGATCTCCTCCGGCGCCTCGAAGCCGAAGGGCGCGGGGTTGCCGATGTTCAGCTTGATGATGCGCTGGCCTTCTTCCTCCATCTGCTTGGCGCGCGCCATCACCGGCCCGCGGATGTCGTAGCAGACGTTGTCGAGCTTGGTCGATTTATGGATGGTGCGTAGGGTGGGCTTGTCGGCAGCCGTCACGGTCGGGGTCCCTGAAATTCAAGGCAAAACAATGCCTTGTAAAACGCGCGATTTTACCGGAGCCGCCCTGCCCCGGCAAACCCGGCTTCGCCTGCCGGCGCGCCCCTGTCGGGCCCGCACAGGCTCTGCTATGGTTTCGGCATGAAACTGCACCTCAACAGCGGCGGCGGCCAGGCGCTCTTCACCGGCTACGGTCCCGACCACGTCCTCATCGACGGCCGCCGCCACGACGCCAGCCTGCTGCTCAGCGCCCGCGGCATCGAGATCGCCCCCTGGGCCGGCCTCGGCTTCCCCGCCCTCACCGCCGCCCACTTCGCATGGATCGCCCAGCGCGACCTCGACATCCTCCTGCTCGGCACCGGCACCCGCCTGCGCTTTCCCCCGCCTGCCGTCACCCGGCCCCTCGTCGAGGCGCAAATCGGGCTGGAGGTGATGGACATCGGGGCGCTGTGCAGGACGTACAACATTCTCGTTTCGGAAGGGCGGAACGTGGGGGCGGCGGTGTTGATCGAGCGGGGGTAAGTTGAGGTTGTCCGCTTGTGGCTCCGGTTGCCAGAGCCTTCGTTGAACTACTGACTGTTGGCCGGGCATACGATTCCACACGCGCTTCAGCGCGTAGTGGATCGGAGTCCCTTCAGGGGCTACCCCCGGCCAACGAACTGCAGTCCGTCCAAGCTTCATGCTACAACACATACTCAACCCTCCCCCGCTTGCGGGAGACGGGAGAGTGGGCTTTCAATCCGGCATCACCTCCCCAAAACTCGCAATCGCCTCAAACTCCCCGCACTCCTTGTGCGGCAGCTTCGAATCCGGATTGCACACCGCCAGCAGATGCGCGATGCCATAGGCCTTCGCGCTTTCCAGCACCGGCAGGCTGTCGTCGACGAAGAGCGTACGCGCCTTGTCGAAAGGCTCGACGCCCTGCAAGGCCTGCCAGAAATCCGGGTGCTCCTTCGGCAGGCCAATCCGGTGCGAGGAAATCAGCGCGTCGAACCAGGCGTCGAGGCGGGTCTCGCGCATCTTGAGGCCGAGGCTCTTGGGGTGGGCGTTGGTGACCATGACGACGCGGCGGCCGGAATCGCGCAGGGCTTTCAGGAAGGCGGGCACGTCGGGGCGCACGGCGATGAGGTGCAGCACTTCCTCCTTCAGCTGCATCACGTCGAGCGCGAGTTCGCTCGACCAGAAATCGATGCAGTACCAGTTGAGCGTGCCGGCGTGGCGTTCGTAGTGCCCGTTCAGGCGTTCGCGTGCGACGGCCTCGTCGAGCCCGTGGTATTCGGCGTAGCGGCGCGGCATGTGCTCGCGCCAGAAGTGGTTGTCGAAATGCAGGTCGAGCAGGGTGCCGTCCATGTCGAGGAAGACGGTGTCGATCCGGCTCCAGTCGATCATCGCATCATCTCCACGTGGGCGACGGCGCTGCGCCCCAGCGCGCCGAGGTCGTAGCCGCCCTCGAGCACGGAGACGAGGCGCCCCTGCGCGTGGCGGTCGGCCAGCGCGCAGAGCGCGCGCGTGATCCACGCGTAGTCGTCTTCCACCAGATTGAGGCCGCCGAGCGGGTCGTCGCGATGCGCGTCGAAGCCGGCCGAAACGAACACGAGTTCGGGCCGGAAGGCGTCGAGCGCGGGCAGCACGTCGCGCGCCACGGCGGCGCGGAACAGCGGGCCGTCGGCGCCGGCCGGCAGCGGCACCGGCACGAAACCCGCATGCGGCTGCGCCCCGCTGTACGGGTAAAAGGGATGACGGAAGCTGGACAGCAGCAGCACGCGCGGCTCGTCGCGGAAGATGCCCTCGCTGCCGTTGCCGTGGTGGACGTCGAAGTCGACCAGCGCCACACGCGCAAGACCGTGCACGGCGAGCGCGTGATGGATGCCGACGGCGACGTTGTTGAAAAGGCAGAACCCCATCGCGCGGCCGGCCTCGGCATGGTGGCCGGGCGGGCGCACGTTGCAGAAGGCGCGCTGCGCCTCGCCGGCCATCACCGCATCGACCGCGCGCACCGCCGCGCCGGCCGCCGCGAGCGCGGCCTCCCAGCTGTGCGGGTTGAGGCCGGTGTCGGGGTCGAGCCAGGCGACGCCGTCTTGCGGCACGGCGTCGCGCACGCCGTCGATGTGCGCCTGCGCATGGGCGCGCACCAGCTGTTCGGGCGTGGCGTGCGGCGGCACGATTTCGAGCAGTTCTCCGAACCAGGGCGCGGCGCGCAAGGCCGCGTCCACGGCCTGCAGGCGTCGGGGCGATTCGGGATGCCAGGGGCCGACGTCGTGCTGCGCGCAGTCGGCGTGCGTCAGGTAGGCGACGCGGCTCACGGTTTCAGAACAGCTGGTCCTTGGACACGCCGCGCCGGCGCAGCATCTGGCGCAGGACGCGCAGCGACTCCATCTGGATCTGCCGCACGCGTTCGCGCGTGACCTGCAGTTCCACCGCCAGGTCTTCCAGCGTGCAGGCCTCGCAGTTGTTGAGCCCGAAGCGGCGCTCGATCACCCAGCGCTGCTTGTCGTTGAGCTGCTTGAGCCATTCGTGGACGTGATGCTCGATCTCCTCCAGCTGCAGCATCTCGTCCGGCAGGTGCGCGTTGTCGTCGGCGATGGCCTCGCCGAGCGAGAGCGTGGGGTCGACGTCGAGCGGCGCGTCGAGCGAGGCGACGCGTTCGTTCAGCTGCATGATGCGGCGCACGTCCTCGACCGGATGGCCGGTGAGCGCGGCGATGTCCTCGCTGGTGGCGTCGGTGACGCCGTGCGTCTCCAGATGGCGCTGCGCCCGCAGGTAGATGTTGAGTTCCTTGATGACGTGCACCGGCAGGCGGATGGTGCGCGACTGGTTCATGATCGCGCGCTCGATGTTCTGGCGGATCCACCAGGTGGCGTAGGTGGAAAAGCGGAAGCCGCGCTCGGGATCGAATTTCTCCAGCGCGTGGATGAGGCCGAGGTTGCCCTCCTCCACCAGGTCGAGCAGCGCGAGGCCGCGGTTCGCGTAGTGCTTGGCGATGTTCACCACCAGCCGCAGGTTGCGCTCGATCATGATCTGGCGCGCCTCGAAATCGCCCTTCACCACGCGCCGCGCCAGCGCGGCTTCCTCTTCCGCGGTGAGCAGCGGCGCCTGGCCGATCTCGTTGAGATACAGCTGGGTCACGTCGACCTGCGGTTCGTCGAGGATGGCGGACGCGAGGTCCTCTGCCGTATCGCGCGCCGCGTGCTCGGTCGCTTCCAGTTCCTCGGCAGCGGGTTCTTCGGGGGTCGGCTCTTCGTGGTCGTCGTCGCGTTCCGTACTCATGAGCGTTCCGGTAGGTAAGTCAGGGGATCGAGCGGTTTGCCGTAGCGGCGGATCTCGAAGTGCAGTTTGACGCGGTCGGCGTCGCTGTCGCCCATCAGCGCGATCTTCTGGCCGGCGGCGACGGTATCGCCTTCCTTCACCAGGATGGTTTCATTGTGCGCGTAGGCGGAAAGAAATTCACCCGCATGCTTGACGATGAGCAGGCGGCCGTACCCGCGCAGGCCGCTGCCGCTGTAGACCACCTTGCCCGGCGCGACGGCGAGCACCGGCGTGTTGCGCGCGCCGACGATGTCGATGCCCTTGCCGCCCGCCGCGCCGAAGCGGCCGGCGAGCGTGCCCGCGGCCGGCCACTGCCAGACGTCGACGCCGGCCGCCGCCGTTGCCGGGGATGCGGTTTTGTCGGGCGCGGGTTCGGCGGCGGGTTTCTCCGCGGCAACTTTCTCCGCGGCGGGTTTTTCCGCCGCGGGCGCCGGCGGTACGCTGGCCACGGCCGGCGCCGCGCCGGACGCCTGCGCCCAGTTGGCTTCGGAATACGGCAGGAAAACGCCTTGGGGCGTGCGCAGCAGCGGCGCCTCGGCCAGCGGCTTCGCGCTCGGCGGCGGCGCCTCGTCGAGCGGTTTCACCTCGACCGCGCCCGGCGGCGGCGTCAGGCGCAGGGTCTGGCCGACGAGGATGCGGTCCGGCGATTCGAGCCGGTTCCAGGCGGCCAGGTCGCGGTAGTCGAGGCTGTTGGCAAAGGCGATGGCATACAGCGTGTCGCCGCGCGCCACCGTATGCGTGCCGGTGGTGGATGGCGCGATCTGCGGCGTAAGCGGGCGCACCGGCTCGACCGGCTCCTTGGTCACGACCCTGGGCGGCGGGACCTTGCGCGATTGCACGTCCTGCACCGGAGCCGGGCCGGGCGCGGTGCACGCCGCGAGCGCGGCGGCCAGCGCCGCCCAGGCGAGCTGCTTCACGCCACCCCCGGCAGCAGCGGAACGAATTTCACGTCTTCCAGCAGGCGCTCGGCGCAGGTCTCGCCCTGGCGCTCGACCACGCACAGGGTCTGCGCGCTGCCGCCCCTGGGCATCACCAGCCGGCCGCCGTCGGCCAGCTGCTCCAGCAGTTCCTGCGGCACTTCGGGAAAGGCCGCGGCGATGACGATGGCGTCGAAGGGCCCGAAGTCCTTCGCTCCGTGCAGGCCGTCGCCGTGCTTGGGCTTGACGTTGTTGATGCGCAGTTCGCGCAGCCGCACGCGCGTCTTGCCGACCAGCTGCGCGATGCGGTCGAGCGATATCACCTCGCGCGCGATCTTCGCCAGCACCGCGGCCTGGTAGCCGCAGCCGAGGCCGACCTCGAGCACGCGGTTGAGCGCATGGCCCTGGCCGGCCTCGCCGTGGCGCGCCAGCTCGGCCATGCGCGCGACGATGTAGGGATTGGAAATGGTCTGCCCGAAGCCGATCGGCAGCGCCGTGTCCTCGTAGGCGCGCGACTCCAGCGCCTGGTCGACGAAGAGATGGCGCGGCACGGTGCCCATCGCGGCCAGCACGGTCTCGTCCTTGATGCCCTGTTCGCGCAGGCGCTCGACCATGCGGCCGCGCGTGCGCGCCGAGGTCATGCCGATGCCGGCGCGCGGGTTCAGGGTTTCAGCCATGCGCGCACGCTGTCCATCTGACCGAAGCGGGTGAGGTCCATCTGCAGCGGCGTGATCGACACGCGGCCGTTCGCCACCGCGAAGAAATCCGTGCCCTCGCCCGCATCCTGCGCGGCCCCGGCGGCGCCCACCCAGTACACGGTCTGGCCGCGCGGGTTGGTCGTCTTCACCACCGACTCCGCCTTGTGGCGCCGGCCCAGCCGGGTGACCACGGGCGGGTCGAGCTCGTCGTAGGGTGCATCGGGCACGTTCACGTTGAGCAGCATCGGCTCGCCGGGCGGCTGCGACTGGATGCGCCGCACGAGGTCGGCCACCACGCGCGCCGCGGTATCGAAGTGCCGGGCATTGTGGCTGGCGAGCGAGACGGCGATCGAGGGAATGCCGAGCAGATAGCCTTCGGTCGCCGCCGCGACGGTACCCGAGTAGATGGTGTCGTCACCCATGTTGGCGCCGTGGTTGATGCCGGAGATCACCATGTCGGGCAGGTGGTCGAGCATGCCGGTGACCGCCAAGTGCACACAATCGGTCGGCGTGCCGTTGACGTAGTAGAAGCCGCTCGGCGCCTGGCGCAGGATCAGCGGCCGGTCGAGCGTGAGCGAATTCGACGCGCCGCTGCGGTCGCGTTCCGGCGCCACCACGGACACCTCGGCGAGCGGCGACAGGCCCGCCGCCAGCGCGGCGAGGCCGGGCGCGAAGTAACCGTCGTCGTTGGAAAGCAGGATGCGCATCAGGGGCGGCCTCCGGACCGGGCGGGGGAAAACGTCGGGGGCATCATCGGAACAGCGCACGCGAAAAACATGCGCCCGATTCTAACACCGGGCCAGGCGCCTGTCGGACTTGAGCGATCGTAGCGAGCCGAGAGGGAGAGCGAGGACAGATTTTCACGATTTTGAGGCGGATAGTCGTTCTATCCAACGAAAAATCGGGGAAATATGGACCGCTCTTCCCACTGGCGCAGTAGATCAGTCTCAAGTCCGACAGGCGCCCAGGGCGATCACAGCCGCATTCAGTCGTATTCCAGCGTGTAGAAGGCGTCGAAACTGCTCTGCTCGCCGGCCTGCGCTTCCAGCCGCACGCGCGGGCTCAGCTGGTACAGCACCTTGACCACCTGGCTGAGTCCGTCGAGGCTCTGTTCGTACGACAGCGTGGCACGCGACGACAGGCGCTTGCCCACGCTCACGATGGCCGTGCCGAGGTTCTCGCTGCCGCCGGCGCGCACGTCGAAGCTGTCGATGCCCAGGCTTTCGGCCAGGCGGCTCTGGAAGTTCACCGACTCGGCCTGGCCGAGCAGTGCGCCGGCCGCCACCTGCAGCAGCACGAATTCCTGCTGGCCGGCGTTGTCGAGGCCGTGGCCGAGCACCAGCCACGACAGCTTCTCGGTGTCCGGCATCGCCGGATCGGAATACAGCGTCACCACCGGCCGCTGCACCGTACCGCGCACCTGCACCCCGGCCGTCACCGTCGGCGTCTTGCGCACAGCCAGCACGTCGAGCCCGGGATTGTCGACCGGGCCGGCAAAACGCAGCACGCCGCGTTCGATGTCGAGCGTCTGCGCGTAGGCGGCGTAGCGGCCCTTCGTCACCTGGATCGCGCCTTCGCCGCGCAGGACGGCATCCTGCGTGTAGATGCGCAGGCTGCCGCCGAGCTTCGCGTCGAGCCCGCCGCCCTGGAACAGGAAATCGTCGCCAAGGCCGAACACGAGATCGAGCGCCAGCGGGAAGCGCTGCGACACCGGCGGCTCGCGCGGCGGCCGGCCCGCCACCACCACGTCGCCGGACAGCGCCGGCCGGCTCGCCTCGGGCATCCGCACCCGCGCCCGGTCGGTCACCAGTTTGCCGGTCAGTTTCAGGCGCCGGTCGGCAAACGCGAGTTGCGTGGTCCCCGACACGGTGACCTGGCGATCGCTGCGGTGCGTCGCCACGAATTTCTCGAAGTCCAGCGTCAGCCCCGCGCGCGGATTGCGCCATTCCGCGTCGCCGCTCACCACGATGCGTCCGCCCTGCCCTTTCAGCTCGCCTTCACGCACGCGCACGCGGTCGTCGGCCAGCACCAGGTCGAGCACGCCGTCTTCCACCGCCACGCCTTCCTCCGGCATGGCGAAGCGCAGGCTAGTCGCGCGCAGCGTCCCCGACACGGCCGGCGCGGCCAGGCTGCCGCCGCCTTCGAGATTCGCCGCCAGGCGCGCGTCGAGGCGCACGCCCACCGGCAGGAAGGCCTTGACGATGCGCAGGTCGGGCACGTCGAGGCGCGCATTCCAGGCCAGCGGCGCGGTGCGCGACAGCGTCGGCACGCCGGCTTCGACCTGCAGCGGCAGGCGCGCGTCGAGGCGGGCCTGGCCGGCATCGCGGGTGTCGAGTTCGGCATGCAGCCGGGTCTCGTTCGCCGCCGCCTTCAGGCTCAGGTCCAGCCGCGTCACGCCCAGGGCCAGGGCGGGCGCCGTCAGCTTCACATCGCCGCCCGCGCGCGCCAGGCGCGCTTCGCCGTCGAGGCCGCTGCCGAGCCGGACATTCCAGTCGCCGTCGACGCGCAGGTCGGTATGCACCGGCGGCGGCGATGCGACCAGCGCCAGCAGGGGCGCCACCGGCAGGTTGGCCAGGCTGCCGCGGCTGGCCAGCAGGCTCGCGTCGCGCTGCAGCTCCGCCACGTCGACCCGCCCGCCGGCCACCGAAAACGCCAGTGCGCGTACCTGCTGGCGGTCGCGCGCCAGCACGAGCTGCGCCGGCGCCAGCAGGCGCAGCGGCCACGCGCCCTGCACCTCGGCCGACTTCAGTTCGCCGCGCCAGGTGTGCGTCGCGTCGAGCCCGCCCGCCAGCGCGGCGTTCACGCGCCAGTCCGGCAGGCTGGCGTCGAAGCTCAGCGTGTGCGCATCGCGCCGGCCGGACAGGCGGGCATGGGCGCGCTCGACCGTGCGATCGCGCCAGCGCAACCCGCGCGCATCGAGGCTGCCGTCGAAGACCCCCTGTGCGGCGGCCTTGAGCGTCAGGTTCGCATCGAGCGCCTCGACCGCCAGCGCGCCCGGCAGTTGGAGGCCGCGCGCCTGCGCGCGCGCGTCGACGTCGGGCGCATCGGTCTGGCCGGCCAGGCGGCCGGTGCTTGTCAGCTGCCCGTCGAAGCCGAGGCGCAGGCGCGCCAGGGCCGGTGCGTCGACGTTCCAGTCCAGCGCGTCGCCGCGCTTTCCCCAGGCGCCCTCGAGGCGCGCGCGGTTGCCGGCCAGGTCGAGATCGACGTCGGCCAGCGCGAGATGCGCGTCCGCATAGCGCAGCGTCGCCTGCCCGCGCACCGGCCGCCCCTCGAGCGTGCCCGGCGGCAGTTCGAGCTGCGCGTTCAGCAGCAGCGACGGCGCCAGCGCGCCGCTGATTTCGCCGCGCAGGTTGAGGCACCCCTGCGGGAAGCGGCCGAACCGCGCGGGATCGATGTTCGTCGCGTCGAGGTTAGCGGCGAAGGCGCGTGCGGCGTCGAGCGTGAGCGTGCCGTGCGCGACGAGACGGCCGCTCTGGCCGCTGAAGTCCGCTTCGGTGAGCGCGATCACGCGGTCCGCGTGGGTCAGCGCGAACTGCCCGGCGCCCCAGCTTTCCTTCACCGTGCCGTCGAGCGTCTGCTGCGCGGCGTCGCCGCGCAGGCGCAGCTGCACGGCCATCCGCGTCGCCGCGAGCGTGCGGTGCAGGCCGGCCAGATCGAGACGCGCGCCGTCGAATGCGAGATCGAACCGCCCGTCGCGCCATGTGCCCTGCCCGCCCAGCCGGCCGGCGGCGCCGAGGTCGATGTCGAGGCTGCTGAACTCGGCCCGTGCGGCGTCGCCGAGCACTGCGCCGGTGAACTGCACCAGCGGCAGGCGCTGCTGGTCGAACCGGCCCGGCAGGGTGTTGACGAGGCTGAAGCTGCCGAACACGCGCTCGCCCGCCCGGCCTTCGAACAGGCCGGAGAAGGCGAGCGCCGCAGCCGGCGCGTCGGCCGCAAGGCGGCGCGGATCGATGCCCTCCCCCGCGACCAGCAGCCTCGTCAGCTTGATTTGCGCAAACAGCGCGGCCTCGCCGCGCGCGATGAAGTGCATCGCGTCAGCATCGGCGGCGAGGTCGAATTGCGGCGCGGCCAGCGTCCCGGCGAGCGTCGCGCGTGCGCGCAGCGGCAGCGGCTGCCTGGCGCGCACATCGAGCTGTCCCGTCAGCGCGAAGGGTGCGTCCTTGCCCAGCGACGCTTCGCCGCGCGCCGTCCCCCACGGCGCGGCCGCCGTCGCCTCCTGCAGGCGCCAGCGCTCGCCCTGCCCGTCGAGCCGGCCGCGCAGCCCGGCCAGCTGCAGTTGCCCACCGCCAAGATCAGTGCGCTCGAAGCGGGCGAGATCGATGCGTCGCACCCGCACGTCGAACGGCAGGCGCAGGCTTGCGGGCAGTTCCAGCGGCGTGGTGTCCGGCTGCGTCGCCGTGATGCGCAGCGCGCGCGCGGCAAGCAGGTCGATGTCGAGCAGACCCTGTCCCAGCGCGCGCGGCTGCCAGTCCACGTGCAGTCCCTCGAGCACGATGCGCTGGGTGGCCGTTTCGATGCGCAGGCTGCGGATGTCGAAGGGGCCGGACAACGCGCCGTCGACGCCGTCGAACGCGAGCCGCCCGCCCGACAGCGCCGTCGCCACGCCGGCGAGCGCACGCAGGCCCGGCGCCGTCGCGGCGAGGAAAACGCCGGCCGCGACGACGGCCGCGAGCAATGCGCCCGTGCCCAGCCCCCAGCGCACCGCCCGCCTCAAAACGACACCCCGAGCGAGAAATGCAGGCGGAACTCGCCGGTCTCCTCGCCGTAGGCGAGATCGAGGTTCACCGGCCCCACCGGCGAGCGGTAGCGCGCGCCGACGCCGTAGCCGACCACCGGCGACAGCGCGCCCGGACTGTCCGCCGCGTCGCCGGCATCGACGAACAGCGCCATGCCCCAGTCGCGATTGAAGAAATGGTTGTATTCGAGGCTGCCGGTGGCGAGATAGCGCACCGAGGCCACGCCGCCGTCGAGCGTGCGGCCCAGGCTCTGGTAGGCGTAGCCGCGCACCGAGTTGTCGCCGCCGGCGCGGAACAGGAAATCGGTGGGGATGCCGTCACGCGAGTCCGCCAGCACCGCACCGCCCTCGACGCGCACCACCAGGCGGTCGTCGCGGCCGAGACGCAGGAACTGGGTATGGCGGGCGTACAGGCGCACGAACGTGGTGTCGGACAGCAGCGCCTCCGCCGCGCCGCCGCCCTGCAGCGTGAGCACGTAGCCATCGCGCGGATAGAAGGCGCGGCCGACGGCGCGCTGCGTCCACGCATAGTTCGCCGTGAGCGCCTGGTTGCGCGCGTCGACCGTGTCGCCCACCTGCTGCGTTTCGATCTGGTACTGCAGCGTGATCGTGGTGTCGATCTGGCCGCGCGTGCGGCTGCGCTTGGCGGCCACCAGCGCCGACCGCGTCTCCTGGCCCTCGATGTCCTCGCGCTTGAGCTGCGCGCCCAGGCTGTTGCTGTAGCCCTTGGCGTTCTGCGGCCAGCCCAGTTCCGCCACCGCACTCTGGCTCCTGGTTTCCAGCTTGGCTTCCAGCCTGAGCTGCAGGCCTTCGTCCGCGACGTCGCGCTCGAGCCACGCCGCCTGCACGCGCGCCCCGGTATCGGTGCTGAAACCGGCGCCCAGGCTCACGCGCTTCTCCGGGCGTTCGGTCACCTCCACGCGGATCGTCGCCGCGGCCGCCTGCGCGGGATCGGGATCGATGCGCACCGTCGCCTGGCTGTAGTAGCCGCTGGATTCCAGCGCGGCCTGGTAGTCGAGCAGGTCCTGCTGGTTCACCGGCTTGCCGGGTTTCGCCGGACTGAGGTTGCGCGCGATGGAAGCCGGATAGCGCTGCGTGCCGACGATCTCCGGCCGGCCGTAGAAAAAGGCCGGGCCGCTGTCCACCGTCACCGACAGGTCGGCCGCCTGCGCCGCCGGATCGATGCGCGCCTCGCTCGCCACGATGCGCGCCGCGAGATGGTTGCCCGCCAGCAGCGGGGCCAGCGTGCCCGCCTTGGCCAGCCCCCAGTCCGCCTGGCGGAAAGGCATGCCCGGCTTCAGCAGGAAGCCACGCTCGATGCGCGCGCGCAGGCGCGCCCCCGCCGCCTCGTCCTGCAACGGTCCCTCGAAACGGATCGCCACCGTGCGCACCTGCGTGCGCGGCCCCGGCACCACCGCGTAGCGCAGCGCGTCGCCTTCCAGCATGGCAGTCACGCGCGGCGAGAAATAGCCTTCCGTGGCCAGCAGTTCGCGCGCCGTCTCGTCGCTCTGCCGCTGCAGGCGCGCCAGCTCCGTCGCGTCCGGCGACTCGCCCTGCTTCGCCGCGCGCGCGGCTTCGAGGTGGCGCTCGAGCAGGGGCTTCAGATCGGCGGGAGCGTCGATCGTCACCGTGAACGCGTGCGCCGGCGATGCGGTCAGCGCGACGCACAGGAGCAGCGACAGCAGTACGGGGCGGGCGGACAAGGGGCGGTTCGTCGGATCGAAGGACGTCGGGGCATTCTAGGGGGTGGGCCCGGATCGGGCAAAAGACCCCGGTTACGGCACGCAGCCCCCTGCCATCGCCCATTGCAGCGTCGGGGTTTTTTACATTGCGCCAGGCATTGCCGACATCATGCGGGCCAAGCGCTTGAATTCATTGGCATCGGCGGCACGGGCCCCGAACTTGCTTATATGAGGGATCGGGTGCAAACCCTTGCCTGAAGGAGCCGTGCCATGCACCATCCCGTCCGTACTTTCGTTCGCACCGGCCAGCAGCTTGCCGTCGCTGTGCTCGCACTGGGCAGCGTCGCCTCCGCCCACGCCACCCTCATCGATTTCGACAGCCTGTCCGACGGCACCGTCGTCACCAACCAGTTTGCCGGCCAGGGCATCACGTTCTCGTCCGACGGCGGCCAGGTCATCTACATCACCGCACAGCCTTCCTACCAGAGCACGGCCCCCAACTTCCTCTGCACCGGCTTCGCCGGCGCGGGCATCAACTGCACCGGCACGGTGATCTTCGATTTCTCCACGCCGGTGAACGGCCTCCAGTTCGACGCCGTGGGGAATCAGAATGCGATCGGCACCTCGTTCGCCCAGGCCGACATCTACCAGAACGGCATCCTGACCGTGTCGAACCTGGCCCTGCTGGTGAGCCAGGGTAACTACGCCCCCGACCATCAGGATCTTTCGGCCTACAGCAACATCACGCGGGTGCTGATCCACGGCAACACCGATGGGGCCGGCACCGGCTACGACACCATTTCGTTCACCGCGGGCAATACGCCCGTACCCGAGCCCGCCACGCTTTCCCTGCTGGGCCTGGGTTTTGCCGGCCTCGGCTTCATGCGTCGGCGGAAGACCCGCTGAGCCGGCGGATACCCGCTGCGCACGCGAAGCCCCGGTCCTGCACCGGGGCTTTTTTTCGCGCGCGGCGCAGGCGCCCGTCTGTCGCCGCGATCAGCCCGGCCGCCCCGCCGGCCTCACCGTTACCTGCACCGGCAGCGTATCGCCCGGATCGTAGGGCAGCGTGGCGTGCATCACCTGCCCGGCGTAGCGGTAGGTCACGTCGTAGCCGGACAGCACTGGCTGCCGCCGCTCGACCGGCGTGCAGCGCGTTTCCCAGCGCTCGTCGTCGTCGTTGCTGGCCAGTTTGTCGCCCACCACGGCGCCGGTGATCGCGCCGGCCGCGCTCGCCGCCACGCGGCCCGTGCCGTGGCCGAAGCGCGATCCCAGCAGGCCGCCGAGGATGCCGCCGAAAATCTGGCTGCCGGTGGCATTGTCCGGCGTGGCCTGCACCAGCACCTGCCGGCATTGCGAACTCGACACGCGCTGGTCGCTGTAGACCGGCGCAGCCGACAGCACCCGCGCGGTGTCGGGGAAGTCCTCGGCGAAGCCGGGGCCGGCCGCCAGCAGGGTCGCGGCCGTGAGGATGCATTGCGATGTGGTTCTGTCCATGATCGTCTCCTCAACGTGCGGGGCGTGCGGTGTCGACGCCCCGCACCACCTCGAACACCGAACCGAGCGCGCGGTCGATGGCCTGGCGCGCGGCGGCCTTGTCGGCCGGACTGGCGGCGAGCGCGGTGCGCGCCACCCTGATCTGCTGGCCCACGAAATCCAGCGGCATGTAGACCGTGGTGTCCTCGATGTCGCGCGCCACCTCGGTCAGCGTCGAGGCCGCCTCGCCGTTGCGGCCGCCGTGCGCCGCCGCCTCGGCCCGGTGCGTGCGTTCGCGCACGTGGGCGGCCAGGCGCGGCGCGTACAGATCCATCTCGTCGAGGCTGGCGTAGATGGGCAGCAGATCGTCGTAGAAGCGATCCTGCTCGCCCGCCACCAGCTTGTTGCGCGCAGTGCGGATGGCGTTGCCCACGTCGAGGAAAGGCATGGTGCGCAGCCAGGCGCCGTCGAATTCGCCCGCCACCCGCAGCGCGCTCAGCGCCAGCGCCGGCGAATCGGCATCGAGGAAGGCGCGCGCCGAGCGCAGCTGCTCGACCAGCGCGCGCCCCGAGGCCGCCGCCGCGCGCGCCAGCTGCGGCGCCGCCCAGCCAGCCGATTCGACCACGGTTTCGGTATCGCTGTAGCCGGGTCGCCCGGCCGCCTGCGCGCCCAGCGCGCTCGCGGCCAGCGCCGCGGCGAGCGCCAGGCGCAGCGGCGTTTTGAAAGAAGAAGAGTGGGCTTGCATGATGGTCTCCTGATCGACGGGAACAGTCCCTGTCGATGCCATCGCAAGCGGCGTACCAGGCCGGGCGAGCCTTGATTTATCTGGGGTTCGGGAAAAGGCGCGCGGACTGCGCGGGGGAATTGAACCGGGGCGGGGCGGGAAATCCACCGGGGGCGCGGGCGGATTGAGGGGTGGGTTTTTCGGCCGAAGCGGACCTTTATGGGGAACGCCTTGATAGTCTGCTCTGGGGCCGGAACGGACGTCCGCAAATGTGCAAAAGAATACGATTCTGAACATAGCCCGGCCTCGCTGTGCCCCCCGTGCCGGCTCGCGCCGATACACGGCAACCCCTTTGGCTCTGACGCCCGCTTGACCCACCCCTGCTTTCCCAACTAGAGTCTGGGAACACTACGGCACGCGCAACGCACGCTGGCCGACCCCGCGGAAGAACTGAAAACAACAATCAGGCAAGGGGGGCCCCATGGGCAGGGGAAACAGTTATCCACGCATCGCTTACTTGACCGGAGTCGCCCTGGTTGCCGGGCGGGTGTGTTTGCCGTTTCCGCCATGGCACCCTAATCCGGGCTCGCGTCAATCCAAACAAGTACTTGGGCAGGAATCGAGCGGGTTATGCACCTACCCCTTGCCGAGATATACACCTGGACAGGTGTATATCTCACGTTAGGAGCAAGGATGTTTCATCTCTATGCTTACGCCGATAGCTCTGACCTCTACGACCTAGAAGAGGTGCTGGTTAATGCGTTTACTGGCTTTGCTAAGTCATGGGATGTTGACGGAATTCTTCTCACGAACAAAAAATCTCCATTGATGGAGGGTTACGAAATCCCTGACTGGAACATTGGCTTGCGCGTTAGCGCACCCGATTTGAAACGAGAGCAGCTTGAACAATTACTCTCGTTCCTCGCACAGTTAAGCCGAGAGGTGAACCTACCGTTCGTGGTAGGAACCTGGCGAGAGCGCACTATTGGAACCCGGGATTTGTGCGTCGTCGACCGGCATGTGCCAGACGGTGCAGTGGGCGCCATACTGGAGGGTGCAAATGCGTCCTAACCCTGTGCTCAAGCGGACCGTCAAAAGCTGCGCTTTTGCCGCCCGCTTAGCGTCACGTTGAACGGTGCTCTGACCGGTAAGCTCTGAACCCCGGTCGTATGGAGCGGCTAGCCTGGCAGGCCGCTTCGGCCGAGAACCCGTCCCCCAAAAAAGAAAGGGCGGGGAAACCCCGCCCTCTCACTTCGTCGCTGATCCGCCTCACCCCTTCTCGAACCGGAACACCCCGTCCTTCGCGTCCACCCGGATCGTGTCCTTGGGTGCGAAATGCCCGGCGAGGATTTCCTTCGCCAGCGGGTTTTCCAGTTCGCTCTGGATGGCGCGCTTGAGCGGGCGCGCGCCGTAGATGGGGTCGAAGCCGGCCTTGGCGATTTCGGCCAGGGCAGCATCGGTGACGGCGAGCGTCAGTTCCATCTGCGCCAGGCGCGCTTCGAGCGCCTTCAACTGGATGCGCGCGATGCTGGCGATGTGCGCTTCGCCCAGGGCGTGGAAGACCACGACCTCGTCGATGCGGTTGATGAACTCGGGGCGGAAGTAGGATTTCACTTCGCCCAGCACGGCAAGCTTCACCACCTGGTAGTCGTCGCCGGCCATGGACTGGATCATCTGGCTGCCGAGGTTGGAGGTCATGACGATGACGGTGTTGCGGAAATCCACGGTGCGGCCCTGGCCGTCGGTCAGGCGGCCGTCGTCCAGCACCTGCAGCAGCACGTTGAACACGTCCGGGTGCGCCTTCTCGACTTCGTCCATGAGGATGACGGAGTACGGCTTGCGGCGCACGGCTTCGGTCAGATAGCCGCCTTCCTCGTAGCCGACGTAGCCGGGCGGCGCGCCGATGAGGCGCGCGACGGAGTGCTTCTCCATGAATTCGCTCATGTCGATGCGGATCATGTGGTCGGCGGAATCGAACAGGTATTCGGCCAGGGTCTTGCACAGCTCGGTCTTGCCGACGCCGGTGGGGCCCAGGAAGAGGAAACTGCCGAGCGGGCGGTTGGGATCGCTCAAGCCCGCACGCGAACGGCGGATGGCGTCGGACACCACGCGCACGGCTTCGTCCTGGCCGACGACGCGGCTGTGCAGCTTGTCTTCCATGTGCAGCAGCTTGTCGCGCTCGCCCTGCATCATCTTGGAGACGGGGATGCCGGTGGCGCGCGACACGACCTCGGCGATTTCCTCGGCGCCGACTTCGGTGCGCAGCAGCTTGAACGCGGGTTTGCCCGCGCCGGCCGATTCAGCGTGCTTCAGCTGCGCTTCCAGTTGCGGCAGCTTGCCGTACTGGATTTCGGCAAGCTTGTCGTACTGGCCGCGGCGCTGTAGTTCGGCCATCTCGCCGCGCAGCCTGTCGATCTCTTCCTTGATATGGGCGCTGCCCTGCACCTGCGCCTTCTCGGCCTTCCACACTTCTTCCAGGTCGGCGTATTCGCGGGTGAGACGGGCGATCTCGTCCTCCAGCAGCGCCAATCTTTTTTGCGAGGCCTCGTCGGTTTCCTTCTTCACCGCCTCGCGCTCGATCTTGAGCTGGATGATGCGGCGGTCGAGCTTGTCCATCGATTCGGGCTTGGAATCGATTTCCATCTTGATGCGCGCGGCAGCCTCGTCGATGAGGTCGATGGCCTTGTCGGGCAGGAAGCGGTCGGTGATGTAGCGGTGGCTCAGCTCGGCGGCGGCGACGATGGCCGGGTCGGTGATATCGACGCCGTGGTGCAGTTCGTATTTTTCCTGCAGGCCGCGCAGGATGGCGATGGTCGATTCGACGCTGGGTTCGTCGACCAGCACCTTCTGGAAGCGGCGCTCCAGCGCGGCGTCTTTTTCGATGTACTTGCGGTATTCGTCCAGCGTGGTGGCGCCGATCAGGTGCAGCTCGCCGCGCGCGAGCGCAGGCTTCAGCATGTTGCCGGCGTCGATGGCGCCTTCGGCCTTGCCGGCGCCGACCAGGGTGTGGATTTCGTCGAGGAAGACGATGGTGCGGCCGGCGTCCATCGCCAGTTCCTTCAGCACGGCCTTGAGCCGCTCCTCGAATTCGCCGCGGTACTTGGCGCCGGCCAGCAGCGCGGCCAGGTCGAGCACCAGCACCTTCTTGCCCTTGAGCGTTTCCGGCACTTCGTCGTTGACGATGCGCTGCGCCAGGCCTTCGACGATGGCGGTCTTGCCGACGCCGGGCTCGCCGATCAGCACCGGGTTGTTCTTGGTGCGGCGCTGCAGGATCTGGATGGCGCGGCGGATTTCGTCGTCGCGGCCGATCACCGGGTCGAGCTTGCCTTCGCGCGCCCGCGCGGTGAGGTCGAGGGTGTATTTCTTCAGCGCCTCGCGCTGGCCTTCGGCTTCCTGCGACTGCACGCCCTCGCCGCCGCGCACGGCGTTGATGGCGGATTCCAGCGCACCCTTCTGCACGCCGTGCTGCTTGAGCAGGCGGCCGGTTTCGCCCTTGTCGTCGGCCACGGCCAGCAGGAACAGTTCGGAGGCGATGTAGGCGTCGCCGCGCTTCATCGCTTCCTTGTCCGTCAGGTTCAGCAGGTTGTTGAGGTCGCGCGAGATCGAGACCTCGCCGCCCTGCCCTTCCACCTTGGGCAGCCGCTTCAGCGCCTGGTCGAGCGCGGCCTTGAGCGCCGGCACCTGGGCGCCGGCCCGCGACAGGATGGACGACGCGCCGCCGCCTTCCTGGTTGAGCAGGGCCAGCAGCAGGTGCTGCGGCTCGATGTAGGCATGGTCGCCGGCAACCGCCAGGCTCTGCGCATCGGCAAAAGCCTGCTGGAACTGGGTGGTGAGTTTGTCGAAACGCATGGAGCAACCTCTTCGGGTATATTCGTGAATGCCTCCAAAATGGTGTCGCCCGGGGCCATTTCAACCCGTCTTGTCCGAATTTATCCCTCGATGTCCGATTTGCTCCTGACTTCCGTGGAAACCGACGTGGCGCGTGCGCTGGAGGAGGACGTCGGCAGCGGCGATCTCACCGCCCGCCTCCTTCCCGCCGCGCAGGCTGCCCATGCCCGCGTCATCACCCGCGAGGCGGCCGTGATCGCCGGCCGGCCCTGGTTCGACGCCTGCTTCCGCGCGCTGGACCCGAACTGCCGCCTCGACTGGCGGGTGAACGAGGGCGACACGGTCGCGCCGGACACCGTGCTGGTCGAAATCCAGGGCCGCGCCCGCGCGCTGCTTACCGCCGAACGGCCGGCGCTCAACTTCCTGCAGACCCTGTCGGCGGTGGCGACGGCGACCCGGCCCTACGTGGACGCGGTGCGCGGCACCCACGCCGCCATCCTCGACACCCGCAAGACGCTGCCCGGCCTGCGCCTGGCCGAGAAATACGCGGTGCGCGTGGGCGGCGGGCAGAACCAGCGCATCGGCCTCTACGACGGCATCCTGATCAAGGAAAACCACATCGCCGCGGCCGGCGGCATTGCGCCGGTGCTCGACGCGGCCTTTCGCCTGGCGGGCGACAGCGTGAGCGTGCAGATCGAGGTGGAAACCCTGGAGCAGCTGAGCGAGGCGCTGGCCGCCGGCGCCACCCTGATCCTGCTCGACAACTTCGGCCTCGACGCCATGCGCCATGCGGTGCAGATCAACCACGGCCGCGCCCTGCTCGAAGCCTCGGGCAACGTCACGCTGGAAACGGTGCGCGCCGTCGCCGACACCGGCGTCGACCGCATTTCCATCGGCGGGCTCACCAAGCACATCCGCGCGGTGGATCTCTCCATGCGCATCGTCGCCGATGCCTGAGCCCGATCTCCGCATCGTCCGCGCCGATTACGCCGATCCGGCGCACGCGGCGGCGCTGGTCGACCTGCTCGATCACTACGCGCAGGACGCGGCCGGCGGCGGCGCGCCGCTGTCGGACTTCGCCCGCGGCCATCTGGTCGCTGCGCTGGCCGAACGCCCCTTCATTTTCAGCGTGCTCGCCTTCGAAGGGGCTGCGCCGGTGGGGCTGGTCAACGCCATCGAGGGCTTTTCCACCTTTGCCTGCCGGCCGCTGGTGAACATCCACGACGTGGTGGTGCGTGAAACCCATCGCGGACGCGGCATCGCCGCCCGGCTGTTCGCCGGGGTGGAGGCCATCGCCCGCGAACGCGGCGCCTGCAAGCTCACGCTGGAAGTGCTGTCGGAGAACCGCGCCGCGCGCGGGCTGTATGTGAAGCTCGGTTTCGACGACTACCGCCTCGACCCGGCGATGGGCGAAGCGCGCTTCATGCAGAAATGGCTCGACTGAAACCCGCGCTGGCCGGGCTGTGGCTGGCGTGCGCGCTGCTGGCCCCGGCGCCGGCCCGGCCCGATCCCGCGCCGGCGATGCTGCTGGCCGGGGTCTACGCGCCCGGTGTCGACGTGCGCCAATACTGGGTCAGCGAAAAATTCGACGGCGTGCGCGCGCAATGGGATGGCCGCAGCCTGCGCTTTCGCGGCGGCGGCACGGTGCCGGCGCCGGCGTGGTTCACCGCGCATTTCCCCGCCACGCCGCTGGACGGCGAATTGTGGATCGGGCGCAACCGCTTCGATGCGCTGTCGGGCATCGTGCGCAAGACCGAACCCGTGGATGCCGAATGGCGGCAGGTGCGCTACCTGGTGTTCGAACTGCCCGGCGCGGCCGGCGATTTCAGCGCGCGCGTGGCGCAGATCCAGGCAGCCGTGGCGCTGGCCGGCGTGCCCTGGCTGCAGGCGGTCGAACAATCCCGCATGGCCGACCGCGATGCCCTGATGCAGCGCCTCGACGCCGTGGTGCGCGCCGGCGGCGAAGGCCTGATGCTGCACCGCGCCGACGCACCCTACGTCAGCGGGCGCAGCGACGTGCTGCTGAAACTGAAGCCCTGGCTGGACGCCGAGGCCGTGGTCGTCGGCCACGTGCCGGGCAAGGGCAAGTACCAGGGCATGACCGGCGCGCTGCAGATGGAAATGCCGGACGGCAAACGCTTCCGGCTCGGCAGCGGGCTGACCGATGCGCTACGCCGCCAGCCGCCGCCGGTCGGCACGCGCGTCACTTACCGCTACCTGCAGCTGACCAGGAACAGCGTGCCGCGCTTTCCGCGCTACCTGCGCATCCGGGAGGATTTTCAGGGCGGCACGCCCTGAGGCCACGCCGGCTGGCTGGCCTGGCAGCCGGGCTCAGTATTGCTGGATGAAGGTCTGGACGACGATGCCCATGCCCTGGCGCCAGCGCTCGAGCAGGGCCGGCGTGACCTCGGGATCGCACTCGCCGACCGCCTGGACGAGGCTGTCGATCCAGTAGGGATAGAGCCTGGGCGGTACCGGCGCATGGCCCTTGCGCCCGTGCACTTTCGCCATCTGGTCGATGGTGCGCTTCGACAGCGCGCTGCCCGAGGCATGCATGATGGCCGCGCTGATGCCGTGACGCAGCGCCATGCGCTGGGTGCCGAAATCGGTCTTGGCGAACATCGGCGCGATGTCCGGATGGCTGGCGAGGAAAATCTCGTAGAAGCGCGAAATGAAGTTCTTGTCGCGCAGGCAGCGACCGTAGCTTTGCTGGAGGTCGTCGAATGAGGTGCTCATGCTGAATCCGTCGGATCGTGGAGGCCGCGATCATATAACGGATAAATATGTCTTGATAACCCCGGTCAATCCGCCAGCCACACCAGGGCCGCCATGCGGCCGGTGACGCCGTCGCGGCGATAGGAGAAGAAGGTGTCCGCTTCGGTATAGGTGCATCGCCCGCCGCCGCTCACGGCCGTCACCCCGGCCCGCGCCAGCCGGATACGCGCCAGCGCGTAGATATCGGCCAGCCATTTGCCGGGCGCGCCCTGCGGCACGAAGGCAGCGGCCGTTTCCGGATCCTGCGCCAGGAAGGCCTCGAGCACGTCATCGCCCACCTCGAAGGCTGCGGGGCCGATGGCCGCGCCCATCCACGCGAGTATCCCGCCCGGCGGCACGGCCATGGCGGCGACGGTGGCCTCGAGCACGCCGCCGGCCAGCCCGCGCCAGCCGGCGTGGGCGGCGGCGACCACGCTGCCGGCGCGGTCGCAGAACAGCACCGGCAGGCAGTCGGCGGTGAGCACGGCGCAGACCTGGCCGGGCGTACGGCTGAAGCAGGCGTCGGCTTCGACCGCGCCGCCGCCGGCCTCGACCACGCGGGCGCTGTGCACCTGCCTCAGCCAGGCCGGCTCGGCAGGCACCTGCGCGCGCAGCAAGGCACGGTTGGCCGCCACGTGCGCCGGATCGTCGTTCACGTGGTCGCCCAGGTTGAAACTGGCCCACGGCGCGGCGCTGACGCCGCCGGTACGCGTGGTCATCAGGCCGCGCACCTTCGCCGGTGCGGGCCAGTCGGGATGGATCGGGATCATTTGCCCCAGTCGGTGTTGTCGCGCAGCGCCTGCAGCAGCGAGGCGTAGTCCGGCGGCAGCGGGCTTTCCCACTGCACGTACTCGTGCGTGACGGGATGGATGAGCCCGAGGCGCTCGGCGTGCAGGGCCTGCCGCGGGAAGGGAATCTTGTGATAGCCGCGGCGGCTGGCGCTGTAGACCTGCTCGCCGACGAGCGGATGGCCGATGTGCTGCATGTGCACGCGAATCTGGTGGGTGCGGCCGGTTTCCAGCCTGCAGCGCAGCAGGGTGACGCCGCCGGGAAAGCGCTCGACCGGCTCGTAATGCGTGACGGCCGGCTTGCCCAGCGGATGCACGCCGCGCTTGGTGCGGTTGTGCGGGTCGCGCGCCAGCGGCGCATCGACCGTGCCTTCGCGGTCGACCTCGCCGTAGACCAGCGCCAGGTATTCGCGCTTGACCGTGCGCGCCTGCAGCTGGCGCACCAGGTCGGTATGCGCCGCCAGCGTCTTGGCGACGACCAGCAGGCCCGAGGTGTCCTTGTCCAGCCGGTGCACGATGCCGGCACGCGGCAGCTCGGCCACCTGCGGCACGCGGTGCAGCAGGGCGTTCAGCAGGGTGCCGCGCGGATTGCCGCTGCCCGGATGCACGATCAGGCCCACCGGCTTGTCGATCACCAGCAGCACCGGGTCTTCGGCCACCACGTTGAGGGGAATCGCCTCGGGCGCGTCCGGCGTGGCGCCCGGGTCGGCCTCGACCTCCACCCGCACCGCCTCGCCGCCCAGCACCTTCATCTTGGTGGTGCCCCAGGCCTCGTCCACCGAAATCTTGCGCGCACGGATCCAGTTCTGGATGCGGTTGCGCGAAAACTCGGGCAGCAGCGCGGCCAGCGCCTGGTCCAGCCGCTGGCCGCCGTGATCGTCGGGGATCACCAGCGTGCGGACGTTGTCCTCCGCATTTCCCTTATAATCGTCCGACGATTTCCCGGTGTCCTTTGCCATGTTCAATCCTGGTTCCTACGGTTTACCTGCCTTCCGCCGCACGCTCGGCGGCCTCGCCCTGGCGACCGCACTTGCGCTGGGCGGCTGCGGCCTCCTCCCCGAGGTCAAGGACGAAACCGCGAACTGGTCGGCGCAGAAGCTGTATACCACTGCCAAGGAGGAACTCGACAGCGGCAACTACGAACGCGCGGTCAAGCTGTTCGAATCGCTGGAATCCCGCTATCCGTTCGGCCGCTACGCGCAGCAGGCCCAACTTGAGGTGGCCTACGCCTATTACAAGGACAACGAACCGATTTCCGCGATCGCCGCCTGCGACCGCTTCATCAAGTTGCACCCCAATCACCCTAACGTCGATTACGCCTACTATCTGAAGGGCCTGGCGAATTTTAACGACGACCTGGGACTGCTGGGCAACCTGGTCGACCAGGACATGAGCGAGCGCGACCCCAAGGCCGCCCGTGAAGCCTTCCAGTCGTTCAAGGAACTGGCCACCCGCTTCCCGAACAGCAAGTATGCCGCCGATTCGGTCGCGCGCATGAAATACCTGGTCAACGCGCTGGCCGGCAACGAAATCCACGTCGCCAAGTACTACCTCAAGCGCGAGGCCTGGGAAGACCTACCCCGAAGCGCCCGCCGTCGAGCAGGCCCTGGCCATCATGGTGATCGCCTACGACAAGCTGAAACTGCCCGAACTGCGCGACGACGCACAACGCGTGCTGGCACTCAACTACCCCAGCAGCAAGTACGCCAGGGGCGTGAACACCGAGGGCAAGGCCTGGTACCGGTTCTGGTAATCAGCCCGCCGCAGGGACGGGCTGGCGCTTCAGCAAAAAGCGGCTCTTGGCGAGCTGCGTCAACGTCAGGTTCTTCGCGAAATTCTCGCTGTGCGTGATGTGCTCGCGCATCAGCGCCTGCGCGCGTGCGAGGTTGCGCGCCAGCAGGTGCATGCAGAGCGTGTGGTGCTCGTCGTAGGTCTTGTCGATGCGGTCGCCGTTGGTGAAATCGAGTCGGCGGATGATGCGGATGCGGCGGTTGATGTCGGCCAGGTACTCGACCAGCGCCATGTTGCCGCCGCCTTCGGCCAGCGCCATGTGGAAGGACTCGTCGCGCGCCTCCATCTCCTCGGGATTGTCGCTGCGCTCGTGCTGCTTGTCCGGATCCCAGGCTTCGGCCAGTTCTTTCAGCTTGGCGTCGGGCATGTAGGTGCACGCGAGTTCGAGTGAGAACATCTCGAGCGCGATGCGCACCTGGTAATACTGGGTGAGCTCGGCGATGTCGAGCGCGCGAATGTAGCAGCCCTGCTTGGGCTGGATGGTGAGGTAGCCCTCGGCCTCCAGCCTTTGCAGCGCGCCGCGCACCGGCGTGCGGCTCACGCCGAACAGCGAGGCGAGTTCCTGCTCGGTCACCCGGCTGCCGGGATACAACTCGAAGTTGAGAATCATGTCGCGCAGTTCACTGTAGACGTCGTGCGAACTCGGCTTGCTGTCGCTCATGGCGGGCACATCGCTTGTTGATCCGCTTCGAGTATAGCCCCTGCCCGCGCACGCGGGCAGGTCGCTACGCCACGATCAGCCCGCTTCCACGACCGGCTCGGGCGCCTCGTCGAAGGTCCGCCGTTGGCCGACCTGCCCCGGCACGGCATGGCGCGCGATCAGCAGCAGGGTCGCCGCCACCGCCACATAGCTCGCCGCCACCATTGGACTGACGGCCAGGCCGATCTTTTCGCCGTGCATGAAGCCGAAGAAAGCCAGCACACCGCCGGCCAGCGCGAACGCACTTGCCTTGTAGAACTGTTTCTCGATGATGAATACGGCCGTGGCGCCGAGGATCAGGCTGACCAGGATCGCGCCGCCGCCCAGCGTGCCCAGCCCCTCGTAGAGAATGCCGACCTGGCCGAGCTTGTCGAGGCCGACCGTCGCGGCGCTGGTGCCGGCGGCGCCGAGCGCGTTGTCGATTTGCAGCTTGCCCCAGGCCGCGACGTGCGGCACCAGCGCAAGAATCACCGCCGGGGCGTGCGATTTCGGCGTTTCCTGGAAGGCCTGCGCACCGATCAGCATGCCGATGTAGAGCAGGATGGGCGAGATCGCGACCACCGGGATCAACGCCATCATCACGGCGATGATTCCGAACCACGACAGGATCAGCACCATCGCGCCGGTCGCCGCCGAATACCCGATGCGGCCGCCGATGGCCTTCCAGCCGGGATGACCGATGTAGACGGCGTTGATGAAGGGGTTGCCCATGCAGCAGCCGATCAGGCTGATGACGCCGTCGGCGGTGAGCACGCGCGTGGTCGGATACTTGTCGCCGCCGGCTTCGGCCGACTCGACGTTGTCCATCGCCTCGACCAGGTCGTAGATGCCGAAGGGAATCGCGGTGACCAGGATCACGCCGATGAACTCGAAGCCCGAGAACACGTGGCCGATCGCCGGGATGGGCAGCGCAAAGCCAAAGCTCGCGACCGATTCGCCGAGCTTGTCCACGCTCATGCCGCCGATGGAAAAACCGAACAGGGTCGAGCCCCAGGCGATCAGCGTGCCGACCGCGATGGCGACGAGACCTGCGGGTATGCCCTTCCAGTAGCGTACGCCGCCGAACCAGCTGGCGAGGATGATGGCGAAGCACACGATGCCGATCAGCGGCGTCATGAACATTTCCAGCGCCGGACGCATCGAGATGAAGGCGATGGACACGCCGGCCAGCGCGCCGAGCAGCGCCGCGCGCGGCGTGATCTTGCGGATGTAGGGCGCGAGAAAGCCGCCCGCCATCAGCACGAAGCTCTGCACGAACACCCAGGTCAGGCCCGCCTCCCACGCCTTGACGGGATCGCCGGTGGCGAGCTTGATCGGCAGCATGATCACGAACACCACCACGAACATGTGCGGCACCGAAATGCCGGAGGGCAGCGCGGTCACGTCCAGGCGTCCGGTCGCCTTCGCCAGTTTGTAGGCAAGCCAGGCGTAGTACATGGTCGAGAGGAACATCATCAGGCCGACCGCCGGCAGGATGCGGCCGAACACCAGGTCGTCGGGCATCTGCAGCACGTAGCGCAACAGGCCGGTGAGCACCAGCATGTTGACGAGGATGTTGGTGCCGAAGCCGAACAGCGCGTTCCAGTCGCCCGGCGACCAGATCAGGGGTTTTGTTGCCGTCGTCATGTTGCCCTCCTTCAGGATTAAGGATCGATCCGCGAAACGTGCGAAGGCACGCCGAACGCTATGCAGTTTTGACTTCGCGCAGCGTCGCGTCCTTCGCGGACAGACTGTTCAGCGCCGCGCGCAGCGGCGCCGATTCGCACACCCAGCCGAAAATGCCGCCCTGCGCGGCGATCATCCGCAGGCCCACGGCGTGGAATTCGTCGAAGTACGAGCCGCAGCAGTCGCCCGGCACGAGACAGCGGTAGCCGCGATCGTTCGCCTCGCGCACGGTCGTGTGCACGCAGACCTCGGTGGTCACGCCGGTGACGATCAGCGTGTCGATGCCGCGGTGCTTGAGGATCGCGGCGAAGTCGGTGGCGTAGAACGCGCCCTTGCCGGGCTTGTCGATCACCGGCTCGCCGGGCAGCGGATAGAGCGCCTCGATGAAATCCTGGCCGGACTCGCCGCGCACGAGGATGCGTCCCATGGGCCCGGGATCGCCGATGCGCTGGCTGGGCGCGCCGCGCTCGATCTTGGCGGGCGGCGCGTCGGACAAATCGGGCCGATGGCCCTCGCGGGTATGGATCACCGTGAGGCCGACGGTGCGCGCGGTTTCGAGCAATTTTTTCAGCGGCGGCACGACCTTCGCCAGCTTGCGCACGTCGTTGCCGAGCGATTCGCCGAAGCCGCCGGGCTCCAGGAAATCGCGCTGCATGTCGATCAGCACCAGCGCGGTCCGTGCGGGATCGAAGAGGAATTCTGCTGGCTCGGCGGCGACGTGCAGGCGCGGCATGGAAGGACTCCGGATCTTGGGCTTCTGGGATACAGCCTTGGATACATCAAAAGCAAAAAGCGGGCGAGCCCGCCTTCATGGAACAAGGCTTTTGGATTCAATTGCTTGGCGTCTGCGCACCGGGAAAGTCAGGTCTTGCGACGCACCAGTTCGATACGCCGACGCCGGCGTCCGCACCAATCAGAGGAATTCGACCGGCGCCTGCCAGACGATGCACACCACGCAGCCGTCGTCGCTGACGAGCTCGTGTCGCGTGCCGGGCTGGTTGATCGTGAAGCTGCCTGCGCGGTACACGCCGTCGGCATCGCGCTGGCTGCCGGACAGGACATGCACGAACTCGACGCCGGTGTGGCGATGCAGCGGCACGCGCGCGCCCGGCTGGTAACGCAGGAGCGCGGCGACCGGCTCGTCCAACGCGCGATGTAGATACTGGATCTCCACGCCTTCGCGCAGGGGATGCCAGGGACCGCCGGCGATCAGGTCGTCGAACGTTACGCCGCGATACGCCTGACTCAAGCCAGCGCCTTCAGCAGGGCGGCGGAATCCGATACCGCGCCAAACACGCCGCCCTGCATGCGGATCATGTGCAGCGCGGCGGCGTGGTTGTCCGGATCGGTCGCGCCGCAGCAATCAGCGAGCAGCACGCACTCGAAGCCGCGGTCGTTGGCGTCGCGCATGGTCGTGTGCACGCAGACGTCGGTCGTGATGCCGGTGAGCACGATGTTCTCGATGCCGTTCCTGCGCAGGATGAGTTCGAGATCGGTCGCATAGAACGAACCCTTGCCGGGTTTGTCGATGACGGGTTCGCCGGCCTGCGGCGCGAGGTCGGGGATGATTTCCCAGCCCGGCTCGCCGCGCACCAGGATCTTGCCGCACGGCCCCGGATCGCCGATGCCTGCGCCGATGCGCTGGCTGCGCCAGCGCTTGTTCGCAGGCAGGTCCGCGAGATCGGGCCGGTGCCCTTCGCGCGTGTGGATGATGAAATATCCGAGTTCGCGCATCCGCTTCAGCACCGCCTTGATGGGCTCGATGGGCGCGCGGGTGAGCGAGAGATCGTAGCCCATGCGGTCGACGTAGCCGCCGATGCCGCAGAAATCGGTCTGCATGTCGATGATGACGAGCGCCGTGTTCCCGGGACGCAGCTCGCCGTTCCAGGGCCAGGGATAGGGATCGGATTCGAGGACCGGCATGGACGCTCCTTCAGGCTGACTTCAATTGCTTTTCCGCGAGGTAGGCGCGCCAGCCGCCGAGCGCGGTGATGTCGCGCGCATTGCCCAGCTTGCCCGGCTCGCAGATGAAGCCGATCACCTCGGAGCCGTCTTCGAGCGCGACCTTGCCCAGACCCAGCGGTGCAGGAATGCCCGCCAGAAAACTGCCCAGTTGCACGGCCGGGATGGCCCAGATTTCCGCCTCGATGGCCGCGCCGCCACTGGCGACGGCGACGAGCCCGGGGCGCGCCACCTTGCCCTCCAGCGCGTAGAAGCGGTAATGCGGTGCGGTATGCGTCCTGCGCAGGAAACGCGCGCCGCGCGACGTCAACTCTTGGTTGAGCGCAAGGCCGGACATGTGCGCGCCGACGAGGGCGAGCGCATGGCCGCCGTCCGGCGCTTCGGTCGCCACCGCGAAAGCCGGAACCGGTGCGAGATCGCGCCCGCAGGTTTCGTTGAGCAGCGGCTGCAGCTGCCTCGCCAAGCCCAGCAGGAAGCGGTCGGCGAAGGCGGGCGCCAGCAGGGTCACGCCGATCGGCAGGCCGTTGCCGCGCGTTCCCGCCGGCACCGCGACGGCGCACAGGTCGAACAGGTTGACGAAGTTGGTGTAGCGGCCCAGCTTCGCATTCGCGGCGACCGGGTCGGCGAGCATCGCCTCGACCGTGTGGTGCGTCGGCGCGGTCGGCAGCAGCAAGGCGTCGCAGCCCGCCAGCGCGGATTCCGCCGCGCGGCGCAAGGCCATCAGCCGGTATTCGGCCTCGAAGGTATCGCGCGCGGTGAACGACTTCCCCTTGGCGATGATGCCGCCAACCACCGGATGCAGCACGGCTTCGTGCGCATCGAAGAAGGCGCGGATTGCGACATAGCGTTCGACGACCCAGGGTCCTTCGTAGAGCAGCAGCGCCGCTTCGAGAAACGGCGCGATGTCGATTTCGACCAGTTGCGCGCCCTGCTCGCGCAAGGCTTCGGCCGCACGCGCGGACGCGGCGAGCGTGTCGGCATCGCAGTCGGTTTCGAGTTGGCCGCCCCGGGGCACGGCGATCCGCAGGCCCGCCGCGCCGAAGCCGGCCAGCGGGCCGCCGCGATCCGCGCGGGCGTAGGCATCGTCCGCATCGAATCCGCACGCGACCTCGAACACGGCTTCCGCGTCCGCGCTGTCGAGCGCGAACACCGACACGCAGTCGAGCGAACGGCAGGCCGGCAGCACGCCGCGCGTGGACAGCAGTCCGCGCGTGGGCTTGAGGCCGATCAGGTTGTTGAACGCCGCCGGCACGCGGCCGGAGCCCGCGGTGTCGGTGCCGAGCGAAAAGCTCGCGAGGCCGAGCGCCACGGCGACGGCCGAGCCCGAACTCGATCCCCCGGCCAGATATGCGGAATCGAATGCGTTGCGGCAGATGCCGTAATCCGAACGGGTGCCGTTCAGGCCCGTGGCGAACTGGTCGAGATTGGTCTTGCCGACCAGAATCGCGCCGGCGTCGAGCAGCGCCTGCACGACCGGCGCGGTGGTTTCGGCGGGGTGCGCGAAGGCCTTGCACGCAGCGCTCGTGGGCAGGCCGGCGACGTCGATGTTGTCCTTGACCGCGAAGGGAATGCCCCAGAGCGGCTTGCCGTCCATGCCGGCAGCCTCGAGTTCGCGCGCCCGCGCAAGCAGGGCCGCACGCGCGGGCGGCACGATCCAGATATGGCGGTCGTCGAAGGCCGGCACGGCGGCGAGCAGGTCTTCCACCAGCCGGGTGGGCGCGAGGCGCCCGTCGCGATAGGCCGCGGCGAGCGCGGCGATCCGCATGTCCCGCATCAGGCTGCCTCCAGCGCGAGCAGATTCTGCCCGGCGGAAACCGGCGTGCCCTCGCGGCACAGCAGTTTCTTCACCACCCCGGCTTCGGTCGCCACGACCTTCAATTCCATTTTCATGGACTCGATGATAAGCAATGCATCGCCGGCGCGCACCCGGTCGCCGGGCGCGACCAGCAATTTCCAGATGTTGCCGGCCACATGCGCACGCACCGGACTGCAGCCCTCGGGGATGTCTTCCTCGGGTGGCGCTTCGAGCGTGGCGTAGGCAAAGGCGAAATCCTTCCAGCGTTCGCGCTCCTCGTCGAAGGCGGCCTTCTGCGTGGCCCTGAAGGCGGCGATGCCGGCGGCCTCGCGTTCGAGGAAGGCGAGGTGGTCTTTCAGCGAGAAGGTCTCGTGCGCGATTTCCACGCCCACCCTGCCGGCGGCGAAGTCCGCGCGGTATTCGCTCAGCTCGGATTCGCTCATGGGATAGAACTGCACCTGGTCGAAGAACTTCAGTAGCCAGGGCTCGTCGCCGAACACCGGGTTCTTCAGGTGCGAATTCCAGATCGGCACGGTGCGGCCGACGAGCTGGTAACCACCCGGCGAATCCATCCCGTAGATGCACATGTAGACGCCGCCGATGCCGACCGTGCCCTCCGGCGTGAAGGTGCGCGCAGGGCTGTACTTGCTGGTGAGCAGGCGATGACGCGGATCGACCGGCACGGCGCAGGGCGCGCCGAGGTAGACGTCGCCCAGGCCCAGGGTGAGGTACCGGGCCTGGTAGAGCGTGTCGCGCACTGCCTCCACACTCGGCAGGCCGTTGATGCGGCGCATGAACTCGGTGTTCGACGGCAGCCAGGGCGCGGTGTCCCGCACCGACTGCCGGTAGCGTGCGACGGCGTCGAGCGTATCGCTGTCCTCGAAGGCCATCGGCAGGTGCAGCACGCGGGTGTCGACCGACAAGTGCTGCGCGTCGGGCAGCGTCGCCTCGCGCGCGGCGAGCGCGGCGACGACACGGTCGACGTGGGCGACGCGACTGTCGAAGTTGACCTGCAGCGAACGCACGCCGGGCGACAGCTCGACGATGCCCGGCACCGGGTCAGCCTTCAGCGATTCCATCAAGGCGTGTACGCGCAGCCGGTAGGCCAGATCGAGCACGCTGTCGCCGTATTCGAGCAGCAGGTACTTGTCGCCGGCCTGACGATAGACCACGTCGAGGCCGGCGACCTGCTCGCGGTGAAGGATCGCGCTGGCGTCTTCGGCAAGCTTCCTGCCCAGATGCACGACAGGCAGCGCGCGCGGCGCGAGGTCGGCGAACAGCACGTCCTGTGCCTGCTCGGCGGCGAGCGCCTCGTCGAAGCGCATCGGCACGAAGCGGATATGGTCGCCCGGGCGCAACTGCCCCACCTTCCACAGTTCGGATTTGGGGATCGTCACCGGGCAGACGAAGCCGCCGAGGCTGGGCCCGTCCTGGGTGAGGATGACCGGAAAGTCGCCGGTGAAGTTGACCGAGCCGACGGCGTATTCGCAGTCGTGCACGTTGGATGGATGCAGGCCGGCCTCGCCGCCGTCCTCGCGCGCCCACGAAGGCTGGGGGCCCTTCAGGCGCACGCCCAGACGGTTCGAGTTGTAGTGCACCTCCCAGGGCGCGGCGAAGAATTCGTCCATGGCGTCGGGCGTGAAGAAATCCGGCGCGCCGTGCGGCCCGTACAACGCGCCGATCACCCAGGCATTGACGTAAACGGGACGTGCAGCTTCCGGCAGCGCGGCGAGCCGGCCCCGATCGGGCTGCGCATCGACGACCGGCAGCAGGTCGCCGGCGCGCAGCGTACGCCCGGCGTGCCCGCCGAAGCCGCCCAGCACGAAGGTCGCGCGCGCGCCCAGATACGCCGGCACGTCGAAGCCGCCCTGGATGGCGAGATAGGTGCGCGCCCCTGCGCCCTGCACGCTGCCGAGCCTGAGCACCTGGCCGGCTTTCACCGCGACGCCCTGCCACGACGGCACGGCCGCGCCGTCGAGCGTGGCAGCCATGTCGGCGCCGGCCAGCGCGATGCAGGCGTCGCGGTGGAACTTGAGCGTGGGGCCGATGACCGTGCACTCCAGCGCGGCCGCGCCCTCGGGATTGCCGACGCAGCGATTGGCGGCGCGCAGCGCGAAATGGTCCATCGGCCCCGAGGGCGGCACGCCGACGTGCCACAGGCCGAGGCGGCCGGGCCAGTCCTGTACGGTCGTGAAGGTGCCGGGCTCGACCACTTCCACCGCATCGGGCGTGTAGGCGAGATCGTTGAGCCATTTGGTCGTCACCGCGCCGGCGCGGTAGTCCGGCGTCGCCGCGATGGCGGCGAGATAGCCGAGATTGGTCTGGATGCCGGCGATACGCGTCGTCTTCAGCGCGGCGGCGAGTCTGGCCACCGCATCCGCGCGGTCGCAGCCCTTGACGACGAGCTTGGCCAGCAGCGGATCGTAGTTCGACGTCACTTCGGTGCCCGCTTCGACCCAGCCGTCCACGCGCACGCCGTCGGGGTAGCGCACCTCGGTGAGCTTGCCCGCGCAGGGCTGGAAGTCGCGCGCCGGATCCTCGGCGTAGAGGCGCGCCTCGATCGCCGCGCCAAAGGCCGGCACTGGCCACGCGGCCGGCAGCTTCTCACCTGCACCGACGCGCACCATCCATTCCACAAGATCGAGCCCGGTCACTTCCTCGGTGACGCAGTGCTCGACCTGCAGGCGCGTGTTGACCTCGAGGAAATAGAATTCGCCGCACTCGACGTCGTAGACGAATTCCACCGTGCCGGCTGAGCGGTAGCCGACTGCCGCGCCGAGTTTTTCCGCAGCGGCGTGCAGCGCATGGCGCTGTTCGTCCGACAGCCCCGGTGCCGGGGTCTCTTCCAGCACTTTCTGGTTGCGGCGCTGCACCGAGCAGTCGCGGTCGCCCACCGCGACGACGCGCTCGCCGTCGCCGAAAATCTGCACCTCGATGTGGCGCGCGCGCCGGATCAGGCGTTCCAGATAGACGCCGTCGTTCTTGAAGTACTGCGCGGCCAGGCGCTTCACCCTGGCGAACACCTCGGGCAGTTCGGCCGGGTCCTCGACCGCCTGCATGCCGATGCCGCCGCCGCCCGCCACCGCCTTGACCATCACCGGGAAGCCAACGCGATTCGCCACCGCCGCCGCTTCCTCCACGTCGGCCAGCAAGCCGCTGCCCGGCGGCAGCGGCACGCCGGCCCGTTCCGCCACGGCGCGCGCGCGATCCTTGAGGCCGAAGGCCTCGACCTGCTCGGGCGTGGGGCCGAGGAAGACGATGCCTGCCGCCTCGCAGGCGCGCGCGAAAGCCATGTTCTCCGACAGGAAGCCGTAGCCAGGGTGCACCGCCTGCGCGCCGGTGGCCTTGCACGCCGCCAGGATGGCGTCGGCGTCGAGATAGCTCTGCACGGCGGCGGCGGGGCCGACACACACGGCTTCGTCGGCATGCCGCACGTGCGGCGCGCCGCGGTCGGCCTCGGAATACACGGCCACGCTCTGCACACCCATCTTTTTCAGCGTGCGGATCACCCGCCAGGCGATCTCGCCGCGGTTGGCGACCAGGACTTTCTCGAACATCGACATTCCCGCCCCTACTCCGGTTTCAGATCGCGACCAGCTGCCGCACGCCGTCGCCCGGCATGCTCTCGCCGCTGCCCGCCTTGATGATTTCGCCGCGCTGCATCACGGCGTAGCGATCCGCCAGCGCCTCGGCGAAGTCGTAGTACTGCTCGACCAGCAGCACGCCCATGCCACGGTCGGCAAGCAGGCGGATCACGCGGCCGATGTCCTTGATGATCGAGGGCTGGATACCCTCGGTCGGCTCGTCGAGGATGAGGTATTTCGGCCCGGCGGCGAGCGCGCGTCCGATCGCCAGTTGCTGCTGCTGCCCGCCCGAGAGATCGCCACCGCGCCGGTGCAGCATGCTCTTCAGCACCGGAAACAACTCGAAGATTTCTTCCGGGACGAATTTCGCCTTCGGGTTGGCGGCCAGCCCCATCTGCAGGTTCTCGCGCACCGTGAGGCGGCCGAAGATATCGCGCCCCTGCGGCACGTAGCCCAGTCCCAGCCGTGCGCGCTGGTGGGGCTTAAGGTGGGTGATGTCTTCGCCGAACAGCGCCATGCTGCCGCGCTTCGCCGGCAGCGCGCCCATCAGGCATTTCAGCAGCGTGGTCTTGCCGACGCCGTTGCGGCCGAGCAGCACGGTCACCGCGCCCGGCGGCACATCCAGCGAGATGCCCCGCAGGACCTGGCTGCCGCCGTAGTACTGGTCGAGGGTGGTTGCGGTCAACATGTCGATCAGCGCCCCAGATAGACTTCGATGACTTTCGGATCGTTCTGCACCGCCGCCATGTCGCCTTCGGCGAGCACGTGGCCCTCGTGCAGCACCGTCACGGTGTTGGCGATGCTGGCGACGAAGTCCATGTCGTGTTCCACCACGATCAGCGTATGCCTGCCCTTGAGCGAGGCGAAGAGTTCGGCCGTCTCGGCGGTCTCCTGGTCGGTCATGCCGGCGACGGGCTCGTCGAGCAGCAGCACGCGCGGGTTCTGCGCGAGCAGCATGCCGATTTCCAGCCACTGCTTCTGCCCGTGCGACAGCCGCCCGGCAGGCCCCCGGGCGCAGTCGATGAGCTTGACCGTCGTCAGCACCGCGTCGATGCGGTCGCGCTGCTCGTCATTCAGCCGGGAAAACAGGCTTTTCCACGCGCGCTTATCGGCCTTGAGGGCGAGCTCGATATTTTCGAACACGGACAGATTCTCGAACACCGTCGGCTTCTGGAACTTGCGGCCGATGCCGGCGTGCGCGATGGCGACCTCGTTCATGCGCGTGAGGTCGATGGTCTGGCCGAAGAACACCTGGCCAGCGTCGGGCCGCGTCTTGCCGGTGATCACGTCCATCATCGTCGTCTTGCCGGCGCCGTTGGGGCCGATGATGCAGCGCAGCTCGCCGTCGTCGACCGACAGGCTCAGGTCGTTCAGCGCCTTGAAGCCGTCGAAGCTGACCGTCACGCCTTCGAGGTACAGGATCGCGCCGTGGCTGACGTCGACCGCGCCCGGCACGACGACGTGGCCGTAGCTCGCGCCGGGGTCGTTGCCGCCCTCGGTCGCCGCATCAAGAAACCATACGGGGGCGCTCATGACTTCTTCCTGACGAGGCCCATGATCCCGCGCGGCAGGAACAGGGTCGAGACGACGAACAGGGCGCCCAGCACGTACAGCCACAGGTCGGGGAAGCTCACGGTGAACCAGGACTTCGCGCCGTTGACGACGCCCGCACCGATCAGCGGACCGATCAGCGTGCCGCGCCCGCCGATGGCGGTCCAGATCGCGATTTCGATCGAGTTGGCGGGCGACATTTCGGAGGGGTTGATGATGCCGACCTGCGGCACGTAGAGCGCGCCGGCGATGCCGCACAGCACCGCCGAAAGCGTCCACACGCCGAGCTTGTAGGGCAGCGGATCGTAGCCGACGAACATGGTGCGCGACTCTGCGTCGCGGATCGCCGCGAGCACGCGGCCGAACTTGCTGGTGGTGAGCCAGCGGCAGAAGACGAGGATGCCGGCGACGTAGGCGACGGTGAGCGCGAACAGCACCGCGCGCGTCTCTGGTGCGGCGATGGGAAAGCCGAGGATGCGCTTGAAGTCGGTGAAGCCGTTGTTGCCGCCGAAGCCGGTGTCGTTGCGGAAGAACAGCAGCATCGCGGCGAAGGTCAGCGCCTGCGTGATGATGGAGAAGTACACGCCCTTGATGCGCGAGCGGAAGGCGAACCAGCCGAACACGAAAGCGACGATGCCCGGCACGGCGATCACCAGTACCAGCGCCCACAGGAAGGAATCGCTGCCCGTCCAGTACCAGGGAAATGCCTTCCAGTCGAGGAAGACCATGAAATCCGGAAGATTGCTCTGGTACTGCCCGTCGCGACCGATCTCGCGCATCAGGTACATGCCGAAGGCGTAGCCGCCGAGCGCAAAGAAAAGGCCGTGGCCGAGCGACAGGATGCCCGCGTAGCCCCACACCAGGTCCATCGCCAGCGCAACCGCGGCGTAGCAGAGGATCTTGCCGACCAGGGTGAGCGTGTAGGCGGACACGTGCAGCGCCTGGCCTTCCGGAACCAGCACGTGGAGCAGCGGCATCGTCAGGCCGAGCGCGACGACGACCGCGAACAGCGTCCAGCCGAAGGGCGAGAAAATCCGGTTGCGCGTCGTCACGATTCGGCACTCCGGCCCTTGAGCGCGAACAGGCCCGAAGGACGCTTCTGGATGAAGAGGATGATGAGCACGAGCACGGCGATCTTGCCGAGCACCGCACCGGCGTAGGGTTCGAGGAACTTGTTGATCTCGCCCAGGCCCGTCGCGGCGACGACGGTGCCGGCCAGCTGGCCGACGCCGCCCAGTACCACCACCATGAACGAGTCGATGATATAGCCCTGCCCGAGTTCGGGGCCGACGTTGCCGATCTGCGAGAGCGCGACGCCGCCCAGCCCCGCGATGCCGGAGCCGAGCGCGAACGCCATCATGTCGATGCGCGCGGTCGGCACGCCGATCGCGTCGGCCATCGGCCGGTTCTGCATCACGCCGCGCACGTAGAGCCCCATGCGGGTGCGGTTGAGCGCGAACCAGACGATGGCGAGCACGAAGAACGCGAAGCCGATGATGACGAGCCGGTTGTAGGGCAGCACCACGCCATACAGATCGAGCGCGCCCGACATCCAGCTCGGGTTCGCGACCTCGACGTTCTGCGGACCGAAGATCGAGCGCACGGCCTGGATCAGGATCAGCGACAGCCCCCAGGTGGCAAGCAGGGTTTCCAGCGGCCGGCCGTACAGATGGCGGATGACGGTGCGCTCAAGCGCAGCGCCGACCAGTGCCGTGACGAGAAAGGCGACCGGCAGCGCAGCCAGTGGATACCAGTCGAGCGCGCCGGGAAAATGCGTGCGGAACACGCTCTGCACGACGTAGGTGCTGTAGGCGCCGAGCATCAGCATCTCGCCGTGCGCCATGTTGATGATGCCCATCAGGCCGAAGGTGATGGCCAGCCCCAGCGCGGCGAGCAGCAGGATGCTGCCGAGCGACAGCCCGGAAAACACGTTGGCGAAGAAACCGGCGACCGCCAGCCGCTGGCCGATTTCGGCGACAGCGCGCCGCAGCGCGGCCTTCACCCCGGGATCGGACTCGGTCTCCAGCAGAGGCAGCAGGGCCTCGCGTATTTTCGGGTCGCGTGATACCCCCAGTCTTTCGACGGCTGCAAGCCGCAGCGCAACCTCGGTCGAGCTCAGTTGCAGCAGTGCGGTGGTGCGCGACAGGGCTTCGCGCACCGCCGGGTCGGACTCCTTCTTCAGGGCGGCTTCGAGCGCGGGCAGAAAGCTGGCGTCGGCGCTTTCCTTGAGCGTATCGGCCGCGGCCAGGCGCGCAGCCGCATCGGGCGAGGCCAGGCCGCGCAGGGCCTTCGCGCTTTCCAGCGCGCCGCGCACCAGATTGTTGACGATGACGGCTTCAGGCGATTCGGGTTCGGTCTCGAGCGGCGCACCGCTGGCCGCGTCCACGTATTTCTCGCCGTCGAACACGGCCAGACCGCCGCCCGGCAGGATGAACAGACTGTCGTCGGACAGCGCCTGATAGATCGCATCGACCCTGGGGTCGGGGTTTTGCGCCAGCCCCGTCACCAGCGCGGCTTTGGCGGAGGAATCCTCGCCGGCCAGCGGCGCGAGTTGCGCGGGATCGAGCGCGGCACGCGCGGGCATGACCACGCACAGCAGCAACCACAAGAAGAACTTCGGCATTGTTTATATCGGCAGGCGCCGGAAATGCCGCCCGGCACGCGCCGGGCGGACTGCACAGGGACGGATCGATCAGAGCTTCTGCTTGCCCTCGTTGCCGGGGATGTACGGGCTCCAGGGCTGGGCGCGGATCGGGCCCTTGGTTTTCCAGACCACGCTGAACTGGCCGTCGCCGCGGATTTCGCCGATCAGCACAGGCTTGTGCAGGTGGTGGTTGGTCTCGTCCATCTTCACCGTGAAGCCGCAGGGCGCCTTGAAGGTCTGGCCGGCCATCGCCTTGCGCACCTTGTCCACGTCGGGCGAGCCGGCCTTCTCGACCGCCTGCTTCCACATGTGGATGCCGATCCAGGTGGCCTCCATCGGATCGTCGGTCACCGGATAGTCCTTCAGGCCCTTGGCCTTGACGTAGTCCTTCCACATTTTCACGAAGCTCGCGTTCTGAGGATTCTTCAGCGATTCGAAGTAGTTCCACGCCGCCAGCTGCCCGACCAGCGGCTTGGTATCGATGCCGGCGAGTTCCTGCTCGGCCACCGAGAAGGCCACGACCGGAATGTCGGTGGCCTTGATGCCCTGGTTGCCGAGTTCCTTGTAGAACGGCACGTTGGAGTCGCCGTTGATGGTCGAGATCACGCAGGTCTTGCCGCCGGCGGCGAACTTCTTGATCTTGGCGATGATGGTCTGGTAGTCGCTGTGGCCGAAGGGGGTGTACTCCTCCATGATGGCCGACTCGGGCACGCCCTTCGATTTGAGGAAGGCGCGCAGGATCTTGTTGGTGGTGCGCGGATAGACGTAGTCGGTGCCGAGCAGCACGAACTTCTTGGCGCCGCCGCCTTCCTTGCTCATCAGGTATTCGGTCGCCGGAATCGCCTGCTGGTTCGGCGCGGCGCCGGTATAAAACACGTTCTGCGACAACTCCTCGCCCTCGTACTGCACCGGGTAATACAGCAGGCTGTTCAGTTCCTCGAACACCGGCAGCACCGACTTGCGCGATACCGACGTCCAGCAGCCGAACACGGCGGACACCTTGTCCTTGGTGATCAGCTGCCGCGCCTTTTCGGCGAACAGCGGCCAGTTCGAAGCCGGATCGACCACCACGGGCTCGATCGGCCGGCCCAGCACGCCGCCCTTGGCGTTGATCATCTCGAAGGTCATCAGCGCCACGTCCTTGAGCGCCGTTTCCGAAATCGCCATCGTGCCCGAAAGCGAATGCAGGATGCCGACCTTGATCGGCTCCTTGCCCGCGCCGAACGCCATCTTCACGCCGCCCGGCAAGGCTGCCATGCCCGCCAGGGCGCCCACGCTCTGTATGAACTGCCGTCTATTCGCCATTCTTCACCTCGTTAGTCGTCGAAAAAATTGGAGTGGGAGCAAACCGCCCGGCATGCACATAAGCAGTGAGCGTGCCAGATGCCGCCATGTTGTATACAAGATCACGCCCCCACCAAATGCACGCAAAAACAATTCTATTTTCATGCACTTAATTGATAGCAAGCGAATGTGACCTCCCCCCATCACGACTTGAAAATTGCACATCGCACTTGGCTTTCGCACCATTGAATTCATTCAGGCCTTCTCGATGCATACATTTGGTGCGTTTTACGTTCCGGATTTTCATCTGGCCTACTCGCCAAAGCAAAGTGAGCGACCGCAATAAAACAGTTGTTTTAATTGAATATTTATTCAACATAATGAAACATGGATAGCACTTTCCGGATCGTGGCATGCAAGATGCTTTGGGCAAACCCGCAGGTTTGTTGAGTGCATTTTTGTATACATCAGAAAGGAGTGCCGCATGACCCGTCCCCGCATTTCCCCCCTCGCCACCCTGTGTTTCCTGGGCTTCGCCAGCGCCGGTACCCAGGCCGCCACCTTCGATCTGGGCGGCGACGCCTCGTTCAGCATCGGTGCCGGCCTGCGCCTGAGCTACCAGTCCGTGGAAGACGCCGCGCCCAGCGGTACCGACCGCTCGAACGACTTCGTCGTCAACAGCACGCGCGTCTACACCAGCGGCCGCGTGACCAAGACCCTCGGCGCCACCCTCAACTTCGAGCGCGAAGGCAGCGGCAACACGCCCGACGGGCTGCGCGTGATGGATGCCTACGTGCAGTACGAACCCATGCCGGAATTCAACCTGTGGTTCGGCCGCATGCTGCCCGCGTCAGACCGCGCCAACCTCGACGGCCCCTTCTATCTCAACGTGTGGGACTACCCCATGGTGTCGCAGTACCCCAGCCTCGCCATCGGCCGCGACAACGGCGTGCAGGTGTGGGGCAAGCTGATGGAGGACAAGTTCACCTACGTGGCCGGCGCCTTCAAGGGCCACAACAACTTCACCGGCGCGTCCAACGAATCCGACAATCTGCTCTACAGCTGGCGCCTGGCCTACGCATTCTGGGACGCAGAGCCCGCGCCCGCCTATTACACCGGCAGCACTTACTACGGTGGCAAGGACATCCTCACCGTGGGTTTCGCCGGCATGCACCAGCAGGATGCGATCGGGCTCGCGGCGGCGCCGGATGACTACACCGGCATGAACATCGACGTGCTGATGGAGAAGAAGCTCGCCGCAGGCGTGCTGACGCTGGAAGGCGCCTACTACAAGTACGACCTGGGCGGCACGCCCGACTGCGGCAGCGGCGAGCCGGGATCGCCGGCCTGTCCGGGCGGCACCACCGCGGACGACAATGTCGGCGGCCTGGTCGAAGGCAAGGGCTATCTCGCCACCGCCGCCTTCCTCTTCCCGAGCAAGATCGGCATCGGCCAGATGCAGCCCTTCGTCCGCTACCAGAGCTTCGACCGCAAGTTGAGCGACTCCAGCGTCGACGTCATCGACGTGGGCCTCAACTACGTGATCAAGGGACACAACGCCCGCGTGTCGGCCTTCTGGTCCAAGACCGAGGACGACCGCCCGACGCCCGACAGCGATCTGGACAAGTTCGTCATCGGCGTGCAGTTCCAGATCTGAGCCGCGCCATTCAACTCGATCCGCAGTCTTTCTCCGACGAAGCCACAGGCTTCCCTCTCCACCCCGCCTTGCGCGGGGTGTTTTTATTGCCGATCGGCTTCTACGCCGCTCAGCGTTTCATGCGTGCTGCAGCTTCCGCTTGTGGGAAGCTCTATTGCACCAGGGCACAGCGCCTCAAGCCGGAGCCGTCTTCGCTCCCGGATTGACACGCGCTACCCATGCGTATTTGCACCCGGCGCTGTGGCAATAAAGTGCCAATGGCATGCCCACTATGTATCCCTCCCCTTTGGTTATTGTTCTGGTTGGTATGTCCTGCTTTGCAGCCGTTTGGGATGAACCTAACAACCAAGGGGTTGGCCGTCTATACAACTTTAATTGTGGTTGAACTCAAACTTTTGTTTTAACTAATAATTTTCAGATACAAAGCGCCATTGAGCGATGCGCGAGGGGGTAATCGGAGATTGCTGCAGCCTGCCGGCAGAACGCCAGGGCGGGATCGCACGCCCGGTGGAGTAGTGGCTGGCGTGCTTCAGAGAATCGCCGTGCACCGCACGGTATGCGCGATATAGCTGGAAGAACGCGCAGGTTCAGATCGCCGCTTCGCCCGATTCGCCGGTGCGGATGCGCACCACCTGTTCGACGGCGGTGACGAAGATCTTGCCGTCGCCGATCTTGCCGGTGCGGGCGGCTGTGATGATGGCTTCGACGACGCGGTCGACCATGGCGG
>JBGAFM010000001.1:0-501668 GCA_044227225.1 Thiobacillus sp. | reverse complement strand
CGGTTGGGGTCGTTCTTGTCGTTGACCAGCTTGACGATGAAGATGCGCTCCTGGATGCGGTCCATGCCGAGCGCCTTCTTGGTGGCTTCGGCAACGATCCACTTGTAGGATTCGCCGTTGATCATGATCTGCCATTTGCCCGAACGCACGGGCTTGCCGCCGTCCTTCAGCGCGGGCAGACCCTGCGAACCGTCGTGACGCTCGCCGTTCTCGTCGGTCTTCCAGATCGGCAGGCCCCATTCCTCAAAAAGGTGCACGGAGTCGTCGACGTTGCGGCCCAGGTCGTAGGCCAAGTCGTCGCGGGTGATACCCATCAGGTCGTTGGAGACCATACGGGCGTAGTCGGCGGGGTCCTGCTCGGAGCCGATATAGGTGTTGATCGCGGACAGGCCCTGCGCCACGGCGCCGGAACGGTCCATCGCGGCCTTGTCGACCAGCTTGATCTTCAGATCGACGCCCATCTCGGCCTTGGCGGCATCCGCCCAGCGCATGATTTCGTAACCGGCGCCGCAGCATGCCATGCCGCCGCCGATCAGGAGGATGTCGAGTTCCTCCTGGACTACTTCGGGATTACCAAATTCTCCAGCCATTTCGTTTACCTCTCTAAATTACTTGCGAATCAGTTCGGCGGGGTTGCCAGCGCGGTAGCCACCCATCACGTCCTTGGTGAACGAGCCGACGGCGGTGATGTCGGCCATCTTGGGCATGGGCTTGCCGCCGTAAGGATCGATCGAGCCTTCGGGCGTGGTGCGGATCGGGAACTTGAAGCGCTTCAGGGTGCCGTTGCGGAACTTGATGGTCCACATGATGGAATCGGAACCGCGCAGGGGCTGCACCATGCCGCCGAGGGGCACGACGTCAGCGTAGTGACGGGCTTCGATCGCCTGTTGCGGGCAGATCTTCACGCAGGAATAGCACTCCCAGCACTGCTCGGGTTCCTGGTTGAAGGCGCGCATGGCGTGGCCGGTTTCGGAACCGTCCTTGTCCAGCTTCATCAGGTCGTGCGGGCAGATGTACATGCAAGCGGTCTTGTCCTGACCCTTGCAGCCGTCGCACTTGTCGGTACGAACATAGGTTGGCATTGATAAGTCTCCTAGTTAGCTAACTCCGCGTACGTCGCGGTCCGAATCAGAACCTCTACCTGACCTTGGCCGGGGCGTATCGCGAATCCGCTTCCGGCAGGTTTAAGTCCTTAATCTTTCGTCAAGCGGCCGAGTGGCCCTTCAGTTCGATCTTGACGTTCTGCTCGGCGGAAAGGCCGGCGTAATACTTCTGCAGCACCTTGGCCACTTCCGGGCGGCTGAATTCGACCGGCAGGTCCTGGCCTTCCGACAGCATCGCGCGGACCTTGGTGCCGGACAGCAGGATGCGGTCGTCCTTGGTGTGCGGGCAGGTGCGCTGCGAGGCCATGCCGCCGCACTTCTTGCACCAGAAGGTCCAGTCGATGTTCATGTTGACGGTCTCGAGCGAGCCCTTGGGAATCTCGTCGAAGATCTTCTGCGCGTCGAAGGGGCCGTAGTAGTCGCCCACGCCGGCGTGGTCGCGACCGACGATCAGGTGCGAGCAGCCGTAGTTCTGGCGGAACAGGGCGTGCAGCAGGGCTTCGCGCGGACCGGCGTAGCGCATGTCGAGCGGGTAGCCGGCCTGGATCACGGTGTTGGGGGCGAAATAGTTCTCGACCAGCACGCTGATCGCCTCGCTACGCACTTCGGCGGGGATGTCGCCCGGCTTCAGGGCGCCCAGCAGGGAGTGGACCAGCACGCCGTCCATGGTCTCGATGGCGATCTTGGCCAGGTACTCGTGCGAGCGGTGCATCGGGTTGCGGGTCTGGAAGGCGGCGACCTTGGACCAGCCGGCCTTCTCGAAGGCGGCGCGGGTCTCGGCGGGCGTCATGAACTGGTCGCCGTATTCTTCCTTGAAGGTGCCGGTGGACAGGACCTTGACCGGGCCGGCCAGGTTGTACTTGCCCTGCGCCATGACCATTTTCACGCCGGGGTGCTCGAGGTCGGTGGTCTTGTAGACCTGCATGCACTCGTGGGCCTTGTCGATCTCGTATTTCTCGGTGATCTTCATGGTGCCCATGAGGGCGCCGTTTTCGCCGTCGACCAGGGCGACCTCGTCGCCGACCTTGACGATCGCGTCATCGGTGGACAGCGTGACGGGAATGGGCCAGAACAGGCCCGAGGCCATCTTGTAGCCGTCGCAGATGCCCTGCCAGTCGGCCTTGGTCATGAAACCGTCGAGCGGCGTGAAACCGCCGATGCCCATCATGATCAGGTCGCCGGTCTCGCGCGAGCTCATCTTGAGCTTGGGCAGCGAAGCGGCACGGGCCTTCTCGGCTTCCAGTGCGGCGCCGGTCAGCAACAGGGGCTTGAGCTCGCCGCCACCGTGGGGGCGTACCAGTTTGGACATGCTGTCTCCTCAGACGATTTGGGGGTATTTAGAGTGCGGGGAGCATAGCACCGGGGGTGGGGGCTGAATAATGCTTTATTTTTATTTGAGGATAAGCGGGTTTGATATTGCGGACGGGCATGAAAAAGCCCGGCGGGGCCGGGCTTTTTGTTGTTTTTCTACAGTGACTTAGGCATCGAAGAACGCCGGCATGTCGGTCTGCTCGGTCTTGATGACGTCGACCCAGGCGGGCTTGGTGTCGCCCCCCGCGGCAGCCAGTTTTTTGCTCTCTTCGTAGAGCATTTTCCAGCGGTTGTAGAGACAGTCGCTGACCTTGCGCATGCCGGCGTCGAAATAGGAATTGTGGAGATCGCCGACGGTGCGGGTGAAGGATTCCATCTGCTCCAGGAGATTGTGCGGATAACCGTGGCGATGGGGGTCGGCGTACTTGACCATCTCGCGCTTGACGGCCCGGATGAAGACCTTCTGGCCCTCGGTGAGGTCGGCCTCGGTGCGCGGGGCGCCGCCGTAGTTCATGACTTCGTGGATGAAGCCGTTCAGGCGTTCGCCGAAATCGAAGTTGGCGTAGTCGACGTTCTGCATAAATCCTCCAGTGTGCTGTGACGCTTTTTTTGGCTGCGGTTGACCGCGGCGTTTATCGTACGCCGCGCCAAACAGGAGTCCAGCGAGTACTTAACCAGATACTAATGATCAACGACTAAGTCCTTGAATCCAGCGCGAATAAATTTTGTCGGCCAGCCCGTGCAGGCGTTCTGCACGGGCTTCGACGTCGTGCAGGATCGTGGCGGGCGCCTGCACCGCGGGACTGTCGCTGGCGGCGATCTCGCCGGCGCCGTTGTCGCACCAGGTGGCGATGAGGTCGGGCGTCATCTCGACGTGGCATTGCATGCCGATATGGCGCCCGTTCAGCACGAAGGCCTGGTTGGCGCAGTGGGCGCTCTGCAGGATGCGCACGGCGCCGGCCGGCAGGCTGAAGGTTTCGCCGTGCCAGTGGAAGGCCGGCATCGGCCCCGCCGGTTCGCCCAGCCAGGGGCGCGCCGCCGCGGCGTCGGTCACCGCGACGTCGCCCCAGCCGATCTCCTTCACCGGATTGGCGCCGACGCTGCCGCCCAGGGCCTTCGACATCAGCTGCCCGCCCAGGCAATGCCCGATGACGGGAATGTCTGCGGCGACCGCCTGGCGGATCAGCGCCAGCATGGGCGGAATCCAGGGCAGGTCGTCGTTCACGCTCATGTGGCCGCCCATCAAGCAGAGGCCGGAAACGCCGTTAAGGTTTTCGGGCACGGCGTCGCCGGCGTCGATGCGCACGAGCCGCCACGGAATGCCATGACGGTCGAGGAACGTGGTGAAATAGCCGGGGCCTTCGGTGGCGGAATGTCGAAAAACCAGAACGGGATACATGATGACCTGCACCAGAAACGCACTCGCCCTCATCTTAACGGCCGCCGGCCTCGCGTGCACGCCGGCCTGGGGCACGGGCGTCTCGGTGGTCGGCCTGTTCAAGGACAAGGCCATCGTCAGCATCGACGGCGGCAAGCCGCGCACAATGAGCGTGGGGCAGACGCTCCAGGGCGTGAAACTGCTGTCGGCGGATTCGGGCAGTGCCAGCTTCGACGTCGCCGGGACGCGGCGCACGCTCGGCATGGGCCAGTCGTTCGCCGGCGGGGCGACGGATGCGCGCCAGAGCGTCTCGCTCACGGCTGACGCGCGCGGACACTTCGCCGCCGCCGGCTCGGTGAACGGCTATCCGATGACCTTCCTGGTGGATACCGGCGCCACCACGATCGCCCTCAGCGCCGCCGATGCCAGCCGCGCGGGCATCGACTACCAGTCGGGACAGTCCGGCCTTGTCAGCACGGCGGCAGGGGTGGTGCCGGTCTGGCGCGTCGTCATCAATACCGTCAAGGTCGGCGGCATCGCGCTCAACCAGGTCGACGGCATGGTGGTCGAGCGCGGGCTGTCGGTCCCCCTGCTCGGCATGAGCTTCCTCAACCGCATGGAAATGAAGCGCGACGGCCAGACGATGACGCTCACGCAGCGCTACTGAGGCGCGCTGCACGACAAAAAGGCCTGCATGTGCAGGCCTTTTGCGTTTGGACGGCGTGGCCGGATCAGGCCGCGGTGCGCTTGTCCTTCTCGATCAATGCATAAGCCGAGTGATTGTGGATGGACTCGAAGTTTTCCGCCTCGACCACGTAGGCGTCGATCAGCGGCTCGGCGTTCATGGCGGCGGCCACGTCGCGCACGATGTCCTCGACGAACTTCGGATTGTCGTAGGCGCGCTCGGTGATGAATTTCTCGTCGGGGCGCTTCAGCAGGCTGTAGAGCTCGCACGAGGCCTGCGCCTCGATCTTCTTCACCAGGTCCTCGATCCACAGGAAACCGTTGGTCTGCGCGGTCACGGTGACGTGCGAGCGCTGGTTGTGCGCACCGTAGTCGGAAATCTTCTTCGAGCACGGGCACAGCGAGGTCACCGGCACAACGACCTTGGTGGTGTGGGTGTACTTGCCCTTCTCGACCGCGCCGATGAAGGTCACTTCGTAGTCGAGCAGGCTCTGCACGCCGGACACCGGCGCCGACTTGTTGACGAAGTAGGGAAAGCTCATCTCGATGTAGCCCGATTCGGCTTCCAGGCGCTCGACCATCTGGCGCAGCATGTCCTCGAAGTTCTCGACCGAGATCTCGCGTTCGCGCGTGTTGAGAATCTCGATGAAGCGCGACATGTGCGTGCCCTTGAAATCGTGGGGCAGGTACACGTACATGTTGAAGGTGGCGATGGTGTGCTGCACGCCGCCGCTCTTGTCGGCCACCCGCACCGGGTGGCGGATGCTCTTGATGCCGACCTTGTCGATGGCGATTTGCCGCGTGTCGGCCGAACTCTGCACGTCGGGCATGCAAACGGCGGTATCGCAAATCTGGTTCATGGCAGGCTCCTTGGTTCTGTCCGGTCCTGGCAATCGCGGGCCGGCTTTGCAGTTTAGACTCAGTCTACACCGCGCGAATAGTTGAGTAAACTACTCGGGTAATGGGGGTGTCCTCGTGCGCACGGCGCGTTCGATGCCGCCCGCGTCCAGGCCGCATTCGGCCAGCAGTTTCTGCGGATCGCCGTGCTCGATGAAGCGGTCGGGCAGGCCCAGGTGCAGCAGCGCCACCGCGATCCCGGCTTCGGCGAGCGCTTCGGCCACGCCCGCGCCGGCACCGCCCGCCACGGCGTTTTCCTCCAGCGTCACCAGCAGGCGATGATCCGCCGCCAGTTCGCGCAACAGGTCGAGATCCAGCGGTTTCACGAAGCGCATGTCGGCCACCGTGGCGTCGAGCGTTTCCGCGGCGGCAAGCGCGGGCGCGACGAGGCTGCCGAAGGCGACCAGCGCCACATCCTGTCCGCGCCTGCGCACCACGCCTTTCCCGGCGGGCAGCGGTTCCAGCCCCGCCTCGATCGCGGCGCCGGTGCCGCTGCCGCGCGGATAGCGCACGGCCGCCGGCCCGTCGTGCAGGAAGGCGGTGGAGAGCAGGCGCCGGCACTCGTTCTCGTCCGACGGCGCGGCGATCAGCATGTTGGGCACGCAGCGCAGGAAAGACAGGTCGAAGCTGCCGGCGTGCGTCGGGCCGTCCGCGCCGACCAGACCCGCGCGGTCGATCGCCAGCATCACCGGCAGGTTCTGCAGGGCGACATCATGGATCAGCTGGTCGTAGGCACGCTGCAGGAAGGTCGAGTAGATCGCCACCACGGGCTTCACGCCCTCGCAGGCGAGGCCGGCCGCATAGGTCAGCGCGTGCTGCTCGGCGATGCCGACGTCGAAATAGCGTTTCGGGAACTGCGCGGAGAAACGCACCATGCCCGAGCCCTCGCGCATCGCCGGCGTGATGCCGACCAGGCGCGCGTCGGCGGCGGCCATGTCGCACAGCCAGTCGCCGAACACCTGGGTGTAGGTCGGCTGGCCGCCTTTCTTCTCGGCGACGCCGCTGGCCGGGTCGAAGCGCGCCACGCCGTGGTAGAGGCAGGGATTCGCCTCGGCCGGCTCGTAGCCCTTGCCCTTCTTCGTCACCACGTGCAGGAATTGCGGACCGGAGAGCTGCTTGATGTTGGCGAGCGTATCCAGCAGCACGTCGAGATCGTGGCCGTCGATGGGCCCGATGTAGTTGAAGCCGAATTCCTCGAACAGCGTGCCGGGCGTGACCATGCCCTTGACGTGCTCCTCGGCGCGGCGGGCCAGCTCGCGTATCGGCGGCGCCACCGACAGCACCTTCTCGCCGGCCCGGCGCGCGGCGGCGTAGAACTTGCCCGACATCAGGCGCGCCAGGTAATTGTTGAGCGCGCCCACGTTGGGCGAGATCGACATGTCGTTGTCGTTCAGCACCACCAGCAGCGGCAGGTCGGTCGCGCCGGCGTTGTTCAGCGCCTCGAAGGCCATGCCGGCGGTCATCGCGCCGTCGCCGATCACCGCCACCGCGCGCTGGTTCGATCCGGTCTGGCGGAAGGCCTCGGCCATGCCGAGCGCCGCCGAGATCGAGGTGCTCGAATGGCCGGTGCCGAAGGCGTCGTATTCGCTCTCAACGCGGCGCGGGAAGCCGGCGATGCCGCCGCCCTGGCGCAGGCCGGCCATCGCCGCGCGGCGGCCGGTGAGGATCTTGTGTGCGTAGCTCTGGTGGCCCACGTCCCACACGATGCGGTCGCGCGGCGTGTCGAACACGGTGTGCAGCGCCAGCGTGAGTTCCACCGCACCCAGGTTGGAGGCGAGGTGGCCGCCCGTATGGGCCACCGAGTCGACGAGAAAGCGGCGCAGTTCCTCCGCCAGTTGCGGCAGGTCGGCCGGCGCCAGCGCGCGCAGGTCGGCGGGGGACTGAATGCGGTCGAGCAGCGGCGTGGTCATGGTCAGAACGCGCGCTCGACGACGAAATCGGCCAGCTGCCGCAGGCGTGCGGTCGGCGCGTCGAGCGGGTCGAGCGGGTCGAGCGCCGCGTGCGCATCGGCGCGCAGTTCCTGCGCGAGTTCGCGCGCCCGCGTCGCGCCCAGCAGGCTCACATAGGTGGGCTTGTTGTTGGCGGCGTCCTTGCCGGCGGTCTTGCCCAGCGTCGCGGTCGAGGCCTCGGCGTCGAGCACGTCGTCCACCACCTGGAAGGCCAGGCCGATGCACTTGGCGTAGTGGTCGAGCGCGGCAGCGGCCGGCGCGGACAGGGGGCCGCAATGGGCACCCAGCAGCACCGAGGCGCGGATCAGCGCGCCGGTCTTGTGGATGTGCATGAATTCGAGTTCGGCCAGATCGAGCGGCTTGCCCACGCTGGCCAGGTCGATCGCCTGGCCGCCGGCCATGCCGCGCGATCCGGCGGCCTGCGCCAGCAGATGCACCATCTTCAGCTGCGCGGCCGGATCGTCGGCCAGCGGCTGCGCGGCGAGCACGTCGAACGCCAGGCTCTGCAGGGCATCGCCCACCAGCAGCGCGGTCGCTTCGTCGAATTCGACGTGCACCGTGGGCTTGCCGCGTCGCAGCGCGTCGTCGTCCATCGCCGGCATGTCGTCGTGCACCAGCGAGTAGGCGTGAATGAGCTCGACCGCCGCCGCCGCATGCTGCACGCGGTCCGGGTCGGCGCCGGCCACTTCGCCGGCGGCGAAGGCCAGCAGCGGACGCACCCGCTTGCCGCCGCCCAGCACCGCATAGCGCATGGCTTCGTGCAGGCGTTGCGGGGCGATGTGGGCGGGCGGCAGCCAGTCGGCCAGCACGCCTTCGATGCGCGTCTGGCAGGCCTGGGTCCAGGCGGCAAAATCAGTCATCGGCAGCGTCGGGATGGAAAGGAACGAGCGTGCCGTTTTCCAGCACCTTGACCTGCTGTTCGGCGTCGGCCAGCTGCTGGCGGCAGTAGGCCAGCAGCTCGGCGCCGCGCTTGTAGGCCGCGAGCGAGGCTTCCAGCGACAGCTGGCCGCTTTCCATGTCGGCCACGATGCCTTCGAGCTCGGCGAGCGCGGCTTCGTAATCCTTGGGGGGCGTGGCGGCGCGGGGTTTGGCCATCGAATTACCCGGCGTAAAGACGTAAGAAAAGACCAACACTTTAACAAATTGGTCGCCGATATGTCTTCCCTCCGTCGCGGGGCGTGCTATTATTTCCACGTCCCCGCCAGCAATGGCGGGGATTTTTCATCCGTACCCGCGTCAGCGCATGGCGCGGGAGTATCCGGTGGGTCGTTATTAACTTGCCGCTCCTGTGGAGAGGGCTTGGTTTGAGTAGGGTGCGCCAATGAGCAATCTCGCCGAATCCAGCGCCTTGTCGCTTACTTCGCCGCAACTTCCGGTTTCCTGGTATTTCGATCCGGCCATCTACGCGCTGGAACTCGAACACCTTTTCAAGAACGGCCACGGCTACGCCGGCCACCAGCTCATGGTGCCCGAGGCCGGCGACTATCACGCGCTGGAAATGTTCGACGGCGGCAGGATGCTGGTCCACGGTGCCGCCGGCATCGAGCTCCTGTCCAACGTGTGCCGCCACCGCCAGGCCCTCATGCTCAAGGGCCGCGGCAAGCTGCCCTCGAACAACATCGTCTGCCCCATCCACCGCTGGACCTACGACAGCCAGGGGCAACTCATGGGCGCGCCCGAATTCCCCGGCAATCCCTGTCTCAACCTCAACCGCACCGGCCTGCAGAACTGGCAGGGCCTGCTGTTCGCCGGCCAGCGCAACGTGCATGCCGACCTTGCCGGCATGCAGGCTGCGCGCAACCTGGACTTTTCCGGCTTCATGCTCGACCGCGTGCAGGTCGACCACTATGCCTGCAACTGGAAGACCTTCATCGAGGTCTACCTCGAGGACTACCACGTCGCCCCCTATCACCCCGGCCTCGGCCACTTCGTCACCTGCGACGACCTCAAGTGGGAATACGGCGACTGGTGGTCGGTGCAGACCGTCGGCGTCAACCGCGGCCTGGCCAAGGCCGGCTCGCCCGTCTACCAGAAATGGCACGAGCAGGTCATGGCCTACAACCGCGGCGAAGCGCCCCGGCACGGCTCCATCTGGCTCACCTACTACCCCGGCCTCATGGTCGAGTGGTACCCGCACGTGCTGGTCGTCTCGTCCATCGTGCCCACCGGCGTCGAATCGTGCAGCAACATCGTCGAGTTCTACTACCCCGAGGACATCGCCCTCTTCGAACGCGCCTTCATCGAAGCCGAACAGGCCGCTTACATGGAAACCGCCGAGGAAGACCGCGACATCTGCATGCGCATGCACGAAGGCCGCCGCGCGCTTTACAAGCAGGGCGTCTCGGAAACCGGCCCGTACCAGTCCCCGCTGGAAGACGGCATGATGCATTTCCACGCTTTCTTGCGGCGGGAGATCGAGCCGCACATCAAGTGAAGGGATATGGAGAGTAAAAGGGCGGCCTGGGCCGCCCTTTTACTTTGCGCATCGATCTGGATGTTGCGCGAATCAATTGCTGGGTGATTTTGAGATTAACGTATTCGAGTTGAGCGACACCCCGAAGGGGCGCAAGCCGTGAGCGAAGCGAGCGGTGTGTGCTCCAACGAGGTGTTAGGCGCAGATGGCCATGTATCCACTAGACTGGTTTGGATCACGCTTCCCTTCACCCTTTGGCTCGGGCCGAACTGTTGGAAAATGTCCCCTGCAATGTTGTTGTGTATGCGAAAGTTTTGCTGCGCGCATTGATAGCATGTTTGGCGGGTAGCGACAATTCGACTGCGCTATTTCGTCCAGCCTGAATTCGTCCAGCCTGAAACGGCAAACGCCATTGAGAAGACTGCCTGAGAGCAGATTTCCCGTGCACACTACACGCTGATCCGTGAACGTTTTTCCCCGACATGAAATCAAGCTGGATGCTGGTGGCCGCCGCCCTGTTCGCGCTGATGGGCGTGCTGGTGAAGCATTCGTCGGCGCAGTTTTCCAGCGCAGAGCTGGTGTTCTACCGTTCCGTGTTCGGCCTGGTGGCGATCTGGATCGTGATCGCGGCGACGCATCGCCGGCTGCTGGCGCCGCTGGTCACGCCGCATGCGCGCGCGCATGTGTGGCGCGGGCTGTCGGGGTTTTCGGCGCTGGTGCTGTTCTTCTACGCGATCGCGCGGCTGCCGCTGGCCACGGCGGTGACGCTCAACTACACGGCGCCGCTGTTTCTTGCGGGCTTGTCGGCGTGGTGGCTGAAGGAAAAGCACGGGCGCGGGCTGGTGGCGGCAGTATTGCTGGGCTTTGCCGGCATCGTGCTGCTGCTGCAGCCGCAGGTGGACGGACAGGCCTGGGTACCGGCGCTGGCGGGGCTGGTATCGGGCATGCTGGCGGCGGTGGCGTACGTGAACGTGAAGGCGCTGGGTCGGCTGGGCGAGCCGGAATGGCGGGTGGTGTTCTATTTCACGCTGCTGTCCACGCTGGGCGGGGCGGCGTGGATGGCGGCGGCGGGTTTCCACCGGCCGCAGGCGGCGGACTGGCCGTGGCTGATCGGCATCGGCGTGACGGCGACGCTGGCGCAGCTGGCGCTGACGCGCGCCTACCATCGCGGCCGCACGCTCACGGTGGGATCGCTGGCCTACACCACGGTGGGCTTTTCGGCACTCTACGGCGTGCTGCTGTTCGGCGAGCAGTTGCCGGCACTGGCCTGGATCGGCATGGCCACGGTGGCGGCGGCGGGCATGCTGGCGGTGCGGGCTTCCGCCCCGGCGCCCGCCGATTCGCTATAGTTGAAGCAGGCATTCAATCGGAGAGGACCATGATCAGTCTCGATGTGCAGGGCGACCGGATCGCGGTGTCGGTGATCGGGCAGTTCACGCTCGACGACTACCGCGAGTTCGAGCAGGCGGTGGCCTACGGCGTGGAATTCCAGGGTGAGGTGAACGTGCTGTTCGACCTGCGCGACATGCTCTCGTACAGCCTCGACGTGGCGTGGGAGGAACTGAAGTTCTCACGCGAGCACGCGCAGGATTTCGGCCGTATCGCCATCCTCACCGGCGACCAGTGGGTGGCATGGAGCATGTGGGTCAACCGCCTGTTCATGTCGGCGGACATCCGCCTGTTCGACGATCTCGACATGGCGCAGGCCTGGGTGGCGGGCGCCGACCTGCCGACCGAAGCCGGATGAGGCGGGCTTGGCTGGCCTTGCTGGCGGGCTGCCTGCCCGCGTGGGCTGCGCCGAACTGGCAGGTGATCGCGGAACAGCCCGAGGCGGCGATCTCGATCGATACGGAAAATGTGCAGCCGATGGCCGGCAAGCTGGGCTTCCACGAGCGTCATGCCTTGCGTGCAGGGCAGACCGATCCCGGGAGCCTGCGGCCGATCCGGGAGATTCTGGAAAAGCGCCTGATCGACTGCCGCGCGCGCCGCGTGGCCACGCTGTCGCGCGCGGTGTTTTCCACCGACGACGCGCTCGTCGACCACTGGGCGGTGAAGCCGCAACAGGCGCAGTGGCAGCCGCTGCCGCGCGACGACCCGCGCCTCAGCCTGCTGTGCCGCCGGCCGTGAGCGCCGCGCGCGCGGGGCGGAACACCTCGGCGTTGGCGTAGTAGTCCGCGCGGCCGTTGGCCGGGTCCCAGCCGGGGACGCCCTGGATCGGCAGCGGGGCAAGCTGGCGCGCCGTGTCCACGGCATCCAGTGCAGCGCAGGCCGCGCTTTCCGCGTCGCCGGTGCCGATCTGCAGGCATTTGCCGGTCATCGCGGCGTAGGGCGCGAGCGTCTTTTCCAGCAGGGCGTGGCCCACCACGACGAAGTGCATGCCGCGTTCGACCTCGCGGCGCCGCGTCCAGAAGAGTTCCGACCAGGCGTGGCCGACGAGCAGGGCCGGCAGCGCAGGGTCGTCGCTCGTCACCCACACCCCGGATTCGTCGAGCACGGTGAGGGCGTCGCGCCGGCGCCCGCGCAGGGATTCGGTTTCGGCGGCGATGGCGCTGCCGTGGGCGGCATTGAGTGCGGACTTGAAGCGCGGAAAGCGCAGCCACACCAGGGCGTTGAGCGCGTCGTGCCAGGTGTCGGCGCGCGTCGGCACCTGGCCGGTTTCGAGGATGCGGGTTTCGTAGTCGCGCGCCGAGTGCCGGCAGGCCGGGGCCACGAAGTGCAGCGGCAGGCCGCGTGCCTGGCGGATGTCCAGATCCTTCGCCAGGGCGTTCAGCGCTTCCAGCGCAGGCAGGCCGTGCGCCAGGTCGAGCGCATCGATGAGCGCACGGTAGGGATCGAAGGCAGGATGGGCGAAATTCAATGCAGCGATTCGGACAGGGCGCGGCGGTATTTCTGCGTCAGCGGGTGTGCTGCGCCCAGCAGGTCGAACAGGGCGAGCAGGCTGGTACGGCCGATGTCGTGGCGATAGCCGCGGTCGACGCGCGCGATGGCCAGCAGGGCATCCATCGCGCCGTCGAAGTCGTCGCGGGCCAGCAGAACGGCGGCGTGCTGGAAGCGCAGGTCGAGGTCGTCCGGCTGCGCGGCCAGCGCGGCTTCGAGTTCGGCGGGCGCGGGCGCCAGGCGTGCAGTTTCGGCGAGCGTGAGGTGCGCGTGCAGGGCGGCGATCTCGGAGGTGGCGCGGGCTTCGGGCGGCAGGCTGTCGAGCAGTTTCAGCGCCTGTTCGCCTTCGCCCTGCGACCACAGGAGCTTGGCGAGGTCGCGCGGGATGGCGAGATTCTCGGGTTCGGCCATGGCCGCGTTGGCAAGCAGCATGCGCGCCTGCTGAACCTGGCCGGCCTGCCAGGCAGCCACGCCGAGCGCATGGGCGCGGTTGGCGTCGCCGGCGATGAAGCGGTCGAGCACTTCGCGGAAACTGCTGTCGGGATCGGCGCCGTGGATGGTGTGCGCGACTTCGCCGCGCCAGAAGAATTTCACCGTGGGCACCGAGTTCACCGAAAACCGCCGCGCGAGTTCGGGCAGCTCGTCGGCGTTGAGCATCACCAGCAGGAACTTGCCGCCGTACTCGGTGGCGAGCTTGACGAGGCGCGGCATGAGCATGAAGCAGGGGCCGGCCTTGGGCGTCCAGAAATGCACCAGCACCGGACCCCGGTGCGAATTCTCCAGCACCAGGCGATTGAAATTCTCGGCGCTGGCGTCGAAGACCCAGGGCGAAATCCGCTCGCTCATGGCGCGAAGCCTCCGCTGGCGGCGAAGCGGTCGCAGGCGGCGACGAGTTCGCGGCAGATGCCCGGCTCGAAGGCGGAATGGCCGGCGTCGGGCACGATCACGTAGCGCGCCTCGGGCCAGGCGCGGGCGAGGTCGTCGGCGGAGACGATGGGGCAGACCGCATCGTAGCGGCCCTGCACGATGACGGCGGGTATGCCGCGCAGGCGGCCGACGTGGTCGAGCAGGCTGTTCTGCGGCAGGAAGATGTCGTTGACGAAGTAGTGCGCCTCGATGCGCGACAGCGACAGCGCGGTCTTCTCGCTGCCGAAGGCGCTGACGAGTTCGGGGTTGGGCAGTAGCGTCGAGCACGAGGCCTCGAAGGTGGCCCAGGCGTGCGCGGCGGGCTGGTGCACGGCCGGGTCGGGGTCGACGAGGCGGCGGTGGTAGGCGCCGAGCAGGTCGCCGCGTTCGGGTTCCGGAATCGCTTCCGCCAGCTTGCGCTGCGCTTCCGGGAAGAAGGCGCGGATCCCGTACAGGAACCAGTCGATCTCACTTCGGCGGCAGAGGAAGATGCCGCGCAGCACCAGGCCCAGGCAGCGATCCGGGTGCGCCTCGGCATAGGCGAGCGCGAGCGTGGAGCCCCACGAACCGCCGAAGACCAGCCATTTTTCCACGCCGAGTTCGGCGCGCAGCTTTTCCATGTCGGCGATCAGATCCGGCGTGGTGTTCTCGGCCAGTTCGCCGTGCGGCGTGGAGCGGCCGCAGCCACGCTGGTCGAACAGGACGATCCGGTAACGAGCCGGGTCGAAGAAGCGCCGCTGCGCGGGCGAGGTGCCCGAGCCCGGCCCGCCGTGCACGAAGAGCACCGGGATGCCGTCGGGATTGCCCGAGCACTCCCAGTAGATGCGGTGCACGCTGCCGGTATCGAGCATGCCGGTCGCGTGGGGCGTGAGGGGCGGGTAGAGCGGATCGTGGCGGCGCATGGTGGAACGAGGGAAGGCGTCAATGCGGAATGATATCGCCTGAGCGCCTGCCGGGTGTATCCTTGACATCGCGCAAAAGCGCGGAAATACAACTACATAACTATTTGAGGAGTCGTTAGGATGAGCCACACCATCAAGGTGGCCTTGCTCGGTCTGGGCGAGGTCGGAGAAAAATTCGCAGAGCATTTCCTGGAAAAGATCCAGGAGGAACACGTCAACGTCGAGATCGTCGCGGTGGCGCACCGCAATCTCGAGTCGCCGGTTGCCATGGGCTTTGCGCACAGCAAGGTGCCGGTGTTCAGGGACGCGATGGACGTGGTGTCGATGGGCGCCAAGGTCGACATCATCTTCGACCTGACCGGCGATCCCGAGCTGCGCAGGAAACTGCGCAACGAACTGCAGGCCAGCCACAACCAGCATACCGTCATCGCCCCCGAAGTGGTCGCCCATCTGCTGTGGAACTTCTTCGGCGAAGGCGAACTGCCGCGCAGCAGCAAGACGGGTTATTGAATCGCCGGGCAGCCGATGACGTCCCCTTTCCGGTTCGCCCACGCGGCCCACGCCGACTGGAACCAGGCGGCGCAGGACTGCGTGCGGCAACTGGGGGCGGTGCCGCCCGCGGCGACGCTGGGCTTTCTGTACGTGTCGGATGCGTACGCAGGCGATCTCGACGCAATCCTTGCCTATTTCCGGAGCGAGACCGGCGTGCCGCACTGGACCGGCAGCGTCGGCGTGGGCGTCTGCGCGACCGGCACGGAGTATCTGGAAGAGCCCGCGATGGCGGTGATGCTGGGCGAATTCGCGGCGGACGATTTCGGCATGCTGCCGCTGGCGCGCGTGCCGGAGGATATGCAGGCTGGCGCGCCGGATGCGTATCTGGCGCTGGCGCACGGCGATCCCGCGAACCCGCGCATCCAGGAACTGATCGAGACCCTGAGCGGGAACGTGGCCAGCGGCTTCGTCGTCGGCGGCCTGTCGAGCGCGCGCGGCGAGACCCGGCAGATCTGCGACGGGGTGGTGGCCGGCGGCCTGTCGGGCGTGCTGTTCTCGGACCGGGTCAGGCTGGCGACGCGGCTGACGCAGGGCATCGCGCCGCTGGGACCGCGCCATCGCATCACCCAGGCCAACAAGAACATCATCGGCAATCTCGATCACCGGCCGGCGCTGGACGTGATGAAGGAGGAGATCGGCGAACTGCTGGCGCGCGACCTGCGGCGCGCCGCCGGCTACATCTTCGTCGGCCTGCCGGTGCGCGGTTCGGATACCGGCGACTACCTGGTGCGCAACATCCTCGGCGTCGATCCGCAGAACGACCTGGTCGCCATCGGCGAATACGTGCAGCCCGGCGACGAACTGCTGTTCTGCAAGCGCGACCAGCAGAGCGCGGAAGACGACCTGGTGCGCATGCTGCATGCCCTGGGCACCCAGATCGGTGGGCCGGTCCGCGGCGGCGTGTACGTGTCGTGCCTGGGGCGCGGCCGTCACATGTTCGGCGAGCCGCACCGCGAACTGGGGCTGATACGCGACACCCTGGGCGATTTCCCGCTGGTGGGCTTCTTCGCAAACGGTGAAATTTCGCACGATCGGCTGTATGGTTACACCGGTGTGCTGACCCTATTCGGCTAACCCAAGAACGACGGAGACGACATGAGCCTGCAAGCCATGAAAGAAGACGAGATACGCCTGCTGCGCGAAGAGATCGAAATGCTGATGTCCGAACGCAAGCAACTGCTGCAGGTGACGGGAGCAGCGGCGGTGTTCGTCGCCAACCTCGATACCGACAGCCTGCCGGATGAACTGGATACCATCGATGCCGCCGAAATGCTGGCGGAACAACTCAACGGCCTGCCCGAGGAAACCCTCCGCGACGCACTGGAGTCGGTACGCGCCCAGCTTGATCCGGCGCAATAGGCTGGGTTGACGTTTTGCTGCGGCTGTCGCTTCCGACGTTTGCCGATTTCCGCCGCGGCCTCCTTGTCGTCGGCCTGACCGCGCTGGCCTACGGGCTGGTCGCCCTGCTCGGCCTCAAGCTTTCGACCTATGTGGACAATGTGGTGGCGGCCGTCTGGCTTGCCGCCGGGGTTGGCGCCACCGCCAGCCTGCGCTTCGGCCGGGCCGGCGCGCTCGGCGTCCTGCTGGGCTCGCTGGGCGCCAACGGCCTGAGCCTGCCGTTCGATCTCGCCTTCCTCATCGCCTGCGGCGCCGCGGGCGGCGCCTGGATGATGGGCTACCTGGCCCATCGGCTCGCGCCGTTCAGCCTCACGCTGGATTACGTGTCGAGCGTGGCGAAATTCGCCCTCGTCATCGCCCCGCTGGGCAGCGCGCTCAGCGCGTGCGTGGGCGTGTTCAGCCTGCACGTCGTCGGCGATCTCGCGATCGGGGCGATGCCCAGGGCGTTCTGGGTCTGGTGGCTGGGCGACATCCTGGGCATCTACCTGATCGCGCCCATCCTGCTGACTGCATCGCGCTGGGACCTGTTGCCGACGACCCGGCGGGCGCGCATCGAGGGCCTGGCCCTGATCCTCGCGATGCTGGCGCTGACGCGGCTCATGATGCAGTACGCCGATCCCCTGCGTCCGGCCGAGATCGTGCTGTTCGTGATGTTGCCCGGCGTGCTGTGGGCCGCGCTGCGCTTCTCGGTGACGGGCGCCAGCCTGGCGATCTTCCTCGCCGCGCCCATCGTGCTGGGCATGGCCCTGGTGTCGTACGGCGGGATCAATGGCGGCACCAGCCCGCAGGACGTGTTCGCGCTGCAGATCAGCATGATGATGATGGCGCTGGGCGGGCTCTTCGTCGCCTCGGCGCTGGCCGAGCGGCGCTATTCCGAGATGCGGCTCGACATGCTGGCCAACCACGATCCGCTGACGGGGCTGCCCAACCGCTCGTATTTCCAGGATTTCCTCGGCCATGCGCTGGCGCGCGCACAACGCGAGAAATCGCAGGTGTCGCTGCTGTTCATCGACCTCGACCGTTTCAAGCACATCAACGATTCGCAGGGCCACGAGGTCGGCGACCAGGTCCTGCGCGTGGTGGCCAACCGCCTCGACGAGCAGTTGCGCGCCGACGACTTCGTCGCCCGCCTGGGCGGCGACGAATTCGCCGTCGTGATCATGCATCCGCCGGCCTCGCGCGCCGCGAGCCGGGTTGCGGGGAAACTGATCCATGCGCTGGCCGAATCCTTCAAGATCGAGCAGCGGCGCTACGCCATCGGCGCCAGCATCGGCATCAGCGTGTATCCGGACGACGGGCTGGACGCCAACACCCTACTGCGCCAGGCCGACCTGGCCATGTACCAGGCCAAGCAGCGGCGGACCGGCTTCGAGTATTACAGCGACGAGCTCAATACCGCGGCGCAGCAGCAGCTCATGCTGGAGAACGGCCTGCGCCAGGCCATCGAGCGCCGCGAACTGGCGCTGGTCTACCAGCCCAAGGTCGATCTCGCCAGCGGCCGGGTCGTGGGGGTGGAGGCGCTGATCCGCTGGCTGACGCGTTCCGGCAATATCGTGGGGCCCGAGCAGTTCATCCCGGTGGCCGAGGAAACCGGCCTCATCGTGCCGATCGGGCGCTGGGTGGCGCGCGCCGCCTGCGAGCAGTGGGTGGCCTGGCGCGACGCCGGCCTCGATCCGCCGCCGGTGGCGATCAACCTGTCGCCGCGCCAGTTCGTCGACGAGCGGCTCACCGACGATATCGACGTCGTCCTGCGCGAAACCGGCATGGATGCGGCGCATCTGCAGGTCGAGGTCACGGAGAGCGCGGCGATGGAGAATCCGGAGCGTACCTTCGACATGCTGAACGCGCTGCGCCAGCGCGGCCTGCACGTCTACATCGACGACTTCGGCACCGGCCATTCCAACCTGGGGCAGTTGAAACGCATGCCCATCGATGCGCTGAAGATCGACAAGAGCCTGATCGACGACGTGCTGATCGACAGCGACGATGCCGAGATCGCCAATGCCATCATCCGGCTGGCGCATGCGCTGAACATGCGCGTGGTGGCGGAAGGCGTGGAAACCCCGGAGCAGGTGGCCTTCCTGAAAAGCCACGGCTGCGACGAGATCCAGGGCTACGTGTTCGCGCGGCCCCTGCCGCCGGACAAGATCAGCGCGTTCTTCGACAAGACGCTCGGCCAGGCGTGAAGCGGCCGCGGCTGCCGCGGCTCAGTTCAGGCGCTTGATGCCCAGCGCCTTGAGCACGAACTTCTCGTACAGCGGTTCCGAGTTGCCGGTCTTCATCTTGCGGATGAAGTATTTCTCGAACGCCGCCTTGGCGTAGTGTACCCACTTGCCCTTGCGCGCCCACGTCACGTTGCGTGGCGGGATCTGCGGGATGGCGACGAAGGCGGCGCCGGTGTCGCCCATGTCGGCGAGGCAGATCGTGCTCCAGGTGCCGGTGTGGCTGGGCGCCTTGCCCGCGATCTCTTCCTCGATGTTGTGGACGATCGCGGTCACCATGGATTCGATCATGTAGCCGGTCTTGGGCGTGCCGGTGGCCACGGGCGTCTGCTCCACCGGCGGAATGGCGATGCACACGCCCGCCGAGTAGATGTTCGGATACGCGGTGCTGCGCTGGTATTCGTCGACGTTGACGAAGCCTGAGGGGTTGCACAGGCCTTCGACGCCGGCGACGGCGTCCACGCCGCGGAAGGGCGGCAGCATCATCGAATAGCGGAAGTCGAGTGCGTGCTCGCGGACCGTCTCGCCGGCATCGTTCACCTCGTCGACGAACATCCTGCCGGCTTCCACCCGGGTCGTCTTGGCGTTGGTGATCCACTTGATGTGGCGGTGGCGGAACTCGGATTCCAGCAGGGTCTTGGAGTCGCCGACCCCGCCGAGTCCGAGATGCCCGACGTAGGGTTCCGAGGTGACGTAGGTGATGGGCACCTTGAGGCGCAGCTTGCGGCGGCGCAGGTCGGTTTCCAGCGCCATCGCGTATTCGTAGGCCGGGCCGAAGCACGAGGCGCCGGGCAGCGCGCCCACGATGACGGGGCCGGGGTTCTTGAGGAATTCGAGGTAGTTCGCGTAGGCCCGCTCGGCGTGGCCGACCGTGCAGACGGATTCCGTATGGCCGCCCTCGGGACCGGCGCCGGGCACGAGATCGAAGGCGAGCCGCGGCCCCGTGGTGATCACCAGGTAGTCGTATTCAACCGTGTCGCCGTTGGCGAGATGGATCGTGTTGCCCCGGGCGTCGATGCGGTCGGCGCGCTGGGCGATGAACCGGATGCCCTTCTTTTCCAGGTAGGGCCGCAGGTTGAACGTGACCTCGCGCGGCTTGCGCCAGCCGAGCGCGACCCAGGGGTTGGACGGCACGAACTGGAACGTCTCGGAGGCATTGATGAGGGTGACGGTGTGGGATTTGTCGAGCAGCTGGCGCATTTCGTAGGCCGCCGGCGTGCCGCCGGTGCCTGCGCCCAGGATAACAACGTGAGCCATGGATCAGTCTGGAGGGTTGGGAAATGAATAGGGGAAGTTCAGCAGGAGAGGGCGTGCGTCGCCTGCGGCGACTCGGGCTGGTTGCGCATGTGGTCGGCCAGTTGCGACAGGGCCGCGAAGAGTTCGTTGCGCAGGCCGGCGTCGGGCACCACTTCTTCCAGGGCGAGCTGCATGCACAGCAGCCACTGGTCGCGTTCGTCGCGGCCGACGCGGAAGGCGAAATGCCGGCGCCGCAGCATCGGGTGGCCGTACTTCTCGACGAACAGCTGCGGTCCGCCCAGCCAGCCGGACAGGAATTCGAACAGCTTCTGCCCGGACCCGGTCAGGTCTTCCGCGTGGATCTTGCGGAGGGCATGGGTTTCCGGCAGTTCGTCCATGATTTCGTAGAAGCGCCGGGTGAGCTGTTGCAGCGCTGCCTCGCCGCCGATGCGCTGGTAGGGGGTGAGGACGGGGAGTGCTTGAGCCTGCATGCGATCACCTCAGGAAATAACGAATGAAGAAGCCGAAGCCCACGGCCATGAGCAGCCACGCGACCATGGGGCCGAGCAGGATGCGCAGTACGCCGTTGCGCGGAACGAAGCCGACGCCGTGCACGAAGCCGGCGGACATGCCCCACATGATCAGCATGAGGGCGCCGTGGTTCACCGGGCTGCCGTCCTCGACGGTGAGTGCGCGCGGCATCAGGGTGACCAGCAGCATCAGTGCGATGGCCGCAAGCAGGGAAAGCGTGCGTGCCCAGCCGCGATGGAGTGTCCCGCTCATGCGGATTTCGCCTTGCGGTAGGGACGCAGGTACTGCCATTCGAAGAAGCGCTTGGCCCAGTGGAACAGCCGGCACGGCGGCAGGATGCGCGCGCGCTTCTCGTCGCGGTAGACCAGGATGCCGCGGTCGAGCGTGTCGACGATGCAGATGAGTTCCGGCTTGAAGCGCGCGGTGGCGGGCTGGCCGTCCAGCGCGCGCAGCAGGTTTTCCGCTGCAGCCCGGGCCTGCAGGTCGGCGATATGCGCCTGCTTCGGCAGCCAGTCGGGGCCGGGATAGCTGCCGGAATCGCCGGCCACGTAGACCTTGTCTGCACCGGCCACCTGGCAATGCGCGTCGGCCACGAAGAAGCCGCCCTCGGACAGCGGCAGGCCGGCGTCGTTGGCCCAGGCAGGGCCGCTCATGCCGGGCATGAACAGGATCAGGTCGGCCGGGACGTCGCCGCCTTCGGTCCTGATGCGGTCGGCCTCGAAGCCGGTGATCTTGTGGCCGAGATGGGTGGCGATGCCGCGCTTTTCCATCTCGCGCAGCAGGCCGGCCACGGCTTTTTCACCCAGGCGCTTGCCGGGCTCCCTGGCGGCATTGAAGAACACCAGCCTGAAGCGTTCGCGCCGTCCCTGCCTTTTCAGCAGCGTATCGATGCCGAACAGCAGTTCGAACATCGGGCCGCCGCGCATGGCGCCCTGCTCCTTCGGATTGGTGCCGAAGCCGAACGCGATGGTGCCGCCTTCCATCCCGGCCAGGCGTTCGCGGATGGATTCGGCCGCCGCTGCGCCTTCGCAGAGGGTGAGGGCGTGTTCGATCCCGGGCAGGGATTTGAGGAAGCGGCCGCCGCTGGCGATCAGGAGCGCATCGTTGGCGAGATTGCCGCTGTCGGTGAGTACGGTGCGCCCGCCGTCGGCCAGGCCGGTGACGCGGCCCGCATGAAACGTCACGCGCTGCTCGGCGAGGAAGCCCGCAATGTCGATGCGCAGGTCATCGCCACGGCGCAGGCCCGCCGGCACCCAGATCAGGCTGGGGTAATACATCAGCTCCGCCCTGGGCGAAACCAGCGTGATGCGCACCGAGGCGTCGCGGCGACGCAGCGTGCGCACGGCGGTCAGTGCGGCAAATCCAGAACCGATGATGACGATGTGCCTGCTATTCATGGGAACTCCCGACAGGGTGCGCGGTTACAGGAAAAAAGCGGGCCTGCCCGCGCGGGCAGGCCCGACAGGGAGGACGGTGGATCAGCCGGCGTCGTTGCCGGCCTGCCTGCGCGCTTCTTCGGGCGCGCATTCCCTGGCGTCGCACATCATGGCGCTGATCGAGGCGAGCAGCACGGCCATCGTGACTCCGAGTATCCAGGCGAAATACCACATGGCGTTTCCTTTCAGTAGTTGAGTTTGAGCGTGATCGCGGCACCGGATTCCGGCAGCGCGACGGCGGCGTCCCTGAAGGCCGGCTTGCCGCTGACCCTGGGGTTGTTCGACAGCCCCCAGCCTTCGGTAGGGATCATGCCGAGGAAGCGGTTCAGTTCGCCGTTGCCGTCTTCGTCCTGATACGCCATCACGGCGTACTGGCCAGGCTTGAGTCCATCGAATGCAAGTTGGGTCTGGCCGGCGGGCAGCACGCGGCGCACACTCGCCTTTGCCTCCCCGGGAAAGCCGTCGGCCCGGTCGAACAGCAGTACGGCGAGCGGACCGCCGCCGGGCTTGGCACCGTCGATGGCGACGGCGAGCGTCGCTGCCCCGGCAGCGGGCAGGCACAGCATCAGCGGCAGGACGAAGCCGTAGCGAAGGGGAAGGCGGGCGTTCGGCATGATTCCGTTATCAATAGACCGATTTGTCGTTGGCGGCGATGTACTCGGTGGTGACCTTGCCCCACATCACCTTGTACGCCCACGAGGTGTAGAAAATGATGAGCGGCATGAAGATCACCGTCGCGCCGAGCATGAGGCCGAGCGTGAGGTGCGAGGACACGGCGTCGTACACGGTGAGGCTCGAGCGCGGATCCAGCGAGGACGGCATGACGAAGGGGAACATCGACACGCCGGCGGTGCCGATGATGCCGGCGCAGGCCAGCGACGAGGACCAGAACGCCAGGCCGGCCCTGTGCATGCGCGAGAACAGGATGCTGGCGACGAGCGCAGCGAAAGCCGCGATCGGCACCCACATCGCCCACGCGTACTGCGTGTAGTTGTGCATCCACGCGCCGGTAGCCACTTCCACCGTCTTGGCCAGCGGATCGGGCAGGGCGTTGGCATCGATCGCGCTGGTGATGACGTAGCCGTCGATGCCTTTCGCAACCCAGATGCCGGCCAGTGCGAAGGTCACGATGGTCAGCGTGGCGAAGATCAGGCTGGCGGCGCGCACGCGGCGGTAGATGTCGCCCTCGGTGCGCATCATCAGGTAGTTCGCGCCCTGGGTGGTGATCATCGCGAGGCTCACCACGCCGGCGAGCAGCGAGAACGGATTCAGCAGCGCCCAGAAGCTGCCGGTGTAGGTCGACATCAAGTAGTCGTTGAACTGGAAGGGCACGCCGAGCAGCAGGTTGCCGAAGGCGACGCCGAAGATGACCGGCGGCACGGCGCCGCCGATGAAGAGGCCCCAGTCCCAGGTATTGCGCCAGGTGGCGTTCTGGATCTTCGAACGGTAGTCGAAGCCGACCGGGCGGAAGAACAGCGCCCACAGCGCGGCCATCATCGCCCAGTAGAAACCGGAAAACGCGGTGGCGTAGACCAGCGGCCAGGCAGCGAAGATGGCGCCGCCGGCCGTGATGAACCACACCTGGTTGCCGTCCCAGTGCGGGGCGACGGTATTGATGACGGCGCGGCGTTCGAGGTCGTTCCTGCCGACGAAGGGCAGCAGCACGCCCATGCCCATGTCGTGGCCGTCCATGATGGCGAAGCCGACGAGCAGCACGCCGACCAGCAGCCACCAGACGAGTTTCAGGGTTTCGTAATCCATGTCAGCTCCTTAGATTTGTTGTGCCGGGGCGCCTGCGGGCAGGGCGCCGCCGCTGGCTTTTTCGCCGTGATACTTGCCGGTGCCGAGGCTGGACGGGCCCTGGCGCGCGTACTTGGTCATCAGGTACATCTCGACGACGAGCAGCACGGTGTAGAACCCGACGAAGCCGGCGAGCGAGCCGTAGATGCTGGCGGGCGTGAGATTGGACACCGAGATGTGCGTCGGCAGCACGCCGTAGATGGTCCACGGCTGGCGGCCGTATTCGGCGACGACCCAGCCGAGCTCGGCGGCGATCCAGGGCATGGGGATGAACCACAGCGACCAGCGCAGCAGCCATTTTTTCTCGATGAAGGTGCCCTTGACGGAGTAGAACAGGGCCAGGCCGAACAGCACCAGGAAGGCGAAGCCGAGTGCCACCATGAGGCGGAAGCTCCAGAACAGCGGGGCAACGCGCGGGATGGTGTCGTCGACCGCTTTCTGGATCATCTCCGGCGTGGCCTGCGAAACGTCCACGATGTATTTCTTCAGCAGCAGCCCGAAGCCAAGATCCGCCTTGTGCAGGTCGAAGGTCGAGCGCGCCTCCCAGTCGTCCCGGTTCTTGCGCAGCTTCTCGAGCGCAATGACCGCCTGGATGCCGGATTCGATGCGTTCGCGGTTCTTTTCCTTGATCTCGTTGATGCCGGGCAGGGTCTCGGTGACCGAGCGGGTGCCGATGAGGCCGAGGACGTACGGAATCTTCAGTTCGTAGTCGTTGCGCATCTGCGCGTCGTTCGGCAGCGCGAACAGCGTGAAGCCGGCGGGTGCGGGCTCGGTCTCCCACATGGCCTCGATGGCGGCCATCTTGGTCTGCTGCGCCTCGCCGACGGTGTAGCCCGATTCGTCGCCCAGCACGATCACCGACAGCGCGGACGCGAAGCCGAAGCCCGCCGCCACGCGGAAGGAGCGGCGCGCAAAGTCGAGGTCGCGCCCCTTCAGCAGGTAATAGCTGGAGATGCCGAGCACGAACAGCGAGGCGGTGACATAGCCGGCCGACACCGTGTGCACGAACTTGGCCTGCGCATCGGGGTTGAACACGATGGCCCAGAAATCGGTCATTTCCATGCGCATGGTGACGAAGGAGAATTCCGCGCCGACCGGATTCTGCATCCAGCCGTTGGCGATCAGGATCCACAGGGCCGACAGGTTCGAGCCCACCGCCATCAGCACGGTGACCATGAAGTGCTGCCACTTGTTGAGGCGGTCCCAGCCGAAGAAGAACAGGCCGATGAAGGTCGATTCGAGGAAGAAGGCCATCAGCCCCTCGATCGCCAGCGGCGCGCCGAAGATGTCGCCGACATAGTGCGAGTAGTACGCCCAGTTGGTGCCGAACTGGAATTCCATGGTGATGCCGGTGGTCACCCCGAGCGCGAAGTTGATGCCGAACAGCTTGCCCCAGAAGCGCACCATGTCCTTGTAGATGGGGCGGTCGGTGATCACGTAGGTCAGTTCCATGATCACCAGGATGAAGGCCAGTCCCAGCGTCAGCGGGACGAACAGGAAGTGATACAGGGCCGTGACGGCGAATTGCAGCCGTGACAGGTCGACGAGTTCTTCGGTCAGCATGGGCGCTCCTGGAGATCAGTTGGAAAGTTGTTGTTGCGGGTCGGCCAGTCGCCTGGCGACGGCGTCGGGATCGGTATGCACCGTTCGCCCATTGAAGAAGGCGTAGAAGAGGGCGGCGATGACCACCAGCTTGACGACGACGGCGAGGGTGATTTCGCGCGCCAGCGGGTACTGGAGGAATTCGGGGCGGGGCAGTTTCATCAGCATGTCCTTACATTCGCAAAGCGCGTGCCAGCGTATTAGACGGAAAGGCGTATTAATTAGTTTTACAAATCAACCGGATAAATAATCCTGTCCTTACCAGGGATTTGCGGGGTGTGACAAAAATGACAAATTTCGCTATGGTTGCCTGACGAAATTGTCATTTGTTCGCGCTGCCGTGTCCCCGACCAACGAACTCATCTGCTTCCTGGAAACCCATCCGGACCCCCAAATTATAATGGGAGGTGATTATCGGATTTTGGCGGCGAATGCGGCATATCGCCGCATTTATGCGGGCGGGCGCGATGTCGTCGGGCAATTCTGCTATTCCGTCTCGCACGGCTACAGCCGGCCGTGCGACGAATGCGGCGAGTCCTGTCCGCTGGCTGCCAGCCGTGCCAGCGGGGAACCGAACCGCGTACTGCATCTGCATCACACGCCGCGCGGCGAGGAACACGTGGACGTGGAACTGACCCCCATCGTGGGAGCCTCCGGCCACACCGAGTATTTCGTCGAGCGCATGACCACCGTGCGCGAGGCGAGCAGCCTGCCTGCTGCCTCCGGCCTGGTCGGCAAGGCCCCGGCCTTCAACCGCATGCTCGAACTGGTCCGTCGCGTGGCGCCGTCGAATACGGCCGCGCTGCTGCTGGGCGAATCGGGGACCGGCAAGGAACTGGTCGCGCAGACGATCCACCAGCAAAGTGCGCGCGAACACGGTCCCTTCGTGGTGGTGGAATGTTCCGGGCTGACCGAGACGCTGTTCGAGAGCGAACTCTTCGGCTACGAAAAGGGGGCGTTCACCGGCGCCAGCCAGCGCAAGATCGGCCTGGTCGAGGCGGCTTCCGGTGGCACCCTGTTCCTCGACGAAGTGGGTGACATTCCGCTCGGCCTGCAGGTGAAGCTGCTGCGCCTGCTGGAAACCGGCACCTTCCGGCGCGTGGGGGGCGTCGAGGCGCTGCGCGCGGATTTCCGGCTGGTCGCCGCGACGCACCGCGATCTCAAGGCCATGGTCGAGGCCGGCAGTTTCCGCCGTGACCTCTATTACCGCCTCAGCGTGTTCCCGATCGGGCTGCCTGCCCTGCGCGACCGTCGCGAGGACATCGGCCTGCTGGCCGACACGCTGTTGTCGCGCCTGAATCCGGGGCGCGCCTACAGCCTGTCCGACGCGGCGCGCGCGCGCCTGCAGGCCTACGATTATCCGGGCAACATCCGCGAACTGCGCAATATTCTCGAGCGCGCCATGCTGATGGCGGATGGCGATACGCTGTTGCCCGAACACCTGCCGCCGGAAGTCGCCGGAGACGGCGCGCCGACAGGGGCGTCCGCCGCGGATGCGATCGTGTCGCTGGAGGTGGCCGAGCGGCGTTACCTGCAATGGGCGCTGGCGCGCCACGGCGGGGACAGGAAGACGCTGGCGAGCCAGCTGGGCATCAGCGAGCGCACCCTCTACCGCAAGCTGGGCTGAGGCCCGGCTGCGATCAGACGTCGTCGGTGTTGATGCGGATGCCGCGCTTGCCGAGGACGGGCAGGGCGCCGTTGCACTCCTGGATTTCGTCCGGCAGGGTGTAGAACCACATCTGCCAGATCGACATCACCCACTGGATGGCGAACGACATGCCCATGAGCGCGCCGCTGCCGATGATGAACCAGGCGAAGCCCGGCACCAGCTTGGTGAGATACCAGGAGAAGATGTCGGTGAGGATGGTGAGGAAGGGCAGCACGATCACCACGCACTTGAGCCACAGCGGCTTCATGTAGGCATGCGCGAAGATGCTGCTGACGATGAAGAAGATGAAGGTGATGCCGAACAGGTGGATGTGCGAGACGCGCACCAGGGTCGGGATCGTCGCGCCTTCGTCGCGCGCGGTCAGCTTGGTGATGTCCTCATAGCTGGACAGCTTGGGCATGTTGGGGTTGCTGCCGTCGTGACACATCAGGCAGCGGCTTTCCACGATGGGCTTGACCGTCTGTTCGTAGACTTCCTTCTTGGTACCGCTCTTGACCCACGAGAAGATGACCGCGCGTTCCTCGGATGGCAGCATGCCGGCCATGGGGCCTTTCAGCGCCGTCTCCAGGCGGGTGTCGCTGTCGCTGCCGTGATAGGCGATGCGGATGTCCTCGGCGGAGATGTTGTTGGGATTGCCGTCGAGGCCGGCGTGGCTGAAGAACACCTGCAACATGGCAAACAGGTAACCCGTACCCAGTACCAGCAGCGTCATGGTGTACACCATGCGCGTCGACATCGGCAGGGCGCTGAAATGATAGAAGTGGCGGTTGCTCATGATGGCAGGCGTATTGTTTTAGGGGAGTGGATTAGTTCTTGGCGCCCTGGTCGATCCAGGCGCCGATCATCTCGACGTCGGCTTGCGGCAGCGGATCCTGGCCGTGCGGCATGCGGATGGACGGGTCGGCCTGGCCGGACACCAGGCGATAGAGGGTGCTGCTCACGCGCGAGCCGGGAACCACCACGGCGCCGAACTTGGTGCCTTTCATGATGTTCTCGTAGCTGTCCAGGCGCAGGCCGGATTTCTCGAAGCCGGCGCCGCCGGGCACGTGGCACTGGATGCACTTGCTGTCCAGCAGGGGCTTGATGTTGGCCTGGTAGCTCGGGCTCTTGTCGCCGCTGCACGCAGTCAGGGCAAGGGCGCCGGCAAGCAGGGAAAGGGAGAGGGTGGCAGTGCGCATTTTCATTGTGGCTCCTGGTTGGTGTTGTACGGCAGTCAAATCAAGCTAATTAAGCGAATGCTAATGGAACGGCGTGGCGCATTCAAGAGTTAAAGGTATTTTTATTGATTGTGTCTGTGGCGAATTCGTCCTGGTGTCGCGCATTTCAAACAGTTTATGTAGCAGAAGATGATCAGTTTGTCTCGATGAGCATGGCGCGCACGGACGCGGCCTCGCAATGAGCGGGCCGGCCCGGCATGGAAATCAGCCCAGCAGCTGTTCGAGAACGAAGGGCAGGATGCCGCCCTTGTTGTAGTACTCGACCTCGATCGGCGTATCGATGCGCAGCTTGAGCGGCACGCGCTCGGTCTTGCCCGAGGCGCGGTGCACGATCAGGGTGACATCCTGCTGCGGGACGATGCCGGCCTCGATGCCTTCGAGGTCGAAGGTCTCGCTGCCGTCGAGCCCGAGCGTGGCGGCGTCGGTGCCGTCCTTGAACTGGCAGGGCAGCACGCCCATGCCGGCCAGGTTGGCGCGGTGGATGCGCTCGAAGCTCTTGGCGACGACCGCCTTCACGCCGAGCAGATTGGTGCCCTTGGCGGCCCAGTCGCGCGACGAACCGGTGCCGTATTCCTCGCCGGCGAAGATCATCAGCGGCTTCGCTTCCGCCTGCCAGGCCATCGACGCATCGTAGATCGGCATCTGGGTCTCGCCCTTCAGCGTGATGCCGCCTTCGGAACCGGGGATCATCAGGTTCTTGATGCGCACGTTGGCGAAGGTGCCGCGCATCATCACTTCGTGGTTGCCGCGGCGTGCGCCGTAGCTGTTGAAGTCGGCCTTCTGCACGCCGTGCTCGGTGAGATACAGGCCGGCCGGCGAGGTCGGCTTGATGCCGCCGGCCGGGCTGATGTGGTCGGTGGTCACCGAATCACCGAAGATCGCGAGCGGACGGGCGCCCTGGATCGCGCCGCCGCCGGCCTGGGCGCCGGCGAAGAACGGCGGCTCCTGGATGTAGGTCGATTGGGTGTCCCACTGGTAGACCATGCCGCTGGGCGCGGAAACGGCGTCCCACAGCGGGTTGTCGGCGCCGACGTCGGCGTAGATCTTGCGGTAGGCGGCAGCGTCGGTGGCGGTGTTCATCACGGCGGCGACGTCCGCATGGCTCGGCCACAGGTCCTTGAGGAAGACCGGTTTGCCGTCCTTGCCGCTGCCGACGGGCTCCGTCCCGAAATCGATGTCCACGCGTCCGGCCAGCGCAAACGCGACGACCAGCGGCGGCGACATCAGGAAATTGGCCTTGACCGCCTGGTGCACGCGCGCCTCGAAGTTGCGGTTGCCCGACAGCACCGAGGCGACGACCAGGTCGTGGTCGGCGATGGCCTTTTCGATTTCCGGCTTCAGCGGGCCGGAGTTGCCGATGCAGGTGGTGCAGCCGTAGCCGACCACCGAGAAGCCCACCTGTTCCAGCGCATCCATCAGGCCGGCCCGGGTAAGGTATTCGGTCACCGCGCGCGAGCCGGGGCCGAGCGAGGTCTTGACGTGCGCAGGCGGCTTCAGGCCCGCGGCGGCGGCCTTCTTCGCCAGCAGGCCGGCGGCGAGCATGACGCCGGGGTTGGAGGTGTTGGTGCAGGAGGTGATCGCGGCGATGGCGATGTCGCCGTGCCGGATCGGCGTGTCACCGGTATGCAGCGCCGCCGCGCCCTTGCCATAGCCGCCGTCGGCCACGGCCTTGTCCATCAGGCCGGTGAAGGCGGATTTGAGACCGGCCAGGGCGATGCGGTCCTGCGGCCGCTTGGGCCCTGCCACGCTGGGCTCGACGGTGGACAGGTCGAGCGAGAGCAATTGCGAGTAATCGATGTCGCCGGCGCGCGGAATGCCGAACAGGCCCTGGGCCTGGTAGTAGGCGCGGATGAGATCGACCTGCGCCTCGCTGCGGCCGGTGGCGGCGAAGTACTGGCAGGTTGCCTCGTCGACCGGGAAGAAGCCCATGGTCGCGCCGTATTCCGGCGCCATGTTGGCAATCGTCGCGCGGTCGGTCACGCTCATCGCGGCGACGCCCTCGCCGAAGAACTCGACGAACTTGCCGACCACTTTGGCCTTGCGCAGCATCTCGGTGATAGTCAGCACGATGTCGGTGGCGGTCACGCCGGGCTTAGCCGTGCCGGTGAGGTTCACGCCGACGACGTCGGGCGTGAGGAAGTACACCGGCTGGCCCAGCATCGCGGCTTCGGCCTCGATGCCGCCCACGCCCCAGGCGACGATGCCGAGACCGTTGATCATGGTGGTGTGGGAGTCGGTGCCGACCAGCGTGTCGGGATAGGCGACGCCGTCCTTTTCCATCACCCCGCGCGCCAGGTACTCCATGTTCACCTGGTGCACGATGCCGACCCCCGGCGGCACCACTTTGAACGTATCGAAGGCCTGCATGCCCCATTTCAGGAACTGGTAGCGCTCACGGTTGCGTTCGAACTCGATCTTCATGTTGAGATCGAGCGCGTCGTGCGTGCCCGAGGCATCGACCTGGATCGAGTGGTCGACCACCATGTCCACCGGCACCAGCGGTTCGATCTTCTTCGGGTCCTTGCCCAGTTTCTGTGCGGCCGAGCGCATCGCGGCGAGATCGGCCAGCAGCGGCACGCCGGTGAAGTCCTGCAGGATCACGCGGGCCACGGTGAAGGGGATTTCCTCGGTACGCGCGGCGTTCGGCTTCCAGCCGGCGAGCTGCTTCACGTGCTCGGGCGTGACCTTCACGCCGTCGCAGTTGCGCAGCACGGATTCGAGCACGATGCGGATCGACACCGGCAGGCGCGCGACCGAATGGCCGAGCGCGGCCTCGAGCTTTTTCAGTGAAGCGAACTGCTTGCTGCCGCCGGAGGTGGAGAAGGAATCCTGGGTGTTGAAGGTGTCGGTCATGGCAATCTCGGACTAAGGTCAAAAATACTGGCGAAGCAACAAGCGTGCGAAGCGCGCCGCAGGGGCGCCGCTTGGCTGGATCAGGCTTCCCGCCGCATCTGCGGGAAGAGGATCACGTCGCGGATCGAGGGCGAATCGGTCAAGAGCATCACCAGGCGGTCGATGCCGATGCCGCAGCCACCGGTGGGCGGCAGGCCGTGCTCCAGCGCGCGGATGTAGTCGGCGTCGTAGTGCATGGCTTCCTCGTCGCCGGCTTCCTTGGCGCGCACCTGCTCCATGAAGCGTTCGGCCTGGTCCTCGGCGTCGTTGAGCTCGGAGAAGCCGTTGGCCATCTCGCGGCCGGTGATGAAGAGCTCGAAGCGCTCGGTGATGTCGGGTTGCGTGTCGGAACGGCGCGCCAGCGGCGACACCTCGGCCGGGTAGTCGATGATGAAGGTCGGCTGGATCAGCAGCGCCTCGGTGGTTTCCTCGAAGAAGGTCAGCTGCAGGCCGCCGAGGCCGTCGTGCTCGCGGTACTTCGCCTTCATCGCCGCGAACTGCGCCACCAGCCAGTCGCGGTCGTTGAGCTGCGCCACGGTGTACTGCGGATGGTATTTGCGCACGGCGTCGACGATGGTGAGGCGGTCGAAGGGCTGGCCGAGCTCGATGGTGTGGCCCTGGTAGGTCACCGTGGTCGAGCCGGTGGCGGCGACCGCGGCGTGGCGGATCAGCGCCTCGGTGTAGTCCATGAGGTAGCGGTACTCGCGGTAGGCCTCGTAGAACTCCATCATGGTGAACTCGGGGTTGTGGCGGGTGGAGAGGCCCTCGTTGCGGAAGTTGCGGTTGATCTCGAACACCTTCTCGAAACCGCCGACGACCAGGCGCTTGAGGTACAGCTCCGGCGCGATGCGCAGGAACAGCTCCATGTCGAGTGCGTTGTGGTGGGTGACGAAGGGCTTGGCCGCGGCGCCGCCGGGGATGGGATGCATCATCGGCGTTTCCACTTCGAGGAAGCCGTGGCCGGTCATGAATTCGCGGATCGCCTGGATGATCTTCGAGCGGCGCACGAAGGTCTCGCGTGCGGTATCGGCGGTGATGAGGTCGAGGTAGCGCTGGCGGTATTTCTGTTCCTGGTCGGAAAGCCCGTGGAATTTTTCCGGCAGCGGGCGCAGCGCCTTGGACAGCAGGCGGATCGATTTCGCCTGGATGGTGAGTTCGCCCTTGTTCGTCTTGAACAGCGTGCCGGACACGCCGAGGATGTCGCCCAGGTCCCAGTGCTTGAAGGCCTCGTGCACTTCGGTGCCGGTGATGTCGTTGGACACGTACACCTGGATGCGTCCGCTCATGTCCTGCAGCGTGGCGAAGCTGGCCTTGCCCATCACCCGCTTCAGCATCATGCGGCCGGCCAGTTGCACCTCGACGGCTTCGCCTTCCAGCGCCTCCTTGCTCTTGTCGCCGTGCGCGGCGGCCAGCTGCCCGGCGTAATCCTTGCGGTCGAAATCGTTGGGGAAGGCGACGCCCGCGTCGCGGATGGCGGCAAGCTTGGCGCGGCGCTCGGCGATGATCTGGTTTTCGTCGAGGGCGGGGGCGGTGGTTTCGTTGTTCATGGTCAGAGGAATTTCAATCGCCGAAATAGGCGACGTCGAGTTGGAGGTGAAGGGCTGCGCGACGCATCACATCGTCGGCGGTGGCAATGACGCTGGAACCGAGCACGGACGCGGTCGCCAGATGCAGCGCATCGAGCGTGCGCAGGGGCAGCGCGGTCAGTTCGTCCATCAGGCGGAAGGCCTCGATGAAATCGGCGTCGGTCGAAGGCGCAACGCTGAGGAGGCCATTCTGGATGTCGGTGCGGACTTCGTTCATTGCCGCCATTTCCTGGTCCGGATTCAGGCGTGCCTGACGACGCTTGCGCGCGAAAGTCGAGCGCAGTTCGACCATGGTGAGGCGGCTGATGTGGACCGGACCCAGTTCGGAAAAATAGGCGTCGAACGCTTCGCTGTTGCGCTCGGGCAGGTAGCGCTTCACGAGCGCGCTGGTGTCGAGGTAGACGCGCATCAGCCGCGTTCGTCGCGGTCTTCGCGAATCAGGACTTCGCTCGGTACATCCTGAAACGGCATCGTGGCGCGAAACGCGGCCAGCGAACGAAAGGCTTTCTTGCGCGCTTCCGCAGTCGGCGTCACCGGTAGAATCCGCGCCACCGGCTCGCCGCGATTCATCACCAGCACCTCGTCGGCGTCGGCGAACATCTGGTCGGGGTGCGACAGGCCTTCGCGGGCCTCGCGGATGGTCAGGGTTTTCATGGGGCGGCCTTTATGAATAGGGAACGCGCAAAACGTGACACAATTATAGCGGATGTGCCACGCCGTCGGATGAAGGCGTCGTGTGTTCCCCGTTGTCAGGAAAATTTACACCCTGATGGTTTGATCGCCTGAGTGTTTTCTGGCTGCTTGCTTAATAAAACAATTGCTTGGGCGTTTTTTCGATAACAGGCCTGCTTGTTGCTTGACTTCGGGCTGTCATAAGCCAGGGGCACGTACCCAAGGCCAAATGCGTGAACGTTGCTCGAAGTTTGGGCGGCCCCAAAATCAACTCAATCGAGAGCGCAATAATTGATGCTACGTATTTCACTTGCTACATCCACCCTTATCGCAGCCAGCCTGGTTACAGGCGTTGCCCACGCCGCCCTGCAAGGGCGCGACCTCAACGGCAGCCTCAACAGCTTCGAAGCCTATTACGACACCGTTCTCGATATCACCTGGCTGGCTGACGCCAACTACGCTGGCGCCATGATGAATTGGGGCAACGCCAACAGCTGGGCCGCTCAGTTGAACATCAACGGCTACGACGACTGGCGCCTGCCCAGCGTCCGTCCGGTTAACGGCACGAGCTACAACTTTGGCATCAACAGCTTCGATGGCAGCACGGATCATGGCTGGGGCAACACCAGTCCGCAAAGCGAGATGGCGTACATGTACTACGTCAACCTCGGCAACCCTGCGGGTTACAGCGCCGGATTTGTCCAGAACAGTTGCTTCGCGTATCCCAATTATTGCCTCGCAAACAGCGGCCCCTTCGTCAACATTCAGCGCTCTTCGTATTGGACGAACACCGATCCGGCGTTCTCCCCCCCTATCGGGGGCATCTTTTTCAGAATGGCCGATGGCGGGCAGTACTCGGACTTGTTGGCTACGCCCGGCTACGCGTGGGCCGTCAGTGATGGCGATGTTGGCGTTGCAGCAGTTCCGGAGGCGGAGACGTATGCGCTGATGCTGGCCGGCCTGGGGCTGATCGGTTGGCGCCTGCGGCTGCGTGGGTGATTGGCGCTTCGAGCATTTATCCGCAGAGGGCGGCGCAGAGGGTAGCGAGCAGGGCAAGCCACTGAGCGGTAAATTTGCGCAGGCACAGGGATCAGGGGGCGTAAGCCCCCGTTTTATTGCCTTGGCTGCATCATGGCGACGGTACCCTCGTCGAAATTGATGACCTACAGCCCGGGCCAATCGAATCGTTCTTGATTGCGGCTCGCCAGTCGCAGTTGTGATGCAGTGCGTCGAGCGTACGCAAGGGCAGTGCAGCCAATTCGTCCATCAGGCGGAAAGCCTCGATGAAATCGGCGTCGGTCGAAGGCGCTACGCTGAGCAGGCCATTCGGGATGTCGGTGCGGGGTTCGTTCATCGACGCGATTCATCACCCGCAACTCTTGCACGTCGGCGAGCATCCGGTCGGACTGCAACAGACTTTCGCGGATGGTCAGGGGTTTTCATGGGCGGCCTATTGAATGCGGGGCACGCAAACCTGACACAATTGCGATCAATGTGACACGTTGTTCTCCAGCACTTTATTGCCTATGCCCGACACCCCTTTAAGCTTGCTCAACCGCGTGTTCGGCTACCCAGCCTTCCGGGGCGAGCAGGCCGCCATCATCGACACCATTACGGGCGGTGCCGACGCGCTGGTGCTCATGCCCACCGGCGGCGGCAAATCGCTGTGCTACCAGATCCCCGCCTTGTTGCGCGACGGCTGCGCGGTGGTGGTGTCGCCGCTCATCGCGCTGATGCAGGACCAGGTCGCGGCGCTGAAAGAGCTGGGCATCGCCGCCGCGTTCCTGAACTCCAGCCTGGATGGCGCTACCGCCATGCAGGTCGAACGCGACTTCGCCACCGGCAGCCTGAAGCTCCTGTACGTGGCCCCCGAACGCCTGCTCACGCCGCGCTTCCAGAGCCTGCTCGACGACGCCCGCGTGTCGCTGTTCGCCATCGACGAGGCGCATTGCGTGTCGCAATGGGGGCACGACTTCCGGCCGGAGTACCTTGGCCTGTCGGCCCTGCACGAACGCTTTCCCCACGTGCCGCGCATCGCGCTCACCGCCACCGCCGACGCCGCGACGCGTGCCGAAATCCTGCAACGCCTCGACCTGGGCGCCGCACGCGTCTTCGTCGCCAGCTTCGACCGGCCCAACATCCGCTATCGCATTTCCGAAAAATCCGATCCGCGCCGGCAGCTGCTCGATTTCCTCGGCGAGCACAAGGGCGAGGCAGGCATCGTGTATTGCAGCACGCGCAAGAAGGTCGAGGAAACCGCCGAAGCACTCAAGCAGTCCGGCCATGCCGCCTTGCCGTACCACGGTGGCATGGACAACGCTACGCGCGCCCGCCACCAGGAAAAATTCCTGCGTGAGGACGGCGTCGTCATGGTGGCGACCATTGCCTTCGGCATGGGCATCGACAAGCCCGACGTGCGCTTCGTCGCCCACCTGGACCTGCCGCGCTCGGTCGAGGGCTACTACCAGGAAACCGGCCGCGCCGGGCGCGACGGCGCACCCGCCGAAGCCTGGATGGCCTGGGGCCTGCAGGACGTCGTGACGCAACGGCGGTTCATCGACGAATCCGAAGCCGAAGACACGCACAAGCGCATCGGCCACGCCAAGCTCGATGCGCTGGTCGGCCTGTGCGAAGCCGCCAGCTGCCGCCGCGTCGCCTTGCTGAGCTACTTTGGCGAGGCCAGCGCGCCCTGCGGCAACTGCGACGTCTGCCTGAACCCGCCCACGCTATGGGACGGCACCGAGGCCGCGCAGAAACTGCTCTCCACCGTCTACCGCACCGGCCAGCGCTTCGGCGCCGGCCACGTGCTCGACGTGCTGCTCGGCAAGACGACTGAAAAAATTGAACGCTTCGGCCACCGCCAGTTGAGCGTGTTCGGCATCGGCGCGAACCAGTCCGACAAGGTGTGGCGCGCCGTGCTGCGGCAACTGGTCGTGCGTGGATTGATGGAAGTCGACCACGCCGCCTACGGCGCGCTCAAGCTCACCGCCGCCGCGCGGCCCGTGTTGAAGGGCGAAGAAACCGTCATGCTCCGCGCCATTGCCGCCGCGCCCTCGCGCCGCAAATCGCGCCTTGCGCCCAGCAGTGGATCAGGCGTGCACGACGACGAAGACCCGCTCTTCCTCGCGCTGCGCGCCTGGCGCCGCGAAACCGCCAACGAAAAAGGCGTGCCCGCCTACGTCATCCTGCACGACGCCACCCTGCGCGAAATCGCCGCCCGCCGTCCGGCCACGCTGGCCGAACTGGGCGAGATATCGGGGCTGGGGACGAAGAAGCTGGAGGCGTATGGGGAGGCGGTGCTGGGGGTGGTGGCGGAGGGGTGAGTGTAGGACCGCTACATTGGCTTGAATACCATCAGTCCATACACACACAGCATGGCTATGAATGCGGGGTAACCCAGGATTTCCCAGTATCGTGCGCATGTCCAATATGCCGCAGGTAAATCAGCTTGTTTGAAACGAGCAATATCAGCGATTCTGGCCATCCTGATCTGCAGCCAGACCACTGGCAACCAGCAAGCGCCAGCCAGGACATACAACGCGATGGTCCACTGCAGCCATCCTTGTGAAAATGAGTAGCCGGCCATCGAGGCCATGGCCAATCCGGTCAGGGGCTGCACGATGACAGCCGGCGTGGTGAACCAGTAGTCTGCCCTGACGACTAGCCGCGAAACCGATGCGATGGCCTGCACGTTCCGGGTACGGTGAATAAAGAACAGGTAGAAGGCACTTCCGAAACCGGTGCCAACCAGCAACACGCTGGACAGAATATGCACAAACTTCAGCAGCATGTACGTTGTCATGGACGTGTCCCCTTGTATTTGTTGAGTAGCCAGAGCAGCGCCAGGACAGGCAGGTTCTTCAGGATGGGGCCGAAGGGGTGCAGCCAGAACTCAGGCAGGAAAAGCGAAATGATCACTGTGTAGGCCAGGACCAGTAGGCCCTGCGCTTTCCACAACAATGGGCCGGGATGAAAAAGTGTGAGCAGCCCGAGCAGGATGTCCAGTGCGCTGGCCAGATACAGTGCGGACAGGGCATGGGAAGCATGCAAGTGAACGCGGGAGAGCAGATCTAGGCTGTCCCCCAGTGGATAGAGTCCCAGCGATACCGCGCCGGTCATGAGCCATAGGGCTGCTAGCGTGAAACGCACCAGCCGAAGATCAACGGCATCCATGGTGTGCTTCCGGGGCAACGAAGTCGCGATAGCTTTTCGGCCGGCGTCCGAGCAGGCTCTCGAAATCTGCGTAGTCCCCGGTATTGCCTGCGACCAGCATCTTCAGCGTGTCGGAGCAGAGTGGGCTGCCGGGAATTCGGTCGCCGATCCGGGCGGCCAGTTTCATCAACGGCGCAGGCATGGATAAGTGCCTGGCCGGACCAAACTGCATCTGCTGGCGATAACTGTCCAGCATGCCGCGCAGCGTCGTCATCTCCGCGCCGACGGCGGCGACGGTCTGGCTGTTTGCTTTAGGGGCTTCCAGCCATCTTTTCACTGCTTGGGACAGATCGTCGACATGAACAGGCTGCAGGGGCTGTGTGCCGCCCATCGGCAATACGTGGATGGGACTCCGGGCCAGAAAGCGGAACAGTCGCGCGCTCGCACCATCTTGACCGTAGATGAGAGAAGGGCGCAAAACAAGGACGCGAATGCGGTCTGGCAAACGCGCCAGCGCGCTTTCGGCTTCCTGGCGTGTCGTAAAGTAGGGGGTGTCGATTCCGCTATCCATGCCCAGCGCCGAAATCTGGATGATGCGTTCAACGCCTGATTCGGCGCATGCGGCAAACAGGGCGGACGGCGCCTCGGCGTGCAACTGTTTCATCGGCCCGTTCTGGCTGTCGCGTAGCACGCCCACCGCATTGATGACAGCCGAGACGCCTTCGAGCCGGGCGGGCCAGACACGCATATCCGTATCGCTTCGATAGTCCATCTCAACGTCATCCGCCTGCTTCGGGTGACGCACGCCGCGCAAGACCTTGTGTCCAGCCTCGCACAGGCGTTGAGCGAGATGACGTCCGACAAAGCCGGTTGCGCCGCAGATCAGGATATTCATGCGGGTTTCCTCGTATGCGGTGCCACGGTGCGCCATACATTGCACGCGACGAACATCACGGTGACGAACAGGCCGCCCAGCGTGAGAATCAGGGTGATGCGAACGACATCGACCCAGTCCTGCGTCGTCGTGGCATTGCCAAATATCAGCACCAGCATCAGCGAGCCGGAGTAGGCCAGGATGTCCGCGCTGCGCAGCCAGAATTCCGCGCCTGCATCGGACTGGCACAGTTCTCCGATCACTCTTCGCGTTGTGTGGCGCAAATAGAGCATGGCAATGCTGACGACTGCGATGCAGAGTGCCAAGGTGGCAAAAAACAGAGTGAGTTTCATGGCGCACTCCTGATCAATGGTTGATTGTGCAATGGCCTGCTTCGCATGCCCGGCTGCGCCGCTCGGCCTGCCGGGCCGCGTGGTGGTTCCACAGGTTGAAGAGCTTGTGGATCCCCAGGGCCGACAAAACATACCGATGGCGAACCACCCAGGGATAGGCTCGTTCCGCGAGGGGGCGAGTGAGTCGATGCCCCCACAAGCTGGCGATGGAGTGCATGCCGACCATGCGATAAATCACTTCGAAGGCGGCGACGCCTTTGACCCATTGCCCGTTTGCATCCTGCGCGTGCAGGCAATTCATCATGACGTCGCGCGTAATGCCTTGTGTTTGAAATGGCCCGTCATCGAAATCAACTGCACTGCAGTCGATCAGTACCAGCCGATTGTTGGTGTCGTGAGACTTGATGTTCTGCATCTCGCTGTTGCACAAGGCGCATGAAGCATCGAAGTAGATCGTGAGGGGGGTGGTGTAGTGCATGTCATTCTCCTGATATATCGGTAATTTCAGTCAAAACAGAAATAATTGGGCAAAAAATTTAACTGTCCTGTTTTTGCAGCAGCAGATTCTGGATTTTTGCGCCCAGCTTCATGACTTTCATCAATGTTGCGGGCTCCAGGCGCAACATTTGTTCCCCCCAGGTGGATAGCGCTTCCATCAGGGCCAGGGTTTCCTTGATGCGCTGTTGTGCCTTTGCGTCCTCCTGCGCGAGATCGGGACTCGACAGGCAGCTTTTCAAGACGGAAATGGTGGGATCGAATTCACGTTCCTTGCGTTCGCGAACGACCGTGCGGAACAACTCCCAGACATCGCCAGAGGTGGAAAAGTGGTCGCGCCTGTCCCCCATCACATGGACGACATGAATGAGATTCCAGTTCTGCAATTCCTTGAGACTGGTGCTGACGTTGGAACGCGCAACACCCAGCGTTTCCGCAATTTCATCCGCAGGCATGGGCTTGCCCGTGAGGTAGAGAAGAGCGTGGATTTGGGAAACCGTACGGTTGACCCCCCACTTCGAGCCCATTTCCCCCCAATGAAGAATGAAGCGCTGTGCGACTGGATTCAGGTTCATAGCCCCAGCATAGTAACGTCTGAAATTTCTGTCAAGACAGAAATTTAGAAACAATCAAAAAAGATTCAGGCTTGGATGAGTCGGGCATAGAAAGCCGCCGCGTTAAGGCTTCAACGCATTCCCCACGACTTCCGCCACGTCTTTCGCCAGATTGTCAGTAGCCAGGATGCGCTCCAGAGAGGCGCGCGCGTGGTCCTGCCGGGCGGGGTCGAAGGCGCGCCAACGGTCGAAACTGCGCGCGACGCGCGAGGCAACCTGCGGGTTCATGGCCTGCAGTTCGACGATGACGTCGGCGGCAAGCGCGTAGCCCGCGCCATCTTCGGCGTGGAAGGCGCGGGGGTTGGCGCCGCAGAAGCCGCGGATGAGGGCGTAGACCCGGTTGGGGTTCTTGAGGTCGAAGGCCGGGTGGCGCATGAGTTCACGCACGGTGGCGGCGGTGGTGACGCGCGCGGTGGCCTGGATGGACAGCCATTTGTCGACGACCAGGGCTTCGGCGTGCCACTGGTCGTAGAAGGCGGCGAGCGCGGGCGCGCGTTCGGGCACGTCGAGCTGGGCCAGGGTGGCCAGCGCGGCGGCCACGTCGGTCATGTTGCTGCCGGTCTGGATTTGCGCGACGAGGCGGGGCACGGTGTCTGCCGGCGCGGCGTCGGCGAGATACGCGATGCAGGTGTTGCGCAAGGCGCGGCGGCCGGCCTGTTCGCCGTCGGGCGCGTAGTCGCCCACGGGGGCAAGCGCCTGCCAGGCGGCTTCGAACTCGGCGCGCAAGGCCGTGGCGAGTGTGCGGCGCAGGGCCAGGCGCGCGGCAAATATCGAGTCGGGGTCGATCACGCCGCCGGCGGCGGCGACGGTGTCGGCGAGCACGGTTTCGGACGGCAGCGCCAGCGCTTCGGCGGCCAGCGCGGCGTCGCCCGCCAGACCGTCGGCGAGGACGAGGGCGCAGGCGTCGATGAAGGTGGACGGAATCCAGTTATCGCCCGCGCCATCCTGGGCGATGCCCGCCAGCAGTACGCGCGTGGCGAGGCGCTGGCCGGCTTCCCAGCGGTTGAAGGCGTCGGCATCGTGCGCCATCAGGTGGGCGAGCTCGGCGTCGGTCTGTTCGAAGTCGAGCCGCACCGGCGCGGAAAAATTGCGCAGCAGCGAGGCGACGGGGGTGGCGGGCACGTGCTCGAAGACGAAGGATTGCGTGGCTTCGGTGAGCGAGAGCACGCGCGTGGTGCCGGCCGATGCCACTTCGCCCGCGAGTTTCAGCTCGGCGTCGCGGCCATCGGGCAACACCAGGCCGACGGCGACGGGGAGGTGCAGCGCGCCGTTGTCCACGGCCTGGCCAGATTCGGCCAGCCGCTTTTCGTAGGCGGTGGGCGCAAGCGTTTGCGTGAGCGTCAACGTGTAGGTCTGCGCCGTGGCGTCGTAAACGCCGCGCGCATGCAGCACCGGCGTGCCAGCGCGCGCGTACCAGCGGCGGAACTGGCTTAAATCCACGCCCGACGCATCCTGCATGGCCGCGACGAAATCCTCGCAGGTGACGGCCTGGCCGTCGTGGCGCTGGAAGTAGAGATCCATGCCGCGGCGGAAGCCGGTCTCAGTGAGCAGGGTGTGGATCATGCGGATGACTTCCGCGCCCTTGTTGTAGACGGTGGCAGTGTAGAAGTTGTTGATCTCGGCATAGGAGGCCGGCCGGATCGGATGCGCCATCGGGCCGGCGTCCTCGGGGAACTGCCCGGCGCGCAGCGCGCGCACTTCCTGGATACGGGTGACCGCGCGCGAGTGCGTGTCGGCGCCGAATTCCTGGTCGCGGAATACCGTCAGGCCTTCCTTCAGCGACAGCTGGAACCAGTCGCGGCAGGTGACGCGGTTGCCGGTCCAGTTGTGGAAATACTCGTGCGCCACCACGCGGTCGATGCCCTGGTAGTCGGCGTCGGTCGCGGTGTCGGGGCGGGCCAGCACGTATTTCGTGTTGAAGATGTTGAGGCCCTTGTTCTCCATCGCCCCCATGTTGAAGTCGCCCACCGCCACGATCATGTAGCGGTCCAGGTCGTACTCCAGGCCGAAGCGCGTCTCGTCCCAGCGCATGGCTTTTTTCAGCGCGGCCATCGCGTGGTCGCACTGGTCGAGCTTGCCGGGCTCGACCAGGATTTCGAGCTGGACCGCGCGGCCCGACGCGGTGGTGAAGCTGTCGGACAGCACGTCGAGCTTGGCTGCGACGAGCGCGAAGAGATAGCAGGGCTTGGGGAAGGGGTCGTCCCAGCGCACCCAGTGGCGCGCGGGATCGTCGCCCGTGCCGGCGGCCACCGGGTTGCCGTTGGCGAGCAGCACCGGAAATTTTTCGCGGTCGGCTTCCACGGTGCAGCTGAACTGGGCCATCACGTCCGGCCGGTCGGGGTAGAAGGTGATGCGGCGAAAGCCTTCCGCCTCGCACTGGGTGAAGTAGCCGTCCTTGGAACGGTACAGGCCGGACAGCTGGGTGTTGTGGTCGGGGTCGATGCGGACGAGGGTTTCCAGCACGAAGCGGTCCGGCAGCGGTGCGGCGATGCGCAGGTGGTCGTCGGCGCAGGTATAGCGCGCCGGATCGAGCGCGGCGCCGTCGAGCGACACGCCCAGCAGTTCCAGCGTTTCGCCGTTCAGCACCAGCGGGCCGGCCGGCGCCGCCGGATTGCGGCGGCAGGCAAGCCGCGCGCGCACCTCGGCGTGGCCCTCGAAAATCCCCACGTGCAGATCGACCGTGTCGATCAGCCAGGCGGGCGGGGCGTAGTCCTTGAGAAAAAGCGTGACGGGGGTTTCGGTGCGCATGGCTTTGATCCTGTGTGGCGGTGCGAGGCGGGCGGCCTACACCCAGTTTTCTACGATGAGGCCGGGGTAGTCCCGGAAGTCTGTCTCGTTGTTGGTGATGAGCGTGAGGCCCAGGCTGGTAGCGTGCGCGGCGATGAGGCGATCCAGCGCGTCGCGGCGGCGGTCGCGGACGGCGGCGCGCTGTAGGCCGTATTTTTCGGCAGCCGCTTCGTCGAAGGGCAGAACGGGAATCTCGTGTGTGAGCAGGGCAAGCGCGCGTTCGTTCTGCGCGCGCGTCGCACTCAGCATTTCGAGCCCCACGCGCAATTCAGCGTAGCTGATCATCGACATGACCGCGTCGCCGTGGTCGAGTTGCTGCAAACGGGTAAGCAGGGCCGGCGGATGTGCCTTTATCAGGTAAATGCAGATGTTGGTGTCCAGCATGTAGCGCATGGCTTACTTGCCGGATTCGTAATCGGCGGGGGGATGCAGCTGCGCGGCCTCGGCGAAGCCGCTCCAGTCGCGTTCCTTCTGTTCATGGAATTCCCGGCCTTCCGCCATGAAATCGGGCGTGAACATCGCGAACGCCTCGGCCAGCCCGGTCAGCTTGCGCTTGACGACGGGGCGCAGTACGAGCGTGTCGCCGACTTTTTCGATTTCGACATCCGGGCTGGCCAGGGCGCTGGCGAGTTCCTTGGGAATCCGCACGGCCAGTGAGTTGCCGCTTTTGAAGACGCGAGTGAGCATGGTGGGCCTCCTGTGTATATACACGATATACGTCCACCCGGGCAGGCGCAAGCCGGGAATTACACGCCCTGTTTCAGACTCGCCTCGATGAACACGTCGAGGTCGCCGTCGAGTACCTTCTGCGTGGCGGAGACTTCGACGTTGGTGCGCAGGTCCTTGATGCGGGAGTTGTCCAGCACATACGAACGAATCTGGTGGCCCCAGCCGACGTCGGATTTGCCGGCTTCGAGCTTGTCCTGTTCGGCCTGGCGCTTGCGCAGCTCGGCTTCGTAGAGCTTCGACTTCAGCATCGACATGGCCTCGGCCTTGTTCTTGTGCTGCGAGCGGTCGTTCTGGCACTGCACGACGATGCCCGACGGCAGGTGCGTGATGCGCACCGCGGAGTCGGTCTTGTTGATGTGCTGGCCGCCGGCGCCGGACGCGCGGTAGGTGTCGATGCGCAGGTCGGCCGGGTTGATGTCGACTTCGATGGAGTCATCGACCTCGGGGTAGACGAACACGCTGGCGAACGAGGTGTGGCGGCCGCCGGACGAGTCGAACGGCGACTTGCGCACCAGCCGGTGGACGCCGGTTTCGGTGCGGAGGTAGCCATAGGCGTAGTCGCCTTCGATCTTGATCGAGGCGGACTTGATGCCGGCGACGTCGCCTTCGGATTCTTCCAGCAGCTCGGCCTTGAAGCCCTTGCGTTCGGCGTATTTGAGATATTGCCGCAGCAGCATCGAGGCCCAGTCGCAGGCTTCGGTGCCGCCGGCGCCGGCCTGGATGTCGAGGAAGCAGTTGGACGGGTCGGCCGGGTTGGAGAACATGCGACGGAATTCGAGCTGGGCGACGTCGGCCTCGATGCCTTCGAGGTCGTCGCGCACGGCCACCAGGGTGTCGTCGTCGCCTTCACCCTTGGCCATGTCGAACAGGTCCTTCGAGTCGGCCAGGCCGGCGGCGACGCGGTCGAGCACCAGCACCACGTCTTCCAGCGCCTTGCGCTCGCGGCCCAGCGCCTGGGCCTTTTCAGGGTCGTTCCAGAAGTCCGGCGCCTCGCTCAGACGGACGACTTCCTCCAGCCGGTCTTTCTTGTGATCGTAGTCAAAGAAACCCCCTGAGCTGGCCCGAGCGCGCGCCCAGGTCGGCAATGCGGGATTCGATCTGATTCAGGTGTTCGGCATCCATGGCGGGGTATTCGGTCAGGCGGGAAAGCCGCGCATTATCCTAGAAACGGCTGTTGGACGCACCTGATGGCACGTTTGGGCAAGTGCCGGGCACGAAGCAACGACGCGGCAGGCCCGTGCCTGCAAGCAGGCGCGACACAGCCCGGTGCTTGTCCGAATGCGTCAGCGGGTGCGTAGCGTCACAATTCAAACCGGAATCCGAACGGAGAAACCATTCTTCTGGAGCGGAGACGTGGAGAAGCAGGACAAGCGGTCAACCGCTGTTTCAGGATAGTGCCCAGGCGGCGATGAGCCCGAGGCCCAGGGCGCCCATGCCGGCCGCGGCGTGGCGCGCCATGCGGTGGCCGCCGACGACCAGCGCCAGTACGGACTTGAAGAACAGATTGGCCAGCGTGGCGAGCACGATCACGTTGACCACGGCCGCCGCCGGCAGCCTGTCGAGGTTGAACAGGCGCAGGCTGGACAGCGTGATCGCATCGACGTCGGTGAGGCCCGACACCAGCGCCACGGCGTACAGGCCGCGCGTGCCCAGCCAGTCCGACAGCCAGGCCGCCGCCAGCAGCACGACGGCATACATCAGGCCGAAGCCCATGGCCGTGCGCAGTTCGGTGGGGTTGCTCATCGCCAGGTCGGGCAGTTCGCCAGCGGGTTTGAGCCGGCGCACGCCGTACGCTGCGCCCAGCGCCCCGGCGACGAGGCCGCCCGCCAGCACCGGCACCAGGGGGGCCAGCATCGCAGGCGCCAGCACGGCCACCAGCACGCCCAGCCGCAGCAGCACCACCTGGTTGGCCAGCACGATCACGATCACCGCCACCGGGATCATCGCGTCGGAGGCACGCACGTGCCGGCTGAACGCCAGCGTCGTCGCCGTGGACGACACCAGCCCGCCGAGCAGGCCCAGCATCACCGCGCCGCGCTGCTGGCCTACCAGCCGCAGTGCGGCGTAGCCGGCCAGCCCCACGCCGGCGATCAGCACCACCATCCACCAGATTTGATAGGGGTTCAGCGCGCCAAAGGGCCCGTAGTCGCGGTTGGGCACCAGCGGCAGGATGATGAGCGAGAGCACGGCGAACTGCAGCACCGAGAGCAGATCGCGCCGCGTCAGGCGTTCGCTCATGCCGCGCAGCTCGGGCTTGAAATACAGCAACATGGTCGCGGCGATGCCGAGCATCACGGCAAGTTGCGCCTCGTCGTGCCACACCAGCACGCCGAGGCCGTAGCACAGCATCAGCGCCGCCACCGTCGTCGTACCGGGGTCGCCGCCTTCGTCGGGGTCGCGCAGATAGGCCGCGATCATCATGCCGCCGACCAGCAGCAGCCCGGTGGGGATCAGCCAGATGCTGCCCATTGCCGTGCCCAGATGCGCGCTCAGCGTGCCGAGCAGCGCCGTCAGCGCAAAGGTGCGCAGCCCCGCCTTGGCCCCAGGGTTGCGTTCGCGCTCCAGGCCCATCAGCAAGCCGATCGCGAGCGCGATCACATAGCGCGGCAGCGCGGCGAGTTCAGGCGGGAGCCAGGCGGCGAAATCGTGCATGTCCGGATGAATGGAGGAAACCTGCTGTCAGTGTGGCACACGTTCCCGCGCCAGGAGGAGAACCTGGTGGCCAGGTTCTGCCGATGAGTCCGCTGTCGCCGCGACCGGCCCTCAGAACAGGTGGGAGTACATGACGCCGCTACCCCAGTCCGGACTGCCTTCGCTGAATCCACCGACGACGTACAGGTTCATTCTGTTTTCGGTGTTGACCTTGATGTTCAGGAAGAGGACGGCCTCGCTGACCCGGGCGCCGGAGGCGGTGACCGCCTGCTGCCAGTCGTAGCTGCCGCCTGCCGACAGGGTGGACGTCATCCGGTATTGTGTCCCCACGGAGCCGAACCAGACGTTGCGGTATTCGATCCCGTCGGGGTCGCCTTTCCACTTGTACCCCAGGTTGAGATACGGTGCCCAGCGTCCCAGCGATTTGTAGATTTCGGCGAACAGGGCATAGTCGTCCTCGCCGGTTCCAAGGGATTTGCTGGTGCTGGCGGTGCCGAATTTGATCTTCCCGCCGATGTCGAGTCCCACCGGGCGGGTGGCGTCGTCAAAGAGGGTATAGGCAGCCCCCAGCATGAGATCACCCATCCCGCTCACCGACGTGCTGTTGCCCGAGCCGCCGAGCGGGTCGCCGTCCGCGGTGACGTTGCCGTCGCCAAGCATGTGCTGGAAGGACGTGGCGGCCCGCACATACCAGTCGTCCGTCCGGTACTTCAGGCTCAGGGGAATGACCCAGGTTTCCGTGCGGGTCTGGCTGCCGTATTTACCGCTGGTGTAGTCGAGCCCGGTGCTCATGATCAGGCGGTCGCTTCCTGCGTGCGCGCTGGCACTGCAGAAAAGGACGACGATGGCGAGTGGCAGGGGGTGGGGACGCATGGGTCGCTCTCGATGACAGGATTTGCAGGTTGCGCAAGCTGAACAGGCGGCCCCGGAATCGGGTGCCGGAGCGCCGGGAATATGCCGGCGCGCCCGGGTTACGCGGCCGGCATTATCCCCGGCCTTGATTCAAAAAGTAAATCGGAAATGTCGTCACCCGCCTGGGGCGGGCAGGGCGGTCAATCGTCGCGTTCCACGCGTTCGGGGCGCTCGATGCGTTCTGTCCGTTCGGGACGCTCGGTGCGTTCCGGGCGTTCGATGCGTTCCGTGCGCTCGGTCTTTTCCACCCGTTCGACGCGCTCGACCTTCTCGACCTCGGCTTTCTCGGGGCGTTCGGCTTTCTCGGTTCGTTCCGTTTTCTCGGTTCGTTCCGCCTGTTCGGTGCGCTCGGCCCTGTCCGTCGATTCATGCGATTCGGTGCGCTCGGTCCGTTCGGCAGTTTCCTGGTGTTCGGTGCGTTCGCCGGTTTCCTGGCGTTCATTGCGTTCGGCGGCCTCCTTCCGGTCTTCACCGGATTTGGTCTTCGACACATTGCCGGATTCCCGTGCGTCATCGGCAGAGGAGACGTCCTTGCGGTGGCTATGCTCCCGTGACGGTGCTTCCGACGGCAGACGGGGATCGCGCGGCGCGGCCTGGACTTCGACTTCCTCTGCACGCAGCGAATCCCGCTCCCGCACGGCGTCGACGATGGCCCACTCACCCACACGCGGCATCGCGTTCCGAACCTGGGTGTTCCTGTCCAGCGCAAAGCGCTGGCCGTTCACATCGATCCCGGCAGGGCCGACATGGCGTACCAGGCCCTGTACTACCACCCGGTCGGTCAGCACGGCGCGCTCTTCCCGGTCGAGTCGGGTGATCTGCATGCGTCCGGATTCCAGGCGGCCTTCCGCCCGGATCGCGTCGCCGGGCTTGAGTCGGCTCGTGTCGCCTTCGAGAACGACGTCGTCGATGCTCAGGCGGCCCTGCGCATTCCTCTCCACCTTGCCCGTCAGGCTGTCCGGCGTGTCGCCGGGCACGACATCGAGACGGGTGGCGATGGCGTTGCCCCGTGCATCGCGGTAGCCGCTGATGGCCAGCTTGGCACCGGGGGCGAGATCGGACGACACGATGGCACCGGGGCTCAGGTGGATGTTGCGTCCCTGCACCAGCAGCTTGTCGGGCTTGACTGCCTGTACACGGGCAACCATCAGGTGGTCGACCTGGATATGGTTGAGGTCGAGCCGGCCATTGCGGTCGCGGGCCAGCGCACGCACGACCTGGCCGATGGCCAGGTCCCGCGTCGAGGCCGGGCGGCCGAAGAGCGTGACGGGTGTGCTCGCGGCATAGTTGAGTTCGAGGCCGTTCACGCACACGCTGGCAAATCCGGTGACGACCCCTTCGATTTCCACGGTTTTGCCCGTGCCGCCGCTGCCGCTGCCATCGCCGCCCGGGCCGCGCGCCGCTCCGCTAATGCCGGTTCCGCCCTGGCCCGTGCCGTCGGCGTGTTCGAGGCGGATGCCGGTGCCGCCCTTGCCGGTGCCGTCGTTGATCGCCAGCGCACCGCCGGTCGCGCATGGATTGGCCGCCTCGATGGCGGGGGCCAAAAGTGCAATGCTCAGGGCCAGCAGGAGCCGGTACGCGGTTTTCACGGCTTCACGCCCGATTCATTCTGTTCGTCGGCCTGGTAGTAATACTGGCCATAGGTCACACGAAAGTGCGCATTGGTGTCCTCGATGTCGCGCTCCTGCAGCTCCATGGCCTTCTGGTTGAAGGACTGCATGGCCTGGGTGGCCAGCTGCCTGGCGTAGGCCGACAGGATCAGGGTGGAGTCGAGGCTCAGGCGGTCGTAATAGATGCTGCGTTCCAGATACGGCGGCACATCGGCCTGCGTGAGGTTGTGGGCGCAGGCGCCCAGGTGGTCGTGCACGTTCTTGCCGAGGTAGAAGAGTTTTTCGTCGAGTCCATGGCTGGGTACGAAGGCATCGGTCGCCAGCACGACCCGGTCGTGCGGGTCCAGATGGGCGACGCCCAGTCTGATCCACTCGTCCAGCACCACGCGCGGGCGGATGTCCTTGTTCACGGAGCGGACCAGGGATTCGAAACTGGCATCGCCTCCCGTGCTGGCGAGCCGGGGCAGGGGGAGGGGGCGGCTCCGGCTGTCGAGATAGTCGGGGTGGCCGGTCCAGCGCGCGACGATCTGGGCACCGAGCGATACCGAGGCCGGCGGCGCGTCGTGTCCGCTGATGATTTCGCCGCGCAGGCGCTTCACGTCCAGACGGTGGATGCCCGTGAGCAGGCTGATGCGGCTGTCCGTCTGTTCCTTCCCGTGGATGGGCATCTCGGTGGCGACTTCCACGTAGGTCAGCTTGAGCAGGCTGGCCAGTGCGGGGTATTGCACGCTGTAGTGCAACAGGACCTTGACCAGGGGGCGCAACAGACGACGCACTGCCGCGGTCAATGCGCGGGGGGGCGTGATCAGGGCATGGGCGACACCGGGTTCGGACATGGATTCCATTATGCGGCAGGCGGGGCAAACGGGAATGGTTGCGCGTGTGATAATTTACCACGCAAACGGGATGCCGGGGTGCTGGAAGTCGAAATTCGGGCGCGCCCGTGAGCTGTGTCGCGGAGGCAGGCAGAAGGGGGGTCAGCTGGTGCCATATTTGGTCTCGAATTCGATGCCGACCTTCTTCAGCAGATCGACCGGCAGCACGCCGCCCGCCGAAATGATGACGGCGTCGTTGGCTACGCTCAGCGGCCCGGATTCGGTTTCCAGGAGGACGGTGCCGGGCTGGATCTGGGTCACGTTCGACTTCAGCACGACCTGGATGCGCCCCGCTTGCTGGGCGGTTTCGAGGCGTTGCCGGTTCTTGGGTTTGACGCGGCCGAACGCGTCGCTGCGATAGGAGAGGATGACGTCGGTGCCGTTTTCCTCGGAAACGGCCAGGGCGGCCTCCAGGGCGCTGTCGCCGCCGCCCACCACCAGCACCTTCATGCCCCGGTATTGTTCGGCGTCGATCAGGCGATAGACGACCTTGGGCAGGTCCTCGCCCGGTACCCCGAGCTTGCGCGGCGTGCCGCGCCGGCCGATGGCCAGGAGCACCGCCCGCACGGTGTATTCGCCTCGCGACGTCTTGACCCGGAAATGCCGGCCTTCCGGCTGGATGCTTTCCATGCGTTCCTTGAAGCTGATCTCGAGCCGGGTCTTGTTCACGATGCCGTTCCAGAAATCCAGCAGGGCCTCCTTGCTGATTTCGCTCATCCTGACCTTGCCGACGATGGGCAGCTGCACCGGTGCGGTCATGATGATCTTGTTGCGGGGGTAGTGATAGACCGTGCCGCCCAGCGAATCTTCCTGTTCCACGATGCGGTAGCGCAGTTTGTGCTGGATGGCGCCGAGGCCTGCGGCGATACCGGCCGGGCCCGACCCGACGATGAGGACGTCGAGGTCTGTGTCCTGGCTGTTGCCCTTCAGGGATTCCTTGATCGAATTCATGGCCTGCCGGCCCTGCTCGGCGGCTTTGCGGACCAGGCCCATGCCGCCCAGCTCGCCTGCGATATAAAGCCCCGGGATGTTGGTTTCGAAATTGGGTTTGACGAAGGGGATATCCACGCCCCGTTTCTCGGTCCCGAAGACCAGTTTGATGGCGTCGAAGGGGCAGGAGGCCAGGCAGGCGCCATGTCCGATGCATACCGAGGGATTCACCAGTTGGGCCTTGCCGTCGATCAGGCCTAGCGCGCCTTCCGGACAGGATTTGACGCAGGAACCCGACCCGATGCATCGCAGCGGATCGAAGCTCGGATGCAGCGAAATGGGTTCGCTCAGCCCTGCCTCCCTTGATTCCTGGAGGGCCTGGGCATGCACAGCCTCGTGCCGGCTGCGGCGCCTGAAATAGACAAAGAAGACGATCGCGAAGGGAATCAGGTAGAGGAAGAGTGTGGGATTGAACAGCGAGAAATCCATGATGGCATCCAGTGACGGTAACAAACCCTTGCAAGGGAGTGTGTCCATTTACGGCAACTATGCGAAGCTAACTTTATATAAGGTAAAGGAAATTATTGAAGGTGTAAAAATTTCACACGCACAACCCTAAACTTTGTTAGGATGCCTGCCGTAATGGCCCGTATGGCATAAACACAGGTACGGCAAAGTGCAGGAAACGTTGACTATGCGGCCTCCGCTTCGGCTGGAGGCACGCGGCAAGGAAAAGGCGCCGGCGTCGCGCCCGCGCAGGCGCGAGATCGGTCCGCTGGCCATGCTGATGGGGGTCGCGCTGCTGGTCGGCAGCGCCTGGGCCATCAGCCACTGGGGCGGGTATACCGCGGGATCGAACACGGGATACAACCTGGGGCTGGCCGGCGGCATCATGATGTTGCTGCTGTTCCTCTATCCCCTGCGCAAGCACATTCGTTCGCTGCACCGGTTCGGGCCGGCCAAGTACTGGTTTGCGCTCCACATGGCGCTCGGCATATTTGGTCCCCTCTTCATCCTGGCGCATTCGCGCTTTCACGTGGGCTCGATCAATGCGGGCATCGCCCTGACCTGCATGCTGCTGGTGGCGGGCAGCGGCATCATCGGGCGCTTCATCTATACGCATATCCACCACGGTCTGTACGGCCGCCGTGCCAGCCTGGACGAGTTGCGCGAACTCTCGGGGATGAATTCGAAGGAAGTCCGCTCGAAACTGGCCTTCGCACCGGGGGTCGAGCATGCCCTCAAGGATTTCGAGTCGGCACTGGCCGTGCAATCTCCCAACCCGCTGAAGTCGGCCTGGGTGTTCCTGACGCTGTGGATGCGTGGCCGCATCGTGTACGCGCGCTGCGCGCACGAGCTGGCACGCCTGTACCAGGCGCATGCAGTCGAACGCGGCTGGGATCGGGCCAAATACCGTCGGCGCCTGGGTGGCGCCAGGAAACTGGTGCGCGCCTATCTGCAGGGTGTGCAGCGCGTGGCCCAGTTCAAGACTTACGAACGCCTGTTCTCGCTGTGGCATGTCCTGCACGTGCCCTTCGTTTACATGATGGTTTTCAGCGCGATCGCACATGTGATTGCCGTACACATGTATTGACGGGAAACGCGTGGCAAGGGTCATACGAGCATGGTTGCGCCTACTTATCCTCTCGCTCCGACTGGCGGTAGTGCCGCTGGCGCTGGGGGGCTATATCCCGGGAGCGGGACTGGGCGTCGCCGGGGCGGATTCGCTGGAAAGCGTGCTGATGCCGGGCAAGGTGATCAGCGGCCATGCCAAGACGGAAGGCAAATGCGACGCCTGCCATGTGCGATTCGACCGGGAGGGCCAGAACGGCAAGTGCCGCGAATGCCACAAGGATGTAAGCCGGGACATACAGTCGAAGCAGGGTTACCACGGACGCATCAAGGAGCAGTCCTGCCGGACCTGCCACACGGAGCACAAGGGTCGCGATGCGCGAATCATCGCGCTGGACGAGAAGCGTTTCGATCACCGGCAGACGGACTACCTGCTGAAGGGCAAGCACGAGGATGTGGCATGCGCCAAGTGTCATGCGCCCGGACGCAAGTATCGGGAAGCGCCTGGCGTGTGTTTCGGATGTCACAGGAAGGACGACGCGCACAAGGGCAAGCTGGGCGAGAAATGTGCGGATTGCCATACCGAAACGGACTGGAAAGAGGCGCGCTTCGACCATGACACCACCGATTTCAAGCTCGAAGACAGGCACGCCAAGGTCAAGTGCAAGGATTGCCACAAGAACAACGAGTTCAAGAACACGCCCATGGCCTGCGTCTCCTGCCATCGCAAGGACGACAAGCACAAGGGGCGGTTCGGCGAGAAATGCCAGTCCTGTCACAACGCCAGGGCCTGGGACGATGTCCAGTTCGACCATGACCGCGACACGCGCTACGTACTGCGCGGCAAGCATCGGCAGGCCAGGTGCGAAACCTGTCATGCCGGCAATCCGTATCGAGAGAAGCTGCAGACTGCCTGCGTGGCCTGCCACCGCAAGGACGACAAGCACAAGAGTTCGCTGGGCGAGAAGTGCGGCGATTGTCACGTCGAACGTGCCTGGAACGAGGCGCGCTTCGACCACAACCAGTCACGTTTCCCGTTGCGCGGCAAGCATGACGAAATCGAATGCAAGGCCTGTCACAAGAGCCCTGTATTCCGGGATACGCCCATGACCTGCATCGCCTGTCACAAGAAGGACGACAAGCACAAGGGCTCCCTGGGAGACAAGTGCGGCGACTGCCACGGCGAACGCAACTGGAAGGATCACCGGTTCGATCACGACAAGACGCGCTTTGCCCTCTTCGGCAAGCACCGCGAGGTGAAATGCGACGACTGTCACAAGGACCAGAAATACAAGAACACGCCCACGGCCTGCCTGGCCTGCCACAAGAAAGACGACGTGCACAAGGGCCAGCAGGGCGACAAGTGCGAGCAATGCCACAGCGCACAGGACTGGAAGCAGACCACGTTCAATCACGCGCGTACCAGCTTTCCCCTGCTGGGAAGGCACGTGACGGTGGAATGCAGGAAATGTCATGTCACGCAGCAGTACAAGGATGCGAAGTCGGATTGCCTGTCGTGTCACGACAAGGACGACGTGCACAAGCGGCGCCTGGGGACGCAGTGCGAGACCTGTCATAACGCCCGTGCCTGGACGCTGTGGGACTTCAATCACGATCGGCGTACCCGTTTCCGGCTGGAGGGTGGGCACCGCGGGCTGGATTGCTACAGCTGTCACAACAGGCCGGTGACCGGCAAGGCGGTGCTGCCGATGTCCTGTGTCGCCTGCCACGACAAGGACGACGTGCATGAAGGGGCTTTCGGACGTCAGTGCGACAAATGTCACGGCACGGATTCGTTCAAGCGGATCCGCTCGCAGCTGGGCATGACGCCCGCTGTCGAGCGATTCGACGACCGTTCTTGCAACACCGCGATCCGGGGCGTGTGCCGGGGCGCGGAGTTGGCATCCGTTTTTTCAGGGCAGGGCATGCTCGTAGCGGCAAGGGGAGAGGCACGATGAAAAACCTGGCGATTCAATTCCTCGGTCGGTTTGCGCTCAGGGTCGTCTGGCTCTTCATGCTGGCAAGCGTGTATGTGGGCGGCCCGTCTCCCGTTTTTGCAGCGGATATCGCCGGCAAAGGCTTCGATCACGCCAGGACCGGCTTTCCGCTGAACGGTGCCCACCGCAACGAGCGGTGCGAATCGTGCCATATCCGGGGCGTGTTCAAGGGAACGCCGACCCAGTGCGCAAGCTGCCATGCCAGCACGAGCCAGCGTGCCTCGGCCTCCGCCATGCCGGCCAAGCACATTCCCACCAAGCAGTCCTGCGAAACCTGCCATAACACATCGTCCTTCTCGGGCGCGCGTTTCAATCACAGCGGCGTGGCACCGGGCACCTGCAGCACCTGCCACAACGGCAATATTTCGGACGGCAAACCGGCTTCGCACATCGCAACCACGGCGGCCTGCGACACCTGTCACAAGACGTCCAGCTGGACCCCGGCAAGCTTCAACCACAAGGCCGTCTCGGCCGGCAGCTGCGCCAGTTGCCACAACGGCAAGGATGCGACGGGCAAGCCGGCAACCCATATCCCCACTACGGCGGCCTGCGACACCTGCCACAAGACATCGGCGTGGACGCCCGCCGCGTTCAGCCATGCCGGCATCGCACCGGGGTCGTGCGCAAGCTGCCACAACGGCAAGGCTGCCACAGGAAAACCCACCACGCATATTCCGACCAGTGCTGCCTGCGACAGCTGCCACAAGACCAGCGCGTGGACACCGGCCAGTTTCAGTCATAGCGGCATCGCTGCCGGAACCTGTGCGACCTGTCACAACGGCAATACGGCGAGCGGCAAGCCGACCACGCACATCCCGACTTCGGCTGCCTGCGATACCTGCCACAAGACGGCTGCCTGGAAGCCGGCGACGATGAATCACAGCGGGGTGGCCCCCGGCACCTGTGCAACCTGCCACAACGGCAAGACAGCGAGTGGCAAGCCGACCACGCACATTCCGACTTCGGCCGCCTGCGACAGCTGCCACAAGACCAGCGGATGGATCCCCGCGAGCTTCAGCCATACCGGCGTGGCCGCCGGTACCTGCGCGACCTGCCACAACGGCACCACCGCCACAGGCAAGCCGACGACGCATATCCCGACCGCTGCCGCGTGCGACAGTTGCCACAAGACGGCATCCTGGAAACCCGCGACCATGAATCACAGCGGTGTGGCGCCGGGCACCTGTTCCACTTGCCATAACGGAACGCTGGCAACCGGCAAGTCCGCCACGCATATTCCGACCAGTGCTTCCTGCGATACCTGTCACAAGGTCTCTTCCTGGAATACCGCGACGATGAACCACAGCGGCGTGGCACCCGGCACCTGCGCGACTTGCCACAACGGCACCACCGCCACGGGCAAATCGACGACGCACATTCCGACCACGCAGTCTTGCGACACCTGTCACAAGACCAGCGCCTGGACACCCGCGACGTTCAGCCATACCGGCGTTGCCCCCGGGACCTGTTCTACTTGTCACAACGGCACCACCGCGACCGGCAAACCGACGACGCATATCCCCACGACCCAGGCGTGCGACACCTGTCACAAGACATCGGCCTGGACACCGGCGACCTTCTCGCACACCGGCGTCGCCCCCGGCACCTGCGCGACCTGCCACAACGGTACCACCGCCACGGGCAAGCCGACGACGCATATTCCGACCTCGGCTGCCTGCGACACCTGTCACAAGACATCGGCCTGGACGCCGGCGACCTTCTCGCACACCGGCGTTGCCCCTGGCACCTGCGCGACCTGCCACAACGGCACGACCGCGACCGGCAAGCCGACGACGCATATTCCGACCTCGGCTGCCTGTGACACCTGTCACAAGACATCGGCCTGGACACCGGCGACGTTCAGCCACACCGGCGTCGCTCCCGGTACCTGCGCGACCTGCCACAACGGCACGACCGCGACCGGCAAGCCGACGACGCATATTCCGACCTCGGCTGCCTGCGACACCTGTCACAAGACATCGGCCTGGACGCCGGCGACCTTCTCGCACACCGGCGTTGCCCCCGGTACCTGCGCGACCTGCCACAACGGCACCACCGCGACCGGCAAGCCGACGACGCACATACCGACGACCCAGGCGTGTGACACTTGCCACAAGACTAGCGCCTGGACACCCGCGACGTTCAGCCACACTGGCGTCGCCCCCGGTACCTGTGCGACCTGTCACAACGGCACGACCGCCACGGGCAAGCCGACGACACACATCCCGACGACCCAGTCTTGCGACACCTGTCACAAGACCAGCGCCTGGACGCCTGCGACGTTCAGCCATACCGGCGTCGCCCCCGGTACCTGTGCGACCTGTCACAACGGCACGACCGCCACGGGCAAGCCGACGACGCACATCCCGACGACCCAGTCTTGCGACACCTGCCACAAGACCAGCGCCTGGACGCCTGCGACGTTCAGCCATACCGGCGTCGCCCCCGGGACCTGCGCGACCTGCCACAACGGCACGACCGCGACCGGCAAGCCGACGACGCATATTCCGACCTCGGCTGCCTGTGACACCTGTCACAAGACCACGGCGTGGACACCCGCGACGTTCAGCCACACCGGCGTCGCTCCCGGTACCTGCGCGACCTGCCACAACGGCACGACCGCGACCGGCAAGCCGACGACGCATATTCCGACCTCGGCTGCCTGCGACACTTGCCACAAGACATCGGCCTGGACGCCGGCGACGTTCAGCCACACCGGCGTTGCCCCCGGGACCTGCGCGACCTGCCACAACGGCACGACCGCGACTGGCAAGCCGACGACGCACATCCCCACGACCCAGTCTTGCGACACCTGCCACAAGACCAGCGCCTGGACACCCGCGACGTTCAGCCATACCGGCGTCGCCCCCGGTACCTGCGCGACCTGTCACAACGGCACGACCGCGACCGGCAAGCCGACGACGCACATCCCGACGACCCAGTCTTGCGATACCTGTCACAAGACGACGGCGTGGACACCCGCGACGTTCAGCCATACCGGCGTTGCCCCCGGGACCTGTTCTACTTGTCACAACGGCACGACCGCCACGGGCAAGCCGACGACCCATATCCCGACCACGCAGTCTTGCGATACCTGTCACAAGACGACGGCGTGGACACCCGCGACGTTCAGCCACACCGGCGTCGCCCCCGGTACCTGTGCGACCTGTCACAACGGCACCACCGCGACCGGCAAGCCGACGACCCACATACCGACGACCCAGTCTTGCGATACCTGTCACCGGACCAGCGCCTGGACGCCGGCGACGTTCAGCCACACCGGCGTCGCCCCCGGTACCTGTGCGACCTGCCACAACGGCACCACCGCCACGGGTAAGCCGACGACGCACATCCCGACGACCCAGTCTTGCGACACCTGTCACAAGACCACGGCGTGGACACCCGCGACGTTCAGCCATACCGGCGTTGCCCCCGGTACCTGTGCGACCTGTCACAACGGTACGACAGCGAGCGGCAAGCCGACGACGCACATTCCGACGACGGCAGCATGCGATTCCTGCCACCGCACGGGGGTGCCATGGACCACGGTGACCATGAATCATACGATTGTCGCCAGTGCGACCTGCGAGTCATGCCATGGCGGCGCCTACGCGGCGTCCGGGGCTGATGCCAAACCTACCAATCACATTCCGACCGCAGCAGTGGGCAACAAGGATTGCAAGGCGTGCCATACCACGACCACCAGCTGGTCAAGCATGAAAATGGATCACAACAACATCGTCACTGGATGCAAGACGTGTCACGCCACCGGTACCAGTTACCTGGGCAGCATGGAGAAGAAGAGCGTGACGCATGAATCCAGAACGGCGACCGACTGTTCTCAGTCGGGCTGTCACAAGCCGCTGGGTAACCGCGGGACGGCTTACGTCAAATGGTGATCGGGACATTGCTGCAGGGGCAAGGTGCCGGTCGCCGGAACATTTCAGAAAACTCGATGGGACAGGGAATGCTTTTTACTTACAGGAAATGTCTGGCAGCGATGATGCTTGGCCTCGGCGGGTGGGGGCTTTCCATCCCCTCGGCGTGGGCGAATGTGCTCGACGAAATCCAGGTGCAGCCGGACAACTACGAGAATGCCGTGCGGGTGGAATTCGCGGCGCGCATCCAGTTCCTGCGCGCCGCGCCGGTCGGCAAGACCAATTCCATTCTGGTCTATTTCCGTATCGTGCAGACCGATGGTCTGAAGGAAAGCAAGGCGGTCGAAACGCTCAATTCGCGTCCGTTCGAACAACTGCCGGCGGTGATGGCAACCTTGCCGCCCCAAACAGCGCAGGTCAAGAAGCTCACCCTGGTCGTCGGAAAAGGCAAACTGCCGCCCAATCTCTCTGTACGGGCGGGCGCGGACGGCCGCAGCGTGATGCTCGTATTCGGCGACAAGCTCAAGCCGCGCAAGGTGCTTACCGAGTCGCAGCGCTACGCGTTGACGCTTGTGAGTGCGCCTTCGCGCCAGACCCTCGGTAGCAAGGTGATACCCCAGTCCCTCCAGGACTACGATGTCTTCACTTCGCAGCGCGTACAGGATGGACGCATCGTCTATGAACTGAACCTGGGCTACTTTGCAAGCGCGGAGCAGGCCGAGAAGGTACGTCAGTCGGCACGGGAGAGTTTTCCCGATGCGCAGGTGACCGATCTGCTCAAACGCCGTCAGGACATGCTTGAAGCAGTCTCGGCCAAGGCCAAACCGGAATTGGGTTCTGTGGTTATCGCGCAGGCGCCGCTGCCTGAGGTCGAGGATCAGGCCGCCACCTTGATGCCCGGTGCGAAGAGTGCGCTGGAGGCAGGAAATTACGAACAGGCGATCGTCGGTTTCAACCAGATTCTGCTGTTGCCGCCCAATCGCTATTCCCAGGAAGCGCAGGAGCTCATTGGCGTCGCGCGCGAACGCAACGGCGAACAGGCCAAGGCACGCACGGAGTACGAGCTGTATCTGAAACTGTTTCCGGACGGCGAGGGGGCACAGCGGGTGCACCAGTATCTGGCGCAACTGAAGGAGACGCCGACGGCAGCCAGGTCAAAGCCTCGGCGCGATGTGCCGGTGATCAAGACGGTCAGCGGCAGCCTTTCGCAGTTCTACTACGGCGGCAAGAGCCAGACCCAGACCGCGTTCAACACGCCAACCACGCCCGTGACCTCGACCCTGTCCTCCACCGACCAGTCGGAGGTGCGCACCACCGTCGACCTGACCGGGCGCTACAGGGATTCGGATGCGGACCAGAAGATCGTGTTCCGCGACGACAACATACGCAGTTTCCTCGATACGCGTCCCAGCCGGAATCGCGTGCTGAGTGCCTATTACAGCTACAAGGGCCTGGATAACGGCTTCAGTGCCAGCGTCGGCCGCCAGACGGGAACCTCGGGTGGTGTTCTGGGCCGTTTCGATGGCGCGCAACTGGGGTACTACTTTGCCCCGAAATGGCGCGCCAACGTGGTGGCGGGCATGCCCGTCGAATTCCCGTCCCCCGATTCGCAGCGGATGTTCTGGGGGGTGAGCCTGGACGCCGATGAATTGACCGAACATCTTCGCGGCAAGTCCTACTTCATCCAGCAGAACGTGGACGGGATTCTCGATCGTCGCGCCGTCGGCATGGAACTCGGCTATTACGACCAGCGCGGCGCCATCAGCACCCTGATCGATTACGACGTGAGCTACGGAGCCCTCAACATCGGTACGGTGCAGGGCAACTGGCAGAGCGAAGGCGGCAGCCTGTACAGCTTCCTGCTCGAACGCCGGCGTGCGCCGCTTCTCGCCACGAGCAGCGCGCTCTACAATAGCGCCGTTACCTCGATGTCGCCTGTTCCGACCAGCATCAAGCAGTTGTTGCAGACCGAAACGGAAGAACAGATTCGCCAATGGGCCAAGGATGTAAGCGCGGTATCCGATCAACTCGCTTTGGGATTCCTGACGCCACTGAATCCGCACTGGCAGGTGGGAGGGGATTTCAACCTGACCAACACCGGGGCGCTGCCGGGGCAGACGCTGGACGATGGCACGGTCATTCCGCCCACGCCTGCGACAGGCAACATCTACACGTATTCGCTGCGGGCGATCGGCTCGGAGCTCGTCACGGCGAATGACGTTCACGTGTTTACGCTCTCGCTGAACCAGGGCGATACCTATCATGGCGAACTGTTTGCCTACAACAATACGACCCGCCACGGGCGCTGGACGTTTGAACCGTCGTTGAAGTACTACCAGCAGGCCACCGATCCGAATACCGATCTGACCCGCTGGACACCCGAATTCCGCGTGAGTTATCAATGGAAGGATAATCTGTCGATGGAAGCTGACTACACGTACGAGCATGCCACCACGAACAGCCCGGGCACGCGCGACGTGAGCCAGCAGCATTTCTTCTATGTGGGCTACCGCTGGGATATCTGAGTGCCGGACAAGCTGGAAGACAGAAGCGCGCTGGAAGCCGCAGGGCTGGGCTGCGTGCGTGGAGAGCGGCGCCTGTTTGCCAACGTCTCGTTTCAACTCGATCCGGGGGGGCTGGTGTGGGTCCAGGGAGGCAACGGTAGCGGGAAGACGACCCTGCTGCGCACGCTGTGCGGACTGACGCAGGCCATGACCGGGGAAGTGCGCTGGCGCGGTGAATCGATCCGGTCCCAGGCCGAGGCATTCCGGCGCGAACTGATCTACATCGGCCATGCCAATGGCCTCAAGGACGATCTCAGCGCGCAGGAGAACCTGTTGATCGCGGCGCAGCTTGCCGGGCAACCCGTCAGCAGCGAAGCGGCTGCGCGGGCACTGCAGGAAGCCGGTCTCGCCGGGCGCGAACACCTGCCGCTGAAATTCCTCTCGCAGGGGCAGCGCCGTCGCGCCGCCCTGGCCCGCCTTCGGCTCGCCCCCATCCGTCCGCTGTGGCTGCTGGACGAACCGTTCAACGCGCTGGATACTGTTGCGGTTGCGGATATGCGTCAACTGATGGAACGCCACCTTGAGCGCGGCGGGATGATAGTCCTGACGACGCACCATGACATTGGCATCCAGTCGGCCGATGCGCAGATCGTGCGCCTGGCGCCCTAAGGACACAGTACGAATGTGGCAAACCCTGCGTTACGCGGTTTATCGGGATGTGCTGCTGGCCATACGCAGGCGGACCGACCTGGCGACCACGCTGTTTTTTTTCGTCATCGTGGCCAGCCTGTTTCCGCTGGGTATCACGCCCGATCCCAAGCTGTTGCGTGCCATCGCCCCCGGCATCCTGTGGGTGGCGGCCCTGCTGGCCTCGATGCTGTCGCTGGGACGCCTGTTCGAGGCGGATCACGCGGACGGCAGTCTGGAGCAGGCGATCCTCACGCCGGAACCGCTTGCCGTGCTGGTGACCGGCAAGGTTGTGGCGCACTGGCTGGTATCCGGCCTGCCCCTGGTGCTGGTCGCGCCGGTGATCGCGCTGCAGTTCGATCTGCCGGCCGAGGCCATCGCCACGCTGCTGCTTGCCTTGTTGCTCGGCACCCCCCTGCTGAGTTTTATCGGTGCCATCGGCGCGGCACTGACCACGGGCGTGCGCGGCGGCGGCGTGCTGGTCTCGCTGCTGGTGCTGCCCCTGTATATTCCGGTCCTGATTTTCGGCGCGGGGGCGGTGGATGCCAGCATCAACGGCATGGACACATCCGGCCACCTTTCCCTGCTCGGGGCCATCCTGGCGCTGGCGGTCGCGTTTGCGCCCTGGGCCACTGCAGCTGCCTTGCGCATTGCGCTGGAATGAGAAGCGAAGAGGAAACCACAGGTACATGAAATTCAACTGGTTCAAATACGCCTCTCCGGCGACGTTCTATCCGGTCGCGGGCCGACTGATTCCCTGGTTTGCCGCGGCGGCAGCCTGCCTCGCCGTGGTCGGTCTGTATATCGGCCTCGTCATGGCGCCGACCGATTTCCAGCAGGGCGAGGCTTACCGCATCATCTTCATTCACGTTCCGGCCGCCTGGATGTCGATGTTCATCTACATCGTGATGGCGATCTGGGCCGCGGCCGGACTGATATTCAATACCCGTCTCTCGTCCATGATGGCCAGCGCCCTGGCGCCGACCGGCGCCCTGTTCACCTTCATTGCACTGTGGACCGGCGCACTCTGGGGCAAGCCGACCTGGGGCGCGTGGTGGGTGTGGGATGCGCGGCTGACGTCGGAACTGATCCTGCTGTTCCTGTATGCCGGCTTTCTCGCGCTGCATGCGGCGATCGACGACCCGCGGCGCGCCGACCGTGCCTGTGCCGTGCTGGCGCTGGTCGGCGTGGTCAACGTGCCCATCATCTATTTCTCCGTGAAATGGTGGAACACCCTGCACCAGGGGGCATCGGTCAGCATGACCGCGGCGCCCAAGATGGCCAGCATCATGCTGCTCGGCATGCTGATCATGGCGCTGGCCGGCTGGATGTACAGCATCGCCGCCGCGCTCGCACGCGTGCGCTGCATCATTCTTGAACGCGAACAGCAGGCCGAATGGCTTGCCAAACTGACCCGGGAACCGGCATGAACTGGAAAGATTTCGACGCGTTCGTCGCGATGGGCGGCTACGGCTTTTACGTATGGGGATCGTATCTCGTCACGGCGGTGCTGATCGTGGCGGAAATCCTGGCCCTGCGCATGCGCCGGCGGGCGGCCGAACAGGCCCGCCAGATGCGTGCCCTGCTTGGCGAACAAGAGGTGAATCATGAAAACGCGGCATAAACGCATCGCCCTGATCGTTGCCGGCCTGGCTGCCGTCGGCATCGCCTCGGCGCTGGTGCTGAACGCCTTTCGCAGCAACCTGGTGTTCTTCTTCACGCCGACCCAGATCGCGGCGCACGAGGCGCCGACCGGGCGCAGCCTGCGCATCGGCGGCCTGGTCGAGGCGGGCAGCCTGCGGCGCGACGGCGTGACCGTGCATTTCGTCGTCACCGATACCGCGCATCGCCTGCCGGTGGTGTATACCGGCATCCTGCCCGACCTGTTCAAGGAAGGGAAAGGCGTGGTCGCACAGGGTGAGCTGGGCGCCGATGGCGTGTTCCAGGCGCGCGAAGTGCTGGCCAAGCACGACGAGAACTACATGCCGCCCGAGGCGGCCGAGGCCCTGAAGCGGGCCCAGGCCTCGGGCGAGGCGACCGGCAGGACGCTGGTCATGGACAAGGAGGGCGCGCAGCCATGATTCCGGAAATCGGTCATTTCTCCCTCATCGTGGCGCTTCTGATCGCGCTCGTGCTCGCCGTGCTGCCGGTCGCCGGCGCACAGCGCGGCATCGCATCCTGGATGGCGGTCGCACGTCCCGCCGCGCAGGGGCTGTTCGTATTCGTCCTGCTGGCGCTGGTCTGCCTGGCTTATTCCTTTGCGGTAAATGATTTCTCCGTGATGTACGTCGCCAGCAATTCCAACTCGATGCTGCCGCTGCAATACCGGCTGGCGGCGGTGTGGGGCGGCCACGAAGGCTCGGTGCTGCTGTGGGTGTTCATGCTGACGCTGTGGATGGTTGCGGTATCGCTGTTCAGCGACAACCTGCCGCGCGAGATGGTGGCGCGGATTCTCGGCGTGATGGGTTTCGTCTGCGTCGGCTTCCTGCTGTTCATCCTGCTGACCTCGAATCCGTTCGAGCGCCTGATGGTGGTGCCGCCCGACGGACGCGACCTCAATCCGCTGCTGCAGGATCCGGGCATGGTGTTCCATCCGCCGATGCTGTACATGGGCTACGTCGGCTTCTCGGTGGCGTTCGCCTTCGCCATCGCCGCGCTGCTCGGTGGCAATCTCGATGCTGCCTGGGCGCGCTGGTCGCGACCCTGGACGACCGTGGCCTGGGTGTTCCTCACCATCGGTATCGCGCTCGGCAGCGCCTGGGCCTACTACGAACTGGGCTGGGGCGGCTGGTGGTTCTGGGATCCGGTGGAGAACGCCTCCTTCATGCCGTGGCTGGTCGGTACGGCGCTGATGCATTCGCTGGCCGTCACCGAAAAGCGCGGCAGCTTCAAGAACTGGACCGTGTTGCTCGCCATCTTCGCCTTCTCGCTGTCGCTGCTCGGCACCTTCCTCGTGCGCTCGGGCGTGCTGACCTCGGTCCACGCCTTCGCCACCGATCCCCGGCGCGGCATCTTCATCCTGCTGTTCCTGGCCGTCGTGACCGGCGGTTCGCTGATGCTGTTCGCCTGGCGCGCGGCCAGGGTCGGACTCGGCGGCCGTTTCGATCTGGTGTCGCGCGAATCGATGCTGCTCGCCAACAACGTCGTGCTGGTCGCGGCCGCCGGCTCGGTTTTGCTGGGCACGCTGTATCCGCTGGTGCTCGACGCGCTGGGGCTCGGCAAGATCTCGGTCGGCCCGCCGTATTTCAACAGCGTGTTCGCGCCGCTGATGGCGCCGGCCGTCTTCCTGATGGGCGTCGGCCCGTTCGCCCGCTGGAAGTCCGCCAGCCTGCCGGAACTCGCGGTGCGCCTGCGCTGGGCATTCGGTGTCAGTCTCGTCACCGCGCTGCTGCTGCCGTGGGTCCTGGGCCGCTGGTCGCCGATGATCAGCTTCGGCCTGCTGCTGGCGCTGTGGGTGTTCCTCACCACGCTGCAGCACCTGTGGGGCCGGATCCGTTCGGCATCGGGCTCCTCGCTGGCCCAGCGGGCCGGTGCCCAGTCGCGCAGCTACTACGGCATGGTGCTGGCCCACCTCGGCGTTGGCGTGTTCATCGTCGGCGTGACCCTGGTCAAGGGCTACGAAACCGAGAAGGACGTGCGCATGGAGGTCGGCGACACCGTCACCATCGGCCGCCATCAGTTCGTGTTCCGCGGCGTGAGCGAGGAGCCCGGCCCCAATTACCAGGCTTCGCGCGGGCAGGTCGACATACTCGAAGGGGGCCGGCTCGTCCGCACCCTGACGCCGGAGAAGCGCGTGTATTTCGCCACCCAGATGCCGATGACCGAAGCGGCGATCGACACCGGGTTCGCGCGTGACCTCTACGTTTCGCTCGGCGAGCCGGTCGGCAACGGCGCCTGGGTCGTGCGCGTCTACGTCAAGCCCTTCGTCGACTGGATCTGGGGCGGCTGCATGGTGATGGCACTGGGTGGCGCGCTGGCCTTGTCCGATCGCCGCTACCGCCTGGCCGGGCGCCGCAAGGCTGCGGCGCCCGCGGGCCCGATGCGGGCGGAGGCAGCATGAAGGCCTGGTACCTGATTCCGCTGGCGATCTTCCTGGCCATGCTGGGTTTTCTCGGCGTGGGGCTCAAGCTCGATCCGCGCGAAGTGCCGTCGCCCCTGATCGGCAAACCCGCGCCGATGTTCCAGTTGCAGACGCTGGACACGCCGTCGCAGACCCTGTCGCCCGCCGACCTGCGCGGCCAGGTGTGGCTGCTCAACGTGTGGGCCTCGTGGTGCAGCGGTTGTCGCGAGGAACATCCGGTTCTGGTCGAATTCGCGCGCAGTCGCGCCGTTCCCGTCTACGGACTCGATTACAAGGACCAGCCGGACGACGCGCGCCGCCTGCTTCAGCGCGAAGGCAATCCCTACGTTGCCAGCGTGTCCGACCTGGACGGACGCACCGGCATCGAATACGGCGTGTACGGCGTGCCCGAGACCTTCGTCATCGACAAGGCCGGCATCATCCGGCACAAGCAGATCGGGCCGATCACGCCCGAAATCCTGCGTGACACCATTCTGCCCCTGGTGAAAAAACTCAATGCTGCCTAAGTTCCTTTTCCTGCTTCTGCTGGCAGCCATGCTGGGCCCGGCCAGTGCCAGGGAGGCCGCGCCGGCCGCGGCCGATCCGGCGGCCGAGGCGCGCCTGATGAAACTGTCCAGCGAACTGCGCTGCCTGGTCTGTCAGAACCAGACCATTGCAGACTCCAACGCCGAACTGGCGGTCGACCTGCGCAACGAAATCCGCGAAAAGATCGAGGCCGGCATGAGCGATGCCGAGATCAAGGCCTTCATGGTCGATCGCTACGGCGACTTCGTGCTGTACCGGCCGCCCGTGAAGGAAACGACCCTGCTGCTCTGGGTGGGGCCCTTCCTGTTGCTGGCTGCGGGCGGTGGCATTCTCTACTTCAGCCTGCGGCGCCGGCGCCAACAGGCCCTCGAACCCGAATTGAACCCCGAAGACCGGACGCTCGCGGAATCGCTTCTGCAGTCCACCGAACAAACCAAGGAACATCCATGACCGGCTTTTTGATTGTAATCGGCGTACTCGTTGCACTGGGGCTGGCGTTCGTGCTTCCGGCGCTCACCCGGCAACGCAGCGAGGACGACCGGACCACGCGTGCACAGGCGAACGTGCTGATCTATCGCGACCAGTTGCGGGAGCTGGATGCCGATCTCAGGCAGGGCAACATCAGTCCAGAACAGCACGCGTCCGGCCGCCGCGAACTGGAAAAGCGCGCGCTCGAGGACACGCTGGCCGCATTCGGCGAAACCGCCCCCGCCCAGGCCGGACGCGGTCGCTGGGTGCCGATCGCGCTGGCTGTCCTGATTCCGGTGGCGGCCGTGGGCATGTATCTCAAGGTCGGCACCCCGCAGGCGATTTCGCCGCATGCCGGAATGGTGCAGGCGGATGCCGCCGCTTCAGGGGCGGCCAATGCGCCGATGGGCAATGGCGGCGACAACGGCAGCAGCCCGCACAGTACGTCCTTCGAAAGCATCCGGGCGATGGCGGAACAGCTGGCAAGCCGTCTCAAGGGCAGCCCGGACGACGGCGCAGGCTGGGCCATGCTGGCGCGTTCCTACAACGTGCTGGGCCGTTTTGCCGAAGCTGCGGATGCCTATGCCCGTGCCGAGAAGCTGTTGCCGGCCGACGCCCAGTTGCTGGCCGACCACGCCGACGCGCTGGCCATGTCGCGCGGGCAGAAGCTGGAAGGCGAACCGGTCGCGCTGCTGCAGCGCGCACTGAAAATCGATCCGGCCAATCTCAAGGCGCTGGCGCTGATGGGCACGGCGGCGTTCGACCGCAAGGACTACAAGGGGGCGGTCGGTTTCTGGGAGAAGGTGGTGCAGACCGCGCCGGCCGATTCCGAATTCACCCAGTCCGTGCAATCCAGCCTCGACGAGGCGCGTGCCCTGGCAGCCGGCAAGACACCGCCGGCCGCGTTGCCGCCGATCATGTCCGCCGCAAGCGAGGCGGCCGCGCCTGCCGCTGCCCCGGGCGGACAGCAAGTCAGCGGCCAGGTGCGGCTGGCGCCGGCGCTGGCCGGCAAGGTCGCGCCGGGCGACACCCTGTTCATCTTCGCCCGGGCACAGCAGGGGCCGCGCATGCCGCTGGCCATCCTGAACCTGAAGGCCTCGGCCCTGCCGGCACATTTCACGCTGGACGATTCCAGCGCCATGGCGGCCGGCATGAATCTGTCGTCCTTCCCGTCGGTCATGGTCGTCGCGCGCATTTCCAAAAGTGGCAATGCCACGGCGCAGAGCGGGGACCTGGAGGGCAGCGTGGGGCCGGTCAAGCCGGGTGCGCAGAATCTCCAGATCACGATCGACCGGGTGATGCCCTAGGCGCTGTTCAGGGCAGGGCAGCACAAAAGAAAAGGCCAACCGTTTCCGGTTGGCCTTGGTTTGGGTGGTGGTGGAACACGGAACCGAACCCGCGTCCGCTTTCCGAGCCAGATAGTAACGCCTCTGCCCTGAGGGCGTGGATTTGACGATTTGGCCGAACCCGGTCACAGAAGCGAAACGTCTTTGATCAAGCGAGATCGGCGAGCTTGTCGTTTGACTTGGTCATCAGAATCCTCAGCCCACGCATGGGAAGAACTTCCCCAAGACCAATCAGTACCAGTGACACCGAGAAGTTTTACGTCCCCCGCAGACCCATTGATGATTCGGTCATAGGATTTCCCAGCCACCGAAAAGGAAATTCGATGGCTTCCCGGCTTTAGTCGCAACCGAATCATGGAGTTTGGAACAGTCTCCATCGATGTCGCGCCATCGATCAATATATCCAAAGGGTGATGTCCATCGCCCCAGTAGCGAACCACGTATACAGTGACTGCGCCAGGATCAGAGGAAAACTGCTTTGCCTCCTCATCTTTACTAAGGCTTGGCGCATTTTCTTTGGTGCAGTAAGCGTTTCTGCCACGGTCTGTGTGACAGTAGGGCTTCTCAGCATAGCGATCTACCGGCGTCGCACAGCCAGCCAAAGCAAGTATTGCTGCTGATAAAAAAATGCCTTTGATAAATGTTTTCATGGTTGCCTTTCAAGAGCGAAGAAAGATCGAGAAGACGGTTCTCGGCCCTAAATTCATTTCAGAACAAATCGTGCCGTCGTTGCCTTGCTTGCAAGATTCACCTGCGCGACAACCTTCGTTCCAGGCGTGACCTTGAAACTGCCCTTGGCTTCAAGCCTGTCAGCCGATGGCTTCAGTTCCACTTCTTGTTTGTCGCCGCCTGAGAGCAAGGTAATTTTTGCTGTTGCCTTGCTGACATCAACTGGTTTCCCGTGATCGCGCACGTACAACTGCAGCACATCGGGTTTAGCTACGAGTTCGTAATCGACATCCTTGATCTCTGTGACCAAACCACCATGGAGAGGCTTGTCTTCATGACCATGGTCATGTTTGTCTGCGGCAAATACGCTGCCCGATGCCATCAACATCAAAGCGAAGGTGGTCGAAATCAATTTCATGAGTTTTCCTTTCAAAAGTACAGGTTAAGAATCAAATCAAATTAATGGTTTATGAATTCTGCGAAGCAGCCACTGCCTGCGGATGCACCGGTTCGGCAGTGACATCCTCCATTTCCTCGTCTGGACGATGAGCCAGCCGATACAGAATCGGGAGCACGAGCAGCGTTAGCAGTGTGGAAGACAAGATGCCTCCAATTACCACGGTGGCCAGTGGACGCTGCACTTCCGCGCCGGTTCCCGTGGCGATTGCCATTGGAATGAAACCCAATGAAGCCACCAAGGCCGTCATCAGCACAGGACGCAAACGAGTCAATGCTCCCTCTCGGATGGCTGCGTCCAGGGGCGTTCCATCCTCTCGCAGACTGCGGATGTAGGAAATCATCACGAGGCCATTGAGCACTGCAACACCTGACAGGGCGATAAAACCCACTGCTGCGGAAATCGACATCGGGATGTCGCGCAGCCACAGCGCCAGAATGCCGCCGGTCAAGGCAAACGGAATGCCGGTGAAGACCAGCAAACCATCCTTGACATTGCCGAACATTGCAAACAGCAATACGAAGACCAGAAGCAACGACACCGGGACAACAATTTGCAAACGCTGTGTCGCGGATTGCAGGTTCTCAAATGTGCCGCCCCAGCTCGTCCAGTACCCTGCGGGAATTTTGACCTGCGCCAAAGCAGCTTCCGCGTCGGCCACAAAGGAACCGACATCACGGCCACGCACGTTTGCACTCACCACAATGCGACGCTTGCCGTTCTCGCGGCTAACCTGATTAGGCCCCGGTGCCAGCTCGAAGCTAGCCACCTCGGCCAGTTGGATGAAATTGGTTCGTCCTTCGACGCCGCCCGCACCGCGAGGCAAAGGAATCGGCAAGCGTTTCATGCTCTCAAGGTCGTTGCGCAAGGATTCTGGCAAGCGCACCAAGATGTCGAATCGACGGTCACCTTCAAACAACGTACCGGCCTCACGCCCGCCGATGGCCGTGGCTACAGCATCCTGGATGTCAGCCACGTTTAATCCGTAGCGTGCGGACTTCTGACGATCAATGTTGACCGTGAGCATCGGCAATCCTGTGGTTTGCTCCACCTTCACTTCTGACGCACCGGGGATTTTTTGCAACTTGGACGAGACTTCTTCGGCTGTCTTGTTCAAGACGCCCATGTCGTCCCCGAAGATCTTCACCGCCACATCGCTTCGCACCCCCGAGATGAGTTCGTTGAATCGAAGTTGGATCGGCTGGGAGAACTCGTAGTTGTTACCCGGTATCTTGCCCACGACCTCCTGCACGGCGGCCAGCAACTCGTCGCGAGACTTCCGCGGCTCGGGCCACTCAGACATTGGCTTGAGCATGATGTAGCCGTCAGAAATGTTCGGTGGCATGGGGTCGGAGGCAATTTCCGCCGTTCCTGTGCGCGCGAAGATGCGGTCTATCTCGGGGAACTTGGCTTTCAGTGTTGCTTCCAGTTGCTGCTGCATCGCTACCGATTGCGACAAACTGGTACCAGGAATGCGCAAGGCCTGAATGGCGAAGTCTCCTTCGTTCAAGCTGGGCACGAACTCACTACCCATGCGGGTAGCGATCAACCCGCACAACACCACCGCCACAGCGGCGGTAGCCAACACCACAGCCTTGGCCTCCATCACGCGATCCAGCAAAGGGCCGTACCAGCGCTTGGCTTGCACCATCAAGAAGTTTTCCTTCTCGCTGACACGGTTGCCAATGAACAGCGCGACCGCAGCCGGAATGAAGGTTACCGACAAAATCATGGCTCCCACGAGCGCCGCCACCACCGTGAACGCCATCGGATGAAACATCTTCCCTTCGACGCCGGTCAGGGCAAAGATGGGCAAGTACACCACCATGATGATCAACTGACCAAACAATAGTGGGCGACGTGATTCCTTGGATGCAAGGAACACCTCGTGAAAGCGTTCTGAGCGCGTCAATGGCCTGCCGTAGTGAACTTGCGCATGGGCAAGACGGCGAACACAGTTCTCGACGATCACCACTGCGCCATCAATGATGATGCCGAAGTCCAGTGCGCCGAGGCTCATCAAATTGGCGCTGACCTTGTAGCTCACCATCCCTGTGAAGGTGAATAGCATCGACAAGGGAATCACGGTTGCAGTGATGATGGCCGCGCGGATGTTGCCTAGGAACAGGAACAGGATCACGATCACCAGGATCGCGCCTTCCAACAAATTCTTCTTGACCGTGTTGATCGCCTTATCCACCAGGACGGTGCGGTCGTAGACGGTCACCGCGTGTACACCCTCGGGCAGGCTGCGGTTGATCTCAATCATCTTCTTGTCGACAGCTTGCGAAACCGTTCGACTGTTTTGGCCGATGAGCATGAAGACGGTGCCCAGCACCACTTCACGGCCATTGTCCGTAGCAGCACCGGTGCGAAGCTCACGTCCGATGCCGACCTCGGCAACATCACGCACCCGAATCGGCACACCACCCGCGCTGCTGAGGATGACATTACCGATGTCCTCAAGTGTCTTGACCTGCCCGGGGGCTCGAATCAGGTACTGCTCGCCGCGCTTTTCGATATAGCCCGCGCCCACGTTGCCGTTGTTGCGATCCAGAGCCGTCACAATGTCCTGCAGGGTGACGCCTAGCGAGGCCAGTCGCTCGGGTATCGGTGAGATTTGGTATTCCTTGGCAAAACCACCAATCGAGTTGATTTCTGTCACGCCGGGCACATTTCGCAACTGCGGTTTGATGATCCAGTCCTGAATTTCGCGCAGATCGGTGGCCGTGTAGGGCTGGCCATCAGGTTTTTTCGCGCCATCCTTGGCTTCGACTGTCCAGAGGTAAATCTCGCCCAAGCCTGTCGATATAGGCCCCATCGCAGGAGTAATACCGGAAGGCAGTTTGTCGCGGGCCTCCTGGATTCGTTCATTGACCAACTGTCGCGCGAAGTAGATGTCAGTGCCGTCCTTGAAAATCACGGTCACTTGCGACAACCCGTAGCGGGACAGGGAGCGGGTTTGTTCCAGGTTGGGAAGGCCCGCCATCACGGTTTCAATGGGGTAGGTCACCCGTTGCTCGGTCTCCAGAGGGGAATATCCCGGCGCTTGGGTGTTGATCTGTACCTGGACGTTGGTGATGTCCGGAACGGCATCAATGGGTAGTTTTTGATAGTTAAATACGCCGATGGCGGCCATACCAAGGACTGCCAGCAACACCAACCATCGGTGCTCGATGGCTGCGCGAATGAGTTTTTCAAACATGTGCGTCGCTCCGGCATCAATGGGTGTGTTCGGCCGAGGCTTTGCCTAGCTCTGACTTCACTACAAAGCTTCCCGCCGACGCATACGGCGCCCCGGCTCTGAGCCCTTGCACCACCTCGACGCGCTTGCCATCGCTGCGGCCCAACTGCACGGGCTGAGCAATGAATCCCCCATTCACCTTTAGGAACACCACTGGCTTATCGCCCACGGTCTGAATGGCATCGCTGGCCACGGTCACGGGTACGTCGGCCTCTGAGGATGTCACTTCCACGTTGACGAACAGTCCAGGACGCCAAGCACCTTTGGGATTGGACAAGACCACGCGGGCCTTGGCCATGCGGGTCTGTTCGCCAATCAGCGACCCAACAAAGGTGATGACTCCGGTCGCGCTGGCATCGAATGCAGTGGCCTTGATGGCAACCTTCTCGCCGACCCTGACGAGCGGCAAGTCTTTGGCAGGTACGTTGATTTCAGCCCAAACCTGCCCCAGATCGGACACGGTGAACACGGCAGCATCTTCCTTGACGGCTTCGCCGAGGCTGAGATGCTTTTCAATCACCAAGCCATCGAAGGGCGCACGCAATTCAAAGCGGTTAAGGCCCCCCTGAGAACCCGTGGCTAGGCCCAAAGCGGAGAGCTTCTGTTGAGCGTTGGCCACAGCGACTTGCCGTGATGCTCACCATCACTGTGTGCCTTGGCTTCAACGTGGCTGCCGTGACCGTGGCCGTCATCTTCGGCTGTCTTGGTTGCTTTGCCGCCGAGAATGGCGCTGCCCAGTACAACGCCCGTCGCAACGATCACGGCGATGGCGATCAGATGCTTCTTGCTGACGTTCAGTTTGTTGGTATCGATTTTCATGTTTATTCCTTATTCGCTGGCTGGGTAACTACCGGGTGTACGGCAGCGAACACGTTGACCGACTGTCCTTCATTCGGCACTGCCGAGGGTTGGACATGACGTTGGACGAAATCCGAGTGCTGCTGCGCTTCAAGGATTCGCCTCACGAGAACTGCGCACAAGTGAACGACCTGCTCGACGAGCACATAGGCCATGTAGCTGCCCGCATCAAAGAGTTGAAGGCGCTGGAACGACAGCTCAAGACTTTGCGGGAAAACTGTCGTGAATCTCAGCAGGCCAGCCAATGCGGCATTCTGACCGGATTGTCCACGGCATCGCTCCAAGATCACGGCTCAACGACCAGCATGGGCCATGTCCATGGGGCACACAGCCTCAAAGGAAAGCATTGAACGAACGGTGTCAGCCAAGTAGCCGTGCCTCAGCATCGCGTTGGGTTGAAATGGTGTGAGAGAAATAACGCTCGGTGGTATGGAGACATGCGTGCCCCTCACACGGAAGAATTCCAGCCGCATGAGGGGGATAAAAAGGAAGTTGCGATCTAAGGGTACCCCCGTGTCCTTTGGCGACGACGCATCAAGAAGTAAACCGCAGGCACCACAAACATCGACAGCAATGGCGCGGTAATCATTCCACCGACCATGGGCGCAGCAATGCGCTGCATCACCTCAGAGCCAGTTCCACTGCCCCACATGATCGGAAACAAGCCCGCCAAGATGACTGCCACCGTCATGGCCTTGGGACGCACGCGCAGCACCGCCCCTTCGCGGATCGCGTCCAGCAGGTCTTCTGTGCTGGCTTTACCCTGCGCGAGGCGCTCATCCCACGCATGTTTGAGGTACAGCAGCATGATGACCCCGAACTCTGCCGACACCCCGGCCAGCGCAATGAAGCCCACGGCCCCAGCCACCGACAGGTTGTAGCCCAGCAGATACAGCAGCCAGATGCCCCCCACCAGGGCGAAGGGCAGCGTTGCCATGATGAGCAGGGCTTCATCAAACCGCTTGAAGGTCAGGTACAGCAGCACAAAGATGATGAGCAGCGTGAACGGCACCACCACCTTGAGCTTGGCCGTGGCACGTTCCAGAAACTCGAACTGCCCCGACCAAGACACCGAATACCCGGCAGGCAGAGCCACCTTCTCGGCCACCGCCTTTTGCATGTCCTGCACCGCCGAACGCAAGTCACGCCCGCGAATGTCCACATACACCCAGCCTGAGAGTCGGGCGTTCTCGCTTCGCAGCATGGGTGGGCCGTCGGTGATGCGGATGTCGGCCACATCGGACAGCACCAGCCGTTGGCCGCTCTCCGAGACGATGGGCAGGACGCGCAGCTTCTCCAGCGAGTCACGGATTTCACGGGGATAGCGCATGTTGATGGGGAAGCGTTGCAGCCCCTCCACCGTCTCGCCGATGTTGTCGCCCCCCACGGCGGAGGTGATGACGGACTGCACATCCGCGATGTTCATCCCAAAGCGGGAGGCCGCATCGCGGTTGATGTTCACGTCCACATAACGCCCCCCCGTCAGGCGTTCAGCCAAGGCGCTGCTGACGCCGGGCACGTCCTTCAGCGCTTTTTCGATCTCGCCGGTCAGGCGGTCGATGGTGGCCAGGTCGGTTCCGGCCACTTTGACCCCCACCGGGCTTTTGATGCCGGTGGCCAGCATGTCGATGCGGTTGCGGATCGGCGGCACCCAGATGTTGGCCAGGCCTGGCACTTTCACAATGCGGTCCAGCTCGTCCACCAACTTGTCCTGCGTCATGCCGGGCCGCCATTGGTCTTTAGGCTTGAACTGGATGGTGGTCTCGAACATTTCCATGGGGGCGGGGTCGGTGGCGGTTTCGGCACGGCCGGCCTTTCCGTATACGCTCAGCACCTCGGGCACCGTCTTGATAAGCCGGTCTGTCTGCTGCAGCAGCTCGCTGGCCTTGCCTGCGGACAAGCCCGGCAGCGCGGACGGCATGTAGAGCAAATCGCCTTCGTCCAGGCGCGGCATGAATTCACCGCCAATGTGCTGCAAAGGCCAGAAGCTCAGGCCCAGCAACAGCGCAGCCACTGCCAGCGTGGCCTTGGGCCAGTCCAGCACCGCGTTCAGCAGTGGGCGGTAGATCGCAATCAGGAAGCGATTCAGTGGGTTGGACTTCTCATCCGGGATACGGCCCCGAATCAGGTAGCCCATCAGCACCGGAATCAGCGTAACCGACAGTGCCGCTGCCGCTGCCATGGCGTAGGTCTTGGTGAATGCCAGCGGTGAGAACAAGCGGCCTTCCTGCGCTTCCAGCGTGAACACCGGAATGAAGGACAGCGTGATGATGAGCAGCGAGAAGAACAGCGCAGGGCCTACTTCAGCTGCCGACTCGCCAATCACCCGCCAGCGGGCATCCCCTACGAGCTTTTGGTCCGGGTGATTGTGGCTCCAGTGCTCCAGATGCTTGTGGGCGTTCTCGATCATCACCACCGCCGCATCGACCATGGCCCCGATGGCAATGGCAATACCCCCCAGCGACATGATGTTGGCGTTCACGCCCTGGTAGTGCATGACAATGAACGCAGCCAGGATGCCTAGCGGCAGTGACACGATGGCGACCAAGGCCGAACGCAGGTGGAACAGGAATATGAAGCAGACCACTGCCACCACCGCAAACTCTTCCAGCAGCTTGTAGCCCAGGTTCTCCACTGCCCGCTCGATCAGTCCGGAGCGGTCGTAAACGGGCACGATCTCCACCCCCTTGGGCAGGCTGGATTGCAGGCTCTTGAGCTTGGCCTTGACGGCGGCAATGGTCTCCAGCGCGTTCTTACCGGAACGCATCACGATCACGCCGCCTGCGGCCTCACCTTCGCCATCAAGTTCACCAATGCCCCGGCGCATCTCTGGCCCGAGCTGGATACGCGCCACGTCGCCCAAACGGACTGACACGCCAGTCGCCGTAGTCATCAGCGGCACCTTGCGGAAGTCGTCCAGTGATTGCAGGTAGCCGCTGGCGCGCACCATGTATTCGGCTTCGCCCAGTTCCAGCACCGAGCCTCCGGCCTCCTGGTTGCCCTTCTGAATGGCCTCCACCACCTTGCTGTGCGGGATGCCGTAGGCAGCCAGTTTGTCGGGCTGCAGCACGATCTGGTACTGGCGCACCATGCCACCGATGGAGGCCACCTCAGCCACATTAGGCACGGTCTTGAGTTCGTACTTGAGGAACCAGTCTTGCAGGGCACGAAGTTGCGAGGCGTCCTGCGTGCCGCTGCGGTCCACCAGGGAATACTGGTAGATCCAGCCCACCCCGGTAGCATCCGGGCCGAGTGTGGCCTTGGCTCCGGGTGGCAGGCGGGATTGCACCTGGTTCAGGTACTCCAGCACACGAGAGCGTGCCCAGTACAAGTCTGTGCCATCCTCAAACAGCACGTAGACAAACGAATCACCAAAAAACGAGTAGCCGCGCACCGTCTTGGCCCCCGGCACCGACAGCATGGTGGTCGTCAGCGGGTAGGTGATCTGGTTCTCGACAATGCGCGGCGCCTGCCCCGGATAGGTCGTGCGGATAATGACCTGTACGTCCGACAGGTCCGGCAAGGCATCGAGGGGTGTGCGGATCACGGAATAGACGCCCCAGGCCGCAACGATCAAGGTCGCCAGCAGTACCAGAAAGCGGTTGCCTATAGACCAGCGGATGAGCTTGGCAATCATGGTTTGCTCCCAGCTGGTTTGGCGGTGGCCGCTTTGGGCTCCGGTGCCATGGCGCTCACGCGGGTGAGCTGTGGCAAGCCTTCCGCATCCATGTAGAACTCGAAACTCACCTTGTCGCCAGGCTCCAGATTGCGCGGCTGGCCGCTGGCAGGCAGTTTGAAGTCCATGGTCATGGCACCCCATTTGAGGGAAGGAATCGGGCTGTGCGCGAGCGTGACGCTGTCCTTGCCAATGGCCTCAATCCTGGCTTCGCCCTCATGGCGAGGTGCGGTGTTGGCCGCGCTTGGCTTGGGGGCATCGTTCAAACGTGCTTCCACACCTTTGAGGCTGGCTTCCGAGTCGATCAGGAACTGGGACGACACCACCACGCGCTGCCCCATTTGCAGGCCGCGTTTGATCTCGGTCTGGCCATTGCTTTCGATGCCGGTTTCCACCTCGACCGGACGGAACTTGCCTTTGTCCTCGGCCAGCATGACCACCACACGCTTGCCGGTCTGGATCACGGCTTCCGTGGGAATCAGCAAGGACTTCTCTGCCCGCATGTCCATGAACTGCATGTTGACGAACATGCCGGGCACCAGCAGGTTGCCGGGGTTGGCCAGTTCCACGCGGGCCTTGAGCGTGCGGGTGACCGCGTTCACCTCGGGCAATATCGCTTGCACCGTGCCGCGCAGGGCCGTGCCGGGGGCAGCGGCGCTGCTGGCCTGCACCTTGGTACCGGGGCGAATCAGGGCCGCCTGGCTTTCTGGTACTTCGGCATTGGCCCACACGCTGCCCAGACCGTTGATACGGAACAGCGTCGCGCCCGGCATCACCGTCATGCCTTCGCGGGCCATCAGTTCCACCACCACACCACCTATTGGTGCGGTCAGGGTGATGCGGGCTTGGGTTTTGCCGCTGCTTTCCACCAGGCGAATCTGTTCATCGCTCATGCCCACCTGACGCATACGCTGGCGGGCGCCATCGACCAACGGTGCCAGGTCTGTGCCCTGCATGCGCCGCACCGACAGAAATTCCTCTTGTGCCGCAATCCAGTCGGGCACGTAGAGTTCGGCCAAAGGCTGCCCTTTGCTCACGCGGTCCAGCGTTGCGCGCACATGCAGGCGCTCGATGTAGCCGGTGGCACGGGCCTGCACAAAGGCCTGGTCGCGTTCATTGAAGGCGATGTTTCCTACCGCAGAGACCTGCGGCGACAGCAGGCCCTCAGTGACTTCGGCAGTCCGCACCCCGAGGTTCTGCTGGATGCGCGGACTGACAGTGACCTTGCTGCCGTCGCTGCCAGCGTCCCCGTCGGCGTAGACCGGCACCATCATCATGTCCATAAAGGGGGACTTGCCGGGCTTATCGAACTTGTTGCCCGGCACCATGGGGTCGTGGTAGTAGAGGATCTTGCGTCCGGTGGTTGGGTCCACATCGCCGGCCTTGATGCCTTTTTCGATATGGCGGCGGGTGGCGTCTTCGCCTTCGGCAACGCTTTGAGGGACTGCGCCGTGCGCAACGCTTCCCGTTGCGGCTGCTCCTGCTGACGGGGCGGAGGAAGTAGCCATGCCCATGCCGCGCTGCGTGCCAACGGTGTAGAGACCGTAACCGCTTGCGGCGAGCACGCCCGCACCGACCAGGCCCACCAGCAGTGGTTTGAGTTTTGTCATGCTATTTCTCCGTTGCTGTTGTGGTGGTGGGGAACGAGGGCTGGCGTGGCTCCATAGTCGGTTGGTGTTCTGCGGGAATCAGATACTCCAACTGCGCCCACAGAGCGGCGGTTTCCATCGCCAGACGCAGGCGATCCATCTGGGTGTCGATGGCCATGCGCCGTGCTTCCAGCACAGCCGTGAGCGGGCCACTGCCTCCCCGGTAGGCGGCTATCGCGGCACGGGCGCGTTCAGCCGCCAGCGGAATCAGAGCGCTGTCGTATTGCGCCAAACGCTCGCGGTTGCTCTGCCACTCCTGCAACCACATGCGGGTGTCGGCAACATGCTCCCGTGTGGCTTCCTCGCGCTGGGCACGCATCTGCTCAGCGATGGCCAGCTTGGCGGAGAGCTCCCGGTCTTGTCGGTTCTTTTGATCCCACTGCAACGGGATGGAGACGTTGACGGACACCATGTTCGAGTAGGCGGGACCCCGCTGGCTGTACATCAACTCCACGCTCCAGTCAGCGCGTTTGTTGCTCCGCGCAACATCCGCCTCGGCGTGCGCCACCTCTTCCTGTTTGGCCATCAACGCGATTTGCGGGTGGTGGGCCAACTGGCTTTCCAGGCTGGCCGGATCGAGGCGAACGACCTCCAGTCTGGGTGGTGTGTCCAGTGCCTGGGCAGCATCGTCACCAACCCATCGCGCCAGTTTGATCTTGGCCGTGCCAATCTGCTTCTCTGTCTGGCGGATGCGGTCATCGATCTGCGCCACCATCGACCGGGCCGCGAAAACATCCGCTTGGGTTCCACGCCCGCCACGGTAGGCTGCGTCGGCAGCGTCGATCTGCAAGCCCGCCTCAGTCCGCTGGGCGCGCAATACGTCGAGCATGCGCTCCTGATAGTGGCGGTCCAGCCATGCCATCGCTGTGTCGCGTCGCAAGTTGGCAAGGGCCACAGTACGGCCGGCTTCTGCGGCCTCTGCTTCACGGTTGAAACGTGCGGAGCGGGCCTTGAGCTTGTCGCTCCGCGTGATTTCCTGCATCACACCAACCGAGCGCATGGTCATGAAGTCCTGCGTCAGGCTGAAACGGTCTTCGCCGTTGATCGGCAGATTGTTGACGCCGAATTTGAGCGTGGGGTCGGGGAGTTGCCCGGCAGCCAAGGCCATATCGCGTGATGCGGTGGCGGCGGCATCTTGGGCGGTGAGCTGGCGCGACCGACTTTCGGCAAGCTGCAAAGCCCGGTCGAGGGACAGAACCGGCCCTGCATGCGCAGCATGGCCGATCCAAAGAATGGCATTGATAAAAATGCCGAGTAGGATTTTTTTCACTCTAAATCTCCAGCAAAACACAAAGCGTCCGCAAAATGCGGACGGACTTAGGCTAGGGAGATCAGAGGATGGGCGGTTTTACAGGCTGTCCGGGATGTGTGCTGGCTAAAAATGCCTGCAATCCAACGTAGTGCGCTGCGGATGTAGCGGGAACGTGCGGCGTGATCTCGCCAGAAAAGATCGCAACGGATAGAGCGCACACCAACTCACATGATGCTGTGCTCTTGCAACAGCCATCTCGGTCTGTGGCGGTACTGTCTGCGTCTTCATGGTAGGCCATGGCACCTTGCTCTGTTGCCATGGCCATGTTGTCCATCCGCAGGCGTGCGTAGCTCGCCGCAAAACTTTGCAGTGGCAACAAGCAAACCAAGAGAATCAACAGAAGTCGACGCATGTTTCACATGGTAGTGCAATCACAAGCCACCAGCAATCTTCTGGCTGAAGCAGGATAGTGTGCCAAATTCAATCTCCACGGCGCAGGCGAAGAGCATTGCCGATCACCGAAGCTGAACTGAAGCTCATGGCAAGCGCAGCGATCAGCGGGGACAGCAGCCAGCCAGTCAAGGGATACAGCACTCCGGCCGCCACAGGAATCCCCAGTGCGTTGTACAGAAAAGCAAACAGCAGGTTCTGCTTCATGTTGCTTACAGTATCCTGCGAGAGCGTGCGAGCTACCGCTATCCCGCGCAAATCACCTTTCACGAGAGTCACTTGGGCGCTGTTCATGGCTACGTCGGTGCCAGTTCCCATGGCAATACCGACATCGGCCTTGGCTAGTGCTGGTGCGTCATTAATGCCATCACCCGCCATTGCCACGATACGTCCTTGCTTTTGCAGCTGATCCACGAATGCTAATTTGTCTGCAGGCTTGACTTCACCGTGGACCTCGTCGATTCCAAGTCGTTCACCAACGGCGCGGGCAGTGGTCAAACCGTCACCGGTCGCCATGACGATACGCAGACCGGCAGCTTTGAGTGTGGCCAGAGCCTCGGGCGTGCTTGCCTTGATCGGATCAGATACGGCCAACAGACCTGCCAGCTGCCCGTCAACGGCCAGGTGCATCACGCTTGCTCCCTCTGATCGCAAAGACTCCGCCTGTGATACGAGTGCCTTGACAGCCACGCCAAGTTGCTCCATCAATGCCGTGTTGCCGAGGGCCAGTTGTCGTCCTCCGACCTGACCTCGCACGCCAATTCCTGAGCTCGACTCAAAGTTCTCCGGCTTGTCCAAAGACAGATGACGATCACGGGCCGCGCGAACGATGGCATCAGCCAGTGGGTGTTCGCTGCCCTGGTCCAGGCTGGCAGCGAGGCGTAGCACCTCTGTTTCTTCAAAACCCGGCGCGGCCACTGCGCGATCAAAAGCCGGTTTTCCCTCTGTCAGCGTGCCAGTTTTATCAATGATCAAGGTATCAATTTTTCTCAGATTCTCGATTGCCGCCGCATCACGGAAAAGAACGCCATGAGTGGCACCGCGCCCCGTAGCGACCATGATCGACATCGGTGTTGCCAGGCCAAGTGCGCATGGGCAAGCAATGATCAAAACCGCCACTGCGTTAATCAGGGCGTAAACCCAGCTGGGCTCGGGCCCAAACAGACCCCAAGCAAAAAAAGTGAGCAAGGCAACGCTGACAACGGCCATCACGAACCAGCCCGCCACGGTGTCAGCCATTCGTTGCATCGGCGCTTTGGAGCGTTGCGCTTGGGCCACCATTTGAACGATTTGCGACAGCATGGTGGCTGAGCCGACTTTTTCAGACCGCATCACGAGAGCACCGTTGGTGTTGAGCGTTGCTCCGATCACCTTGTCGCCAACTCGCTTAGACACTGGTACAGGTTCACCGGTCAGCATGGATTCATCGACTGCACTACTGCCCTCTGTCACTTCCCCATCAACTGGAACCTTTTCACCGGGGCGAATGCGCAGCAAGTCGCCCACATGCACATGCGTCAAAGGGACATCTTCCTCAGAGCCATCAGGGTACAGGCGACGTGCCGTCTTGGGGGCCAGCCCGAGAAGTGATTTGATGGCCGCAGAAGTCTGAGAACGAGCCTTAAGTTCAAGAACTTGCCCCAACAGGGTCAGTGAAATGATGACAGCCGTTGCTTCGAAATACACGGCGACTCGGCCCATCGAGATAAAGGAGTCTGGAAATACATGCGGTGCCACAGTGGCAACCACGCTGTATACAAAGGCGGCACCAGTGCCCAGGCCAATCAGTGTCCACATGTTTGGACTACGGTTCACAACAGATTGCCAGCCTCGTGAGAAAAATGGCCAGCCTGCCCACATGACAATTGGCAGGGATAGCGCAAATTCGATCCAGCTTTGCACAGCCATGTCGAACCAGTTCAACCGGTGGCCGGCCATTGCCAAAAAAGTCACCACGATGGTGAGTGGGAGCGTCCACCAAAAGCGTCGCTGGAAGTCATGCAACTCGGGGTTTTCGTCTTCCTCCAACTCTGGCAAAAGCGGCTCGAGTGTCATGCCGCACTTGGGACAATTGCCTGGATGGTCCTGACGGATTTCAGGATGCATAGGACAGGTATAGGCTGTTCCTGATGCCGCAGGTGAAGTGGGCGACTTGTCGGTGCGTTCTTCCATGTACTGCATGGGGTCGGCATCAAACTTCGCTTTGCACTTAGTCCCGCAAAAGAAAAACATCCTTCCCATGTGGACAGACCGGCATTCAGACTGGTCGGTTACCGTCATTCCACAAACTGGATCCTTCAGGTTTGAAGGATTGGAATTACCCGTGCCCAAAGGCAAAGCAGATTCGCCATGACTATTCGGCCTATGACGAATGTGCCCATGGTCATGCGTGTGATGATTGCTTTGATGTACGTTCATAGTATGCCCATAGTCGTAGCCACATCCTTTACCCAATCGATGCCATGCCCTTTTATTACGTCGATTCAGACTTAACTATTTTTGGATAGATCTGTGGGTGAACTGATCCTCGGGAAAAAGCGCGGAGTCTTTTCAGCGTAGCGCTTGTACGTATCACCAAAATGCGATTGCATCTCTACTTCCTCAGCAACTGACAGCCGTCCGTACATGATCAGAAGAATCGGAAACATGACTAAAGTCAGCAAAGTGGGCCACTGCAAGAGGAAGCCGAAAAGAATCATCACAAAGGCCACGTATTGCGGGTGCCGAACTCGTGCGTAAGGACCGCTGGTTGCCAAAGAGTTGTGCCGCTGAGCGTGGTACAGCACATTCCAAGCTGTTGAAAGCAAATAAAAGCCATAGCCTAGGAAGATGTAACTGGCGATATGCAGAACCCCAAAATGTGGATCTCCTTTCTCTCCAAGCAGCGTCGACCACAGATGCCCCGAGTTGTGGGAGAGCAAATCAAGTCCTGGGAAACGAGTTTGGAGCCAACCCGACAACAGGTAAATGGTCAGCGGAAAACCATACATTTCCACAAATAAAGCCACGACAAACGCCGCGAAGGCACTGAAGGTTCTCCAATCTCGCGCCGTATTTGGTTTGAAAAAGCTGAATGCGAACATGATGAATATCGCTGAGTTCAAGATAACCAGCGACCACAAGCCGTAAGCTGATTCACTGTGGTTCATGACGGCTCTCCCGGCTTTCCTGACTCGGAATTACTCTTCGACTCCGAATGGCTGCGTCCCCGGTGATGTCCATGACCACCGTGCATGAATACATGCATCAGCGGACAAGCCAGAAGAAGCAGAAATGGTAAAGCGCCGACGACATGCGCCAAGTGCTCAGTTAATAGAAAGTAGGCCGCTATGCCACCAATGACCAATAGTCCAATGGCGTAGCGTGAAGACCAAAAGCTTCTGGGCGTTTCGTGTCCCTCACGTTGGTGGTTCATAGCAGTTCTCCAAGAATTCGACAGGTTATTTGTTTTGTACAGGCATCCGGTCCATCATCATTTGCATCATGGACTCCATCATGTCCATTCGTTTTTCCATCATCTGTTGGCGATCAGTCATCTTGGAGTTTTTGGCCATTCCTGCAGACATACCGCCCATCTGCTTCATCATGGCCATTCCGTCCTGCATCAATTTCATGTGCTCCGCCATCAACGCTTGACGTTCTTCCGGAGTCTTTGCTGCCAAAAATTTTTCGTGCATGGTCTGCATGATTTTCATATGCTGATCCACTGCCACCATCTTGTCCGCCCCCACGGGACCAGAGGAAGGTTTCTGGACTGCAGTTGCAACGGGTTTGGTGCCAGCGGGGTGGTGATCTTTGTGCTCGTCAGCGTTTTGAGCCAGCGCGCCGAGCGACAGGGTGGCGACGCACAGTCCGATCAAATATTTGCGATTGCTGTTCATGAATTTCTCCTTCTGTGAGTTGTAAACGACTAATGTCGCCGATGTTTTACGCGACATTCAGCCACGGTACGCCAATACAGGGGTTTTTATCGCGCAGCTTGAATCTCGGTAACAACCATCTTTCCGCCTTCATTTACCACCATGAATTGAATCTTGTCGCCTGGCTTCACATTGGCGAGCAGCCCTTTGTCCTTGGCAGTGAAAACCATGGTCATACCAGGCATGTCCATGTGTTTGATGGGGCCGTGTTTGATGGTGACTTTGCCGACATCAAGGTCTACTTTCTTGACCTCACCTTCGGTCATCGACACAGCAGTCTGCGACATGTCCATCTTGCTATGATCCATGGTGGTCTGCGCCATGCTGCTCACAGGCAGAGCAATGCCCAAGGCCAGGGCGGAAACGGTGGTGATTTTCTGGATGATGTTCATGGCTATCCTCGTGGGTAGGTGTTGAAAACAGTGGTGCTGCCATCGCGCTGGATCAGCAGCACCTGATACGCATCGCGCCGGTTGTCGTAAGCGGGCCCATCCATGCCTGGCGACCCAATCGGCATGCCTGGCACTGCCAGTCCCAAGGCTTTGGGTTTTTCTTTGAGCAAGCGTTGGATGTCTGCAGCGGGCACGTGACCCTCAATCACGTAGCCCTGGATCAAGGCCGTGTGACAAGAGCCGAATTTCTGCGGCATACCGAGACGTGCGCGTGCAGCGCTGTTACCTTGTTCAATGACTGTGGCTGCAAATCCGCTTTTTTCGAGGTGCGCAATCCAGTCTTTGCAGCAGCCGCAGTTGGGATCTTTCCAGACCTGCAAAGTTGCCGGTGCGGCGTAGGCGACCATGGTCGAAGGTGCCAGTACCATCACGGCGATACCGGCAAGCCAAGCGCGTCGGGTGGTCCGCGCGATTGAGTGCAGTCGGGACATAGGGCGCTCCTTGTTGATTGCTCAAACTATTTTTTGCTGACCTTGACTTGACCCTTCATACCAGCCTCGTAGTGCCCCGGCATCAGGCAAGCAAAATTCACGGTGCCCGCTTTGGTGAACTGCCAGACGATTTCTCCCTGTTTCCCGGGAGCCAACGTGACCTTGCTGGGCTCGTCGTGTTCCATGTCCGGGAATTTGCGCATCTGTTCCAAGTGTTCCAACAGTTCCTGCTGAGTGCCCAAACTTAGCTCGTGTTTGACCTGACCCTTGTTTTTGACGATGAAACGAACCGTCTCACCTTGCTTGACCTGAATCTCGGCGGGCGTATAGCGCATGTTGTCCGTCATCTGAACGGTGACGGTTCGGCTGGCTTTGCTGGCCACGCCGGGTTTGCCAATCGCGGTCTCGTCGCTGTCGTGGCCGTGGCCACCTCCATGGGTGCCACCGGCAAAAGCAGCACTAGACAAGGCCAACACGGCGATCAAGGTCAAAGGGCGAAGGGTGCGGATCATCTGAGTCATTACAAGGTCTCCTGGGTTAAATCAAAGTGGATCAGTGGTTGTCATGGCCACTGCTGGGCTTGCGCACCTTCACTTCTGTTGGGGCGAGCGGCTTCTGGGCGCGTGGCATGGATTGCCCTCCTTCCGACTTGAAGCGGGCAGGTTCGGCCAGCGGCCCGGTGTATTCGTGCGCCACCGTGCCTTCCGGGTGCTTGAACCAGCCCGGATTGCTGTAGTCGCCGGGCTTTTGGTCGCGGCGTACCTTGAGCACGCTGAACATGCCACCCATCTCGACCGAGCCGAACGGCCCCTCGCCGGTCATCATGGGCGCAGTGTTATCTGGAATGGGCATTTCCATCTCGGTCATGTCGGCCATGCCGCGTTCGCCCATTACCATGTAATCAGGAATCAAGGAATTAATCTTCTTGGCAATGCCACGATGATCGACTCCGATGAGCGTGGGCACGTTGTGGCCCATGGCATTCATGGTGTGGTGGCTCTTGTGGCAGTGGAAGGCCCAGTCGCCTTCCTCGTCGGCGAGAAATTCGATCTGCCGCATTTGGCCGACCGCGACATCGGTGGTGACCTCGTACCAGCGGGTGCTCTTGGGAGTTGGCCCGCCATCTGTGCCAGTGACGAGAAACTCGTGCCCGTGCAGGTGGATCGGGTGGTTGGTCATCGTCAGGTTGCCGATACGAATGCGAACCTTGTCGTTCAACCGCACATTTAATGAATCGATGCCGGGGAAGATTCGGCTGTTCCAGCTCCACAGGTTGAAGTCCAGCATCGTCATGATCTTGGGCGTGTAGCTCCCAGGGTCGATGTCGTAGGCGTTGAGCAGAAAACAAAAATCCCGGTTCACTTCATCGATCAACGGGTGCTTGGCTTTGGGGTGAGTGACCCAGAAGCCCATCATGCCCATGGCCATCTGCGTCATTTCATCCGCGTGTGGGTGATACATGAAGGTGCCGGGACGACGTGCGACAAATTCATATACAAAGGTTTTGCCTGGTTGAATGGCGGGTTGATTCAGTCCAGCAACCCCATCCATACCATTGGGCAAGCGTTGTCCATGCCAGTGAATACTGGTGTGCTCAGGGAGCTTGTTTGTCACAAAGATCCGCACGCGGTCGCCCTCGACCACTTCGATGGTGGGGCCAGGGCTTTGCCCGTTGTAGCCCCAAAGGTGGGCCTTGAAGCCGGGGGCCATCTCGCGCACCACCGGTTCGGCCACCAAGTGAAACTCTTTGACGCCGTTGTTCATACGCCAGGGCAAGGTCCAGCCGTTGAGTGTCACCACCGGGTTGTATGAGCGCCCAGTATTGGGCACCAGTGGCGGCATGGTGTCAGGGCTGGTTTGAATGACGGGCTCTGGCAAGGCTGCAAGTGCCACGCGGCTCACAGCACTGGCTGCAACTGCACCACCAGCGATACTGGCCAATCGGAAAAAATCTCTTCTGGATGTCATGGCTTCAATCCCTTAGTCAATGTCCAGCCGCACCAGCACTGGGTGCGCTGGTCATCACGGACAGGGAGGTCGTGGTGGGGCGGCCGATCAACGACGCCTGCAAGGCTGCGTCCGCCAGCCAGAACTGTTGCTGCGCATTAATGGCGGCTGTCACGGTTCCAACCTGATCACGAGCGTCGGCCAGCAACTCGAAGACACCAATCAGCATGCCGTTGTAGCGAAGTTGGTTTTCATCGGAGATCACACGGCGCACGGGCAGCACTTCATCCCGGTAATGCTTGGCCACATCAAATGATGTGCGATAGGCCGAATAACTCTCGCGCAAGTGCGAGCCCGCCGCGCGCACCGTGGCCTCCAGTTGATTGGCCGCCGCGAGCGTGCGGGCATTCCACGCATCGCGCTGCATGCCGCCCCAGTCGAAAATTGGTAAGCGAACCGCCACCTCGAATCCGCGCGGTTCGGTTCGGGTTCCTGCGGCGTTGTCAAATACCGTATTGCGTCGCGCGGTCAACTCGATGTCGGTGAAACTGGTGATGATGTTCAAGCCTTGTGCCTTGCCCGCGCCAGCCAGTGCGCTTTGCGCCAAACGAATGTCCAGACGACCATTCGTCGCCAATGCGCCTACCGTATTTGGTTCGAGCGGCGCTTTGGGCAAATCGGGCAGACGTTCGGACAGTTGGAGTTGTTGCGCCTGCGCCTCATCAAGCCCCAGCAAACGAATCAGTTCCTCCCGGCTCGCGGTCGCTTGGTGTTGGGCAGTCGCCAGGCGGGTAGCGGCATCGGCATAGAAAGATTGCTCACGGGCACGACTGATGCGATTGAAGTTGCCTACCGACTGCATGCGCCGCGCGAGTTCGGCACCGGCCTCGGCGCTTTCAAACACCTGTCGCGCGTAGCTCAGGGCCTGCTGAGCCGCCACGGCACGCACCCAGGCTTGGCGTACCTGTGTCACGCGATCCACCACCTCAGCAGAAAGACGCAATTGCGCCTGCTCGATGCGGCGCTCGGCGATGCCCGTGCGGGCAGGCAAGGTCAAGAGATCCAGCAGACCAAACGAGAGCGAGCGTGCCAACTCCAGCTCATCACCAACCACCATGCGCTCAAAACTGAAGATGGGGTTGGCAATGCGGCCGACCTGTGCGGCGTCGGCGGACTCCGCCCAACCTTGCGCCAGCAGGGCTTGCAAGGCGTGGCTGTTGGTCAATGCGAGCTGCACAGCTTCTTTCTGCCCAAGGGGTTTTGCCAGCAATTGGGCAGCGAGCTGTGCGCGTTGCTCACGTTCCTGATTGCTTTGGGCCAAGCTCAATTGCCCGTCAGTGAAGCCGGTGGTCTCGGTATTGACGCGGTTCACGTTCTGCTCAAGGCTGACGCTGGCACAGCCAGACAAAACCCCGATAGCAACCACGGACACCGCCAGCTTGGCGCGACGAGATGAGAGCAAGCGCTTCATTGCTTGCCTCCCTCATGGTGACCGGCGTGCGGATTGGCCGCCGGTGGCGTATCGGGTGCTGACTGTCCAGTTGCGGCTTCCTTGGCGTAGGCGCGCCAGCCGCCAATCCGGCCAACCCGGTCATTGGCCTCACGCCAGGACTGCACCGCCTGATCGGTGTAGCCCTGATAACTCGCCAATGCAGAGGTGTACTGCAGCTTGGTCGGCGGTGGATTGACCTGATTTTTCTCCGCAGGAGCAGCCAATGCCACACCGGCAGCCAGCAAGCTGAGCCACGGCACCAGGCTTCTGAACAGGGACGAAGGGTTGAGCATCACCGCAGGCTCCTTTCAATGTATGGGTAATTGAAGGGAGTTTGGACCTTCACCCCTGTCGGGAAGGTGAGTCGAAGATGACATTTCTGTCATCTTGCTGCCATAAAGTCGAATTGCTGTCAGACTAGCGGGGAGCAATAGATGGAGCAGGCCCGTGAAAATACTGATCGTTGAAGACGAACCGAAAACCGGCGAATACCTGCGTCAAGGCTTGAATGAAGCCGGTTTTGTGGCGGACTTGGCGGCCAATGGCAGCGATGGGCTGCACTTGGCTTTGCATGGCGAATACGACTTGGTGATCCTGGACGTGATGTTGCCGGAGCTGGATGGCTGGCAGGTGCTGGCATCACTGCGGCGGCGTGGGCTGGAAATGCCGGTGCTGTTTCTGACCGCCCGCGATCAGGTGGAAGACCGTGTGAAGGGGCTGGAGTTGGGAGCCGACGATTACCTGGTCAAACCGTTTTCTTTTGCCGAGCTATTGGCCCGCGTGCGCACCATCCTGCGGCGTGGACGAGGCGGCGGACTGGACAGCAATGTCCTGCGCGTGGCCGATCTGGAGCTGGACTTGCTGCGCCGCCGCGTCACGCGAGGCGGAAAGCGCATTGACCTGACGGCCAAGGAGTTCGGTTTGCTGGAATTGCTGATGCGCCGTCAAGGCGAAGTGCTGCCGCGCTCATTGATCGCCTCGCAGGTGTGGGACATGAATTTCGACTCCGACACCAATGTCATCGAAGTGGCCATGCGCCGACTGCGGTTGAAGGTTGACGATGGACAGTCAGTCAAACTGATCCAGACCGTGCGGGGCATGGGCTATGTGCTGGAAGCAGCGCAGGAACCTTGAATGTTGAGCCGCTTATTGCTTTCCCGTTTATCACTGACCCGCCGTCTGAGCCTGTTCTTCACCCTGGTGGCCGCCAGTGTGGTGCTGGGATTGGGCGGGCTGTTCATGACGGCGGCGGACCGTCATTTCATCGAGCTAGATCGCAGCGTACTGCAAGACAAGCGACACCTCATCGACGACATTCTGGCCAGCGCCAATTCTGCCGAGGACCTGCGTTGGCGGCTCTCCGAAGCGCTCAACCATCATCACGGGCTGTTCGCACGGGTGACCACTCCGACAGGCCAGACCCTGTTTCAGACCGAGGGCTTTCCGGAACCGGATCGCTGGCTGTTGCCCGAGCACGAAACGTTCCTTCATGCCTTGACGAGGGATCAGCACGGACAGCGGCAATACCGCACCCAGCAGGTCCGTGCCCAGGCGCAGTACGCGCCCGAGTCCCCACTGGTGATCACACTGGCCATGGATACGATTCACCATCGGCATTTTCTGGATGATCTGCTGCGCACCTTTGCGGTGTATGCCCTGGCCGCCATTCTGGCCAGCGGGCTGCTCGGATGGGCCGCCGTCTACTACGGTCTGGCCCCCCTGCGCGCGATCAAAGCGCATGCGGCTGCAGTGACGGCGCAACGCTTGCAGGCGTGCATGCCGGTGCAGGCCGTCCCTGCGGAAATGGCCGATCTGGCTCAGACACTCAATCAGATGCTGGAGCGTCTGCAGGACGACTTTCGTCGCTTGTCGGAGTTTGCTTCGGATTTGGCCCATGAGTTGCGCACCCCGATCAGCAACATGCTGACGCAGACCCAGGTGACCCTGGCGACCCCGCGCGAGAACGCCGCCTACCGTGACATCCTGGCCTCCAATGCTGAGGAGTTGCAGCGCCTGGCCCGCATGGTGGCTGACATGCTGTTTTTGGCTAAAACCGAACGGGGTGTGGATCTGCCGCACAAGGAACGCTTCATGGCGGCCGATGAAGCCCAGGCTTTGCTCGACTTCTACGAGGCGGTGGCAGACGACAAAGGCATCCGCCTCACGGTGCAGGGCAACGGCAGCATCGAGGGGGATCGCCTGATGTTCCGCCGCGCGTTGAGCAACCTGCTTTCGAATGCGCTACGCCATGCCCCGGCAGGTAGCCACGTCCGGATCATGGTGGCTGAGCGGCCAGCCGGCACCGAGGTTTCTGTGGAGAACACTGGTGAAGACATTGATCCCGAGGTGCTACCGCGACTGTTTGACCGCTTCTACCGCGCCGACCCCGCGCGCGCGCATCCCATCTCCGATGGCGCTGGGCTGGGCTTGGCCATCACCAAGGCGATTGTCGAGGCTCATGGTGGTCGAGCCAGTGTGAAGTCTGCGCAAGGCGTCACGTGCTTTTCCCTGGTTTTTCCACACTCGGGCGAATGATGTTTTTCACACACTTTTTGGATTAAACGTTGAGAAGCAGCCAAGCAGCCTCGGTCTCTCTGCGAGTGACAAGCCCCGGCAGTACTTTCCCACCGCCATAGACCCAGCGCCGCAGCTCCCTTGCGGCGGCAGCCCAGTCCCGCTGGTTGACGCGCCGTCGCAGCGTCGACGTCTGTAATCGCCCGACGCCGAGGTTGAATGTGAAATCCACGATGGCAGCGAGCCTGCTTTCGGGCTCGGTGGCCAGCACCGGGCAGAAGCGCAGCGTGGCGGCGAGCGCCGATTGCAGGTCGCGCGCCAGATAGACCTCGGCTTCGGCTTCGGTGATTGGCGAGTGCTTCGGATCGCAAAGATGGCCGTATCCAATTGTCCAGAAACCGGCGGGGCACACGTAGGCGATGGCGGTGATTTCAGCGCCGCGCTTCACTTTGCGCTCGAACCCTTCGAAATGTTTGGCCAGCTCGATAGCCGTTTTCGGCACCCCGGTCACGAACGCACCCGGTCAAACACGCGCCCGAGGAACCAGAAGTTCAACACCCCGGCCCACAGCGCCTGATCGGCTTCCGTCCAGGCATGCAGGATGGCTGTGCCCCAGCCAGCGCCAGCGGTCACGGCAGCCACAAATGCCGCCGTCTTGGCAGCGCAGTACAGGGCCATGAACCAGTAGGTGATCACTGGACGCACGCTGGTTGAGAGCGCGTCGGCCCAGCGCACGCCGGTCTTCTCACCCTGGGTGCGGACGGCGTCGCGCAGCGCATCGATGGCCCCGACGTTCCACGCCGCATCGGCGCTCGCGCCGATTTCGGCCATCCGCTGCGCGCCACGCAACCTTTCAAACTCCAGCGCCTTGTCCTGCATCGCCAGTTCGTGACCACGCTCGCCTTGGCGGTCCAGCCACTTGAGCAGTTCGGGCGCGAGACGGAAGGCCCCTCCAAGGAGACCACCGAGCAGGGTTTCGATCATTGGCCACCTCCGAACACCTTGAGCTTGATGACTGCCCCTGCGACCAGCGCCAACAGGAAGCCGGTGGTGATCACCTTGACCACCGTCTGCCACGCGGTGTGCTTGGCCGTGTTGAAGGCCTCCAGCAGGCCCCGCAGCTCGCGGATGTCGCTGGCAGCGTCTTCGCCATCGAGGCCCACGTCAGCCAGCGCGTGGCGAGCGCCGCGTTCGGCGACGCGCTCCAGCAGTTCTTCGAATTCGTCCTTGGGCATGGTCACCATGCCCTCGGTCACAGTCGGTGCGTTCATTTGCGTGCTCCAGAAATGCGAAACCCGCCCGATGCGCGAGCATCAGGGCGGGTCTCAGGGTTGAATCAGTTGGGTTTCAGATCTCGATGATTTCCAGCGTCAGGCTGGGGGCGATGCCTTCGATGGCGTCGTCGCGGACGAACACCTTCTGGCCAAGGGCCGCAGAGCCCCTCGCCTTTATTCGGCCACCACCGGGTAATGCGACAGTGACCACGCCAGAGCCGACATCGATCACGGTGCCCGCCTGCAGCGGCGGGTCGGGGATCAGTTGGCGAAACTGCTCGTAGAGGTTATGCATAGGCCTGCACTCCCAGCGTCTGCCAGACCTCGGGCATACCGGCTTCCACTTGGGTCGCGCGGACGATGCCGAGCCGAGTGGTGCTGCCATCCTGGTACTCCACGAACGCGCCGGGTTCGATGATCCCGGTCTCGGCGAGCAACGGCAGGCGCAGGCTGACCTCGATCTGCTGACCCGTGTCGGCCAACACGGAGATGCCACGCTGACGCGCGGCGGCGGCTTCGGTGATGAGCGGATCAACGACCATCGGTGCCAGCACATCTCCGGCAGTCCCGGCCCGGGTCACTTGCCCGAGCACGCCGACGTCCTGCCCGGAAACAAACACGCGGTTGTACGCAGGCTTTTCCAGCCAGCGCAGCGACTCGCGGGCGACAGCATCGACTGGCAACACGAAGTCGGGCGTGACCGTGCTCCATTCCCAAGGGGCGACCGGGTAGCGATGACGCACGCGGATGCTCTGGGCCGAGGGATGCGGAATCAAGTAGCCACCCGCAGCGCCAGCGATGGCGCTCAACGCCTCGATCCACGTTCCCTGCTGCGCGAACGCACCGGCGGGGACGTTCCAGTCCGTCAGGCCCCAATCGACCGCCCAGCCCAGCGGGATGCCATTGACCGTGAGCACATCGTCCATCAACTGCCGAGCAGTGCGGCCCTCGGTATTCGAGAACGTCATCACCGGCGCGTAGGGCGCGGCCAGAACGGCGTTGCGCCCCCGTCCGGAGATGCGGATGCTGGCGTCACCAAAGATGCGCTCGCGGCTGATGCTCTCGGCCAGCACGCGAAACGGGGTGCCGTTGATGCTGGCCACGAGTTCGACGGGCCCGGATGCGCTGCCGGGCGCGACCAGGGCCTCGGCCCTGGCAGGCAGAACCGCATCGAAGCCCCACGCCCAAGACGAGGCATCGAGTGACAGCGAGAGATTGAACACCGGTATCGGCGCGCCATCGGACACGCGGAACAGGGTCACGTTGTTGATCACGAAATAGACCCTCCGAACAGGAATGACCACCGGCTCACCATCCGGAGGAGGTGGGGTGACGTGGCTTTCACAAAGGAACAGCAGATGCCCATCGGTCGCGGCCAGCGCGGCAAACAGCAGGTGCGGACTGGGCGTGTAGCAAGGCTGCGGAACGGGCGGCTCGGGCACCACCCACCGGCTGATGCCCGGTGGCGGCGGCACCGCCTCCTGATACCTGCCCTGCCAGCCCTTTAGTTGCGGCCGTGCGGTCTGAAAATCGCTCCCCTGGCCACGCACCACCAACACAGCGCTTTGCCACCGGGACAACCTCCCCGCGCGCTTGGTGCGGTCACCGTCCTGATGCCGGAACCGCGTGGCATCCCGCAGAGGGCCTGCGTTCTGGAACAGACCGCGTCGGGCCGCTTCAAACCGCGTGGCGTCCTGGTGCGCGAACCACGTCGAATCCTGCAGCCGGGTCGCATCCTGGTAGCGAGCGCCTCGTTGCTCTGGCGCTGCTGCCAGCACCGGTGGCAACCTGTGCTCGATGCCTTGAGGAACACCCAAGGTGCGTCGCCAGAACGTGTCCCAGCCTGCGGGTGTAGCGGCAGCGTCCTGCTGGCCCTGCGTGGCACCGTCCTCGGTCTGTCTCGCCAATTGCCAAGGGTGAGCGGTCTGGCCAACCGTCGGTCGCTGCGTGCGCGAGTAGTACCGGACCTCGCCGGAGAACACGACACCGGGAAGACTTGCGCCCGCCACGTCCAAGGGCACGCTCGGGCGCAGCAGCAACGTTCTGACCGTCAAGGCAGGTAGCTCGGCCAGCAGTTCGGCCCGCGCTGGCGGGATGAACTTGATCGCCACGACCGGCAACGGCAAGTTGGCCAGCACCACGACGTCGTCGCGCGGCGCGATGAAGCTCGCCCCGAACACCAATTCGGCGTCGGTTGCTGCGGGTTGGTCGAACAGCAGGTCGACCAGTGGTGGCTCGATCTGAATGCTGACTCCGGGCACTGGCAAAGTGGCGGCCAGCGTCAGTTCGCTGGGTGCGCTTGGCACGGCCTACCCCAGGATCGCAGACACCATCCGGGCATCGCCTCCCAGATAGAGGTTGGTGCTGGCCAGCTTTACGTCACCGCTGCCGTCGGTGCCGCTGCAGTCCAGATCCAGGGCGGTCACCTCATTGCCGTTGACCAGCCGCGCCCAGGTGGCGATGCCGGTCGCCGTGATCAGTCCGTCTTCTTGCTGGGTCAGCGTCAGGAGTCCACCTGCAATCGTGCCTGCGGGTTTGGTCAGCCTGATCTCGACCAGCATCGCGCTGATCGGCGTCGTGGCCGGGTTGGCGGGTCGCGTCCCGCCATAGATGCGCAGGCGCGCCGGGTTGCTGCCTGCATCCAGGAATGCCAGGGTGCCCGCCAGCCGCGCCTCGTTGTGTTCGACAGTGATGGCGACGGTCACGGCATCATCTCCGGGCGTAGGTTGTCCGCGATCACGGCGCGGTACATCTGCTTGTAGTCGTAGCTGACCACGGTGTATCTCTGCGACAGGTCGATCAACTCGAACCGGTACGCACCGGTAGCGTCACTCCAGGTTTCGGCCACCAGGACGCGGGTGTTTTCGCTGACCAGCTGCACCCGCCGCACCAGGGGCTGGTCGGGCTGGCCCTTCTCTTTGACGGTTCCCGCGATGAAGCCGTGGCCACTGAAGTGGATGTCCTTGCGGCCGTTCGGAATCGCGTGGAAGTGCCAGTCGTAGCCACCGCTCCGGCTCCACAGCTCAGAGTTGGGGCTGTTCAAGCGCATCAGGTCGCAGTCCGCGTTGACGCCGATGTTGGCGGCAGGATCAGGCAGCACCGACGCCGATCCACCGGCCAACGGCAACAGGTCATCGGCAGCGTTCACCGCCACCGTCGCGGGAAACGCGGGCAGACCTGAAGGTGTGTCACCCGCAATGGCGTGGACACGGGCGGTCGCTCCGTAGAGAAACACGCCCGGGATCAGCTTGCCCCGGTAGGCAGCATCGCCAATCTGGAACATCAGCACGCCACCGGCCTTGAACTGAATCAGCCGTGCCCACGGCACACCATTGGCGTCGAAGGCTCCGACGATCACCTCGCAGCGCAAGATCAATCGCTGGCCGACATTGAAGGTCGGAGCCACGTCGGCAACACCAGCGACGGGCTTGGCTCCCTCGTTGATGCCGCCTGATACCGCCGCGCCGTCACCGAAGCCGCTGTTCCAGCGCGACACGCTCCACGAACCGTCCAAATGGGCGAACCGGTAGCCTTCGGAGCCATTGCCGGTGGTCATCCACAGGCCGATGTGTTTTCGGGCGCTCGGGTCGGTCAGCAACTCGACATCGGCCTCGAACCAGAAATCGCCGTGGGCGGTTTCGTTGAAGCGCAGGATGGACTGGCTGTTGGGGGCCGAGATGTCGATGGACTGCTGGATGCTGTTATGCGTCGCAGACATCCCGCCCAGGACTGCGGTGTAGCCGGTAACCGGAGCCGTGGCGAAGGAGTCGCTCAGCGGGTAGCTCATGGCTTACCTCCACGGGCCGGTGATGTCGAACGCGATCTGCGCGCCTTCGGTTTCCGAGCTGTACTGCGTCCTGACCAGCAGGAAGCGCTTGCCCGCCTGACCGACCACGTTGTCCACGATGGTCTGATCGCTGTAGGGGCGGTCTTGGGGCATCCACAGCATCCCGGGCAGGATGCCGCGCATATGGCCGTCCTCCTGCCGCACGTAGGTGGGCAGCAGCCAAAGGCTGTAGTCGGCCCCATTCGGAAACGGCGTCGGGCCCCGGCCGCAGATCTGCTGGCCGTTGTTGGTGTTCAAGGATGTCAGCCCGAAGCGAACCGGATTGCCGAGTTGGGTGTGATTGCGCAGCAGCACCTTGCCGGTGAAGTCCAGGGACGAAACCAGCCCGTAGCCGCTGAACTGCCCTGGATAGCTCCAGTAGTTGCTCATCCCCGAGTAGTTGTCGTCGGCAGCCAGCACCGTGGCGTAGTTGTCGCCGGGTTTGAAGCTGATCAGATCGCCGAAGCAGTAGCTGTTTCGGCCATACCAGCCGTAGCCCGCTGCGTTGGTGCAGAACAGGAAGAACAGGCGGTCGTCACCGATCAGCACCCAGTTGCGCCCACCGCCGCCGCTGTCGCCATTGCTCTCGTACTGGGGCCCACGCGCGTGGAACCACTTGTACCAACCCCACTGGCTGCCAGTGACCTGTTTCCAGTTCTGCGTTGGATTATTCGGGTCATAGGGAGCCTGCGCGCCAACGATGGTGTCGATGTCCGATAGGTCTTCCACGATCCCGACATTCGCCCACTTGGCCCAGCCTGTCGTGTAATTGGGGGTCTTGAGGCTGTTGTCGATCAGCAGGATGTTCTGCGGCGACTGCGGGTTCTTGCTGCGGTAGGCGGCCTTGCTCGTCCCCGCGAAAGGCTTCTCCCACCCAAGCGGAGCCACCTTGGCGCTCAGGTTCGTGGTGGTCGTCGCGGGCGACACCGGTGTGCCCGTCACCGCGTAGGTGAACGTGGTCATGGTCGTCGTCAGCACGCGGAACGATCCGTTGTACTCGGGCTGCTCGGCTCCGGCGACCAACACCACCTGATGTGGCTGGTAGGCGTGTCCAGCCGTGATGGTGGCGGTGGCCACGCCACTGGCGAAGGTCAAGGTGTCGATGGCCTTCAAGGCGAAGCCGTTGACGAGGCAGGCATCGAGCATCGTCACCAGATCGCCCCAGTTGTTGGCGATCTGGGGTGCGCCAGTCATGCCGCTGTTGAAGTATTTGACGGTCAGGTCGGTCATTTCATTGGTTCCTGTCTACGAATTCAGGGGGTGTCCACGTCGCCGCGAATTAGCAACGTGAAGTTGTCGTCGGGTACGGACTCCGGTCCCTGCTGGACGGTGCGCACCACCCAGACCGGGAACTGCGCGCCGATGGTGTTGAAGCGCAGCACGTTGCCGGTGGCCCAGCCATTGCCCCAACCCAGCGCGGGCAGATGGAAATACGGCACGCCGGTGGCCGGGTTGTTGGGGGCGCAGTCGGCACTGGTGTTGCCCGTGGCGATCACGCCGACGTTCTCACCGATGACCTCGAACGAGGTGCTGTTGGTCAGGCGCACGATCCAGCGCTCGGTCAGTGCCCCCCTGTTCGTCACGCGGATCGGGTACTGCGTGTTGTTGAAGGTCGCTGTTGCGGAACTGCCCGACAAGGCATCCGACCACGCGCCGTTCCACGTTGACTGGTCGAACACCAGATTCACGCGGGCAAACAGGTCACCGGCCACCAGGGCGCTGGAGACGTGACTCCCCAAGGGATATTCGTGCGTCAGTGCCCGCGTGAAACTGATCTCGCCGCTGATCTGCACATCCCGCACCACGGCCATGTCCTCGATGCGGTGCTCGATGGTCACGGGCTGGCTGTAGCCCGACACGTTGATGAAGGTGACGGTGCCCGCTTCCAGATCGGTGGAGTACCCGGTGTTGATCACCGCTCCGTCGTGGCCGACGACGCGCACGCGCGACAGGCGCACTCGAGCGCAGTTGATGGTCTGGCCGTTGCTGACCGAGGTCGTGATCTTGCCGGTGTGGCCCACCACGGCGAAGCCACCCGGGCGAAAGATAGGCACGCGCCCATCGCTGGGCAGGCGCACCGGATCGATGCCAAGCAAATCAGCGTCCAGCGGCAGATAGCTGTAGGCCACAGCGCTGTAGCGCACGCTGGATGCAGCCACTGGCTCGGGTCGGAAGATCTTGCCGTCCGTGCCCACCCGGTCGGCGGCGTACCAAGGCTGGCTCTCGTTCCCTGCCGCCGTGACCATCGTTCCGAAGCGAACGCGCACCAGACCGGTCTCGTAGTCGACGCTGCCGCTGATGCCGGTTGCCTCGATCTTGCCGTCAATTCCGGCCGTCACGTTTTGCGTGCCACCAACCGCGCGGGCATACTGGATCGACAGCGACCCAGGACGAAGCGGTGCCGCGCCAGTTCGGAACACGAACTCGCTGGAGATGTTCTCGCCGACCGTGGTCACGCAACTGGCTCGCGTGATCGCGTTGTTCGTGCCCGCCGTCCAGGACGTCAGCGCCACGTCCCCGGACAGGTAGTTGATCGTGCCGCGCGTGACCCAGCCACTGGTGGTGAACTCCCGCAGGGTGCCCTGGCCGTTGTCGCCCCAAGGCTGCGCGCCACTGATGGAGAGAAGCACCGTGCCCGTCACCACCTGGGCATTCACCCCCGGCACCAGCTTGAAGGCCGGTAGGAACTGGAACGTCTCGGTCTGGTTGCTGGTCGAGCCCGCGCTGTTGTAGCGCAGCTTGACGTAGCCGGACTCGTCGTTGGGGTACAGCGATGGCGCATCCACGTAGGCAATGCCGCCGTAGTTCAATCGCCACCGACCGGTGCCGTTGATGGCGACTGCGGTGTAGACCGGGCGTGGGATACGGATCGAGACATCTGGATTGAAGGTCACCTGACCGGTTGCGTAGTTGACGGTGCCAATCGAGATTCCGTTCAGCACTACACCGCCGTTCCCGTCATCTCGGGCGATCTGGATGGGGTCGCGCCAGATCGAGACGGCGATGCCCATCTCCTGCAATTGAGCGAAGGTGTACGCGCCGAGAACCGCCTCGTCGGTGAACGTGTTCCACTCGACTTCGAGCGAGCCCGGTTCAATGGCCCCCAAGGTCGCGGTGACTGGCAGCGTCCCCACACCATTGCGGGAGGGGTGAGCGAACGAGTCCTCCTGCTTCGGGCCTGCGACGTAGCTCACAGTGAGTTGCGTGCCCACCGCTGGCAGCACATTGGGCGCGAAGTCCACGCGGTTCTGCGCAACGCTCAGACTGCCAGTGGCAGCACCCGACAGCACGCCCGACGTGGCTGCCGTTGCCGTCTTTGTGCCGCCGTACTCCCAGGACACGGTGAGCGACCCGGGTTGCACCGCCGTCCCTGCAGGTGGGTTCAATGCTAGGCTTTGGGCGGCCTTCAGGGTGGTGGACGGCTGCTGCGTCTCCTGCGTCGGCACGTTCCAGGTCAGCACGAGCGAACTGCCGACGTCGGGCAATGCGCCCAAGGTGACGACGAACGCGCCGGTGTTCCGGTTGAAGGTGCCCGCGCCGTAGCTGGCGTCCAGGCCCTTGAGGGAGCCGTTGCCACTGTCGGAAAGCACATACCAGCGCCCTTGGGCCATGTAGCTGATCGACAGCGTGCCGGGCTGCGGCACCGGGTTGACCGTACCCACGTAGGACTGGCTGCGCGACTCGGGCGTGACCGGGATCTCCGAGCTTTGCGGCGCACGCAAAATCTGCGCGGCAGGCGTGTAGGTGACCGCTTTCGCGTTCGACATCGTCCCCGAGTTCAGGGTCAGGATGCCGTTGGCGTAATCGATGGTTCCGACCGTCCCGCTGGCGGTTTTGAGCAGGCCTGCGTCGTCAAAGATCGTGATGCCGTCCGTTCCGATGGTCAGTGACCCTGGCAAGCAACCGCCCGGCAGATTGAATTTGATGCTGGTCGTCCATGCGTGGCTGGCCGTGTAGCTCACCGCGACGGCCCCTGGTACTGGCAGTCCTGCTGCCGCATACGGCGGCACGAAGGAAATGGGCGTCTCGGTCTGCGCGCTCGGCACCAACTGCGTGTAGATCGAGGTGCCCTTGATCGTGAAGTCGCCGACGGCGGCGGCCTGCGTCAGCGGTACTACCCCGACGTAGGTTCCGGCGTCCGCCACGACCGTGTCGCGCGTCTTGGTGCTATTCGCGGCGCGAGTGAACGTCCGCGTCGCGGGCGAGCCTGTGAAGTCGTAGCGCAGGGCGTCGCTGATGTCGACCGTGACGATGCTGGCCTTGTAGTCCTTGTCACCGTCGTAGGTGAAGGTGCGCTCGACGACAGACACCGAGGTGGCCCGGACGTACTGCTCCTTCTGGGTGCCCAGCCCCTCGTTCTCGATCAAGACCAGCGTCTGGCCGACATTGGTAACGGTGTCGGTGGTGCGCTGGAAAAGCTGAATGACGCGCTGGCCTGCGATGTGGTTCTCGAACAGGTAGCCCGCCCACTCGGGGCCCTTGTTGAGGTAGGCCTCGATGCGGACTTGCGCCTGCTCGCGGGTGTCGAAGGTCTTCTCGGTGCTGAACAGGGTGACGCTGACACGGGCATCCTGCGGCGGCTCGGCCACGATCACATTGGCACCGAAGTAGGTGTCGGTGTCGTCGGTCTGCACCGAGACGAAGGACTTGCGCAGGTTGACCCGGCCTCCGGCGCGGTCCAGTTCCGAGATGTCAGGGAAGATGGCGTTCGAGACACCATCGGCAATGGTGTTGCCCCTGGGCGCGCCACCGCCCTCGGGCACGTCCGCCATCACGGCGGACTTCAGCAGTTTCACGTCGCCGGATTGGATCGGCATTTCAGATCTCCAGGAATCGAAGGGTCAGGCGATAGAAATCGGAATCGGCCCGCGCCGGAATACCCAGCACGGGTTCGGCTTCGATGGCCGTTTCTGCGTGGCGGAAGGCCACGGTGAACGTGCGGCCATCGTTGAGGCTCAGGACGAAGCGGCCTGTGGCATTGCCGACGGGAATTGCCGCCCACGCACGCAGCTGCTCGACCGTGGCGCGCGTGACCCAGGCCATATCGGGTGCGCCCACCAGCGTGATGGGACGACCGGCTTGCCGGGTGGCAGACTGGATCAGCAAGGCTCCGGTGATGAGGTAGGACGTGGACGCCACAGCGGGCGACCATGCGTGCTCATCACTCCACAGCAAATCGTCAGGCAATGGCAAAGCCACCCCGGCATCGAGGTTCGTCAGTTGCATCGGGAATCCTTCAGGCAGAGAAACAGGAGCGCACGGTCAAGCCGTGCGGGCGCGGGCGGCGTCCAGCAGTTGCAGCAGACGAGACTCGTCTCGTGCGTCGACGGTGGCGTTCACCTTCTGCTGCCCCGAGGACAGTTCCACGCGCACCGTGCGGCTGGGCCCGGCATCGCTGGCCAGCACCGGTCGGGCCAACCGCGAGCCACTTGGCTGCACCAGCCCACCCGTGGCGAAGCCCTGGACGCCCGTGAGCGCCCGACCAGCCAGGGCTTGCGCCGGGGCGGACAAGTTATTGATTGCCTCGAAGAAGCCAGCGCCGTAGCGGGAAACGGCATCCTTGTTCACGACAAACTCGCCCGGCGTGAGCATCGCCGGGACGGTATCGGACTTGGCCATACCGCCGCGCCGGTAGAACTCGCCCTGGTTCTGCTCCATGTAGTCGATCAGCTCGCGCTCCAGGTCTTTGCCCCAGAGCAGCGGCTGGGCCATCGCCTGCCGCCACGTCTGCTTGATACGTTCCAGGTTCTGGCGCTCGTTGCCGGTGAGCGTCTTGCGGCTGATGAAGTCCTCCAGCGCACGCCGATCCTGCTGCGCCTGCTTGCCGTAGCTCTCCATCGTCTTGCTGCGCATGTCCAGACTGACCGAGGCACCGTAGTTCCACTGCAGCCAGCCCGTGTACTCGTTCATCCCTTGCAGGCCGAGGTCGATCATCTTCAGAGCTTCGACCGCCTCCCGGTTCTTCTTCGGGACTATCGGTTTGCCATCGGGATCGGTACCTTGGGGGCGACCGTTGCCAAAGGCCTGCACGCGGCCGCCGACGGCGAATCGGGCCACACCGTTGGCCAGCCGGGAGAGCGCACCGCCGCCGTACTTCTGCACCGCGGCCTTGCGAATCACGAAGGCACCGGCCTCCAAGGTGCGCGGCACCGTGTCGTGGTGGCCCGAGCCGGGAACCGATCCGCCGCTCATTCGGGGAAAGGCTGGGGCAACAGCACCGCCGTCAGCAAAGCGGCGCACGCCACTGCCCACCAACCCACCAGTGGCGTTTGCCTCCACCTTGCGCACGTAGATCGTGTGCGTGCTTGAGGTGTTGGCCCCGTTGAGACTCATGATTTCGGCGCGGGCCGCATCGGCGTTGGTGCTGACCTGATGCCGGGACTCGGTCTGGATACGATCCAGCGCCTTGATCATCCCCTCGACGTTGGTGATCGCGGCCTGCGCCTTCTCGGTCGCCACCTTCAGTTCGAACTGCGAGTTCTGGTCGGCGTAGGTCTTGAGCTTGTCCAGCGCCTCTTTGGCCTTGGACACGTCGGCATCGACAGGCAGCATCCTCGAAACCGGTCAGTGCAAGGTCGTACCCGGCCTCGGACAGCTCGGCCATTTCCAGCGCCAGCATCTCCTCGTTCCAACCGGCGTCGAGCGCCAGCCGGTTGTCGGAGATGACGTAGGCGCGCTTCTGCGTGGGCGATAGGTGGGCCAGTTCGATGACCGGCACCTGATCCAGCCCGAGCTTGCGCGCGGCGGCCAGTCGACCGTGGCCCGCAATGATCCCGTTGTCGCCGTCCACCAGCACCGGATTCGTCCAGCCGTACTCGACGATGCTGGCGGCGATCTTGGCTAGACGTCCGGTCTTAAGGTCGACGACGCCACCAGGTGTGTTGAGCAGCCACGGATCTGCATCCCATTCGTCGGTCGTGGCCGCGTGCCTGCGATCCGCCCGTGCCAGCCGTTCGACACCGCCCACGGTGCTGGATGCCGCAAGTTTGGCCGCGACCTTGGGGTTGTTGGCGTTGATAGCAGCGTGACGACAGACGTGGCGGATGAGATCGGCGGCAGCCAAGGTGTCCTCGGTGCGCCAGCGGAGACCATCCCAGACCAGCCACCGACCCCAGCCCGCGACATAGCGCCAGTCGCGGTGATACTTGCTCGCCTCGTGGTGTTCAACCATCGCCTATGACGACTATGGCATCGACGACCTGACGGGATACACGCTGGCGCAGGTGAAGCTGGTGTTCCGAATGGCCAAACAGCCGCACCGCAAGGCCCACAACGTTGCTGTCCAAATCACGTCGCCGAACGGCCTGAACGACAAGAGCAAGACCGAGGATGACCGCAAGCGCGTGCTGGAACAGCTCACGCGAATTGGGGTGCTCCGTGAGTTCTGATGACGCTACCGCGAAGTCGGCACATCTGAGCTTTCTGGCAGCGCTGGAGCGGCTGCCCCGGGTCGATTCCCGCGTCAGGGCGGCCGAGCTCGGGCGATGCAGACCAACGTTTCTGCAGCGACGATGGATCACGGAAGAGGACTACCTCACACATCTGATGGTGCCCGTCCTGGATTCTGAGCAGGAAGTCGAGGTTGAGATCGATCACGACGCGGCTGTGTACCGGTACCGCAGTCCCCAGCAGCGGTCACGAACGGTTGGTCGCACCGACATCAAGGGGGTCACCATGATCGATCCCTCTGATATCGAGCTGGCCGCCATGCGCAAGTGCCTCAAGTCCTTCGGCGAGGCGGCGGGCGAGATCGGTTTCACCAAACCGCTGGGCAACTACTCCGAAGCCGAGGCGCTGCAGGTGATCGACGCCATCGTCACTTGCTACACCGAGGCGACCTGATAGATCTGGCGGGTATCACGCCGATCCTTGCCGATCAGCATCGTGCTCGACAGGTGCTGGATCAGATCACGCCCATTGGCGGCGTCGGTGGTTTGCTGCTCGAAGGGCCGGGCGACTTTGATCTGCAGGATCGAGATTTTTTCAATGCCCGCCACACGCTCCTGCTCAATGCGCTTGAGCATCGCTGGTGTCGAGAAGCCGAACAGGTCGAACTCGCGCATCGGCATGTCGTTGATCTCCCCGTCGCACGCCAAAACGACATCGCGGAAGATGGTCGCCAGTTCACGGCGCACCTCACGGTCTTCGCAGAACACACCGAGCGCACCGGTGCCGGGCTCCCACGAGAAGCTGGCCGACATCGCTGCAGGTTCTTCGTGCTCGACCACCTCGCCGTTGGCAACCTGCCGGAAGTGCGCCGTCGATCCGTTGAAAGTTGCAGTCAGGGTGCCTTTGGCCGCATCCGTCAGCGCTGCCAGTTCCGGCAGCGAAGTGGCGCTGGCACGTTCGACCAGGAGCAAGGCGAGGCCGGGACGCTTGGCTTTGCGCACCACGGTGACGAAGTGCTCCATGCACGGCAGGATTTCCGGGCCATCGTCCGATTGACGGGGTCGCACCTGCTTCGAGGACTGCTGCTGCGCGGCAGTCGACTCGTCGTGTTCCTGGGCGGTGATCTGTTCGTCTGCTGGCATAGGCAATTTCCTTTTCTAAACGAAGTGCGCGATTGCGCGAGTGGTTAACTGAACGGTTCAAAAAATGCCGACACGCGGTCGGCGGCGAGATGAAGGCGTTGATCAGACGATCTTGGCCCCCGGCTTTAGAAGACCATAGCGCTCCATCCGTACCTGGATGAAGCGTCGGTTGACGCCGAAGCGCTTGGCCACGGCCTTCTGCAAACATTCGATGTCGAAGAACCCGATATCTCCATCAGCCGTCAGGTGAAGGCAGGTGCCGGGCAAATCGGGATCAAGCGACGGGCTGCGGTGGATCGTCACACCGTGTTTCGGAGCCAACTCTTCGACCGCCAGATTCAGGCGTTGGCGCGGCACCAGCAACGACCCCATGAACTCGTTGGCACGCAGCTCGGCGAAGTATTCTTCCTTGGTGGTGTGGCCTGGAATTGCCAGAGAGGGGCTCGCAGCCGCCTCGACGACGGGCTGGACTTTCGCCAAGTGCTCCACGTCACGGGTGGTCGTGCGGTAGGCCCGCCGCGCCGCGTCGCTGGGCTCATCGAACAAACCCGGCCCCTTGCTGGCATCCACGATCCATCCTGGCGCATCGAAGATGGCGTGGCCGAGCTCGTGCCCGAGGGTGCTCAGTACCAACTCCTCGCTGGCGTTCACGCCAACCGGTGACACCGACACCATCGCGGTGTCCGGCACGCCTGGATCGTACTCACAGATGCCCAGGACAGGGTTCCCGCGCTCGTCATGCACGACGTCACCGGTGCCGACGAACAGGTCGAAGACCACGCCGTTGATCTTCAGGCCGGAGATGGCGCTCAGGGTGGCGAGCGAGATGGCATCGGCAGCAGCATCCACCAGTTGCTGGCGGGCCAAGACGGCGATGCCCTCAATCTCGGAATTCTTGATGTAGCTGGGGCGTTTTCGGTCGCAATGCCGGTAGCCAAGAGTCAACACCGGCATTCACTTGTCCCCCGTCGCTTGCTTGCGATACATCCGTACCAGGCCCCCCACGTCGTCGCGCATGTCTGGCGGAAGGCGGCTGGCCTCAACAAAGGCGTCGTCGACATTCTCGCCAAGGATTTCTGCCGCCTTGCGGATCAGCTCGTCCTTGGGCGGCTTCTCGATGTCGCGCTCTATGCGCGACCAGTAGGCAGGGGAGATGTCCAGCTGCCGGGCGAAGTCATTCATCTGAATGCCCTTCGCCTCCCTCTTCTGTCTGATGTAGGCACCAAATGCCATGTTGTGACCCAATTGCGTGATTAGTTAATTGACGCCATCGTATCGAGCAGATCGGCGCCTGTCAACTGTTTCGTTAACGCGCAATCCGGTTCCCTGCCAGACAGGCACCACAGGCCTGCCGGGGCATCGAGGCCACGCCACCAGGTGTGCCCGATTACCCGGAATTGCCATCCGCTTCGGAACATCGCGCACATCATCTGTGACGGTTGCAATTCCTCGGAGCCGTCATGAAGAACCTCGAACTCGCATCTCCCTCGGAGATGTCCGCCAGCGCCCGCGCTGGTGAAATCACCGCCATCCTTGCGGCCGCCATCGTCCGCACCGTCGTCGCAGAAGCGCCAAAACAGAGAGAAGTTGGCCTTGGCTTCCTGCCCGACCAGCGCGTTCATACAACCCCCTATCAACAGGAGAGTTTGTGATGAACGAGAAACAAGCATCAGTCGCCGCGCGGATCGCGGAGCTATCGAGCCTGCCCATCGCCGAGTTGTGGCCAGTGTGGGATCGGTACTTCAGCAGCCGCCCCATCAACCCCAACCGCGTCTTCATCGAGTCGCGCATCGCCTACAAGATGCAGGAGGAAGCCTTCGGCGGTCTGGCGCACAACACGCGCCAGCGCCTGGAGGCCATCGGTGCCAAGCATTCCAAGATCAAGCTGCGGGCACGGCCGCGCGACACCAACTTCGCGCCCGGCACGGTGCTGCTGCGCGAATGGGGCGACCGCGAGCACAAGGTGGCGGTCACCGCCGAAGGCCTGTTCGAGTACGAGGGCAGCACTTTCAAGAGCCTGACGGCCGTGGCCCGGCAGATCACCGGCACGCACTGGTCGGGCCCGCTGTTCTTTGGCCTGACCGGCAAGGCAGGTGCGCAATGAGCGACACCACCCAAATCGCCTCTCCGAAGGCACGCAAACGCTGCGCGGTCTACTGCCGGGTGTCGTCGGATGAACGACTCGACCAGGAATTCAACTCCATCGACGCGCAGAAGGAGGCTGGCCACGCCTACGTCGCCAGCCAACGCGCAGAAGGATGGATTCCGGTGGCCGACGATTACGACGACCCCGGCTTCTCCGGCGGCAACACGGACCGGCCGGGGCTAAAGCGCCTGATGGCCGACATCGAGCGCGGCCAGATCGACATCGTGGTGGTCTACAAGATCGACCGCCTGACGCGTAGCCTTGCCGACTTCTCCAAGATGGTCGAGGTGTTTGAGCGCCACGGCGTGTCGTTCGTGTCGGTCACGCAGCAGTTCAACACCACCACCTCGATGGGTCGGCTGATGCTCAACGTCCTGTTGTCCTTCGCTCAGTTTGAGCGCGAGGTCACCGGCGAGCGCATCCGCGACAAGATAGCCGCCAGCAAGCGCAAGGGGATGTGGATGGGTGGCGTGCCCCCCCTGGGCTACGACGTCGACAACCGCCTGCTGGTCATCAATGAAACCGAGGCGGCGGTGGTGCGGCGCATCTTCGAGGAGATGTTGACCATCGGCTCGCCCACCCAGATTGCTGCCAACCTGACTTTGGATGACATCACCACCAAGGCCTGGACGACGCAGGACGGTCAGACGCGGGCGGGCACGCGCATCGACAAGAAGTACCTGCACAAGCTGCTGCGCAACCGCATCTACCTTGGAGAGTTGTCGCACAAGGGCAGTTGGTACCCAGGTGTGCATCAGGCCATCATCGATCCAGGACTGTGGGGCCGGGTTCACGAGGTGCTGGCCAAGGATGGCCACACCCGGTCGGTCGAGACCAAGATCAGGTCGCGCACCGACGCGTTGCTGCGCGGCCTGCTGTACGCACCCTCGGGCGAGCGGATGTACCCGACCTACTCGCGCAAGAACGGGCGCAAGTACCACTACTACGTGTCCAAGTCGGAAGCGCGGTTCGGCGCGCCGGGCAAGGGCTACGAGCGCCTGCCTGCGCTGGAGATCGAGGGGGCGGTGGTGGCCCAGATCCGCACGGTGCTGACCAGCCCGGAGACCGTGGCGTCGGTGGTGCGGCACATTCAACGCAACGGGGCCCAGATCGACGAGGCCACCACCGTGATGGCGATGGGACGCCTCAACAACGTGTGGGATCAACTGTTCCCGGTCGAGCGCCACCGCATCGCCAATCTGATGATCGAGCGCATCGACCTCGTCCACGCGGGCGAGGTGCAGGGGATCAAGGTGAAGTGGCGTGAGGTAGGTTGGAACGCGCTCATCGAGGAGTTCGCCCCGGACAGCATTGGTGCTGAACTGCTGGAGGTCGAAGCCTGATGGACGAGTCGATGGAAACCTTTGTGCCCCTAACGTTTCGCCGCCGGGGCGTCCAACGCGTGGCTGCCGACGACCGGCACATCCACGACGTGACACTGCTCGACGGTGTGGCACGGGCCTTCTACTGGCAGCACCTGCTGGACACCGGCGCGATGCAGAGCGGGTCGGCCATCGCCCGCGCCGAGAAGCTGCACCACTCGGTGGTCAACGAACTGCTGCGCCTGACCCTGCTGGCCCCCGACATCATTGAGCAGTTCATGGCGGGCAAGCAGCCACGGCGGCTGACGCTGATGTGGTTTCAGCGAAACCGCCTGATGGTGGACTGGCACGCCCAGCGCCAGCTCATGGCCAGTTTTGAGGAGGATGTGTGAGCAAGAAGCATCGCGGCCACGCCAGGGGCGACCCAGTGACGTATCAGACGCCGCTGCCTGCTGGCGGCGTGCAGATGGAAACCTTCCTGCCCTGGACGTTGGTGCGCAGGGGTTTGAAGAAGCAGGTCATCACGCCGTTCGACGCGCCGCAGGAGTTCCTGGACGAGGCCCGCCGTGAGCGGCAGGTTCGCGAGATGGCGCAGGACACCCCCTTGATGCGGGCACTCGGCCTCGCGCACCACTGGCAGCGCCTGCTGGACGACGGACGGTTCAGTTCGATCACCGAGATCGCCGAGGCAGAGGGACTCGATCTCGGTCGTGCAAGCCGGATCGCCCGATTGGCGCAATTGGCACCGGACATCGTGGAAGCCTGCACCACTGGCGTGGCTGCGCACTTGACGTTGGAAAGCGTCGGGCGACGCGCCAACCCGCTGCGATGGGACGAGCAGCGCGAACGCCTGCGGTTCCGGTGATCAACCGGCGCAGCAACTCCCCTTGCCGCGCTCCTGAATCGGCGGGCACGGCACGGTGCCGTAGGAGCAGTACACGCAGCAGTCGCCCTGCTTAGGTTTGAGTACGGCGTGACACTGCTCGCACTCGTAGAACCACTGGCAGGCGTCTGTGGGCATCGTCTCGGTCTTGGCGTGGCCGCACTCGGGACAGGTCAGCGTCGATTCCAAGATCACCGCAGTCACTTGGCACTCCCCACCACGGTCGAGGGGTACCCAGCATCCTTGGTGGCGCGCTTGAGAGCCTCGACGTCGGTCTTCGCGTCATCGAATGTCACCTTGGCTTCGCGGCTATCCAGATTCACGTCGGTCTTGCTGACGCCCGACACTTTGGTCAGAGCCTTCTTGACCGTGATCGGGCAGGTAGCGCAGTTCATGCCGGGCACGGACAGCGTGACGGTCTGGGTCGCAGCCCACAAGGGCGAGGCGAAGGCGGCAAATGTGGCCAGCGCAACAAGCTTCTTCATGACAACTTCCTTTCAGTAGAACCAGGGCGCGATCAGCGGGAATCCGAGGGCGAGGACCACCAGCGCCACCACGATCCAGAACAGCACCCTGTAGCTGCGGTTAACCGATGGCAGCGCACAGACCTGCCCCGGAGCGCAATCCGTGGCCGGTCGCCAGATGCGACGGCAAGCGAAGAAAAGCGCCACTACCGCCGCGCCGATGAACAAGGGCTGGTAGGGTTCGAGCAGCGTCAAGTTGCTGATCCAGGCTCCGGAAACGCCGAGCGTGATCAACACCAACGGGCCGAGGCAGCAGGTGGAGGCCAGGATGGCGGCAAGCCCGCCAGTCAACAGCGCGCCGCGTCCGCCGCCTTGTGTCTCTGTTGGTCGATCTGTACTCATGGGTTAAGCTTACCTCCGTACCTAAGTACGGAGTCAAGCACCATGAGCGAACCACTTGAAACACTGACCATCGGCGTCCTGGCCGATGCCGCCGGGGTCAACGTCGAGACGATCCGCTTCTATCAACGCAAAGGCTTGATGCAGGAGCCCGACCGGCCCCTGGGCGGCATTCGTCACTACGGTGAGCCGGATCTGGCGCGAGTGCGCTTTATCAAATCGGCCCAGCGCCTGGGATTCAGCCTGGACGAGGTCGGGGATTTGCTGAAGCTTGAAGATGGATCGCATTGCACCGAGGCGCGCGAGCAGGCCGAGCACAAGCTGGCAGACGTGCGAACACGGCTTACCGACCTGACGCGCATCGAGCGCGTGCTGGCGGATCTCGTAGAACGCTGCTGCGCCACGAATGGCAATGTCCGCTGCCCATTGATCGCAGCATTGCAGGATGCATGACATGGAACTCCTGAAAGTCGCTGTGCTGTTTGCCGTGACCGCTGTCGCCGAGATCGTCGGCTGCTACTTGCCATGGCTAGTCATCAAACAGGGCAAATCCGCGTGGCTGCTGATTCCCGCCGCTCTATCGCTGGGACTGTTTGCGTGGTTGCTCACATTGCACCCCACTGCGGCGGGACGTACCTACGCGGCCTATGGTGGGATGTACATCGCCGTGGCACTCGTGTGGCTCCACTTCGTTGACGGCATTGCGCTCACACGCTGGGATCTGGCCGGAGCAGGTATCGCGCTGGCGGGCATGGCCCTCATCGCACTACAGCCCACGGCAACGGCGTAGTGATCAGACAGTTTTTGCTCTCGGTCGCCTGGTCTTGACCAAGTGAAAACTACAACCCGAGGACTGCAAACCCGCGCCAGTGCAGGAATCGGGCAGTTGACCGGTCAAGAGGCCGGCAGAGAACAGAGAGGGAAAGACGGGGAAGTCGCGGCCGGAAAAGGGCGCAATCGCAGGTTGGCGGTCAAGAGGCCGAGGCGCGAAACCGCGCCAACACAGGGGGAACGGGCAAAAAAAATCCCAACCGGATAAGGGTTGGGATTTCACATTATGGTGGTGGGATGGTACCCCGCACCAAACGACTATTGAAAGTACGGAATCGAAGCGCTGCGGGTTGCTGCGAACCAGTGCGAACCGGAGCGAAAAGCCTGCCGGTACGCCCGTCGGCAGCGGACGATCAAACAGGTTTTTCGGACTGATTGGTAGTCGGAATACGGACTCAACCTCGTCTGCTTTCCGTGGCCAGTTCAATTCCCTAAACGGGAACTGAACCCGCGTCCGTTGCCACAGCCAATAACACACCTATTTACACCCATTCCTGGGCGCGGCGACCCACCATGCGGCGAATGATGCTCACATTCACCGCAAAACGCGCGGCGATTGACTTGCGCATGCGGAGATTGCGGCTCATAATCTCCGCATGAAAAGCGGCGATTACAAGTACATCTGGCAGGCCACGGACTGGCCGAACTGGCGCTTCGACCTGGCGGCGTTGGCTGGCCCCATGGTCGAAGTCAGTCGTGCCCAGGGGCTTTTGATGGGGCGTCTGACTGACGTCGGCATGGCCTTGCGTGACCAAGCGAGTCTCGCGGCGCTCACCGAGGACGTGGTCAAGACCAGCGAGATCGAAGGCGAGCAGCTCAACGTCGAATCCGTGCGCTCGTCCATCGCCCGAAGGCTGGGCGTGGACATCGGCGCGCTCGCTCCGGTCGATCGCCATGTCGAAGGCGTGGTCGAGATGGTGCTCGACGCCACCGCCAACTGTCAGGTGCCGGTGTCGCGTGAGCGTCTGTTCGGCTGGCATGCCGCACTGTTTCCTACCGGCTACTCCGGCCTTTCCAGGATCAAGGTCGGCGGTTGGCGCGACGATACCAGCGGGCCGATGCAGGTGGTGTCTGGCCCCATTGGCCGGCAGCGTGTGCATTTCGAAGCACCGCCGGCTGATCGCCTCGAAGATGAAACCAGCCGTTTCCTCGACTGGCTGAATGGCACATCAAACGAACCGCCGCTGCTCAAGGCAGGCCTCGGCCATCTGTGGTTCGTCACCTTGCACCCGTTCGATGACGGCAATGGCCGTATCGCCCGGGCCATTGGCGATCTGCTGCTGGCGCGTGCCGATGGCAGCCCGCAACGCTTCTACAGTTTGTCGGCGCAGATCCAGCGCGAACGCAATGCCTACTACGACATCCTGGAGCGGACCCAGAAAAATTTGCCGGGAGCAAATTTTCGCGGCAGCCCCGAAGGGGGCAGGCACAGGGATGTGCCTGACAACCGGTCGATGGATGTCACCGAGTGGCTTGCGTGGTTCCTCGACACGCTTCATCGTGCGGTTGACCAGGCCCAGCACACGCTGGACGCTGTCCTGACGAAAGCGCGCTTCTGGCAGCGCTGGGCGACGACCCCGTTGAACGAGCGGCAGGTGAAGTTGTTGAACAAATTGCTCGATGGTTTCGAGGGCAAGCTCACCAGCAGCAAGTGGGCGGCCATCGCCAAATGCTCGCCGGACACGGCACTGCGCGACATCAACGATCTGCTGATGCGTGGCGTACTACGGAAATCGAATGCCGGCGGGCGTAGCACCAGCTACGAACTGAATGAACTGCCGGAGTAGCAGCGCTTCCTGGAATCAGTTTGGGGCCGACAAAAACGATGACGGGCTGGCCTCGTTCACCCTCGATTGTCGGGCCCGTTCTTGCCGGCCCGTGCATCGTAGGCCGCTCGGGCGGCAGCGATCCTGGGCTGGTTGTCTTCCGCCCAGCGGATTAGCGCCGTAAGCGGCGGCATGAGGGATGCGCCGAGCGGGGTGAGCCCGTAGCGCACGGCGGGCGGTGTGGAGGGCGTGACCTCGCGCCAGACGAGGCCATCGCGTTCCAGGCTGCGCAGCGTCTCGGTGAGCATGCGGCGGGAGATGTCGGGCACGGCGCGCGCCAGGGCGTTGAAGCGTTGCGGGCCTTTCGACAGGGTCACCAGAATCAGCGTGGACCACTTGTCGCCCAGGCGGTCGAGCACGTCGCGCACCGGACAACTGCGGTGGCCCGCGACCGGCGCGGTCTTGCCACCGGCGCTCTCCACCTCGGCTGGCAGGGCGTCGTCGTCGATCATATCGGTTCCCTCGGAGTAACCATGGGCGGCATACCATCCTTCTTGTTCTCTTATGAAGGTTACTATATAAAACCTGCTCCCGTAAATGAACCTGGAGGAGGATCATGAAGCTCTACTACAGTCCCGGCGCCTGTTCGCTCTCGCCCCACATCGTGCTGCGCGAAGGCGGCTTTGACTTCGCCCTCGAGCGTGTCGATCTCAAGACCGGCGTGACCGAAGCCGGCCGCGACTACAAGACCATCAATCCCCTGGGCTACGTCCCGGCTCTGGAACTCGACGACGGCGAGGTGCTCACCGAGGGCCCGGCCATCGTGCAGTACCTGGCCGACCGGGTGCCCGACAGGCGCTTGGCCCCGCCGGCCGGCACCCTGGCGCGCTACCGGCTGATGGAATGGCTCAATTTCATTTCCACGGAACTGCACAAGGGCTTCGGCGCGCTTTTCAACCCGGCGTTTGCGGACGCAGCGAAGACCATCGTCCGCGCGCAGCTCGAGCGGCGCATCGGTGAGGCGGAAAGGCGGCTGGGCAGTCGCAGCTATGCGCTGGGCGAGGACTTCACGGTGGCCGATGCCTACCTCTTCACCGTGCTCGGCTGGGCCAAATACGTGAACGTGGATCTTTCCCCCTGGCCGGGACTGGGTGCCTATCTCGGCCGCGTCGCGGCCCGCCCGGCGGTGCAGGCGGCACTCGCGGCCGAAGGCCTGATTCCAACCTCACAATAAGGAGAAGCGCACGTGACCATCCTGTTTACTCCGCTCACCCTCGGGCCCCTCACACTGCCCAATCGCATCGTCATGGCGCCCATGACCCGCTCCCGCGCCATTGGCAACGTGCCCAACGATTTGATGGCCAAGTATTACGCGCTGCGCGCCGAGGCGGGGCTGATCATCACCGAAGGCACTTCACCCTCGCCCAACGGTCTGGGCTATGCGCGCATCCCCGGCCTCTATTCCGAGGCACAGGTCGCCGGCTGGCGCAAGGTGACGGATGCCGTGCACGCGGCCGGCGGGCGCATCTTCGTGCAGCTCATGCACACCGGCCGGGTGGGGCATCCGGCCAATCTGCCGGCGGGCGCGCGCCTGCTGGCACCGTCTGCCCTGGCCGCGCCCGGCGAGATGTGGACGGACAGTGCAGGCATGCAGCCTCACCCGGTGCCGGAGGCAATGACCGAGGCCGACATCGAAGCCGCCATCGGCGAGTTTGCCAAGGCGTGCAGCAACGCCATCGCAGCGGGTTTCGACGGCGTGGAGCTGCACGGCGCGAACGGTTATCTCATCGATCAGTTCCTCAACACCGCCTCCAACCGGCGCACGGACCGCTGGGGCGGCTCCATCGAAAACCGCCTGCGCTTTGCCCTGGAAGTGGCCCGGGCGGCCGCTTCCGCCATCGGCGCCGAGCGGGTCGGCATGCGCATCTCGCCCTACAACACCTTTAACGGCATGGCGCCCGATGCGGACATGGACGCGCTCTACCTGCGGTTGGCCGAAGCCTTGAGCGACATGGGTCTTGCCTATCTGCACATCGTCGATCACAGCTCCATGGGCGCACCGGCGCCGAGCGACGAACTGAAAGCCAAGCTTCGCGCGGCCTTCAAGGGTCGCACCATCCTCTCCGGCGGCTATGACGCGGCGCGCGCCGAGGCCGATCTCGCTGCGGGCAAGGGCGATCTGGTCGCCTTCGGCCGGCCCTTCATCGCCAATCCGGACCTGGTGCACAAGCTCAGAACCGGCGCCGCGCTCACACCCGCCGACCCGGCCACTTTCTACACGCCGGACGCGAAGGGCTACACGGAATTCTGATGCGCCAGCCCACGCTGTTCATCCCCCACGGCGGCGGGCCCTGCTTCTTCATGGACTGGGACCCGCCCGACACCTGGGTTCGGCATCGCGAATTCCTGGAAATGCTGCCCACACTGTTGCCGGAACGGCCGCGGGCCCTGCTGGTGATTTCGGCCCACTGGGAGGCGCCGCGCTTCACCGTGCAGAAACAGGCCGCGCCGGCACTGCTGTTCGATTACTACGGCTTTCCGCCGCACACCTACCATCTCACCTGGCCCGCGCCCGGTGCGCCCGAACTCGCCGAACGGGTGGCAAGCCTGTTGACCCAGGGCGGCATGAGCTGCGGTTTCGATGCGACGCGCGGCTTCGATCACGGCGTCTTCGTGCCGCTCAAGGTCGCTTTCCCGGCCGCCGACATTCCCTGCGTGCAACTGTCGCTGCGCGCCGATCTCGACCCGGCCGCCCACCTGGCCGCAGGCCGGGCCCTGGTGCCCCTGCGCGAGGCGGGCGTGCTCATCATCGGTTCCGGCAACAGCTACCACAACATGAGGGTGATGATGGCGGCGATGCGCGCGGGCGCGACGCAGACACACGGGCTCGATTTCGACCAGTGGCTCACCGAGGCGGTTTGCCACCCGGATGCCCGCGAGCGCGAGCGACGCCTCGCTGCCTGGATCACTGCCCCGGGTGCCCGCGACGCCGCGCCGCGCGAAGAACACCTGATACCGCTCATGGTCGTCGCCGGCGCAGGCGGGGCCGATCCCGGTGCGAAGATTTTCGAGGACCGTGTCCTGGGCGCGGTGCAAAGCGCCTTTCGCTTCGGCTGAGATTGTCGTGGAGCATCAAGATTGCTCCAGTTTCGCTCCACGCTTCCTTCCCACACTCGGTCGCCCTCATGCAGTTGCGCTTCGCTTCGTTCGCTGTGATCAACTTACGGTGGGACTTTCACCCACAGGAGTGCGCCCATGCCGGGCGCACAGAAAAAAGGCCAACCGAGAGTGGTTGGCCTTTATATTGGTGGCGGACTCGACCACTGAAACCGAACCCGTATTCCGAACTGGATCGCACTGCGTGGGGCTTGAGGGTGTGGATTTAGCCGTTTAGTCGATGGCCCTGAGATCGTCGCTGGGTCTGGCTTGGCTTTTCCGTGGCTCAGCGCGTTCATGACGTTCCTGACGCCAACGCGAGCCCTTGATGCCAACGCCCGCATCCGCCAACGTCCGAGAGCCTGGAACGTCACGCTCGCCAAGTGCTGATATGTCCACGGGCAGTGACGGAATCTGGCTGTGGTCCGGATTGTCGAAGTCACGTCGATACTGTAAAGTGCAGTACATTCGCAGTGGTTTCTGGAGAGGCCATGGCCACGGTCAAGACTGCCACGCTCACATTTCGCATCGACCCCGGACTCAAGGAAGCGCTTCGCATCGCGGCGGACCAGGAGCATCGCTCCATCGCGAACATGGTGGAAGTGCTGATTCGGAACTACTGCGAGCAGCGCGGCATTGCGATACCGCACTCCGAGGAAGCCAGGAACAACAACGGAGCGCGTTCATGATCAAGACAGTCAAGCAGGCCTGCCGGTTCAATCCCATCATCCGCGATTACCGGATGAGCCAGGGGATCGAGAATCTGGCAGAGCTCATCAATGAGGAAGGCGACGGCCGTGAGTTCTTCTCGCGCAACTACGTCACCCATGGCATGGATCAGCTTTTCCGCGAAGGTCTGCTACGCCTGTCCGGTAAGTCCGACCAAGCCGTCTTCGAGCTGACGCAGGCGATGGGTGGCGGTAAGACGCACATGATGATCGCGCTTGGCCTGCTCGCGCGGCATCCGCATCTGCGTAAGGACGTCTTGCCCGCTGATTTGGCTTCGCGCATCGAATTTGGAAAGGCGCGAATCGCCGCGTTCAATGGCCGCAACAGTCCCGATCACTACATCTGGGGAGAGATAGCCACCCAACTTGGTTGCGCTGAAGCTATCAAGCCCTACTGGGTGAATGGTCCCAAAGCTGTCGATCAGCGGAAGTGGAAGGAAATCATTGGCAACGAGCCAACCCTGATCCTCCTGGACGAGCTGCCGCCGTACCTCGACAACGCCAGCACGCAAGTGTTCGGCCAGGGCACGCTGGCCAACATGGTGGTTTACAGCCTCTCCAGCCTGATGAGTGCCGCGCTGGAGCTGCCCAACTGCGCCATCGTGATCGCCAACCTCTCGGGTAGCTACAAGGCCCAGACCAAGGCGCTCGCCGATGCCATTTCCAACTTGCAGCAGGAAACCAGACGTCAGGCGATGACCATCACGCCGGTGCAACTGGCGGGTAGGCGTTCGGCGTCGCGGGCGCCGGGGCGGACGGGCGCGCGTTGCCCATCAGCGCGGCGTAGTCCTTGTGGTCGGGCTGGATCGCCTGCTTGATGACAGCCTTGTCCTGGCCGTTCTGGTCCTTCTCCCAGTCGACCTTGCCGAGGAACTCGATGCCGTCGAGGTCGGCGAAGCCGGCGATGCGCCGGGCATTCTGGGCCTGGGGACTCGCGTCGCCCGGATGGACGCCGCGGGCGGAGTTCAGGATCGCCTTGACGAACGCGCGACCCATGTTGGCCCACTCGGGGCCCTTCGGGCTGTAGAGGCCGATCAGCGACCACATCTTGCGGCGGGCGTACTCGCCCTCCATCACCACGAATTCGCAGTTGAGGTACACCGAGCCGGTGTTGTCATTGCGGGTGGCGTAGCCGCCCGTCCAGCCCTGGCTCGCAAGGTTGTGCGACACATCTTCCAGCGCTTCGTCGAACTGGGCTCCTCGACCCTACTGGTCAAGGAACTGCGCCTCGACGGCGTGACATCCAAGGCCTGGACCACCCAGGATGGCCGGGTGCGCGAAGGCAAGCTGATCGACAAGAGCCTCGTCTACAAGATCCTCAACAACCGGGTCTACCTGGGCGAGATCCGCCATCGCGATCAGTGGTATGCAGGCGAGCACCCGCCCATCGTCGAGCGCAAGCTGTGGGACGCCGTCCAGGCGATCCTCGCGCAGAACTCGCGTGTGCGAGGCAACAACACCCGCGCCCGGGTGCCGTTCCTGCTCAAGGGGATCGTCGTGGGCATCGATGGCCGGGCGCTTACACCCTGGTCCACGCGCAAGAAGAACGGACGTATCTACCGCTACTACCTGCCGACGCGGGAGAACAAGGAGCACGCCGGCGCCTCCGGGCTGCCGCGCTTGCCGGCCGGTGAGCTGGAGGCTGCGGTGCTGGAGCAGATGCGCCGGGTGCTGCGCGCAGCGGACATGGCCGCCGGGGTGGCCGAGCGCGCCGCCCGGCTCGATCCCTCCCTGGACGAGGCCCGGGTTACGGTGGCCATGACCCGGCTGGATGCGATCTGGGATCAGCTCTTTCCGGCCGAGCAGCAGCGCATCGTGCGGCTTCTCATCGACAAGGTGATCGTCTCGCCGAACGACATCGAGGTGCGATTCCGACCCAACGGCATCGAGGTGCTTGCCCTGGAGCTGCGTCCCGAGCCCACCCCGGAAACCCTTGAGGAGGCCGTGGCATGAACGAAATCCTGATCGACAAGACCGGCCACGCCGAGGTGATCACCGCAAGCGACGGCAGTCTCACCGTCACCGTGCCGATCCGGATCAAGCGCCGCGGCAGCCGCAAGGCCGTGGCCCTTCCGGACGGCAGCGCCGTCCAGCCCCGTCCCTGGGACGACACGCCGACGCCAATCCAGCTCGCGCTCGCCCGCGGCTACCGCTGGCTGGCGATGGTGGAGTCCGGCGAGGCGCGCACGCTGTCTGAGGTGGCCGAACGCGAGGGGATGGATCGGGCCTACGTGAGCCGGATGGTGAACCTCACCACCCTGGCACCCGACATCGTCGCCGCCATCCTCGACGAGACCCTGCCGCCAGAGGTGACGCTGTTCGATCTGGCGTCGGGGACGCCGTTGTTGTGGGAGGAGCAGCGGGCGCGCTTCCGGCTCTATCCGGCATTCAATGCGGATGCCTGTGATGCAGGTCCGGGTAGTGCGGATGGGCGTGGGTGAGCGCGGCGTGCACGTGCTCGTGGGAATGCGGCTCCTCGCCGTTCCACTCGAAACCATGCTCGTGGCGATGGTGCCCGTCATGGACATGCCGATGGTCGTGTCGCAGCGGCTCATGGGTGTGCTCGTGCGCATGGCGTTCGGTAAGGTGCAGCCATACCCCCGCGGCCATCAGGCCCGCCGCTGCCCAGAACCATGGCCCGGGGCGTTCGCCGAAGAACAGCATGGCGATCAGGGCGCCGGCAAACGGCGCCACGGAAAAATAGGCGCCGGTGCGCGCCGTCCCGAGATGGCGCAGCGCCAGCACGAATAGCACAAGGCTCACGCCATAGCCGAAAAATCCCACCACGAGTGCTGCCACGGCCTGCGGGGCGGGCGGCAAGGTTCCGGCCAAGACGAGGCCCAGCGCCAGGTTTGTCGTCCCGGCGACCAGTCCCTTGATCGCGGCGATCTGCACGGCGTCGCCGGCCGACACCTTGCGGGTCAGGTTGTTGTCGATCGCCCAGGCAAGGCAGGCGCCGATCACCGCCAGGGTGCCTACGGGCAGGGCGAGACCGGCCGCCGATCCGCCCCAGGACAGCAGCGCGCCGGCGGCGACGATGAGCCCCATGCCCAGCGCGATGCGCGCATCGAAATTCTCGCGGAACACGAACCAGGCGATGAACGCGGTGAACACCCCTTCCAGATTCAGCAGCAGCGAGGCGGTGGAGCCGGGCACCGCGATCAGGCCCCACATGAGCAGGGCCGGGCCGATCACCCCGCCAGCGAGTACTGCGCCCGCAAGCCAAGGCAGGTCCGCGCGCGCGAGCGGCGCCTCGGATGCTGGGCCCCGCCGCAAGGCCCGCCAGCCGATGAGGCCCAGGCCGCTGCCGAGATAAAGCAGTCCTGCGAGGATCAGCGGCGACGTCGCGCCCACCAGCGACTTGGCGAGCGGGGTGCTGGCGCCGAACAGTACGGCGGCGAGCAGGGCCTGGGTGATGCCGGCTTGCATGAAGGATGCCGGGGTGCGTCGGTTTGTCATGGTCGAATCAGCTTATGTGTCTTCCCGCCTATAGGCCAGCAGCCGCAGCGCGTTGATCACCACCACCAAGGTCGAGCCCTCGTGGATCGCCACCGCCACGCCGATCCCGGCGAAGCCGGCGAGGGTGGCGGGGATGAGCAGGGAGACCACGCCCAGGGACAGCCACAGGTTCTGGCGGATGATACGCTTTGATGCGCGGCTCAAAGCCACGGCAAAGGGCAGTTTGGAAAGATCGTCCGCCATCAGCGCCACGTCCGCTGTCTCCAGCGCGACGTCGGTGCCGGCGCCGCCCATGGCGATGCCGACGGTGGCGCGGGCCATGGCGGGGGCGTCATTGACGCCGTCGCCGACCATGGCGACCCGGCCGTGGCGGGCCGCAAGTGCTTCCATGGCGCGCACCTTGTCTTCCGGCATGAGGCTCGCCTGTACTTCGTCGATGCCCACTGCGTCGGCGATGGCGCGGCCCACCCGTTCGTTGTCGCCGGTGAGCATGATGGTCTTGCGGATGCCGATTTTGTGCAGGCGTTCGAGCACCGCACGCACGCCGTCACGCGGGGTGTCGGCCAGTGCGAGGACGCCGAGGAAACGCCCGTCCGCTTGCACCAGCATGGTGGTCCTGCCCGCCGCGGCGAGGCGGTCCGCATGCTTGCGCAGCGCTTCGGACAACGCTTTTCCCTCGAATAACTTCGCGTTGCCGACCGCAATATCCTGCCCGTTGAGCCGCGCGCGCACGCCTTGGCCGGTGATCGATTCGACTTCGCCTGCCTCATTCCAGGCCAGGCCGCGCCGCTTCGCCTCCGCCACAACTGCCTGCGCCAGGGGATGGGCGCTGCGGGCCTCCACGGCGGCAGCCATTTTCAGCAGCTCGTCTTCGCTTCCCTCGACGGCGACGACATCGGTCACCCGCGGCTTGCCGAGGGTGAGCGTGCCGGTCTTGTCGAAGGCGATGGCGGCGAGGCTGCCGAGATTTTCCAGGTGCGCGCCGCCCTTGATCAGCACGCCGCCCTTCGCGGCGCGGGCGATGCCGGCGAGCACCGCAGACGGGGTGGCGATGGCGAGCGCGCAGGGCGAGGCCGCCACCAGCACCGCCATGGCCCGGTAGAACGATTCGGCGAAGGGAAAACCGAACAGCGGCGGCACCACGATGAGCAGCCCCGCCCCCGCCAGCACGGCAGGCACGAAGATGCGCTCGAAGCGGTCAGTGAAGCGCTGGGTGGGCGACTTCTGCGTCTGCGCCTCGGCCACCATCTCCACCATGCGCGAGAGCGTGCTCTCGCGTGCGAGCCGGGTCACCTCGACCACCAGCGCGCCCTCGCCGTTGACCGTGCCGGCGAACACGGGATCGTTTTGCTGTTTGTCCACCGGCATGGATTCGCCGGTGAGCGGCGACTGGTCCACCGCCGAGCTGCCGGAGAGCACGCGGCCGTCGGCGGGCAGCCGGCTGCCGGGCTTGACGATCACGCGGTCGCCGCGCAGCAGGTCCTCGACCCGCACCTCGACCTCCGCCCCGTCGCGCTGCACCAGGGCGGTCCTGGGCGCGAGCTGCGCCAGCGCTTCGATGGCCGCGCGGGCACGGTCCATGGCCATGTGCTCCAGCGCGTGCCCCAGGCTGAACAGGAACAGCAGCAGCGCGCCTTCCGCCCAGGCGCCGAGCGCCGCGGCGCCCGCCGCCGCCACGATCATCAGGGTGTCGATGTCGAAGCTGCGGGCCTTCAGGCCCTGCCAGGCGTCGCGCAGGGTATAGAAGCCGCCCGCCGCGTAGGCGCCGAGCAGCAGGCCGAGCGACAACGCGCCGGGCAAACCGGCCAGCCCCGCGAGCCAGCCCAGGAGCAAGAGCAGGCCGGCCGTGCCGCTGAAAATCAGCTCGCGGTGCTCGGCGAACCAGCCGGCCGCGCGGCCTTCCTCCAGCACCCCATAGCCCAGGGCCGCGATGCGGCGGACGACGGCGGCGTGCTCGATCTTTTCACGGTCGTATTCCAGGCGCAGGCGCTCGGCGGCGTAGCTCACCGATGCCTCCAGCACGCCGTCGGTGCGTTGCAGGGCATGCTCGATCACGGTGGCGCAGGTGGGGCAGTCCATACCGTCGATGCGCAGGCTCTCGTGGCGGAAGCGGTCGGCGATTTTCGCGCCGGCCGCCTGCGCCAGTTCGCGCACGCGGGCGACGCTGAATCGCTGCGGGTCGTAGTGCAAGCACAGGCGGGCGCTGCTGTCTTCGCGCACGAGATGCACCTTCTCCAGGCCTTCGGCCTGCAAGAGCTCGGTCAGGCGCCTCACGCAGGCATCGCGCTCGTCCGGAATGCCCGGCAGGAGCAGGGCCAGGTCGACGGTGCATTTCTCGGTCATATTGCTCATCCTCGTGGTTCGCGCTATGTCCGAGCTTGGCCGCATTGGCCGCAAAACTTGCTGCCAGCCGAGACCTCCGCGCCGCAGCCGGAGCACTTGCCTGCCGACAGCGAAGTGCCGCACTGCTGGCAAAATCGCGCCGCGTCCGCATTGGCGCTGCCGCACTTGGGGCAACGAATGCCGCCACCGCCACCTGGGGTAGAACCCTGCGGATATTCCGGATAGCCGCTGTGATGGCCGCCCCGGTAGCCGCCGTGGTGGCTACCGAATTTGCCACCCATCAAATTGCCCAGCATCCGTTCGAGAAATCCCATGATCTTCTCCTTGTCAGCACGTTTATTTCAGCGGACGCCCCGGCCTTTTCGGCCGGGGTGTCCCGGTCAGGTCGGCTGCGTCTTCAGCTCGCCCGCCTGGACTGCTTCAGCCGGTTCCTCTTCCCTGCGATGAGCCAGCCAATACAGGGTCGGCAACACCAGAAGGGTCAGCGCAGTCGAAGACAGGATGCCGCCGATGACCACGGTGGCGAGCGGACGCTGCACCTCGGCGCCGGTGCCGGTGGCGATCGCCATGGGGATGAAGCCGAGCGAGGCCACCAGTGCGGTCATCAGCACCGGGCGCAGGCGGGTGAGCGCGCCTTCCCGGACCGCCGCGTCGAGCGGCTTGCCCTCCTCGCGCAGGGCGCGGATGAAGGCGATCATTACCAAACCGTTTAGCACGGCCACTCCCGACAGCGCGATGAAACCGACGCCGGCTGAGATCGACAGCGGGATGTCGCGCAGCCACAGCGCGACCATCCCGCCGGTCAGCGCGAAGGGCACGCCGGAAAACACTAGGAGGCCGTCCTTGATGTTGTTGAACATGGCGAAGAGCAGGATGAACACCAGGAGCAGCGCGATGGGCACCACGATTTGCAGGCGCTTGCTCGCCGATTGCAGCTGCTCGAAGGTGCCGCCCCAGGTGACCCAGTAGCCGGACGGCACCTTGATCTGCTGCTCCAGCTTCTGCTGTGCCTCGGCCACGAATGAGCCGATGTCGCGCCCGCGCACGTTGGCGGTGACCACCACGCGGCGCTTGCCGTTCTCGCGACTGATCTGGTTGGGGCCGGGGGCGACCTCCAGGCTGGCCACGTCGCCCAGCTGGACGTAGGCGGGGCCGCCGGCCGAAGGTAGCCTGATCGGGATGCGCTTAATCGCCTCCATGTCGGCGCGGAGGTTTTCCGGCATGCGGACGATGATGTCGAAGCGGCGGTCGCCCTCGAACAGCAGCCCCGCCTCGCGTCCACCCACCGCGACGGCCAGCGCGTCCTGCACGTCGCTCACGTTCACGCCCAGGCGGGCGATCTTGGCGCGGTCGATGGCCAGCGTGAGCATGGGCAGCCCCGTGGTCTGCTCGACCTTGACGTCGGCCGCGCCCGGCACGGATTCGAGCATCTCGGAGATTTGCTCCGCAGTCCGGTCCATGACCTCCATGTCGTCGCCGAAGACCTTGACCGCCACGTCGCTGCGCACGCCGGAGAGCAGCTCGTTGAAACGCATCTGGATCGGCTGGGTGAACTCGTAGTTGTTGCCCGGCACCTTGCGCACCGCCTCCTGCATGGCGGCCACCAGGTCGGCCTTGCTGCGCGACGGGTCGGGCCACTCGGACTGCGGCTTCAACATCACGAAGTTGTCGGCGACATTGGGCGGCATGGGGTCGGTGGCAATCTCGGCGGTGCCGATTTTGGCGAAGATATTGTCCACCTCCGGGAACTGCTTGACCGTGCGCTCCAGCTCGGCCTGCATCTCGATGGCCTGGGTGAGGCTGGTGCCCGGAATGCGCAGCGCGTGCAGTGCGATGTCGCCCTCGTTTAGGCTGGGGATGAACTCGCTGCCCATGCGCGTGGCGATGAGGCCGGAGAGCACGACGGCCACCGCCGCGATGGTGAGCACCAGTGGCTTGTTCAGGAGCGCCCAGTCGAGGACGGGCCGGTAGCCCCGCTTGGCCCAAGCCATCAGGCGGTTTTCCTTCTCGGCGACCTTGCCTTTGATGAACAGCGCCACGGCCGCAGGGATGAAGGTCACCGACAGGATCATCGCGCCCAGCAGGGCCGCCACCACGGTGAAGGCCATGGGATGGAACATCTTGCCCTCGACCCCGGTCAGCGCAAAGATTGGCAGATACACCACCATGATGATGAGCTGGCCGAAGATCAGCGGGCGGCGCGCCTCGCGCGCGGCGGCGAACACCTCGTGGAAGCGCTCGTTGCGCGTGAGCGGACGGCCGAAACTCTCCTGGGCGTGGGCCAGGCGGCGCACGCAGTTTTCCACGATCACCACCGCGCCGTCGATGATGATGCCGAAGTCGAGCGCGCCCAGACTCATCAGGTTGGCGCTCACCTTGTTGCTCACCATGCCGGTGAAGGTGAACAGCATGGACAGCGGGATCACCAGCGCCGTGATCAGCGCCGCGCGGATGTTGCCGAGGAACAGGAACAGGATGGCGACCACCAGCAGCGCGCCTTCGATGAGGTTCTTCTTCACCGTATCGATGGCCTTGTCCACCAGCACGGTGCGGTCGTAGACCGGCTTGGCGACCACACCGGGCGGCAGGGTGCGGTTGATCTCCTGCATCTTCGCGTCCACCGCCCGGGCCACCGTGCGGCTGTTTTCGCCGATCAGCATGAACACCGTGCCGAGCACGACCTCGCGGCCGTTCTCGGTGGCGGCACCCGTGCGAAGTTCCTTGCCGAATGCCACCTCGGCCACGTCGCGGATGCGCACCGGCACGCCTTGCGGAGCGCCGATCACCACGTTGGCGATGTCCTCCAGATTGCCGAGCTGGCCCGGCGCGCGGATCAGGTACTGCTCGCCTCGCCGCTCGATGTAGCCGGCGCCGACGTTGGCATTGTTGCGCTCCAGCGCCGCCACCAGGTCGGACAGCGCCAGGCCCTGCGCCACCAGGCGATCGGGATAGGGCGCGACCTGGAATTCCTTGGCGTAGCCGCCGATGGTGTTGATCTCGGTCACGCCCGGCACGTTGCGCAGCTGCGGCTTGATGATCCAGTCCTGGATCTCGCGCAGGTCCATGGGGGTGTAAGGCGTGCCGTCGGGCTTCACCGCGCCGTCCTTCGCCTCCACGGTCCACATGTAGATCTCGCCCAGGCCGGTGGCGATCGGGCCCAGGGTGGGCACCGCGCCCGGCGGCAGTTTTTCCTTGGCCTGCTGGATGCGCTCGTTGACGAGCTGGCGTGCAAAGTAGATGTCGGTGCCGTCCGCGAAGATCACCGTGACCTGGGACAGGCCGTAGCGCGACAGCGAGCGCGTCTGCTGCAGTCCGGGCAGGCCGGCCATGGCGGTCTCGATGGGGAAGGTGAGGCGCTGCTCGGCCTCCAGCGGGGAGTAGCCGGGGGCGGCGGTATTGATCTGCACCTGAACGTTCGTGATGTCGGGCACGGCGTCGATGGGCAGCTTCTGGTAGCTGTACACGCCCAGCGCCGCCATGCCCAGCACCGCCAGCAGCACCAGCCAGCGCTGATCGATGGCGAAACGGATGATTTTTTCGAACATGGGGAATCCTTCTCCTAGAGGGCGGCGTCGCCGCGTTCGCCGCTGCGGATGCGCAGCACGTCGTCCAAAGACGATACCGCGATCAACCCGTCGCCGGGATTGCCGGTATGTGCCGCGGTGCGGATGGTCTCGGCGATCCTGGGTGCCAGCTCGTCCGAACAGAACAGAATGAGCACCAGCCGCTCGTGGATATCCGGGTCCCACTCGGTGGCGGCGAAGGCGTGCTGCGGGCCGCGGCCGCGTGGATGGCCGCGCGCCGGGAAGATCGTGAATCCGGGCAGGTGCTCGATGCCGTGCAGAGCCTGCTCAATGGTGTCCAGGCGATGGGGCTGCACGATGGCGATGATCTGTTTCATGGCGGTCTCCTAGTGGTCGTGGCTCGCGCCGGCCTTGCCCAGGTCGGCCTTGATCAGGAAGCTGTTCTTCGCGGCGTACTGCTCGCCCGCGTTGAAACCCTTGACGATTTCGACATGGCGGCCGTCGCTGCGCCCGAGTTCCACCGGGCGCGCCTCGAAGTCGTCGCCGTAGCGGCCGAACACCACGTTCCAGTCGCGCACGCTCTGGATCGCCTCGGCGGAGACGGCCACCGGCACCTCGACCTCACCGGCGGTGAGCTCGATATTGACGGGCAGACCGGGCCGCCACACGCCCTGGGGATTGGGCAGCACCAGGCGCGCCTTGGCGGTGCGGCTCTGCTCGCCCACCAGGGGGCCGACGTAGGACACGGTGCCGCTGCTTTCCGACTCGAAGGCGGTGGCCTTGACCGTGGCCTTCTGCCCGACCCGGACGGTATTGAGATCCTTGGCGTAGATGGTCATTTCCGCCCACACCGTGGAAAGGTCGGCGATCACGAACACGCTGGCATCCTCCTTCACCGCCTCGCCCAGGGAGATATGCTTCTCGATCACTACCCCGTCGATGGGGGCGCGCACCTCGTAGCGCGTGAGGTTGCCGCCCGTCCACTTGGCGCTACCCAGCGAGACAAGCTTCTGCTGCGCGTTGTCGACCGCGATCTGCGCCTCCTGCAGGGCGTTCTTCGCCTGCAGGTAGTCCTGCTCGGCCGAGATCTTGTCCTCCCAAAGCTTTTTCTCGCGCTCGTAGCCGGTGCGCGCGAGCGCCAGGCGCTTCTGCGCGGCCAGGAGTTCGCTGCGCTGGTCCGACAGGGACTGGCTTGCGATCACCGCGATCACCTGGCCTTTACGCACGCGGTCTCCCGCGTTAGCGGCCACCGACTGCACGACGCCGGTGAGCCGCGGCACCACGTGCACCATGCGGTCCTCGTTGAAGCGGATCTCGCCGATCAGTTGCAGCGCGCTTTTGATGCGCGCCGGCCCGGCGCTGAGCACCTCGACCTTGTTCTGGGCAAGCTGCGCGTCGCTCATGCTCACCCGCGCCTCCACCTGCTCATAGCCGAAGCGATAGGTCTTGTTGTCATGCCTGGCGTCGATCGTCACCTTGAACGAGTGCGGCTCCTCCACCACGGCATCGCCCTTGAGGTAATCCTTCTCCGGCGCGAACGAAAAAACCTGCGGTGGGCGTCCCAGACGCTCCAAGGTGAGACTTACCCGGCTTGCCGCCGGGGCCAGCGGCTTGCCGTTCCGGTAGGTGTAGAGGCGGAATTGCGGTTCCACCCCGGTCTCGAAAATGGTGACTTCGAGCCCGTAGCCGTCCTGGGTGAAGAGCTTGCCGCCGTGTGGGCCTTTCTGGGGCTCGCCTTCGTGCGCTTCGCCGCCGGCTTCCTCGACGTGGGCGGCTTCTTCCGCGCCGTGTTCGTGTTCCTCGCCCTGCGGCTTCGGCTTGCCGGTGCCGAGGATCAGTCCGGCGAGCACGGCGCCGATTGCGAGCACGATGGCGATGAAAAGGGTTTGCTTCTTGCTGGGTTTCATGGGGTCTCCTACGGCTTGGCGGCGGCGGGCGCCGGGGTCGATTCGGGTAAGGCGCTGCCGAGCACGCGCCCGATCTCGGCGGCAGATCGATGCGCCTCGGCCAGCGCGCGCAGATATTGGGATTTCGCCTGGAACAGGGTGCGCTGGGCGTCGAGCACGTCGAGGAAGCCGAACTTGCCAAGTTCGAAGCCCTTGCTCGCGGCCTCGAAGGCGCGCTGCGCGCCGGGCAGGATGTCGCGCTGCAGCGATTGGGTTTCGCTGCGCGCCGCGCTGAGGCGCTCGTAGGCGAGCGTGAGTTCGTTGGAAGACTTGAGCTCGGTGGCCGCCAGCTCGTCTCGCGCCTTGTCGGCGCGGCGCAGCGCCTCCAGCAGGTTGCCCTGGTTGCGGTCGAACACCGGGATCGGAATCGCCACGCCGAAGATGGCCTGATCACGGCCCAGCGCTTCGTCGCGCTTGGCACCCAGACTGACGGTCACGTTCGGCACACGCCGGCTGCGTTCGACCTGAGCCAACGCCGCTCGGCGCTCGACCTCGATCCGGGCGCGCGCGAGGCTGGGCGCGGCAGCGAGCCGGCTGTTGAGGTCGGCTGCCGCAGGCAGCGGCGGCAGGGCCTCCAGCTCACCCTCCGCGCGCTCGAAGCGGGGCGAGGGGTTGCCCCACAGCGAGGCCAGGCGCTTGCGTGCACTGGCGAGCTCGCTCGCGGCGAGCGTCAGTTCGACCCGCACGCCGGCCTCCGCGACGCGGGCCTTGGTCTCTTCCAATGGCGGAACCTTGCCGGCCGCAACCCGCCGCGCGGCAATGGTCGTCACGCTTTGCGCGAGCGCGGCCGAGGCTTGGGCGAGGCGCAGCCGCTCCTGCGCGGCGAGCGTGTCGTAAAAGGCCGCCGTGACCGCCGCGCGGATCTCGGCACGCCTGGCGTCGAGATCGACGGCGGCGGCATCGCGCCCGCGCTCGGCGGCCCCGATCCGGGCGGCACGCTTGCCGCCCAGTTCGATGGGCTGGTTCAGTTGCAACGTCGTGGTCCGCGTCGCGGTGCGCGTGTCCTCGACGAGCGTGGCAAGCTCGGGATTGGGGATTAACTGCGCCTGGACGATACTCGCTTCGAGCGCTTCCAGTTCACGCCCGGCGGCCGCGAGTTCCGGGTTGGCGGAAAACGCCAGTTCGAGCGCCGCCTTCAGTGTGAGCAGCCTGGCTGGCTCGACGGCGCGGGGCGCACCGAGCCGTGCAGGGTCGTTACCGCCGGCACCCATGGTATCGGCGGTTTGGGCAAGACATGGGTTGAGAAACAGCGCCGCCAACCCGAGCGGCAATAGATGTCTGCGCATCGAATTCTCCGAATGTTGCGGGACGAATTCGGCGAGACGAGGCCGTGTGGAAGCTGCTAGCTAGCGAAAAGGCGCCCGTCCCGCCGTGTCAGGCGGGAACGGACCATTTGGGACGCTCGGGCTGGTCTGGAGCTAGATGGGAAAAGGGGCAGTCACCGCAATGCAAGGACGGCTGCGAAAGCTCGTGCGCGGTGAGTGTGAACGTGCTCAGAATGCCCAAGAAGCCGGACAGGTGGCAGTGATCGTGCCCGATGCCGGATGTCCCCGGTTGCTTGCCGTCATCCGGGGTGTCGGATACCGCCTTGTGCTCATCATCGTGGTGGCCGAAGTGATGAGTGGCCTTGTCCTGCTCATGCCCGCAATAGTCGGCCACCACAGCCCAGGATACCTGGAGTGGCAGCAGGCATAGCATCAGGAACAGGAGAAAGCGTCGCATGGCCAACACTATAATTATTACGGGCTTACCCTGTCAATGTCGCATTTCCGAGGCTGCGATCGCCGATTCCGGTCGGCGTTTCCCCCTCCCGTTTGCGGAATCGCGGCGAGTTCTTCTCTCGCATGTCGCATCACCGCCAGCGCCGAGGTCAGCCCGAGCGTTCCCATCACGCCGGCGACGATGAGATCCGGCCAAGCCTGGCCCGTGCCGAACACGCCGGCCGCAGCCAGCATCACCGCCACATTGCCGATGGCGTCGTTGCGGCTGCACAGCCACACTGAGCGCATGTTGGCGTCGCCGTTGCGGAAGGCATAGAGCATGACAGCCACGCCGCCATTCGCCAGAAGCGCGAGGACGGCGATGACCCCCATCACGGCCGGCTCGGGCGGCACGCCGGTCATGGCGTTCCAGGCCGCCTTGCCGAGCACGAAGACGCCGAACCCACCCATAGTGAGTCCTTTCACCAGCGCCGCGCGTGCCCGCCAAAGCAGGCCCAGCGACAACACCGCGAGCGACAGGCCATAGTTGGCCGCATCGCCCAGGAAATCCGCTGCATCGGCCAGCAGCGATGCCGATCCGGAGCGGAAGCCGCCGCCGACCTCGACCGCGAACATCAGCGCATTGACCCAGAGCGCCACCCACAGAACCCTGCGGTAACGCGGACTCAAGTCCGTGTGTTGGGAGCAGCTCGCTCCGCAGCATTCACCACCCATCTCGCCTTCCTGAAAGAATGAATCTCTTGCCATTAAAAACGCTGTAGCCACTCCAGGGTCAACCCCTTATACTTCATAAAATCTACTGAGGATTGAAACCTATGCGCATCGGCGAACTTGGCCAGGCCACCGGAGTGGATATCGAGACCATTCGTTACTATGAGCGGGCAGGGCTGCTTCCCCCGCCCGCGCGGCAGGCGAACGGATACCGCACCTATGGTGCTGCGCATTTGGAGCGGCTGGCCTTCATCCGCCACTGCCGGGCGCTGGATATACGGCTGGCGGACGTGCGGCTGCTGCTGGACTTTCTGGATTACCCCCAGCGCAACTGCGGCGACGTGAACCGCCTGATCGACGAGCAGCTGGCGCGTGTGCGGGCGCGGCTTGCGTCAATGCGGGCTTTGGAGCGGCAACTCCAGCGCTTGCGTGGCCAGTGTGACGTGGAGCACGGGACTGAAGAGTGCGGCATCCTGCATGAGTTGGTGACAGCGGCTCAGGGCGAGGGATGTGCGTGCCATGGATTGCCGGCCAAGGCAAACGAACGCAGGGGGGCACCGAAATGATTGCGGGGTTGGCCAAGACCGCGGGGCTGTTCGCGCTCACCGCGCTGGCCGAGATCGTCGGCTGCTACCTGCCCTGGCTCGTGCTCAAGCAAGGCAAACCGGCATGGCTGCTGGTGCCCGCCGCAGCCGCGCTCGCGCTCTTCGCCTGGCTGCTCACGCTGCATCCCAGCGCGGCGGGGCGCACTTATGCCGCATATGGCGGCATGTACATCGCCGTGGCGCTATTGTGGCTGTGGGCGATCGATGGCATTACCCCATCGCGCTGGGATCTGGCCGGCGCGTGCATTGCTCTCGTCGGCATGGCCGTTATCGCGTGGCAGCCCCAAGCTACCTGAGCAAAGAAGTTTGGTGATGTTTCCGCCGGGTGGGCGATGCTGTCATCCAACCGTTTGAACGGTCAGCACGTAACTTCCTGTTTCCACTGGATGCCAACAAAGTGCTTTGTGGACTTCGCGCCTTCGACGGCGGGCGGAGCCGGAGAGAAAAACGGCGCGGAGAGAGCGAAATGCGGCCCGATAGCGACGAAGCGGCTGGTAGAGGAAGTCCACAGGAATCCGCAGGAACCCCCGCGAACACGCGGGAGTGCGCAAGAAAAAAGGCCAACCGAGAACGGTTGACCTATATATATTGGTGGGCCGGGGTCACTTTAATACAACACGCCATGCCGCATGGATGCTAGGTTTCGCGTTTTCCGTATTTGGCTGTTACTGCTGGTGTTACTGCAAACCCTGAATGGTGGGGCCTCAATCGGGCACGGTATAACCCCCTTGGGAATACCATTTGACTGGCGACAGTCAGGGGGGCGCTGTCCCTCACGGGGGGGCGGCATGGGAGGACCCGGTAAGCTGCAATGTTCGGGACTCTGCGCAAAGTGTACGGTGTACTGTTAGAGCCGGAAAATTTCCCGCAACTCGCCCGGCATTGCGGCTGGAACTACCCGAGCCGGTCCCGCTTCTGTGGGGTCCCCCAGCCACTTACTTACCCCCTATAGCTTCACGAAACTAGCGAAAAGCTGGGGTCCTTTGGCGCCGCATGTAAAAGGCTCCGGAAGGACCCGTGAACCCGTAGGCTTGGGCCTTTGCATCAACCGTCAACCGTTGCCCCTGTAACCCGTCAATCCATCCGTCAAGGCCGCGCGCCCCCAGCCACTACCAGAAAAACGGGGTCCTTTGGCGCCGCGTGGGGAAAGGCTCGGAAGGACCCGTGAACCCCAGCCACCACCACAACCCCCCTTAGCACCATGACAAACCCTGAAAAAACGGGGTCCTTTGGCGCCGTGTGTAGAAGGGTCCGGAAGGACCCGCGAATCCTGGGCCTCATGCCTTGCCCCCAGGCTTCGCCGTCAGCAACCCCGCTTCACGGATTGCCTGCTCTTTCAGTCGCAAAGGGATGGTGCCCCCACTTTCGCGCAAGCACTTCCGGCACAGTACCCAGGACCAGGTAAACACCAGCCCGTTATTGCCGAGAAACGTTGCACGGCAAACCGGGCCGTGCTTCCGGGCCGCGGTAAATGCTTTGCCGCACACGGGGCACGCCTTGGCATTGCCGGACTGGATCAGGCTGTTTCTCACATCCGGCCCGCATTGCTCAAGGGGGAGCGGAAAAATCACGGCGTCAATCATTGCGGCCCCCTCCGCTTCACCATCGCACCAAGCCGCGGGCGTTCCTTTTCCTGCTTGCCCGCTCGCGTCCCTTCGCCGTTTTCCAGCGCGGAAGATTTCCCATCCCCCGCCCCCAACACGGCGCCGCGCCGCGCTTCCGCTTCGCGGACCCATTGCCGGAAACGGGCCAGGCTTTCGGCTACGTTCGCGGGCGCCATGCTTCGCCGGGCCGCCTGCATTTCCGGAAGGTATCCGGCCAGCCACGGTTCAAGCTCGCACAGGCGGACCATGAGGGCGTCGAGTTCGGCCACGTCTTGCGGCGTGGGGGAGGGCGGGGCCGCCAGGATCAGCCGGCACAGTTGCGCCAGGCGATCCGGATTCGCGCCGGCTTGGGACTGCAATTCTTCAACGGTGGCCGGGCCTACGCGGGCCGCTACCGCGTCCAAAAGCTCCGGGAGGGGTTGGGATATGGGCGGGGTGTTTTTTTCGCGGGCGTTCGCGGTTTCGCCTTGTTGTTGCGCCGCCCCTTCATTTTGAAACCGGGAAAACCGGGAAACCGGGGAAACCGCATAACCACGCGGGTTTGCGGCCTCCCGGTTTTGATTTTCGGTGTTTTGAGAAACCGGGAAACCGGGAGAATCATTCAGCCAGTTAAGCATCGGGGCCGGCCTCCCATAGCTTGCCGCCGATGATGCAATAACTCCGCGGGTCGCCGTTCGGCAGCGTTTCCTTGAGGGTGGCCGCGTCGGGGTCGCATTTCAAAATCCCCTTGGCCTTCAGCACGGCCGCCACCCGCTTAGGCTTGAAACCGCCCTTAGTGCCGAATTCTTCCGCGAAGCGGGCGCGGGTCACATAGAAGAGAAACGCCTGATTGTCTTCGCTCCATTCGCCGGCCTTCTTACGGAAGCCCAGGGCATCGGGCACGGCCGCCATGCGTGATAAATCCGCGTTCGCTTCGGATACCCGGCCCCAATCAATGAAACGCGCCTGCCAGTTGCGTTCCATCACGGCGGACACATGCGCCAGGATTTGCGCCTCTTCCAAGTTGCCGGCGGTGGGGCGGGCCTTCAGCCATTCGGCAAACATCAGCCCGGCCGCTTCGAAGGCGGACCGCTGAGGCCACGGGCAAACCTCCCATTCGGCCGCCAGTTCGCCGGCCGCCGCCACCAGGGCAAAGGCGCCCGCCACTCGCTTAACCTGCCCGCCGGCATCGCGGGGGACGTGGCTTTCAAAAAACCGCGTTTCCAGCTTGCGGACCAGGGCGGGCACGTCCGCCAGGTTCGCCGCCAGCGCCGCCACGAAGGCCCGGCCCGCCGTGCCGTAAGACCGCGCCGCCGCCGTCTTCAGGTGATCCGTAAAGCTCCGGCCGTCCGGCAGGTGGTGAAGCTCTGTCCACATGCCCAGCCCGGCCCCCGCGTCCGCCGGCAGTTCCACGAAGCGGACCGTTTGGCCGGCGTGGGTTTTCTGGCCCGCGCTTGCCAGGTGATCCGCCAGGCCAAGTTCGCCGCTCGATAGCATGGCAATGCGCCAGGTGATGGCCTCGCGCAGTCCGCCGGCATGGTGGGCGCGGTTTTTCCCCTTGGCATTGGAAAGCATGTAGGCGATGGCGCCGGCCTGTTTCGGGTCAACCTCTTTCAGTTCGTCGAGAATCAGCAGGCCGTCATTGTGTTGAGCCGCTACATATTCCAGGCTGTTATCCGTGCTTCGCCAGGAATGGACCGTAACAGCGGGGGCGCCCCATACCGATCCGGCCGCGTGCAGACTGCCGGACTTGCCCAGGCTGCTATCGCCGGTCCAATGAAAAGCCGTGCTTGCGCCGTCGCACGGCTTCAGCAATGGCCCCACGAAGGCCGCGCAAAGGGTGAACATCAGGCGGGCATTGCCCACGGCCAGCGCCGCAATTTGCACTTGCCAGTCGGACAGCTTGCCGCGTGATGCGAAGACGCCCAGCGCCCGCCGGCTGCCGCGATAAATCAGGGCTTCCGCCGCGTCCCCAATCTGCCCATCAGGAAACAGGTAGGCGCCGCCGTGCCAGCCGGTGGTATCCATCAAGCGGGCGCGTTTCTCCGGGCGGGCCGATGCAATGAATTGCTTTAGGCCGTCGATTGCATCGCGGCCCGGTTCAATCGCCAGGCCACAATCGGCAAGCTGTTTCACGCCGTCCGATCCATCGCCCAGGAACATCCGGAAGGGGATGATTTCCTGCCGGCGGTGCCCGTCACGGTCCCGGAATTCCAGCACGGGCGCCCAGCCGCCGCCCTCTTCGTCACGCGCCAGGGCGGGCACGTTCAGCGCGTCGGATATGCGGACGTTTCGGAAACTGCCGTCTCTGTTGGGCTTGGTGATGAAAAGTCCGTCCGCCGTCACGGTGAAGCGTTCGGAAGCGGTGGCGGGTTCGCTTGCGTCCGCACCATTGGCCGCCGGCCGATCCGCTACCGGGGCGGGCGCCTTCGCATCCAGCAGGGCATCCGGCCGGGCGATGAATTCAGCTAGCCGCGCCGCGTCCCATCCTTCCGCCAGCAGGTCCGCCGCGTCGTAACCCTGGGGCAATTCACCCTTGCCGCGGGCCGTCACCAATGCCGGCAGATTCAGCCAGCGCACCGAAGCCGCGCCGGCCTGCCGTGCCAGCTTCGCCGCCGTCTTCATCGCTTCGCGGCCGGGCGCGTCGGCGTCCGCCCACAGAATCACGGCCCGGCCATTGAGGGGCGAAAAGTCCGCCTTGTCCGCTGCCTTCGATCCGCCGGGCCAGGTAAGCCCCACGGCGTCCGGCCACAAATCCCAGCCGGCTTCCGTCGCCTTTTCGCCTTCGAACAAAACCACGGGCGCCGCCGGCCGATCCGCCAGTGCGTCCAGGCCATACAGGGGACGGGGCACGGGGAAACCCTGCCAGCGCCATTCCCGCCGGCCTTCGGCTTCCGCGTAAACCTGCCAGGCGAATTCCTTTTTCTGGCGCGTGGCGTTCGCTTCGAAGCGGGCCACAAAGCCCAGCGTTTGGCCGGCGGCGTTCCGGTAGTGATAAACCCGGTCCGCCTTGCCGTGCTTGCGATGCGCGGCCGGCGGGGGCGGGGCATCGTCGGGGACGGGGAGAATCGGCCGCCACTCCGGGGCCGGGGCTTGTGCCGGCTTAGCCTGGGGCGCCGTCTGTTTCCGGCGGGGTTCGGGGTCAACGGACAGGCCCAGGAATTCAGCCAGCCGGCGGGCCGCGTCACCCTGGGCGATACCCTCAACAAACGCCACCAGGGAAACTAGGTCCCCGCCTTTGTCGCCAGTCGAGAAGTCCGCCCACATGCCGGCCTTGTTGCCGGATAAGTGAACCTTCAACGATTTGCCGGGCGTGCCGTGGCGGTCGCCTATTTCCCATTCGTGGCCTGCCTTTTTGCCATCAGGAAGCCAGCGGGCGCAAATCGCCTCGATATGCGCCAGGGCTTGCGCCGCAATGGCCTGAATATCGGCGGGGGTCATCGCTGCCCCCTTCGCGCCTGCTCGATATACCTTTCCGGCAGGTGGTAGCGGGCAATGCAACGGTGCGGGTTTTCGAAGGTGGGCGCGGGAATATCCACGGACTCGATAGGCCAGCCAAGTTCACGCAGGACAGACACCACATGAGACAGCCGCCAGCTAAACGAAATGGCCTCAAATTGCGGGTGGGTCATGCCTTCGCCACGCAGGAAGATTTCAAGGGCGGTGGCGGCCAGCGTGCCGGCCTGGGGCCAAGTCGGCGCGAAGGGCGGGGGCGGAAGGAAGCTGGTTTGCTCCATTATTCGCCCGCCTTGGCACGGGCCGCGATCAAGTCACGGACCAGGGCGCGGATTTCATCCTCCGTCTTGCCGGCGATCCGCGCCGCTGCGATGGCGTCGAGTTCGTGAGCCGGCCAGCCCACGGACCGCCAGCCCAGCGCGATTCCGGGGGGCATCAGCCCGCGGGCGATCCATTCGTAAAACGTGCTTGATGCGATACCGAATTGGGCGCGGGCATCCTTGCCGCGTTTGATGGTGTAGCTTGTTTGCATGGCCAACCTTTCCAAGCGAATAAGGGGGAAACCGCCGGAAGCCGGCGGGCTTGGAATGGGAAGGTAAGGGCGGCATTGCGCCCCGGTCCGCTACGTTACCGCTTGCGTCTCAGGATTTTTTTCCACACTGGCAAGCTCACGGGCAGGCCGTCCGGCTTGCCGTCCGAGCCAATGGAAACAAGCTGGCCTTTCGCGTTTGTGGTGATCGTGTAGCCGCCGGCCGTTTGGGGCATGTCGCAACGTGCCAGGGCTTCATCGAAAAGGCTTTCGGCCGATGCGTCGGGCAACGCATTACGCAGGGACAGCGCCAGCAGGTGGAACCCCTTCGAGGGTGTAAGGATTTTTCGCCATCCGGACAAGCTCACGGGCAGGCCGTCCGGTTTGCCGTTCGGGTCGGTAGAAACTAGCTGGTCGTCAGTGGTCGCGGCTATGGTGTAGCCGGCGGCCATGAGGGATTCGTTATCTTTCGCAGCGCGGGCCAGGGCTGCCCGGAAAAGCCTCTCAGCGGAAGCGGAGGGCGTTTCGTCTCGCAGTGCCAGCGCCAGCAAGCGGACTCCCCGCGATCCTTTCTCAGCCTTGCCGCCATTGGCCGATTTTGCCCGGTGCGAATCGTCCGCCCAGGCGCCCAGGATGGCGGCCTTTTCGGTGGCGGCTTCGGCTCGGATGGCGGCCTGTTTTTCGTGCGATTCATTCAGCCGGTAGGCTTCCGCCAGCCAGCGTTCGGCGTCTCGCACCTTGCCAGCGATGTAGTCCAAATCATCACGGGACCAGGTTTCCGGCAGGCGCCGCAACTCACGCAACGCCCACCAGCAGGCCGCCAAGGCCAGCAGCGCGTAAAGCTCTGGTTCGGTGATCCGCTCAATGGGGCGGTAGGGCCATGATTTGGCTGTCCACTGGTCCAAGTTGAGAATGTTTCGTGCCGCGCTGCCGTGATCCCGAAACCAGGGGTTTCCATCGTCCCCGTATTGATGCACGGCGCCCATTCCGGTGCGCAGCTTCCTAAAGGCGCGGTAAAAGCGGGCGGGGTAATCCTCGATTGTTTCCACTTCGTCAAACCAGGGAGCGAAGCGGGCGCGGGTGATGGTCCGGGCTGGCTCCAGAAAACCCAGGGCGCTATAAATTGCCTCCTCGGTTTTTTCCCACAGGAATGGCGGATCGTTCGAGTTTCCAAATTCCCGCAGGTGTTCAGGCCGTTCCGGAACGGAGTCAGTGAGGGGGTTGAATGGCTCCGGCATGTTGCGGGCCTGTATGTTGATAAGCCCGGCATCCGGCCGGATGTTGTTGGGGAAGCGCAAAGGCTCACGCCACAGAAACCGGAAGGCGTCACGGTGCAAGCGGTTCCACTCTTCCAAACTTTGGATGCTGTCGGGGTCGGGTGGCGCGGCGTCATTCAGCACCAGGGCAAGCATTCGCCATTCGCGCAGCAGGCGCCGCCGCGGGCGATTGCTCATTTTTTCGCCGTCCGTTTCGCGGCCGTGCGGGTGCGGGGGCGTTTGGATTTCGCGGGTTCCGGCGTCGATTCGGCCTGCCTTTCCGGCAGCCAGCCGCGTTCCATGAAGGACGTATAGCGCCGGCCGGCGATGACGAAGTGATCCAGCGTCCGCACGTCAACCATTGCCAGGGCGGTTTTAAGTTCTTCCGTGAGCCGGTGGTCCGCTTGGCTAGGCTCTTCAACGCCGGACGGGTGATTGTGAGCAAATATCACGGCCCCGGCATTCAGGGCCAGCGCCCGTTTCACCACTTCGCGGGGATAGACTGCCGTTTGGTTTAGGGTCCCGCGGAATAGCTCTTCCGCGGCAATGACGCGGTTTTGCGCGTCGAGAAAAACGGCCGCGAATACCTCATGCTCACGGTCCCCCAGCCACAGGGACAGGTAATCCCGCACGGCATTGGGGCCGCAAAGCTGGGTGCCCGGCACTCTCAGCCGGTTTTCAAGGATGCGAAGCGCCCGCCGGATGGTGGCGTCTTCGTATCGGGTGCGGTTGCTACAATCTGCCGTAGCCATGATTTCACCTCCTATCAGGTGGGGTTATGGTCAGGGCTGGCGGGGTGTTACAGCACCTTGCCAGCCCGCTTCAATTCTTTCCGGCTTCGATCATGTCCGGCTGGCCGGGTGTCCCGCCACGGTCGGGGCCGTTTTCAGTTCGCCAGCGCCGCCCAATCCCTTGCGCCTGAATTCGTCGATTGTCAGCAGCGCGGACAGACAGGCGCCGGCCAGGGCCTTTTCGGGTTCCATTGGGGGTGATGTTTTCGCAGTAGCGTCAGGCATCGTTCGGGGCCATTGGGTCACATCCTTTCGGGAAAATTCGCGGGCTTGGTGGGGGCCGGCAGGGGGAAAACCTCCGCGCAAAAATCCGGGCAAATCCTCCCGGCCGCTTGGGGGCACGATTCCGGCGGGTTCCGATATTGTCCGCTTTTCCCGGTTTCCCGGTTTCTGAAAACGCCGAGAATCAAAACCGGGTGGCCGCAAACCCGCGTGGTTATGGGGTTTTCCCGGTTTCCCGGTTTTCCCGGTTTTAAAACGAAGGGTAGCCGGAAAAGCGGCCGGACTCATGCCGTTTTTGCCTTGAACGGGACCACGTTTTCAACCTTGAGGGCGTCCAGGTAATCCGCCCAGGCTTGCATCATTTCCCGCCGCTTGGTCAGGTGGGCCGTCCGGTTGTAAGCGCGTCCGTTCGGGTCCCGGACAGCGTGGGCCAATTGGTGTTCGATCCAGTCCGGCCGGAAGCCCAGGACTTCATCCAGGACGGTCCGCGCCATCGCCCGGAAGCCGTGTCCGGTCATTTCCTCTTTCGGTATGCCCATGCGCCGCATGGCGGCCAGGACGGCGTTATCGCTCATGGGCCGGCCATTGGTCCGCGCCCCCGGGAAAACGTACTGGCCGCGGCCAGTTACGGCGTGAAGCTCCCGCAGGATTTCCACGGCTTGGCCGGACAAGGGGACCAGGTGGGGTTCGCGCATCTTCATGCGGGACGCGGGGATATTCCATTCCCCGTTGTCCAGGTCGAATTCGGACCATTCGGCCTTGCGAAGTTCGCCAGGGCGCACGAATACCAAGGGGGCCAGCCGCAAGGCGCACTTGGTCACGAAAAAGCCGGCGTAACCATCAATGGCCCGCAGCAAGCCGCCAATGGCTTTCGGGTCCGTGATGGCCGGCAGGTGGGTTTTGCTCACGGGGACCAGGGCGCCCCGCAGGTCCGCCGATATGTCGCGTTCGGCCCGGCCGGTGGCGATGGCATAGCGGAAGATTTGCCCGCAGTTTTGCAGGGCGCGGTGGGCCGTTTCAATTGCCCCGCGCTCTTCGATCCTCCGCAGGGCGGACAGCAAATCAGGCGCCTTGAGTTCGGCAATCGGACGGGCGCCCAGCCAGGGGAAAATATCGCGTTCCAGCCGCCGGATGATTTTGTCTGCATGGCCAGCCACCCAGCCGGCGGAAAACTTTTCAAACCATTCGCGGGCGATGGCTTCGAAGCTGTCCGCCAGCGGGATTCCCTCCGCCAGCCGGCGTTCCGTTTCCTGGGCTTCCGCCCGTTGGGTCTTTGTAGTCTTGCGGGCTTCGCTGGGGTCGATTCCCGCCGCTACCAGTTCCCGTTCCTTCGCGGCCTTGGTCCGTGCCAGCGCCAGGCCGGTATCGGGATAGGTCCCCAGGGATAGCGTTTTGCGTTTGCCTTCGTGGGTGTAGTCGAGCCGCCACCACTTTTTGCCATCGGGCCGGACCAGCAAATAAAGCCCGCTGCCGTCCGGCAGACGATAGGGAGCCGCTTGGGGTTTGGCCGCCTTGATGGTGGCGTCCGACTTGATGAGTTCCTTTGCCATGCAGTAACTCCCGGAATGCAGTAACAGGAAAAGTGCTGTTACTGCGAAAGTTACTGCATAAAGCGCCGGATTTCAATGGATGTTACTGCATGTCCCCGGAAAGGAAAAAGGCCGAAATCCTTGTTTTATTTGGGATTTCGGCCTTTCTCGGACTTCTTTGGAACTAAAAATGGTGGAGCCGGGGGGGATCGAACCCCCGTCCGCAAGCCCTCTACAGGCAGTTCTACATACTTAGTCCGGTGTTTTCAAGCTTTAAGCGCCATCACGCCCGCCGAACAGGCTGGATCTTGCCGAGTCGCCTTGGATTTTGCACCCGCCCAAGCGACCCGGACAGGCACGATTTCATGTGAATTAACCCACTGCCGGGTTGCCCCGGCCCAGTCCATGAACAGGCTGGTGTGGGTCCTGGACCTTAAGCGGCCAGGGCGTACGTTTCGTCGTTTGCGACTAAAGTTTTTCAGTTGGATTTACGAGGTGCTCTGACCCTCGGTATGCCCTACGCTGCTTTGCGACCCACGTCGAAGCCATGTCGGCCCCATGTAAAGCGCATTCAGTGTACCGCATGGAGGCTGCGACAAGGGCAAAGTTCCGTGCGGCCGCGAAATTTTCCGCATCAGCCGGCAAAGGGCAGCGGGCTGTGGGCGTGGGCGACGGCGATGATGTAGGCGAGCACCACGAGGGCGGCGATCCAGGCCGCGATGCGCTGGCCGCGGGTCCTGCCACGCTTGAGGGCCATCGTGCCGAGGACGATGTAGGCCAGCAGGGCGACGATCTTGGCGGCGAGCCAGCCGTGTTCCAGCGGCGAGATGCCGAGCGTCCAGGCGAGCGCGATGCCGCTGACGAGCAGCACCGTGTCGTTGACGTGCGGCACGATGCGCGTCCAGCGTGCCCCCAGCCGGGGTGACTCAGCGATCATCCAGACGCCGCGCAGCAGGAAGAGCGCGGTCGTGATGGCGACGGTGGCCATATGCAGGGTCTTGAGTGTGGTGTAGTCCATGCGTTACTCCAGGTAGTCGAGCGTGTCGAGCGGGTGGCGGATTTCGGCATGCGCGCCCCAGGCGTGGGGCGTGTCCGTCGCGTCGAGATAGCCCCAGGCGGCGACCAGGGCCGGCATGCCGGCGGCGCGGGCAGCCTCGATGTCGCGTTCGGCGTCGCCCAGATAGAGGCAGGCGGCGGGTGGGGCGTCGCAGAGGTCGGCGGCGGTGAGCATGGGCGCGGGGTGCGGCTTGGGCTGCGGGCAGGTGTCGCCGGAAACGATGCAGGCGGCCCGCTCGGCAAGGTCGAGCAGGGACATCAGGGGTTCGGTGAAGCGGGCAGGCTTGTTGGTGACCACGCCCCATTTGAGGCCGCGTGCCTCGATGGCGTCGAGCAGGCCGGGAATGCCGGGGAAAGGCTGCGAGTGGCGGCAGATGTTGGCGGCGTAGAGTTCGAGGAATTCCTCGCGCATGGCGGGGAATTTCGCATCCTCCGGTTTGAGGCCGAACCCCAGGCCCAGCAGGCCGCGTGCGCCGTGCGAGGCCTGCGGGCGGATCGTGTCGTCGGGCAGGGGCGCGAATCCATGGCGCGCACGCTGCAGATTGAGCGCGTAGCCGAGGTCGGGCGCGGTGTCGACGAGGGTGCCGTCGAGGTCGAACAGCACGGCACGGATGCCGGCAAGCTTCGGCGGTTCAGTCGCCACGGCGGGTCGCCAGCAGGTAGTTCACGTCGGTGTCGGCTTCGAGCCTGTAGATTTTCGTCAGCGGGTTGTAGGTCATGCCGATCAGTTCCTGCGTGTCGAGCCCGGCTTCGCGGGTCATGCGCGCGAGCTCGGCGGGCTGGATGAACTTGGCGTAGTCGTGCGTGCCGCGCGGCAGCAGCTTGAGAATGTATTCCGCGCCGACGATGGCGAACAGATAGCTCTTGGCGTTGCGGTTGAGGGTGGAGAAGAACACCCAGCCGCCCGGTTTCACCAGCCGGGAGCACGCCGCCACGACCGAGGCGGGGTCGGGCACGTGTTCGAGCATTTCCATGCAGGTGACGACGTCGAATTCGCCCGCGTGCCCGGCGGCGAAATCCTCGGCCGAAACAAGCTGGTAATCCACGCTGCGGCCGGATTCGTAGAGATGCAGTTTGGCGACCTTGAGCGCCTTCTCGGACAGGTCGATGCCGGTGACGGTGGCGCCGGCGCCGGCCATCGCTTCGGCCAGGATGCCGCCGCCGCAGCCGACGTCGAGCACGCGCTTGCCGGCGAGCGGGGCCTGCCTGTCGATCCATTTCAGGCGCAGCGGGTTGATCTCGTGCAGCGGCCGGAACTCGGAATTGGGATCCCACCAGCGATGGGCGAGTTCGGAGAATTTGGCGATTTCGGCAGTGTCGACGTTGCTCATGGCGTCATCCTTTCAGTTTGCCGCGCCAGTATGCGGCGCGTGCGGCGAGATCGTCCGGTTCGAGTCCGACCAGGCGGCGGTTGTCGAGTTTCGCCACGCCGTCCACCCAGGCGTGGGTCACGTGCTCGCGGCCGGCGGCGTAGACGAGATGCGAGACCGGGTCGAATACGGGCTGGCAGGCCGGGCTCGCAAGGTCCACGGCGATCAGGTCGGCACGCTTGCCCGGTACGATGCTGCCGATCAGGGCGTCCAGATTCAAGGCGCGGGCGGCATCCAGCGTGGCGGCGCGCAGGGCCGCGGCGGCGGGCAGGGCGGCGGCGTCGCCGCTGGCGCCCTTGGCGAGCAGCGCGGCCAGGCGCATTTCGGCGAACAGGTCGAGCCGGTTATTGCTGGCGGCGCCGTCGCTGCCGAAGCCGACGTTGACGCCGGCCTGGCGCAGCGCCGATATGGGTGCGATGCCCGAGGCGAGCTTGAGGTTGGACGCAGGGCAGTGGGCGATGTGGCAGCCGTGGGTGGCGAGCGAATCGATTTCGGCTTCGCTGAGGTGTACGGCGTGCACGCCGATGAAATTGGGCCCCAGCAGACCCTGCCGCGCCAGGCGTTCCAGCGGACGCACGCCGTATTGCCTGAGGCTGCCGGCGATCTCGTCCGCGGTTTCGTGGATGTGGGTGTGAATGGGCACGCCGAGCTGTTCGGCCAGGGTGCCGATGCGGCCGAAAGTGGCGTCGGAAACGGTGTAGGGCGCGTGGGGGGCGAAGGCGAAGGACAGCAGCGGCTCGTCCTTCAGCGTGTCGCGCAGCGCCAGGCCCTTGGCCAGGTAATCGTCGGCATCGACAGCCCAGGCCGAGGGGGATTCCAGCACGATCATGCCCAGTACGGCGCGCAGGCCGGCCTGCAGAAAGGCTTCGGCCGCCGCCCCGGGAAAGAAGTACATGTCGTTCGTCGTGGTGATGCCGCCTGCCAGCATTTCCGCAGCGGCAATCAGGCTGCCGTCGCGCACGAAGGCTTCGGACACGTGCTGTTTCTCGGCGGGCCAGATGCGCTCGCCGAGCCAGGTCATCAGCGGCAGGTCGTCGGCAAATCCCCGCATCAGCGTCATCGCGGCGTGGCCGTGCAGGTTGACCAGACCCGGCATCAGCGCGTGGTCCGGCAGTTCGACGATGCGGGTTGCCGCGTAGCGCTCGCGTGCAGCGTCGGCCGGCAGCACGTCGAGGATCGCACCGTCCTTGAGTGCCACGGCGTGGTCGGCGAGCCAGCCGGCCGGTTCGATGGGGACGAGCCATTGCGGCAGCAGCAGGAGGTCGGCAGGGGCGGGCATGGTGGCCGGGATTCTCGCCGTTTACGGCCGGATTGGCAAAGGCGGGCGGGGCGGACGACCATGCTAAAATCCGGGGCTTTTAAGCCAACAAAAAAAGCCGGATATGGAACAGTTTGCCAAGGAAACCCTCCCGGTCAGTCTCGAGGAGGAGATGCGGCGGTCCTATCTCGATTACGCCATGAGCGTGATTGTGGGCCGCGCGCTGCCGGACGTGCGCGACGGGCTCAAGCCCGTGCACCGTCGCGTGCTGTACGCGATGAACGAGCTGGGCAACGACTGGAACAAGGCTTACAAGAAGTCGGCCCGCGTGGTCGGCGACGTCATCGGTAAATACCACCCGCACGGCGACACCGCCGTGTACGACACCATGGTGCGCATGGCGCAGGACTTCTCGCTGCGCTACCCGCTGATCGACGGCCAGGGCAACTTCGGCTCGGTCGACGGCGACAACGCGGCGGCGATGCGTTACACCGAAGTACGCATGGCGAAGATCGCGCACGAACTGCTCGCCGATCTGGACAAGGAAACGGTCGACTTCGGCCCCAACTACGACGGTTCCGAGCAGGAACCGCTGGTGCTGCCGACCAAGATCCCGAACCTGCTGGTCAACGGCTCGTCCGGTATCGCCGTCGGCATGGCGACCAATATCCCGCCGCACAACCTCACCGACATCTGCACCGCGCTGACCGCACTGCTCGACGATCCCGGGACCGACATCGAGTCGCTCATTGCCATCGTCAAGGCGCCGGATTTCCCGACTGCCGGCATCATCTACGGCCTCTCGGGCGTGCGCGACGGCTACCGCACCGGCCGCGGCCGCGTGGTGATGCGCGCCACCTGTCACGTCGAGGACCTCGACAAGGCGGGCGGCAAGCAGGCGATCATCATCGACGAGCTGCCCTACCAGGTGAACAAGGCCAATCTCCTCATCAAGATTGGCGAACTGGTGCGCGAGAAGCAGATCGACGGCATCGCCGACCTGCGCGACGAGTCCGACAAGTCGGGCATGCGCGTCTACATCGAGCTGAAGCGCGGCGAGAACGCCGACGTGATCCTGAACAATCTGTACAAGCAGACGCAGATGCAGGACACCTTCGGCATGAACATGGTGGCGACCGTGTTCGACCTCAGGAAGGCGCGCGAGCGCGGCCATATCCTGGAAGGCCTGGCGGTGGCGCTCGCCAACGTCGACGAGATCGTCGAACTGATCAAGTCGTCCGAGACGCCGGCCATCGCCAAGGAGCGCCTGCTCGGGCGCGCCTGGAAGTCGGCCATGGTCGAGGAGATGCTGGCGCGCATCGACCCGGAGTATTCGCGCCCGGTCAACATCGGTGCCGAGTTCGGCCTGCACGGCGACGGCTACCACCTGTCCGAAATCCAGGCGCAGCGCATCCTCGAAATGCAGCTGCAGCGCCTGACCAACCTCGAGTCCGACAAGATCCTCGCCGAGTACCGCGAGATCATGGACCGGATCGCCGACCTGCTCGACATCCTTGCCAACCCGGCACGCATCACCCAGATCATCCGCGACGAACTGAAGGAAGTCAGCGACCAGTTCGGCGACGGCCGCCGCTCGGCCATCGTCGAACACGCGCAGGACATGTCGATGGAGGACCTGATCAAGCCGGAGGAGATGGTCGTCACGCTCTCGCACGGCGGCTACATGAAGTCGCAGCCGCTCGACGACTACCGCGCGCAGAAGCGCGGCGGCCGCGGCAAGCAGGCGGCGGGTACCAAGGATGAAGACTTCATCGAGAAGATGTTCATCGCCAACACGCACGACTACATCCTCTGCTTCTCCAACCGTGGCCGGCTCTACTGGCTCAAGGTCTACAACGTGCCGCAGGGGGGGCGTACCGCGCGCGGCAAGCCCATCGTCAACCTGCTGCCGCTGGAAGAAGGCGAGAAGATCAACGCGCTGCTGCCGGTGAAGGCATTCGACGACGAGCACTACGTGTTCATGGCGACCAGCAACGGCATCGTCAAGAAAACGCCGCTGTCCGAATTCTCGCGTCCGCGCACCGCCGGCATCATCGCGGTGGGCCTGGACGACGGCGATTTCCTCATCGGCGCGTCGATCACCGACGGCCGCCACGACGTGATGCTGTTCTCCGACACCGGCAAGGCCGTGCGCTTCGACGAGAACGACGTGCGCCCGATGGGACGCACCGCGCGCGGCGTCATCGGCATGAAGCTCGCCAAGGGCGGCAAGCTGATCTCGCTCCTGGTCGCCGAGGACGAGAACGACTACGTGCTGACCGCGACCGAGAACGGCTTCGGCAAGCGGACCTCGATCACGGAGTACACCCGCCACGCGCGCGCCACGCAGGGCATGATCGCGATCCAGACCAGCGAACGGAATGGAAAAGTGGTCGCCGCGACGCTGGTGAAGGACGAGGACGAGATCATGCTGATCACCACCGGCGGCGTGCTGATCCGTACTCGCGTCAAGGAAATACGCGCCATGAGCCGCGCGACCCAGGGCGTGACGCTGATCAATCTCGACAAGGGCGAGAAACTCATCAGCCTGGAAAACGTGGCCGAAACCGACAACGAAACCGAATAAGGGAGACTGACACATGACGATCTACAACTTCAGCGCGGGCCCGGCCGTATTGCCGAAAGCCGTTTTGCAACAGGCCCAGGCCGAAATGGTCGACTGGCACGGCTCCGGCATGTCGGTGATGGAAATGAGCCATCGCGGCAAGGAATTCATGGGCATCGCCGCCGAGGCCGAGGCCGACCTGCGCGAAGTGATGGGCATCCCGGCCAACTACAAGGTGCTGTTCCTGCAGGGCGGCGCGTCGAGCCAGTTCGCCATGGTGCCGATGAACCTGCTGCGCGGCAAGGCCAGCGCCGATTACCTCAACACCGGCGAGTGGTCGAAGAAGGCCATCAAGGAAGCCAGGAAATATGGCGCAGTGAACGTCGTCGCGTCGAGCGAGGACAAGAATTTCAGCTACGCGCCGACGCAGGACCAGTGGAAACTCGATCCGAACGCGGCCTACGTCCACTACACGCCGAACGAGACCATCGGCGGCGTCGAGATGTTCTGGACGCCCGACACGGGCAGCGTGCCGCTGGTGGCCGACATGTCGTCGACCATCCTCTCGCGCCCGATGGACGTGAGCAAGTTCGGCCTGATCTACGCCGGCGCGCAGAAGAACATCGGCCCGGCCGGCCTGACCATCGTCATCGTCCGCGAAGACCTGCTCGGCGAGACCGTCAAGGGCACGCCGACCATGTTCGACTACAAGACCCACGCCGACAACGAGTCGATGTACAACACCCCGCCCACCTTCGCGATGTACACCGCGGGCCTGGTGTTCAAGTGGCTCAAGAGCAACGGCGGACTGGCCGCGATGGAAAGGACCAACCGCGAGAAGGCCGGCCTGCTGTACGGCTATCTCGATTCGACCGATTTCTACAATTCGCCGGTGGCGCGCGACAACCGCTCGCTGATGAACGTGCCGTTCACGCTGAAAGACGCGTCGCTCGACGAGGCTTTCCTCAAGCTCGCCAAGGAACGCGGCCTGCTGCAGCTGAAGGGCCATCGGTCGGTCGGCGGCATGCGCGCCTCGATCTACAACGCGATGCCGGTCGAGGGCGTCAGGGCACTGGTCGACGCCATGCGCGACTTCGAGAAAAGCCATGGCTGACCCGCGCAAGGTCCTCACCCTGAACGCGATTTCCGCGCGCGGCCTGGCGCGCCTGCCGCAGAGCTATGTGGTTGGCGGCGACGTCGCCGATCCGGATGCCATCCTCGTGCGCTCGGCCAACATGCACGACATGGCCATCCCGGCGAGCGTGCAGGCCATCGGCCGTGCCGGCGCGGGCACCAACAACATCCCGGTGAAGGCGCTCTCGGGGCGCGGCGTGCCCGTGTTCAATGCGCCGGGCGCCAACGCCAATGCGGTCAAGGAACTGGTGCTGGCCGGCATGCTCGTCGCCGCACGCAACCTGGTGCCGGCCATGCGTTTCGTCGAGGGCCTTGCCGGCACCGACGAGGAGATGCATAAGGCCACCGAAGCCGGCAAGAAGGCGTTCGCCGGCAGCGAACTGCCGGGCCGCACGCTCGCGGTCGTCGGCCTGGGTGCCATCGGCTGCCTGGTCGCCGAAGCGGCGATCAAGCTCGGCATGAATGTGGTCGGTTTCGACCCGGCGATCACCGTGGACGCCGCCTGGCGGCTGCCGTCGCAGGTCAGGCGCGCGGAGTCGGTCGAGGATGCCCTGCGCGTCGCCGACTACGTGACGCTGCACGTGCCGCTGGTCGATGCCACGCGCGGCCTGATCAACGCCCAGCGCATCGCCGTGATGCGCTCCAATGCCGTGCTGCTCAACTTCGCGCGCGAAGGGGTGGTCGACAATGCCGCTGCCGTCGCCGCGCTCGACGCCGGCAAACTGCATGCCTACATCTGCGATTTCCCGGCCAATGCGCTTAAGAACCACGCCAGGGTCGTGGCGCTGCCGCACCTGGGCGCAAGTACCGAGGAAGCCGAGGAGAATTGCGCCGTCATGGTCGCCGAGCAGCTGGCCGACTATCTGGAGAACGGCAACATCCTCAATGCGGTCAATTTTCCCAACGTCGCCATGGCGCGCGAGTCGACATTCCGGCTCGGGATCGCCAACGCCAACGTCCCCAACATGGTGGGGCAGATCTCGGCGGCGCTGGCCGCGGCGGGGCTCAATATCCACAACATGGTGAACAAGTCCAGGGGCGACATGGCGTATACGCTGGTCGACGTGGACAGTGCGGTGGACGGTTCGGTGATCGCGCAGCTCGCCGCCATCGACGGCGTGCTCGCCGTGCGCTACCTGCCAGCCTGATGAACGACGACGCCCGCAGCGTGCCGAGCGCGCACAACGAACTGGGCGCGCTGCGTGCGCGCATCGATGCCATCGACGATGCGCTGCTGAAGCTGCTGTCGGAGCGTGCCGGCATTGCGCAGGAAGTCGGCCGCGCCAAGAAGGGCGAGAAGATCTATCGTCCCGAGCGCGAGGCGCAGATCGTGCGCCGCCTGCGCGAAACCAATCCCGGCCCGCTGTCCGGCGACACGGTCGAGCGCCTCATCCGCGAAATCATGTCGGCCTGCCGCGCGCTGGAGGAAACCACGCGCGTGGCCTACCTGGGCCCGGCCGGCACCTTCAGCCAGCAGGCGGTGGTCAAGCAGTTCGGACAGGAAGTCGAGGCGCTGGCCGAGACCGACATCGACGCCTGCTTCCAGGCCGTGGAAACCGGTCGCGCGGATTTCGCCGTGGTGCCGGTCGAGAATTCCATCGAAGGCGCCGTCGGCCGCACGCTCGACCTCGTCGTCGGCAGCCCCTTGCGCATCTGCGGCGAGGTCATGCTGCCCATCCACCAGACCCTGATGCGCAAGACCGCGGAGCGCGAGGGCATTGCGCGCGTCTACGGGCATGCGCAGTCGCTGGCGCAATGCCAGCAGTGGCTGTCCAAGCATCTGCCGCGCGCCGAGCGCGTGGCCGTGGTGAGCAATGCCGACGGTGCGCGCCGTGCCGCGCAGGAGCCCGATGCCGCCACGCTCGGATCCGCCGCCGCCGCCGCGCTCTACGGACTGGCCGTCGTGGATGCACACGTCGAGGACGAGGCGCACAATACCACCCGTTTCCTCGTGCTGGGCAAGGCCGACGCGCAGCCTTCCGGCCGCGACAAGACTTCGCTGGTCGTGGGGGCGAAGAACCAGCCGGGCGCCGTGGTCAGACTCCTGCAGCCGCTGGCCGACGCCGGCATTTCCATGAGCCGCCTGGAATCGCGCCCCGCCCGTTCCGGGGGCTGGGAGTATCTTTTCTTCGTTGTCTGCGAAGGCCATCGCCAGGACGCCGGCCTGTCTGCCGCGCTGAACGAGATCGAATCGCGCGCGGCTTTCCTCAAGATACTCGGCTCCTATCCCGCCGCCTCGTGATGCGTTGCTGCGATCTGTCTCCGTCCTGGGTGCGCGGCATTGCGCCCTACCTGCCCGGCAAGCCGATTTCCGAGCTCGCGCGCGAACTGGGCCTGGCCGAGGCCGACATCGTCAAGCTCGCCTCGAATGAGAATCCGCTCGGGCCCAGCCCGCGTGCGCTGGCCGCCGCGCAGGATGCGCTGCACGACATGGCGCTCTATCCCGACGGCGCCGGCTTCGCGCTGAAGGCGAAGCTGGCGGAAAGATTCGGCGTCGACACTCAGCAGATCGTGCTGGGCAACGGCTCCAACGACGTGCTCGACATGGCTGCGCGCGCCTTTCTGTCGCCCGGCACGTCGTCGGTGTTCGCGCAGCACGCCTTCGCCGTCTATCCCATCGCCACGCAGACGGTCGGTGCGCAGGGCATCGCCGTGCCCGCCCGGGACTACGGCCACGATCTCGCCGCGATGCGATCCGCGATCCGCGAGGACACCCGCGTGCTGTGGATCGCCAACCCCAACAACCCGACCGGCAGCTTCCTGCCGTGGGCGGAGATCGAGGCCTTTCTCGCAAGCGTGCCGCCGCAGGTGCTGGTCGTGCTCGACGAGGCCTACGGCGAATACCTGCCCACCGACGACCGCGCCGACACGCTGGCCTGGGTCGAGCGTTTCCCGAACCTGCTGATCAGCCGCACCTTCTCCAAGGCCTACGGCCTGGCCGGCCTGCGCGTCGGCTACGGCATCGCCCATCCCGACGTCATCGACCTGCTGAACCGGGTGCGCCATCCCTTCAACGTCAACGCGCCGGCGCTGGCCGCGGCCGAAGCCGCGCTCGACGACGTCGAATTCCTGCTGCGCAGCTACGCGCTCAACAGCGCCGGCATGGCGCAGCTCGTCGCCGGGCTGAAAGCCCTGAACGTCGAAACCGTGCCGTCGAAGGGCAATTTCCTGCTGGCGAAGGTCGGCGACGCCGCACGCATCAACCAGGCCCTGCTGAAACAGGGCGTGATCGTGCGCCCGGTCGCCAACTACGGCCTGCCCGAATGCCTGCGCGTGTCGGTGGGCCTGGCCGGGCAGAATGCGCGCTTCCTGGAGGCCCTGAAGACGTGCCTGTGATTGTCGAAAAGCTGGCGCTGGTCGGCACCGGCCTCATCGGCGGTTCGTTCGCGCTGGCACTGAAGCAGGCCGGTGCGGTGCGCACGGTGCTCGGCGTCGGCCGCAATCCGGCGCGCCTCACCGTCGCGCGCGAGCTGGGCCTGATCGACCGCGCCGTGGCGTGGGACGAAGCGGGGCAGGCCGACTGCATCCTGCTCGCCCTGCCGGTCGGCGAAACCGAAACCGTGTTGCGCCAGCTGGCGCCGCATCTCAAGCCGGGCGCCCTCGTCACCGACGCCGGCAGCACCAAGGCCAACGTCGCCGCCGCCGCCCGCGCGGCCCTGGGCGCGCGCTTTGCCGACTTCGTGCCGGGCCACCCCATCGCCGGTTCGGAGCAGAGCGGCCCCGGCGCCGCGCGCGCCGACCTCTATCGCGGCAAGCGCGTGGTGCTCACGCCGCAGGCCGAGACCCGCCCGGATGCCGTCGCCACCGTGCGCGCACTCTGGGAAGCGGCCGGCGCGCAGGTGGACACGCTCGACGCCGCGCAGCACGACCGCATCTTCGCGGCGGTGAGCCACCTGCCGCATCTGGCCGCATTCGCGCTGGTCGACGAGCTGGCGCAGCGCCCGGACGGCGAGACCTTCTTCCGCTTTGCCGCCAGCGGCTTTCGCGATTTCACCCGCATCGCCGGTTCCTCGCCCGAGATGTGGCGCGACATCGCGCTGGCCAATCGCGAGGCGCTGCTCGCCGAACTCGATGCCTACGCCGGCGCGTTGCAGGCAGTGCGCGCCGCGGTCGCGGCAGGCGACGCGGAGGCCTTGCTGAAGATTTTCACGCGCGCACGCACTGCGCGCGAACACTGGATCAGGACTCAGGACGTCTGATGGATTATCTCGATTTGCCCGCTGCCGCGCACGCGCAAGGCACGGTGCGCCTGCCCGGCTCCAAGAGCATCTCCAACCGCGTGCTGCTGCTGGCGGCGCTGTCGGGCGGCACGACGCAGGTGCGCGCGCTGCTCGATTCCGACGACACGCGGGTCATGCTCGATGCCCTGCGCACGCTGGGCGTCGGGGTGCAGCGCAACGGCGAAACCGACGACTACACGATCACGGGGGTCGGTGGCGCTTTTCCGGTGAAACGGGCCGAACTCTTCCTCGGCAACGCCGGCACGGCCTTCCGCTCGCTGACTGCCGCGTGCGCGCTGTCGGGCGGCGACTACGTGCTGAAAGGCGTGGCGCGCATGCACGAGCGGCCGATCGGCGACCTGGTCGACGCGCTGCGCCTGCTGGGCGCGAAGATCGACTATCTGGGCCAGCCCGGCTATCCGCCGCTGCACATTCATCCTGCGGAAGTGACAGGCGAGACCACGCGCGTGCGCGGCAACGTGTCGAGCCAGTTTCTCACCGGCCTGATGATGGCGTTGCCGCTGTTGCGCAAAACCACGCACATCGAGATCGACGGCGAACTGATTTCCAAACCCTACATCGGCATCACGCTGGCGATGCTGCGTCGTTTTGGCGTGCGCCCCGACCAGGAAGGCTGGGCGCGCTTCAGCGTGCCGGCCGACGCGCGCTACGCCAGTCCCGGTGAAATCTGGGTCGAGGGCGATGCCTCGTCGGCCTCGTATTTCCTCGCCGCAGGCGCCATCGGCGGCGGCCCGGTGCGGGTCGAGGGCGTGGGGGCCGACAGCGTGCAGGGCGACGTGCGATTTGCCGACGCGCTGGCGCTGATGGGCGCGCAGATCACGATGGGCCCGAACTGGATCGAGGCGCGCGCGCCGGCGGGCGGCCGCCTGAAGGCAATCGAGCTCGACTGCAATCACATCCCCGACGCCGCGATGACCCTGGCGGTCGCCGCGCTGTTCGCCGACGGCGCCACCACGCTGACCAACATCGCCAGCTGGCGGGTCAAGGAAACCGACCGCATCGCGGCGATGGCGACCGAGCTGCGCAAGATCGGCGCGGCGGTGGAGGAGGGCGCGGATTTCATCCGCATCACGCCGCCGGCGGTGCTCACGCCGCACGCCGTCATCGATACCTACGACGACCACCGCATGGCGATGTGCCTGTCGCTCGCCACGCTCGGCGGCGTGCCGCTGCGCATCAACGATCCCGCGTGCGTGAACAAGACCTTCCCGACGTATTTCAGGATTTTTGCGGGGATTGCCCAATGAGTTCCGCTCACCGCTCACCGCTCACCGCTCTCCCGGTCATCACCATCGACGGCCCTTCCGCTTCCGGCAAGGGCACGGTCGCCGAGCGCGTCGCGCGTGCGCTGGGTTTCCATTTCCTCGACAGCGGCGCCCTGTACCGGCTGACGGCCCTGTCGGCGATGCAGTCCGGCGTGGCGCTGGACGACGAGGCGGCGGTGGCGGCCTTGGCTGCCGCCCTGCCGGCGCGCTTCGGCGACGCCCGCGTGTGGCTGGGCGAGGCCGACGTGACCGAAGCCATCCGCGCCGAGGACGTCGGGGTGGGGGCCTCGAAGGTCGCCGCCCTGCCCGCCGTGCGCGCGGCCCTGCTGGCGCGCCAGCGGGCCTATCGCCAGGCGCCGGGCCTGGTGGCCGACGGGCGAGACATGGGCACGGTGATCTTCCCCGACGCGCCGGCCAAGGTCTTCCTCACCGCCAGTGCCGAGGCACGCGCCGAAAGACGCTATAAGCAGTTGATCGAAAAGGGGAACTCTGCTAGTCTACCGGCCCTTGTTGCGGATATGCAGGCCCGCGACGCACGCGACACCGCGCGTGCCGTGGCCCCGCTGAAACCCGCGCCGGACGCGCTGTTGCTCGATACGACCCATATGGACATCGAATCGGCAGTGCAGGCCGTGCTGGCGCACTACTGCGCGCAACAGGAAAACTGAGTGCCAGCCCCGCGCCCGCGGGATGGCGATGTGCAACCAACCCCGTCCTCACCGACGGACCAAGAAGGTTTTTAATGTCTACTGCTACCGCTTCTTCCACCCCCGTTTCCATGGAAAGCTTTGCCGCCCTGTTCGAGGAGTCGCTCTCGCACCAGGAAATGCGCCAGGGTGAAGTCATCACCGCCGAAATCGTCGGCATCGACCACAATTTCGTGACGGTGAATGCCGGCCTCAAGTCCGAGAGCCTGATTCCCATCGAAGAATTCAAGAACGACGCCGGCGAAGTCGAAGCCAAGGTCGGCGATTTCGTTTCCGTGGCCATCGAATCCATCGAAGACGGTTTCGGCGCCACCAAGCTGTCGCGCGAGCGCGCCAAGAAACTGGCCGCGTGGCTGGATCTGGAAGCCGCGATGAACGAAGGCCGCATCGTCACCGGCATGGTGCAGGGCAAGGTCAAGGGCGGTCTCACGGTGCTGGTCGGCGGCCTGCGCGCCTTCCTGCCGGGCTCGCTGGTCGACATGCGCCCGGTCAAGGACACCACGCCCTACGAATACAAGGAAATGGAGTTCAAGGTCATCAAGCTCGACCGCAAGCGCAACAACGTCGTCGTGTCGCGTCGCGCCGTGCTGGAAGAGACCATGGGCGCCGATCGCGAAGCCCTGATGGAAAACCTGAAGGAAGGCTCCATCGTCAAGGGCGTGGTCAAGAACATCACCGACTACGGCGCGTTCGTCGACCTCGGCGGCATCGACGGCCTGCTGCACATCACCGACATGGCCTGGCGCCGCGTCAAGCATCCGTCCGAAGTCGTGCACGTCGGCCAGGAACTCGAAGCCAAGATCCTGCGCTACGACACCGAGAAGAACCGTGTGTCGCTCGGCATCAAGCAGCTCGGTGATGACCCGTGGGTCGGCATCGCCCGCCGCTACCCGCAGGGAACCCGCATGTTCGGCAAGGTCGCCAACCTCACCGACTACGGCGCGTTCGTCGAGATCGAAGAAGGCATCGAAGGCCTGGTGCACGTCTCCGAAATGGACTGGACCAACAAGAACGTCAGCCCCTCCAAGATCGTCCAGCTGGGCGACGAAGTCGAAGTCATGGTGCTCGACATCGACGAGGACAAGCGCCGCATCTCGCTGGGCATGAAGCAGTGCAAGTCCAACCCGTGGGAAGATTTCTCGATGAACCACAAGAAGGGCGACAAGGTTTCCGGCGCGATCAAGTCGATCACCGACTTCGGCGTGTTCATCGGCCTGCCCGGCGGCATCGACGGCCTGGTTCACCTGTCCGACCTGTCGTGGAGCGTGGCCGGCGAAGAAGCCGTGCGCAACTTCCGCAAGGGCCAGGACGTGGAAGCCGTGGTGCTCGGCATCGACCTCGAGCGCGAGCGCATCTCGCTCGGCATCAAGCAGCTCGAAGGCGATCCGCTGACCAGCTACGCGTCGGGCCACGAGAAGGGCAGCATCGTCAAGGGCACGATCAAGACGGTCGAGGCCAAGGGCGCGACGGTCACGCTCGACGGCGACATGGAAGGCTACCTGCGTGCGTCCGAAGTCTCGCGCGACCGCGTGGAAGACATGCGCAGCCACTTCAAGGAAGGCGACGAGATCGAAGCCATGATCATCAACGTGGATCGCAAGAACCGCGTGATCAACCTGTCGATCAAGGCCAAGGACATGACCGAGCAGGATGCCGCGATGAAGAAGATGGCAGCCGAATCGGCCGCGTCCAGCGGTTCGACCAACCTGGGTGCCCTGCTCAAGGCCAAGCTCGAAAACAAGAACGCCGAATAAACCATGACCAAATCCGAGCTGATCGCGCAGCTTGCTGCGCGGCATTCGCAATTTTCGGTTGCGGATATCGAGATGGCAGTGAAGACGATCCTCGACGCGCTGGCGAAGAACCTGTCGCGCGGCGAGCGCATCGAAATACGCGGCTTCGGCAGTTTCAGCCTGAGCTATCGTCCCGCCCGCGTCGGCCGCAATCCGAAGTCGGGCGAGAAGGTGCAGGTGCCGGCCAAGTACGTGCCGCACTTCAAGGCGGGCAAGGAACTGCGCGATCGGGTGGATTTCCCTGGTTGAATCTGGCTGGATGTTTGTGGAAAACGGCGCCCCGGGCGCCGTTTTCTTTTGTGCCCCGCTTTTTGAAGCAAGCCCGCAAAGGTAGAATGGCCAACAACCACGCGCGACCACTCATGAATAAAATCACACGTTATCTGGGGCTGGCGGCAAAGATCCTGATTTTTCTGCTGGTATTGGGTTTCGCCCTGAAAAACAGCCATACGGCGGTTTTCTATTCCTATCTGGGTTACGTCTGGCAGGCGCCGCTGATCGTCATGCTCGGCCTCGCGTTCGCCCTGGGCGTGCTGACGGGCGTGCTCGCCCTGCTGCCGACGCTGTTTCGCCTGCGTCGCGAGGCGACGCGCAAACAGCCGGCCGTCGAGGCCGACACGGTCATGCGCACGCCGGATATTCCTGTCGTCTAGAGCCCATGGAATTCGAGCTCTGGTGGCTGCTGGCCTTCCCCCTGTTCTTTGCGCTCGGCTGGCTTGCCGCGCGCGTGGACATCAGGCAGGTCGTCACCGAATCGCGCGCCCTGCCGAATTCGTATTTCCGCGGGCTCAACTTCCTGCTCAACGAGCAGCCCGACAAGGCCATCGAGGCCTTCCTCGAGGTCGTCAAGCTCGAACCCGAAACCATTGACCTGCATTTCGCGCTGGGTGGCCTGTTCCGCCGGCGCGGGGAGCTCGACCGTGCCATCCGCATGCACGAGAACCTGCTCGAGCGCGAGGGGCTGGCCGAGGAACAGCGCCTGCGCGCGATGAGCGAACTGGGCCAGGACTATCTCAAGGCCGGCCTGCTCGATCGCGCCGAGCAGGTGTTCGGCCGACTGCTGGAGACTTCGCAGCATGGGCAGGCCCGCACCTACCTGCTGGAAATCTACGTCCAGGAGCGCGACTGGCAGAAGGCCATCGATGCCGCGCGCCTGCTGGAAAAGGACACCAGCAAGCCGCTCAACGCCGAGATTGCGCATTTCCACTGCGAACTCGCGCTGCTCGAGTCGGCCAAGGGCAGTCCGGAGGCCGCGGCCGCCCACCTGGAAGAGGCGATCCGGGCCAACCGCCAGTCGGTGCGGGCCAACCTGATGGCGGGCGATCTCGACGCCGCGGCCGGCCGGCACGAAGCGGCCATTGCCGACTGGCGCATGGTGGAAACGCAGAGTGCGCCGCACATGGCGCTCGTCGTCGACCGGGTGATCGGCAGCTACCGGCAGTTGGGCAAGCTGGCCGAAGGCGTGCAATGGCTGCGTGCCTTGCATGCCCGCCAGCCCTCGCAGGATCTGTTCGGCGCGCTGTATCTCACGGTTTCCGAAACCGAGGGCGCGACGGCCGCCAGCCAGCTCGCGCGTGAGGAACTGCGGCGCAATCCCAGCCTGCGCACGCTGGATCGTCTGCTCGAAGCGCAGCTGATCGAGGCCGAGCCGGGCGAGCGCGAACTGCTGCAGGTCGAGAAAGGGCTGATCGCCGCACACAGCCAGCGCATGATGCGTTACCAGTGCGCCAGCTGCGGCTTCAAGGCCAAGCAGTTCTTCTGGCGCTGCCCGGCATGCGGGCGCTGGGACAGCTTCGATCCCGAGCGGCGGGAGGGCGAAGCGTGAACGGCAAGCGGCAAGCAGTGAGCGGAAAGGGCATGGTGTGAACTCGACCAAGATCATCGTTGCACTGGATTTTCCCGACGCGGCCTCGGCGCTGGCGCTGGTGTCGCGGCTCGATCCGGCGCTGTGCCGGCTGAAGGTCGGCAAGGAGCTGTTCACCGTGGCGGGGCCGGAGCTGGTGCGCGAACTGGTCGCGCACGGTTTCGAGGTCTTCCTCGACCTGAAATTCCACGACATCCCGAATACCGTGGCTGCCGCCTGTCGCGCGGCGGCGGGGCTGGGCGTGTGGATGCTCAACGTTCATGCCGCAGGCGGGCGACGCATGATGGAAGCCGCGCGCGAGGCGCTCGCCGACCTGCCGCATCCGCCGCTCCTCATCGCGGTGACCGTGCTCACCAGCATGAGCGGCGAGGATCTCGCCGAGGTCGGCGTCACGACTGCGCCGGCCGACCAGGTGCTGCGCCTGGCGCGCCTGGCACAGTCCTGTCAACTCGACGGTGTAGTCTGCTCGGCGCAGGAAGCCGCGTTGCTGCGCGCCAGCCTGGGTACCGATTTCCGTCTGGTGACGCCGGGCATCCGGCCGGCCGGGGCCGACAGCGCCGACCAGCGTCGCGTGATGACGCCGGTGGAGGCGCTGAAGGCGGGTGCCACCGACCTGGTGATCGGCCGGCCGATCACCGGCGCGGTCGACCCGCTCGCCGCCCTGCAACAAATTCGATCCGACATTCAAAACGCTTAGGGAGACTGCAGTGAAGATCACGGTAATTGGGACGGGCTACGTGGGCCTGGTGACGGGCACCTGCCTGGCGGAAGTCGGCAATGAGGTACTGTGTCTCGACGTCGATCCGAAGAAGATCGAGACGCTGAAGGCGGGCGGCATTCCCATCTACGAACCCGGGCTGGAAGACATGGTCAGGCGCAACGTCGCGGCCGGCCGCCTCTCCTTCACCACCGACGTCGCCGAGTCCGTCGCCTTCGGACAGGTCCAGTTCATCGCCGTGGGCACGCCGCCCGACGAGGACGGTTCCGCCGACCTGCAGTACGTCGTCGCCGCCGCCCGCAACATCGGCCGCCACATGCAGGACTACAAGCTGGTGGTCGACAAGTCCACCGTGCCCGTGGGCACCGCCGACAAGGTGAAGGCGGCGCTTGCCGAGGAACTCGCCAGGCGCGGCGCGGCCATCGAATTCGACGTCGCGTCCAATCCCGAATTCCTCAAGGAGGGCGCGGCCGTGGACGACTTCATGAAACCCGACCGTATCGTCGTCGGCACCGCCTCCGACAGGGCCACCGCGCTGCTGCGCCAGCTCTACGCGCCGTTCCAGCGCAACCACGACCGCCTCATCGTGATGGACATCCGTTCGGCCGAACTCACCAAGTACGCGGCCAACGCCATGCTCGCCACGCGCATCTCGTTCATGAACGAGCTCGCCATCCTGGCCGAGAAGCTGGGCGCCGACATCGAGCAGGTGCGCCACGGCATCGGTTCCGATCCGCGCATCGGCTATCACTTCCTCTATGCCGGCTGCGGCTACGGCGGCTCGTGCTTCCCCAAGGACGTGCAGGCCCTGCGCCGCACCGCGCAGGAGAACGGCATCCCGGTGCGCGTGCTCGACGCCGTGGAAGACGCCAACGATGCGCAGAAGCAGGTGCTGGTCGACAAGCTCGTCGCGCGCTACGGCAAGGATCTCAAGGGCAAGCGCTTCGCCATGTGGGGCCTCGCGTTCAAGCCCAACACCGACGACATGCGCGAAGCGCCCAGCCGCACCATGCTCGAGGCGCTGTGGGGGATGGGGGCCAGCGTCTCCGCCTACGACCCGGCCTCGATGGAGGAAACCCGCCGCATCTACGGCGAGCGCGCCGACCTGCAACTGGTCGACAGCCCGATGGATGCATTGAAGGGTGCCGATGCGCTGCTCATCGTGACCGAGTGGAAGGTGTTCCGCAGCCCCAACTTCGACACCATGAAATCGCTGCTGAAGGTGCCGCTCGTGTTCGACGGCCGCAACCTGTACGAACCGCAGGCGATGCGCGACATGGGCTTCGACTATCTCCCGATCGGGCGTCCCTGAAGCCGCGGCGGTCCAGCGTCTGAGCGGCATGGCCGGTTCGTCCGCACGCATTCTCGTCATCAAGCACGGTGCGTTCGGCGACCTCGTGCAGGCCGACGGCGTATTGCGCGATATCCGCGCGTTCCATCCGCAGGCGGACATCACGCTGCTGACGGCACCGGCCTTTCGCAAGCTGATGAGCCGGTGTCCGCACGTCGATCGCGTGCTGGGCGATGCGCGCAGTCCGCTCTGGAAGCTGGGCGACTGGGTTCGCCTGGCGCGCGCCTTCAGGGCCGGCCGCTTCGACCAGGTCTACGATCTGCAGAACTCGGACCGCACCGAGCTGTACCGCAAACTGTTTTTCCGCCATGCCCGCTGGAACGGCAACCGGGTCCGCGCGCGCACGGCAGCGGCCCTGGAAGGGCTGGCGCGGCAGTTGCAGAACGACGGCATCCCGACGCCGCACAGCCTGGCGCCGGACGTGTCCTGGATGGTGGACGACGTGTCGGGCCTGCTGCAGGCCGAGGGCGTGCGGACGCCGTACGTGGCGCTGATCCCGGGGTGTTCGGCGCGCCACCCGTACAAGCGCTGGCCAGGCTACGACAAGCTCGCGGCGGCCCTGCTGGCGCGCGGCTATGACGTGGTCACCGCGCCCGGCCCCGACGAAATCGAACTGGCGCGAACGATCCCGGGCCATGTCCTGCTGGGGCCGAACGGTTTCCTGAACTGGTTCGAGCTTGCCGGCGTGCTGCAGGGCGCGAGCTTCGTCGTCGGCAACGACACCGGCCCCAGCCACGTTGCGGCCTGCCTGCGCAAGCCCGGGCTGGCGCTGTTCGGACCGCACACCTCGGCGACGCTCACCGGCATGGCGCGCGGGGATTTTCGGGCCATCGAGGTGCCCGACCTGGCGGCGCTCTCCGTCGACACGGTGCTGCAGGCGGTATTGCCCAGGCTGCCGCCGCTCAGTTGAATTCGGTGTAGGACTTTTCCTCGACGATGCGGGAACCGCAGAGCGCGTTGATCGATTTCTTGAGTGCGGCCCGGCGGTCGTTCTGGATGTAAACCGAACGCGCCAGCTCAATGAATGTCGGTCCGAAATCGCGGGCGGCCTCACAGGCGCGGATGTCGTCCTCGATCACCCACAGCGCCTGGTTGACTTCGGTCAGCGCAGCCTCGAGCCGCGTCAGTTCGGCCGAAGGCGGCAGGTTTTCCGCGCAGGCCCGGCTCAGCACCTCGAGCTCGTGATTCACGTTGCTGAGTTTGGCCGGATCGTTGATCCGGCCGGCCTTGATTTTGAGGATCGTGATCTTGTCGATCAGTTCGCCCGCGCCAACTTCGATGAGAACCGATCCCGGGGGGGTATGTGCCATTCTGCTTCCGATCAGATATCCGTTTGTTCGACACGGCTGGTGCCCGACGCAACCTGTCGGATTATAGGGCAGGTTGGAGGATCGTCCGTGGCGGGAAGCCCCATGCGGACGGACAGGGCATTCCTGTAGAATGCCGCGACCGGCAGCATGGGGAGGCAGGACGGGCGCAGGCAGGTGACGAGCGTACGGCCTGGCCGTTGCGACCGGCAAGGCGAGGCTTGATGAATACTATCGACAACATCCCGGCCTGGGGCACGTACGCGCCGGGCGGCATGGGAAAACTGCTGGTGCTGGCGAGGCGTCTGGGGCTGGCGCGCGGCGCGTTCAAGAAGACGCTGGCCCGGCTCTGGGCCGGACTGCGGCTGCCGGTTCCCGTCGATATCCGCTACGCCGGCCTGAAATTCAGGCTCCATCCCTGGGACAACGTCGTCGAGAACAAGATGCTGTTCGGCTCGAAGCTGCGCGATGGCAGCGAGATCCGCAAGCTGGAGGCTTTTTCGGGCAAGGGCGGCGTGTTTCTCGATATCGGTGCCAACATTGGCTACTATGCGCTGATGGCGGCGCACCAGGGGGCCGCCAGGGTGCTTGCCTTCGAACCGAACCCGACGGTGTACGATCGCCTGCGATTCAATATCGAGGCCAACGACCTGAACGGACGCATCGCGGCCCTGCCGATCGCGCTCGGCGACCGGGTTGCTACCCTGAACATGGCGGTGACCGACCGCGATCTGGGTGGCAGCCATCTCGGCGACGCGGGGGCGAGGCCGGGAACGTCGATCAGCGTGCAGGTGCAGCCGCTGGCCAAGGTGCTGGCGCAAGAGGGCATCACCGGCGTGGACGCCATGAAGATCGACGTCGAAGGCATGGAAGACGCGGTCCTGTTTCCGTTCTTCGAAACGAGCGCACGGCGTAGCTGGCCCAGGCTGGTGATCATCGAACACACCAGCCAGAAGCAGTGGAAGCGCGATATCCTGGCGTGGATGCGGGAGTCGGGTTACAGGGAAGTCGGGCGGAACCGCTCGAATGCCATATTGCAGTTGACGGAACCATGAGCGAGTACAAATCCATCGAAGACACGGTCGGCAACACGCCGCTGGTGCGGCTCAAGCGCATGCCAGGGCTGACCAGCAACATCGTGCTGGTCAAGCTCGAGGGCAACAATCCGGCAGGCTCGGTGAAGGACCGCCCGGCCCTGTCGATGATCGATGCTGCGCAGGCGCGCGGCGAGATCCAGCCGGGCGACACGCTGATCGAGGCCACCAGCGGCAACACCGGCATCGCGCTGGCGATGGCGGCGGCGATGCGCGGCTACCGGCTGATCCTGATCATGCCGGAGAACGCCTCGATCGAACGTCAGCAGACCATGCGCGCCTTCGGCGCCGAACTGCAGCTCGTCAGCCGGGAAGCCGGCATGGAAGGCGCGCGCGATCTCGCCCTCGCCATGGAAAAGCAGGGCATCGGCCGGATCCTCGACCAGTTTTCCAATCCCGACAATCCGGAAGCGCATTACCGTACGACGGGTCCCGAGATCTGGCGCGACACCCAGGGCAAGATCACCCATTTCGTCTCCAGCATGGGCACCACCGGCACCATCATGGGCTGCTCGCGCTACCTCAAGGAACGCAATCCCGCCATCCAGATCGTCGGCGTGCAGCCGGTGGAAGGCGCGCAGATTCCCGGCATCCGCAAGTGGCCCGAGGAATACGTGCCGGACATCTGCGACTACGACCGCGTCGACCGCATGATCTACGTGACCCAGTTCGACGCCGAGGAAACCACCCGCCGGCTCGCGCGCGAGGAAGGCATCTTCGCCGGCGTGTCATCCGGCGGTGCGCTGTGGGCCGCGCTGCAGGTATCGAAGGAAGTCGAGAACGCCGTCATCGTCTCCATCGTCTGCGACCGCGGCGACCGGTATTTATCCACCGGTGTGTTCCCGGCCTGATGTCCCGCATCTGACTGCGTAGTGGCCAAAACCAAAACGATCTACACCTGCACCGAGTGCGGCGGCACGCTGCCCAAGTGGCAGGGCCAGTGCCCGCACTGCAACGCCTGGAACACCCTGGTCGAGACCGTCGCCGAAAGCGCCAAACCGCGTTTCGCGGCGCTGGCGGCAACCAGCACGGTGCAGCGCCTGCACGACGTCGAGGCCTCCGAGGAAAGCCGCATCGCCACCGACATCGGCGAACTCGACCGCGTACTCGGCGGCGGCCTGGTGCCCGGCGGCGTGGTGCTGATCGGCGGCGATCCCGGCATCGGCAAGTCGACGCTGCTGCTGCAGGCCCTGGCGGGCCTGTCCGGCACCCTGAAAACGCTCTATGTCAGCGGCGAGGAATCGGCGCGCCAGGTGGCGCTGCGCGCGCGGCGCCTCTCGCTGCCCGAAACCGATCTGCCGGTGCTGCCGGAAATCCGCCTCGAAGCCATCCTCGCGCAACTGGCCGAACTCAAGCCCGAGGTCGCGGTCATCGATTCGATCCAGACCGTGTATTCCGAGGCGCTGACCTCGGCCCCCGGCTCGGTCGCGCAGGTGCGCGAATGCGCCGCGCAGCTCACGCGCCACGCCAAGCAGACCGGTTGCAGCATCATCCTCGTCGGCCACGTCACCAAGGAAGGCGCCATCGCCGGCCCGCGCGTGCTCGAGCACATCGTCGACACCGTGCTGTATTTCGAGGGCGACACCGGGTCGAGTTTCCGCCTGGTGCGCGCGTTCAAGAACCGCTTCGGCGCGGTCAACGAGATCGGCGTCTTCGCCATGACCGAGAAGGGCCTCAAGGGCGTGTCCAACCCCTCGGCCATCTTCCTGTCGCGCCACGGCGAGCCGGTGCCCGGCTCCTGCGTGCTCGTCACGCAGGAGGGCACGCGGCCCTTGCTCGTCGAAATCCAGGCGCTGGTCGATTCCAGCCACGCGCCGAGCCCGCGCCGTTTGAGCGTTGGCCTGGAGCAGAACCGCCTCGCCATGCTGCTCGCCGTGCTGCACCGTCATGCCGGCATCGCCTGCTTCGACCAGGACGTGTTCGTCAACGCCGTCGGCGGCGTGAAGATCAGCGAACCCGCCGCCGACCTCGCCGTGCTCGCCGCCATCGTGTCGTCATTGCGAAGCCAGCCTTTGCCCGACAAGCTGGTGATGTTCGGCGAAGTGGGGTTGGCCGGCGAAATCCGCCCGGTGCAGCGCGGTCAGGAACGTTTGAAGGAAGCCGCCAAGCTCGGCTTCACCCAGGCCATCGTGCCGGCCGCCAACCAGCCCAAGCAGAAGATCGCGGGCATGACCGTGCATGCCGTGCAGCGGCTGGACGAGGCGATCCGCCTGTTCAGGGAAGCCTGATCGTTCAGCCCTCGTCGTAGCCTTCATCCGTGGGGTTGTCGACCAGATGGAAGGGATGGTCGATCGGCATGTCCATGAAGGCCTTGCGGGTGGACTCCGATTCGAAATACATCGTGACGTTGCCGTCGACCAGATAGGGATGCCCGGATACGTCGTCGATCTCCAGGCCCGTCATCGGATCGGTGCTGCTGAGGATCTGCTCCGGTTCGTGCAGGCGCCGGCTCTGCAACCGGTCGCGTTCCATGGGATCGGTCGCCACGTAGTTGGCAAAAATGAAATTGTGAACGGCAAAACCGCGATCAGCGCTATCCATGGGGGTCTCCTTGCGTGGGGCAGCCCGCTGGCGGCATCCAGGCTGCGGATGCGTCCGGACTGACTCCTATTCATAGACCATGATCGTGCAGACGACCGGCCGGCAAGGCGAAGGAACGCGATCGAGGGGTTGCAGGGGTCTGGCGGGCAGCAGGCAGTGACGGGTTCTCGGCCTAAGCGGCCTGTCAGGCTGGCCGCTCCAACGACCGTTGTTCAGCGCTTACCGGTCAGAGCACCGTTCAACGTGAAATTAACCGGCGCCCTACATGCTGCGAAGCAGCGTGTAGGGTGTCCAAGTTGAATGGCGTGTTACGCAGTGTGTACATGACTATTTTGGTAGTCCCGACAAGAATGTCGAAACTTGCCCAACCGAATCAGACAAGTTGCTTGAAACAGATTTGGATAGGATGTTAGATACGCCTTCACACGCCATCCCCTCAAAGCCTGAGTGTTCAGTTAAGGTTTGGATCGATTTGTCTGCTAATTCGGTGCCATCGGCACGCTTAACATTTATATGAATGGTAAGTTGTGTGTTTGCTTTACATTGCAGCAAAGCAAAACAACCGGCTCTTGATTGGAAGTCATCAATGCTAACGGTAATTGTGCCATCAACCGTCTTTCCAGAATTGGAGGTGTCTATTCTTTCAAAGTTGGATGCTATCGCCTGTTGAATCGAATTGGCTAATGATTGGCCCACCAAAATAGGATATTTCATTCCCGAACAGTGGTTCGTATATGGCTTTACTTCGTCAGACAAATTGGTTAATCGGTCTGATAATTCAAGTCTCCATAACCCCTTGTGCTTGTCAGATAGCGATGACGGGCCAATTGCATGTGAATTGATTTCTGGTTTGACGGAATAGGCGCATCCTCCAACAGAGATCGCGAGCAGTAACAATAAATTTCTCATAGTACTTTTCTCCAACTTATTTGTTGTCATAGCAAGACGCATAACGTCAAAGGTAAGGGACGCGCCGCTTGCGGAGCGTCCCAGCGACCGAAGGGAGCGCCTTGACCGACTTGTTAGCCATTTATCTCGGCTCCGGCATTTTTTGCTCTAGCGCAGCAATAAACTGTGGTGGGAATGGCCGCGCATTTTGCAACCGCGCCCGTTTCACCTTCTCCCATGCGCTGGCGTAATTACCTTGCTCATACAAGGACATGGCCCAACGACGCCAACTATTTCCGTAGGTGGCATCAAGAGCTGTACTCTCGGAAAAGTTCTGGTTGGCCAGAGAAAACAGTCTTGCTCTTTCTTGCTCAGCGTTGCTTGGGAAGCTTTCCGCTTGTGCAGAATAGGCAGAGCCTAGATCTGAGAGTAATGCAGCTTTTTGGAATTGGTCATCAGCGAGCTGTTTGGATTTTTCAAGGTTTTGAACGGCTTCCCCAATCTTTCCTTGCTGAAGTAATACTCGACCAAAACCCCAGTAGGCTCGGTAGTTGTTGGGGTTCAATAACCATGACTGGTTATAGCGACGCATTGCGAAATCAAGATTGCCCTCTCCAAAGAATTTGTCGCCTTGCGATGCCCATGCTTGACTCGCTTTTTCTCTGCCACCCAAACCTTCCGAAGCTTGCTTGATAAATTCTTCGTCGGCTCGCTTGAGTTCATCAGGGCGCTGCACATTCGGCTGGCCATACATCGGCACATTGTCAATCCGCGTCCCACCTGTTGTGTCGCAGCCGGAAAGAATGAACGCTGCGAAGGCACAGACACAAACGCTAAATGATCTGAGCAACATGGTCATAGTGGATATCCTAGAAATGACTAACGTGCAGCTTGAGGGGTGCGGAGACAGCAAGCGAAGCTTGCTGTCGGAGCGTCCCTCTCGAAGCGTTTGTTAGCCATAGATTTACTCCGGAAGTGATGGCACCAGCAGTACCAAAGCTATGGCGAATAGACACGTTACAAGTACTGCCGTTTTGCTAAGGAGGTGCTGGTTAACGCGCGGCGCCAGAAAACACCGCAGCCCAAACGAAATGACCGCCACTGCTGCCACCGCATATACCTCTGCCAAATTGGCCAAGGACTTGTGACTTGAATTTATCGATGCCACACCAAACCAAGCAATCCACGGAAGTATGAGGAGCGACCAATCCACGACCGAAAAGACAATACGCTTGCCGGCGAGAAGAGCGATAAGAAACATCCCGGCCCCCGCCGGCACGATGTACAGGAGCGACCAAATAATGAAGGCGACGAGAGTACGAGCAACTTCGTACATGGCTAACGTGAGATATACACCTGTCCAGGTGTATATCTCGGCAAGGTGCAGGTGCATAACCCGCTCGATTCCTGCCCAAGTATTTGTTTGGATTGACGCGAGCCCGGATTAGGGTGCCATGGCGGAAACGGCAAACACACCCGCCCGGCAACCAGGGCGACTCCGGTCAAGTAAGCGATGCGTGGATAACTGTTTCCCCTGCCCATGGGGCCCCCTTTGCCTGATTGTTGTTTTCAGTTCTTCCGCGGGGTCGGCCAGCGTGCGTTGCGCGTGCCGTAGTGTTCCCAGACTCTAGTTGGGAAAGCAGGGGTGGGTCAAGCGGGCGTCAGAGCCAAAGGGGTTGCTGTGTATCGGCGCGAGCCGGCACGGGGGGCACGGCGAGGCCGGGCTATGTTCAGAATCGTATTCTTATGCACATTTGCGGACGTCCGTTCCGGCCCCAGAGCAGACTATCAAGGCGTTCCCCATAAAGGTCCGCTTCGGCCGAACAAAAGACGGCCAGTACCTGGATCAAATTGTCGTTAGACGCTGCTTGCCAGCGCTGGCCAGCCATCAACAAGCGGGCTTCCATTCCCACGCCCCGGCTACTCAGGCCATCACCTGCCCATGCTCCCGCGTGTCGTGGAACGCGACCTTGGGCCAGCGCTCCTGCGCCAGCTGCAGGTTCACGCGCGTGTCCGCCAGGTAGACCAGGTTGCCGTCGACGTCCTTCGCCAGCCGCAGTGAGTTCGCTCGGGTGAATTCGGCGAGGTGTTGCGCGTCGGGGCAGGTGACCCAGCGCGCGGTGTGGATGCCGGCATTTTCGAAGCTGGCGTCGACGCCGTATTCGGTCTTCAGGCGATGCGCGACGATTTCGAACTGCAGCGGGCCGACGGCGCCGATGAGCAGCGTGTTGTCGGCGAAGGGTTCGAACACCTGCACGGCGCCTTCCTCGCCGAGTTCCAGCAGGCCTTTGTTGAGCTGCTTGGCGCGCAGGGGATCCCTGAGCCGCGGCTTGGAAAAGAGCTCCGGCGCGAAGTAGGGGATGCCCTTGAACTGCAGGGCCTCGCCTTCGGTGAGGGTGTCGCCGATCTGCAGCTGGCCGTGGTTGTGGATGCCGATGATGTCGCCGGCGACGGCGTCTTCGGAGCGCTGGCGCTCGTTGGCCATGAAGACGACGGCGTTGGCAATCTTCATGTCCTTGCCGGTGCGGCGATGGCGCGCCTTCATGCCGGGGCTGTAGCGGCCGGAACAGACGCGGAAGAAGGCGATGCGGTCACGGTGGTTCGGGTCCATGTTGGCCTGGATCTTGAACACGAAGCCGGTGAACTTGGGTTCGGTGGGGTCGACGACGCGTTCGACCGCTTCGCGCGGCAGCGGCGACGGCGCCCAGTCGGCCAGCGCGCGCAGCACTTCGCGCACGCCGAAGTTGTTGATGCCGGAACCGAAGAACACCGGCGTCTGCCTGCCGGCGAGGAAGTCGTCGAGCTGGAAGGTGGCGCCGGCGCCGCGCACGAGTTCGATCTCGCCGAGCAGCGTGTCGGCTTCGAGCGGAAACAGCTCGCGCAGTTTGGTTTCGCCCAGGCCCTGCAGCGACTCGAACGCCTGGCCGGCGTTTTCCTCGCCGGCCTTGAAGCGCAGGATCTCGTCGTGGATGAGGTGGTAGACGCCCTGGAAGCGCTTGCCCATGCCGATCGGCCAGGTCACCGGCGCGCAGTGGATTTTCAGGATCGACTCGATCTCGTCCAGCAGTTCCAGTGGCTCGCGCACTTCACGGTCGAGCTTGTTGATGAAGGTGATGATGGGCGTATTGCGCATCCGGCACACTTCCAGCAGCTTGATCGTCTGCTCTTCCACGCCCTTGGCGGCGTCGACGACCATGATCGCGGCGTCCACCGCGGTGAGCACGCGGTAGGTGTCTTCGGAGAAGTCCTTGTGTCCCGGAGTGTCGAGCAGGTTGAACACGCAGTCGTCGTAGCCGAACTGCATCACCGACGACGCCACCGAAATGCCGCGTTCCTGTTCCACCGCCATCCAGTCCGAGGTGGCGAACTTGCCGCTCTTCTTGGCCTTGACCGTACCGGCCATCTGGATGGCGCCGCCGAACAGCAGCAGCTTCTCGGTGAGCGTGGTCTTGCCGGCGTCGGGGTGGGAGATGATGGCGAAGGTGCGGCGCTTTTTTACGTCGCGCGCCAGGGCGGCAGCGGCAGGCGAGGCCGCCGCGGTCTGCGGGGTATCCATGGGGAATGCGGTTCGAATTGCGGCAACCCGCAATTTTAAGCGATTTCGCGCCGAGCCTGTCCGGCGCGGCGGCGCGGGGTCAATCGCAGACGCAGTCCTTGGTCTTGGCGCCGGCCTTCTTTTTCTTCGCCGGCTTGATGGTTTGCGGGGTCGTGACCTTTGGCGACGTCAGCACCTGTTCGCGCTCGATCTTCCAGTGGTCGCCCTCGCGCACCCATTCCAGGCGCTTCTGCGTCTCGTCGCGGTAGTCGGCGGAGGCATAGGTCTGCCTGAATTCGGTCACCGCACGGTCCGCGGCCGGCGCGTCGACCTTGAGGCCGTCGATGCCGATGGTGATGGCGCCGGGCTTGGCGAGGCGCGCGGCGCGCGCACTGGCCCAGCGCTCGATCGACTGGCCGTCTTCGGGAGTGAAGCCCTTGGCGTAATAGCCGCGATAACGCGGGAAATCCTTGGCCGACCAGGCGGCGGACCAGCCGGCCAGCGCCTGCTGCACGGTTTCGGGCGGCGGCGCGGCGGGTTGCAGGGCGGCGGCGGGTTGCAGATCGGCGGCCGGCAGCGGCGCTGCGGCCTCGACCTTGCGCGGTGCCATCAGCGGGTCGGCAAGATCCACTTCGGGCGCGGCGGCCGGGCACTGGCTGCCGGCATCGACCTCGGTGCGGTCCTGGCCGAGTTCCTGAAGGGAAGGCATGCCGTCCCGGCCGACCTGCAGGGTCTGCAGCAGCTTGCCCATGCCTTCGAGCGTGCGGGCGTAGGCCAGCGCGTGGTCGTACTCGGCGTTGACGTAGGCGCGGCGCGACTGGAAATACTCGTTCTCGGTATCCAGCAGGTCGAGCAGGGTGCGCTGGCCGATGTCGAACTGCTTGCGGTAGGCCTCGCGCGCCTTGGCGATCGACAGCTGGTGCTGGTCGAGGTAGCCGAGCTGGCGGCCCAGGTTGCCGACGTCCTTGTAGGCGATCGACAGGGTCTGGCGCAGGTCGCGGCAGGCCTTGTCGCGCAGGTCGCGGGCCTGTTCGAGGCGTTCGTTGTACTGCCGGGCGAGCGCCTTGTCGGAGCCGCCCTTGAACAGGTTGTAGTTGAGGACGAGCTCGATCAGCTCGTCGTCGCGCTTGCCCTCGATGCCGTTGACGTTGTAGCCCAGATCCTTGCTGGCGCGCAGGTCGACGCGGGGCTGGAAGTTGGCGCGCTTGCCGCGCGACGCGGCCTGGGCCGAGCGCACGTTCTCGATGGCGGCGTTGAAGGCGGGACTGCCCTGGTAGGCCAGCTTCAGGGCTTCTTCGACGCTGGGCGGGATGCCCTGGTCGAGCAGGGCCGGCGCGATCATTTCGCCGGGCGGCAGGTCGCCGACCACGCGTAGGTAGCGCGCGCTGACGTCATGCAGGTTGCTGGCCTCGGTGAGCAGGTTGGACTGCGCCAGGGCGAGACGGCCGCCGGCCTGTTCGAGGTCGACGCGGCGTCCCACCCCGGCCTGGGTGCGTTGCTGGATCTGCCTGAAATACTGGTCGTGCTGCGCCAGGTTTTCCTGCGCCAGGCGGGAAAGCTCGCGATAGCGCAGCACGTCGAGGTAGGCCTTGGTGGCGTCCAGCGCGGTGGTCTCGGTGGCGTCCAGCAGTTCGTAGTAGCGGGTGAGCTTGGCGTAGGCCAGGCGCGACACTTCCTCGCGGGTCGAGAAGCCGTCGTAGAGCATCTGGCTGAGCGAGAGCGTGGCGCCGTGGCGGTTGTACTCGGTCGACGGCTGGTTGGGCGCGGTCAGATTCTCCCGGCCGATCCCCATGCTCATGTCCACGCGCGGATAATAGTTGCCGCGGGCGACGTCCTGTTCCTCGCGCGAGGCCGTGAAGTCGTGCCAGCGCGCCTGCACGTCCGGATTGCCGACGATGGCCTGCTTCACCGCATCCTGCAGGGTGACGGGCGCAGCCTGCGCACCGGCCCCGAGTGTGGCCAGCAGGGCGATCGACAGGACAACTTTTATTTTCGGCATTCCTTCAGCCTCTCCGTGCATTTCCGATAACTTCTCTAACGCTAGTACGGCGATTATTGCAGCAACATTTATACCAACAGGCGATGAGCATACTTTTTTACCGTATACGGCCATGCCCTGTTGCAATGTGGATGCACTTCCGGGCCGCGGCCAGCGATGCCCCGGCCGACCCTGCGTTGGGTCCAAGGTCCTGATGCGGAAAATCCGACACCGGCTCTCCCGGGCGTTCTCGCTACGCACGGTCCTGCTGCTGCTGCTGGGGATGGGGCTGGCGCCGGCCGCCGTCGACCTGGATCGCATGCTGCTGCTGGCCAGCCAGCGCTACGGCGATGCCGGCGCCGCCACGGTGGCGGCCTGGCGCGACCTGTTGACGCAGGCCGCCACGCAGCCGGAGACGGCGCGCCTGAAACTGGTCAACGATTTCTTCAATCGCCGTGTGCGTTTCGACGACGACATGGCGATCTGGGGCAGGGAGGACTACTGGGCCACGCCCCTGGAAACGCTGGGCCGCGCACAGGGTGATTGCGAGGACTTCGCGATTGCCAAGTACGCGACCCTGAAGCTGGCCGGCGTGTCGCCGGACAAGCTGCGTCTGATCTACGTCAAGGCACGCATCGGCGGACCGGAGAGCAGCGTCGTCCAGGCGCATATGGTCCTGAGCTATTATCCGGCACCGGACGCCGAGCCGCTGGTGCTGGACAACCTGATTTCCGAGATTCGCCCCGCTTCGCGCCGTCCCGACCTCACCATGATCTTCGGTTTCAACGCCGAAGGCGTATGGGTGGGCGGCGGCGCGCCTCGCGCGAGCAGCCCGAGCCGATTGTCGAAATGGCAGTCGGTTCTGCTGCGGATGCGGGACGAGGGCATCGATTGAAACAGCACATGTCGAAGGGATAACGCCATGTCACTTACCAAGCAATTCTGGCTCGCCGTCGTCGGCATCATGACGCTGGCATTCGGCATCAGCTTCCTGGTCAGCGCCTGGTCGGCGCGCAATTACCTGGAAGACCAGCTGAGGCTGAAGAATATCGACAACGCCAATTCGCTGGCGCTGTCGATGTCGCAGATGGACAAGGATCCGGTCATGCTCGAACTGATGATCGCGGCGCAGTTCGATATCGGGCACTACAAGAGCATCCGCCTGGTCTCCCCTGCCGGCAAGGTCATCGTCGAGCGTGTCAGCGAATCGGGGGCCGACAAGGTTCCCGCCTGGTTTGCCGACCTGATCCCGCTCGACGCCGCGCCGGGCGTGGCGCTGGTGCAGGACGGCTGGAAGCAGTACGGCACCCTTTCGGTGATCAGTCACAACCGTTATGCCTACCAGGCACTGTGGGAAGGCAACAAGCGCCTGCTCTACTGGTTCCTGCTCGGCGCGCTGTTCTGCGGCGCGATCGGCACCCTCTTTCTGCGCGGCATCACGCGCCCGCTCGGCGAGGTGGTGAAGCAGGCGGAAGCCATCGGGGCGCGCCGTTTCCTCGTCATCCGGGAACCGCGCACACGCGAATTCCGCAGCGTCGTGCGCGCCATGAATGCGCTTTCCGATCAGGTGCGCGGCATGCTGGAGGACGAGTCGGCGCGTCTGGAACAGTTGCGGCGCATCGCGCAGCACGACCCGCTGACCGGACTGCTCAACCGGGAGCATTTCCTGAAGCAGCTGCAGGCCGTGCTGGAAGACGAGGATGCGTCGCCCGCGGGCGCGCTGTTCATCCTGCGGCTGCCCGACCTGACCAAGCTCAACCGCGAGCTGGGGCGCGAATCGACGGATGCCCTGCTGCGCCATGTGGCGGAAGCGCTGCAGCAGACCTGCCACCGGGGAACCTGCCTGCTCGGGCGCCTGAACGGCGCGGACTTTGCGGTACTGGTGCCGGACGTCGAGTCGATCGATGCGGAGTCGAAGCACATCCTGGCGCAGGCGCTGCTGTCGATCAACGATCCGAGCGCGACCGCCGAACGCCACATACTGCTGGGCGGGGCGGCCTATCGCCACGGCGACGCGGTGTCGCAGGTGCTGTCGCGGGCCGACATGGCGCTGGTTCGGGCCGAGGAAGAAGGCGGCAGCGCGGTCGATACCGGCGATCTGGCGCTGGAGTGGAAACCGGCGCCGAGCCTGATGGCGGCGTGGCGCTCCCTGATCGAGACGGCGGTCAGCCTGCGGCGCGTGCAGTTCGCGACCTATCCCGTGCTCGATTCCCAGGGCAGGCTGATCCACTACGAGGCGCCGGCGCGCATGCAGATCATCCAGAGCGAATTGTGGATGTCGGCGCAGGAATTCATGCCCTGGGCGAGCCGGCTCGAACTCACCGAGCGGATCGACGAGGCCGTGTTCGACTACGCGCTCGAGTGGCTGGAGAGCAATGCGGGGCCGCTGTGCATCAACGTATCGCCGCAATCGGTGTGCGACCCGGTGTTGACTGCGCGCTATTACAAGGCGCTCCGGCAGCGTCCGCAGACGGCGGCACGGATCTGGATCGACATCCCGGAATTCGTCGCCTATCGCCATGCCCGCGAATTCCGCGTCTTCTGCGACACGCTGAAGCCGCTGGGTTGCCGCATCGGCCTCGAGCACGTCGGCAACCTGATCTGTCACATCGGCGAGCTGTACGACGTGGGGCTGGATTACCTGAAGATCGACCGCACCATCATCCGCGACATCGACCAGAACCCGGGCAACCAGACCTTCCTGCGCGGTCTCTGCACCATCGCCCACACCATGGGCATGATGACCATTGCCGAAGGCGTGAACACGAAGAGCGAAGCGGCCACGCTGCGCGAGCTCGGCTTCAAGGGGATGACGGGGCCGGGCATCACGCTCGGCTGAACGGGCTTGCCGGCGCGAGGCCGGCAGCGGCGGGCGTCAGATCGTTTCGTTGCCGCCGCCGAGCAGGTTGAGCGCGCCCATGGACTGGCGCAGCGAACGGCGTTCGAGCAGCTTTTCCTGGGCGGCCTGCGGCAGGTCCGTGAAGCGGATCACGTCGCGCGAAATCAGCAGGTCGATCAGATCCTCCAGCACGCGCACCAGCCGCATGTCGGACTGGGCGAGCGAGCCGTGCTCCATCCCCATCTGGCGCATGAAATCCTGCAGTTCGGGGGCGCCGCAGGGCACGGCCGTCATACCCTCGCCGGCCTCCAGCGTGGCGGCGATGATCCGTCCCTGCGCGTCGCGTTTTACGTATGGCATGGTTGGTTTCCTGTCCGGTTGCGCATCAGTCGGTGATCAGCTTGCCGCGCGAGAGCAGGTCCTGGATGATCTGCTGATCATTGGACAGGGCACCGGCATTGGTCAGGTCGACGTTGGAGAGGGTGATGCGCTGGTCCACGACACCGGCATTGTAGCCGCCCGAGAAGCCGCCAGAGGAATTGATCTGGATCACCGTGTCGCTACCCGAACGCTCGAAGTGCAGGTAGTTCGCGAGATTGCCCGGATCGCTGCCGTTGTGCCATTCGCCCACCAGCAGGTCGGCCAGGTTGAGTGCCTCGCCCGCCTGCGTGTTGCTGAAGTCCGTCACGGTGTCCTGCGCCGGCGTGCCCGGGGTGCCGCGGTCCGACAGGGTCCAGACGAACACGTCCGCACCCGAGCCGCCGGTCAACGTATCGTTGCCGGCGCCGCCGTACAGCACGTCGTCGCCGCTGCCGCCGTTGAGCGTGTCGTTGCCGGTGCCGCCGTCCAGGTAGTCGTTGCCGTTGTTGCCGTTGAGCGTGTCGTTGCCGCCCAGGCCGACGAGATAGTCGGCAGACGTGGTGCCGTTCAGGGTGTTGCCGGCCGAAGTGCCGATGACGTTGTTGAGGCCGTCGCCGCCGATGTCCGTTGCCGCGAACAGCGACTGCACGTCGAGGTCGAGCGTACCGGTGGACACGGCCGTGCTGCCGTTCGAGGCTTCGGTCGCGGTGGCGGTGAGATCCACGCTCAGGTGTCCGGTGTAGCTGCTCGGCAGGTGCAGCTCTGCCGTGGCGAGTTCGCTGCCGGACAGGGTGACCGTGCCGCCGCTGGGCGTATAGCCGCCCGGGTTTGCCGCGGTGACGATGGTGGCGCCGGCGGGCAGGCCGGAGAAAGCCAGCGTGAGCGACTCGGAGCCGTCCGCATCGACCAGGGCGGCCGCGACGTAATCCGCCAGCATCACCGTGGTGTAGGTGCCGGCGTTGCCGGCCAGCACGCCTTGCGTGGCGGTGAGACGCACGTCGTCAATGAAGGAGCCGCGACCGTTGGAGTTGAACTGCGTCGCGTCGGTGCGGATCAGCAGGGTATGCGTGCCGCCGTCGCCCTCGAAGTGGATCTTGAGGTTCTGCCAGTCGATGTAGGTCTGCGGGCTGGTGTCGGCGTATTGCTGGAGCAGGACGCCGTCGAGATAGACGCCGATGCGCGTGTAATCGACGCCGAAGCCCGGACGGCCCGCATAATCGAACGACAGTTCGTACACCATGCCGTCCTGGGTGGCGACCGAACGCGAGATGCCGATCGTCTGCACCAGCGCGCCGGCGTTGTCCGCGTCGTTGAATTCCAGCCAGTCCTCGCCGTTGCCGGCCGAAGCGACCACCGTGTTGTTGCCGCCGTTCTGACGCTGCTGGGTGTCGCCGCTGCTCCAGATCTCGAAGGCATTGCTGCCGCCGGCCAGTCCCTGCGGAGTGTCGACGCGCGTCCAGCCTTCGAACGTGGTGACGTTGTTGCTGGTGCTGGTGTTGTCGCTGTTGTTGTTTGCCTCCCAGCTGTTTTCGAACACCAGTATCGGCGCCACGGCGTCGATCGTGACTGCCGGAGTGTCGGCGACGGCAATCACGTTGACGTTGACCGTGCCCGTGGCGGTGCCGCCCTGGCCATCGCTCAGGGTGTAGGTGAAGGAGGCCGGGCCGCTGTAATGGGCCGCCGGCGTAAAGATCACGTTCGAACCGACCAGGGAAACGGTCCCGTTGACCGCGCCCTGGACGGATGTGATGCTCAGGGTGCCGCCGTCGAGGTCGCTGTCGTTGGCGAGTAGGGTGGACACCGGGATGCTGAGCGGTACATCCTCATTGGTGGTGCCTGCGTCGGCGACCGCGACAGGCGGATCGTTCACGGCTACGACGGCGATGGTTGCGGTGGCCGTATTGCTCGCGTTGGTGCCGTCCGTGACGGAAACCGTGACGGTGCGGTCGACCGTGCTGGGCGCATCGCTGCTGTTGGAGAAGGTGATGGCCCGGATGGCGGTCTGATAGCTGGCCTGGCTGGCCGAACCGCTCAGGGTGACCGTGATCTGTCCGGGAACGGCGGTGTTCACCACGGCCGTGATGCCGGACGGCAGTGTACCGATCGACAGCAGGTCGCCAGCCTGGGCATTGGTCAGGCGGACCGTCGCGCCGGTCATGTTGTTGCCGTCGGCATCGGCGACGCTGACGTCGCTGTCGGCGATGTTGACCCCCGAACCGTTCTCGGTATACGTCGTGCGGTAGTTCGCACCGGTTGCACCGCTGTTGTTGTTGGCGTCCAGGTCGATCACCGGCGTGGTGTCGTCGTCGACGATGGTGGCCGTGCCGCTGGCGGCACTGCCCGGGTTCGTCACCGACGTGCCGGCGGTACGCGTGGCGGTCAGCGTGAAGGTTTCGTTGGCCTCGTCGAGCGCATCGTTGATGACGGGCGTACGTACGAGGATGCTGGACTGGTTGGCCGGGATGACCGCGGTGGACGCGGTCGTCCAGGTCGAGCCGCCATCGGTCGAGACCTGGATGGTCGGGCCGTAGTCGCTGCTGCCTGCGCTGCCGTTGGCCAGCGCGAGGCTGACCGTGGTCGGCTGCGTGCTCAGGTTGGACAGGCTGACCGTGAATTGCGCAAAGCCCGCATTCTCGGCGACCGTCGGGCTGGACACGCTGAGCGCGGTCGTGTCGTTGTCCAGGATCGCGGTCGTCACGCTGCCGTTGCTGCCGCTGACCACGAGGTTCTCGAAATTGCCGCCGGTGGCCGAAGCGATGGCGACGGTGAAGTTTTCCGAACCCTCCACCAGGGCATCGTCGATGGTCGGGATGCTGAAGCTGGCCGAGGAGGCCCCATTGGGGATCGTGACCGTCGTCGTGCCGGTGAAGTCGGTGCCGTTTGCGGCGGTGCCGCTGTAGCTGAGGGTGACCGTCACATTGCCCTGGGCCGGGCTGGTGAGCGACAGGAGATAAGTCGATGAGGCTCCTTCGGATACGGTGCTTTCACCGGAGAGCGAAACCGTCGTCGTATTGATCGTGTCGGTCACCGCCGTGGTCGCCGCCGCCGGGTTGATGGCCAGGTTCTCGAAATTGCCACCCGAAGCCGAGCTGATCGTCGCGCTGACGTTGCCGGCGTCGACGTAGACGTCGTCGGAGGGGGCAGCCACGCTGACCGTGCCCGACGAGGCGCCAGCGGCGATGCTGATCGTCGCGCCGTTGCTCAGGGTGACGGTGACGGCAGACTGCGCCGGATTGGTGAGCGACGCGGTGTAGACGATGGATCCACCCTCGGCCACGCTGGGGGTCGCCGTGAGCGAAACCGTCGTCGTATTGATGGTGTCGGTGATGGCGGTGGTCGCCGCGGCCGGGTTGATCGCCAGCGCCTCGAAGTTGCCGCCCGAGGCCGAGCTGATCGTCGCGCTGACGTTGCCGGCGTCGACATAAACGTCGTCGGAGGGGGCGGCGACGCTGACCGTGCCCGATGAGGCGCCGGCCGCGATGCTGATCGTCGCACCATTGCTCAGGGTGACGCTCACGGCCGTTTCGGCCGGGTGGGTAAGCGAAGCGGTGTAGACGATGGACCCGCCCTCGGCGACGCTAGGCGTAGCGGTCAGCGAGACGGTCGTCGTGTTGACCGTGTCGGTCACCGCCGTCATCGCCGCAGTCGGGTTGATCGACAGCGCTTCGAAGTTGCCGCCGGTCGCCGAACTGATCGTCGCGCTGACGTTGCCGGCGTCGACATAGACGTCGTCCGCCGGCGCGGCGACGCTGACCGTGCCCGACGAGGCACCGGCCGCGATATTGATCGTCGCGCCGTTCGACAGCGTCACCGTGACGGTCGTTTCGGCCGGATGGGTGAGCGAAGCGGTGTAAATGATGCTGCCGCCCTCGGCCACGCTGGGCGTTGCCGTGAGCGAGACTGTCGTCGTGTCGGTCGTGTCGGTGACGGCCGTGGTTGCGGCTGCCGGATTGATGGCGAGGCTCTCGAAGTTGCCGCCGGTTGCCGAGCTGATCGTCGCGCTGACATTGCCGGCATCGACGTAGACATCGTCCGACGGCGCTGCCACGCTGGCCGTGCCGGAGGAAGCGCCGGCGGCGATGGTGATCGTCGCGCCGTTGCTCAGAGTAACGGACACCGCAGACTGTGCCGGATTGGTGAGCGAGGCGGTGTAGACGATGGACCCGCCCTCGGCCACGCTGGGGCTGGCCGAAAGGCTGATCGTCGTGGTGTCGATGGTGTCGCCGATGGTGGTGACGGCCGGGGTCGGGTCGATCGACACCGGAATGCCGCCGCCGCTGGTCGCCGTGATGGCCGCACTGACGCTGCTGGGGTCGAGATAGACGTCGTCGCTGGCAGGCAGGGGCACGTTGACGGTTCCGCTGGTCTGGCCGGCAAGGAGGGTGACGGTGGCGCCGTTGGAGAGCGTCACCGTCATGTCGGAGGCCGGCGGCTGGGTCGCCGTCACGGTGTAGACGAGGGTGCCGCCCGCTTCGGTCAGGCTGGGCGTGGCCGACAGCGTGAGCACGGAGGCGTCGTTGTCGAGCAGCGTGGTGGTGATGCTGCCATTGCTGCCGCTGATGGCGAGGTTCTCGAAATTGCCGCCCGCAGCGTTGACGATGCTGATGGTGAGGTTTTCGCTGCCTTCCGCGAGCGTGTCGTCGATGGTCGGGATGCCGAAGCTGGCCGAGGAGGCCCCATTGGGGATCGTGACCGTCGTCGTGCCGGTGAAATCGGACCCGTTTGCGGCGGTGCCGCTGTAGCTGAGGGTGACCGTGACATTGCCCTGGGCCGGGCTGGTGAGCGACAGCGTGTAGCTTGCCGTTGCGCCCTCGGTCACGCTGGCACTGCCGGCAATCGACAGCGTCGTGGTATTGATCGTGTCGGTGATCGCCGTGGTCGCTGCCGCCGGGTTGATGGCGAGGTTCTCGAAATTGCCACCCGAAGCCGAGCTGATCGTCGCGCTGACGTTGCCGGCGTCGACGTAGACGTCGTCGGAAGGGGCAGCGACGCTGACCGTGCCGGAGGAAGCGCCGGCGGCGATGGTGATCGTCGCGCCATTGCTCAGGGTGACGCTCACGGCCGTTTCGGCCGGATTGGTCAGGGAAGCGGTGTAGACGATGGAACCGCCCTCGGCCACGCTGGGGGTGGCGGTGAGCGAAACCGTCGCAGTGTTGATCGTGTCGGTCACCGTCGTGCCAGCCGGGGTCGCATCGACGACCAGATTTTCGAAGTTGCCGCCGGAGGCCGAACTGATCGTCGCGCTGACGTTGCCCGCGTCGACGTAGACGTCGTCCGTCGGTGCGGCGACGCTGACCGTGCCGGAGGAAGCACCGGCCGCGATGGTGATCGTGGCACCATTCGACAGGGTCACCGAAACCGGGGTATCGGCCGGATTGGTGAGCGAAGCGGTGTAGACGATGGCACCACCCTCGGCCACGCTGGGGGTCGCGGTGAGCGAAACCGTCGCTGTGTTGATCGTGTCGGTGACGGACGTGGTCGCGGCGGCCGGATTGATCGCCAGTGCCTCGAAGTTGCCGCCCGAGGCCGAGCTGATCGTGGCACTGACGTTGCCCGCGTCGACGTAGACATCGTCCGTCGGTGCGGCCACGCTGACCGTGCCGGAGGAAGCGCCGGCGGCGATGGTGATCGTGGCGCCATTCGACAGGGTCACCGAAACCGGCGTTTCGGCCGGGTTGGTGAGCGAAGCGGTGTAGACGATGGCACCACCTTCAGCCACGCTGGGGGTCGCCGTCAGGCTGACGGTCGTGGTGTTCATCGTGTCGGTGACGGACGTCGTCGCGGCGGCTGGGTTGATCGCCAGTGCCTCGAAGTTGCCGCCGGAAGCCGAGCTGATCGTCGCGCTGACATTGCCTGCATCGACATAGACATCGTCGGATGGGGCGGCCACGCTGACCGTGCCGGAGGAAGCGCCTGCAGCGATGGTGATGGTCGCGCCATTCGACAGGGTCACCGAAACCGGCGTTTCGGCCGGGTTGGTGAGCGAAGCGGTGTAGACGATGGCACCACCTTCAGCCACGCTGGGGGTCGCCGTGAGCGAAACGGTGGTGGTGTCGGTGGTGTCGGTGACCGAAGTGGTTGCCGGCGTGGCATCGACGACCAGGTTCTCGAAGTTGCCGCCGGTCGCCGAACTGATCGTCGCGCTGACGTTGCCGGCGTCGACATAGACGTCGTCCGACGGCGCCGCCACGCTGACCGTGCCGGAGGAAGCGCCGGCGGCGATGGTGATCGTGGCGCCATTCGACAGCGTCACCGAAACCGGGGTATCGGCCGGATTGGTGAGCGAAGCGGTGTAGACGATGGCACCACCCTCGGTCACGCTGGACGTGGCCGTGAGCGAGACCGTCGTCGTGTTGATCGTGTCGGTCACCGACGTGGTCGCCGCTGCCGGGTTGATCGCCAGGTTCTCGAAGTTGCCACCGGAGGCCGAACTGATCGTTGCGCTGACGTTGCCCGCGTCGACGTAGACGTCGTCGGAGGGTGCCGCCACGCTGACCGTACCGGAGGAAGCGCCGGCCGCGATGCTGATCGTCGCGCCGTTCGACAGTGTGACGGTCACTGCGGATTGGGCCGGGCTGGTCAGGGAAGCAGTGTAAGTAATGTTGCCGCCCTCGGCCACGCTGGGGGTCGCCGTCAGGCTTGCGGTCGTCGTGTTGATCGTGTCGGTCACCGACGTGGTCGCGGCCGCCGGGTTGATGGCGAGGTTCTCGAAGTTGCCGCCGGAGGCCGAGCTGATCGTTGCCGACACTGAACCCGCATCGACGTAGACGTCATCCGACGGCGCTGACACGCTGACCGTGCCGGAGGAAGCACCGGCCGCGATGTTGATCGTCGCGCCATTCGACAGCGTCACCGTAACGGCTGTTTCGGCGGGGTGGGTGAGCGAAGCGGTATAGGTGATGTTGCCGCCCTCGGCGACACTGGGCGTGGCCGTCAGCGAAACCGTCGTCGTGTCGGTGGTGTCGGTGATGGAAGTGGTCGCGGCCGCCGGGTTGATGGCGAGGTTCTCGAAGTTGCCGCCCGAAGCCGAACTGATCGTCGCGCTGACGTTGCCGGCATCGACGTAGACATCGTCGGAGGGCGCCGCCACGCTGACCGTGCCGGACGAAGCACCGGCCGCAATCGTGATCGTGGCGCCGTTGCTGAGGCTGACGGTCACGGCAGACTGCGCCGGGTTGGTCAGGGAGGCGGTGTAGGTAATGTTGCCGCCTTCGGCCACGCTGGGCGTTGCCGTGAGGGTGACCGTGGTTGTATTGATCGTGTCGGTGATCGTCGTGGTGGCCGCTGCCGGATTGATGGCGAGGTTCTCGAAATTGCCGCCGGAAGCCGAGCTGATCGTCGCGCTGACGCTGCCCGCATCGACGTAGACGTCGTCGGAGGGGGCCGCGACGCTGACCGTGCCGGAGGAAGCGCCGGCGGCGATGCTGATCGTCGCGCCGTTCGACAGCGTCACCGTAACGGCCGTTTCGGCCGGGTTGGTGAGCGAAGCGGTATAGACGATGGCGCCGCCCTCAGCCACGCTGGGCGTCGCCGTGAGGGAGACCGTGGTTGTATTGATCGTGTCGGTGATCGCGGTGGTCGCGGCAGTCGGGTTGATGGCGAGGTTCTCGAAGTTGCCGCCGGAGGCCGAACTGATCGTGGCGCTGACGTTGCCCGCATCGACGTAGACATCGTCGGAGGGCGCCGCCACGCTGACCGTGCCGGAGGATGCGCCGGCGGCGATGGTGATGGTCGCGCCGTTGGAGAGGGTGACCGAAACCGGAGATTGCGCTGCGTTCGTCAGGCTGGCGGTGTAGACGATGGCACCGCCTTCGGCCACGCTGGGGGTGGCGGTCAGCGAGACGGTCGTCGTGTCGATGGTGTCGGTGATCGCCGTGGTGGCCGCTGCCGGGTTGATGGCGAGGTTCTCGAAATTGCCGCCCGAAGCCGAGCTGATCGTAGTGCTGACGTTGCCCGCGTCGACGTAGACGTCGTCGGAGGGCGCCGCCACGCTGACCGTGCCGGACGAAGCGCCGGCGGCGATGGTGATGGTCGCGCCGTTGGAGAGCGTGACCGTAACCGGAGATTGCGCTGCACTTGTCAGGCTGGCGGTGTAGACGATGGACCCACCTTCGGCCACGCTGGAGGTGGCGGTCAGCGAGACGGTGCTCGTATTAATCGTGTCAGTGATCGCCGTGGTTGCGGCAGCCGGATTGATGGCGAGGTTCTCGAAATTGCCGCCCGAGGCCGAGCTGATCGTCGCGCTGACGTTGCCCGCATCGACGTAGACATCGTCCGTCGGTGCAGCGACGCTGACCGTACCCGAAGAGGCCCCAGCCGCGATGGTGATCGTGGCGCCGTTCGACAGGGTCACCGAAACCGGGGTCTCGGCCGGGTTGGTGAGCGAAGCGGTATAGACGATGGCGCCACCCTCGGCCACGCTGGGGGTCGCCGTGAGCGAAACGGTCGTGATGTCGATCGTGTCGGTAATCGAAGTCACCGCAGGCGTCGGGTCGACCGCAATGATGATGCCGCCACCGCTGGTGCCGGTGATGCTGGCGCTCACCGAATCGGGATCGACGTAGACGTCTTCGTCGGCGGCCAGCGGTACGTTGACGCTGCCGCTGGTGGTGCCGGCCAGGATGGTGATCGTCTGTCCATTGGACAGGGTCACGGTGAGATTGGTGACGGGTGCCTGCGTGATGTTGGCGGTGTAGACGAGGGTGCCGCCCGCTTCGCTCAGGGTCGGCGTGGCGCTCAGCGAAACCGTGGCGGTGTCATTGTCGACCAGGGTGGTCGTGACGCTGGCGTTGCTGCCGCTCACCGCGAGGCTTTCGAAGTTGCCGCCGGTGGCGGAGGCGATGGCGACGACGATCGACTCGGTGCCTTCGGACAGGGCGTCGTCGAGCGTGGCTACGCTGAAGCTGGCGGATGCGGCGCCGCTGGGGATCGTGACCGTGGTGGTGCCCGTGAAGTCGGATCCGTCGGCGGCAGTGCCGCTGTAGCTGAGCGTGACCGTCACGTCGCCCTGGGCCGGGCTGGTGAGCGACAGCGTGTAGCTGGCCGTGCCGCCTTCGGTGACGCTGGCATCGCCGGTAATCGAGACCGTCGTGGTGTCGATTGTGTCGGTGATGGCCGTGCCGGCTGCCGCCGGATTGATCGCGAGCGATTCGAAGCCGCCGCCGGTGGCGGTGGCAATGCTGGCGCTGACGTTGCCGGCATCGACGTAGACGTCATCCGAAGGCGCGGGTACGTTGACCGTGCCCGAAGAGGCGCCGGCGGCGATGGTGATCGTGGCACCGTTGGACAGCGTGACCGTGACCGGCGATTGCGCGGCGCTGGTGAGGCTGGCGGTGTAGGCGATGCTGCCACCTTCGGCGACGCTGGGCGAAGCGGTCAGCGACACCGTGGTGGTGTCGATCGTGTCGGTGATCGCTGTCGTGGCCGGGGTGGCATTGATGGCGAGGTTTTCGAAATTGCCCCCCGACGCCGAGCTGATCGTCGCCGATACCGAACCGGCATCGGCGTATACGTCGTCCGCAGGGGCGGGCACGCTGACCGAGCCCGAGGCGGTACCGGCAGCGATGGTGATGGTCGCGCCGTTGCCCAGGTTCACGGTCACGGCGGTCTGCGCCGGGCTGGTGAGGCTGGCGGTGTAGACGATGGCGCCGCCCTCGGCGACGCTGGGCGTGGCGGTCAGCGAAACGGTGGTGGTGTCGGTGGTGTCGGTGATCGAGGTCGTGGCCGGGGTGGCGTTGACGACCAGATTCTCGAAATTGCCGCCCGCGGCCGAGCTGATCGTCGCGCTGACATTGCCGGCGTCGACGTAGACGTCGTCCGACGGAGCGGGCACGCTGACCGTGCCGACGGCCGCGCCGGCGGCGATGGTGATCGTCGCGCCGTTCGACAGCGTGACGGTCACGGCCGACTGTGCCGGGCTGGTGAGGCTGGCGGTGTAGACGATACTGCCGCCTTCGGCCACGCTGGGCGTTGCCGTGAGCGAAACCGTCGTCGTGTCGGTGGTGTCGGTGACCGACGTGGTCGCTGGCGTGGCGTCGACGACCAGGTCCTCGAAGTTGCCGCCGCTGGCCGAAGCAATGGTGGCGCTGACGCTGCCCGCGTCGACGTAGCTGTCGTCTGCCGGCGCGGCGACGCTGACGGTGCCGGAGGCGGCACCGGCGGCGATGGTGATCGTCGCGCCATTGTCCAGGTTCACGGTCACGGCGGTTTGCGCCGGGCTGGTGAGGCTGGCGGTGTAGACGATGGCGCCGCCCTCGGCCACGCTGGGCGTGGCCGTAAGCGAAACGGTGGTCGTATCGAGGGTATCGGTGATGCCCGTCGTGGCCGGGGTCGGGTCGATGGCCAGGGCTTCGAAACCGCCGCCGGTGGCGGAGACGATGTGCGCGTTCACGCTGCCGGCGTCGACATAGACGTCGTCGCCGGGTGCGGGTGCGCTGGCAGTGCCAGATGCCGCGCCGGCGGCGATGGTGATCGTGGTGCCGTTATCCAGCGTGACCGTGACCGCTGTCTGCGCGGGGCTGGTGAGGGTGGCGGTATAGACGATGACGCCGCCCTCGGCCACGCTGGGGCTGGCGGCAAGGCTGACGGTGGTCGTGTCGCTGGTGTCGTTGACCATGGTCACGGCGGGGGCCGGGTTGACGACCAGGTTCTCGAAATTGCCGCCGCTGGCCGACGCGATGCTGGCCGATACCGTGCTGGCATCGGCGTAGACGTCGTCGGCCGGGGCCGCGACATTGACCGTGCCGGAAGCGGCGCCGGCGGCGATGGTGATGGTCGCGCCGTTGTCGAGGTTGACGGTCACGGCGGTCTGCGCCGGGCTGGTGAGGCTGGCGGTGTAGACGATGACGCCGCCTTCGCTCACGCTCGGCGAGGCGGTGAGCGAAACGGTGGTGCTATCGATCGTGTCGCTCACGGAAGTCGTGGCCGGCGTGGCATCGACGACCAGGCTCTCGAAATTGCCACCGGTCGCCGCAACGATGTTCGCCGATACGGTGCCGGCGTCGACGTAGACATCGTCGGTGGGGGCGGCGACGCTGACCGCGCCGCTGCTGGCGCCGGCCGCAATCGCGATCACGGCGCCGTTGGACAGCGTCACCGTCATCGCGGTGGCGGCCGGATGGTCGAGCGTGAGGGTGTAGAGGATGCTGCCGCCTTCGGCCACGCTGGGCGTGGCGGCGAGGCTCAGGGTGGTGACGTCGCTGTCGTCGCTGACGGTGGTGGTGGCCGGCCCGCCCAGATCGAGGGCGGGATAGCCGCCACCCGTGGTCGAGGCGACCGAGACGCTCACCGGGACATCGCCCTGGGCGTAGGCGTCGTCGGCGCGCACCGGCACCGGCACGCTGCTGCCGCTGGTGGCGCCGACCGGGATGGTGATGGTGGTGCCGTTGGACAGCGTGACGACCAGCGGGCTGCCGGTCGGCGCACGGTCGACCGTGGCGGTATAGACGATGCTGCCGCCTTCGACCACGCCGGCTGCGGCGCTGAGCGTCAGCTTCGCGGGCGGTTCGACGACAGTCTGGGCGGCGGTGGCGTCTCCCGCTCCCGGGATGGGCAATTCGATATTCGAGGTCGTGGTGCCGAACTCGAAGGCCAGCGGCGAAACGCCCTCGACGATGCGCAGCAGGCGCACGAAGCTGTTGCCGTCGTTGTTGCCGCCGCCGCTCAGGCCGGCAGCCGTGGGGTCGAGCTGGTCGTCGATGTTCTCGCCGCGCTCCAGGGCCTGGATGATGCGCTCGGCCTCGCCGGCGGGCAGGGCGGCGGTTTCGGTCCCCGCTTGCGCGTGAGGCAACGTCTCCGCAGTGAAACTGAAGCGCTCGTCGGGCAGCAGGGTCAGCTGATGGCCGTCGGCAAAGGCGAGCTGGACCTGGCCGCCGGGCAGGGTCATCACCGTGTCGCCTTCCAGCAGCACGTCGCCGGCCTTGAGCGGGCGCATATCGCCGGCAGGGTTACGCGCGAAGGCCTGGCCCTCGACGGCGATGACGGTTGCAACGGCTTGCGGGGTGGTGACGACGGTGTCCATGTCCGACCTTCATTAACAGTCTGTAAAAAGCCCGATGGGGCTCATCTACAGGACTTAACGGCCGGTTCTGCGGTTTCCGTATTGGACCGAAGTACAGTCAGGCGGAGATTTTCTGCGGGATGGGCGTCGAATCTTCGACACCGTGGATCAGCAGGGAAAGCTGCATGCGGTCGCGCACGCCCAGTTTCTCGTAGGCGGCGGTCAGGTGGGCCTTGACGGTGCGTTCGGTAATGCCCATGGCGCGGGCGATTTCCTTGTTGGTCGCGCCATGCGCCGCCGCTTCCGCAACCTGCCGTTCGCGCTGGCTGAGCGCGGGCAGGACGGGGGCGGGTGTGGCGCGCGCGGCGAGCCCGTTCATCAGGCGGCGCATGAGCTGCGGTCCGACCCACAGGCCGCCCTGTTCGACGACCGCGGCGACCTGGCGCAGGATTTCGGGCAGGGTCAGGGCGCTGCAGTAGCCGGCGGCGCCGGCAGCGAGCATGGCCATGCCCTGTTCGTCGTCCGGCACATTGGACAGCGCGACGACCGGCGTGCCGGGGGCGAGGCTGCGGACGGCGCGCAGGCGCGCGGCGTCCGTCTCGGCTTCGCCGGTGAGGTGCAGCCACACCACGGGCGCGCCGGCGAGCCGGCCGTGCTGCGCATCGCGGTCGTGCAGCACGGCCGCGTCGGCAAAGGCCTCGATCCAGCGCGGGATCGGTTCGGCGCGATGGGTCAGGAAAACCGGCGCATTCATCCGTTCAGCGCTCCGTGAGGGCGTGCGACTTGGCGCGGATCACCGGCTTCAGCAGGTAGGTCAGCACGCTTTTCTTGCCGGTGAGGATGTCTACCTCGGCCACCATGCCGGGCAGGATGGGCAGGGACTTGCCGAGCGAGGATTGCAGCGTGCGCACGCGTACCACGTAGAAGGCGTTGCCGTCGTCGTCGGTGACGGTATCGGCGCCGATCTGGTCGACCACGGCCTTGAGCGCGCCGTACACCGCGAAGTCGTAGGCGGTGAAGCGCACCGTGGCTTCCTGCCCGGGATGCAGGAAGGCGATATCCTTGGGCGAGATGCGCGCTTCCAGCAGCAGGGCGTCGTCGGTCGGCACGATCTCGACGATCTCCTTGCCCGGCTGCAGCACGCCGCCCACGGTGGTGACCAGCAGGCGCTTGATCGTGCCCTTCACCGGCGATTTCACGTCGGCCTGCTTGACCCGGTCGGAGAGCGCGGTGCTGCCTTCCGACAGGCTGTTCAGCTTGGCCATGGTGTCGGCCAGTTCGTTGCGCGTGTCGTTGCGGAAACTCATCTCCTGCTCCTGCACCTTGTGCGAGGCTTCGGAAATGGCCGCCTGCAGGCGGAGGATTTGCGCGGACGACTGGTCACGGTCGCCGCGATAGCGGCTGACGTCGCGTTCCAGGCGCAGCAGTTCGACGTCGGACACGGCGCCGGAGGCGGCGAGCGGCCGCGTCATCGCCAGTTCGCGCGCGGTGAGGTCGTAGCTCTTGGCGGCTTCGTCGCGACGGGAACGCACCTCGGCCAGTTCCTGCGTGCGTTGCGCCAGCTGCTGGCGTGCGATGTCGAGCTGGTTGCCGAGTTCGCGCCGCCGCGCTTCGTAGAGGCCGCGCTCCTCTGCCACCAGCGCCGGATCTTCCTTGGCGACTTCGGCCGGCACGCTGAACGGCGTGTTTTCCGCCAGCGCGCGCAGGCGCGCGGCCTTGGCCACCAGCGCCAGGTACTGCACACGGTTTTCGCGCAGCGACGAAACGAAGCGCGTCTGGTCGAGGCGGAACAGGAGCTGGCCGGCATTCACCGCCTGGCCTTCGTGCACCAGGATTTCCGAGACCACGCCGCCGTCGACGGCCTGGACGACCTGCACCTGGCGCGAGGGAATGACCTTGCCGCTGCCGCGCGCGACTTCGTCCACCTGGGCGAACGTGGCCCAGACCAGGAAAAGCAGCAAGAGCACACCCACGGCACGCAGCAGATAGCGGGCACGCAGGGGTTCCGCGTCGGCACGCGCCCAGTCGGCGTCGGTCGCCCAGTTGGGCGCGGTCTCCGGCCGCACCGGCACCCAGCGGCCGAACACGCGGTCGAGCAGGGGACGGGTGCGCTTCGTCCAGCCGGCGGAGCCGTCGGCGATGCCCGCGATGAAGTCGAACAGGCGCGATTTCATGCAGCCTTCCCGATGCGGCCCTGCCGCAGGGCTTCGACGACCTGGGCCTTGGGCCCGTCGGCGACGACCTTGCCGGCGTCGATGACGATGATGCGGTCGACCAGGTCGAGCAGCGAAGTGCGGTGCGTGATCACGATCAGGGTCTTGCCCGCGGAGAATTCGCGCAGGCGCTGCTTGATTTCCTCTTCGCTCGAATGGTCCATCGAGCCGGTCGGCTCGTCCATCAGCAGGATGGGCGGATTGTCGATGGCGGCGCGGGCGATGGCGACGGCCTGGCGCTGGCCGCCGGACAGCGATTCGCCGCGCTCGCCCACCGCCATGTCGAAGCCGCGCGGGTGACTGTTGACGAATTCGAGCAGGCCGCCCACGCGCGCGGCGCGCAGCACGGCGGCATCGTCGGCGGTGGGCGAGGCGATGGTGAGGTTGTCGCGCAGGCTGCCGAAGAACAGCATCACGTCCTGCGGCACGTAGCCGACGTTGCGGCGCAGTTCGGCGGGATCGAGCTGGCGCAGGTCGATGCCGTCGACCAGCACCGCGCCCGAGGTCGGGCGATACAGGCCGAGGATGAGCTTTTCCAGCGTGGTCTTGCCGGAGCCGACGCGGCCCAGGATGGCGACATGCTCGCCGGCGCGGATCTTCAGCGAGACGTTGCGCAGCGCGGCGACGTCCTGGCCGGGATAGGAGAAGTCGACTTCCTTGAATTCGATGTCGCCGTTGAAGTGCTGGCGGGTCACGAAGTTCGCGTCGGCAGCGCGCTCGACCGGTTGCTGCAGGATGCCGTCGAGCGATTGCAGGGCGGTCGCGGCGTTGTGGTACTGGGTCAGCAGTCCCGCGACCTGGCCGATCGGTGCCATCGCGCGCGAAGCGAGCATGGTGCAGGCGATGAGGCCGCCGAGGGTGAGCGCCTTGTCGCCGATCAGGTACACGCCGATGACGATGAGCACGATGTTGACGAACTGCTGCATCCACATCGCGCCGTTGATGGTCGACGACGAGAGCAGCCGCAGCTGCGCCGCGACGCGGGTGAGGAATTGCGCGCTGGCTTCCCACTTGCGCTGCATCACGCCTTCTGCCCCCAGCGCCTTGATCGCTTCCAGGCCGACGAGGCTTTCCACCAGCGTGGCGTTGCGCATGGCGCCGGCACGGTAGGTCGTTTCCGACAATTCGTGCATCTTGCTGTGCACGGTGAGCGCATAGGCAACCATCAGCAGCATGCCGAGCAGGATGGGCAGGATCATCGGCCAGGAAATCCAGCCGATCACGGCCAGGAAGATGATCGCGAACGGCAGGTCGACGAAGGCCGTGACGGTGGCCGAGGTGATGAAGTCGCGGATGGTTTCGAACGAACGCAGGTTGGAGGCGAAGGAGCCGGCGGAGATCGGCCGGTTCTCCAGGCGCAGGCCGAGCACCCGCTCCATGATGTAGGCCGACAGCCGGACATCGACCCGGCTGCTGGCGAGATCAATGAAGTAGCCGCGCAGGGTCCGCAGGGCCACATCCGCCAGCAGCACGATGAGCACGCCCGCCGCCAGCATCCACAGCGTTTCGGTCGCCTGGTTGGGAACCACGCGGTCGTACACGTTCATGCTGAACAGCGGCAGCGTCAGCGCGAACACGTTGATCAGGAAAGCCGCCAGCAACACATCGCGGTACAGCGCGGCGTTTTCGGCCAGCGTGCCCCAGAACCAGTGGCGGTGGCGGACGCGCCCGACTTCGGGCGAGCGCGCGTCGAAGCGGAACTTGGGCCGTGCCAGCAGGGCGCTGCCCAGATAACGTTCCGCCAGCTCGGCCGCCGGCAACGCGACTTCCGATTCGCCCAGTTCCGGAAAAACCACGCGGGCGGACTGGCCCGCGTCGGCCCAGCCGAGCAGGACGCAGGCTTCGTCGCCCTTGAGTAGCAACACCGCGGGAAAAAGGGCGGGGTTCAGCTTGTCCAGCGGCTTCTGCACCACGTTGCTGGCGAAGCCGGCGCGCTGGGCTGCCCGCTGGAACAGCGAGGGGTTGAGGCGGCTGTCGACCAGCGGCAGACCGTTGACCGCGGCTTCGCGGGTCAGCGTGCCGCCGTGTGCCCGGACGACGATGAGCAGGCTTTCGAGCAGGGTGTCGATGACAGGCGCAGCAGAACGCGATTCCGCCGCGACGGGATCGGCATCAGGAGAATCCTGCAGCGCCAGGTTTTCTTTCACGGTGTCTAAGTGACAAGCTCGGCTTGCATTCCGGGAGTCGATATCGATGTCCCGTTAGCGGCACAAAACATGCTTACTTTAACGAAGCTGGTAACGGAGCAGGCCGGAGAATGCCTGTACGGCGCGGCTTTGGGCATGGTCTTTCCGTGCCGGCCAAACGAAAGCGCCTGCCATTAGGCAGGCGCTTTCGGGGGAGGAGGGATCAGGCGGCTGCGCCGACCCGGTCCCAGGCGAGCCGGATCGGCTCGGCGGGGCTTGTGACAACGACCGGCGCCGGGGCCTGAACGACAGGTGCATCCGCAGCCATGACCGGATGGGCGCCTGGCAGCAGGATCAGGGCTGCCGCAGCGATCAACTGGAGTAATGACGTCCTTTTCATGGGGACCTCCTCAGTTGCGCGTCGCGCTGTCGTCGAAGACCAGGCGCGCGGCCTCGAAATTCGCTTCGCTGCGAATCCGGTGACGCACATGGCTCAAGCCCTGTTCGTCGACCAGCTGGCGGGCCAGGCGGAACACGTCCTGCGCGTCGAGCGGTGCGCGACAGGCGATTTCGAGCGCATTCCACAGATAGGCAGGCTGCCGGTCACGCAGGAACAGGCGTTCGCAGGCGCGCATCAGGCTGGCGCCCTGGCGGACGCGCGCCTCGCCCTGCGGCAGCAGCAGCAGATCCTCGAACTGGCTGCCGAGGATTTCGTTCTCGATGGCGGCGGACAGGCGCGTGTCCGCATCCGCCAGCGCTTCGAGCGCCGCCTCGGAGAGGCTGCGCGCACGCGCCGAACCGGGTTCGCCGATGCTGTGCGTGAGGCTGGCCCAGTGCAGCAGGCGTGCGCGGCCGGCGTCGGCGGGCGGCATGGTGCCGACCAGGTAATCAGCCAGGGCTTTCGCGCTGTCGTCCTTGCTCGCGCTCATCAGGTCGTACAGGGCCTTGATGTAGGGCGGGCAGGGGTCGAGCAGGGTGACGTGGGCCTTGATCCAGAGATCGCGCTCGATGTCGCGCAGGCGTTCCTGGTTGTGCTCCGCGATGGCCTTGGCGCTGCGCGGATTTTCCCAGTTCTGCACGGTGGTGACGGAGACGTTGGCCATCACCGCCAGCGCTTCCTGCGAGACCCGGTAGCGGCGGCGCAGGCTGTAGATCCAGTCGGCCTCGAATTCGCGCTGCGAGGCGTAGCGGCGAGCAGGATTGATCTGCCGCTCGTGTTCGCTCCATTTGTTCTGCAAGTAAGACATGTGGACTCCCTGAATGCTGATTGCGCGATTGCAGCCTAGCCGGCGCCACCGACCCGGACCACCAACCGGGTTGGGGCAGGCGGCGTGGCAGGCTATTGCCATTGAGGGTGTTTACGGATACGGGGCCGCGGGATTGAGGCCAACCCGGTTGGGGTACCGGATCGTGCGGTAGCAGGCGGGGAAAACGAAAAAGGGGGTCAGCTTTCGCTGACCCCCTGAAATTTGGCGCGCCCGAAGAGATTCGAACTCCTGACCCCTTGGTTCGTAGCCAAGTACTCTATCCAGCTGAGCTACGGGCGCTTTGAAGGATGCGCATTATACGCAGATTTTGCGTATCTGCCATCAACTTGTCATGGATGGTTTGGCGGAGACGGAGGGATTCGAACCCTCGATGCAGGTTTAAGCCCGCATGCTCCCTTAGCAGGGGAGTACCTTGCTAGCCATGGCGCGGCATTATCCAGTCTTGTCCATCACCTGTCCAGTGAGGTGATGAAATGGCATCAATCAGACGTCGCGGCAATAAGTGGCAATGTCGGATCACGAGGGCGGGGGCCAAGCCCCTTGCCCGCACATTCAACGACAAGCAGGGGGCTGTTAAGTGGGGGCGTGCTGTCGAACGCGACTTAGACCGGGGCACCTATCTTGCCGACCAAGTCGAGCTTGAGCGGACCACGCTGCTCGCAGTCCTCCGGCGGTACCCTGTGACGCGGAAGATGAGCCGCGCCAGCTTTGATAATCCGGAAGCTATCCAGGCACTCGACGGGTATCACTTTGGAAACGAGTAGAAAATTCTGCGAGCCCCGGCCTGAAACGAAAAGTTTCAAAAATCGTGGGCGTGGTCAGGGGGCATAGGGCAACCGCGGCCGTGACCTTGTCGGTGAAAAGGCCCCGCGTCACTTGCGTTTCATTTATGGTGCCTACGAACCTGCTCACATTGATTGGCAATAGCCATCAATCCCATAAAAATGGCACTGGCTATATGTGAGGCAAGTGTGTGTGTGCATCGAACATTTGATGCACAGGTACCTTGACAAGCGCGGCGGCGTCAATGAAAGTTGAAAAAGGACAGAGGGGAGTAGAAGCCTCGCTGTCCATTTCCTGTCCAACTTGATGGACAAGACTGGTAGACCGGGTTTACCGGACTCGCTTGACCCAGATGGAACAAAGCACAGTGCTATCAACGCTTTGTGTGAGGAATAGGGGTTTGGCGGAGACGGAGGGATTCGAACCCTCGATGCAGGTTTAAGCCCGCATGCTCCCTTAGCAGGGGAGTACCTTCAACCACTCGGCCACGTCTCCGAACCGCCGCGCATTGTAGCGGAAGGCGCGGCGGAACGCCACCTCAGGCCGTGACCTTGTCGAGTTCGAAGGCCGCGTGCAGGGCGCGCACGGCGAGTTCCATGTACTTGTCCTCGACGACGACGGAGATCTTGATTTCCGAAGTCGAGATCATCTGCAGGTTGATGTTTTCCTTGGACAGCGTCTCGAACATCCTGCGCGCGACGCCCACGTGCGAACGCATGCCGACGCCGACGATGGAGACCTTGGCGATCTTGTCGTCGCCGGTGACCTCGCGCGCGCCGATGGCGGAGGCGGTGGCCTTGACGATGTCGAGCGCCTTGGCGAAGTCGTTGCGGTGCACGGTGAAGGTGAAGTCGGTGGTGTTCGCGTGGCCGACGTTCTGCACGATCATGTCGACGTCGACGTTGGCGTCGGCGACAGGGCCGAGGATCTGGTAGGCGATGCCGGGATGGTCGGGCACGCCGACCACGGTGATCTTGGCTTCGTCGCGGTTGAAGGCGATGCCGGAGATGACGGGTTGTTCCATTTGATCGTTTTCCTCGAAGGTGATGAGGGTGCCGTCGCCTTCGTCCTGAAAGCTGGATAGCACGCGCAGTTTGACCTGATATTTGCCGGCGAACTCGACCGAGCGGATCTGCAGCACCTTGGAGCCGAGGCTGGCCATTTCCAGCATTTCCTCGAAGGTGATGGTCTTGAGGCGCTTGGCCTCGGGGACGACACGCGGGTCGGTGGTGTAGACCCCGTCGACGTCGGTGTAGATCTGGCATTCGTCGGCCTTGAGCGCCGCCGCCAGCGCCACGCCGGTGGTGTCCGAGCCGCCGCGACCGAGCGTCGTGATGTTGCCGTCGGCATCCACGCCCTGGAAACCGGCGACCACGACCACGTGTCCGCTGTCCAGGTCGCGCCGCATGTTGGCCTCGTCGATGCTGAGGATGCGCGCCTTGGTGTAGGCATTGTCGGTGAGGATGCGGACCTGGCTGCCGGTATAGCTCCGTGCCTTGAGTCCCAGGTCTTTCAGCGCCATCGCCAGCAGCGCGATGGTGACCTGCTCGCCGGTCGAGACCAGCATGTCGAGTTCGCGCGGATCGGGCGTGGCCTGAATGTCCTTGGCCAGCGCGATCAGGCGGTTGGTCTCGCCGGACATGGCGGACAGCACGACGACGACCTGGTGACCGAGCATCTTGAATTTGGCGACGCGTTCCGCGACGGCGCGGATGCGTTCGACGTTGGCGACCGAGGTGCCGCCGTATTTTTGAACGATGAGTGCCATTGGAGGGGCTTGAGCTAGGGTCTGGGAACGAAAAACGCGGATTTTAATGGATTAGCGCTCGAAAAGCGCGATCGACTCGACATGCGCCGTGTGCGGAAACATGTTGGCCACGCCGGCGGCGCGCAGACGGTAGCCCTTCACGTGGACCAGCACCTCGGCGTCGCGCGCCAGGGTGGCGGGATCGCAGGAAACGTAGACGATGCGGCGCGGCCCGTCTGTCTCGGGCAATGCCTTCACGAGCTCGATGGCGCCGGAGCGGGGTGGGTCGATCAGGAGCTTGTCGAAGGGCCCAAGCGCGGCGAATTTCCCGGGCGTCATCTCGAACAGGTTGTCGACCGAGAAGCGCGCATTGGGCAGGCCGTTACGCAGGGCATTTTCCCGTGCGCGGGCGACGAGTTCCACGCTGCCCTCGATGCCATGGACGTCGGCGCCGCTTCTCGCGATCGGCAGGGTGAAATTGCCCAGCCCGCAAAACAGGTCGGCAATGCGCTCGCCGGCCCGGGGGGCAAGCAGGCGCATGGCGCGGCTGACCAGGGCGCGGTTGATGCCCGTGTTCACCTGGGTGAATTCCGTGGGCCTGAAGGGCATGACCAGACCGAATTCCGGCAGGCTGTAGCTGAGTTCCGGGGCAACGGGCGGCCAGAATGGACGGGCGGTCTCCGGCCCCTTGCGCTGCTCCCAGATCTGGATGCCATGCCGTTCGGCAAAGGATTGGACGATCGGGGTGTCGGCGTCGCTCCAGGGATCGAGCAGACGAAACACCAGCACCGTGATCTGTTCGCCCACGGCAATTTCAATCTGCGGGATGCGATCCGCATTTGACAGCTGTCCGATCAGTTCGCGCAAAGGCTGAATCAGCGCCGAGGCATCGGCGGTAAGCACCTCGCAGCTCGCCATGTCGGCGATGAAGCTGGAGCGCTTCTCGCGAAACCCCACCAGGCCGCCGCCTTTCTTGTCGACCCAGCGCGCGGACAGCCGTGCGCGGGTGCGGTAGCGCCAGCTTGGGCCATGCAGCGCGGACAGGATGACCTCGGGCCTGACCTTGCCGATGCGCGCGAGGTTCTCTTCCAGCACGCGCTGCTTCGCGGCGACCTGTGCCGAAGCTTCCAGATGCTGCATCGAGCAGCCGCCGCAGCGGCCGAAATACGGGCATTTCGGTTCGGTGCGCTGGGCGCTGGCCTTGAGGATGGCGACGGCGTTGGCCGAGTTGTATTTGGCGTGTTTGCGATAGATGGCAATTTCCGCGCGTTCTCCGGCCAGTGCGCCGTCGACGAAGGTGACCTTGCTGTCGATGCGCGCAACGCCATGTCCCTCGTGGTCGAGGGAAAGGATGTCGACGACCGGATTCATTTCCAGGCGGCCAGGAATTCCTGCCAGTGGGGCGCGGGCGTCGATTCGACGGTGTGACGGGCGAGGGCGACTTCGCTGGCATAGGCCGCCTCGGTGAGCGTGCCGCGCATCTTCTGGAAACGCAGGTAGACCAGCCAGGTGTTCATCACGTCGGTCTCGCAATAGTTGCGGATGGCGTCGATTTCGCCGGCCTGCCAGGCGTCCAGCACCTTCGAGCCGTCCATCCCCAGCTTGCCGGGAAAGCCGCACAGCTTGGCCATGTCGTCGAGCGGCGCATTGGCGCGCGGCTGGTACATCGCCAGCACGTCCATCAGGTCCAGGTGGCGGGTGTGGTAGCGGCCCAGATAGCTGTTCCACTTGAATTCCTTGTCGTCGTCGCCCCAGTCCCAGTAGCGGGCGGCGGCGACGCCGTGGATGAGGGCGCGGTAGTGCAGCACCGGCAGGTCGAAGCCGCCGCCGTTCCACGAGACGAGTTGCGGCGTATAGCGCTCGATGCCGTCAAAAAATCGTTGTATCAGTTCGGCCTCGCCGCTGTCCGCTTCGCCCAGCGACCAGACCTTGAGCTGGTCGCCGCCGCTCTTGTCGGCATGGCGCAGCACGCAGGAAATCGCGACGACGCGATGCAGGTGGTGCGGCATGAAGTCGCTGCCGGTTTTCTGGCGGCGCGCGAGCAGCGCCATTTCGGCGAGCTCGCCGGGCGGCAGGATGGTTTCGTCGATGCCGTTGACGGCGGCAAAGCCGGCCAGGTCGGGGATGGTTTCAATGTCGAAAACCAGGGTGGGCTGCATGGGGCGGTTTCGGGCAAAACCGCCATTTTACGCTGCCCGGCCGGCTGCCGCGATTCCGGGGAGGGATGCCGTGGCCGGCGGGCGCTCAGACCAGCGCGGCGTCGAGCGCCGACGCCGCGATCAGGGCATCCAGGTAAGCGACGGAAATCTGGTGCAGGGGAATGTCGAGCTTTTCCGAGTACGTGGCCAGGGTATCGGCGTCGTTGACTTCGCAGGCGTGCACCAGGCGCAGCATCGCGCCTTCCGGCGTGGGCTGGGCGGACAGGGCGCGGGCCGTGGTCGTGGAGAGGCCGAGCTTGCGGATGAGCATTTCCAGCGGTTGTCCGAGGGCGTGAGGCGCGATCGACAGCAGGCCGACCTCGAAGGCGACCGCCGCGCTTTCGGCGGGGGCGCCCAGGCGCGTGATCTTGCCCATGAAGAGGGCGCGCGTCAGGGCGGTCACGGTCTGGTGGCGCGAGGTTTCGGTGGGATGGGTGCCCGCCAGGGCAAGCAGCGCCGCGACGCGACTGGCGCGTTGCGGTCCCAGCATGACCAGGGCGTGGGCCGCGGATTCCGCCGGCCGGCTGAGTCCGCCGGCGGGGGAGTTGGCAATGGCCAGCAGGCGCGGTGCCATTTTCGGGTTCAGGCGGAAGAAGGACGTCAGTGTTTCCACCGACTGGCCGAGTGCTATCGCCAGCAGGTCGAGCTGCATCGCCTGTTCCTGCGAGCCACCGGCCTGGGGGGCCTCCTCGGGCAGGGCGCCGCCCTTGAACCAGGCACCTGCGGGCCACTGCTGCTGGGCCGCGCCGGCCACGCCCTCGACCACGAGCTGGGCCTGGGCCCTGGGCGGGGCGCAATCGGCGCGGCAGGCCAGATAGCGCCAGGCCGGCAGGCTGCCGCGTACCATCGCGTTGTCGGGGTTGAGCGTGGGGCAGAACGTCATGCCGCCATCCTGCAGGGCGAGGGCGCGCGCAAGCTGCTGCTCGTTGTCGAGGTGGATGCGCCAGACGATGCGCGGGTGGTTGAGTTCGCGCAGCACGTCGCTGAACAGGATCTCCGGACTGATCTGCACGAACAGCGGCAGCGAACCGGTGACGCCGCCCTGCACCAGCGAATACAGACCGGTCAGCAGCATGTCCTCGTCCATCTGCCTGAGTTCGGGCAGCGCGTCCGGCGGCGCGATCTGGCCGCGCAGGACCAGCTGGTGGGCGACCAGATTGGATGCGCTGTCGAACAGGGGGTCGAAGGAGAGGAAACGCGCCCGCAGGTCTTCCTCGCGGGTACGGGCATTGTCGTCGATGCCCAGCATCTGGGTCACGACGGTGGGGTGTTCGGAGTCGCCGGTGTTGATGCCGCCGCCGACGATGCGCGAGGGATGAGGATCGTCCGAGATCATGGATAGGCTGAAAATTTTTGTAAGCGCATTCTAGACCCGTGAACCGATTTCGGCGCATCTGGGTCAAGATGACGGGGTCAATCCGACCATCCGATTTCGAGGAGACTGCTACATGCACCGCACCGTTCCGCATACCCTGATCGCGGCCGCGCTGGCCGCCTCGTGCGCCGCACACGCCGCGCCGCGCGACGAGACCGTGTCCACCGTCGCCGACCAGCAGGGCGTGGCGGTCACGATCTACAACGACAACCTGGCATTGGTGAAGGATGCGCGGAAGGTGAGGCTGGACCGCGATCTCAACCGTCTCGCCTGGCGCGAGGTGTCGGCGCAGATGCGGCCGGAGACCGCGCAGCTGCGCAACGTCACCCAGGCCGGCGGATTCCGCCTGCTGGAGCAGAACTTCGATTTCGACCTGCTGACGCCCGGCAAGCTGCTCGACAAGTACGTCGGACGCGACGTGACGGTCATCCGCACCAATCCGGCGACCGGCGCGGAAACCCGCGAAAGCGCCACGGTGCTGTCGACCAACAGCGGCGTCGTGCTGAAGTTCGCCGACCGCATCGAGACCGGGGTGCCCGGCCGCATCGCGTTTCCCGGCGTGCCCGAGAGCCTGCGCGACAAGCCCACGCTGGTGATTTCGCTGCTCAACCCGGCGGCGGGCGTGCAGAACCTGGAGCTGTCGTATCTCACCGGCGGCCTGTCCTGGCGCGCGGACTACGTCGCCGAGCTCAACGCCGACGACAGCGCGCTCGACCTCAACGGCTGGGTGACGCTGACCAACCAGAGCGGTGCGGCCTATCCCAATGCCAAATTGCAGCTGGTTGCAGGCGATCTCAACCGCGTACGCGAAGCGCAGCCGATGCCGCGCGCGATGATGGCGATGGCGGCCAAGGTGGCCGATGCGGCCGAAATGCAGCAGGAATCCCTGTTCGAGTATCACCTGTATACCCTGCAGCGGCCCACCACGCTGGCGGAGAACCAGACCAAGCAGGTGGCGCTGATGTCGGCCACGCGGGTGCCGGTGAACAAGGAATTTCTGCTTCAGGGGGCGGATTACTATTACTCCGGCCAGTACGGCGATCTGGGACAGAAGATGAAGGTCGGCGTGTTCGTCGATTTCACGAACAAGGGCGAAGGGCTGGGCATTCCGCTGCCCAGGGGCGTGATCCGTGTCTACAAGCGGGACAGCCAGGGCAATGCGCAATTCGTCGGCGAGGACCGCATCGACCACACGCCGAAGAACGAGACCGTACACCTGAAGCTGGGCGATGCCTTCGACGTGACCGCCGACAGGAAACAGACCGCTTTCCAGAAGCTGGCGGGCAGCGGGCGCTACAACACCGTGTTTGAGTCGGCCTACGAGATCGTGCTCAAGAATGCGAAATCGGAACCGGTGACGGTGACGGTGCGCGAGCCGATGCCGGGCGACTGGACGATGGTGAGCGAATCGCAGCCGCACGCGAAGGCGGCGGCCGGCACGGCGGAGTGGAAGGTGAAAGTGCCTGCCGAGGGACAGGCGACGCTGACCTACCGCGTACGCGTCAAGTACTGAGTCCGCGTCGCCGGCGGATGTCGGCGATGAGACCCAGCGTCGAGCCGTCGTGCTCGCCGATCACGCGCACCGAGCTCAATGCGGCGCGGATCGGCGGCGCGAGCTGCTTGCCCAGTTCCACCCCCCACTGGTCGAAGCTGTTGATCTTCCAGATCGCGCCCTGCACGAAAACCTTGTGTTCGTAGAGCGCGATCAGCATGCCGAGCGTGTGCGGGTCGAGTTTCTGGTAGAGCAGGGTGTTGCTCGGCCGGTTGCCCGGGAAGACCTTATGCGGCGCCAGCGCGCGGGCGGCTTCGCGGCTCATGCCCTGGGCGATCAGTTCGGCCTCGATGACGGCGCGCGACTTGCCCTTCAGCAGCGCCTCGGTCTGCGCCAGGCAGTTGGCGAGCAGCCATTCGTGCTGGTCGGCGAGCGGCGTGGGGTTGACCGCAGCAACCAGGAAATCGGTGGGGATCAGCCGCGTGCCCTGGTGCACCAGCTCGAAGAAGGCGTGCTGGCCGTTGGTACCGGGCGCACCCCAGACGATGGGACCGGTGTTGTAGTTCACCCGCTTGTTGTCGCGGCTGACGTTCTTGCCGTTCGATTCCATGTCGAGCTGCTGCAGGAAGGGCACGAGCAGGCGCAGGCGCTGGTCGTAGGGAAAGATGCCGTAGGTGTCGGTGCCCCAGAAGTTGGCATACCAGATGCCGAGCAGACCGAGGATCGCGGGCATGTTGGCTTGCAGCGGCGCTTCCCGGAAATGGACGTCCATCGCGTGCGCGCCGGCGAGCAGGGCCTGGAAATTGCCCCAGCCGATCTGCAGCGCGATCGACAGGCCGATGGCCGACCACAGCGAATAGCGGCCGCCCACCCAGTCCCAGAAGATGAACATGTTCTCGGGGTCGATGCCGAAACCTTCGACCGCCTGGGCGTTGGTCGATAGCGCGACGAAATGGCGCGCCACCGCCGCCGGCGCGCGCAGGGCGGCGAGCAGCCAGGCCTTGGCGGAGTTGGCGTTGGCCAGGGTCTCCAGCGTGGTGAAGGTCTTCGAGGCGACGATGAAGAGCGTGGTCTCGGGGTCGAGTCCCTTGAGAGTGGTGGCGAGGTGCGCGGGATCGAGGTTGGAGACGAAATGCACGCGCACGTTTTCCACCGCGTAGTGGTCGAGCGCGGCACACACCATCGCGGGGCCGAGGTCGGAGCCGCCGATGCCGATGTTGACGACGTCGCGGATCGGTTTGCCGGTGTGGCCGCGCCAGCTGCCGTTGTGGACCGATTCGACGAAACGCTGCATGCGGCCCAGCACGCGGGCGACCTCGGCCTCGACGTCCGCACCTTCGACGACGAGCGGTGGCCGTACCGGCGCCCGCAGGGCCGTGTGCAGGACCGCGCGATTTTCGGTGAAGTTGATGCGCTTGCCGCTGAACATGTCGTCGCGCAGGGCTTCCAGCTTGCACTCGCGCGCCAGCTGGACCAGCTGCGTCATCGTCTCCGCCGTGATGCGGTTCTTCGAATAGTCGAGCAGCAGGTTGCCGCAACGCAGCGAAAGCCGTTCGAACCGGTGTGCATCCTCGCGGAAGGCGGTCCGCATGTCGAATTCGCGCATGGCCTTGAAGTGCGCGTCGAGCGCTTTCCAGGCGGGCAGGTGTTTGAGCGGTTTCATGGACATGAAGGGCGGGAATGGGCCTGATGTGCAGCGGAAGGTATCATACGGACTTCATAGCGACATTCCCGCCCGACAGTTTAGGGCGCTCACCATGGTTACAGTGACACGCAACAAGCTTGTTTTCATTACTTATTCCATCCTCGACGCGCGCGGCATGGTGGTCGAACAGCACGACATTCCCGTGGGTTTCGTGCACGGCGCCAACAGCGGCATCCTGCCGGCGATCGAAGCGGCCGTGGCCGGCCGCAGCGTCGGCGAACGCATCGAGATCACGCTCTCGCCCGAGGAAGGCTACGGCGAACGCGACGAGAGCCTGGTCTACGTCGAGGAACTCGACAACGTGCCGCCTGAATTCCGCCGCGTCGGGGCCGAAGTCCTGTTCGAGAACCAGGCCGGTGAAACCAAGGCGTTCTACGTCACGTCGATCGAGGATGGCAAGCTCACCCTCGACGGCAATCCCTCCCTGGCGGGGCAGAGCGTGACCTGCCTCGTCAACGTCACCGAGATTCGAGACGCGACGCCGGAGGAAATCCGCAACGGCCGGCCGCTCGATGCCGCGTCCGGCACGGTGCACTGAAGCGCATCCGGCGAGGCCGCAAAAAAAAGCCGGGCTGCCCCGGCTTTTTTTGTGCGGACGCCGCGCTTATTTGGCGGGGCAGGCCTTGTCGCCGGGGATCTTGCCCGGCAGCTTGAGGAAGGCCTCGAACGGCCCCATCACGCTCATGGCTTCCATCTTGGGGCCGGTGAACTTCAGGCGGCCGAACATCATGGCCTTCATCGGGCCGTATTCGCCCGCACCCATTTCATCCCACTTTTCGGTGGTGGCGTGCATGGTGTAGTCGACCGCATAGTCCATCTTGGCGTTCTGCACGGCACCGCCGTAGACGCACATGGACTTGCCGTCCTTGGAGACGATCTTCAGTTCGGTCTGGGTGGCTTCGCCGCAGTCGGTGCGATACAGGTGGATGATCTTGTAGCCGCGGCCGGCGTCGTTCTTGATCCATTTTTCGGCCAGGCCGTTGGTCAGCTGGGCGTCCTTGTTCCAGGCGTCGCAGGCCTGGGCGGTCCACTCGGCGGACATCATGGCGGGGGCGGCCTGGGCGGCGCCGGCGAAAGCGGTCAGCAGGACCGCAGCGATGCTTGCGTATTTCATGGTGCTCCTCCTATTTGGGTATTGGGGTACAGCTTGGTGGTGTGCGAAGAAACTTTCTCCGAGGCAGCACGGTAAACATGCCGCCTGGGCTTGTCAATGCGGCAGCCGGTTTTTTACAAGTCCGTACAGCCAGGTGCCGTGCAGCGCGCCGGCGAGCGCGGCCAGCGCGCCGATCGAGCCCATGCCGACCAGCGAGAAGATGGGGCCCGGACAGAGTCCGATCACGCCCCAGCCCAGGCCGAAAATGAAACCGCCCAGGATGTAGTTCACGCGGCCCGGTTCCTTGTTCGGGATCACGATGGCTTCGCCGTCGAGCGTGAGCAGGCGGCCGTAGCGCTTGAGCAGCAGCACGCCGGTGAGGCCGGTGGCGATGGCGCTCATCATGATTCCGTACATGTGAAAGGACTGGAAGTAGAACATTTCCATGATGCGGTACCACGAAGCCGCCTCGGACTTGATCATGACGAAGCCGAACGCCAGTCCGGCAAGCAGATAGGGCAGGAAGCGCATGGCGGATTACCAGAAAATGGAGAACAGGTGCGGCGTGATCAGATGCGCGGACAGCATGCCGCCTGCAAAGATGCCGAGCACGGCCAGCAGCGATTGCAACTGCAGGGTCGACAGGCCCGTGATCGCGTGCCCCGAGGTGCACCCGCTCGCATAGCGCGTGCCGAAGCCGACCAGCACGCCGCCGACGAACATGACGATGACCGACAGCCACGACAGGTCGAACAGCACCGGCGGCAGGAAGCCGCCGGCGATGGGCACGTTCCAGTTGGAGAACATGGTCAGCGCGGCGACCGAGAGATCGACGGGATCGGGATTGGCGAACACGATGCCGGCGAGGAAACCGCCGACGACCGCCCCCAGGGCAAACACCAGGCTCCAGCTATGCTCGCGCCAGTCGTAATGGAAGAAGTCGACGCCGACCACCTTGGGTTGGGCGATGGCGCACATGTGGCGAAGATTGTTGGAAATGCCGAACGAGCGGTTGCCGATCCACAGCATGAGCGGCACCATCATGCCGATCAGCGGCCCGGAGACATACCAGGGCCAGGGGGCGTAGAGCCAGGCGAAGACGGTGTTCATGGATCCTCCGTTGGATATTTTCGTTATTAAGCAAAACGTACTAGCCGAGCAAGGCTAACACTTTTATTTATGGGCAGTCGAGAGGCTGGATTCGACAAGGCCGATGCGGCGGGCCAGTCTGGCCGCCTCCTCCGGGCGGCCCTGCGCCGTCGCCTGCTTTTCCTCCAGTTTGAGATAGGTCAACAGCGGCTGGCGCCAGCCTTGCTGCGACGCGGTGTCGACGGCAAGTGCCAGGGTGCCGGCGTCGGCTTCCCGGCGCCGCAGCAGGAGACTGGCGTCGAGCAGGCGGGATAGCGGATCGCCGATTTTCCCGAGAACGGCCGGACGCGCGGCCGGGGTGGCAAGCAGCAGGTCGCGATGCTGGGCAGGGAGCGTCGCGGCGTCGAGTCCGGCCCAGTCGAGTGTCAGGAAGCGGTGGTAGGCAGCGTCGGCCGGGTTGGGCTCGACGCGGGCAAGATCGGCGTATTCGGCGCAGGGGTCGTCGATCAGCATGGCGCGCCGGGTCGCGCAGCGCACCAGCCACAGGTGCGCGGTATCGGCCACCCGGCCGGCGCCGCCGGTCGCGGCCACCGCCTGCTGGAAATAGCGCTCGGCCAGGACATTCTCGCCGAGCAGCGCGTACTTCTTGTAGCGTTCGATCAGATCGGCGGCGTCGCTCTTCCAGTCGGGTGGCGGCGGACCGCCGCTGCCGCAGGCGGTCAGCAGGAGCAGGGCGGCGGTGACGAGCCGTTTCCTCATGGCAGCTTCACCTCGGGATCGCGCGCGAACGGCCATTTCCGGTTGATCTCGTTGACCAGGGCATTGGCCTTGCGCACGGCGTCGTCGATTTCCGCGCGCAGTCGCGCGATGTCCTGCGTGCCTTCCTTGACGTTGGCGGAGATGTCGACCGCGTTGCTCATCAGGGCGTCCGCCTTCTTCAGGCTGGACTGCGCGTCGTTCAGCATCAGGCGAACCTGCGCCAGCGATTCGCGGGTGTGCTCGGCCACCCCGTTCTGCGCAAACAGCCACTGGTCGGTCTTGGCGGCCATGCCGTCCATCCTGAGCGCGAGGCCGTCGAGCTTGGTGATGAGCGCACGGGTCTTGTCGAGCGAGTCGGTCACCACGCGGGCCTTTTCCGGGCTGCCGAGGACGCCCTCGAGCACGCCGTACTCGCCGGTCATGCGACCGGTCACGGTCTTCACGTTGGCGAGCGTCGCGTTCATCTCGCCGTCCTTGCGGGTCAGGTACTCGACGTTGCCGAGGATGGCCTTGACCCGTTCGACCAGGACCGGGATTTCCTTGCTGATGTCGGCCGTGAGCAGCAGCATGGTCGAGTTGTCGGGCAGCGCGGGTGCCTTGAGATCGGGCGAGTCGACGCGAATCTTGGCGCCGCCGACGAAAGGCTTGTCGAGCGTGAAACTGCTGTTCTGCCGCAGCCATTTCGCGTTGCGCTGCAGGAGCTCGACGTTGATGACAATGCCGCCCGCGTCGTTGAGGTCGAGGGTGGAGACGCTGCCGATCTCGATGCCGGAAAACACGAGCGGCACACCGGGGGCCACGCCGTCGGCGCTGGCGGCCGCCAGCTTCAGACGGTAGGTGGGCTCGAAGAAGCCGCGCGCATGCAGCAGGTAGACGACGAACGCCGCCGCCAGCAGCAGGGTGGCGGCGGCGAACAGGCCGACCTTGAAATGAAAGGGATTCGATTTGACAGCGTTCATTGCGGATAAAGCGCCTGGTTCCAGCTGAAGTCGTAGATCTCCCACGTGCCCGTCATGCCCGGCTGCGCGGCAAGCCGGCGGATGAAATCGGGATAGGGCACATCGTAAAGCATGGCGCCGGGCCGGTCGATGACCAGCCGCGGGCGCTTGAGCACGAGCGCGCGGGCGAGCTGGGTCACGAAGCGCTGCGCCGGCGTCATGTCGGGATCGCGCAGCGGCGCGATGTCGGCAAAGCCCAGCGCGTCGAGCACGGCTTGCGCCTGGCGGGTCGATTCCGCGGCGTCGAAATGACGCTGGTAGAGCGGGATCAGCGCCACGTTGTCGAGCGCCGACAGGTTGGCGCGCAGCGGCAGGTCGGGCGCGACGCGCGCGACTTCGTCCGGCAGCGCGCCGACCGCCGCGCGCAGCGCATCGCGATCGGCGAAAAACGTCAGATGTATTTGAGCGCCAATGACAGCACCTCGATCGCGACGATGGCGAAGAATACCCGCATCATGCCGCGCAGCACGGAAACGGGAACCATGAACAATTTCTTCGGCGTCTCGAGGCCGGCGGTCACCGGGATCAGCGTGACGGCCAGGCCGAACAGCGCGCACTTCACCGCGAGTCCGGCGACGATGCGGAAATCGAAGATCTTGGCCACGGTGCGGGTGAAGGCCTCGAAGCCCGCCATGGTCAGGCCGTAGATGGACAGGTACGCGAGCAGCAGGGCGAGCAGGCCGGCCAGGCTCGCCAGCGCGACAACCGACACCACGCCGCCGATCAGGCGCGGCAGGAACTCGAACTGCATGGGCGGAACCTTGCAGTGCGCCAGCGCATCCAATTCGTTGTTTACCTGCATGAGGGCGACTTCGGTGTTGATGGCGCTGCCCGAGCGCAGGGCGATGAAGAGCGCGGTGAGGAAGGGCAGGAGTTCGAGCACCAGCACGCGGATGGTCATTTCGGTGGCGAATTCGGTGAGGCCGAAATCGCGTGCGGTGGAGAGGATGATGCTGATCATCAGCCACGAAATGACCAGTGCGTAGCCGAGAAAAACGTGAAGAATCTGGACCGCGGTGAAATAGACCTGCTTGACCACCACGTCGAAGGTGGCGCGGTTCCAGGTGGCGCGGTCCAGCAGCAGCAGGAGTGCGCGGCCCAGGAAGGCGAACATGCCATAGCCGACGGTGAACCAGCCCGCGATCTTGGCGCCGAGCGACTCGATGGATGCCGCGAGAAAATTCATCGCGGCATCTTAACGCCATCCGCGAAGCTTGCGCCATCCGCAGGCAGGCCATACAGTTTTGCAGACGAGGAGAAGACGCACGATGAATGAACGCATGATTTCACTGGCGGCGCTGACGCTGTCCCTACTGGCGACGTCGGTGTACGCCGCCAGCGGCACGGTGCTGCGCAACGACAAGCTCTACGCCCAGCCCAGCGCCACGTCGGCGGCGGCAGGCAGCGTCGCCAAGGGCGCCAGCGTCAACGTGCTGTCCAAGCAGGGCGGCTGGCTGCGCGTATCGTCCGGCAAGACCACGGGCTGGATCCGCCTGCTTTCGGTGCGTGTGGGCGAAGGCGGCCTCGGCGGGGCGGGCCTCGGCGACGTGGTCGGTGCGGCCACCACCAAATCCGATCCCAGCCGGGTCGTCGCCGTGGCCGGTCTGCGCGGCCTCAACGACGAAGAACTGAAACAGGCGAAGTTCAACGCCGAGGAAATGGGACGTCTCGACGCCCTGGGCGTATCGGGCGCGCAGGCCAGGAGTTTCGCAGCCCAGGCCGGACTCGCCGTGGCGAATGTGCCGGCCCTGCCGAAGCCGGTCTCGCAGCAACCATCGTCCTCGCCCTGGGAGCCCAACTGATGAAGAAGACCTGGCTGGCCCTCACCCTCGCGCTCGCCATCGCGGGCACGCAAGCGCATGCCTTCGATCTCGGCAAGCTGCTCGAGGAGCGCATCAACAAGGAACTGGAAAAGCAGGACAAATCGAAGCAGGCCCAGCAACCGGCGCCCGCGCAGTCTTCGACGCCGGCGCCGGCCAGCGCGCAGAGCGCGGCGGCGAGTCCCCCGCCGGCCAAGCAGAAGATCGATACCCGGCAACTGGGCTTCGCGCTGTTCGGCGAGTACACGCCGGAAGAGGAAAACCGCATCGGCCGCCAGATCGCCGGCAACCTGCTCGGCGCCGTGCCGCTGGTGCGCGACGATGCCTTGCAGCGCTACGTCAACCTGGTCGGCAACTGGGTGGCGCAGCAGAGCGGGCGCAACGACGTCACCTGGCGCTTCGGTGTGCTCGATACCGACGACATCAACGCCTTTGCCTCGCCCGGTGGCTATATCTTCCTGACCCGGGGGCTCTACCGGCTGCTCAACAACGAAGCGGAGCTGGCCGGCGTGCTGGGGCATGAGATTGCCCATGTCACCAAGAAGCACCATCTCAAGGTGCTGAAACAGTCAATGCTGATCGGTGCGCTGGGCCAGGCTGCGAGCAACAAGGCACAGGGCAGCGACCAGGTCGTGCAGAACCTGATCGGCAACGGTGCCGAGATCATGGCGCGCGGCCTCGACAAGGAAGCCGAGTTCGAGGCCGATCGCGTCGGCATGGTGTTCGCCGCACGCGCGGGCTACGATCCCTGGGGCCTCCCCACCGTGCTGCAGGACATGGCCGCGCTGCCGGCCAAGGACAGCCGCACCAGCCTGCTCTACAAGACGCACCCGCATCCGGCCGACCGCCTGGCCGAACTCGGCGAGGCTGTGGGATCGCGCATGGACGGCGTGCGCGGCAAGGATCTGGCCGACCGTTTCTACCGCATCAAGTGAAACGCGCCGCGGCCAGGCTGACGCAGGCGGCGCTGTCCGCGCTGTTCGTGCTGCTGATCGCGGCACACGCCGCGGGCGTGCTGCCCATCGCGCCGATCGAGCGCGCCGAGGCCTGGCTGTACGACACGTGGCTGAAACACACCGCGCCGACGGGAGCGGACGACCGCATCGCCATCCTCGATATCGACGAGGCCAGCCTCAAGGCGGTCGGGCGCTGGCCCTGGAACCGCGACGTCATGACCCGGCTGCTCGATCGGCTCTTCGACCATTACGGCGTGGCGGCGGTCGGCTTCGACGTGGTGTTCGCCGAACCCGACACCAGTTCGGGCCTCGGCCAGCTGCAGCAGCTGGCTGCGCACGATCTGGCCGGCAGCCGCGATTTCCAGTCGAAGCTGCGCGAACTCGCGCCGCGCCTCGATTACGATGCGCGCTTCGCGCATGCGCTGGCCGAACGGCCGGTGTCGCTCGGCTACTATTTCATTCCCGCCGGCTACGGCGACGCGAAATCCGGCGCGCTGCCCGCGCCCGCGCTGCCGCGTGACGCGTTCAAGCCGCTGGCGCCGGGCGCAGTCGCCACCGGGTACGGCGCCAATCTGCCGGTCTTCCAGCGCGCCGCGCCGGGCGCGGGTTTCTTCAACATGCGCGCCGATGCCGACGGCACCGCGCGACGCATGCAGCTCGTCGCTCCTTACGACGACGGCTATTTCCTGGCCCTGTCGGCGTCCACCCTGCGCGTCGCCTTCGGCGGCGATCCGGTGCAGGCCGGGCTGACCGCCCCAGGCGTGCCCGGACGCGACAACCGTTCGCCCTGGATCGAGGTCGGCGGCCTGCGCACAACGCTGTCGGCCGACGGCAGCGTATACGTGCCCTACCGCGCGGGCTCGCCCTTTCCCTACGTGTCGGCGGCACAGGTGCTGGCCGGCAAGGCGCCGGTGCCGCAGCTGGAGAACCGCATCGTGCTGGTCGGTTCCACCGCGCCCGGCCTGACCGACCTGCGCGTCACGCCCTTTTCCAGCACGTTTCCCGGCGTGGAAATCCATGCCCATCTGATCGCCGGCATGCTCGACGGCGTCACCCGCAGCATGCCGCCCTGGGCCGACGCTGCGCGCGTGGCCGCGGTGCTCGCGCTCGGCGCGCTGCTGACCGGCGTGCTCCTGCGCTTCGGGCCGGTGGTCGGCCTGGCGGTGTCCCTGGCCCTGCTGGGGGCGCTGCTCGCGGCCTACGCCGCCGCGTGGAAACACCTGTGGGTGGTGCCGATGGCCGCGCCCATGCTCACGGTGGCCGGCCTCTATGCGTTCAACACCGCCTACGGTTTCTTCGCCGAGTCGCGCAGCAAGCGGCAGATGACCCGCCTCTTTGGCCAGTACGTGCCGCCCGAGCTGGCGGCCGAAATGAGCCGCGATCCGGCGCACTACACCATGGAAGGGCAATCGCGCGAGATGAGCGTGCTCTTCTCCGACATCCGCGGCTTCACCGATTTCTCCGAGAAGCTGCCGCCGGCTGAACTCGCCGAGGTGCTCAACGCCTATCTGTCGACCATGACGCGGATCGTGCAGCAGGAGCGCGGCACCATCGACAAGTACATCGGCGACGCCATCATGGCGTTCTGGAACGCACCGGTCGACCTGGCCGACCACGCCGCGCGCGCGGTGCGCACCGCGCTCGCCATGCAGGCCGCGCTGCCGCAGCTGAACCGGGAGTTCGCCGCACGCAACTGGCCCGAGGTCAAGATCGGCGTCGGCGTGAACACGGGTCGCATGAGCGTGGGCAACATGGGTTCGGCATTCCGCATGTCCTACACCGTGATGGGCGATGCGGTGAACCTCGGTTCGCGCCTCGAAGGCATCACCAAGCAGTACGGTGTCGGCATCCTCGTCACCCAGCCCACGGTCGAAGCCGATCCCGAGCATGCGTTCATGAAGATCGATGACGTGCGCGTCAAGGGCAAGGAAACCCCCGTGGCCATCTACGAGCCGCTGGGCGGGAAGGATGGACTGAGCGAGGCAGTGCGGCAGGCCGCCGCCGACTTCGAGGCCGCATTCGCGTTGTACCGGAAGCAGGACTGGACCGCGGCCGAGGCTGCGCTTGCTGCGCTCAACGCGCGCGCGCCGCGCAAACTCTACGACATCTATCTCGAACGCATCGCACATTTCCGCGAGGCGCCGCCGCCCGCCGACTGGGACGGCGTGTTCGTCTACACGACCAAGTAGCGGCGATAATGCAAGGATGAAACTTACCGTACTCGGCTGCAGCGGCGGCATCGGCAGCGGCCGCCACACCACCTGCCTCAAGCTGGACGACGACGTGCTGATCGACGCCGGCAGCGGGCTGACCACGCTCGATTTCGAGCAACTGGTGAAGATCGACCATGTTTTCCTGACCCATGCGCACCTCGACCATGTGCTCGGCCTGCCGCTCCTGCTCGACAGCGTCGGCGATATGCGCGCGCAGCCGCTGGTCGTGCATGCCCTGCCGTCGGTGCTGGAGGTCCTGTCGGCGCATCTGTTCAACTGGAAGCTGTGGCCGGACTTCAGGGAAATCCCGAGCAGGCAGGCGCCCTGGCTGCGCTTCGAGCCGATAGACCTGGACGAATCCTGCAGCCTGAAGGCGCGCGCGTTGCGTCCGCTGCCGGCCAACCACGTCGTCCCCGCGTGCGGCTACCATCTGGCGACGCCGGCCGGCAGCCTGGTCTTCAGCGGCGACACCACCCGCAGCGACGCCTTCGTCGCGGCGGTGAACGCCATCCCCGACCTGCGTCATCTCATCATCGAGACCTCGTTCGAGAACGAACTCGTCGACATTGCGCGGGCATCCAAGCACCACTGGCCCGATTCGCTGGCGGCCGAACTGGACACCCTGACGGTACGGCCCACCGTGTGGATCACCCATCTCAAGCCGGGCAACGAGGCGGCGATCCTGAACGAACTGCGTGCCGCCGCACCGCAGTGGGCGGTGGAAGCCTTGCAGCAGGGACAGACGATCGAGCTCGAGTAGCTCAGGGCGCGAAGCGGGCGAGTTCGGACTCGAATCCGGCGGCCGTCCACGCCGCATGGCTTTCGCGGCTGAACAGGGTGACCACGCCGGCCATTTCGCTCCAGCCGTAGCCACGGCACGCAGCCTGCAGCGCCGCGCTGTCCTGCGGCAGGCGCGCAATGCAATACACGACGTCACGGGCGTAGACCAGGTTGTAGGGCTGGTTGCGCTGATGCAGCGCATCCAGGTGCAGCCAGGCCTGCTCGCGGTCGGCAAGGCGCGTACACGGCAGCGGGTAGGGTTGTGCGCCGCCATTGTGGACGAAGCGTGCGTCCTGCACCGGTAACCCGTCGGCCAGCACGAAGCTCTGGAAATGCAGGTGGTTGACCGACGCGCCGGCGCCGGCGCTGTTGTAGCCGAGGGCGAGCCCGGGCAGTCCGGATGCGGCGCACAGATCCCAGGCCCAGCCATGCAGTTCCGGCGTGAGGTATTGCGGCAGGCCGCGTCCGGGTTCGGGTACCAGCAGGCCGTGCAGCCGGGCGAAGGGAAACTTGTTGTAGAGCAGGCGTGCCTCCTTGCCGCCAAGCTGGCCCGACCAGAGGATTTCCTTTTCCAGGAAGGGCTTGTTGAAATGGAAGCCGGCCGCATCGAAGGGGCGCAGCAGGCCCGCGTAGGTCTGGCCGCTGGCGCGCGGCGGACGCAGGGCGCGCAGCGGATTGAACATGGCCTGCCAGGCGCCGTCGCGGCGGCCTTCCATGCGCCCGAGATGCGCGAAGCCGATCGTGTTCAGCTTGAGGAAGACCATCACGTCGTCGTCCGGCTCGGCGAGCGTGCTGCCGCGCCGCAGCGTGGCGGCGACTGCGTCGGCCAGTTCGGCGTGGCGGGCGGCGAGGGCGGACTCGAGCTGCGCCCACAGGGCGCTGTCGTAGGCGGCATTGGCGAGGACGAGGATATAGACGCCGAGGCTGCGATGCGCCGCCAGCATGGCGGCGAGACCGTCGGCGAAATCCTGCTGGAAGCGTGTCGTGGAGGCGAGGAGCGGCGGGGTGGGGGCGGCGGTCGTCATGGCGGGGCACTATACCCCATCGCCATGCCTGGCTGACGCGCGCGGCAGGCGCCAATCCGCCGCGCGCAGGGCGGGCCGCTCAGAGCTCGCCGTTCGCCCCAGCGCGCATCACGCTATCGATTTTCTCGCGGATGGCCATCGCCCCCTTGCGCAGTTCCGGGGTGATGCCCATCTGCTTGCCGGCCATGTCGAGCCAGGTGACGTCCCAGTCCAGGGTCATCACCCAGATGTTCTTGTCGGCGTCTTCCATGACGGTGATGCGGCAGGGCAGGAACACGGCCATTTCGGGGATGATGCGCAACAGGTCGCGTGCGACCGCGATGTCGCAGAAGCTGTATACCTCGACGCGCGGCGCGGTGTCGTCGTTGAGCACGGCCTTGAAATCCTTCCACATCAGGTTGTTGCCGACGTATTTCAGGTTTTCCTTGTTGGCGCGCAGCATCATCGACTCGATCACCTCGTCGAAGCTGATGCCCGGCTTCACCTTGTACTTGATGGCGAAATAGTTCATCGCTTCGCGCGCATCCATCTTCATCATGTTGGCCATCATCGGCATGGCCATCTGCAGCCAGCGCTTCTTCTCCTCCGGCTTGAGGATGCGGTTCATCTGGTAGTCCCGGTAGGGCGGCGGCGGGGCCTGCTGCACCATCATCGGGCCGTAGGGCGTCTGCACCACACCGATCCAGCTGTTCGGCGAGATGTTCTCCAGGTAGGGGTTCGCGGCTGGCTTGTCGGCCGCCAGCGCAGTCAGGCCGAACAAGCCGGCCAGGACGAGCAGGGCAAGGCGCATCATGGCGTGTCTCCTCTGTTATTCGATCTTGTCTTCATCGTACGCACGCTGGCGTGCGCGTCAATGAGACATTCGCGGGCACGCATCGATTCAGGCCCGTTGCCGGAAGTGTGCATCGAGGGCGGCCAGTTCCCGTGCCGCGGTCGCGAGGTCGCCCTGTCCGGCGCAGGCTTCGATGCGGGCGGCGCCTTCCTGCAGGGTGGTGGCGCGCATGCTTGCGGCGGCACCGCGCAGCGCATGCGCCTCCGTACGCACGGTCTCGGCGTCTCCCGCCTCGATCGCCAGCACCAGCTTGGCCAGGCTGGCTTCGGTGGTCTCGACGAACACGCTGGCGAGTTCGTCCACCAGATCCGGATTGCCTGGATAGCGGGCGGCCAGCACGGCACGGTCGAACAGCGGTGCCGGCGCCGGTGCCTGATCCGGTGCGGCGGGTAGCCACTGCGCCAGCAAGGCGGTCAGCGCGGATTCGGTATAGGGCTTGGACAGATAATCGTTTGCTCCCGCCGCCAGGCAGGTATCGCGAAACCCCGTGCTGGCGTTGGCCGTGAGCGCGATGACGGGCAGGCGACCGTTGTCGCCGGGCAACTGGCGGATACGGCGGGTCGCTTCGAGGCCGTCCATCTCCGGCATCTGCCAGTCCATCAGGACGAGGTCGAAACGCGCGTCGGCGAGGCGTTCGAGCGCCTGCGTGCCGTTGACGGCGATGGCATACGACAGGCCCATTTCGTCGAGCTGATGGGACAGCACCTTCTGGTTGACCGGGTGATCCTCCACCATCAGCACGCGCCCGCTCAGGCGCGTGGGCGTGGACTTCGGCAATTCGACCAGGGGCAGCGTGGTGGGGGGCAGCAGCAGCATGAGCGTGAACTGGCTGCCTTCGCCCGGCGTGCTTTCGACCGCGAGACGCCCCCCCATGAGCGTGGCGAGCTGGCTGCTCACCGCAAGGCCGAGGCCGGTGCCGCCGTAGCGGCGCGTGGTCGAGGAATCCGCCTGCGAGAAGGCCTGGAACAGATAGGTGCGTGCTTCCGGCGCAATGCCGATCCCGGTGTCGCGCACGCTGAAGCGGCAGCCGACGTCGTTGCGCACCTGCTCGCATTCGAGAAGCAGCTCGACCCTGCCGCCATGGGTGAACTTGATCGCGTTGTCGACCAGGTTGAGCAGGATCTGGCGGATGCGGGTGGGATCGCCGAGCAGCGCCGGCGGCGGATTGTCGGGCAGCACCAGCCCGAATTCGAGGTTGCGTTCCAGCGCGCGCGCCTGGAACAGCGACACCACGCCCTGCATCAGTTCGACGGGCGAGAAGGCGACCTCCTCGATGACCAGCTTGCCGGCCTCGATCTTCGAAAAGTCGAGAATGTCGTTGATGATGGTGAGCAGGCCTTCCGCCGAGCTTTTCAGGGTGGCGACGTATTCGCGCTGCTGACCGTCGAGCGGCGTTTTCAGGAGCAGGCTGCTCATGCCGAGGATGCCGTGCATGGGGGTGCGGATTTCATGACTGACGTTGGCGACGAATTCCGACTTGGCGCGCGCCATCTGCAACGCGGCTTCGCGCGCGGCCTCCTTGGCGGCTTCCGCAGCGCGCCGTTCCGAAACGTCGCGCATGATCGCCTGGATGACCGGCCTGCCCTCGAGCTGCATGGCATGCAGCGCGATTTCCGTTTCGAAGACCGAACCATCCACCCGCCGCGCGCGCCAGTCCATGTCGGAGTGCCCGGTTTCGCGTGCCAGGGTGATGGCCTGCATGGCATGGTCCATGGCCAGCATGCCGTTGGCCTGGACGGGTGTGCCCAGCTGCGGGATCGGCGTGCGCAGGAATTCACCCACCGTCTGCATGCCGAACATCGACAGCGTGGCCGGATTGCAGTCGGTAAAGCCGTGGTCGTCGAGGATCACGACGGCATCCGAGTTGGTCTCGAACAGCGTCTGGTATTTTTTCTTCTCGTTCTCCAGCAGGCGGGTCTGGATCAGCAGGCGACGGCTGACGAACACCGCCACCAGCGCGGCGAGCAGCGTGGCCGCGATGCCGAGAACCAGCATCAGCCTGCGCGTGGCCTGGTAGGCGACGTAGGTCTGGCCGAGCGCGGTTTCGTTGGCTTCGCGCTGCAGGCGTGTCATGTTGTCGAGCGCTTCGACCAGCTGGTTCTGCAGCGGGATGGCCTCGTCCTGCAGCTCCTGCAGGGCGATGAGGTTGTTTCCGCTCATGGCCTGCTCGACCACGTCGAACATGACCGGCTGGTTGCTGAAGGTCACGCTGTCGATTTCGCGCATGAGCACGTGCTCTTCCTCGCTGTCGAGCATGGGGGCAAGCTGACCGCGATCCTTCGCGTAGCGCTCGCCGTACTCGAGGAATTCGATGAAGAGCGCGTCCTTTTCCCAGGGGTCGTCGGTCACCACGATGTTGTGCATGAGGACGGCGCGATCGCGCAGGGTGTCGCGCATGCGCGAGGCAAGGCGCGTCTTCACGTTGTTCACGGTCACCACCGTGTCCAGCTCGCTGTTGAGCTCCGCCATCTGGGCGACGCCGAGACCGATCACCGCCAGCATCATGGCCAGCGCGGCCGTGAAGCCGATGCCGACGTTGAAGATCAGGCCGCGGGGGGAAGGCAGCATGATGGCGTGCAGAGCCGGGCCGGGCGGAGCGGGAAAGGGAGGAGGGGCAGGGGAACGCGTGCAGCCATGTGCGGGGCGACGGGACTCAGGGCGCCGGTTGGGGCGCGTCCGGCAGGGCGACCCGGCGCGCGCCGTCGAAGTGCTCGCGCCAGTAGCGCTCGCCGAGGCTGGACAGCATCACGCTGCCGGTGCGGCTGCTGGTGGCATGCACAAAGCGGTTCTCGCCGAGGTAGATGCCGACGTGCGAGAAGGACCGGTTGAGGGTGTTGAAAAAGACCAGGTCGCCGGGCCTGAGTTCCGATTCGGCCAGCGGCGCGGTGGCTTCGCTGAGGGACAGGCTGTCACGCGGCAGCTGGATGCCGGTCGTCGTGCGGAACACGTAGTTCACGAAACCGCTGCAGTCGAGCCCGGTCTCGGGCGAATTGCCGCCCAGCCGGTAGGGGCTGCCGACCAGGCTGACGGCAAACATGGGCACGTCTTCCGGCGTCTCGGCGGTCGCCGCCGTGGAGAACAGCGCGGCCAGAAGGATCAGGATGGATACGGGATTCACGAGGCGGAATCTGCTCTATATTGAAACGAGACAACGGTCGAAAGACGGTCAGGCTTGAGCGAAGAGGAGAGTCATCATGAGCGACGTCATGTCCACGAACGAACCCAGTATCCCGGAAAACCCGCAGCTTGCGCAATGGCGGGACGAGGCCGCCGAGGCCGCCGCCGCCCCCGACCTGCGCGAGCGCGTGCGCGAATTGACGGCGCGCGCCCTGCACGAGCGGCGCATGGCGCTTGGCGAGGTGCAGGCGATCGTGTCGGCCATCGCCGAGGGCGTGGGGCAGGGGCTGAGCGCACGCGGTGGCGAAATGAAGGAAGGCCTGAAGCAGGCGGTCGCCGGCCTCGACGACGCGGTCGGCAGCGCGGCGCAGGCGACGTCCTACACCATACGCGAAGCGGTCGAGCAGGGGCGCGCCTTCAAGGACAACGAACTGAAGGCGAGCCTCGAACAGCTGCGCGACCTGGAATCCCAGGTCGTCGACGCCTTGAAGGCGACGGCGAAACAGTCGGGCGGCAAGCTGCGCGAGGAACTGGAGCATCTGGGCGATCACCTGAGGATCAATGGCACCCGTACCGGCGAGGAGGTGCGCGACGCGCTGCAGCAATTTGCCGCCGGCATCCGCTCGGGCAGTGCCGCAGGGCGCGCGGGCCTCGCCGAAACGGCGGGCGTGGCGAGCGAGCGCCTGTCCCAGGTGGCGAGCGGCGTGCTCGCCGCTGTGTCCGAATCGCTCAAGCGGCAAAGCGAACGCCTGCGTTCCTGAGTCGTGTTTTTGCGGCGGGCGGTGTGCCGCCGGCCGGCTTGACGCTACACTCGCCGGAGTCCGGATTCCAATAACGCCACAAGCCATGCTCTGGGAAACCCTGTCGGTCGTGCGCGACCTGCCGCGCCTGCACGAAATCGCGTCGGTGATGATCCGCTACGGCTGGGGCGACATCGTGCGCGTGCTCGGCATCAGCGGGGCGCTGGAACGTGCCGGTCGCGTGCTGCACTGGCACAGCACCAGCGAGATCGCGCATCTCGAGGCGCCGGTGCGCATCCGCCGCGCACTCGAGGAGCTGGGGCCGACCTTCGTCAAGCTGGGCCAGCTGCTGGCCACGCGGGTGGACATGTTCCCCCCGCACTGGATCGCCGAGTTCGAGAAACTCCACAGCCAGGTGCCGGCGGTGCCCTTCGATGCGTTGCGCGCGGACCTGGTGGCGGCGATCGGCGGGGAACCGGAAACGGTGTTCGCGGCATTCGACCGCCAGCCGCTTGCCGCGGCATCCATCGCCCAGGTCTACCGGGCCCGCCTGCAGGACGGCACGCAGGTGGTGGTGAAGATCCGCCGGCCCGGCATCGAAGGCGTCATCCGCGCCGACCTGCGCATCCTCGATCATGCCGCCCGCCTGCTCGAGAGCGAAATGCCCGACATCCGGCGCTACGACCCGGTGCAGATCGTCTCGCAGTTCCGCCGCTCGCTGTACCGCGAACTCGACCTGGCCAAGGAAGCCCGCAACCTCGACCAGTTCTCGCGCCATTTTGCCGACGAGCCGCTGGTGAAGATCCCGCGCGTGTACTGGGCGTTCAGCAACCAGCGTGTCATCGTGCAGGAAGAGATCATCGGCGTGGCGGGCATCGCGCCCGACAGATTGCGCGAGGCCGGGCTCGACCCGAAACTGCTGGCTGCGCGCGGCGCCGACGCGGTGCTGCGCATGGTGCTGGTGAACGGCTTCTTCCACGCCGACCCGCATCCGGGGAACATGCTGTTCCTGCCGGAGAACCGCATCGGCATGATCGATTTCGGCATGGTGGGCATGCTCACCGAAACGCGCCGCAACCAGATCGTCGACCTGCTGCACGCATTGACGCGCAAGGACGAGCAGGCGTTGCTGCAGGTGCTGCTCGACTGGAGCGGGGACATGGTGCAGGACGAGGACCGGCTTGCCTACGACGTGGCCGAACTGCTGCAGAGCTACGACGACCTGCAGCTCAAGGACGTGCATATCGGCGGCCTCCTGAACGACATCACGGCACTGATGCGCGACAACAATCTCGTCCTGCCGGCCGACCTGACGCTGCTGTTCAAGACGCTGATCACGCTGGAGGGTCTGGGGCAGCAGCTCGATCCACGCTTCCACATGATCGACCACATCACGCCCTTCGTCGAACGCGTCATCCAGCAGCGCTACACGCCGGGGGCACTGATGGCGCGCGGGCGCAAGAGCGTGCGCGAGGCGCTCGAGGTGCTGGCCGACCTGCCGCGCGATTTCCGCCACCTGCTGCGTGACGCCCGGCGCGGCCGCGTGAAGGTCGATCTCGACCTGAAGCGGCTCGACCACTTCGGCCACCAGCTCGACCGCGCCAGCAACCGGCTGACCATGGGTATCCTCACCGCCTCGCTGGTGGTGGGATCGAGCATCATCATGACGGTGAAGGGCGGCCCGCAACTGTTCGGCCTGCCCCTGTTCGGACTACTGGGCTTCCTGATCGCCTTCTTCAACAGCCTGTGGATCATCTTCTCGATCTGGCGATCGGGAAAGCACTGAGGCGATACAGCCCGCTCAGGCCACCTGCGCGGTGCCGGTTTCGCTGGCGTCGACCCCGTGCAACTGCGGCAGCGGTGCGGGGCGACCGAGCAGGTAACCCTGGACGTGCTCGATGCCCAGTTCCTCCACCTTCGCCAGCACGCTCTCCGTTTCCACGCCCTCGGCCACCAGCGAATAGCCGGCGTCGCTCATCATGCGCGCGAAGTCGGCAACCACGCGGGCCGCGCGATTCTCCTGGGCCAGCTTGCTGATCAGCGAGATGTCGAACTTGACCACGTCGACAGGCAGGTCGACCAGATAGCGCAGCGGCGAATAGCCGGTCCCGAAATCGTCCATCGCGATGCGGAAATGCACCGTGCGCAGCAGTTCGAGATAGGTGCTCACCTCGGCCATCTGGGTGATCAGCGAGGTCTCGGTGATTTCCAGCATCAGGGGATGGCGCGCATTGTGGCGCGACAGCTCGAGCAGGTGCGAGACCACTTCGGGGCGCGAGATCGTCTGCGCCGACAGGTTGATCGATACTCCTACGCCTTCCGGCAGCCTGCCGGAGCCCAGGTCCGCATCGACCTGCTGGATCACGGCAAGGTCGAATTCGGTCTCCAGGCGGCGGCTGCTGATCACCGGCAGGAAGGCACCGGGCATGATGAGCTCGCCGTGGTAGCGGATGCGGGCCAGCGCCTCGTAGTAATCCAGCTTGCGGCTGGGCAGGGCGTGGATCGGCTGGTAATGCATCTCGATCATGCCCGGCGTCGCCAGGGCCTGGAACAGCGCGCTGGTCTCGCGGCTCGCCACCAGCGTCTGCGTCGCGCGCTCGGTATCCTCGCCGTAGAGCGCGATCCGGCTGCGCCCGGGCTGCTTGGCCGTGTACATCGCGATGTCGGCCTGCTTCGGCAGGTCGGCGATCTGCTCGATCTGGCCGGGGCCGCAGAAGGCGATGCCGATGCTGATGCCGACCGGTTCGTTGATGCCGAGGTCGCCGAAGGCCGCCGCCTCGATCAGGCTCTGGCACCGCTGGGCGATCTGCTTGGACTGCGCCGGCGTGGTGCGCGCGAGGAAGGTGGCGAATTCGTCCCCGCCCAGGCGGTACAGCCGGTCGTTGGCGCGCAGCGCCATCACCAGCGCGTCGGCGATGATGGTCAGCACGCGGTCGCCCTTGGCGTGGCCGTAGGTGTCGTTGATGGTCTTGAAGCGGTCGCAGTCGAACAGCAGGAAGGCGACGCCCTGCGGCGCATGCCTGATCTCGTCGCGGAAGCGCTCCCAGTCTTCCTCGTAGGCGCGCCGGTTGTAGCAGCCGGTGAGGGCGTCCTGGCGGGCCTGCGAACGGAATTCGCGGTTCTGGTTTTCGAGCGAACCGTGCAGTTCGCGCAGCTGCATCTGGTATTCGTGCAGCGAACGCCGGATGGTGTCCAGTTCGGTCACGTGCATCGTCGCCTGCGTGCGCCCGAGCGCCGCGCTGTAGCGGCCGCGCTGCATCGCCTCGATGTCGCTCGACAGCTGCTTGAGCGGGCGCACCAGCAGCCGGTTGTAGACCACGAAACCGAGCAGTGCGGTCGCCGCCAGCAGGACGAACAGCGCCAGCAGGGTGTGCGACATGATGGTCTGGAAGCGGGTCTGGTTGGGGTCGAAGCGGGCCGCGAAGCGGATGCGCGCGAACAGCTCCGGTGCTTCCAGGATTTGCCCGGCCTTCAGGTTCAGCGCGATGCTCTTCACGTCGACGAAGTGGAAGCTCTCGCGTTCGAGCAGCTCGGCCATGAAATCGACGCGGATCAGGCCGTGGCCCAGCAGGGCGCGGTGTTCCTCGTCGCTGAAGACGGGGAAGGGCTGGTAATACATGATCCGCCCGTCCTCGCTGGCGAGCCAGGCCGACTGCTGGAACGGCGTGACCCGGTCGGGCAGCTTCTGCGGAAACGGATGGCGGGCCGGGCTGCCTGCGAGCAGATGGCCCAGCGCGTCGTACAGCGCCACGCGCACGTGGCGGCTCCGCAGCATGCCGCTTTCGTAGACGCGCTGGTCGCGCCAGTAGGTGTAGTACTCGGGGGCCACCAGTTGCTGGCGGGTTTCGTCCCAGTGGGCGAGCGCCTCGCCCTGGCCGGCGGTGCGGCGGTACAGGCGTTCCGCCGCGGCGGCGAACTCGGACTGGGCCGCATCGTGGTTGCTGCGTTCCAGATTGTGCGACACGCTGCGGGTCTGCCACGCGGCCAGGGCGCCGATCAGGCTCACCATGACCAACAGGCCGGTGACCAGGGCCAGCGCGATCTGCTTGATCGAGATGGAGAGGTTGCGCATCATCGGGCCGGCGTCGCGTTGAGGGAAGCGAGGAAATCGAGCGTGCTCTGCAGCAGGTCGAATTCGTGCTCGCCATCCATGAAGTGATTGGCGCCCTTGACGACCACCATTCTCGCGCGGACATGCTGCAGCGCCTTCAGCCAGTTGTGGCTGACCATGCTGTCGGAATCCCCCATGATGAGCAGGTTCGGGAGCGCGACCTGCCTCATCGCCGCCAGCGTGCGTGTCTGGTCCCAGCGCACGTAGGACAGCAGCGCCTCGGGCGTGGTGGTGTATTTCTTGCAATACGACAGACTCTGGTTGACCAGCTCGCGCGGCTGGCGATGGATGCGGTCCTCCAGTTGCGCCGTGAGACCGCGACGATCGCCGGTGCCCATCTGGGCCTCGATCAGCGAAGTCCCGACGTAGGCCTTCACCGCCGGGTCGGGGCGGCCCGTAAGATAGGCGAGCGACTGCAGGCTGCCGAAGCTGTGGCCGAGCAGCACGATGGAGCGATGGCCCTGCGCCTTCAGCCACAGCACCCAGCGCCCGATCTCGTCCACGTCGTCGTCGAGGCTGTGACGATGGATGGCCTCGCAGGCCAGGCTTTGTCCCCGGGAAGGAATGTTCAGGCTGAGGGTGGGCAGCAGCACGGTATAGCCGGCGTCGTGCAGGCCGTCGCCGAGACTCGCCACGGTGGGGAAGCTGCGCGTCTGCAGAAAGCCGTGGACCAGCAGGATCGCCGGTTTGTCGGCATCGCCCACCATGTAGGTGGCGCTGGCGACGATGTTGGGGCGCACGGTCTGGGTAACCACCGAGGCCCGGGCGGCCGGCAGCACCCAGCAAAGCAGACAGAACAGGACGAGTCGCATGGCGGTCCGTATGGAGGTAATCAATGGCCCTAACGGCCAAAACCCCGACGCTCTGAAGGGGCGGCAGGCCGGTGATACACTGCGGACGGATAGTGCCCGAAAACATGTACGACCTGAAACAGCTGTTCTCCGCCGAGGGACCCTGCGCAGCGGCCCTGCCCGGCTGGCGGGCGCGTCCGCAGCAACTGGCCATGGCCGAAGCGGTGGGGCGTGCCATCGCCGACAACGGCGTGCTGCTGGCCGAGGCCGGCACCGGCACCGGCAAGACGCTGGCCTACCTGATTCCCGCCCTGCTGTCGGGCGGAAAAGTGGTGATCTCCACCGGCACCAAGGCGTTGCAGGACCAGCTCTTCCATCGCGACCTGCCGGCTGCGCGGCGCGCACTCAAGTCGCCGGTGAACATCGCCCTGCTCAAGGGGCGCGCCAACTACGTCTGTCATCACCACCTGCAGCGCAACCTCGCCGACGGCCGCTTCACCCAGCGCGACGACGCGGCCTGGCTGCAGAAGATCGCGCGCTTCGCCGAAACCACCGCCAGCGGCGACCGCGCCGAGGCCGAAGGCATCCCCGAGGACGCCAACGCCTGGCACTACGCCGTGTCCAGCCGCGACACCTGCCTGGGTGGCGACTGCGCGCATTTCAAGGCCTGCTTCGTCATGCAGGCGCGCAAGGCCGCGCTCGACGCCGAAGTGGTCGTCGTCAACCACCACCTGTTCTTCGCCGACCTCTGGCTCAAGGACGAAGGCGTCGCCGAGCTCCTGCCCGCGTGCAATACCGTCATTCTCGACGAGGCCCACCAGCTCGCCGAAACCGCCGCGCAGTTCTTCGGCCAGACGCTGTCCAGCGCCCAGCTCCTCGACCTGGCCGGCGACATCAAGCGGCTGGCGGCGGTGAAGGCGGGCGACTTTCCGGCGCTGCGCCGCGCGGCGGAGGATCTGGCCAAGGCCACCCGGGATGCGCGCCTGGCTTTTCCGCAGAACCCCGTCAAGGCCACGCTGGCCGACCTCGGGCGCTACGACCAATGGCCCGATGCCCTGGCCGGCCTGTCCGACAGCCTGGATGAACTGGCGCGCCTGCTCGAGACCCAGGCCGAGCGCGACGCCGACCTGAAGAACGGCTACGAGCGCACGCAGGCCGTGCAGGCCACACTGGCCAGCTGGCAGCGCGAGGACGATCCCGCCCAGCCGCGCGTGCGCTGGGTCGAAACCACGATGAGCGCCCTGCTGCTGCACGCCACGCCGCTGTCGGTCGGCAGCCAGTTCGGCGCCAAACTCACCGAACGCGCCCAGGCCTGGATCCTCACCTCGGCCACGCTCTCCGTCGGCGGCGACTTCGCTCATCTGAAATCGCGCCTCGGCATCGGCGACGCCGACACCCTCAGCGTCGACAGTCCATTCGACTACCCGCGCCAGGGCGTACTCTACGTGCCGCAGGGCCTGCCCGCGCCCAACACCCCCGCATTCACCGAAGCCGTCGTCGAGGCCGCGCTGCCGGTACTGGAAATCAGCCGCGGCCGCGCCTTCATCCTCTTCACCAGCCTGCGCGCGCTGGACAAGGCCCGCAGCCTGCTCGACGCCGCGTTCAAGTTCCGCGGCTGGGACTACCCCTTGCTGGTGCAGGGCGACGCACCCAAGAATGAACTCCTCGCCCGCTTCCAGCTGGCTGGCAACGCCGTGCTGCTGGGCAGCCAGAGTTTCTGGGAAGGCGTCGACGTCCCCGGCGACGCGCTTTCCGTCGTCGTCATCGACAAACTGCCGTTCCAGCCGCCCGACGACCCGGTCGTCGCCGCGCGCATCGCGCACCTGGAAAAAAGCGGCGGCAAGCCCTTCATGGACTACCAGTTGCCGCACGCCGCCATCACCCTGAAACAAGGCGCGGGGCGGCTGATCCGTACCGAAACCGATCGCGGCGTGCTGATGATCTGCGACACCCGGCTGGCGGACAAGCCGTATGGGCGTCTGCTGCTGGATGCGTTGCCGGCGATGACGCGCACGCGGAAGCTGGAGGTGGTGGGGCGGTTCTTTGCGGCACACGAAGCTTCGCCCGTCATTGCGAGCGGAGCGAAGCAATCCAGCTGCTCGCACTCAGCTGCCGATTGAATCGATGCTGCCCTCAGCACCGTTCGCCCTGAGCTTGTCGAAGGGCTGTCAACAGTAGTGAAGGTGTTCGCATGACTGTTGACCGTTGGCCGGGGGTTGCCCGGCGGCAAGTTACTTTTCTTGCTTGCCCAAGAAAAGTAACCAAAAGAAGGGCACCCCGACATCCCCGAATTCCCGGAAATCGAACCTGCCGGGCGGGCGGCGAAGAACTCGCCCCGCCTTGCTGTTTTTAATTGGTTTTTTGTGGGCAGAGCTCAGACACCTTCGCCGCTGATCCGTCCGGCAGGCTCGATTTCCGGCGGGTCTGTGAGGGGATGAAAGTCAAAACCAGTTTGCCAATGTGCAACCACTATGAACCTGATTGAATGCTTCGCAGTGGGGCTTTGGCGCTCTCACCCAAGTACCCGAACCATCCAGTCATCACGAACCTGGTTTGGATTCTCCCCTTACAGCCCCGCCGAAGATCAAGCGCGTCGGGCGGATCAGCAGCAAAGGTGTTTGAGCCCCGCTCACAAAAAACAAATCAACTTAGCAAAAGCGGGGCGAGTTCTTTGCCGCCCGTCCGGCGCGCTTGATCTTCGGGGTTTCGGGGCTGTTGGGGGCGCCTTTTCTTGGGTTACTTTCTTTTGGCGAGACAAAAGAAAGTGACTAGCTGCCGGGCTACCCCCGGCCAACGGTCGGCAGTCTGGTGGAGACCTTCACTACTATTGGCAGCCCTTCGACAAGCTCAGGGCGAACGGTGCTGAGGGAATGTCCCTCAATCACGATCCAGGCGAACGGTGGTAAAGCCAACGCTCAAAGCGTCTGCACGAACGCCAGCACCTCCGCCGCATGCCCAGGCGCCTTCAGCCCGCGCCAGCTTTTCACCAGCCTGCCGGTCTTGTCGAAGACGAAGGTGCTGCGCTCGATGCCGCGCACCTGCTTGCCGTACATGTTCTTCAGCTTCATCACGCCGAACAGTTCGCATACCTTTTCATCGGTGTCGGCGAGCAGTTCGAACGGAAAGCCGTGCGCGGCCTTGAAGCCTTCGTGCGACTTCAGGCTGTCGCGCGAGACGCCGACGACGATCGTGTCGGCCTTGCCGAAGTCGGGGTAGAGATCGCGGAACTCCTGGCCTTCGAGGGTGCAGCCGGAAGTGTTGTCCTTGGGGTAGAAATAGACGACGACGTTCTTGCCGCGGTGCTCGGACAGCTTGAACACGGTGTCGCCGGTGGCGGGCAGCGCGAAGTCCTGGATGACGGGGTCGCTCATGGCAGTTTCCTCAGGATGACGATTTCAGCAGCACGATGACGGCGCCGGCGCCGCCGTCGACGGTGCGGGCCTGGCAGAACGCGAGCACGTCCTCGCGCTGGGTGAGCCAGTGTCGCACCTTGTTTTTCAGCACGGGCAGGCGGTTCTTCGAGCCGTGTCCCTTGCCGTGGATGATCCGCACGCAGCGCCGGTCGGTGCGCAGGCAGCGGTTGAGGAAGGCGGCCAGTGCCACGCGCGCCTCGTCGCCGGTGTGGCCGTGCAGGTCGAGCTCGGCCTGGATCACCCAGCCGCCGCGCCGCAACTTGCGCATGGCGGCGGCGGGCACGCCGGGGCGCACGAAGTAGAGTTCCTCGCCGGTGGCAACGGCGGCTTCCCAGTCCCAGGGGTCGGCGAGCGCGTCGATCAGCACCTGGCGCTCGTCGGCCTGACGCTGCCGCGCCAGCGGCCGGGGACGGGGGCGCTTCAGTTCGGCGCGATCCGACGGCGGCAACGGCACGACGTCGGCGACGGCGCGGCGGAACAGCAGGGCGCCGTCGGGCTGGGGCCTGGGCTTGTGCGGTGTCTGCTGCAGGACGGCGGGGTGGGCAGCCTGCTCGCGCAGCGCGCGGCGCACGCGGACCAGCGCCTCGAAGGAGGCGGGGGCGAGCGCACTGCCACGGGCGCGTTTCATGCGGGCTACCGCATCGGTGCGGGCGATCAGGCCTTGCCCAGCGCGTCGAGGTAGCGCTCGGCGTCGAGCGCGGCCATGCAGCCGGAGGCGGCGCTGGTCACGGCCTGCTTGTAGATGTGGTCCTGCACGTCGCCGGCGGCGAACACGCCTTCGATGTTGGTGGCGGTGGCGTTGCCGGCACGACCCGAGCGGGTGACGATGTAGCCGCCTTCCAGTTCCAGTTGCCCTTCGAAGATGCCGGTGTTGGGTTTGTGGCCGATGGCGATGAAGATGCCGGTGAGCGCGAGGTCGCGGGTCGAGCCGTCCCTGGTGCTCTTGATGCGCATGCCGGTCACGCCGGTCTTGTCGCCCAGCACTTCGTCCAGCGTGCTGTCGGTCGCCAGCGTGATCTTGCCTTCCTTCACCTTCTCCATCAGGTGGTCGACCATGATTTTCTCGGCCTTGAAGCTGTCGCGGCGGTGGACCAGGGTCACGTGCTTCGCGATGTTGGCCAGATACAGCGCTTCTTCCACCGCGGTGTTGCCGCCGCCGACCACGGCGACGTCCTGGCCCTTGTAGAAGAAGCCGTCGCAGGTGGCGCAGCCCGACACGCCCTTGCCCATGAAGGCCTGTTCCGAGGGCAGGCCGAGGTACATGGCCGAGGCGCCGGTGGCGATGATGAGCGCATCGCAGGTGTAGGTGCCGGCGTCGCCGATCAGGGTGAAGGGCTTTTCGGTCAGCCTGGCGGTGTGGATCTGGTCGAAGATGACTTCGGTGTTGAAGCGCTTGGCATGGCGCTCGAAGCGGTCCATGAGCTCGGGACCCTGCACGCCGTCGACGTCGGCGGGCCAGTTGTCGACCTCGGTGGTGGTCATGAGCTGGCCGCCCTGCTGCATGCCGGTGATGACCACGGGCGACAGGTTGGCGCGCGCGGCGTACACGGCGGCGGAATAGCCGGCGGGGCCGGAACCGAGGATGACGAGTTTGTGGTGTTGGGTGCTCATGGCGGTCTTGTCCGGTGCGGTGAGGAAACGAAGGGGGCATTCTAACCAAACTTGGCTGCGCCAATTCCACGCAGCCAGTTGGGGATGCCTCCCTTATAATCGGGTCACTTTCGCTCGCTTCAAGGCTCCCCGTTTCCGGTCCCATGGCCCGTCCCGCATCCCGCACGCCGACCCCGATGTCGCCCCGCATGCTGCGCCTGCTGCGCGAGGCGCGCGCCATCCTGGTGGGCTTCGCCGCCCTGCTGCTGGCGACGATCCTGGCCACGCACAGCCCGGTCGACCCCGGCTTCTCCACCACCGGCGACGACGGCCCGCTGCACAACCTGGGCGGCAGCGCCGGCGCCTGGCTGTCCGACCTGCTGCTGATGCTGTTCGGCCTGTCCGCCTGGTGGTGGGTGGGGCTGGCGGTGGCCTACGTCATCCACATCTTCCGCCATCTCGACGACACCCCGCTGGCGTCGGGCCGGCAGCGCGGGCTGCGGCTGGGCGGCTTCGGCCTCCTGTTGCTGGCGAGCACCGGAGTCGAATGGCTGCGTACCTGGCACTGGGCGGTGGCGCTGCCCGATTCGCACGGCGGCGTGCTGGGCGCGGGCATCGGCGGCGCGGCGGGAGCCCTGCTCGGCTTCACCGGCGGTTCGCTGCTCCTGCTGCTGCTGATGGCGGTGGGCTTCAGCCTCTTCACCGGCGTGTCCTGGCTGGAAATGGCCGAACGCACCGGCGAATGGGTCGAGCGCGCCTGGTGGAAGGCGATCCAGACCTGGCAGGCCTACCGCGACCGCAAGCTGGGCGAGGTGGCGGTGCAGAAGCGCGAGGCCAAGGTCCAGGTGGTGAAGAAGAAGATCGAGGAGGCGCCGCCGATCCGTATCGAACCCGTGGTCAAGGAAGTCCCGCAGTCCGCGCGCGCGGTGGCCGAGAAGCAGGCACCGCTGTTCTCCGACCTGCCGGATTCGCCGCTGCCGCCGCTGCACCTGCTCGACCCCGCCGACGAGACGGTGGAAACCGCCAGCGCCGAGGCGCTGGAGTTCACCTCGCTGATGATCGAGCGCAAGCTCGCCGAATTCGGCGTCGAGGTGAAGGTGGTGTCGGCCTCGCCCGGCCCGGTCATCACGCGCTACGAGATCGAGCCGGCGGTGGGCGTGAAGGGCAGCCAGATCGTCAACCTGTCCAAGGACCTGGCGCGCACGCTGTCGGTCGTCAGCATCCGCGTGGTCGAGGCGATCCCCGGCAAGCACACCATGGGGCTGGAAATCCCCAACCCCAAGCGGCAGATCGTGCGCCTGTCCGAAATCCTCGGTTCGCAGGCCTACGCCGACAGCGCCAGCCCGCTCACCGTCACGCTCGGCAAGGACATCGCCGGCAACCCGGTGGTGGCCGACCTCGGCAAGATGCCGCACCTGCTGGTGGCCGGCACCACCGGCTCGGGCAAGTCGGTCGGCGTCAACGCCATGATCCTGTCGCTGGTCTACAAGTCCGATCCCTCGGCCGTGCGCATGATCATGGTCGATCCCAAGATGCTCGAGCTGTCCATCTACGAAGGCATCCCGCACCTGCTCGCGCCGGTGGTCACCGACATGAAGCAGGCCGCCAGCGCGCTCAACTGGTGCGTCGCCGAGATGGAGCGGCGCTACAAATTGATGAGCGCGGTCGGCGTGCGCAACCTCGCCGGCTACAACCAGAAGGTGCGCGACGCCAGGAAGGCCGGCACGCCGCTCACGCATCCCTTCAGCCTCACCCCCGACAGCCCCGAGCCGCTGGAAACCATGCCGATGATCGTCGTTGTCATCGACGAACTGGCCGACCTGATGATGGTCGTCGGCAAGAAAGTGGAAGAACTCATCGCGCGCCTGGCGCAGAAGGCGCGCGCCGCCGGCATCCACCTCATTCTCGCCACGCAGCGGCCGTCGGTCGACGTCATCACCGGCCTCATCAAGGCCAACATCCCCACGCGCATCGCCTTCCAGGTGTCCAGCAAGATCGACTCGCGCACCATCCTCGACCAGCAGGGCGCCGAAGCGCTGCTGGGGCAGGGCGACATGCTCTACCTGCCGCCCGGCACCGGCCTGCCCAACCGCGTGCACGGCGCCTTCGTCTCGGACAACGAAGTGCACCGTGTGGTCGATTACCTCAAGGCGCTGGGCGAGCCCGACTACATCGAAGGCGTGCTCGAATCGCCGGAAGAGGCGGGTGAGGGCGGCGGCGAATACGGCGAAGCGGCGGAGGCCGACCCGCTCTACGACCAGGCCGTGGCCTACGTGCTGAAGTCCCGCCGCGCCTCGATCTCGTCGGTGCAGCGCCAGCTGCGCATCGGCTACAACCGCGCCGCGCGCATGATCGAGGACATGGAGCGCGCCGGCCTCGTGTCGGCGATGCAGTCCAACGGCAACCGCGACGTGCTCGCCCCGGGCGGCGACGCATGAGCTTCTACGCCCTGATTCCCGCCGCCGGCGCCGGCACCCGCATGGGCGGCATGATCGAGAAGCAGTACCTCGACCTCAACGCGGTACCCATGATCGCGCACGCCATGATGGTGCTGGCGCGCGCGCCGCGCATCGAAAAGATCTTCGTCGTGCTGTCGCCCACCGACAGGCGCTGGAACAACTATGCCTGGCAGGGCTGGGAAGAGCGCATCGAGGTGCTGCGCTGCGGCGGCAGGACCCGCGCCGAAACCGTGTTGAACGGCCTCGACGCCATCGCGAAAACCTGCGCGCCGGACGACTGGGTGCTGGTGCACGACGCCGCGCGGCCCTGCCTGCCCGACGAGATGCTGGCCAGGCTGCTCGACGAGGTGGCGGACGACCCGGTCGGCGGCCTGCTCGCCGTGCCGGTCGCCGACACCCTCAAGCGCGCCGCCGCCGACACCGCACACGGCGCGCGCGCCGAGGCGACCGTGCCGCGCGCCGGCCTGTGGCAGGCGCAGACCCCGCAGATGTTCCGCCACGGCACGCTGACCCGGGCCCTGCGCGCCGCCGGCAGCGACATGACCGACGAAGCCTCGGCCATCGAGCAGCTGGGCCTGCAGCCGCGACTGGTCGAGTCCGACAGCCGCAACCTCAAGGTCACGTATCCGCAGGACCTGGAACTGGCCGGCATGATCCTGCGGAAAATGCATGAGTGATTTCCGCCATGAATGATTTCCGCATCGGCCACGGCTTCGACGTGCACGCCCTGGTCGCAGGCCGCAAGTGCATCATCGGCGGCGTCGACATTCCCTACGAGCGCGGCCTGGCCGGCCACTCCGACGCCGACGTGCTGCTGCATGCCCTCTGCGACGCCCTGCTGGGCGCGGCGGGCCTCGGCGACATCGGCCGCCACTTCCCCGATACCAGCGCCGAATTCAAGGACATCGACAGCCGCATCCTGCTGCGCCGCGTCGCCGACCAGTTGAGGCAGCGCGGCTGGATCGTCGCCAACGTCGACGCCACGATCATCGCGCAGGCGCCGAAGATGGCGCCGCACATCGCGCGCATGACCGCACACATCGCCGACGACCTCGGCATCGCCCTCGATCGCGTCAACGTCAAGGCGACCACCACCGAAAGGCTTGGCTTCACCGGGCGCGGCGAAGGCATCGCCGCCGAAGCGGTGTGCCTCATCGTGCGTGGCTGACGCCACCGACCCGGCGCAGCCGCAAACGCAACGCCTCTTCTTTGCGCTGTGGCCCGACGACGCCACCCGCGATGCCCTCAACCGCACCGGCAAGTGGCTGCACCAGCACTGGGGCGGTCGCCGCATGCGCGCCGACACCCTGCATCTGACGCTCGCCTTCCTCGGCAATATTCCGGCCGAAACGTGCGCAGCCTTGCTGCCGCGCATCGATGCCCTGCGCGCCGACGCCTTCGATCTGGTGCTCGACCAGGCCGGCTTCTGGTCGCACAACCGCATCGGCTGGCTCGGTTGCCGCGACGCGTCCGTGCCGCTGGCCGCACTGGCCGAACGCCTGCGCGACGGGCTGCGGCAGGCGGGCGTGCCCTTCGATGCCAAGCCCTTCGTTCCGCACGTCACCCTGTTGCGCAACGCGGCCGGCGGGCCGGTGCCGTCCTGTACGCCGGTGCGCTGGCAGGCAGGGGATTTCGTGCTGATCGCGTCGCGCACCGGGACGGACGGCGCGCATTACGACATCCTCCGGCGTTGGCCTTTGACCTGAGGATCGCGAAAAAAGCCGGGTTCGCTCGACAGCCGCGCGCGCTTTCGGTTATGATGCGCCCCGCATTAGGCGCGTAGCTCAGCTGGTTAGAGCACCACCTTGACATGGTGGGGGTCGTTGGTTCGAGTCCAATCGCGCCTACCACGATCATTGGGTCGGGATGACCTCTGGAGGTTGCGAAATGTCACCGCGAACTAGTTCGTCTGTCACTGGATAAACCCCGGCGCACAGCAGTTCGCAATCGTTTTGCAATTCTTCTCAAGCAGTATCAGAAAAGCGCGGCCGGTCCGCGCTTTTTCATTTTCCGGAGTCTGAAACATGGTCAACGTCACGCTACCCGATGGTTCGGTCCGCCAGTTCGAATCGGCCGTCACTGTGGCCGAAGTCGCCGCCAGCATCGGCGCCGGCCTGGCCAAGGCCGCGCTGGCCGGCAAGGTCGACGGGCGCCTGGTCGACACCAGCTACCGCATCGAGGCCGACGCGGGACTCGCCATCGTCACCGCGAAGGACGCCGAAGCGCTCGACCTCATCCGCCACGACGCCGCGCACGTCATGGCGCAGGCGGTGCAGGAGCTCTACCCCGGCACCCAGGTCACCATCGGCCCGGCGATCGAGGACGGCTTCTACTACGACTTCGCGCGCGACACGCCCTTCACCCCCGAAGACCTGGTCGCCATCGAAAAGCGCATGGACGAGATCGTCAAGCGCGACCTGCCGATCCAGCGCGAGGTCTGGGAGCGCGAAGCCGCGAAAAAGGCCTTTGCGGACCTGGGTGAGTCGTACAAGGTGCAGATCATCGAGGACATCATCAAGCCCGGCGAGGAGCTCTCGATCTACCGCCAGGGCGACTGGTTCGACGTCTGCCGCGGCCCGCACCTGCCGTCTACCGGCAAGCTGCCCCGTGCCTACAAGCTGATGAAACTGGCCGGCGCCTACTGGCGCGGCGATTCGAAGAATCCCATGCTGCAGCGCATCTACGGCACGGCCTGGGCGAAGAAGGAAGACCTCGAAGCCTACCTGCACCGCCTGGAAGAAGCCGAGAAGCGCGACCACCGCAAACTCTGCAAGCAGCTCGATCTCCTGCACATGCAGGACGAGGCGCCGGGCATGGTGTTCTGGCATCCCAAGGGCTGGGTGATCTGGCAGCAGATCGAGCAGTACATGCGCGCCAAGTTCGTCGAGTACGGCTACCAGGAAGTGCGCACGCCCGCCGTGATGGACCGCAGCCTGTGGGAAAAATCGGGCCACTGGGACAACTACCGCGACAACATGTTCACCACGGCGTCGGAGAACCGCGACTACGCGGTCAAGCCGATGAACTGTCCCGGCCACGTGCAGATCTTCAATTCCGGCCTCCATTCCTACCGCGAGCTGCCGCTGCGGCTGGCCGAATTCGGCTCCTGCCACCGCAACGAACCCTCGGGCGCGCTGCACGGCATCATGCGCGTGCGCGGCTTCACCCAGGACGACGCCCACATCTTCTGCGCCGAGGAACAGGTCGAGCAGGAAGTGGCCGACTTCATCGTCATGCTGCAGAAGGTCTACGCCGACTTCGGCTTCAACGACGTGCTGGTCAAGCTGTCGACCCGCCCCGAGAAACGCGTCGGCTCCGACGAATCCTGGGACAGGGCGGAGTCCGCGCTGGCCGCCGCGCTGGAGAAGAATGGCCTCGCCTTCGATCTGCAGCCGGGGGAGGGCGCCTTCTACGGGCCCAAGATCGAGTTCACCCTCAAGGACACGCTCGGCCGCCTGTGGCAGTGCGGCACCATCCAGCTGGATTTCAACCTGCCGGTGCGCCTGGGCGCCGAATACGTCGCCGAGGACAACAGCCGCAAGATCCCGGTCATGCTGCACCGCGCCATCCTCGGCTCGATGGAGCGCTTTATCGGCATCCTCATCGAGCACCACGCCGGCAACTTCCCGACCTGGCTGGCGCCGGTGCAGGCCGTGGTGCTCAACATCAGCGACAAACAGGCCGAATTTGCGGAAAAAGTCACAGCCCGGTTGCGCCAGGCCGGCATCCGCGCGGTCTCCGACTTGAGCAATAACAAAATTACCTATAAAATCCGGGAACATAGCTTGCAAAAGCTGCCTTATCTGCTCGTCGTCGGCGACAAGGAAATGGAAGCCCATGCGGTTTCCGTCCGGGCCCGCGGCAACCAGGACCTGGGGCAGCTTGGTTTGGATGACTTCATCGCGCGCCTGAACAACGACATTCAGACGCGCCAATAAGGGCGGTCAAACAAGGCGTTGGGGCAGTGTCCCGCGCCTTATTTATTTTGACCGGGTTTGCCCGGGCCCCTGGCACCGGGTTTGGAATTTGGAGAACGGCTCATCGCGACAGAAAAGAAACAGACACGCATCAACGGTGAAATTACAGCCCCGGAGGTGCGTTTGGTCGGTGTGGAAGGCGAACAGCTCGGCATCGTGAAACTCTACGATGCCCTGCGGCAGGCGGAAGAAGCGGACCTGGACCTGGTGGAAATTGCGCCCACCGCGCAGCCCCCCGTGGTCAAGATCATGGACTACGGCAAGTTCAAGTACCAGGAAAGCAAGAAGCAGCACGAAGCCAAGCTCAAGCAGAAGCAGGTCCAGATCAAGGAAATCAAGTTTCGTCCGGGCACCGACGAAGGCGACTACCAGATCAAGCTGCGCAACCTGATCAAGTTTCTGGAAGAAGGCGACAAGACCAAGATCACGCTGCGTTTCCGGGGGCGCGAAATGGCCCACCAGGAAATCGGCATGGCCCAGCTGAAGCGGGTCGAGGCGGATCTGGCCGAGCACGCGGTGGTCGAGCAGTTTCCCAAGATGGAAGGCCGTCAGCTCGTGATGATGCTGGCGCCGAAGAAAAAGGCCGTAGCCAAGGCCTGACAGTTTGCGGGACGGCGCGTCCCGGTCTGGCGACAGACGAAACGCGCCGCACAAGTGGGGTCGGGTTGGTAAAGCATGCCGCGTCGCGGTGTCACCTGGCCACATGACATAAAGGAAAGCATCATGCCCAAGATGAAAAGCAAGAGCGGCGCCGCCAAGCGGTTCCGCGCGCTGGGTGGCGGCGGATTCAAGCGCTCGCACGCCTTCATGCGTCACATCCTCACCAAGAAGAGCACCAAGCGCAAGCGTCAGCTCCGCGGGATGGAAACCGTCAACGCCAGCAACCACAAAGCGGTTGCCCGGATGTTGCCCTACGCATAAAGGAGACCGACCATGCCACGCGTGAAACGGGGCGTAACCGCCCGCGCCAGCCACAAGAAAATCCTCGACGCCGCCAAAGGCTATCGCGGTCGCCGCAAGAACGTCTTCCGCATCGCCAACGAAGCGGTGATGAAGGCGGGCCAATATGCCTACCGCGACCGTCGCCAGCGCAAGCGCCAGTTCCGTGCCCTGTGGATTGCCCGCATCAACGCGGCAGCCCGCCAGCACGGCCTGACCTACAGCGTCTTCATGAACGGCCTGTCCCGTGCCGAGATCGGTGTCGACCGCAAGGTGCTGTCCGACATCGCCATCTTCGACAAGGACGCGTTTGCCAGGATCGTCGACCAGGTCAAGGCAAAACTGGCAGCCTGAGCGCTGCGAGGGCCCAACTCGCTGCTTGAGCAACACCGAAGCAACAAGAAAAGGCCGCAAGGCCTTTTTTTGTTTGTGTGAGACTCGGAAAAACATTTCGCCATGCGCACACCCAATGAAATCGTCGCCGAGGCCCTCGCCGCCATCCACGGCTGCGCCGACCTGCAGGCACTCGAACAGGTCAAGGCCGGCTACCTGGGCAAGAGCGGCCAGCTCACCGAACTGCTGAAATCCCTGGGCGGCATGCCCGCCGACGAGCGCAAGACCGCCGGCGCGCGCATCAACGAAGCCAAGCAGGCCGTCGAGGCCGCGCTCAAGGACAAGCGCGAAGCCCTGCAGCAGGCCGAGCTCGACCGCCAGCTCGCCGCCGAGACCCTCGACGTCACCCTGCCGGGACGCGGTTTGTCGCGCGGCGGCCTGCATCCGGTGTCGAAGACGCTCTCGCGCATCCAGGCGCTGTTCCATTCCATCGGCTTCGAGGTCGCCACCGGCCCCGAGATCGAAACCGATTTCTACAACTTCACCGCGCTCAACATCCCCGAGGATCATCCGGCGCGGGCCATGCACGACACCTTCTACCTGCAGGGCGGCGAACTGCTGCGCACCCACACCTCGCCGGTGCAGGTGCGCTTCATGCAGAAGCACCAGCCGCCGCTGCGCATCATCGCGCCCGGCCGCGTCTACCGCTGCGACTCCGACGTGACCCACACCCCCATGTTCCACCAGGTCGAAGGCCTGTGGGTCGACGAGTCGGTGTCCTTCGCCGACCTCAAGGGCGTGCTGGCCGACTTCATGCGCAACTTCTTCGAGCGCGACGACCTGCCGGTGCGCTTCCGTCCTTCCTTCTTCCCCTTTACCGAACCCTCGGCCGAAATGGACATCGGCTGCGTGATGTGCGGCGGGGAGGGCTGCCGCGTCTGCTCGCACACCGGCTGGCTCGAAGTGCTGGGCTGCGGCATGGTCCATCCCAACGTGTTCAAACACGTCGGCATCGACACCGAACGCTACGTCGGCTTCGCCTTCGGCCTTGGCGTCGAGCGCCTGGCGATGCTGCGCTACGGCGTCGACGACCTCCGGCTTTTCTTCGAGAATGACCTGCGCTTTCTCAAGCAATTCAATTAACTAGGAGCGCTTCCTCATGCAATTTTCAGAAGCCTGGCTGCGGTCCCTGGTCAATCCCGCGCTCGATACCCCCGCCCTCGGCCACGTGCTCACCATGGCCGGCCTGGAGGTCGAGGCGCTCGAACCGGCCGCGCCGGCGTTCAGCCACGTCGTCGTCGCCGAGATCCTTTCCGCCGAAAAACATCCCGACGCCGATCGCCTGCGCGTGTGCCAGGTCGACGTCGGCGAATCCAGCCCGGTCACCATCGTGTGCGGCGCGCCCAACGCGGCGGCCGGCCTCAAGGTGCCGTGCGCGCGTCCCGGCGCCAAATTGCCCGGCATCGAGATCAAGGTGGCCAAGGTGCGCGGCGTCGAATCCTTCGGCATGCTGTGCTCCACCAGGGAACTGGGCTTGGAAGGCAACGCCGACGGCCTCATGGTGCTGGCCGACGACGCCCCCGTGGGCGAGGATTTCCGCACCTACCTCAACCTCGACGACACGCTGGTCACCCTGAAACTCACGCCCAACCGCGCCGACTGCCTGTCGGTGGCCGGCATCGCGCGCGAAGTCGGCGCCATCACCGGCACCGACGTGCGCCTGCCGCAGGCCGTCGAGGTGGTGCCCAGCATCCAGGATGCGGTATCGGTGCAGGTGGACGCCCCCGAAGCCTGCCCGCGCTACCTCGCGCGCAGCGTGCGCGGCATCGACGCCCAGGCGCCCACCCCGCGCTGGATGGCCGAACGCCTCGAGCGCAGCGGCATCCGCCCGCTGCTGGCGCCGGTGGACATCACCAACTACGTGCTGCTCGAACTCGGCCAGCCCATGCACGCCTTCGCGCTGTCGCGCCTGCAAGGCGGCATCCAGGTGCGCATGGCCCGGGCCGGCGAAAAGCTCGAACTGCTCAACGGCCAGACCGCCGAACTCGCGCCCGACATGCTGGTGATCGCCGACGCCAGCGGCCCGGTCGCGCTCGCCGGCATCATGGGCGGCCAGCCCACCAGCGTCGAAAAATTCACCGTCGACGTGCTGCTCGAAGCCGCCTTCTTCGCGCCCGCCGCCATCGCCGGACGCGCGCGCCGGCTGGGGCTGTCCACCGATTCCTCGCATCGGTTCGAGCGCGGCGTGGACTTTGCCGCCACCCGCCAGGCCATGGAACGCGCCACCCAGCTGCTCATCGACATCTGCGGCGGCCAGCCCGGCCCCATCGTCGAAGCCGTGGCCGAACTGCCCCGGCGCGACCCGGTGACCCTGCGCCTGCCGCGCCTCGCCCGCGTGGCCGGCATCGCGCTCGATGCCGACCAGGTCGCGCGCGGCCTGGTGGCCCTGGGCGCCGGCGTCGAACGCCGCGACGACAACCTCGTCGTCACCCCGCCCAGCTTCCGCTTCGACCTCGCCATCGAGGAAGACCTCATCGAGGAAGCCGTGCGCCTGCACGGCTACGACGCCATTTCCGCCCAGCCGCCGGCCGCGCCCTCGCGCATGCTGCCGCAGGACGAAACCCGGCTGGCCGACGACAGCCTGCGCGCCGCGCTGGTGGGGCTGGACTACCAGGAAGTCATCACCTACAGCTTCGTCGACCCCGCGTGGGAAACCGCGCTCGACCCCGCCGCGCGTCCGCTGCCGCTGGCCAACCCGCTCGCCAGCCAGCTCTCGGCCATGCGCACCACGCTGTGGGGCGGCCTGCTCGAAACCCTGCGCCACAACCTCAACCGCCAGCAGGACCGCGTGCGCATCTTCGAACTCGGCCGCACCTACGCCGCGCTCGACGAACAGCCCATGAAGCTCGGCGGCCTGGCCTACGGCGGCATCGTGCCCGAACAGTGGGGCGCGCCCGCGCGCCGCGTCGACTTCTACGACCTCAAGGGCGACCTCGAACGCCTGTTCGGCCAGGCGCTCGACGCCCGCGCCGCCACCCATCCCGCCCTGCATCCCGGCCAGTGCGCCGAGCTCTGGGCCGAGGGCAGGGTGGTGGGCTGCTTCGGCGCCCTGCATCCCCGCCTGGTGCAGCGCTTCGACCTGGCCGCCGCGCCCATGCTGTTCGAACTCGACGTGCGCGCCCTGGTGTGGCGCAGCCTGCCGCGCCACGCCGGGCTCTCGCGCTTCCCGCAGGTGCGCCGCGACCTCGCCTTCGTGCTCGACGCGCACACCCCGGCGGGCGAGCTCCTGGCCGCGCTGCGCGCCGCCGCCGCACCCGCCGTGCGCGCCATCGACGTGTTCGACGAATACCGGGGCAAGGGCGTGCCGGAAAGCCAAAAAAGCCTTGCTATACGCATAGTTATGCAAGATACTGAACGCACATTGACGGATCAGGAAGTGGAAGACGCCGTGCAGAAGCTGGTCACCGCCGCGTTACGTCAATGCAACGCAAGCCTGCGCGCCTGAAGCCAACGACAACACGCGCCAGCGAATTTTCACTTTCCATCTGCCGCCACACGACCATGACCACCCTCACCAAAGCTGATCTGGCCGAATTGCTGTTCGAAAAAGTGGGTCTGAACAAACGCGAAGCGAAAGACGTCGTCGAATCCTTCTTCGACGAAATCCGCCTCGCGCTGGAAAAGGGCGACATCGTCAAACTGTCCGGCTTCGGCAACTTCCAGTGCCGCGAAAAGCCGCAGCGTCCCGGCCGCAATCCCAAGACCGGCGAAGAAATGCCCATCTCGGCTCGCCGCGTGGTCACCTTCCACGCCAGCCAGAAACTGAAGTCGCAAGTCGAAGGCGCCCAAATTGGAACGCCCAGCGCGGAGTGAACTTCCGCCGATTCCGGCCAAACGCTATTTCACCATCGGTGAAGTCTCCGAGCTGTGCGCCGTCAAGCCGCACGTGCTGCGCTACTGGGAACAGGAATTCACCCAGCTGCGCCCGGTGAAGCGGCGCGGCAACCGCCGCTACTACCAGCACCACGAAGTCCTGCTCATCCGCCGCATCCGCGAACTGCTGTACGAAGAAGGCTTCACCATCAGCGGCGCGCGCCAGCGCCTGGAACTGGATGCCGAACACCCCGCTCAACCCGCCGCCAAGGCCGATATTGGGCTGACGCTCTTCCGCCGGAGCCCGCCTCTCTGCTAGAATCTTGGGCTTCGTCGGGGCGTAGCGCAGCCTGGTAGCGCACCTGCATGGGGTGCAGGGGGTCGGAAGTTCGAATCTTCTCGCCCCGACCAACAAAAATCAGGGAAACAGGGTCGGTCATGCCGGCCCTTTTTCTTTGGCGCCTTCGAAACCCTGCCGCCAGCAAGGCTGTCATGCGGGCACAGGCCACGGGGCGCTATGATTGATCATCCGCACAACCAACTGATGGAGAGATAGTCATGGAACACACCCTGCCCGCATTGCCCTACGCCATGGACGCGCTCGCACCGCACATGTCCAAGGAAACCTTCGAATACCACTACGCCAAGCACCACCAGGCCTACGTCACCAACCTGAACAACCTCATCAAGGGCACCGACTTCGAGAACAAGTCGCTCGAAGACATCGTGAAAACCGCCCCCGCCGGCGGCATCTACAACAACGCCGCCCAGGTCTCCAACCACACCTTCTTCTGGAACTGCATGACCCCCAACGGCGGCGGCGCCCCCAGCGGCGCCCTGGCCGACGCCATCAACAAGAAGTGGGGCAGCCTCGACGAATTCAAAAAAGCCTTCCAGGCCAGCGCCGTGGGCAACTTCGGCAGCGGCTGGACCTGGCTGGTGAAAAAGGCCGACGGCTCCGTCGACATCGTCAACATGGGCGCCGCCGGCACCCCGCTGACCACCGCCGACAAGGCCCTGCTGTGCGTGGACGTGTGGGAACACGCCTACTACATCGACTACCGCAACCTGCGTCCCAAGTTCGTCGAGACCTTCCTCAACAACCTGGTGAACTGGAAATTCGCGGAAGCGAATTTCGCTTGAGCCAGACTTCGCGGAAGCGACTCGCTTGAGCCAGGCTTCGCGGAGGCGACTCGCTTGAGTCGCCGCAAGGTAGAGAACAAGAAAAGGGCCGCGTGAGCGGCCCTTTTTATTGGCGTGTTGCCGCAAGAAGCGGCGATGGATTCATTGCCGGGTTTTGTTCTGCTTCAGCTGGCTGTCGATCTTCGCCTTGATGTCCTGCAGATCCTGCAGATATTCCAGAGCGTCTTCCAGCCAGGCCACGTAATACACCGTCGGCTCGGTAACGATCATGGGCTCGTTCCCGTCGTACCCGAAAAAATGACGGTCGGAGAACAGCGCCTTGTCTATCCTGCTGTCCTTGTCGGCCAGGAAGAACTTTTTCCAGACCCCGAACGGCACCGGCTTGTCGAACAGCACCGGATCGAACACCTGGGCAACGACCCCGTTTGCCGTCTTGACCGGCAACACCGGGGCGACGTCGAACTCCCATGAGTGTGTTTTGCCCAGATATTTGCTGGGATAGACCAGCTTTCCGTAGAGCCAGGCCTTGCCCGTGACAATGCCTTTTTTCTCCAGCGCCAGGACCAGCAGCGTGGAACGCGCCATCGCGCCATCGGGATCGAACTCGTAGAGCATGCCCGTGCGCTGGCGCAGCTCGTTGAACAGGCCGGCCGCCTCACGTTCGGAAATCAGCGTGGCTTCGACGGCCTTGCCATCCGGCGAATCCAGCTGGACCAGCGGGTAGCCATGGAAATCCTGCAGGCAGGTGGGGCAGGGCGTGGCGTCGAGCGCCGGCACCGACGCGCTCTCGCCGGGCAGGAGGGCACGAGCTATGCGGAAACCGACGGTGTTGTTGCGGTAATCGGGGCTCACGGCCGCCCGGTTGGCGACCCGCGCCATGCCTTTGGGCGTGCCCCAGCTAACCCCGTGGACCACCGGCTCGCTGCAGTCCGTCCTGGTCCACGCCCGGCCGTCGGCAGGCGCGCCTTCGTAATTGCTGTGCCAGCAATCCTCCACCAGCGCACTGACATTGCCCAGCATGTCCTGCAGCCCGAAGGCGTTGGCCGGCAAGTCGTTCACCGGGTTGGTGAACGGGAACGTGTCCTTGCAGTCATGGATGGCTGCCCGCGTCGACCAGGGTGCCGGCTGGCTCTGGTCGAGCACGTTGGCGTGGGCGCAGATGGCCGAGGCATCCAGTCCCCACCAGTAGGGCCCGCTGCTCCCCGCGCGGGTGGCGTATTCGTATTCCGCCTCGCTGAGCAGGCGATAGGGCTTGCCGGTGCGCGCCGACAGCCAGCGTACATAGGCATGCGCATCGTTCCAGTTCACGCAGACCACCGGGTGATTGTCGTTTTGATTGAAACCGGGCTTCTTCCAGTCCAGATCGTTGTAGAGGCCGGACAAATCGCGGACATTGCCGAGGCAGTCCGACTTGCCCATGTCGTAGCCGGCGTCGCTGACGAACTGCTTGAACTCGCCCCGCGTGACAGGATGAACGCCGGCCACGAAGGGCCTGGCGATTGTCACCATGTGCACCGGACCTTCGTTGTCCGACTGGCCCGGTTCGCCCTGCGGCGCCCCCATGAGAAAGCGTCCCGGCGGCACCACCCTGACCTGCGGACAATCGGCGCAGTCCTTGAAGGCCGTGTCCGGCAGCTCGGCCGCGCGGGCCGGGCCGCAAAGCCCGGCAAGCGTGCCGAACAGGGCAAGCAGGACGGAAGGAGAACGGATCAGGGACAGACGGGATGCAAGGTGGGCGGGCATGGACATTGGCGAAATTACTGGATGTTCTGGGGGATTCCGTGGCGTGATATAGCGGCCACGGGGACGATTTATTAACACACGGGGCACCAGCCCCACAACAAAATCATCCGCGCCGCCGCCAGGCAGGGCCGTGTGCTGCAGGTGCGCTACCAGCGCAAGCTCACGCTGCGGAGCGGGTGAGGGTGTCGGCGCAGGCGGCGTGGGATGGGATTTGGCAGCCGCCGGGGCCGGTGGGTTGATCTTGTCCAGTCGATAAGCTGACGACCTATGCGAAAATCCCCCTCATAACAAACAAGGGGGCGTTTTGGCACCACAGCCGGAACTACAGGCGAGGGAGAATATTGACAGGCTGCTAGAGGCGGCAGGCTGTCACGTCTGCGATGTCAATCCAGCTTGGGCGCATACCCCCATAGCTGAGCTTTCCAGCAAGTTTGTTGCCGGTCGCATGCTACATCGGTGTTGATATCAGCATGACCCATAATGAAGCACAAACCCGCTCAATGCTGATTGATCAACAGCTCGCCCAGTCAGGCTGGAACGTCAAAGATCCCACGCAGGTCATCGAGGAGTTCGACATCCTCACTGCTCTGCCAGAAGGTGTGGCCGAACCGCGCACGCCATACGAAGGCCATCAGTTCAGCGACTACGTCTTGCTGGGCAAAGACCGCAAGCCGCTGGCCGTGATCGAGGCAAAAAAATCCAGCCGGGACGCCGCCATCGGGCGCGAGCAAGCCAAGCAGTATTGCTACAACATCCAGAAGCAACTAGGCGGTGAACTTCCGTTCTGCTTCTACACCAATGGGCATTCGATCTATTTCTGGGACCTTGAGAACGCACCGCCGCGCAAGGTCGTCGGTTTTCCCACGCGCGACGATCTGGAGCGCTTTGCCTATATCCGCCGCAACCGCAAGCCGCTGACACAGGAGTTCATTAACACTTCAATTGCCGGGCGCGACTACCAGATCCGTGCCATCCGCTCGGTGCTCGAAGGCATCGAGCAGAAAAAGCGCGATTTCCTGTTGGTTATGGCGACTGGCACAGGTAAGACCCGCACTTGCATAGCCATGGTCGATGCACTAATGCGCGCCGGTCACGCTGAGAAGGTTCTGTTCCTGGTCGACCGCATCGCTTTGCGCGAGCAGGCGCTGGTGGCCTTCAAGGAGCACATGCCAAACGAGCCACGCTGGCCCAACGTAGGCGAAAAGCTCCTCGCCAAAGACCGTCGCGTCTACGTCGCCACCTATCCGACGATGCTCAACATCATCCGGGACGAAACGCAGCATCTGTCGCCGCATTTCTTTGATTTCATCGTGGTCGATGAGAGCCACCGCTCTATCTATAACACTTATGGCGAAGTGCTCGACTACTTCAAAGCCATTACGCTCGGGTTGACCGCCACGCCGACGGACATCATCGACCACAACACTTTCCAGCTCTTCCACTGCGAAGACGGCCTGCCGACCTTTGCCTACACCTTCGAAGAGGCAGTGAACAACGTGCCGCCTTACCTCTGCAACTTCCAGGTCATGAAGATTCAGACCAAGTTCCAGATGGAAGGTATCAGCAAGCGCACCATTTCGCTGGATGACCAGAAGAAGCTGATCCTCCAGGGCAAAGACGTAGAAGAAATCAACTTCGAAGGCTCCCAGCTCGAGAAGCAGGTGATCAACAAGGGCACCAATACACTGATCGTCCGCGAGTTCATGGAAGAGTCCATCAAGGACGCCAACGGCGTGCTGCCGGGCAAGACTATCTTCTTCTGCGCCACCAAGGCGCACGCCCGGCGGATGGAAGAAATCTTCGACAAGCTTTACCCCCAGTACCACGGTGAACTGGCCAAGGTGTTGGTGTAGCCCAGCACGTACTGAGGCAACAAGATGTCGGCATAGCCGGCCCCGAAAGTCTGATAGACATCGGCATCGAACTCACTCTGGTTTTCCCACTGGAACATGATCGACTCGCCGGGCTTCTTCCAAACGCTGACGCTTGCCCACACCGGCCCGCCGGGGCGGACATACTCGGGCGGTAGGTGATCTGCTCAATGGCGGTGAGTGGGTTGCTAATGCCACCGCTCCAGAATTTGTTCCAGAGCTGGTCGATCTTGATTTTGAGTTCGGGGTTGTTCTGTAGCATGGAATGCCCTGTTTTTTAGGCAGCAAACCGTTCGGTCAACTGGAGGATTTCGTTGATTTCGGCGGGGCTGAACACGCCACGGATGCCTTGCGGATGGATGACCGTGAAGGGGGCGTTGATCAGGTCTTTTTTCTCCACCTTTTCGCGCTCGATGATGAAGCTCTTCAGCAGGTTGAGGAACTCCATCTGCCGGCTGCTCAGCGTGGTGTGGGTACGAATGAATTGGTCGAAGGCAGCGCTGACCTCATCCGGGAAGCTCTTGAGCACTTCGATTCCCAGGATGTGGCGAATGAACTGGATGAAGTGGGCCTTGCGGTTCTTGTAAACCTGACGCAGCAGGTTTTCGGTGATGTGTGGGTGTTCTTCGTGCAGCAATTCGGCTAGTTCGTTGGCCTCTTCTGTGTTGACCGTCTCGCCGTGCTTGATTTTCTGCAGCACCGGGTTGCGCTCGGTCAGTTCAGCAATCAGCGCCTCGACCATTTCCCGGTAGCGGGTGATGCTGACCGCCTCGTGCTGCGGACCGAATTTAACCCACTCCTTTTTGTGCAGCTCATCGGCCAGATCAAGGTGGGTTTGCTCCTGGCCGGTGCTTTGCTCGCGGAATTTCATCAGCGGGCCGAGCTTGGCGACCATGTCATCGAAGGCATCTTCGTCGGCCTTGGCCCAGTAATGGCTGGTTTGCGCAGCGCGGATCAGGGCTTCTTCCTGCTTCACGAAACTGACCGAGAGCGGCAGTTCGCTGATCTGTTCGGCGATACCTTCCTTGATGGTTTCGGCCTGCTCCTTGTCTTCGTTGAGCACGGCCAGCGAGTATTCGAGTAGGTCGCGCTCGAAACGCATGGCCTTGAAATCAGCCTCAGAAACGGTGCGGAACAGCGGCTTGATCTCGGCACGCAAAAACTCCAGCCGGTCATGGCTGAGGCTGATCCAGAAATTTTCGTCATCTAGCCGCGCCAGCGCAGCGGCGGCTTCCTTTATCACCACCGATTCTTTGGGCAGCGCAGCAATCTGCATGCGTAGCTTGGCGATCTCACGATTGGCGATGTCGGCATGACCACTGTCGTTGGCCTTCTCGATCTTGTCCAGGCGCAAGCCCACCAGCCGCACCGGCAACGGCAACTGTGGCTTGAGTTCCTTGCCCTTGGGATTGAGCTTGAAGTATTCGAAGTTGTCCCAGCAATCGAGAATCAGGAACACGTCCTTCTCTACACACCAGGGCTTGGGCTTGCTGGTTTCCAGGAGGCGCGTACCACGCCCGACCATCTGCCAGAACTTTGTGTACGAATATACCGGCTTGGCGAATACGAGGTTGACGATCTCGCGCACGTCGATGCCGGTGTCGAGCATGTCCACGCTGATGGCGATGCGCGGCATGTCGTTGTTGGTGAACTGGTCGAGCAGCCCACCCTTGCCGTACACGCGCGGGTCGTCTGACTCGTCGGGTGAGAACGAAATTCTCAGCCTGCCGTTCTTCAAGCTGCGCTTTGTCCAGTTCGACGAATACTGGAATGCCCTCGCCAAGCAGTTGCCCTATCCGGGACGTCCGGAAACGCGCCTGGCCTATCTCGACAATGGATTCAGCCAGGCTGTCTTGCTATGCAACCTGCTGTTTCAGGACGAGGTGACGCTGGAGCCCTTCCGTGAAGATGTCGGTATCGGGGACCTCAAGGAATTCCGCATCCTCATTCGGCGCAGCATCCCGCTGACACGCCAACAGGTAGAAGCTTTCACTTCCGGCGATTATGTCCTGCCCGGTTATACGCAGGAGGGCTATTTCACGGACAGCTCTGTCGTCTACCTCGATTCGGAGACCGGGGACTACCGCCTCAAGCTGCTGCACGGACTTGAGGGGGACGAACGCACATCCATCATCGACAAGCTCAAGCGTTGCGCCACCCTGCATTTCCATGACGAGGCCACGGATACCCTGATTCTGGACTATTGGGTCAATAAGCAGACAAAAGACGCCTTCCGCGACAATTTCGACGGTTCCGCATTATCCCTGTTCCAGGCACTACAAGTCCTGCTGACGCTGAATCTGTATTCGGTCAGCGATGCGCTCAAGGCGGACCTGTATACCTCGACCAGCCACTATGTCAGTGAGACGGTGCCGACCCTTGCATCGGATGAGCGTATCACCCGTTTCAAGGACTTCTATTTCACAAAGCGTGACGTGGAAAAACCGATGTTGCTAAAGGAGCTCTCTGACGGCGAGCATCAACTACTGCACAGCCTGGGCATGTGCCTGCTGTTCCGCGACACCAACAGCCTGTTCCTGCTAGACGAGCCGGAAACCCATTTCAACCCGGACTGGCGCGCCAACTTTATCAGCCGCCTGCGTCAGTGCCTGCCAGGCAGGGCAGATGTCGGACAGGAGATGCTCGTCACCACCCACACCCCGTTTTTGATCTCAGACAGCAAACCCGAGAAAGTACTTGTGTTCCAAAAAGACAAGGTCAGTGGTGCTGTCAGTATCAGCCAGCCCGACTACAACACCATGGGCGCCTCGATTAATAAGATCACCATGAACACCTTCGGCAAGCGCGAGACTATCGGCGGTCATGCGCAGCAGTTGTTGGATGCGTTGCGAGCACGGTTCAAGTCTGGCGATGAAGACCCTTCGGTACTGATAGACGATATCAACCGCGAGCTTGGCGACTCGGTGGAAAAGATTCTGCTGATCAAGGCCATTCTCGGTACGGACAAAAGCCGCCCGATGGAGGGAGAGGCCTGATGCTGTTCGCCTATATCTATGTGCCACACCAGATTGAGAAGATGCAGCGATTCGTCGACTTTATCTTCTGCAATGTGTGGTGCAACGCGCCCGTGAATGGTCCATACAGCCTGGATTTGTTTGCCGCCAATGTCGAGTTGCACGAGGTGATGACGGCCTTTCATTACGACGACAGCAAGGGGGCAGAGTTTTTCTCTGGCCACGTGGAGCGTATCTACGGACATTTTGCGACGCTGAATTCCGCTCAGATCGACCAGTTCCGCCAGTGGTATAGCGCGAATAACGACATCGAAAAGGTGTGTGCAAATGATCCAGCAACGTCGGTGGCACGATATGCCGATTTTCCCGACGAGCTGAGAGTTGTTCGGGATCAATTGAAATCCTTCTTCAAGGATTTGTACTCGCATCTCGATCTGGCCGTCTTGAAAGCCAAGATCGGAGACATAGACGATCACTACGACAATGCCTTCTTGAGAGCCAACCACACCGGAAAATGTCCGTTCTGCGGCATCGGCGACATCAAGGGGCCAAATCACACCAAACGTGAGGCTTACGACCACTACTTGCCCAAGGCACTGTACCCGTTTAACTCCATCAACTTCCGCAATCTTGCCCCGGCCTGCCATGTGTGCAATAGCACCTATAAGCTCAGTAAGGATCCTGTTCACAATCAGGCGGGAAGACGCAGGGCTTTCAATCCGTATGCCGTAGCAAGCCATGCCATTGAGATGCAGGTGGCCCTGCAGCATACGGATATCGACAAGCTGACACCCGCAGACGTCAGTTTTCAGTTTGGTCCTGCTGCCATCAACGAGGAAATCGATACCTGGAAGGATGTGTACGGCATCGAAGAACGCTACAAGGCCAAACTTTGCGGAGAGAACGACGGCAAGTACTGGCTGACGCAAGTGCTCGACGAATGTCAGGCGTATGACAAGCAACCCGCTGACATCCTGAGTTTTCGGGCCGAACAGGCACAGAGCCGTCCGTACGCCGATTGCAATTTCCTCAGAAAACCGTTTCTAGACGCGTGCCAGCGTGCCGGACTCTTCAACCTAGTCGCAGGGGGAGCATGAGTGCCAATCTGTAACAAGCTATGCCTTGTTTTCCAAGGATTCCAAGACGATTGCACTGCATGAGCCATCCACTTGCCGTACTGGGAATCGATGCCGCATGGACTGAAAAGGAACCGAGTGGCGTTGCACTGTTGATCAAGAATGGCGTTCGCTGGCATTGCCTGCGCGTGGCACCGAGCTATGCGGCTTTTTGTGAGACCTTCTCTTGGGATGAGCCTGTACGTGGTGGCAAAGCCGATGTTCCGCGTCTCCTGGAGGTTTGCGCCAATTTGGTGGGGCAGGATGCGCTGGCAGTGGTTGCAGTCGATATGCCACTTGCTACAGTCCCGATAAGTGGCCGGCGTGTGGCGGACAACTTGGTGTCCAAGTATTTTGGCGGCAGGAAATGCTCGGTACATTCACCGACCTTGGAGCGCCCCGGAAAAGTGGGGGCGCAGTTGTATGAGGGTTTCGGAAACGCGGGCTTTCCACTTGCAGTGGAAGCAGGAAGCAAGATACCCACGTTGCTGGAGGTGTATCCGCATGTCGCGCTGCTGAAACTGACGTGTGCGACCGAACGGCTACCCTACAAAGTCAGCAAAAACGGGAGCTATTGGGGTAAGGGGTTGCCTGCAGCAGAGAGAAAACGGCGTCTGTTGGCGCAGTGGGCTGCAATTCTTGGCCAGCTGCGGCAGGAGATAGATGGAATCGAAATCACGCTTCCCAAGGACCCAGAACAATTCAGCTTTCAAGGCCTTAAGCGATATGAAGACGCGATAGATGGCTTGGTTTGCGCCTGGATGGCCACCCATTATCTCGCCGGCGACGCTGTTCCACTGGGCGATGACACTGGGGCAATCTGGGTTCCGTATGGACTCTGAGCTATTTCTTTCTTGCAAATCAACGCACGTGGAATGTGAGCAGTTTCTGGGATTCTTGCCGATATGAGTAGTCTGGAAACAATCGACGCTTAGCTATGTAGGCTGGGGAAGAAAAATGTCTGTCTTGATCCCGAGCTATTCCTCCTGTGCCTCGCGCATGATGCCCGGCGAACGTCGGTTTGCGCAGCGCCTGGAATCCAAGCTCGAAGACGATTACCTGTGCTGGTACGACGTGCCGATTGGGCAGGCGATGCGGCATCCGGATTTTGTGGTGCTGCACCCCAGGCGCGGGCTGCTGATTCTGGAGGTGAAGGACTGGAAGCTGGACACGATCCAGTCGATCACCAGGTCGGATGTGTCCTTGCTGACCGAAAGGGGCTTGAAGCACGCGGCCAATCCGCTTGAGCAGGCGCGGCAGTATGCGCACGCGGTGGTGGATGTGCTGGGAAAAGACCCGCAACTGGTGTTCAGCAGCGGGCGCATGCAGGGGCAGTTGCGGTTTCCCTGGGCGTATGGCGTGGTGCTCACCAATATCACCCGCAAGCAGTTCGAGAGCACGGACCTGTGCGAGGTGCTGGAGTCGCACCGGGTGATCTGCCAGGACGAGATGCTGGAATCAGTGGAGGCCGAAGATTTCCAGAAACGCCTGTGGGCGATGTTCACGGTGGGCGGCTTTGGCCACCTGAGTGTGCCGCAGATCGACCGGGTGCGCTGGCACATGTTTCCGGAAATCCGCCTGCCGGCGAAGCAGGGCGATCTGTTCGGCGCGGATGACGCGGGGGATGTGCTGCCCGACATCATGCGGGTGATGGATTTGCAGCAGGAGCAACTGGCCCGCAGCCTGGGCGAAGGCCACCGGGTGATCCACGGGGTGGCAGGCTCGGGCAAGACGCTGATTCTGGGCTACCGCGCGGAGTATCTGGCCCGGGCGTGCAGCAAGCCGATTCTGGTGCTGTGCTACAACAAGTCGCTGGCCAGGCGGCTGAAACACTGGATGCACGAGAAGGGCGTGGACCACAAGGTCATCGTGGAGAACTTCCATGCCTGGTGCCATCGCCAATTGACGGCCTATAACGTGGGCTTGCCCGGAGGCAACGCAAGTGCCAGGGGCGAGGCTTATTGGGATGAGATGGTGGACGGGGTCATCCGCGGGGTGGACAGGCAGCTCATCCCGTCCGCGCAATACGATGCGGTGATGATCGACGAAGGCCACGATTTCAAACCCGAATGGTTCAAGCTCGTGGTGCAGATGGTGGACCCGCGCACCAATTCGCTGCTGGTGATGTACGACGATGTGCAGTCGATCTACCGTACGGGCGACCGGCGCAATTTCAGCTTCAAGAGCGTGGGCGTGCAGGCCCAGGGACGGACGACGATCCTCAAGATCAATTACCGCAACACGCAGGAAATCCTGGAGTTTGCCGCCGGCTTTGCCAAGGATGTGCTCGCGCCCACGGAGGCGGCCGACGACGGTGTGCCGCGCATCGCGCCGGTGTCAGCCGGGCGTCACGGGCCCAAGCCCCTGCTGATCAAGCTGCCCAGCCTGAAGGAAGAGGGCATCTACCTCATCGAACAATTCAAGGCCGCACACCGCGACGGCACGCCGTGGAAGGACATGGCCGTGCTCTACCGGCACTGGGACCCGGTGGGTAGAACCATGCTGCGCATGTTCGAGCACGCGGGTATCCCGATCACCTCGCACAAGAATCTGGCGTTCGGCGACGGCCAGGATACGGTGAAGCTGATCACGTATCACAGCAGCAAGGGCCTGGAGTTCCCCGTGGTGGCGATGCCCGGCGTATGCGTGCCCAGCGATGCCGAGTCGGCGGAAGAAGAAGCCCGCCTGCTGTACGTGGCGATGACGCGAGCGACACGGGAGCTGCTTGTTCTTGAGAGTGTTGCCTGAGTGCGGGGTTGCGGATGGCGACCTGTGGAAAAAACGCGCATAAGTATTTGAATAGAAGCGATTTTACGCTGGCGTTTTTCGGGTGGCTTGTTAGAATGCTTACGTCCACAGCCTGCAAGCTTGTTTGCATTATTCGGCTGCGCCGGTGGGCAATTCCTGGAGCCAAGTGTGAAGACTACAGCCAGTATCAACAGGAAAGTGATCGAGGCCGTTCAAACCTCCATGCGGATTGAAGGCTGCAAACCTGCGGTATCCGCGAAGACAAAGGCGCAGGCAAAAGCGCTGATGGAACAGCAGCGTGTCCGGGTATCAGTTCCAGGAAAGTGATATCTACCTTCCCGGCACGGATATCCCGAGGAACCGTCTGGGGATAACCGAAGCCGAGCTGCTGCACGAGATCGAGGCCGCCCTGCTGCAACAGGCCTATCAGACTTTCATCGACGAACTGCAACCCGACACGCGCTTCGACGAAGCCTATTTCAAGTCCCTGCATCAGCGCACCTGGGCAAGTCTGTACGACTGGGCAGGAGAATACCGCAGCGTGGACATGAGCAAGGGTGGCTCTCTGTTCTGCCGCGCCGAGTTTCTGGAAAAGGAATCCCGTCGCCTGTTTCGGCAACTGGAGCAGGATAGCTATCTCAAGCAGGCCGTCGACTGGCCGAAGGAGCAGTTTGCCGAACGCATGGCGTACTACCAGTGCGAGCTCATCGCGCTGCACCCGTTTTACGAACTGAACGGACGCATCACCCGCCTGTTCTTCGATCTCATCGCCATGTATTGCGGTTATGGTCCGGTCGACTACAGCCAGACACTCAGCGAAGCGGCGGATGAAACCAATGCCTATGTCCGGGCTTCGATTGCCTGTGTCCGCGTCGCAGACAACGGCATGCTGCAGCAGATCATCCTCAACGGACTGAACAAGGCGGAGGCACCGTAAGCATTCCTCTCTATTCGCGAATAGAAAATAGACACGGGCTTTACTTGAATCGGATGGGCTTGCCGATCCCGGAACGGGTCACGCTGTACATGACGGGCGGCTTGGCCTGATTGGCGAGTTTCAGGATCTTGCCGTACAGGCGGGTGACGAGATCGGCCGTTTCGGCAGCGGAGGCATTGCCGCCGGCAAGTACAAAACGGTGACCTTGTGGGTGCGGAACGCGCCTGGTTCAAAGCGCCCAGGGGTTGAATACTTGCGGCAGCATTTCAAAATCCTGTACGTTGCGCGTGACCACGGTCAGTCCGTGACACTGGGCGGTGGCCATGATGAGGCCGTCCATCACCGGCATGGGGCGGCCGGCCAATTCGGCTTGCGCAGCCAGTTGTGCCCAGCCGCGCAAGGCTGCGGTATCCAGCGGGAGGATGCGCCCTGCGAAGCGTTGTTCCACTTTTCCCAGCCAGGCAGTGAGCTTCTGGCTGCGTTTGGGATTGGTGGGTCGCAGCTTGAGGATGCCTTTTTCGATTTCCCCAAGGGTGATGACGCTGATGTGAAGGCTGCTTTCGTCCTGTTCGTCGAGCCAGTCGAAGACCTGCCGGGCGGGAGATTTCTTGAGGTATTCGGACAGGACGCAGGTGTCCAGCAGCCAGCTCATAGTTCTACGGTGCGGCCGGGGTCGGGGCTGTGGCCGATGTCGAGGTCGTCGCCTGCAAGTTCGGGGTTCAGCAGCGCAGTCGAAAGCTTGCCTTTGCGCGGGCGGGTGAGCTTGGCATAGGCCTCGGCAGAGACGATGACGGCGGTGGGTTTGCCATGCACGGTGACCACCTGCGCGTCGCCCGATGCCGCGTCCTTGATGAGCTGGCTCAAGTTGTTTTTGGCTTCCTGCAGTTGCCATTGATTGCCCATGGGGTCACCTGCACTATTCTGGCTAGTCTGGCCAGAATATAGCACGCTACGTGCGCGCTCCACCGTCAGCACATCCCCCGTCGCATCCACCACGGCATACAGCCGGGGCTGCGGGCGGCCGGCCCAGTTGGGGGCGGGCAGGGGGCTGTCCAGGTAGATGACCTGGGCGCCGTCGAGCTGGCGTTCCACCTGGCCTTGGGCCAGCAGGTCGTTGAGGGCGGCGATACTGATGCCGCGCTGCTTCATGCGGCTGAAGGCCAGGGGGCTGATCTTTCCGAGTTTCATGCTGGGTTCTCCTGTGGGCTGGGGCGTGCGGGCACGCCATGAAAATTTGCCGGAAAATTTGCCGTGGTTTTTTCCGCTGGGGGTCTTTATACTGTATGTAAATACAACTGTATATGCATACAGTAAAGAAAGGAAGCCCCATGCGTGACCTCACTGCCCGCCAGGAAGAAATCCTGGTCCTGATCCGCGAATGGATCGATACCACCGGCCTGCCGCCGACGCGGGCGGAAATCGCCGAGCGCTTTGGGTTCAGCTCGCCCAATGCGGCGGAGCAGCATCTCAAGGGACTGGCGAAAAAGGGCGTGCTGGAGCTGGTGCCGGGCACCTCGCGCGGCATTCGCCTGGCGGGCGGCGGCGGCTTGCCGCTGGTGGGCCGGGTGGCGGCGGGCAGTCCGCTGCTGGCGCAGGAACACATCGAGCGGCACGTGCAGGTGGAAGCGGCGCTGTTCGCCCCGCGCGCGGATTACCTGCTGCGCGTGCGCGGCATGAGCATGAAGGACATCGGCATCCTCGACGGCGACCTGCTGGCGGTGCACAAGACGGCCGAGGCGAAGAACGGCCAGGTGGTGGTGGCGCGCATCGGCGACGAGGTCACCGTCAAGCGCCTGGACAAGCGCGGCCGCACCGTGCGCCTGCTGCCGGAAAACCCCGAGTTCGAGCCCATCGTGGTCGACCCCGCACGCGACGAGCTGGTGATCGAGGGGGTGGCGGTGGGGGTGATCCGCGCGGGGTTTTAGGATTGAAGAACAGGTTCAATGCTGGCCTATGCAACTAATGGCCGAGCGTGCCCATGGATAAGCAATATGCAAAAAATGCACATTGCCGAAGAGTAGAGCGATTCGAATATCTGTAGCCCGGGGGGGCCTTATAAGGTTTCGTCCGGTTTTGAATCACTAGCCAGCCGCAGGATGTCGCGATACCCGCCCGCCACCATGGCGCGTGCTTCCGCCATCAGGGTGGCATCGGGCGCATCGATCCCGTCCAGCTGGCGCAGGAGCGCGGCCCAGTGGTCGCGCTGGTTGGCCACGCTGTGCGGCACGGCGTGGCCCTGGCGGCGCAGTTCGGCGGTTCGGCTCACCAGCTTGAACTTGGCGGCTTCGAGTTGCGGCGGCAGCGGCAGGGCAAGATCAAAACGGATGTCGACGCGGGTGGCGGGGTCGATGGCAGCATCGGCCGGCGGCGGACGCCACGAGAGTTCGTCCGGCGCGGGCGCTTCGCACGCGGGGTCGAGCGGGAATTTGTAGAAGCCCCATTTGGCGCCCATCCAGCATTCCAATAAAACACGGTCGTCGTCCACGGTGCAGAGTTCGCCGGTGGGGGCCAGCGGCGCGTCGGCGCCGGGCAGCGGGCCGTAGGCGCGCGGGTCGCGTTTCCACTGGGCAAAGTCGCGGTTGGGCGGGGCGCCGTAGTCGGCTTCGAGCGCGCGCCAGATCGCGATGAAACGGGCATGGTCGGCGCGGTAGCCGGGGTTGCGGCGCAGGAATTCCCAGGCCCACTGGTCACGCGTGAGGCGGGCGGGGTCCTCGTTCATGCGGTGCGGCTCAGATGGGCAGGAACATCATGGTGGCGGCGTTCACCACGCCGAAGCGGATGATGCGGTTGCTCTTGTCTTCGATGACCTTGGCCAGGGTGTCCTGGATGCCGATGAGCTTGCCGACTTCGCGCTCGACGCTGAGATTGGAGATGCCATTCGCGTCGAGCGTGTTGGCGATCAGCATGGGCTCGCCGTTGGCCCTGCGGGTTCTGGAAAGCTTCCACACCACAACTTCGGTGTTGCGCGCGGCGTTGTAGAGCTTCTGCGCGTCGACCTCGGTCAGCAGGTAAAACTCGGTCTGGTTGTTGAACGCCGCCATGTGCATGACGAGCAGGCCGCCCATGAGTGCCTTGACGCGGTCGCCGCCGTAGCTCTCGCGCCAGGCATCAAGCAGGATGGATTCCCATTTCAGGTTTTTCTGCGGGGATTCGTTCCATATCGCCACCGGCCTGAACAGGTCTTCCGTGGCTTCCTCGGCGCTGCCATGTCCCGATTTGTGCCATTCGGCGGGGTTGCGCTTGTAGAGCTTGAGGGTGAGCGACTTGAGGATGCCGATGATTTCCTGCTGGGTGATCTCGACGACGTTGTCGACATCGCCCTTGGCCAGGTCCTTGACGCTGAAGGGCCGGACGCTGCTGCTGCCATCCTTGCGCTGAATGGGCTGTCCGACACAACCGCTGAGGATCACGATCGAGAGACAGGAAGCGGCAAGGCGGACGTCGAATTTCACGACGAGCAGCTTACCTCAATCCTGCGCGCCCAGTCCGGCGGCTCGGCGGCGTAGGCCTCAAATTCCGGCTGTTCGTCGTATGGATGCGTCAGCAGCGCGTGCAGGCGGGCCACCTCGCTGTAGTCGTGCGCGTCGGCGGCGCGGCGGATGGCGGTTTCGGCCAGGTGGTTGCGCAGGATGTATTTGGGGTTGACGGCGCGCAGGGCGGTGCGGCGTTCGGCGTCCGGCACGCCGGTTTCGCGCAGCGCGCCGGCGTAGCGCGCGGCCCAGAAGTCGAAGGCCTCGCGATCGAGGAAGAGGTCGCGCACGGCGGCGTTGGCCGCGCCGGGCGCGCTGTCGAAGTCGCCCAGACGGCGGAAGAAGATCGTGTAGTCGACGCGGTTGGCGGCCAGCAGGTTGAGCGCGTCGAGGATGAGGCTCACCGTGTCGCCGCCCGGCGCCAGCCCGAACTTGGCGGCCATACGCGCCACGTAGGCGCGGCTGAAGCGTTGCGGGTAGTCCTGGATGGCGGCGGAGGCGGCTTCCACCGACATCAGCGGCACCAGCGCCTGCGCCAGCTTGGTCACGTTCCACGCGCCCACGTCGGGCTGCTGGTCGAAGGCGTAGCGGCCGGCTGTGTCGGAATGGTTGCAGATGAAGCCGGGGTCGAAGGCGTCGAGGAAGCCGAAGGGGCCGTAGTCGAGCGTGAGCCCGAGGATGGACATGTTGTCGGTGTTCATCACGCCGTGCGCGAAGCCCACCGCCTGCCAGTCGGCCATCAGCTCGGCGGTGCGCCGCGCCACTTCGTGCAGGAAGGCGGGGTAGGGCTCGTCGAGCGCGGCGAATTCGGGGTAGTAGCGGCGGATGACGTAGTCGGCCAGGGTGCGGATCGGCTCGACCTGGTTGCGGTAGTAGAAGACCTCGAACGAACCGAAGCGCACGAAGCTGGGCGCCAGCCGGGTGACGAGCGCGGCGGTTTCCTCCTCTTCGCGGTACACCGGCAGCGGGCTGCCGACCAGCGCGAGCGCGCGGGTGGTGGGAATGCCGAGTGCGTGCATGGCCTCGGAACAGAGGAATTCGCGGATGCTGGAGCGCAGCACGGCGCGGCCGTCGCCGCCGCGCGAATACGGCGTGCGGCCGCCGCCCTTGATCTGGATTTCCCAGCCCCGGCCATCGGGGGCCTGCGCCTCGCCCAGCAGCAGCGCGCGGCCGTCGCCGAGCTGCGGCACGTAATGGCCGAACTGGTGGCCGGCGTAGAGCGCGGCGACCGGATCCATGCCGGGCAGCACGCGGTTGCCGGCGAGCGCGTCGATGAACTCGGGGTGGTGGATGGCGTCGGCGTCGAGGCCCAGCAGGGCGAGCGCGCCCGGGCTGTGGCAGACGAGCGCGGGGGCGGGCACCGGCGCGGCCTGCACGCGCGAATGAAAGGTGTCGGGCAGGCGGGCGAAGCCGTTGTCGAAGACGAGGTCGTGGTGGGTAGGCATGGGTCGATTCTAGGGGTTCGCGGTGCGCCGGCCACCCGACTGGCCGCAGGGTTAAGCCGCGCGCGGCGGGCGGGTGCGCTGGTATGCTTGCGCCTCAGTCCGGCCGCGTCCGCGCCGGCGATCGTTCCCGTTCGAGACTGCCCATGCACGACCCCGTCGCCCCGCTGTACCCGGCTGCGCCGCGCTGGCTGTGGCTGGCCACGGTGGTGCTGGTCACGCTCAACCTGCGTCCCTTCCTGACCGCCGTCGGTCCGCTGACGCCGGCCATCCAGGCCGACACCGGCATGGGACTGGAGGCGCTGGCCTGGCTGACCTTGTTGCCGATGGCGCTGATCGGCGCCGGCACCTGGCTGACGCCCGCGGTGCAGCATCGCCTCGGCGCGCGGCCGGTCCTGATGCTGGCGCTGGCGCTCGTCGCCCTGGGCTGCGCGCTGCGCCTGGCCGGCAGCCAGTCCGCCGTGCTGGTGGCCACCGCCGCGCTGTGCGGCGTGGGCGTGGCGCTGGCGCAGGGCGTGCTGCCGGGCCTGATCAAGTTTCACACACCGCAGCACGTGGCGCCGATGATGGGCGTGTATTCCGCGGCGTTGATGAGCGGCGGCGCGCTGGGCGCGCAGTTCACGCCGCTGGCCGTGCAGTGGGGCTTGGGCTGGCAGGCGGCGCTCGCGCTGTGGACCGGGCCGGTGCTGCTGGCGCTGGCCCTCGCCTGGCGCGCGCTGGGTGCGCTGCCGCAGCCGGCGCCGGCGCCGCAGGGCAGCGCCACGCGCTGGCTGCTGCAGCGCCGCCGCACCTGGCTGCTGATGCTGGCCTTCGGCCTGATGAACGGCGGCTACGCCATGATGGTGGCCTGGCTGGCGCCGTATTACCAGGCGCGCGGCTGGAGCGCGCCGCACAGCGGCCTGCTGGTGGCGGTGGTGTCGCTGGCGCAGGCGGTGGCGGCGTTCGCCCTGCCGGCGCTGGTGGCGCGCCAGGCCGATCGCCGCCCCTGGCTGTGGCTCACGCTGGCCTGCCAGGCTGCCGGCTTCGCCGCCCTGGCCTGGTGGCCCGACGCGGCGCCGATGGCGGCAGCGACGGTGCTGGGCGTGGGCATCGGCGGCTGCTTTGCGCTGTTCATGGTGGTGGCGCTCGACCATCTGCACCACCCCGTGCAGGCCGGGGCGCTCGCTGCGCTGATGCAGGGCGGCGGCTTCATGCTGACGGCGCTGGCGCCGTGGACGATGGCACGCCTGCACCAGCTCACCGGCGGCTATCGGGCAGGCTGGCTGGCGCAGTTCGGCGCGGTGCTGGCGGTGATGCTGCTGGTGGCCCGTTTCCGGCCGGGGCACTACGCGCAGGCGATGCGGGCGCCCGCCGCCTAGGACGCCGCGCGCCCCGGCCGGGCTGTAAGTTTGGCCGGCTTGCCGCGACTGTTGACTCAGGTTCAACACGGGAGGCCCCCATCATGAATGCGGCAAGCACCTGCATCGCACGCGGCTTTACCTGGAGCGACCGGGCGGGACACTGGGTCGGCATGCTGGGCATCCGCCTGCTGCTGGCCTGGGAGTTCGGCGTGTCGGGCCTGGAAAAGCTCAACGGGCACAACTGGTTCGCCGACATCATGGGCGATTTCCCGTTTCCCTTCAGCGCGGTGCCGGTCGACGTGAGCTGGTTTCTCGCCACCTGGACCGAACTCGTCGGCGCGGCGGCGCTGGTGGTGGGGCTGGGCACGCGCTTCTGGGCGACGGGCCTGCTGATCCTCGACGTGGTCGCCTGGGCCTCGGTGCACGCCGGCAATGGCTACAACGTGGGCGACAACGGCTACAAGCTGCCGCTCATGTACCTGATCATGCTGCTGCCGCTGGTGCTGTCGGGGCCGGGCCGGCTGTCGCTGGACCACTGGATCCGCGCGCGCGTCCTGGGGCGCTGAGGCGGCGCAATCCCCTGCTGCGGCAAGGGTTCAGGAAGGCCTGCGGCGACCGATCCTTCAGTTGAGGGCCGGTCCGGGTCGCAACCGGCCGGCTGCGTTCAACCGGAGGTCCCCGCCATGAGCCCGCTCGACATCACGCCCCTCGCCGTCGTGGAGGAAATCTCCCTGTCTTCCATCATCGGCGCGCTGAGCTATGCGCTCGACCTCACCGAGGGCCTGCCGGCGGGTCACAGCCTGCGCTGCTGCTGGGTGGGCATGCACGTGGGACGGCAGCTCGGCCTGGACAGCGATGCGCAATCGCATCTCTACTACGCGCTGCTGCTCAAGGACGCCGGCTGCAGCAGCAACGCGGCGCGCCTGTTCGAACTGTACGGCACCGACGACCGCGCGGTGAAACGCGACTTCAAGCAGGTGGACACCGACAGCCTGGCGCGGCTGGGGCAGTTCGTGCTGTCGCACGTGGGCGTGGGCAAGTCGCTGCACGAGCGGGTGCAGCGCATCCTGCACCTGGCCAGGAGCGGCGAGGAATTCGCCACCGAGCTCATCACCACGCGCTGCGAGCGCGGCGCCAGCATCGCGCTGCAGCTGGGCTTCGACGAGGAAGTGGCGGCCGGCATCCGCAGCCTGGACGAACACTGGAACGGCCGCGGCAAGCCGCTCGGCCTCGTGGGCGAAGCGATTCCGCTGAATGCACGCATCGCGCTGCTGTCGCAGGTGGCGGAGGTGTTCCATGCCGCCGGCGGACCGGCGGCGGCGCGGGAGGAAGTACGCAAGCGCGCGGGTAGCTGGTTCGACCCGGCGGTGGTGGCGGCCTTCGTCGCCGCCGAGCGGCAGCCGGGTTTCTGGGAAGGCATGGCGGACACCGGCCTGCAGGCGCGCATCGAAGGCATCGAGCCGGCGTCGAAGGTGATCCGCATCGACGAGGAGCGGCTCGACACCATCGCCGAGGCCTTTGCCCAGGTGGTGGACGCGAAGAGCAACTACACCTACGGCCACAGCGCGCGCGTGGCGACCTACACCGACGCAGTCGCGCGGTCGCTCGGCCTGCCGCAGGAACGCGCGCGCTGGCTGCGGCGCGGTGCGCTGCTGCACGACATCGGCAAGCTCGGCGTGAGCAACGCCGTGCTCGACAAGCCGGGCAAGCTGGAAGTCGACGAGTGGGAACGGGTGAAGGCGCACGCCGCGTATTCCGAACAGATCCTCGGCCGCATGGCCATCTTCGCCGAACTGGCCTTCGTCGCCGCCGCGCACCACGAGCGGCTCGACGGCAAGGGCTATCCGCGCGGCCTGACCGCCGAGCGCATCTCGATCGAGACGCGCATCATCACCGTGGCCGACATCTTCGACGCGATCACCGCCGACCGCCCCTATCGCGGGCCGATTCCGGTGGACCAGGCCATCGCGATGATGGAAAAGGAACGCGGCGCCGCCATCGACGGCGACTGCCTCGACGCGCTGAAGCGCAGTCTGCCCGGGCTGGGCTTCTGACACGCCGGCCGTCGCGGGCGGCCGGAATCGGGCGGAAGAGAGCAGGAGTCGAACCTACCAGGGACCGCCTGGCGGCCCCTCCCGGTTTTGAAGACCGGGCGCCCCACCGGGGGACGATCTCTTCCGTGTTTCATGGACCGGCCCATGCGGGCATGGCCCCGTCGTTGCGCAGCACGTGGTCGTCGCGCACGCGGCGGGTGTAGCCGGTGCGATCGAAGAATTCCAGGATCTGCGTCGCCACCTTGCGGCCGCCGCTGCCGTGGCCGAGCGCCTCGTCGCGCAGGCTGGCGATGCGCGCGCCGCCTTCGGCGTCGAGCCTGCGTACGAGCGCGGCCAGGTCGGCGACGGCGGCGGCGGTGTAGTAGTGGTCGTGCGCCACCGGATAGAGCTCGCCGGCCCGCGCGATGCGCTTGCACAGCTGGCGCACGGTTTCTTCGGGCGTGCCGGTGGCGCGGGCGAGGTCGCGCACCCGCGGCGGGTTGTAGGGTGCGGCGTCGAGCAGCGGCTTCAAGGCGGCGAACAGCGTGCGGTCGGCGTCGGAGACGCTGGCGCGATGCGCGGGCAGGTGCAGCCAGGCGCGCGTCTGCGCGATCGCGCCGGCGGCCAGGAGTTCGTCGGCCAGCGCGGCGAAGGCGGCGCGCGACAGCCGCGGCGCGCTCATGCGGCGCAGGCGTTCGCGCTCGACGCCGATCATGTCGGGGGCGCGCACGTGTTCGTCGGCCAGCGCGGAACACGCCTTTTCCTTGAGCGCGGCCCAGGCCGCGTCGGTGAAGCCGAGCGTGGCGGCGCCGTCCGGAAGGACGTGCAGGCCGGCGCGCTGCCACAGCGCCTGCGCGGCCTGCGGCGCGAGATTCCAGGCGAGGGCGTAGCGTTCGAGTTCGACGCCGGTGGCGCTGTCGTCGAGCAGGCGGTGCAGCGCGACGGCGGGGTCGTCGTCGCGCATCGCGTCGAGCAGGGCCAGCCGCTGCGGCGTGCGCTTGTAGCGTTGCGGCGGGAAGGGATCGAGCACGCGGCCGCCGGCAACCGTGCGCTGCGCACCGGCGTCGCGCAGGATGAAGCGGTCGCCGCGCAGCGCGGGCGTGGCGCGCTCGAGCAGCACCTCGACCAGCGCGCGCGCGCCGGGCGGCGCGTCCGTGCCGTCGAGCAGGGCGACGCGGCCGGGGATGTCCTCGGTGCCCAGGTGCACGTGCACGCGCTGCAGGGGGCGCAGCGGCGGCTGTCCCGGCGGGACGCGCAGTTCGCCGTGAAAGCGCGTCAGCGGGAGGGCGAGGGCGGGATCGACGATCCACATGCCGCGCGCGATGTCCTGCCGCTCGAAGTCGCCGGCCAGCGCGAGCGCGATGCGGTCGCCGGCCCGCCCTTCTTCAGCGGCACGGTCCTGCACGTGCAGGCTGCGCACGCGCGCCTTCCGTCCCGGCGGCGACACGTGCACCGTGTCGCCGACCCGGATGCGGCCGGCGTGCGCGGTGCCGGTGACGACGGTGCCGATGCCGGCCAGGGTAAAGCAGCGGTCGACGGCGAGGCGGAAACGTCCGTCGGCGTCGCGCGGCGGCAGGGCCGCGGCGGCGGCGTCGAGATGCGCGCGCAGCGCGGCCACGCCGGTGCCTGTGCGGCCGGATACGGGGAACAGCGGGCTGCCGGCGAACGCGCCGCCGGCCAGCAGGGCCGCGATTTCCTGCTCCGCCTCGGCGAGGCGTCGCGCGGACACGGCGTCGGTCTTGGTGAGGGCGACGGCGCCGCGGTCGAGGCCCAGCAGGTCGAGCAGTTCGAGGTGCTCGCGCGTCTGCGGCATGGGGCCGTCGTCGGCGGCGATCGCCAGCAGCACGAAGTCGATGCCGGTGGCGCCGGCGAGCATGGTGTGGATGAGTTTCTCGTGCCCGGGCACGTCGACGAAGCCGAGCACCGAACCGTCGGGCAGGGGGGTATAGGCGTAGCCGAGGTCGAGCGTGATGCCGCGCGCCTTTTCCTCGGGCAGGCGGTCGGCGTCGATGCCGGTGAGCGCCTTCACCAGCGTGGTCTTGCCGTGGTCGATGTGGCCGGCGGTGCCTACGAGCACGCGAGTTGCCCCAGGTTGGCGGCGAAGGCGGCTTCGTCGTGGACGTCGAGACAGCGCAGGTCGAGCAGCAGGGCGCCGTCCTCGATGCGGCCGATGACCGGGCGCGGCAGGCCGCGCAGCGCGGCTTCGATGCGCAGCAGCACGCCGCCTTTCCTGCCCTGCGGGCGGATGGCGAGGCCGGCCGACGGCAGGCGGTCCACCGGCAGCGAGCCGGAGCCGATCTGCGAGCGCAGTGCGGCGATGTCGACCGTGACGGGCAGGCCGGCGAGCGCGGCCTCGAGCGACGGCAGCAGGCGCCCGGCCGCGGCGCGCATCTCGGCTTCGGGCCGCGTCAGCAGGCGCAGGGTGACGAGGCGCAGGTGCAGGCGGTCAGGGTCGCGGTAGAGCCGCAGCACGGCTTCGAGCGCGGCCAGGGTGAGCTTGCCGACGCGCAGCGCGCGCTTGAGCGGGTTCTTCTTGATCCTTGCGATCAGGTCCTTGCGGCCGGCCAGCAGGCCGGCCTGCGGTCCGCCGAGCAGCTTGTCGCCGGAGAAGGTGACGAGGTCGGCGCCGGCCGCGAGGTTTTCGCGCGGCGTGGGTTCGTGCGGCAGGCCGTAAGCGTCGAGATCGGCGAGCGTGCCGGAGCCGAGGTCGACGACGAAAGGCAGGTCGTGCGCGTGGGCGAGCGCGGCAAGTTCGGGTTCGGGCACGGCGTGGGTGAAGCCCTGGATCGCGTAGTTGCTGGCGTGGATCTTCATCAGCAGGGCGGTGCGCGCGCCGAGCGCGCCTTCGAAATCACGCAGGTGGGTGCGGTTGGTGGTGCCGACCTCGACGAGCTTCGCGCCGGCGCGCTGCATGATGTCGGGCACGCGGAAGGCGCCGCCGATCTCGATCAGCTCGCCGCGCGAGACGATCACCTGTTTCTTCAGTGCCAGCGTGTTGAGCAGCAGGAACACGGCGGCGGCGTTGTTGTTGACGACGGTGGCGGCCTCGGCGCCGGTGAGTTCGCACAGCAGGTCCTCGACGACGTCGTCGCGGTCGCCGCGTCCGCCGCTGTCGATGTCGTACTCGAGCGCGCAGGGATTGCGCGCGGCGTCGACGAGGGCGGCGACGGCCTCTTCCGGCAGCGGCGCGCGGCCGAGGTTGGTGTGCAGCACGGTGCCGGTGAGGTTGTAGACCGGGCGCAGCCTGGGCATGGCGCTTGCCGTTGCGGTGGACGCGACGGTCGCGACCAGGCCGGCGGCATCCGGCACGGGCTGGCCGTCGCGGGCGTCCCGGCGGGCCGTGTCGAGGCTGGTGCGGATCCAGCGGGTGACCAGGCTGCGGCCGTGCGCATCGATCAGCGCGGCGAGCGCGGGATGGGCGAGGAGACGGTCGACGGAGGGCAGGCTGGAGAGCGGGTGCATGCGTTCGCCCGACCGGGCAGAGGCGAGGGGGAGCAGTCATTCTAGACAGCGTCGCCGACAATGCGAGCCCGCCGCACGCGCGGCAAAACCCTGTTTTAAGCGGGGTTTGTGCGCGACCGGGCGGCTCAGCCGCCGGTCATCGACATGAAGCGCACGATCTTGCCGGGCGCTTCGCGGAAGGTGTGGCGTTCGGGCTTGAGGTCGATGGCCGCGCGGATCGCCGCCGCGAGTTCGGCGTCGGAGGCGCCGTCGCGCAGCAGCGGGCGGAACTCGAATTTCTCTTCCTGGCCGAGGCACATGTAGGCGGTACCGTCGACGGCTACGCGCACGCGGTTGCAGGTGGCGCAGAAGTGCTGCGAGATGGGGGTGATGAAGCCGACGTTGAAGCGGCCGTCCGGCGTGCCGAGATAGCGCGCGGGACCGGCGCCGGGCTGCGTGGTCTCGACGAGGCCGAACTGCCGCTGCAGGCGCGCGCGCACCGGCTGCAGGTCGAGATAGCCGGCGTTGCGGCCGGTTTCGCCCATGGGCATGGTCTCGATCAGGCGCAGCACGAAGCCGTGCTCGATGCAGAAGGCGACCATGGCATCGATCTCGTCCTCGTTCTCGCCGGCCAGGGCCACCATATTGAGCTTGATCGGCGCGAAGCCGGCGTCGCGCGCGGCGTCGAGGCCGCGCATCACCCTGGCGAGCACGTCGCGGCCGTTGATCTTTTCCACGCGCGCCTGCTGCAGCGAATCGAGGCTGACGTTGAGCCGCGTCACGCCGGCGGCCTTGAGCGCCCCGGCGTGGCGGTCGAGCTGGGTGGCGTTGGTCGACAGCGAGAGGTCGTCGAGGCCGGGCAGGGCGGCGAGTCGCGCGGCGAGCCCGGCGATGTCGCGGCGCAGCAGCGGTTCGCCGCCGGTGAGGCGGACATGGCTGACGCCGAGCCGGACGAAGGCGCCGATCAGGCGTTCGATTTCGTCGAAGCGCAGCCAGTGGTCGGGCTCCTCGAAGCCCTTGAAGCCTTCCGGCATGCAGTAGCTGCAGCGCAGGTCGCAGCGGTCCGTGACCGACAGCCGCACGTAGTCGATGCGGCGGCCGAACTGGTCGAGGAGGGCGGGCTGGGACATGGCGGGCTGGAGTGCGTCGGCTATATATGAAAAAATATAGCCTCATTTTAGCAGCCATGGCGGGCAGGTCATGAAGGTGTTCGGCATCGCAGGCACCAGCGGCAGCGGCAAGACCACGCTGATCGAGCGGGTACTGCCGCGCCTGCTGGCCCGGGGCCTGCGGGTCGCGGTGCTCAAGCACACGCATCACGACGTCGACCTCGACCAGCCCGGCAAGGACAGCTGGCGCATGCGCGCGGCGGGGGCGGCGGCGGTGCTGCTGGCGTCGGATGCACGCAGTACGCTGCTGGTCGAACACCGCAATGGCCCGCCTGCGTTCGCCGACCTGCTCGCCCGCCTGCCGCCGTGCGATCTGGTGCTGGTGGAAGGCTGGAAGCGCGAGCCGATCCCGAAGCTGGAAGTGCACCGTGCGGCGACCGGCAAGCCCTGGCTGTTTCCGGACGATCCGCTCGTGCTGGCGGTGGCGTCCGATACTGCGCCGCCGGGCCGCCTGCCGCGCATCGACCCCGACGATCTATCCCAACTCACCGAGTTCATCCTGACCCATGCTGACCGCTTCCCAACTGCTTGATGCCCTGCTCGAACGCGCGCGTGCGCAGCAGGCCACCGAAACCGTCGCCGTGACCGAGGCCCTCGGCCGCGTGCTGGCTGCGCCGGTGACGTCGTCGATCACCGTGCCGCCGCTCGACAACAGCGCGATGGACGGTTATGCGGTGCGCCTGGCCGACGTGCCGGCGCCCGGCACGCGCCTGCCGGTGGCGCAGCGCATCCAGGCCGGCGAGGTCGGCGCGCCGCTCGCCGCCGGCACCGCCGCGCGCATCTTCACCGGCGCCCCGGTGCCACCCGGCGCCGACGCGGTGCTGATGCAGGAGGTATGCCGCGCCGACGGCGACGCGGTCGTGATCGACAGGCTGCCGCGTGCCGGCGAACACATCCGCCGCGCCGGCGAGGACATCCGCGCCGGCAGCGAAATCCTCGCCGCCGGCACCCGCATCGGCGCGGCCGAAATGGGCCTCGCGGCGTCGGTGGGCCTGGGCGAACTGCGCGTGTTCCGCCGCCTGAAGGTGGCCTGCTTCTTCACCGGCGACGAGCTGGTGTCGCCCGGCATGCCGCTGGGGCCGGGGCAGATCTACAACTCCAACCGCTACACGCTGGCGGGCCTGGTGCGCGGCCTGGGCTGCGAGCTGATCGATTTCGGCATCGTGCCGGATACGCTGGAGGCGACCGAGGCGGCGCTGAAAGGCGCGGCCGACATCGCCGACGTGGTCGTCACCAGTGGCGGCGTGTCGGTGGGTGAGGCCGATTTCGTGAAGGCCGCGGTGGAAAGACTGGGCCGCATCGAAATGTGGAAGGTGGCGATGAAACCCGGCAAGCCCATCGTCTACGGGCGCGTGGGCGGGGCGGATTTCGTCGGCCTGCCGGGCAATCCGGTGTCGGCCTTCGCGACCTTTGCGCTGTTCGTGCGGCCCTTCCTGCTGAAGCGCATGGGCGCGACGCGGGTGCTCTACCGTGCCTTCCCGGCGCGTTCGGCCTCGGCGTGGACGAAGGCCGGCGACCGCCGCGAATTCCTGCGCGCGCGCCTGGCCGACGACGGCCGCGTCGCGCTCTTTCCCAACCAGAGCTCGGGCGTGCTGACTTCGTGCGCCTGGGGCGACGGCTTTGTCGACCTGGAGATCGGCCGGACTATCCAGCCCGGCGACTGGGTGCGTTTCATTCCCTTCTCGGAGGTGCTGGGATGAGGCTGCGCCTGCTGTATTTCGCTCGCCTGCGCGAACGCTTCGGCGTGGGCGAGGAAAGCCTGGCCTGCGACGGCGCGACGGTGGCCGATCTGCTCGCCGCGCTGCGTGCGCGCGGTGGCGCCTGGGCCGAGGAACTCGCGCCCGGCCGCAGCTTTCGCGTGGCAGTGAACCAGGATCTGGCGAAGCCGGAGTCGCCGCTGGCGGACGGGGCCGAAGTGGCGATCTTTCCGCCGGTGACGGGGGGGTGAGATGAAGATCCGGGTGCAGACCGGGGTTTTCGATCTTGGCGCGGAAGTCGAGGCGTTGCGCGCGGGGCGGTCGGACATTGGCGCGGTGGCGAGCTTCGTCGGCTACGCGCGCGACGTCAACGACGGCAGCGGCGTGACGGCGATGACGCTGGAACACTACCCCGGCATGACCGAGAAGGCGCTGGCCGCGCTGGCCGACGAGGCGGCGGCGCGCTGGACGCTGATCGACGCCACGGTCATCCACCGCGTCGGCCGCCTGTTGCCGGGCGATCCCATCGTGCTGGTGGCGGTGGCCAGCACGCATCGCGGCGATGCCTTCGCTGCCTGCGAATACCTCATGGACGCGCTGAAGACGCGCGCGCCGTTCTGGAAGAAGGAAGAGACGCCGGCCGGCGAACGCTGGGTGGAGGCGCGCGCCAGCGACGACGCGGCGGCAGCGCGCTGGCAGCCGCCGGACGCGGCCGACTGAACTTTTCCGGTGGTGGCTTGACGAAAGTTCTAACACGAACTAAATTGGTTCGTGTTAGAACCAAATTGCCATCATGAGCCAAGCCGCCGCCTTCCTGCCGACCGTACAAGCCCTGGTGCACTGCTACCAGGCCTTCGTTGCGCACTCGGAGTCGCACATCCGCACCCTGGGCCTCACGCCCGCGCAGTTCGACATCGTCGCCACCCTGGGCAACACGCCGGGCATGACGGCGACCGAGCTCGGCGAGAAGACGCTCATCACCAAGGGCACGCTCACCGGCGTGGTGGACCGCCTGGTCGAACGCGGCTGGGTCGAGCGGGTCGCGCACGACAGCGACCGGCGCTGCCAGATCGTCCGCCTGACGCGTGCCGGCGACAAGGTCTTCGACCGGGTGTTTCCCGCCCATCTTGCCCACCTGCAGGCGCACTTCGCCGGTACGACACAGGCCGACCACGCGCGCTGGCGCGAGGCGCTGCTTTCCCTGCAATCCCAACTCGAAAAGGAACCCGCCCGATGACCGACCGTTACACTCCGCCTGCCGTCGTGCTGCACTGGCTGATCGCGCTGCTGATCTTCGTCGCGTTTCCGCTAGGGCTCTACATGCACGAGCTGCCGCTGTCGCCGACCAAGCTGCAGCTCTACAGCTATCACAAGTGGATCGGCATCACGGTGCTGCTGCTGGTCGGCCTGCGCCTGGCCTGGCGTGCGACGCACACGCCGCCCGCGCTGCCGGCGGGCATGAGTGCGCTGCAGCGCAAGGCGAGCCATGCGGTGCATGGCCTGCTGTACCTGCTGATGATCGCGGTGCCGCTGTCGGGCTGGCTGATGAGTTCGGCCAAGGGCTTCCAGACCGTGTGGTTCGGCGTGCTGCCGCTGCCCGACCTGGTCGGCAAGGACAAGGCGCTGGGCGAGGCGCTGGAGGAAGTGCACGAATTCCTGAACTACACGATGCTGGTCCTGGTCGTGCTGCACGTGGCTGCCGCCGTCAAGCACCAGATCCAGGCCGGCGGCACCTACCTGCAGCGCATGAAGCTGGGCGGGAAGGGGGCGCGATGAAATCCTGGATCGTCCTGGCGGCGCTGCTCGCGGCCCCGGCCGCGCACGCCGTCGAATACCGCACCGTGCTGCCGGCGCAGAGCCGCATCGGCTTCGAGTTCGTGCAGATGGGCGTGAAGATACCCGGCAGCTTCAAGCGCTTTGCCGCGCAGATGGCCTTCGATCCCGCGAAGCCGGAAAGCGCGCGGGCGACGCTCGAAATCGATCTCGCCAGCATCGACGCCGGCTCGCCCGAGGCGAACGAGGAATCTGCCGGCAAGCTGTGGTTCGACCGCGCCGCGTTTCCGAAGGCGCGCTTCGATTCCACCCAGGTGCGCGCGCTGGGCGACAACCGCTTCGAATTGCGCGGCACCCTGACGATCAAGGGCAAGCGCCGCGAGTTGACCATTCCCGTGCAGCTCGTGCCGGGCAAGGCAGCGGCGCGCTTCGACGGCAGCTTTGTGCTCAGGCGCCTGGACTTCGGCATCGGCGAGGGCATGTGGGCCGACGTCGGCACCGTCGCCAACGAAGTCAACGTGAAATTCAGCATTGCCGCCAGCGGCAAGTAATCCCGTCGTTCAACCACCAGGAGTAATCCAGCATGAAACGCCTCGTACTCGCATCCGCGCTCGCCGCGCTCGCCGTCGCCGCCCAGGCCGAGCCGGTGACCTACGTCATCGACAGCACGCACACCTTCCCGTCCTTCAGCTACAACCACCTGGGCTTCTCGACCCAGACCCACCGCTTCAACGGCACCACCGGCAGCATCGTGGTCGACCGCGCCGCGAAGACCGGCTCGGCCGAGGTGAGCATCGACGCCAAGTCCGTCGACGCCGGCTCCGCGCTCTTCAACGAGCACATCCAGGCGGCGGATTTCTTCGACACGGCGCACTATCCCACCCTGGGCTTCAAGGGCACGAAGATGCAGTTCAAGGGCGACAAGCCGGTCAGCATTTCGGGCGACATCACGATCAAGGGCGTGACCCGGCCCATTACCTTCGACATCACGGCGTTCAACTGCGCGCCGCACCCGATGCTCAAGGTCGAGGCCTGCGGCGCCAACGCGGTGGCGAAGCTCAAGCGTTCCGACTTCAACATGGGCAAGAACGCCCCCTACGTGAGCGACGAGGTCACCCTCAACCTGTCGGTGGAAGCCCGCAAGCAGCAGTAAACCGCCAGCGGTTCCGGCGGCGTCCGCTAAAATACGGGCTTGTTCCCAGCGGATGCTGCCGTGCTGCCCCACCAGATCGAACTCCTCGCCCCCGCGCGCGATGCCGACATCGGCATCGAGGCGGTGAACCACGGCGCCGATGCCGTGTACATCGGCGGGCCGTCGTTCGGCGCGCGCGCCTCGGCGGCCAACGACATCGCCGACATCGCGCGGCTGGTCGCGCATGCGCACCGCTACAACGCGCGCATCTTCGTCACCCTCAACACCATCCTCGCCGACAACGAACTGGAGCCGGCGCGCCGGCAGGTCCGCCAGCTCTACGACGCCGGCGTCGATGCGCTCATCGTGCAGGACATGGGCCTGCTCGAACTCGACCTGCCGCCGATCCAGCTGCACGCCAGCACGCAGTGCGACATCCGCACGCCGGAGAAGGCGCGCTTCCTGCAGGACGCGGGCTTTTCGCAGATCGTGCTCGCGCGCGAGCTCGACCTGCGGCAGATCGCCGCCGTGCGCGCCGCGCTGCGGCCTGAAACGGTGCTGGAATTCTTCGTCCACGGCGCGCTGTGCGTGGCCTACAGCGGCCAGTGCTACATCAGCCATGCGCACACCGGACGCAGCGCCAACCGCGGCGACTGCTCGCAGGCCTGCCGCCTGCCCTACCAGGTGCTGGACATGGAAGGGCGCGTCGTCGCGCACGACAAGCACGTGCTGTCGATGAAGGACAACAACCAGAGCGCCAACATCGAGGCGCTGGTCGACGCCGGCGTGCGCAGCTTCAAGATCGAGGGCCGCTACAAGGACATGGGCTACGTGAAGAACATCACCGCCCATTACCGCACGCTGCTGGACGAGCTGATCGAGCGCCGCCCCGAATTCGCGCGCAGTTCCAGCGGACGCACCACCTTTGCCTTCACGCCCGACCCCAACCAGAACTTCAACCGCGAATTCACCGATTACTTCGTGGGCGGTCGCCGCGACGATATCGGCGCCTTCGACACGCCCAAGAATCCCGGCCTGCCCATCGGCCACGTGCGCAAGGTCGGCGACAAATGGGTGGAACTGGAAACCGATGATCCCGCCACCGTGCTCAACAACGGCGACGGCCTCTGCTACTACACCCTGCAGAAGGACCTGGCCGGCCTGGCGATCAACCGCGCCGAGAAAATGAGCGCGGGCGTCTGGCGCGTGTTTCCCAGGGATCCGGTGTCGAGCTTCAAGGATCTGCGCGCCGGCACCGCCGTCAACCGCAACCGCGACATGAACTGGATGCGCATGCTGGACAAGGCGTCCAGCGAACGGCGCATCGGCGTGTGGATGCGGCTGGACGAAACCACCGACGGCCTGGCGCTGACCTTGACCGACGAGGACGGCATCGCCGCCACGGCCCGGGTCGCGCAGCCCCGCGAGGCAGCGAAGGACGCCGCCCGCGCCGAAGCCGGCCTGCGCGAACACCTGGGCAAGCTCGGCACCACGCAGTTCGAATCGCGCGGCATCGCGCTGGAACTGTCGCAGCCGTGGTTCGTGCCCGCCTCCGTGCTCAACGGCCTGCGCCGCGACGCCGTTGCCGCGCTGGAAACCGCGCGTGCCGAAGCGTACGTGCGCCCGCCGCGCGCCGCCGCCGTCGAACCGCCCGTGGCGTATCCCGAAGACACGCTTTCCTATCTCGCCAATGTGTTCAACCACAAGGCGCGCGACTTCTACGCCCGGCACGGCGTCAAGCTCATCGCCGCGGCCTACGAATCGCACGAGGAGGAAGGCGAGGTGTCCCTGATGATCACCAAGCACTGCGTGCGCTATTCGCTGAGCCTGTGCCCCAAGCAGGCCAAGGGCGTGACCGGCGTGCAGGGCACGGTGCGCGCGGCGCCGCTGACGCTCGTCAACGGCAGCGAGCAGCTCACGCTGCGTTTCGACTGCAAGCCGTGCGAGATGCACGTGATGGGGAAACTGAAGCCGGCCGTGGCCCGGCAGGCGGTTCCGCTGACCTTCTACAGGACGCGGCCCTGACCGCCTGCGGACGCAGGACGGCCACGGGCACAGCGCTGGGACGGCTTATTTGGCGTGGACGGCGTGCATCGGCACCACGGGCGAACCGGTGCCGGTGACGGCGGTGGGACGGGTTTCGTTCGCCTCGGCATCCTCGGATTCGCTGCGGTCGAGGTTGTAGAGCGCGATGACCAGGCCGACCGAGGAGGCCAGCAGGAAATAGGGGCCGAACAGCCAGAACACCAGCGGAATCGCGGTGAAGAAGGTGCGCATCCCGATCGAGAACATGTGGCCGGCGCGATGCAGCCGGCGGGCGACGGCCTTGGGCGCGAGCATGTGATGGGCGTCGTGTTCGGGCACGTTGATCATGAAGACCACGTGGTTGGCCAGCCGCACCGACATGGCGAAGGCGAAGAAGGCGACGATGAAGTCCACCAGCAGCAGCATGACCTTGAAGATCCACAGGGCCTGGCCGTGCGCGCCGGCGAGGTTGAGCGCGTGCCAGCTTTGCGAGATGTTCTGCGCCTGCCCGGAAAGCGTGAGCGTGCCGATGATGAGCAGGGCGGCGGTCGAGGCCATCAGCGAGGCGCCCATGACGAAGTTGCGCAGGGTCTGCACCGCCATCACGTCCTTCGCCGGATTGCGCATGATGTTCTGTACCCACAGCCGGCGGGCCAGCGCATGCACGCCGTGCACGCTGTAGGTGGGATCCCTGCGCACCTTGTAGCCAAGGTAGCAGTAGTAGAGGCAGACGCTGGCGGCACTGATCACAAAAGCCGCGGCGTCGGTTGCGTATTCGCCTAGTCCTTCCATCCTGTGTTCGGGTTTCCTGGTGAAGTTGCGGGAGCCGGAATCGTGGGCACCGGCGCCGTCAGGCGGCCGGGTAGATGCGCGCGATGACGGGGGCTTCGGCGCGGTCGTGCACCGGGCGTGCCGGTTGCGCCGCGGGGGCGTCGACGGTGCGCAGCTTGGTGCGCAGTTCGCCCAGCGTGCTCACGTTGGCGAAGGAGAGGGCGTTGTAGAGGGTCTTGAGCGTCGCGATCATGGCAGGGGGCCGGAGGCCGGTCTGTTGTGGATACGCATCAATGTGCATCTTGTGTGCCAGGTCCGTAAGCAATTGATCGAACAGGATTATTCGATTTCGTAGCCCGCGCACCACACGGGGTGTGTTGCATAATGCAAACGCACCGGCCTGGTTAAAATTCTGATAAATCCATTTATAACAATGTGTTATCGACATTTTGCCCAGGGTGTTGTATTTCAAGACGCACAGTTTAAAATTGCAACACAAGCTGCTGTGTCCCTGAACTTGCGCAACGGAGGCCGGGTGCCCACACAAGTCGACCGTCCGGATGGACGCCATTCCCTGCGGGGCAAGATCACCGGTGCCTATGTCGCGGTGGCGCTGGCCATGCTGCTCGCCTCGCTGTTCTTCGTGGGCGAGCTGCGCACCCTCGAGGCGCGGGTCGAACTGGGCCAGCGGGTGACCGAACTGTTCGACACGGTGCTCGAGATCCGCCGCTACGAACGCAACTATTTTCTTCATCGGCAGCCGGCCGACCTGGCCGAGAACGCGCGCCAGATCGCCCTGGCGCACGATCTGCTGACGACGCATCGCACCGAATTCCTGGCGGTGGCGCAGGCGGCGCAGCTGGATGCGCTGCGCACGCGGCTGGACGACTACGGGAACCAGATGGCGGCCTATGCCGGCGCCAGTGCCGGACAGGCCGACGCGATCGAGCCGCGGGTACGGGCGCTGGGCAAGGACGTGGTCGCCCTGGCCGAGGACATGGCCGGCGCCGAACGCCGGCAGATCCGCACCACGCTCGTGTCCTTCCGCAATCTGCTGCTCGGGGTGATCCTGTGCCTGGCGCTGCTGATCGTGGTGATCGGCCGCGCGCTGTCGCAGCGGGTGGCCAAGCCGCTGAAGGAAATGGAGACCAGCGTCGCGGCGATCAGCGCGAACCGGCGCGAAACCCTGGCGGCGCCGTCGAACGACCGCGAGATCGTGTCCATCATCGAGGCCTTCAACCACATGCTGCAGGAACTCGACCTGCGCCAGAAGTCGCTGATGCGCTCCGAGCGGCTGGCTTCGCTCGGCACCATGCTGTCGGGCGTCGCGCACGAGCTGAACAACCCGCTGTCGAACATCTCGACTTCCTGCCAGATCCTGCTGGAGGAGACGGACGACTGCGATCCGGCGACGCTGAAGAAATATCTGGCGCAGATCGACCAGCAGACCGAGCGGGCGCGCACCATCGTGCGCTCGCTGCTCGACTTCTCGCGCGAGCGGGCCTTCCGCAAGGAAGCCGTGCGCCTGAAGCCGCTGGTCGAGCAGACGGTCGGCTTCGTGCGCGGCGAAATCGCCGCCAAGTCGGTGGTCCAGCTGGAGATCGCCGACGATCTCGAGGTGCCGGCCGATGCGCAGCGCCTGCAGCAGGTGCTGGTCAACCTGATCCGCAACGCGATGGAAGGGCTGGGACCGGACGGCCGCATCCGCATCGCGGCCGAACGCCTGCGTCCGTCGGCGCCGCCGCCGGGCACCGCGCTGGGCCCGGGCTGCGACAGCCGCGCCGGGATGGTCGAGATCCGCGTCGCGGACAACGGGCCCGGCATCGCGCCGGACATCCTGCCGCGCGTGTTCGATCCCTTCTTCACGACCAAGGACGTCGGCCACGGCATGGGGCTGGGCCTGTTCGTCGCCTACGAGATCGTCGACGAGCACGGCGGCTGCATCGCCGTGGAAAGCACGCCGGGGCAGGGGGCGCACTTCCGCATCCGCCTGCCGCTCGATCCATCGACCGGCGTTTCTGCGGGCGAAGACAGGGGAGCTCGTCCATGAATGCCCGTCTGCTGATCGTCGACGACGAGGAAATCGCGCTGGACAATCTGCGCCACGTGATGGAGAAGGAAGGCTACGACGTCACGATTGCGCAGACCGGCGCCGCGGCCGTGGCCCTGCTCGAGCGCCAGCCCTTCGACGTGGTGCTGACCGACCTGCGCATGGAAGGCGTCGACGGCATGGACGTGCTGAAGAAGAGCCGCGCCGCGCAGCCCGATGCCGAGGTCATCTTCATCACCGGCTTCGCCACCGCGGAATCCGCGGTGCAGGCCCTGAAGCATGGCGCCTTCTACTACATCGCCAAGCCCTTCCGGCTCGACGAGGTGCGCAAGGTGGTCGCCGAGGCGCTGGCCAAGATCGCGTTGCGTCGCGAGAACGACAGCCTGCGCCGCGAGGTCGAACGCTACCGCGACGGCGACGGCATCGTGACCCAGGACACCGGCATGCAGCGGCTGCTGGAAATGGCGCGGCAGATCGCGCCCACCGACTGCAGCGTGCTGATCACCGGGGAAAGCGGTACCGGCAAGGAGCTCTTCGCCAAATATGTGCACCGGCAGAGCACGCGCCGCGACGGGCCCTACGTCGCGATCAACTGCGGCGCCTTCAGCGAACAGCTGCTGGCCAACGAGCTGTTCGGCCACGAGAAGGGTGCCTTCACCGGCGCGACCTCGCTGAAGAAGGGGCTGATCGAGGCCAGCGTCGGCGGCACGCTCTTCCTCGACGAAATCACCGAGATGACGCCGGCGATGCAGGTGAAGCTGCTGCGCGTGCTGCAGGAAAGGGAAGTGCTGCGCCTGGGCGCCACGCGGCCGGTGAAGTGCGACGTGCGGGTGATCGCGGCGACCAACCGCGACGTGCAGCAGAGCGTGCGCGACGGCAGCTTCCGCGAGGATCTCTATTTCCGGCTGAACGTGGTGAACCTCGACCTGCCCGCGCTGGCGCAGCGCCCCGGCGACGTGCCGCTGCTGGCGCAGCATTTCCTGCTGAAATACGCGCAACGCATGAACAAGCCGGTGAAGCGCATCGCGCCCGACGCGATCGCGCTCTTGATGGCCTATCGCTTTCCCGGCAACGTGCGTGAACTGGAGAACCTGATCGAACGGGGGACCGCGATCGCGCAGGGCGACACCATCGAGGCCGGCCACCTGCCGGACGCCCTGCGCGCGGCCGCAGCGGCGACGCCGGTGCGCGGCGAAGGCCGCCTGCCGACGCTGGAGGAACAGGAACAGCGCTACATCCATCGCGTGCTGGACGAGGTGAAGGGCAACCAGACGCTGGCGGCGCAGATCCTCGGCATCAACCGCGCCTCGCTGTGGCGCAAGCTCAAGGCCTGGAAGGAAAAGACGGACTGAGCGCCGGCCGCTGTCAGGTCCGCGGCAGGCGGTCCGCCAGTTTCTCCAGGAAGCGCAGGTGCCGGGCCTCGGCCTGCCGGAATGCCGCGATCAGCTGCTCCGCTTCCGGCGTCAGCCGGCTGCCGCCGGGGCCGCTTTCGACCAGCGCCCGGCCCCAGGCGCGGTTCATTGCGTCGACCGCGTCCCAGGCGGCCTTGTAGCTCATCTTCATTTCGCGCGCGGCACGCGAGATCGAGCCCGTTTCGCGGATGCGCTGCAGCAGCTCGACGCGTCCGCGTCCGAGGAAATTGCGGCCGTCCAGGGTGAGCCAGAAGCGTCCGTCGGCTTTGAGCGAGGCAGGCATCCGCCGAGTGTAACAAACGACCATTGTCGTGGTCGTATGGCAACGGGCACAATCGTGCCCGCCATTTTCCAGGAGACCGTCATGAAAAAAATCCTCGCGACCTGCGCCCTGCTGTGCCTGCCACTGGCCGCTGTCGCCGCCGATCCGTTCAACGTGGTGTTCAAGGCCCAGGGCAGCTACGACGACGTGCGCGATCTCGTGCAGGCCTCCATCGAGGGCCAGGGCCTGAAGATCAACCACGTCAACCAGATCGCGGGCATGCTCGACCGTACCGGCAAGGACGTCGGTGCGACGAAGCAGGTGTACGAGAACGCCGAGCAGTTCGAATTCTGCAGTGCGAAGATCTCGCGTGAGATGATGGAAGCCGATCCGCACGCCGTGGTCATGTGTCCCTACATCATCTCGGTCTACAAGATCCCGGGCGACAAGACCGTGTACATCGCCTATCGCAAGCCGGGGCCGGCCAAAAGTCCCGCGCTGAAGAAGGCGCTGGGCGACGTCGAGCACCTGCTCACCGGAATCATCAAGGACGCGCTGTAAGCCCGGCGGTCTCGGCTAGAATGCCGGCATGACCGTACCCGCCGCCTGCCAGCCATGACCGCCTTTCTCGCCGTGGGCCTGGGCGCGGCCATCGGCGCCTGGATGCGCTGGGGACTGGGCCTGTGGCTGAACCCGGTGTTGCCGGCGATGCCGCTCGGCACGCTGGCGGCGAACCTGGTCGGCGGCTACGTCATCGGCCTGTCGATCGCCTGGTTCGCCGAGCATCCGGGCGTGCCGCCCGAGGCGCGGCTGTTCCTCATCACCGGCCTGCTCGGCGGGCTCACCACCTTCTCCACTTTTTCCGCCGAAGTGGTCACCACGCTGATGCGCGGCCTGTGGGTGACCGGCGGACTGATCGCGCTCACCCACCTGACCGGTTCCTTCCTCGCCACCTGGCTGGGCTTCCAAACGATGAGGCTGATCAAATGAACGCCGTCTGCCTGCAGGTCTTCGTCACCGAATCCAGCCGCCACCATGGCAAGCTCACCTACGAATGGCTGCTCGACCAGGCGCAGGCGCTCGGCATCGGCGGCGGCTCGGCCTTCCAGTCCATCGCCGGCTTCGGCCGCCACGGCCGGCACGATGCGGGCTTCTTCGAACTGGCGGGCGAGCTGCCGGTGGTGGTGCAGTTCTTCGGCGAAGCCGGGCTTGTCGACGCACTCCTGAAAGCGGTGGGCGAAGCCGGGCTCAAACTGGTGTACGCCAGGCTGCCGGCCGATACCGGCGTCACGGGCTGAATGCTCGACCAGCTGATCCTGCTGGTTGCCTCGCTGGCGGCGAATTTTCTCTCGGCCCTGTCCGGCGGCGGCGCGGGACTGATCCAGTTCCCCATCCTGATTTTCCTCGGCCTGCCCTTCGGCGTCGCCCTTGCCACGCACAAGGTCGCCAGCGTGGCGCTCGGGCTGGGGGCCACCTTCCGCCACATGAAGACGTCGCATCTGGAGCGGCGCTTCTCGCTCATCATCCTCGGCGCCGGCCTGCCGGGCGTCGTGCTGGGCGCCCTGAGCATTCTTCACGTGCCGGAACGCGCCGCCACGCTGGCGCTCGGCTGGCTGACCCTGGGGCTGGGCCTGTACTCGGTGTTCAGGCCCCGGCTCGGCATGGACTACGCGCCCAGGAACCAGCACGGCCCGGGCCTGCTGGCAGGCATGGCGGGGTTGTTCGGGGTGGGGGTGCTGAACGGTTCGATCACCAGCGGCACCGGCCTGTTCCTCACCATCTGGCTGATCCGCTGGTTCGGCCTCGACTACACCCGCGCGGTGGCCTACACGCTCATCCTGTGCGGCCTGATCTGGAACGGCACCGGCGCGCTGGTGCTGGGCGTGGTCGGCACCGTGGCGTGGAGCTGGATGCCGGCCCTGCTGGTGGGCTCGGTCGTCGGCGGCTATCTCGGCAGCCACCTCGCGATCCGCAAGGGCAACCTCTGGGTCAAGCGCGCCTTCGAGACCGCGACCATCCTGATCGGGCTGAAACTGATCGCCGGCTGACCCGCCGGATGCGACGCCGTCTCAGGCCGCGTGCAGGCAGATGCGGTTGCGCCCGCCGCGCTTGGCCTGGTAGAGCGACGCGTCGGCGGCCTTGATCAGCGCATCGCCGCCCTGGATCTGCGGATAGGTGGCGACGCCGCCGCTCAGGGTGGCGAGGAAATACGACTCGCCATGCGGATGGCGGATCTGCGAGAAATCCTGGCGGATGCGTTCGAGCACGCCGTAGGCCTGGCTGGCGTCGGCGTGCGGCAGCGCGACGAGGAATTCCTCGCCGCCGTAGCGGCAGAGGATGTCGTGCTTGCGCAGGCGCTGGCGCAGCAGCCAGGCCAGGTTGCGGATCACCTGGTCGCCCACGGGGTGGCCGTAGGTGTCGTTGATCTGCTTGAAATGGTCGATGTCGTACATCGCCACCGAGAGGAAGCCGCCTTCGTGCGCCACGCCGGACAGCAGCATGTCGAGCGTGTTCTTGCCGCTGGAATGGTTGAGCAGGCCGGTCAGGCTGTCGTGGTACATCGAGCGGCGCAGGGCGCGGTAACGCTCGATCTTGCATTTCACGATCGCGTTCAGGAACACCGGATTGAAGGGCTTGGTCAGGAAATGGTCGCCCCCCAGGCGCATGGCGTCGACCTGCAGCGCGACGTCGGTCTCGCCCGACAGGTAGACGATGGGGATGCTGAGGAACTCGTGGTGCTGGCGGATGATGCGCGCCACCTCGACGCCCGTGCAGTTGGGCATGTACATGTCCATCAGGATCAGGTCGGGGTTGAACTGGCGCAGCGCCTCCAGCGTGCGGTGCGGATCGTTGACGATCTCGCACACGACGCGGTTTTCCTCCAGGGTGCGGCGGATCATGTGGCTGGCTGTCTTCGAATCCTCCACGATCAGTACGCGGAAGGCTTCGTGATCATGCCGCTCGTTCATGTCCATGATGCGTTCGACGATGGCGTGCACCGGCGTGCCTTCGAGCAGGCAGCAGTCGCAGCCGCCGCGCAGGGCCTGCTTCAGGTGCTCGAAATCGGGCCGTACGCCGAGGCCGATCACCTGGCCCATCTCGAAACGCCGGCGCAGGGCCTGGATGGCCGGGACCCAGGCCTCGTGCGGCAGGCCCGTGGTGTCGAACAGGATCAGCGGCGCCGGGTCCGCGTCTTCCGGGAAATCCGCCTGCCAGTCCACGAACTCGGCCGACATGCCGAAATAGCCGAGCTGGACGAGCAGGGGTGCCCAGTCGGCCAGGCTGCGACCGACCAGCCAGAGGCGTCCGGGGCGTCTCGGGTTGCTCGCCGCGAGCCGGGGGTCGCGGTTTCGTTCGTCGGGGTTGGCGTTGGCGTGTACCTGCACCATGCGGCCGAGCGCCGTGATGCGTTCGCCGAGATCGGCCAGCGCCGTCTCCGGCAGCGGGTGCGGGACATCCGCGTTGAACTGGGCGAGGGCAAGCTGTTCGAGCTGGTGGCTGGCATGGTGCAGCGCGACGACGCCCTTGTCGATCAGGAATTCGGTGAAGCTGTTGATCGAGACGGCGAGCTCGACGAAGTTTTCGAAATCCGGCGCGGCCAGATAGCGTTCCCACGCGCCGGTCAGGGCGAGATTCCTGTGCAGAAGCTCGTCGGGGCTGCAGAGCATGATGGGGGGCGGAGGCGGTCCAGCAGGACGCGCTACTGCGTGCCTTCCTGCTCGAGCCGGAGGTACTGGTTGTAGGCGTTGACGCGGTTCGACTCGTTGAAGGCCGGCATGCTGCGGTACTTCGACCAGTCGGTTTTTGCGTAGGCTTCGTCGAAGGGCACGAAGTCGCGGGCTGCCTTGCCCATTTCCTGGCGCACGTATTTGAGGTAATCGCGCACGAACACCAGGTCCGTGCGCGGGTCGCGCGACGGACCACCGTGGCCGGGCACCAGCACCTTCGGCTTCATCGCGATCAGCGTGTCGAGGGCGGCGATCCAGGCGCGGGTGTCGGCGTCGCCGACGTAGGGCACGCGGCCGCGGAACACCAGGTCGCCGGCATACAGTACCCCGTCTTCCTTCACCAGCATCGCCATGTCCTCACTGGAATGCGCGGGGCCGACGTAGCGCAGGGCGAAATGCACGCCCCCCAGTTCGAAATCGGTGTCGCCGTCGAGGAAACGGTCGGCTTCGAGCAGCTGCGTCCTGTCGTCCACCCAGGGGAACAGCGCTTCCTTGCGCTGGGCGAAGCGTTCGGCCGCCCCCTCGCTGTGCGTCGCGCCCTGGGCCAGGCGATGCGCCCAGATTTCCGCGCCCTGCGCCTTGAAGACCTGCAGGCCGTAGAAGTGATCGGCGTGGTAATGGCTGACGATCACGCGCCGGATCGGCTGCTTCGTCACGCCGCGGATGAGTCCGAGGAGTTTCTCGGCGAGCGGGGGCGAGGCCAGCGTGTCGAACACCACCACGCCGTCCTGCGTGACGACGAAGCCCGCGTTCGACATGAAGCCCTGGTTCTCGCTGGATGCCGCGCCCGACTGTCCCTGCACGAAATAGCTGTGCGGGCCGAGCTTCACCAGCTTCATCGGTACGGTGACGGCGGCGGCGGGATCGGCCGCGTGCGCGGCGGGCAGCAGGCCGAGGCAGGCGAGCAGGAATAGCAGGCGAACGAACATGGGGGTCTCCACAGGATTTGCCCACGATTATAGACAGGTCGGCGAGGCGACCGGCCCGGCCCGGCTGTGGTATCTTCGAACCGCAGCAAAGGCCTGTTCCCAAGCAGGCCCCGGAAAGGGTTCGTCGTGTTCAAGAAACAATGGCCGGCATTTCTGCTGGCGTTCGTATTGCCGCTCCTGGCGGTGTTCTGGTGGTGGGGCGGGTTCGCCACGGTCAGCGTCGCCGACGGCGTGGCCGGGCCGTATCGCTATGCCTATCTCGACTACACGGGGCCGATCAGCGACATGCGCAAGACGCAGCGCGAGGCCCTGAAGCAGTTCGATCTCGCCGGCGTGCCTGCCGGCGACACCATCACCGTGCTGTTCTCCGATCCGCGCGCCGCGCACGGCAAGGTGCGCGCGCACGTCGGCTACCTGCTGGGGGATGCCGCCGCCCTGCCCGGAGGCCTGAAGGAAGGACGCATTGCGCAGCGCCCGGTGACCGCCGCGCGGGTGCAGGCCGCGGTGCTGCTGGCGCCGTCCAAGGCCTACCAGGCGCTCGCGGACACGCTGGCCGAGCGCGGCAAGTCGATCGTCATGCCCACCGTCGAACTGTATCGGCCCGCGGGCGAGGTCGACCGCATCGGCACCCTCACCCTGGAAATGAACCGCTGATGGTCTTCTTTTCCCTGCTTGCCGCCGTCGCGCTCGAACACTGGCGCCCGCTGCGCCAGCCGCTTCCGCACTACCAGCAGTACGGCCGCTTCACGCAGTGGCTCGAACACCGCTTCAACGCGGGCGAGGCGGTGCACGGAGGGATAGCCTGGGGCCTGGCGGTGCTGCCGGCGCTGGCGGGCGTATGGCTGGTGTACTGGATCCTCGAGGGCATCGCGCCATTGCTCGGCTGGGCCTGGAACGTCGCGGTGCTCTACGTCACGCTGGGTTTCAAGTACTACAGCGACGACGCCGAACGCATCGCGCGCCTGCTGCGCGAAGGCCAGCTCGACGCCGCGCGCGACGCGCTCGCCGAATGGCGCGGCGGCGACGCCAGCCAGTTCAGCGAGGAGGAAATCGCCCGCCTGACCATCGAGCAGACCATGGCGGCCAGCCACCGCCAGATGTTCGGCGTGCTGATCTGGTTCGCCGTGCTGGCCCCGCTGGGCCCGATGGGCGCCGTGCTGTTCCGTACCGCGTCCATCCTCGATCGCCGCTGGGCCGGTGCCCGCGGCCTGTTCGGCCGCTTCGCACAGCGCGCCTTCCATGTCGTCAACTGGCTGCCGGCGCGGCTGACCGCGCTGACCTACGCCATCGCCGGCAATTTCGAGGACGCCACCTACTGCTGGCGTACCCAGGCCGACGCCTGGCCGGAACCCGAGGAAGGCGTGGTCGTCGCTGCCGGTGCCGGTGCCATGGGCGTGAAGCTGGGGCAGAACCTCACCGTGGCCGGCGAAACCGTGTGGCGTCCCGAACTCGGCAGCGGCCAGCCGCCCGACGCGGACAGCATCGACAGTGCCGTCAGCATGATCTGGCGCGGTCTCGTGATCTGGCTGGTGGCCGGTCTGCTCGTCGTCGTCGCCGGCTGGGTCGCGTAAGCCCGTCCCATGCTCAACGCGCTCTGGATCGGTTTCTTTCTCGTCGCCTTCCTGATCGCGCTCGTCAAGCTGCTCTTCCTCGGCGACGCCGGCGTGATGGCGGCGCTGGTGAAGGCGCTGTTCGACAGCAGCAAGACCGCCTTCGAGATCGCGCTGGGACTCACCGGCGTGATGGCGCTGTGGCTGGGCGTGATGAAGGTCGGCGAGCGCGCCGGCATGCTGGACGTGCTGACGCGCGGCCTGGCGCCGCTGTTCCGCCGCCTGTTTCCGGACGTGCCGCCGAACCATCCCGCGCTCGGCGCCATGACCATGAACATGGGCGCCAACATGCTGGGTCTCGACAACGCGGCCACGCCGCTGGGCATCAAGGCGATGCAGGAACTGCAGAAGCTGAATCCTTCGTCCGACACCGCGAGCGACGCGCAGATCCTGTTCCTCGTCATCAACACCGCCTCGGTCACGCTGCTGCCGGTGACCATCTTCACCTTTCGCGCGCAGCTCGGTGCGGCCGATCCCACCGACGTCTTCGTGCCGCTGCTCATCACCACCTACATCGGCACGCTCACCGGGCTCTTCGTCACCGGCTTCTTCCAGAAGCTGCACCTGTGGAACCGCGTCACGCTGGCCTATCTCGGCGGCGCCACCGCGCTGATCGGCGGCCTGGTCGCGTATTTCTCCGCGCTGCCGGCGGCCGAGATGACGCGGCAGTCGTCCATCCTCAGCAACGTCGTGCTGTTCGGCCTCATCGTCGTCTTCCTGCTGATGGCGGTGAAGCGACGGGTGAATGCCTACGAGGCCTTCGTCGAAGGCGCGAAGGAAGGCTTTCACACCGCCGTCACGATCATTCCGTATCTTGTCGCCATGCTGGTCGCCATTGCGGTGTTCCGGGCCAGCGGCGCGCTCGACCTGCTGATGGACGCAGTGCGCGGCGCGGTGCTGGCGCTGGGCTTCGACGCGCGCTGGGTCGACGCGCTGCCGACCGCATTGATGAAACCCTTTTCCGGCAGCGGTGCGCGCGCGATGATGATCGACACCATGCAGGCGCACGGCGCCGATTCCTTCGCCGGCCGGCTCGCTTCCATCGTGCAGGGCAGCACCGAGACGACGTTCTACGTGCTCGCGGTGTACTTCGGCGCGGTCGGCATCAGGCGCGTGCGCCACGCCGTCGCCTGCGGCCTGATCGCCGACCTGGCGGGCATCCTGGCTGCCATCGCGATGGCCTACCTGTTCTTCGGTTCGGTTGCATGAATACGCGCTCGTGAAAACCTACGACACCCTTGCCGCCGTCGATCTCGGCTCCAACTCCTTCCGCCTCGAAGTCGCGCGCGTCTCGGGCGACCAGCTGTACCCGCTCGATTCGCTGAAGGAAACCGTGCGCCTGGCCGGCGGGCTCACCGACGACAAGCGGCTCGACGAGCCCACCCAGGCGCGCGCGCTGGCCTGCCTGCACCGTTTCGGCGAACGCCTGCGTGGCCTCTCGCCGGAAGCGATCCGCTGCGTGGGCACCTCGGCGCTGCGGGTGGCCAAGAATGCAGACGAATTCATTCCCAAGGCCGAGATCGCGCTCGGACACCCCATCGAGATCGTCGCCGGCCGCGAGGAAGCGCGCCTCATCTACCTCGGCGTCGCGCACTCGCTGCCGGCTTCGCCCGACCGTCGCCTCGTGGTCGACATCGGCGGCGGCTCGACCGAATTCATCATCGGCCAGGGCCTGAAGCCGCACGAACGCGAAAGCCTGCACATGGGCTGCGTCAATTTCTCGCGGCGCTTCTTTCCCGATGGCGCGATCGACAAAGGCGCGCTGAAAGCCGCCGAGGTCGCTGCGCGCGTCGAGGTCGAGCGCATCGCACGCGAATTCTCCAAAGACAACTGGCAGCAGGCCGTGGGCTCATCCGGCACTGCGCGCGCGCTGCGCGAAATCCTGGTGCAGAACGGCTGGTCGGCGCGCGGCATCACGGCGGACGGCCTCGACAGGCTGCGCGCGCAGCTCCTCAAGGGAGGGCACGTCGACGCACTCGACTTCGCCGGCCTCACGCGCGACCGCCGTCCTGTCGTCGCGGGCGGCTTCGCCATCATGGCCGGACTCTTCGCCGAACTCGGCATCGAACAGATGGACGTGGCCGAGACTGCGATGCGCGAGGGCATCCTCTACGACCTGCTCGGCCGCTTCCACAAGCAGGACATGCGCGAGGCCACGGTGGGGGAATTCGCGCGCCGCTACCACATCGACACCCAGCAGGCCGCGCGCGTGAAGCGCGTGGCGCACAAGCTGCTGGCGGCGGCCGGCGGCGGGGCCGATGAAAACGACCTGCTGTTCCTCGACTGGGCCGCGCGCCTGCACGAGATCGGGCTGTCGGTCTCGCACGGCGGCTATCACCGCCATTCCGGCTACATCCTGGAAAACGCCGACATGCCGGGCTTCTCGCGCACCGAACAGGCGCGGCTGGCGCTGCTGGCGCGCGCCCAGCGCGGCGCGCTGGTGAAGGTGCCGGAATTTGGCGCCGCTGCCGTTTCCGACAACGACCGCCTCCTGGTCTGGCTGCTGCGCCAGGCGGTGATCCTGTGCCGCAGCCGGGCCGAGCCGCGCCTGCCCGACGTGAAGGTGGAATTCAACGGCAAGCGCATCCGGCTCACGCTGCCGGAAGGCTGGCTGGAACGCCGGCCGCTCACCCAGCGTGCGCTGGACGAGGAATCGGTGCACTGGCACGCGGCGGGGATGAAATACGTCTTCGGCTGAGGCTCAGCCGAAGCGGTAGCGCTTGCGGATCGGTTCCACGATCTTCCACCTGCAGATCAGCCCGGACTGGAAGGTCACCAGATTGCCTGCGGCGATTTCCACCGGCGCGCCGCCCTCGGGGATCACGATGGCGCGGCCCGCGAGGATGTAGCTGGTTTCGTCCTCGAAGTATTCCCAGGGAAATTCCGAGATTTCCTTCTCCCACAGCGGCCAGGTGTCGGTTCCCAGTTCGGCGAGCCGGGCCGCATCGGGTGCGGGTTCGACGCGTATCGTGCTCATGAGGTTCTCCCTTGCGCGTAGTGGAATGGCTTCCCATATGCAGCCTGGCCGTCCCTGGTCGCTACAGCTTCTTCATTTTCCTGCGCAGGTCGATCATGCGGCGGCCGTCCACCGCGAAGCGGCCGTCGCCCTGCGCGTGCAGGGTGCGGCGCTCCCGGCGGTCCGGATCGATCCACGCGTGCACGCCTTCCAGCACCCACAGGCCGTAGCTGTTCACCAGCCGGGTGTCCGCCACCCGGCATTCGATCTGGGCGAGGCATTCGCCCACCAGCGGCGCGCCCACCTTGCGCGCGGGCAGGGGGGTGAGGCCGAAGCGTTCGAACTTGTCGACGTCGCGTCCCGAGCAGTTGCCGATCTCCACCGCGGTATCGGCCATGTCCACGGTGGGAATCGCGATCACGCACTCGCGCGTCTTCTTCAGCGCGGTGTAGGTGAAATCCCACGGCCCGATGATGCAGGCGATGCGCGGGGTGAAATCGACCACCATGTGCCAGGTCATGGTCATGAGGTTGAAACGGCCCCGGTGGGCCGTGCTCACCAGCACGACCGGGCCGGGCTCGATCAGCTGGAAGGCTTTGCCGATGGGCAGGGTTTTCATCGTCCGGCTCCCCCAGGCATGGCGCCTGCCTTTCCAGCATAGACGAGGCCGGCGCGGCTAGCGGTCAAGATTGCAGCGGGGCGACCGATACACAATAAAGCCCCGAACGATGCAGGGCAGCCGAAACCTGGATTGCAATAAAGAGGAACACGCGGATGGAACTGACGGATGCCCTGATGCAGCACATGCAGTGGAAGGTCCGGCTGCGCACCGCCCTGGCGTACAACAAGACCGTGGAGGTCGAATCGGCTGCCGATCATCAGGCCTGCGAGCTTGGAGCCTGGCTCGAGGGCGAGGCGAAGCAGCGCTTCGGCCATCTGGACAGCTACCGCGACTGCTACGACAGGCACGCGCAATTTCACCAGGAAGCCGGCAGGGTCGTGCACAGCATTGGCGCGGGCGACGCCGACGGCGCCAGGGACATGCTGGGGATAGCGGGGACGTTCTCCCTTGCTTCGGGCGCGCTGATCGATGCGCTCAAGCGCCTGCGCAAGGACACCGAGTAGCGCCGCGGCGCGTCCTCCGGATTACATTACAGGCCGAGTTCCGTGTCCGTCGCGTGGTGGCCGTACTTGTCGCGCGGCGGCCAGGGGCGGCTGCGCCAGTCGGGCTCGAAGGCCATGCAGGAACGGCCGCGCCCCGGCGGCAGCGTGCCGTTGCCGGCGCCCTGCGCATAGTCGTAGTAGAGCTTCACGATCTCTTCCCGCGAAGTCTGCTGTGCGGCCGGGTGCGCCGTGCAGGCGTCGATCCAGCGTCGCACGCGGGCAAATTCCGGCGTCCCGGGCAGCGCGAAGTCCTCGTAGTACTCCAGGAACCAGAAGCGCTGGAAGAAGGGCGTGAACACCACTTCCGCCCAGCCGAAATCCTCGAACAGGAAGGCCCCGTCCGGCGCGTGCGCATCCAGGAAGGCGTCGAGCTGCGCGTACTGCTTCAGCATGTTCTCGCGCAGGCTGTCGCGGCGCGCGGGGTCCTGGTTCATCAGCCAGCCGTAGCCCTGGCCGATGAAGTCGCCGGCCAGCGCCGTCAGCATGCCTTCGACCGCGCGTCGCCAGGGGTCGCGCTGCGCCACCGGGCGCTGCGGATACACGTCTTCCAGATACTGCAGGATCACCAGGCTTTCCTTGATGACGCGGCCTTCGGCGGTTTCCAGCACCGGCAGCGCGGTGGTGCCGCGCGTCTTCTGCAGCAGCCAGTCCGGTCGCGGCCGGGTGATGTCGATCACCTGGAAATCGACCTGGTCGCGCACGCCCTTCAGCGTGAGCAGGATGTCGATGCGCTGGCAGAAGGGGCAGACCGGGATGTGGTAGAGCGTGGTGCGGGACATGTTCGCGGACCGTTCAGAAAGGTTTCGTGGCGTGGGCGTCGCGGCGGAACTCGGCCTGCCAGGGTGCGGCGGGCATGGGCGGATAGAAGCGCAGGATCACGCCGGCGACCGGGCCTTCCTGCTGCCAGGCCACGCGGCGGTAGCCGGCCTTCACGCAATCGTTCTCGAACCGTTCGCCGGGCTGCAGCATGTCCAGCGAGCGGTAGTGCAGCGATCCGTCCGGCCCGGCCCAGCCGAGCTGCACGAGGCGGCGCGAAATCGGGGCTGGCAGGTCGAGGCCGTCGTCGCGCCAGGCGACCGGGAAATCCTGCGGCACCTGCATGTCCAGGGCCGCCGTATCCACCTGGTACAGGGTCTGGACCAGCCGGCCGTGTCCGTCGCGCCAGTGGATCTGCAGCGGTGCCAGCGCCGCGCCTGCCTGCCAGGCCAGATGCACGTCCTCGCCGTCGCGGCAGAAATAGCCATGCAGCAGCGTCGCCGGGTCGCGCCCGTTGCCGCCGGGCTGCGTGCGGATGCGTTCGACGTGCATGCCGGCCGGCGCCTGCAGGGCCTGCGTGTACAGCATGCCCGCTTCGCCCAGGCGGAAGAACCGGACCGGGGCCGCGCGATGCGCCAGCGGCAGGCTGGCGGCCTGATCGAACTGCTGTTCGCGCCTCTGGTGGTCGATCATGAAAATGGGCCCCTGCGCCGCCGAGATCAGGAGGGCCGGCACAATCAGGATACCCAGCCCGCTGGTCGCCAGCCCGAAGCTTTCGCTGCGCGCGAGGCGGGGCGATTGCAGCCAGCCGGCCACGAGATGGAGGCCGTACCAGACCAGCGGCGCCAGGATGAAGAGCGCGAGATAGAAGGCGGCCAGCGTCTCCGGCCCCGACACGGCACGCGCGGGCAGCACCACCGCGGCGGCCGTGACGGCCAGCATGGGCAGCGCGAGCAGGCGCATCCAGGTCCAGCCGCGCGCCTTGCCGCGTCGCGCGAACTGCCGCTTTTCGGCGCGCAGCAGCAGGGCGATGCCGGCAAGAATCACGATCAGCACCAGCGCCCAGAGTCCCAGCGCCACGCCGCCCATGGCGTCGAACATGCGGGTCAGGCTCGAATCCGGCATCAGCCAGCCACCCGCCGGGCCGTCATCAGGAACACGGGATAGTCGCGCGTGCCGGTTTCGCGTTCCTTGGCGATGCTGAATACGGTGCGGAACCGCACATCGGCGAAACCTGCTGCGGCCGTGCGGCGGCCGAGGGCGTCGCGGTCGAAGCCGTGGTGCACGTCCACCTCCACGCCGTGGAAGCTGCCGTCCTCGCGGTCGAGATCGGCGATGCAGAGGGCGCCGCCGGGGGCGAGCAGGTCGTGGAACACGCGCAGGATGCGGTCGGTGTCGGCAATGTGGTGCAGCGTCATCGCGGTGACGATCAGGTCGAATCGCTCGGCCGGGGGCGGGTCGGCCAGCAGGTCGAGCTTCGCCGTCCGCATGTGCGTCGCGCCGTGCGCGGCGATTTTTTCAGCCGCCACGTCGAGCATGCCGGACGAGGTGTCCGCCAGCAGCATCGAGCCGACGGCGTCCTTGAGCGGGAAGGCCAGCAGGCCCGTGCCGCAGCCGTAGTCGAGCACGCGCAGGCTGCGGTCGAGCGGCACCGCCTCGCGCACCGCCTGTGCGATCTGCAGCCCGCGTTCGACGAACACGGGGTTGTCGTCCCACTGGCGGGCCTTGCTGTCGAAGTGGGCGGCGTCGAGGATGAGGGTCTGGCTCATGGGAAACCCCGCAGGAAAATGCATCACGGACACGTGGGCGTTGCGTCCGGATTTTACCCTGCCGCACCCTTGCGCCGGGCATTGGACGGGGCGCGCCTAGAGCACGATCTGCGCCCCCAGCTCGACGATGCGGTTCGGCGGCAGCCCGAAGTAATCCGCCATGGTGCCGGCGTTGCGCGCCATGGCGATGAAGAGCTTTTCGCGCCACCAGGCCATGTCCGACTTGCGGCGCGGGATCATGGTCTCGCGGCCGAGGAAGAAGGTGGTGTTTTCCATGTCGCACGCCATGCCGGATTCGCTGCAGCGGTGCAGGGCCCCGGTGAGGTCGGGACGGTCCATGAAGCCGAAGCGCACGTCGACGCGGTGGTAGCGCTCGCCCAGGTGCGCGACCGTGACGCGCGCCGCATCCGGCACATAGGGCTCGTCGGTGAAACGCACGCAGAGGATCACCACGCGCTCGTGCAGGCTCTTGTAGTGCTTGAGGCTGTGCAGCAGGGAATGCGGCACCTGCTCGGGGTTGGGCGTGAGGAATACCGCGGTACCCGGCACGGTGGGCACGCTGCCGCCGCGCATGCTCTGCACGAAGGCATCCAGCGGCATCGAATCGCGGTCGCGGCGCGCCTTGAGCAGGGCACGCCCCTGCTTCCACGTCGTCATCAGGAGGAACACGCCGGCGGCGAAGGCGAGCGGGAACCAGCCGCCGTCGGCGAACTTGAGCAGGTTGGCGGCGAAGAAGCCGAGATCGACCACGAGGAAGGCGCCGAACAGCGCGCGGCAGGCGAGCCGGCTCCAGCCCCAGACGCGGCGGGCCACCACGTAGACCAGCACGGTGGTGATGATCATGGTGCCCGACACCGAGATGCCGTAGGCCGCAGCCAGCCGCGACGAGGATTCGAATGCCAGCACCAGCAGGACGACGGCCAGGAACAGTCCCCAGTTCACCCCCGGCAGGTAGATCTGGCCGCGCTCCGAACTCGAGGTGTGCAGCACCGTCATGCGCGGCGCGTAGCCGAGCTGGATCGCCTGGTGGGTGATGGAATACACGCCCGAGATCACCGCCTGCGAGGCGATCACGGTCGCCGCGCCGGCCAGGATCACCATCGGGTACAGCGCCCAGTCCGGCGTCATGTGGTAGAAGGGGTGGGCGATGGCGGCGGGATCGGACAGCAGCAGCGCGCCCTGGCCGAAGTAGTTCAGCGTCAGTGCGGGCAGCACCAGCCCCAGCCAGGCGAGCCGCACCGGCTTCGCGCCGAAATGGCCCATGTCGGCATACAGTGTCTCGGCACCGGTCACGGCGAGGAATACCGCGCCCATGGAAAAGAAGGCCAGGGTGGGCTGCGCGACGAAGAAGCCCAGCGCATGGTGCGGCGACAGCGCGGACAGCACGACCGGCGTGTGGGCGATGTTGACGATGCCGAGCAGCGCGAGGGCGATGAACCACACCGTGGTGATGGGGCCGAACAGTCCGCCCACGCGGCCGGTGCCGTGGCGCTGCACCCAGAACAGGCCGAACAGGATGCCGAGCGTGATGGGAATGATCCAGGGATCGAAGGCCGGCGTGGCCACTTCCAGGCCTTCGACCGCGGACAGCACCGAGATCGCCGGCGTGATGATGCCGTCGCCGTAGAACAGCGCCGCCCCGAACAGGCCGAGCATGACCAGCACCCGCGTTTGCTGCGCGCTCTGCGCATTGCGGTGCACCAGGGCGATCAGGGCCATGATGCCGCCTTCGCCGTGGTTGTTCGCGCGCATGATGAAGGCCGCGTACTTCACCGTCACCACCAGGATCAGCGTCCACACCAGCAGCGACAGGATGCCGAGCACGTTGTCCGGCGTGATCGGCACCGCATGGTGTGCGCCGCCGAACACTTCCTTGATGGCATACAGCGGGCTGGTGCCGATGTCGCCGTACACCACGCCGAGGGCGGCGAGGGTCAGTGCGGGCAGGCGTTGCGATTCGGTTTCGGCGGTCATGTCGGCGATCCGGAATGGGCGATGACGCGGATGCTGACAGGACGGATATAAAAACGGTGTAAATGCGCTGCGGCACTCCCGCGCCGGCGCGCGCCTAGATTTCCATGCGGTAGCCGACGCCGGTTTCGGTCAGCAGATGCCGCGGTTGCGCGGGGTCGGCTTCCAGCTTGTGGCGCAGCTTGCCCACGTAGACGCGCAGGGTGTGGCCGCTTTCGGCGTGTCCCGGGCCCCACACCTCGCGCAGGATCTGGCGATGCGTGAGCACGCGGCCGGCGTGCGCGACGAGGAAGGTGAGCAGCCGGTATTCGACCGGCGTGAGATGGACCGGGGTGCCTGCGCGGCTGACCGCGCGGCGCGCGAGATCGACCGTCACCTCGCCGAAGCCGAAGCACTGCGTCGCCGCGTCGCCCGCCGTCCGCCGCCGCAGCTGTGCGCGCACGCGCGCCAGCAGCTCCGCCATGCCGAACGGCTTGACCAGATAATCGTCGGCGCCCGCATCCAGCGCCGCCACCTTGTCCGTTTCCTGGCCGCGTGCCGACAGCACGATCACCGGCGCCGGCGAGCGCGCGCGGAAGGGCGCGATGAAATCGAGGCCGTCGCCGTCCGGCAGGCCGAGGTCGAGCAGCACCAGTTCCGGGCCCAGGCGCGACGCCGCCACCCCCACGTCGAGCCGGCCCGCCTCCTGCACCGTGCAGCCCTCGCTTTCCAGCGCCAGCCGCAGGAAGCGGCGAATCTGCGGGTCGTCCTCGACGATGAGCGCGCGCGTCATGCCGGCTCCGCTTCCTCGTTCACGCTGGGCGGCGTGCCCAGCGGCAGCGTGAAGCGCACGCGCGCGCCGCCTTGCGGCAGGTTCTCCCGCCGCAGGCTGCCGCCATGCGCCGCGACGATGGCCTGGCAGATCGCCAGCCCCAGGCCCTGCGTGGCGGACGCGTCCGCCAGCGCCGCGTCCGCAAAACCGGGGCCGGCGTCGCGCACGCCGATTTCCGCGACCTCGCCCTGTACGCGCGCTTCCACCGCCAGCGGCGTGCCGGGCGGCGCGTGCCGGGCGGCGTTGTCGAGCAGATTGCCCAGCACGCGCTCGATCAGCACGGCGTCGAATTCCAGCAGCGGCAGGGCAGGGTCGAGATCGAGCTGCACCGGATGCGCGTTCAGCGCCGGCCCCAGGCGCCGGATGGCCGCGCCCACGATTTCCTCCAGCGGCTGCCATTCCAGATGGAGCGGCTGGCGCCCCTGCGTCAGCCGCGCCAGTTCGAGCAGCTTGTCGACCATCTCCGCCAGCGCGCGGGCCTGGTCGCGCAGCGCGTGCGCCGTCTCGGCGTGCGGCGCCGGCAGCGGCGGCTGCGCCAGCGCGAGCGTGTCGGCCAGGCCCACCAGCCCGGCCAGCGGCGTGCGCAGGTCGTGCGACAGGCTGGCGAGAATCGAATGGCGCAGCCGCTCGGCTTCTGCCTGCAGGCGGGTTTCCTGCGCCAGCTCCATGTAGCGCAGCCGCTCGCGCGCCACCGCGGCGAGCTGGCCGGTGATGAGCGCCACGGCCAGCATCACCGTGAAGGTGATGAGATGCTGCACATTCTCGACCGCGAAGGTGAAGTGCGGCCGGATGAAGAAGAAATCGAACAGCCCCACCGCCAGAAACGCCGCCAGCAGGGCCGGGCCGCGCCCCAGCAGCCACGCCACCATGAACACCGCCAGCAGGAACAGCATCACGATGTTGGCCGGGTCCACCCAGGCCGCGAGCACCTTCGCCAGGCCCGCGGTCAGCAGGCAGACCAGGCCCGCGGCCGCGTAGTCGCGCCCGCGCCGGTGCGCAGCGCCGGCTGCCGGCGTCGCGGGCGTCAGGGCGGTGGAGTCGAGGCCTGTTTGCATGTAGCCATCATGGCACGACAGGCATCAACCCGGTGTAAACGTCCGGTTGATCACTGATCACGGGGAGCGGTAAGCGGTAAGCGGGGAGCGGGGAGCGGGGAGCGGGGAGCGGGGAGGCGGGGAGGCGGGGAGGCGGGGAGCGGGGAGGCGGGGAGCGGGGAGGCGGATTTTTGTGTTCTTTCTATCGGAATATACGATATCAAATGCCAAAAAATATCGTTTGTTAAATAGTTCCTCGAAACCTACCCTCTGCGTGCCAGTTCACGACTAGGAGGGGAGCCATGCAGAGAGACGATACCTGGGTGCTCGAGAGGGAAGAGCAGGCAAGAAGCCTGCAGGCGCCCCCGGCCGCGATCCGCAAGTGGGCCGCCGAAGCCGACATCTGCATCAACGGCGATGCGCCGTGGGACATCCAGGTGTTCGACGGACGTACCTATGAACGCATACTCGGGCAAGGCTCGCTCGGCTTCGGCGAGGCCTACATGGACGGCATGTGGGAGTGCGAGCGGCTGGATCAGTTCTTCGACCGCCTGCTGCGCAGCCGGACCGACGAGAAGGCCGGCCAGGGCCTGCGACAGATGGCCGATGTCCTGCGGCACACTTTCTTCAACCTGCAATCCCGGCGCCGCGCCTTCCAGGTGGGCGAGCAGCATTACGACATCGGCAACGACGTGTTCGAGGCCATGCTCGATCCGAGCCTCAGCTATTCCTGCGCGTACTGGCACGATGCCGCCAGCCTGCGCGACGCGCAGCTGAAGAAACTCGACCTGATCTGCCGCAAGCTGCAACTGAAGCCTGGCGAGCGCCTGCTGGAAATCGGATGCGGGTGGGGTGGCCTGGCCTTCCACGCCGCCAATCACTACGGCGTCGAAGTGCTGGGCATCACGGTATCGAAGGAACAGCAGGCGGTTGCGCAGTCGCGCTGCGCGGGGCTGCCCGTGTCGATCGAACTCATGGATTACCGCGACCTCGACGGTCGTTTCGACAAGGTCGTCTCCGTCGGCATGTTCGAGCATGTCGGGCCCAAGAACCACACCGCCTATTTCGATACGGTGAACCGTGTGCTCGACGACGACGGGCTCTTCCTGCTGCACACCATCGGTACTGCCGCCACCACGGCGTATACCGATCCCTGGATCGACCGCTACATCTTCCCGAACGGCAAGCTGCCTTCCGCCGTGGAAATCGCCGCGGCCGTCGAACGGCGCTTCATCATCGAGGACTGGCACAACTTCGGCCAGGACTACGACCGCACCCTCATGGCCTGGTGGGAGAATTTCCAGACGGCGTGGCCTTTCCTGGAGGCCCGCTACGGCAGGCGTTTCTACCGCATGTGGAAATACTATCTGATGAGCTGCGCGGGATTTTTCCGCTCGCGCCAGGGCCTGCTCTGGCAGCTGGTGCTGAGCAAGGCGGACAGGGCGCAGGTCTATCGATCGATACGTTGATGCGCGCCGGCGGGGCGCCGGCCGTTCATGGCGTTACGCCGCCAGGGCCCTGCGCAGGCCGTCCGCCCAGTCGGCGACGAAGCCTTCGATGGATTCGGCGAATTCGGGGTCGGGCTGCGACTTGTCGATGCTGCAGTGCACGATCAGCAGCGTGCGCGCCGCGTCGACCGTGACCGTCCACGCCAGCGCGTGCGGGCATTCCAGCAGCGCAAAGCGCACGCCGTTGCGCAGCACGTCGCGTCGCAGGCTGAAGGCGCCCCACAGGCAATACAGGTCGCCCTGGCCTTCGCCGGTTGGGGTGGCGGTGCTGATCGAGGCGCACAGGGCCGGCAGGCGGTCGATCGCCAGCATGTCGGCGAGCGCGCCCGGCGTGGGAAGCGCGGCCGCGTCCAGGCTGAATTCGCGGATGAATTCCATGTGCTAGTCCCGCGATCAGGCCGCCTGCTGCAGCGCCGCCGCCAGTGCCGCCTCGTCGACCGGATAGCTGAACACCGCATGCACCGGGAACAGGTCCAGCAGCTTGCTGATGTGGTCCGCCTCGCGCGGATGCATGAACACGATGGTCTTCGCCTGCGGCGCCTGGCACTGCAGCGTGCGCAGCGTTACATCGAGATTGGAGAGGTTCGCCCCCGCGTAGTTGTTGCCCCAGCCGTAGACGAACTCGCCGACGAAGAAATCCGGCTTCTGCTTCTGGATCGCGCGGTGCAGGTTGCGCGCCGTGGTGAAGCGCTCCGCCGCGATGCCCTGCGCCTTGTAGAAGGCGGTGAGGTCCGGGTGGAAGGGCGATTCAATCAGGGAATAGAGCACTTTCATGCGGATGTACCCGCCTTGCGCAGCAGGTCCACCCGGATCGGCATGTGGAAGGTCGCGCCTTGCGGCGTCAGGTGTGCCTCGAACCTTGCGCGCACCGTTTCCAGCAGTTCCGGCGTCAGGCGGTGGTCGGTGTGCGTCACCTTGAGGATGCGCGCCTCGTATTGCGCAAAATCCTCGAAATGCATGGGCTGCAGGAAGAAGGTCTGCTGCACCAGCGCAAGCTGGTTTTCGGCCAGCGCCTTCTGCACTGCCGCAAAGGCCGCCTCGCGCACCGCACGCTCGTCGTGGAACAGCCGCAGGATCTCATTGAAGTCGCCCGCGTAGACCGGCTCCGAAATGTAGGCCAGCCCACCCGGCTTCAGCACCCGGCGGATTTCCGCCAGCGCGGCGTCCATCAGCTCGGTCGGCACGTGGTGCAGCGACTTGAACATCGTCACGATGTCGATGCTGTCGTCCGCCGCCGGAATCGCCTCCGCGCCGCCATACTCGAAACGGATGTTGGCCGGTGCCGCGGACGCCTGGTTGGCCGCAAGCTGCGTCGCGTCGACTTCCAGCGCCAGCACCGACGCCGCCGACTGCGCCATGAGGCGCGTCTTCTCCGCCTTGCCGCAGCCGAGTTCGAGCACCTGCGCCCCGGCCAGCGGCAGCAGTGCGTGGAGGATGGCCTGTTCGTCGGCGACGTGGTCGACCGCAGGGTCGGCGATGCGGAGGGTGGGGGTGTTCAACGGGTTTCCTGATGCAGGTGGATCAGGCGGCATTTTCGCGTGCCCTGCGGTTTATGCCTAGGGGCGCGGCCTTATCGAGGCCGGGCAGGCGCTGGATCAGGCTTCCCTGTTCACGTCCCTGTACAGGAGCATGGGGATCAGTTGCTGCTCCTTCGCAAAGTTAAATGGAGTCTGACCCCATTTGTTCGACCCCCCCATTTGTTCGACACAGGGCGCATTACATCACACGGGCCACAATTTTCTGAGTTCTTGTAACCGAGCACGCAGGGCTCGTATCGTTTCTAATGTGTTCTGCAGATCCGCGATGGAATAGGGGTTCTCTTGCTGTTCGGACGAGGTTGGCAGTCCAAGTACATTTACCACTTGCTGCTGTGTTGGGTTGACGCTCCATCGGCCATGAAACAGTTGGTTGCGTATTGTGCGTGTCTCGTGAGCGTCAACTAGCCAGCTTTCATAAATTTCACTTGGCTGCGGTGTGTCGGCATATTTGGCCTGCACGAGTTTTTCTAGGAACTTCAGCCTCTCGTTGAAGTTGTAGTCACTGAGCTTCTTTGTCAGTTGATCTAGTTCCTTTCCCTCATTGGACCAGACTAGGAATAAGCCAAGCTCCATGTCGAGCCTGGAATACTCAAACAGCATGTAGCCGAGGATTGAAGCGGCTTCTCGTTCAAGTCGGTCTCTTTCTGTCTCAATCTCAATTCCTGTCCATGCGCGCATGAGTGCTCTTGTCCTGATTAGATCTTGTTTTTGACTCGGCATAGCAAAAACATCCCTTCCTCCTACGCGCGTCATCTCATGTAAAAATTGACGGGCTACAGGATTGCAGCATTTGAATCCGTGCGCAACTTTGAGATTGGGCAAGAGCAATAAAAAGGCGCGACTGATTGCTCAGTCGCGCTTGATTAACATCCGTGGTCAGTCGTGTTTCGACAAGCTCGACACGAACTGCCTTTTAATTGCTTAGCTTGGCAACATCGCCAGCAACCCGTTCAACCGCCGCACGAAGCTTGCCGGATCGTCGAGCTGTCCGCCCTCGGCCAGCAGGGCCTGGTCGAACACCAGGTGCGCCCAGTCGGCAAAGCGGGCGTCGTCGGTTTCGGCGTTCATGCGGGTCACCAGCGTATGCGTGGGATTGATCTCCAGCGTCGGCTTCACGGTGGGCGCGGCCTGGCCGGCGGCCTTGAGCAGGCGTTCGAGGTTGGCGCTCATGTCGCCTTCGCCGGTGACGAGGCAGGCGGGCGAGTCGGTGAGGCGGTGGGTGACGCGCACGTCCTTGACGCGCTCGCCGAGCGTGGCCTTGATGCGCTCGACCAGCGGCTTCATGGCTTCCTCGGCTTCCTTCTGCGCGGTTTTCTCGGCTTCGTCTTCGAGCTCACCGAGGTCGAGGCCGCCCTTGGCGACGGACTTGAGCGGCTTGCCGTCGAACTCGGTGAGGTTGCTCGCCAGCCATTCGTCGACGCGGTCGGACAGCAGCAGGACTTCGATGCCCTTTTTCCTGAAGATCTCGAGGTGCGGGCTGTGCTGGGCGGCGGCGAAGCTGTCGGCGGTGATGTAGTAGATCGCGCTCTGGCCTTCCTTCATGCGGCCGATGTAGTCCTTGAGCGAGACGACCTGCGCGTCAGTGTCGGTATGCGTGGAGGCAAATCTGAGTAGCCCGGCGATCTTCTCGCGGTTGGCGAAGTCCTCGCCCGGGCCTTCCTTCATGACCTTGCCGAAGGCGTTCCAGAACCCGGCGTATTTCTCCGGCTGGTTCTCGGCCAGGTCTTCCAGCAGGCCCAGCACCTTCTTCACCGAGCCGTTCTTGATGGCGTCGATATCGCGGCTCGACTGCAGGATCTCGCGCGAGACGTTGAGCGGCAGGTCGGCCGAGTCGATGACGCCGCGGACGAAGCGCAGGTATTGCGGCATCAGCTGCTCGGCGTCGTCCATGATGAAGACGCGGCGGACGTAGAGCTTGATGCCGTGGCGCTTCTCGCGGTCCCACAGGTCGAACGGCGCGTGCGAGGGCACGTAGAGCAGCGAGATGTATTCCTGCTTGCCCTCGACGCGGTTGTGCGACCAGGCGAGCGGGGCTTCGTGGTCGTGGGCGACGTGCTTGTAGAACTCGTTGTATTCGTCGTCGCTGACGTCATTCCTGGCGCGCGCCCACAGGGCGGAGGCCTTGTTGACGGTCTCGTCCTCGTCGGTGGGCGTCTCCACGCCGTCCTTCCATTCCGTCTTCTTCATCACGATGGGCAGGGTGATGTGGTCGGAATAGGTGCGGATGACCGACTTGATCTTCCAGTCGGAAAGGAACTCGTCCTCGCCTTCGCGCAGATGGAGCACGATCTCGGTGCCGCGCGCGGGCCGGGTCACGGTTTCCAGGGTGTAGTCGCCGGCGCCGGCGGATTCCCAGCGTACGCCATGCTCGGCGCCGAGGCCGGCGCGGCGGGTGGTGAGCGTCACGCGGTCGGCCACGATGAAGGCGGAGTAGAAGCCCACGCCGAACTGGCCGATGAGCGCAGCGTCCTTCTTCTGGTCGCCGGAGAGCTGGCTGAAGAACTCGCGGGTGCCGGACTTGGCGATGGTGCCGATGTGCGAGATCACCTCGTCGCGGTTCATGCCGATACCGTTGTCGGTGATGGTGAGCGTGCGCGCGTCGCGGTCGAAGGCGATACGGATCCTGAGTTCGGGGTCGTTCTCGTAGAGCGCGGCATCGTGCAGGGCCTCGAAGCGCAGCTTGTCGGCGGCATCGGAGGCGTTGGAGACGAGTTCGCGCAGGAAGATGTCCTTGTTGGAATACAAGGAATGGATCATCAGCTGAAGAAGCTGCTTGACCTCGGCCTGGAAGCCCAGGGTTTCTTTGCTGCCGGTGGCGGACATGCCTTTATCTCCCGTGAAAAAACAAGGTGCACGGGAAATGGGGGCAGGGTGGGGACGTTTCAAGCCCCCTGGGGCCGGCTTATTTCTGCCTTGCGTACAGCCCCAGCAGCGCGCCCTGCGCACAGTAGGGCTTGGCGCCGCGGCTGGCCTTGCGGCGGAAGCTGCCGTCGGACAGCATTTCCCAGGCCTGCACGTTGTCGCGCAGGTAGGGCTTGAGGCCCTCGGCTATGACGCGCTTCTTCAGCTTGGGATTGAGGATGGGGAAGCAGGTTTCGATGCGGCGGAAGAAGTTGCGGTCCATCCAGTCTGCGGACGACAGGTAGACCATTTCCTCGCCGTCGACGTTCTTGAAGTAGAAGATGCGCGAGTGTTCGAGGAAGCGGCCGACGACGGAACGCACGCGGATGTTGTCCGACAGGCCGGCGATGCCGGGACGCAGGGCGCACACGCCGCGCACGATGAGGTCGATCTTCACGCCGGCCTGGCTGGCCGCGTAGAGCGCGGCGATGACGTGCGGCTCCAGCAGCGCGTTCATCTTGGCGATGATGGCGGCCGGCTTGCCGGCGCGCGCGTTGTCGGCTTCGCGCTCGATGGCGGCGACGATCTCGCCGTGCAGGGTGAAGGGCGACTGCCACAGCCGCTTCATCTTGCCGGCCTTGCCGAGGCCGGTGATCTGGGTAAAGAGCTGGTTCACGTCCTGCGTGAGTTCCTCGTTGCAGGTGAGCAGGCCGAAGTCGGTGTAGAGCCGGGCGGTGCGCGCGTGGTAGTTGCCGGTGCCGAGGTGGGCGTAGCGTTTCAGCGCACCGTCCTCGCGGCGGATGACCAGCGCGAGCTTGGCGTGGGTCTTGTGGCCAACCACGCCGTAGATCACGTGCGCGCCGACCTCTTCCAGCCGCTGCGCCCAGTTGATGTTGGTGTCCTCGTCGAAGCGCGCCAGCAGTTCGACCACCACGGTGACTTCCTTGCCCGACTGCGCGGCCCGGATCAGCGCCTGCATCAGCTTGGAATCGGTGCCGGTGCGGTACACGGTCTGGCGGATGGCGACGACGCTTGGGTCGGCGGCAGCCTGTTCGATGAAATCGATCACCGGCTGGAAGGATTCGAAGGGGTGGTGCAGCAGGATGTCGCCCTTCCTGATCTGGTCGAAGAGGTCTTCCTTGTTGGCCAGGCGGGCAGGCAGGGCGGGCACGAAGGGCGTGAACTTGAGGTCGGGGCGCTCGACCCAGTCGGGCACCTGCATCAGGCGCACGAGATTGACCGGGCCGTGCACCTGGTAGAGCGCGTCGCGGTCGAGCTCGAACTGCTCGAGCAGGAAATTGGCCATGGATTCGGAACAGTTGTCGGCGACCTCCAGCCGAACGGCGGCGCCGAAGTGGCGCTGCGGCAGTTCGCCGGCGAGCGTCTCGCGCAGGTTCTTGTTTTCCTCGTCGTCGACGAAGAGGTCGGAGTTGCGGGTGACGCGGAACTGGTAGCAGCCCTCCACCGTCATGCCGGCGAACAGCTCGCCGACGTGGGCGTGCAGGATGGACGACAGGAAGACGAAGCCGTATTCGACGCCGGCGATCTCTTCCGGCATGCGGATCACCCGTGGCAGCGCGCGCGGCGCCTGCACCACGGCGGCGCCGGACGAACGGCCGAAGGCGTCGCGGCCGGACAGCTCCACCGCGAAATTGAGGCTCTTGTTGAGCACGCGCGGAAAGGGATGCGAGGGATCGAGCCCCACCGGCGTCAGCACCGGCATCAGCTCGCGGTGGAAGTAGTCGCGGATCCACGCCGCCTGGGTTTCGTTCCAGTGGGTGCGGCGGATGAAGTGGATGCCATGCTCGGCCAGCGCGGGGATGACCTCGTCGTTGAGCAGCTCGTACTGCCGCTCCACCAGCGCGTGCGCCATGTCGGAGACGGCCTGGTACTGCTGCTTCGGCGTAATGCCGTCGGCCGAGCGCTGGGTCGATTGCGCGCGGATCTGTTCCAGCAGGCCGGCGACGCGCACTTCGAAGAATTCGTCCATGTTGGACGACACGATGCAGAGGAATTTCAGCCGCTCCAACAGCGGCATGTCGGGATCGTCGGCCTGCGCAAGGACGCGCTTCTGGAAGGCCAGGATGCCGAGCTCGCGGTTGATGAGGGTGTCGGGGCTGGGAAGATTCATGATTGGCGCCTAAAGTGTGCGGCAATGATAAGCGCAGCGTTTTGTTGCCACATGACGGAAATATGACAAGTTCGCATCCGCAGGAAATCGAGCTCAAGCTGCAATTGTCTCCGGCGAGGGCCGGGGCGTTCCGTGCGATGCTGGCCCGGCGGCGCGTCCGCCCGGTGGAACAGGAACTGGTGACCCTCTATCTGGACACCCCCGATTTCGATCTGGGAACGGCGGGCGTGGCAGTGCGCCTGCGCCGCGTCGGGCGCCGCTGGCTGCAGACGCTGAAGACCGAGGGCGAGCGGCAGGGCGGCCTGTCGCGCCGGGCGGAATTCGAGATGCCGGTGCCGCGCGGCGAACTGGACTGGACGCTGTTTCCGCCCGAAGCGCAGGCCTATGTGCCGGTCAAGCGTCGGGCCCGGCTGGTGCCGGTGTTCGAGACGCGTTTCACGCGCACGGCGTGGCAGCTGGGCGGGGCGGGCGGCGCGGCGATCGAAGTGGCGCTCGACGTGGGCGAGGTGCGGGCCGGCGAGGCCGCCATGCCGATCTGCGAGATCGAACTCGAACTCAAGAGCGGCGAGCCCGATGCGCTATACGACCTGGCGCTCGACTGGGCGCGCCGCTTCGACTGCCTGCCCTTCGATCAGAGCAAGGCGGAGCGCGGCATGCGGCTGGCGTGCTGCGCAGCCGATGTGCCGGTCAAACCGGTGCAGGCGGGGCTGGATCGCGCGATGCGCGTGGAAGACGGCTTCGCCGCGATCTGCCAGGCCTGCCTGACGCACTTCCAGGCAAACCTGCCCGGGGTGCTGGATGCGGACGATATCGAATACGTCCATCAGGCGCGCGTGGCGCTGCGCCGCCTGCGCGCCGCACTGCGCCTGTATCGCCGGGTGTGCGTGCTGCCGCCGGAATTGTCGGCGGGCCTGCGCGCGCTGGCGGCGGCGCTGGGGCCCGCGCGCGACCTGGATGTGCTGTGCAGCGAGACGCTGCCCGCGATCGCGCCGCATTACGACGATACCGGCGGCTGGCAGGCCGGCATGGCCACGCTCGCGGCCCACCGCGCGGCGGCGCGCGACGCGATGCGGGCCGCCATCGCGGCGGCGCACCCGGGTGCGTGGTTGCTGGACTGCCATCGCTGGTTGATGCAGCGCGGCTGGCGTGCGGCACCGGAGGCACAGCGTTTCGTGCAGTTGTCGCCGCTGTCCGGGTGGGCCGCCCGGGCACTGCAGCGTGGGCACCGGGCCGTGCTGCGTGACGCCGTGCTTTTCAGCACGCTGTCGCCGCCCGAACGCCATGGGCTGCGCATCCGGATCAAGCGCCAGCGCTACGCGGTGGAGTTTTTCGAGTCGCTGTATCCCGGTCGCGCGCATGCACGCTATCGGGCGCGCCTGTGCCTGGCGCAGGACGCGCTGGGACGCGCGAACGATGTGCGTGTGGCGATGCAACAGCTGAAATCCCTGCAGCATGAACTGGATGCAATGGGAACATTTGCGCTTGGCTGGCTGGCCGCATGCGAAGCGGGGGCAGGGGGTGGGGAAAATGCAAAGCATTTGAAAAATTTCGTCAAATTAAGGGTCGACTGGTAGATTCCGGCTTCGACCCCCTGCGATTTGCACGCAAAATCCGCGCATTCCATGCAAACCGAAACCCTGCCCCCCATGAAAATTGCCTTCCTCGAAGACGACGCGGCCTTTGCCGGGAATATTGTCGACTGGCTGGAGCAGGCGGGGCACAGCGTGAAGTGGTATCGCTCGGGACGGGAATGCGTGCGCGCGCTGACCGACGAACGCTTCGACCTCTGCCTGTTCGACTGGATGCTGCCCGACATGAGCGGCCCCGACGTGATGGCCAGCCTCAAGCTCAAGGGCACGCTGCCGCCGGTGATCTTCCTCACCGGACGCGACGCCGAGGAAGACGTGGTGCAGGTGATCCAGGCGGGCGCCGACGACTACATCGTCAAGCCGCCCTCGCGCAGCGTGCTGATCGCGCGCATCCACGCAGTGGCGCGCCGCTGTTCGGCGCAACTGCGTCCCGAGCCGGTACAGGATTTCGGCAACCTGCTGGTCGATTTCGGCAGCCGCCGCTTCGAGATCGCCGGCGAGCCGGTGAAACTCACCGAAAAGGAAACCGAACTCGCGCTCTACTTTTTCGGCCGCGTGGGCATGCTGCTGCCGCGCGGGCATCTGATCCAGGTGGTGTGGGGTTCGAGCCCGGACATCGACACGCGTACCGTGGACGTCCACGTCAGCCATTTGCGCGGCAAGCTCAAGCTGGTGCCGGAGCACGGCTGGCGCCTGATTTCCGTCTATCGCCAGGGCTACCGGCTGGAGCGGGTGGAGTGATGCGGGGCGGCTTCGCGGCGCTCGGCCTGCTGCTGACCGCCACGCTTGCGCAGGCTGCGCCGGCCGACAGCCAGCCCGACTGGCGTTACACGCTGCGTCCGGGCGATACCCTGATCGGGCTTTCGCAACGCTATCTCGCCGCCCCGGCCCGGTGGCCGCAGCTGCAGAAGCTCAACCGCATCGCCGATCCCTACCGGCTGGTTCCGGGCACGACGCTGCGCATTCCCCTGGCCTGGCTGAAGCAGACGCCGGCACCGGCGACGGTGGTCGCGGTGGCCGGGCAGGTCACGCTGATCGCGCCGGGCGCGGCCGCGCGGCCGCTGCAGGCGGGCGAGGCGCTGCCAGCCGGTGCGCAGCTGGCGACCGCGGCCAACAGCAGCGCGACCCTGCGCTTTGCCGACGGCTCGACGCTGGTGCTGCAGCCCGGCGCCCGCCTGACGCTGGATACGGTGAGCGTATACGCCGGCGGCGGCATGGTCGACACGCGGCTGCGCCTGCAGCAGGGCCGTGTCGAGGTCGGCGCCAATCCGCGCCATGTCCCCGGCAGCCGGCTGCAGGTCATCACGCCGTCGGCGGTGGCGGCGGTGCGCGGCACCCGCTTCCGCGTCGAGGCGGACGGGCGCGTGGCGCGCGAGGAAACGCTGGAGGGTGCGGTCGGCCTGGGGGCGGCGGGACAGAACGTCGACGTCGCGGCGGGGCAGGGCTCGCTGGCCGAACTGGGCAAGCCGCCGAGCCTGCCCGTGGCGCTGCTGCCGGCGCCGGGCCTGACGGGCCTGCCGGCGCGCCTCGACAGCCTGCCGCTGCGCTTCGAATTCCCTGCGCTCGCGGGGGCCGAGCGCTGGGTCGGCCAGATCGCGCCGGATGCCCGCTTCGAGCAGGTGCTGCTGGAAAAATCCGCCGGGACGCCGCAACTGACGTTCGCCGACCTGCCCGACGGCGACTACGTGCTGCGGGTGCGGGCGGCCGACGCCCGCGGCCTGCAGGGGCAGGACGCGCTGCACGCCTTCACGCTCGACGCACGGCCGTTCGCGCCGCTGCTGTCGGCGCCCGGCGCGCGGGTGCGCGAGGCGACGCCCGTGCTGCAGTGGAGCGCGGTGGTCGGCAGCGACGCCTATCGGGTGCAGCTCGCGCGCGATGCGCAGTTTGCCGACCGGCTGGCGGACGAACGCGTCGCCGCAACGTCGTGGCAGCCGGCGGCACCGCTCGAGCCGGGCACCTATTACTGGCGCGTGGCGAGCATCGCGGGGACGGACGCCGGGCCGTATGCTGCCGCACGGCGTTTCGTGTTCGACCCGCTGCCCGGGACGCCGGACCTCGACGCGGCCGCGCCGCTTTTCGCCGACGGTGCGCTGCAACTCCAGTTGCCCGCGCCGCCCGCCGGCCTGCGCTATGAATTGAGCGTGTCGGCGGACGCCGCCCGCCAGCAGGTCCTGTGGCAGGGCGAAAGCCGCGACGGCAGTCTGCGTGCCGCGCCGGTGAAGCCGCAGACGGTCTACCTGGCCGCGCGCCTGGTGGAGACCGACGGCACCGCCGGCCCCTACGCCACGCGCCGCATCGAGGCGCCGCCGCGCCCGCACTGGGAACTGCTGCTCTTCCTGCTGCCCCTGTTCGCGCTGTGATCCGCCTGCCGCGCCGCATTTTCCGGGACCGCTTTTCCACCGCCCTGATCCTGCTGGCCGTCGCCCTCCTGAGCACGGCCAGCGGCCTGCTCGGCCGTGTCGACAACCTGCTGTACGACCTCGGCCAGCGCCTGCATCCGCAGCCCGTGCCCGAGGACATCGTCATCGTCGCCATCGACGAGAACAGCCTCTCCAAGCTCGGCCGCTGGCCGTGGTCGCGCCGCCTGCACGCGGCGCTGATCGACCGCCTGAAGACGGACGGCGCCCGGGTCATCGCGCTCGACATCGTGTTTGCCGAACCCGATGCGTCCGACCAGCCGGCCGACGCGCTGCTGGCCGAAGCCATCGGCCGGGCCGGCAACGTGGTGCTGCCGGTGCTGCTGGAAAGCAGCCGCGTCAACGGACAACTGCTGGAAACCCTGCCGTTGCCGCAGCTGCTCGAACAGGCCGCCGGCCTGGGCCGCGTGCACGCGGAACTCGATGCCGACGGCATCGCCCGCAGCGTCTTCCTGCGGGAAGGCGTGGGGGCGCCGGTGTGGCCGCATTTTGCACAGGAAGTCCTGCGGGTGGCGGGCGTGCGTCCGCCCGGGCTGCCCGCCGCGTCACCGGCGGCGGACGAGGCGCAGCCCTTCGCCCTGGTGCGTACCGGGCAGCGCCGCATCGGCTTTCTCGGGTCGCCGGGCCGCGTGCGCAGCCTGTCCTATGCGCAGGCGCTCACCGGCGAATTCGCGCCGGGGACGTTCCGCAACCGCATCGTGCTGGTGGGCGCCACCGCCGCCGGCATGGGCGATCTGCTGCCGACGCCGGTTTCGGGCCTGGCGGCGCCGATGCCGGGGGTGGAATTCAACGCCAACGTGGTGGCGGCGATGCGCGATGGCCGGCTGGTCCGCGAAATCGATCCGGCCGCGGCGCTGTTCGCCGCCGCGCTGCTCGCGCTGCTGCCCCTGCTGTGGCTGCCGCGCCTGAATCCGCTGGCGGGCCTGCTGGCGAGCCTGGCGTGGTTCGTCGCGGTCGCGCTGGCGGCGATCGGCCTGCCGGTGGTGGCCGGCGTATGGATGCCGGTGGCCGGGGCCCTGCTGGCGATCCTGCTGGCTTATCCGGTGTGGAGCTGGCGACGGCTGGAGTCTGCGGGGCGCTTTCTCGACCACGAACTGAAGCGCCTGCGCCAGGAACTCGGCGCGGCGGCCGAACCGCAGGCGCGCGATGCCGGCCATGACCCCTTCCAGGCGCGCATCCGCCAGGTGCAGGCCGCGGCGCATCGCCTGCGCCACCTGCAGGAGGAACGGCGCGAGACCCTGGCCTTCATCTCGCACGACATCCGTGCGCCGCTCGCCTCGGCCCTGATGCAGATCGACGACCTGCCTGCGGCCGCGCAGACGCGCCTGCGCGAACCGCTGACCCGCGGGCTGACGCTGGCGGAGGAATTCCTGCGCACCTCGCGCGCCGAAATGCTCGACACGGCGCGTTTCGAGGAGCTCGATTTCGGCGCGCTGCTGCACCAGGCCGTCGACGATGCCTTTGCCGGCGCGCGCGCGAAATCGGTCCGGCTGGTGCGCGACCTGCCCGACGAGCCGGTCTGGGTGAACGGCGAATTCGGCCTGCTGCACCGTGCCGTGCTGAACCTGGTGCTGAATGCGGTGCACTACGCGCCGCCCGGCAGCGCGGTCGGCGTCGCGCTGGCGGTCGAGGCCGGGCAGGCGAGCGCCCGCGTGACCGACCGCGGGCCCGGCATTGCGGCCGACGAGCAGGCACGCCTGTTCCAGCGCTTCGCGCGCGCCCAGGGGCAGGTCGGCGGCACGGGGCTGGGGCTCTACTTCGTGCGCACGGTGGCGGAAAAGCACGGCGGCTCGGTGACGGTCCGCAGCGCAGCGGGCGAGCCCACCTGCTTTGTCCTGAAGCTGCCGCTGGTCGCGCACTGAACTGTCATATTTCCAAGGGCCTCGCGGGTGCACAATGGCGGCAACACTCCCGAGACAAGACGATGGACCTGATACTGTGGCGACACGCCGAGGCCGAGGAGGGCGCGCCCGATCTCGAGCGCGCCCTGACCGGCCGCGGGCGCAAGCAGGCTGCCCGCATGGCCGACTGGCTGACGCCGCGGCTGCCGCCCGACATCCGCATCCTGGCGAGTCCGGCGCTGCGCACGCGGCAGACGGCGCAGGCGCTGGGGCGCGAGATCGAGATCGATCCCGCGCTGGCGCCGGGGGCCACGGCGGATGCGGTGCTGGCGGCGGCGGGCTGGCCCGATGCGGCCTATCCGGTGCTGGTCGTCGGCCATCAGCCGACCCTGGGACAGGTGGCCCTGCGCCTGCTGGCGGGACTGGACGGCGATCTGCCCGTGAAGAAGGGCGGCATGTGGTGGTTCCAGAGCCGCGAACGCGACGGTCGCCTGCAGGTGGTGCTGCGCGCCGTGGCGGGACCCGACTTCTCCTGAGCCGTCGCCGCGCATGGATCGGGCCGGCGCACGGCCCCGGATGAGCGTTTTGCGGCGCCATTCAATATAATCGGCGCGTGATCACGCAATCCATCAACAGGCCGCTCCATCCGGCCGCGCGGAGGCTGGCGCCGTGCCGGGCTGGCTGAGCGCGTTGCGCGACCTGATCGCGGACGCGAGTCCGCTGCGCCGCGCCATGCTGGCCCTGCTGGTCGTGCTGCCGCTGGCCGCGCTGGCCCTCGCCTGGTGGCGCTTTGCGCCGGCCGACTACCGCGTGCTGTATCCCAGGCTGTCCGACCGCGCTGGCGGCGAGGTGCTTGCCGCCCTCGACCAGCTCAACATTCCCTATCGGCTCGCGCCGGGCGACGGCAGCATCGAGGTGCCGGCGGCCGAACTGCATGCCGCGCGCTACCGGCTGGCGGCGCAGGGCCTGCCGAAATCCGACGAGGCCGCGCGCGACGAGGCCGACGCCGCGCCGCGTTTCGGCGCCTCTTCGCTGCAGGAGCAGCAGCGCATGCAGCGCACGCTCGAGACCGATCTGGCGCGTTCGATCCGGGCGCTCGAAGCGGTCGACCTCGCGCGCGTGCACCTCGCGCTGCCCCGTGTGTCGCCCTTTCTGCGCGATGCACCGCCGGCGACCGCCGCCGTGCTGGTGCGGCTCAAGCCCGGGGTGACGCTGTCGGCGGCGCAGGTGACGACGATCCAGACCCTGGTGGCCGCCAGCGTGCCGCGCCTGAAGCGCAGCGACGTGCAGGTGCTCGACCCGCGCGGCGTGCTGCTCGGGAGCGCCGCGCCCGAGGTCGCCGAATCGCGTCGCACTGCGCTCGAACAGGACATGGCGCGCCGCGTCCTCGCGGTGCTGACGCCCTGGCTCGGCCGCGACCGGGTGAACGTGCAGATCAACGCGACGCTCGACGACAGCGACACGCAGCAGACCGTCGAGCGCGTGCGCAATATCGTCGTCGCAGGCCAGGCGCGCCCGCTGGAAAAGACGGTGCGCACGACCCACCTGCCGGAAGGCCGGCTGGCGCGGGTGAATGCGGTGGTGATCCTCGGTTTCGAGGCCACTGCGGCCGAACGCGTGCGCGCCGCGCAACTTGCGGGCCAGGCCCTGGGCCTGCTGCCCGCGCGCGGCGACACGCTCCATGTCTATGCGCTGCCGGCCGCGGCGGAATCGGCACCGCCGGCGCCGTTGCCGGCGACGCCGGCTGCAACGTCCGCATCGATCCCGCCGCTGCGCGTCGCGGAACCTGCGCCCGCGGCGCCGGCCCTGCCGCTGCCCCTGCTCGGCGCGCTCGCGGCCGGGGCCCTCGCGCTGCTCGTCCTGGCCTGGCTGCGTGCGCGTCGGCCCGCGGTGGTGCAATCCGCTGCCGCCGAAACTGCGGATGACTTCGACGCGCTGCTCGACGCGGCCCGCACGCAAACCCTGTCCGATCCGCGCGTGACGGCGGACGTGATCAAGCTGTGGATGCGCGCATGAGCGACGTCGGCGTCGAGAAATCCGCCGCCCTGCTGCTGGCGCTGGGCGAGGATGCCACGGCCGCGGTGTTCCGTTATCTTTCCCCGCTGGATGTCAGCCGCCTCGGTACGGCGATGCGGGCGCTCGACGTGCTGCCGCGCGAGCGCGTGCGCAGTGTGTTGCGCGACTACGCCGCCGAGGCGGCGGAGCAGACCGGCTTCGCTGCCGATACCGGCCGTTTTCTCGACGACGCGCTGAAACGCGCCTGGTCGCCCGAGCGGGCGCAGGCGATGCTGCGCCGGCTGGGCGCGGGCAGCGCACGGGCGCTGGAAAATCTCGGCTGGCGCACCCCGCCGGAAATCGCCGGCCTGCTGGAGGCGCAGCCGCCGCATCTGGTTGCGGCGGTCGTGGCGCAGTTGCCGCGCGATGTCGCGGCGGCCACGCTCGATGTGCTGCCGGCGGCGCTGCGCGCCGACACGCTGGTCGACCTGGCGAATCGCGACGCGCCGAGCGCGGACATGCTGGCCGAGCTCGATGCCTGGCTGGCCAGCCTCGAGCCGGCGACGCCGGTCGCGGGCGAGCATGCGGTGGCGAACCTGCTGGAACGCATGAGCGAAGGCAGCGCCGCTGCCACGCTGGCGCACATCGATCGCGACGACGCCGCGCTTGCCGCCCGCCTGCGCGCGCGCGCGATCGAGTTCGAGGATCTGGCGCGAGCCACCGACGCCGGCCGCAAGACCTTTCTGCGGCAGGTCGGCGCGCGCACCCTGCTGTACGCGCTGAAAGGCAACGACGGCCGCGTCCTCGACGCGCTCGCCGCCGTGATGAGCCCGGCGGCCGCGCTGCGCATGCGCGACGATCTCGATACGCTGGGGGCGGTTCCGGTCGTCGAGATCCAGGCGGCGCAGGGCGAGGCGGCCGAGCTGCTGCGCCGCCTGGCGGCCGAGGGTGCGATCGGCTTTGACGAGGAGGCGGCGGCGTGAGCACGCGCGACAAGGACACGACGGCATTCGACCAGTGGGAGGCGGCGCTTCCCGCCGCGCCGGCGCAAGTGGCCGCGGCGCCAGAAGATACCGCGGCGGAATGCGCACGCCTGCGCGAGGCGGCGCGTGCCGAGGGCTACGCCGACGGCATGGCGGCCGGGCGTGCCGAGGCCGAAGCCAACGGCGTGCGCATTCGCCAGCTGGCCGAAAGCTTTGCCGCCACCTTCGACAGTCTTGATTTCCGCCTGGCCGACATGGTGCTGGAGCTCGCACTCGACGTGGCCCGCCAGGTCGTGATGGGCGAGCTGGCCGCGCGTCCGGAACGGGTGATCGACGTGGTCAACCAGGCGCTGAAACAGATGGCGGAAAGCACGCGGGAATCGCGCCTGCTGCTGAATCCCGACGATGCCGCACTGGTGCGGCCGCATCTCGACCAGGTGCTCGACAAGACGCGGCTGCGCATCGTCGAGGACGTGCGCATCGTGCGCGGCGGTTGCCTGATCGAAACCGCGCAGGGCGACCTCGACGCCACGCTGCCGGCGCGCTGGCGGCAGGTGGTGCAGGTGCTCGGCTCCAATCTCAACTGGCTGGAATGATGGACCGGACCGTCCGCCTGCGCGAATACCTGGCCGATTGCCGGCGCGCGGTCAGCTGGGCGACGCCGATCGCGAGCAGCGGCCGGCTGACCCGGGTGTCGGGCCTGGTGATGGAGGCCGTGGGCCTGCGCCTGCCGGTCGGCAGCCAGTGCCATATCCAGATTCCGGGTGGACAGAGCATCGAGGCCGAAGTGGCCGGCTTCGCCGGCGAACGGCTGTTCATCATGCCGGCGACCGACATCTACGGCGTGATGCCGGGGGCCAGGGTGGTGCCCGACAATCCGCTGGCGGCGCAGCCGCCGCGCCTGGGCCTGCGCTACATCCCGCGTCGCCGGGCGCAGGACCGCGTGCGCCAGGTGCCGGTCGGCGACGGCCTGCTCGGCCGTGTGCTCGACGGCGCCGGACGTCCGCTCGACGGGCTGGGCTCGATTTCGCTCGAACGCCGGGTACCCCTGTACAGCCGGCCGATCAATCCGCTCGAACGCGCCCCCATCCGCCAGACGCTGGACGTGGGGGTGCGCGCGATCAACGGCCTGCTGACGGTGGGTCGCGGCCAGCGGCTCGGCCTGTTCGCCGGCAGCGGGGTCGGCAAGAGCATCCTGCTCGGCATGATGGCGCGTTTCACCGAAGCCGACGTGGTGGTGGTGGGGTTGATCGGCGAACGCGGCCGCGAGGTCAAGGAATTCATCGACCGCATCCTGGGCAACGAGGGCATGGCGCGCGCCGTGGTGGTGGCCGCGCCGGCCGACCATCCGCCGCTGATGCGCCTGAACGGCGCGGCCTATGCGATGTCGATCGCGGAGTATTTCCGCGACCAGGGCAGGCACGTGCTCTTGATCATGGATTCGCTGACCCGCTATGCGATGGCGCAGCGCGAGGTGGCGCTGGCGATCGGCGAGCCGCCAGCGACCAAGGGCTATCCTCCGTCGGTGTTCGCCAAGCTGCCGCAGCTCGCCGAGCGCGCCGGCAACGGCCGCAGCGGCAGCGGTTCGATCACGGCCTTCTTCACCGTGCTGATGGAGGGCGACGACCAGCAGGATCCCATCGCCGACGCGGCGCGCGCCATTCTCGACGGCCACATCGTGCTCTCCCGTGATCTCGCCGACGCCGGCCATTACCCGGCCATCGACATCGAGGCCTCGATCAGCCGGGCCCAGCCCGATCTGCTTTCCGACGAGGCACTGGAGCGTACGCGGCGTTTCAAGTACCTGTATTCGCGCTACATGCGCAGCCGCGATCTGCTTGCAGTGGGCGCCTACGTGCCCGGCGCCGACCTGGTGCTGGACGAAGGCGTGCGCCTGTATCCCCGCATGCAGGGCTACCTGATGCAGGGCATGCGCGAGCGCACCACGCTCGACGAGGCCCGCGACCGGCTTGCCGGGGTGCTTGAATGAAGCCCTTCACCCTGGCCCGGGTGCTGCAGCTGGCCGAGCGGCGCAGCGAGACGCTGGCGCGTGCGGTCAAGCAGGCGCACGGCGTCTGGCTGCGCGCGCGCGGCCGCGAGGTGCAGCTCGCGGCCCTGCGCGATGCGCACATCGCGCTGCTGGCGCTGGACTTGCGGGAAGGCGTGACGGCGCGGCAATTGCGCGAAGCCGACCGCCTGCAGCACGCGCAGGCCGACGAAATGCGCGTCGCGCGCGACGCCGTCGAGGCCGCGCACGCCGCATGGCAGGCGCGGCTGGCCGCGTGGCTGGCCGAGGAACAGCGGGTGAAGGCCCTGCGCCTGCTCGAGGCGCGCCACCAGGCCCAGGTCGCGGTGGTGCAGCGGCGGCTCGAACAGCGCCAGCACGATGAACTGGTGGAACTCATCCACCACGGCGACGCGGGGCGGCGGCGGTGAGGCCGGCAACGTCCGTCGGGCTGGCCGCGCTCAGTGCGGAGGAGAAGGCTTTCCTGTCAGCCCCCGCGAGCGACGCGCCGGCTTTCGCCGCGCGCCTGGGCGCGGCGCTCGCCGCAACGCTGTCGGCCAGACTGCGCCTGCCGGTCACGCTCACGCCCCAGGCGGCCGTACCCGAAGGGACGTCGTCGTCGCCGCAGTGGCAGGTGGATGCGGCACTCTCGACGCTGTGGTTTGCGCGGCGGCTGGGCAGCCGCGCTGCCGGTGGCGCGGTGCCGTTCGTGCCGCACGGCTTGCTGACGACGCTGGATGCGGTACTGGCCGAACGCTGGCTCGACCGGCGCGAGGAAACGCCGGTTGCCCTGGCCTGGACGCTGCGCGCCGACGGGTGCGCCGCGCGGCTGGGCCTGAAACTGCCCGCCGACGCGCGGGACATGGTGCGCTGGGCACAGGAGACGATCACGAAATGAACAGGAAACTCTGCGGGGCGGCATTGCTGGCGCCCCTGCCGGCGTGGGCGGCGACGGGCGCGGCGACGAGCCTGCTGACGGTCCTGCTCAGCCTGGCCCTGATCCTGGGCGGCTTTGTCGCGCTGGCCTGGGCGGCGCGCCGCTACCTGCCCGGCATGACTGCGCAGGGCGTGGTGAAGGTGGTCGGGACGACCGCCGTCGGCGCACGCGAACGCGTCGTGGTGGTCGAGGTGGACGACACCTGGCTGCTGCTCGGCGTGGGCGGCGGCAACGTGCGCCTCCTGCACACGCTGCCCCGGCCGGCCGGAACAGGGGAGGGGGCGCAATGAGGGCAGGCGTCATCCTGTTGCTGGGCCTGCTGGCCTGGCCGGCCTGCGCGGCCGAGCCGACGGTGCCGCTGCTGGCGGTGAGTCCGGGCGCGGGCGGCCAGGTGCTCGGCGTGCCGGGGACGAGCCTGCCCTGGCTGCTGCTGTTCCCCTTCCTGCCTGCGCTGCTGCTGGCCTTCACCGCCTTCGCGCGCATCGCCGTCGTCCTCTTCCTGCTGCGCCAGGGGCTGGGCAACGCGCAGACGCCGCCCAATCTGGTGCTGACCGGCCTGGCATTGCTGCTGGCGATCTACGTAATGCTGCCGGCCCTTAAGACCATCGATGCGGAAGCCTACCAGCCCTATCTCGCGGGGACGCTGGCGTTCAACGAGGCGGCGGCGAAGGCGGCGACGCCGCTGAAGACCTTCATGCTGCGGCAGACGCGCGCCGAGGATCTGGCGCTGTTCACCGCGGACGACAGGACCGCGGATGCCAAGCGCGCCGAAACGGTGCCGCTGGCGGCGCTGGCGCCGGCCTTCCTCACCAGCGAGCTCAAGACCGCCTTCCAGATCGGCTTCATGGTGATCCTGCCCTTCCTCGTGATCGACCTGGTCGTGGCGGCGGTGCTGACCGCGCTCGGCATGATCATGCTGCCGCCGCAACTGGTGTCGCTGCCGCTCAAACTGCTGCTGTTCGTCGCGGTCGATGGCTGGCATCTGCTGGTGGGTTCCCTGCTGGCCAGCTTCTGATGGAAGACCTCCTGCGCGACGCCCTCTGGCTGACGATGACGCTCGCGGCGCCGGCCCTGCTCGCCGGGCTGGCGGTGGCCTTCGCCATCAGCCTGTTCCAGGCCGCCACCCAGATCCTCGAACCGACGCTGTCCTTCGTGCCCAAGCTGATCGTGATGCTGGTCGTGCTCGCCCTGCTGGGCGGCTGGATGGGCGGCCTGCTGGTCGATTTCGCGCGCACCTTGCTGACCGATTTCCCGACCCTGCTCGAGTGATGCCGCTTCCGGAAGCGACGCTCGTGGTCTGGCTGTACGCGTTTGCCCGCCTGGCCGGCTGGGCCACGTTCGACCCGCTGGCCGGACGCCTGCCCCGCCTTCTGCGACTGGGGCTCGCGGCGACGCTGGCGCTCGCGCTGCTGCCCGGGCTCGGCGCCGCGCCGGGCGCGACCCTGCAGGCGTCGATCCTGCCGGCCCTGGTGCTCGAATTCGCCTGGGGCGCCGCCTTGTCCCTGTGCGTGTGGATCGTGTTTGCGCTGGCGCAGGCGGTGCTGCACTGGGTCGGTCACAGCGCGACCGGCGGATTGCTTGCGCTCACCGATGCCCAGGCCGAGACGAGCGATGCGCCCTGGCGCGCGCTGGCCGGCTGGATGGCTGCGCTGGCCTTTCTCGGTGCGGGCGGCCACCTGCTGGTTGTGTCTGCGCTGCGCGACAGCTTTGCCGCGATGCCGGTGGCGATGCTGCCGGATGCGGACACTCTGCGCACGCTGGCCGAATCCGCGGGCTGGCTGTTCGCCACCGGCGCCCAGCTGGCCGTGCCGCTGCTGGCGCTGGCGCTGCTGATCCAGCTGGCGCTCGGCATCGTCGCGCGCACCACGCCGGGACTCGACATGTTCTCCATCGGCCTGGGCCTGGCGGCAATCGGCCTGCTGGCGGCCTGGGTCGCGGCTGCGCCGGTGCTTGCCGCGGGCGTGCGCGCCGCGTTCGAACAATTGGCGTTCTGGCTCGGCCTGTTGGGCGCCAGATAGATTAAAATGCCCGGATTTAACGTCACACGGCCCAGCCGGCACAGCGCGGAACCACCATGTCGGAATACACAATGACCAGGGGCAGCCTGGTTGCGATCGTCACCCCCATGTCGGAAGACGGCGCGCTCGATCTCGATGCGCTGCGTCGGCTGGTCGACTGGCACATTGCGGAAGGCACGGACGGCATCGTCATCGTCGGCACCACCGGCGAATCCCCCACCGTCGACTTCGACGAGCATTGCCACTTGATCCGCGTCACGGTCGAACAGGCGGCGGGCCGCGTACCGGTCATCGCCGGCACCGGGGCGAATTCGACCAGCGAGGCGATCGAGCTCACCGAATGCGCCAGGGCCGCGGGCGCCGCGGCCGGCCTGTCCGTCGTGCCGTACTACAACAAGCCGACGCAGGAAGGGCTGTACCTGCATTACAAGAAGATCGCCGAGGCGGTCGACCTGCCGCTGATGCTCTACAACGTGCCGGGCCGCACCGTCGCCGATCTTGCGAACGATACCGTGCTGCGTCTGGCGCAGGTGCCCGGCATCGTCGGCCTCAAGGATGCGACCGGCAACATGGAGCGGGCGTCCGACCTGCTGCGGCGCGCACCAAAGGATTTCGCGCTTTATAGCGGCGACGATGCCTCGGGCCTGCCTTTCATGCTGCTGGGCGGGCACGGCGTGATCTCGGTTACCGCCAACGTCGCGCCCAGACTCATGCACCAGATGTGCGAAGCCGCGTTTGCGGGGAACCTCGCGCTGGGCCGCGAAATCAACAACAAGCTGTTGCCTTTGCACAGCAAGCTCTTCGTCGAGGCGAACCCGATTCCGGTCAAGTGGGCCTGTGCCGAACTGGGCCGCATGCCCGGCGGCCTGCGCCTGCCGCTGACGCCCCTGTCGGCAGCGCACCACGAAACCCTGCGCGAGGCCATGCGCCACGCGGGCCTGATGTAAAAGGATGCCCATGCGTTATCTGCCCCTGCTGCTCGCCGCCACGCTCGTCGCTTCCGGTTGCGGCATCATCGAATCCAAGAAGATCGACTACAAGTCGGCGCAGAAGGCGCCGACGCTGGAACTGCCGCCCGATCTCGTGGCGCCCTCGGGCGACAATCGCTACGCGATTCCCGACGCGCAGGGCGGCGGCGCGGCCACGCTGTCCACCTACAACAAGGAGCGCAAGGTCGCGCCGGTCGGCACGCAGACCCTGCTGCCGACCGAGGACAAGGCCCGCCTCGAGCGCGCCGGTTCGCAGCGCTGGCTGGTGGTGCAGGCAACGCCGCAGCAGGTGTGGCCGGTGATCAAGGATTTCTGGCAGGAGAACGGCTTCATCATCAACCAGGAATCGCCGGAAACCGGCGTGATCGAGACGGACTGGGCGGAGAACCGCGCCAAAATTCCGCAGGACATCATCCGCAGCACGCTCGGCAAGGTGATCGACGGCCTGTATTCGACGCCCGAGCGCGACAAGTTCCGCACCCGTATCGAACAGGGCAAGGACGGCACCGAGATCTACATCAGCCACCGCGGGATGATGGAAATCTATGCCACCGAGGGCAAGGACAAGACCGTGTGGCAACCGCGCCCGGCCGACCCCGAACTGGAAGCGGAGATGCTGCGTCGCCTGATGCTGCGCTTCGGCGTCGATGCGGCGCGTGCCGACAAACTGATCGCGAACCCGCAGTCGGTCGAACAGGCGCGCATCCTGAAGGACGGCGGCGCGCCCGCGCTGGAAATGGACGAGAGCTTCGACCGCGCCTGGCGCCGCGTCGGCCTTGCGCTCGACCGCGTCGGCTTCGCCGTCGAGGATCGCGACCGCTCCAAGGGCATCTACTACGTGCGCTACATCGACCCCGACGTCGACAACGGCAGCAAGCGCGACGAAGGCATGTTCGCCAAGCTCGCCTTCTGGCGCAGCAAGAAGACGCAGACCTCGCCGCAGTTGCAGATCGTCGTCGCCGAGGCCGGCGACAAGAGCCGCGTCACGGTGACCGGCACGGATGGCAAGGCTGCCGACGCCGGGACCCAGAACCGCATCGTCAACTTGCTGTACAAGGAACTGAAGTAACGCCGCGCCTGCCATGCGGTTCGCCAGTCTGGGCAGCGGCAGCGAAGGCAATGGCCTGGTGGTCGACGCCGACGGTACCTGCGTGCTGCTGGACTGCGGCTTCGGGCTGGCGGACTGCGTGGCGCGCCTGGCACGGCTGGGACTGGCACCGGCGGCGCTCGCGGGCATCGTGGTGACCCACGAGCACAGCGACCACATCGGCGGCGTCGGGCGGCTGGCGCGCAAGTACGATCTGCCGGTGTGGCTGACCGCGGGCACGCTGGCGATGGCGCAGGACCTGGAGGGCGTGGCGATACGCATCATCGACAGCCATGCGCCGTTTGCGGTGGACGCACTGGAAATTCAGCCTTTCCCGGTGCCGCACGATGCGCGCGAGCCGGTGCAGTTCGTGTTCGGTGACGGCGCCCGGAGGCTGGGCGTGCTGACCGATGCGGGCTCTTCCACGCCGCACATCGAGGCCATGCTGACGGGGGTCGATGCGCTGGTGCTGGAGTGCAACCACGATGCCGCGATGCTGGAAAGCGGACCGTATCCGGCCAGCCTCAAGCGACGCGTCGGCGGCCGCTTCGGGCACCTGGAAAACGGCCAGGCCGCCGCCTTGCTGGGACGGGTGAAGCACGACAGGCTGCAATGCGTGATGGCGGCGCACGTGTCGAAGAAGAACAACACGCGCGCGCTTGCGCAGGCCGCGCTGGCTGAGGTGCTGGTGTGCGCGGCAGACGAGGTGGGCGTGGCCTGCCAGACGACCGGATTCGATTGGATAAGACTTTGACGACTTTTGCCGAACTGGGCCTTGCGCCCGACATCCTGCGGGCCCTCGACGACATGGGCTACGCCACGCCGACGCCGATCCAGGCGCAGGTGATTCCGCTGGCCCTGCATGGCGGCGATATCCTCGGTGCGGCGCAAACCGGCACCGGCAAGACCGCCGCCTTTGCCCTGCCGCTGATCCAGCGCCTGCTGCCGCACGCCAACACCAGCACTTCGCCGGCCAAGCATCCGATCCGCGCGCTGATCCTGACGCCCACGCGCGAACTCGCGATCCAGGTCGAGGAAAGCATCAATGCCTACTGCCGGCACGTGCCGCTGCGCTCGCTGGTCGTCTACGGCGGCGTCAACATCAATACGCAGATTCCCATCCTCAAGACCGGCATCGAGATCCTCGTCGCCACGCCGGGCCGCCTGCTCGATCATGTGCAGAACCGCACGCTGTCGCTGGGCCAGGTCAACACGCTGGTGCTCGACGAGGCCGACCGCATGCTCGACATGGGCTTCATGCCCGACCTCAAGCGCATCGTTGCGCTGTTGCCGGCGCAGCGCGTGAACATGATGTTTTCGGCCACCTTCCCGGAGGAAATCCGCAAGCTCGCCGACAGCATCCTGAACAACCCGACCTTCATCGAAGTGGCGCGCAACACCACGGCGGTCACGGTCACGCAGGTGGTGCATCCGGTGCATCACGAGCGCAAGCGGCAGCTGCTGTCGCATCTCATCAAGAGCCGCGATCTCAGCCAGGTGCTCGTTTTCACGGGGACCAAGCTGGGCTGCAACCGGCTCGCCAACGAACTCAACAAGCTGGGCCTGCACGCCGACGCCATCCACGGCGACAAGACCCAGCAGGAACGCATCAAGGCGCTCGACGCCTTCAAGGCCGGTACCATCCGCGTACTGGTCGCCACCGACGTCGCGGCGCGCGGCATCGACATCGAGGCGCTGCCTTTCGTGGTCAACTACGACCTGCCGCACAACGCCGAGGACTACGTGCATCGCATCGGCCGGACGGGACGCGCGGGCGCCAGGGGCGAGGCGATCTCGCTGGTGAGCGAGTCGGAGACGCGTTACCTCAGGGACATCGAGAAACTCATCGGCACGGCGATCGAAGCCGTCATCGTGCCCGGCTTCGAACCCGGCGCCGCCGACGTGCCTGCCTACGCATCGCGTCCGCCGCGCGAAGCACGCAACACGCGTCCGGAGCGTTCCGGGCGCCCCGAACGGACCGAGCGCCCGCAGCGGGCGAGGCCGGCCGCGCCGCGCGATGCGCTGTTCGACGCACCCTACGTGCCGGGCGATGCGGCGCCCGCCGCCGTGCCCGCAGCCGCTTCGGCGCGCCCGGCGTCGAAGCGGCCGGTCGCCGCCCTGTTCCGCAGTCCGTCCAAGACCGAAGCCGCCGACCAGTGAGCTGGGAAGTTGTCCTGCTCGCGCTGGCGGCGGGCATCGCCTGGTACTGGTATGCCGGCATGCATGCGCGCGAACAGGCCATCGCGGTCGGACGTCGCGCCTGCGCCGAAGCCGGCGTGCAGTTTCTCGACGAAAGCGTCGCACTGGCGCGTACCCGTTTCGTACGCAACGACAGCGGCCAGCTGGTTTTCCAGCGCGACTACCATTTCGAATTTTCCGACACCGGCGACAACCGCCGGCCCGCCATCGTTCGCTTGCGCGGCGAACGCGTCGAATGGGTCAACCTCGACGGGGAATGGCAGCCGGGGCGCGTGGCAAGCGTCACCCAGCTCGGCGACTGATCATTCCTGTTCGATCTCCAGGATCGCCAGGCTGATCTGCTGGCCCAGGTTGGGGTCCCACTCGGGCCAGCTGCGGAAGGCTTTCAGTTTCTCGGCGATCACGGGTTTCATCTCGTAGTCGATCTTGCCTTCGTCGTACATGCGGCGCACTTCGGTCATCAGCGTGTCGAACCAGACCTTCTGGTCTTCCACCAGTTTGCGGTCGCCGCTCCTGCCGTGGCCGGGGATGTAGGTTTTCGCATTGATGGCGAGCGCACGATCGGTGGCTTTCTGGATGCCCTTGAAGGTGCCGTCGCGCAGGTTCATGACCTGGTGGCTGAGCACGTTGTCCCCGGTGAAGAGGATGCGGTCCTCGACCATCTCGATCATCAGGTCGGTCTTGCTGTGGGCGTCGGTCGACGAGTGGATGCGGAAGGTCTTGCCGCCGATCCTGAATTCCTGGCCGTCGGCTGCTTCCACCGTCGGGACCGCGGCCTTGGTGCCGTCGGTGTAGCCCTTGGTCATGTCGGACATCAGCTGGATCCAGTAGGCGCCGGCGCCGTCATGGGCCTTCCTGATCATGTCGGGATGCGCGATGAGCGTGGCGCCGGGCCAGGCGTCGAGGATGGCCTGGTTGCCCAGCCAGTGGTCGCCGTGCACGTGGGTGTTGAAGACGTGGGTGACTGGCAGCTTGGTGGTCTTCTTCAACTGCGCGACGACCATGCGGCCGACCTGAATGCTCGAACCCGGATCGATCACGACCACGCCGTCCCTGGTGATCACCCAGGCCGGGTTGTTCATGAAGCTCTGGTTCTTGACCGAAGGTACGCCCTGCGGGCCGTGGATGACCCAGGTGTCGGCCGAAATCTTCTGCGGCGGGTAGGTGCGCACGGTGTCGTTCGGGCCGGCCAGGGCGGCGGCGGAAAAGGCGAGTGCGGCGAACAGGGATGCGAATCGCATGAAGGTCTCCTTGGCGTAGTGGGGGTTCTTGATGGTTTCTTAACCTTACACAAGGCGGCAGGCAGGGTTAATAGTCGAAATGCGCTACCACCATTTCTCGAAAATGATACGGCTCATCGGCACGCCCAGGCCGTGCAGCAGGGCGCTCATGTCTTCCACCATGCCCTTGGGACCACACAGGTAATAGAGCGTGTCGTCGGGCACGTCGAGCGCATGCAGCTTGATCGGGTCGATGCGGCCGGTGAGGCCATGCCACAGCGGGTCGGGCTGGGTCACGGTGATGCTCACGTGCAGGTTGGGGCATTGGCGCACCGCGGCGTCGAGTTCGTCGCGACACAGGATCTCGTCGCTGTTCGATACGCTGTAGAGCAGATGCGTCTGTGTCGACAGGCCCGCATCGCGTACGTGACGGAAGATGGACAGCAGCGGGGTGACGCCCACACCGCCGCCGATGAGGACCAGGTTGTCGCTCATTTCCGGCAGGTAGACGAAGGGCCCCTGGCCCTGGGTGACGTCGACGCGGTCGCCGATCTGCGCCTGCTCGTGCACCCAGCGTGCAACGGGATGCTTCGTGCTGATCTTGATCGCCACCTCGATCTCGCCGGCGTGCACCGGCGAGGTGGTGATCGAGTAGCCGCTGGCGTGACGCTGGCCGTCGATTTCCACCGCGAGGTCGATCCACTGGCCGGGAAGAAAGCGAAACGCGGGGTCGGCGATGGACAGGCGCATGACGCGAATACTGGGGGTGGCGGCGACCAGCGCCGTCACGCGTGCCTCGAAGGATTGCAAGGTTCAGTCCTGTCCGGTGTCGGCGTCGAAGTGCAGCGAAGCCGAGTTGATGCAGTAGCGCAGGCCGGTGGGCGCGGGGCCGTCGGGAAAGACGTGGCCGAGATGCGAGCCGCACGCGTGGCACAGGGCCTCGGTGCGCACCATGCCGTGGCTGGTGTCGCGCAGTTCGGCCACCGCGTCAGGGGCGACCGCCTGGTAGAAACTGGGCCAGCCGGTGCCGGAATCGAACTTGGTCGCGGACGCGAAGAGCGGGGCGCCGCAGGCCGCGCAACGGTACTGCCCGTGTCCATGATGATTCCAGTAGGCACCGGTGAAGGGGGGTTCGGTGCCTTTCCCGCGCAGGATGCGATACTGCTCCGGACTCAGCGTGGTGCGCCATTCGGCGTCGGTTTTGGGTGGCATGGCGAAATCTCCGATCGTGCGCGAAGTGTACCCGGCCAGGCCGCGGTTTGGCACGATACCCCTATTGCGTACAGGGCCGCGCCGCACTGTCTGCCGTGTGCCGGCGGCGGGCATGGGCGAGCGTAAAATCGAAGTGGTTGACAGTGTCATGAAGTCGGGTTTAACCTTCGTTCAGGTATTAGACTTAGTCTAAAAACCGGATTTCATCCGCCTGCAGCGTCCCCGCAGGGGATGGGATTTTCACTGCCGCAAGGCTGTCCATCTGTATACAAGGAGATCAGGTAATGCAACTGAAAGGCTCGAAAACCGAAGAACATCTGAAGGCCGCCTTCGCCGGCGAGTCGCAGGCCAACCGCCGCTACCTCTATTTCGCAGCCAAGGCCGACGTGGAAGGCTACAACGACGTCGCCGCCGTGTTCCGTTCTACCGCGGAAGGCGAAACCGGCCACGCCCACGGCCACCTCGAATACCTGGAAAAGTGCGGCGACCCCGCCACCGGCATGGCCTTCGGCCCCACCGCCGACAACCTGAAGACCGCCATCGCCGGCGAAACCCACGAGTACACCGACATGTACCCGGGCATGGCCAAGGACGCGCGTGGCGAAGGCTTCGACGAGATCGCCGACTGGTTCGAAACCCTGGCCAAGGCCGAGCGTTCCCACGCCAACAAGTTCCAGAAAACCCTGGACAGCCTGGGCGCCTGATACGGTCTATGCTGAAAAGCGGGTCGATTGCGACCCGCTTTTTTTGAATCTGCGCATCGATTTATACCAAGTCTAAATGGAGCACGCATGAGCACGCGCGAAGGCAGCCTCGAAGCCCCCACCCGTCACCCGCTCGACTGGAAAAACCCGGATTTCTACAACGAAGACAAGCTCCAGCACGAGCTCGAGCGCATCTTCGACATCTGCCACGGCTGCCGCCGCTGCGTGTCGCTGTGCACCGCCTTCCCCACGCTGTTCGACCTGGTCGACGAATCGCCGACGATGGAAGTCGACGGCATCGAGAAGAAGGACTACTGGAAGGTCGTCGACGAGTGCTATCTGTGCGACCTGTGCTACATGACCAAGTGCCCCTATGTGCCGCCGCATCCGTGGAACCTCGACTTCCCGCACACCATGCTGCGTGCCAAGGCCATCAAATACAAGAAAGGCGAGACGACCTTCCGCGACAAGCTGCTGTCCAGCACCGACGCGATGGGCAGGCTCGCCTCGATTCCCGTCGTCGTGCAGGCGGTGAACGCCTCGCTGAAGAGCGCACCGATCCGCAAGCTGCTCGACAAGAATCTCGGCATTCACGCCGACCGCATCCTGCCGGAGTACGACAGCGCCAGGTTCCGCGCGACCGCGAAACCCAACGGCGACTTTCCCGTCCGGGCCGGCGACAAGACCCCGGGCAAGGTGGCGATCTACGCGACCTGCTACGTGAACTACAACGAACCCGGCATCGGCCACGACCTGCTGAAGATCCTGGCGCACAATGAAATCCCCGCCGTGCTGGTCGACAAGGAAGCCTGTTGCGGCATGCCCAAGCTGGAACTGGGCGACCTCGACCAGGTCGAGAAGCTCAAGGACATCAACATTCCGCATCTGGCCAGGCTGGCGCGCGAAGGCTACGCCATTCTCACCGCCGTGCCTTCGTGCACGCTGATGTACAAGCAGGAACTGCCGCTGATGTTCCCGGATGACGCCGACGTGCAGGCGGTCAAGGAAGCGATGTGGGATCCCTTCGAGTACCTGATGGCGCGCAACGCCGACGGTCTGCTGAAAGCCGACTTCAAGCAGCCGCTCGGCAAGGTGTCCTATCACGTGCCCTGCCACCAGCGTGTGCAGAACATCGGCAACAAGACGCGCGACGCGCTGCAGCTGGCCGGCGCCCAGGTCAGCATGGTCGAGCGCTGCTCCGGCCACGACGGCACCTGGGGCGTGAAGAGCGAATGGTTCGACAAATCGATGAAGATCGGCAAGCCGGTGTTCCGCCAGATGGCCGAACCGCAGCCCGACTACGTCAGTTCCGACTGCGCGATCGCCGCGCGTCACATCCTGCAGGGCATGGGCGAGGGCGCGACTGCCGAGAAGCAGCACCCGATCACGCTTCTGCGCATCGCCTACGGCCTGTAATTCCGCATCGAGTGAAGGAGAACGTTTCATGCCGCACATCACCCGCGAAAGCCTGATGACCCTGGAAAGCTATTCACGGATACGCGCGACCTTCCGCAGCGAGATCATCGCGCACAAGAAGAACCGCTTCGTCATGCTGGGCGAGCACATCAGCCTGCATTTCGAGGACGAGAAGACGATGCGCTACCAGATCCAGGAAATGCTGCGTGCCGAGCGTACCTTCGAGGAGTCGGGCATCCAGGACGAACTCGACGCCTACAACCCGCTGGTGCCGGACGGCAGCAACTGGAAGGCGACGATGATGATCGAGTATTCCGATCCCGATGTGCGCAAGGTCGAGCTGGCCAGATTGAAGGGCGTGGCAGACAAGGTGTGGATGCAGGTGGCCGAGCAGCCCCGGGTCTACGCCATCGCCGACGAGGACATGGATCGCGAGAACGAGGAGAAAACCTCGTCCGTGCATTTCCTGCGCTTCGAACTCGACCCGACCTCGATCGCCGCAGCCAAGGCCGGCAGCCCGATCCGCATCGGCGTCGAGCATCCGGCCTGTAACGTGGCGTCGACGACGCTGCCCGAGAACGTGCGCGCCGCGCTCGTCGTCGATCTGGCCTGAGGAGGCGTGACCAGGCGGGCATGGCCCGCCCGCAGCAAGGAGGGATGCCATGCTGGACCGCGTGCTGATCAGCCAGGTGCAACGTCGTGTGGACGCAAGCGGATTGCCGCTCGCCGTGACCCTGTGGAATGGCGAGACGGTCGGCGTGGCAGCCGAAGCCGCGCGCGTCAGGCTGCGCCTCAAGGACAAGTCCAGCCTCAGGGCACTCGCCCATCCCAGCCTTGGTGCGCTGGCGCGTGCCTACGTGCAGGGCAGGCTCGATCTCGACGGCGACACCCGCGACATCCTCGCCCTCGGTAACCGGCTGTGCGCTGCCGACGCGTGCAGGCCGGAAACCGGCAGCGCCAACTGGAAATGGTGGCGCCATACCCGCAGTCGCGACCGCCGCAACATCCAGTATCACTACGACGTCTCCAACGACTTCTACGGCCTGTGGCTGGATGAGGCGCGCGTCTACTCCTGCGCCTATTTCCGCGACGCGGGCATGACACTCGACGAGGCGCAGCGCGCCAAGCTCGACCATATCTGCAGGAAGCTCGTGCTCGAGCCCGGCGAGCGCCTGCTCGACATCGGCTGCGGCTGGGGCGGACTCGTCCTGCATGCCGCCAGGCATTACGGCGTTCAGGCCGTCGGCATCACGCTCTCCGACGACCAGCACGTGCATGTCCGTGCACGCGTGCGCGAACTCGGCCTGGAAGGACAGGTCGAGGTGCGCCGGATGGACTACCGCGACGTGCCCGAAACCGGTGCCTACGACAAGATTGCCAGCGTCGGCATGTTCGAGCACGTCGGCCGTAGCCAGCTCACCGACTATTTCCGCAAAATCCACGACCTGCTCAAGCCCGGCGGCCTGGTCCTCAATCACGGCATCACCGCCGCCGCGCTGCGGTCGCAGGGACTGGGGGGCGGCATCGCCGAATTCGTCGACGACTACGTCTTTCCCGGCGGCGAACTCGTGCACGTGTCGGAAGTGCTCGCCGCCGCCACCGGCGGTGGCCTCGAGTGCCTCGACGGCGAGAACCTGCGCCCGCACTATGCCGCCACCCTCTGGCACTGGGTCACCCGGCTCGAAGCCCAGGCTGCGCGCGCCGTCGAACTCATCGGCGAAGAGAAGTACCGCATCTGGCGCATCTACATGGCCGGTTCCGCCCACGCCTTCGAGCGCGGCTGGCTGGAACTGTGGCAGGTGCTTGCGGGCAAGGCGGTCGACGGGGCACAGCCGGGCTATCCCTACAATCGTGCCTACATGTATGCGGCTTGAGGCCGCAGCGTAGCCAGCCCGCAGGCGAACCCCTACAATGCCGGGCATGAAAAAACTGCCCGTCTTGCTGCTGTGCCTGCCTGCTCTGGCGCAGGCTGCCTGGATCGATTCCGAGGTCGAGTTCGAAGAGGACAAGCCCTGGGTCGAAGTCGCCGCGCAGCTGCCGCCGTATCCCAAGACCGAAAACTTGATTCCGTTCGACGTCTCGTCCGCGACGCGCAACAAGTTCTTCGTCGACACGGCTTCGATCAGCGTCGGTTCCGACAAGGTGGTGCGCTATACGGTGGTGGTCGAGGCGGCGGGCGGCGCCAGGAACGTCTCCTACGAAGGCCTGCGCTGCGAAACGGGTGAGCGTCGCCTCTATGCCTACGGGCATCCCGACGGGACCTGGTCGCGCGCGCGCAACGCGGGCTGGGCGCCGGTCGAGCTGCGTTCCCTGCTGTCGTACCAGAAAACCCTGTACGAGGATCACTTCTGCCCGGGCGGCGTCAACGTGCAAAGTGCCGCGGAAGCGGTGCGCGCCCTGAAGAAGGCCGCACGATGAACGCCGCAGTCGTCAGGCCGGCGCGACGCATCGTCGTCAAGGTCGGGTCGAGTCTTGTCACGGCGGAAGGCCGCGGGCTGGACCATGGCGCCCTGTCGCGCTGGGCGGAGCAGATCGCGGCCCTGGTCGGACAGGGCCGTGAAGTCGTGCTGGTGTCCTCCGGCGCCATCGCCGAGGGTATTGCGCGGCTGGGCTGGAAGAAGCGCCCCAGGGCGGTGAACGAACTGCAGGCCGCCGCCGCGGTAGGCCAGATGGGTCTGGTGCAGGCCTACGAATCGATCTTCCGCACGCACGATCTGCACGCCGCGCAGGTACTGCTCACCCACGAGGACCTGGCCGACCGCACGCGTTACCTCAACGCGCGTTCCACGCTGCGCACGCTGCTGACGCTGGGCGTGGTGCCCATCATCAACGAGAACGACACCGTCGCCACCGACGAAATCCGCCTGGGCGACAACGACACCCTGGGAGCGCTGGTCACCAATCTGATCGAGGCGGACTGCCTGATCATCCTCACCGACCAGCCGGGCCTCTATACGGCCGATCCGCGCAAGAATCCGGATGCCACGCTGGTGATGGAGGCCCACGCCGGCGACCCGGACCTCGAGCGCATGGCCGGCGGCGCCGGCAGCAGCGTCGGCACCGGCGGCATGCTGACCAAGATACTCGCCGCCAAGCGCGCGGCGCGCAGCGGCGCCCACACGGTCATCTGCAGCGGGCGCGAAGAACGCGTGCTGCTGCGGCTGGCGGCGGGCGAGGCCATCGGCAGCCAGCTGGTGGCGCGCCAGGCGCCGCTCGCCGCGCGCCGGCAGTGGCTGGCCGATCACCTGCAGCTGCGCGGGGGGCTGGTGCTCGACGACGGCGCGGTGCGCGCCCTGGTCGAGGACGGCAAGAGCCTGCTGCCGGTGGGCGTGAAGGGCGTCACGGGCGAATTCGAGCGCGGAGAGGTCGTCGCCGTGGTCGACGCTGCAGGCCGCGAGGTGGCGCGCGGCCTGGTGAACTACAGTGCCAGCGAGGCGCGGCGCATCGCCGGCAAGCCCACGTCGGCCATTGAGGCGGAGCTGGGCTACGAGGACGAGCCCGAGCTCATCCACCGCGACAACCTGGTCGTCCTGCGATGACCACCACGCTCGACCTGATGCGCCACGGCGAGCCCGTGGGCGGCCGCCGGTATCGCGGCCAGGTCGACGATCCGCTGTCCGAGAAAGGCTGGGCACAGATGCGCGACGCGGTCGGCGACGCCGCACCGTGGACGCGCATCGTCTCTTCCCCGCTGTTGCGTTGCCGCGCCTTTGCCGAGTCGCTGGCCGTGCGCCACGGCCTGCCGCTGGCATTCGACGATCGCCTGAAGGAAGTGGGCTTCGGCGAATGGGAAGGCAGGGACGCCGCCGAGATCGAGGCGACCTGGCCAGGCAGCCTGGCGCGTTTCAAGGCCGATCCGATCGGAGCACGCCCCGCGGGGGCCGAGGCGCTGGAAGGATTTCATGCGCGCGTGGCCGCGGCCCTCGACGCGCTGGCGTCCGGCCATGCGGGCGAACACCTGCTGGTGGTGGGACATGCCGGCGTGATGCGCATGGCGCTGGCCTGGGCCCTGCAGATTCCCCTGGCGCAGGCTTACCGCATCGAGGTGGCGAGCGCCTCGCTCACCCGCCTGCGCATCGAAGCCGGGCGGACGAGCCTGGTCTTCCACGGCAGTCCGCGACTTCCTGCGTGATCCGGCTCCCCGTCGTCGGACTGCTGTTGCTGCTGAGCCTGCCGGCCACGGCCGCGGGCATCCGGGTGAAAGACGATGCCGGCCGGGTGCTGGAACTCGCCCATCCGCCGCAACGCATCGTCGCCCTGACGCCGCATCTCACCGAATTGCTGTATGCCGTCGGTGCGGGCGAACAGGTCGTCGGCGTGGATGCCGGCAGCGATTTTCCTGCTGCCGCGCGTGCACTGCCGCGCGTGGGCGATTTCAGCCGCATCCGCTTCGAACGCATTCTGGCCCTGCAGCCGGACCTGATCGTGGCCTGGGTGGGCGGTAACCGGGCGGCGGACATCCACGGCATCCAGCAACTGGGCATACCGGTACTGCTGACGCAAGCGACGCGGCTGGACGATGTCGCGCACTTGCTGCGGCTGCTGGGTGCGACGACCGGGCATGCGGCGGCAGGTGAAGAAGCCGCGCAGGCATATCTGGACAGGCTGGCGGCGTTGCGGGTGCGCCATGCGCGCGCCCGGCCGACCCCGGTGTTCTACCAGATATGGGATCGCCCGCTGATGACGGTGGGCGGTGCGCACTGGATCGACGATGCGCTGGCGGTTTGCGGCGCGCGCAATGTGTTCTCCGACCTGGATGCCGTGGCGCCGGTGGTGTCGCGCGAGGCAGTGTTGCGGCGCCAGCCGGCGATCATCCTGGGCGGCAGCGATGCCCCGGATGTCAGGCGTACCTGGCAAAGGTTTTCCACGCTGCCCGCGGTGCGGCGAAACGCATTCGTGCAGGTGGATGCGGACCGCCTGCATCGCGCCACGCCGAGACTCGTCGAGGGCGTGGCCGGCCTGTGTGCGGCGCTGGCGCCTTACGAGCGGTGACGCGGGTCGCCGGGCTTGCGGTTGGGGCAGTTGTCCTTGATGCAGTCGGCGTAGAGATGCAGGGAGTGGTCGTGGATGGCGAAGCCGCGTTCCTTGGCGATGCGCTGCTGGCGCTTTTCGATCTCGGGGTCGTAGAACTCCTCGACCTTGCCGCATTGCAGGCAGACGAGGTGGTCGTGGTGATCGCCCTGGTTGAGCTCGAACACCGCCTTGTCGCTGTCGAAATGGTGGCGGATCAGCAGGCCGGCCTGCTCGAACTGGGTCAGAACCCGGTACACCGTCGCCAGGCCGATATCCTGTCCCTCGTCGGACAGCAGGCGATAGACTTCCTCGGCCGTCATGTGGCGTTTGTCGCTCTGCTCGAAGAGGTCGAGAATCTTGAGACGGGGCAGGGTAGCCTTGAGGCCGATGTTCTTGAGGTCGGATGGATTGCTCAAGCGGGGCTCCGGAACGCGAACGCGAATACGCTATGATACGTGCTTTCCCAACCCTCCAACCCCTTCTGGTTTCCGGGCCATGCGTCGATACCTGATCCCTGTTCTGTTCCTTGGCCTGGCCGCCGGTTGCTCGACCGTGAAAATCGGCCCGCACCGCATCGACGTCCAGCAGGGCAATGCGCTCGACCAGGAAAACGTCGCGCGCCTGAAGCCGGGGCTGAATCGTTCGCAGGTCCGCTTCCTGCTCGGCACGCCGCTGGTGGTCGATCCTTTCCATACCGATCGCTGGGATTACGTCTACGTGCTGTACAAGGCGGGCAAACTGGCGGAACAGAAGCGCATCACGCTGTTCTTCGAAGGCGACACCCTGGCGCGGATCGAGGGCGACCTGCCCGAAGCGGCGCCGCCCGCGCCCGAGGTTCAGGCGCCGGCGACCAGGGCGGAGCCCGCACCGGTCGCGCCGACGCCGTTGCCGACCACGGTTGCGCCTGCCGCGACCCCGCTGGCTGCGCCGCAAGCACAAAGCCAGCCGGCGCCTGTCGTGCCGGCTTTGGGGAGTCCGGCCAAGCCGGTCGCGGCCGAGACCGGCAAGGCCGTCGTGGCACCTGCCGCCGTCGCGCCGGCGCCGGTCCAGGCTGCCAAGGCCGCACCTGTGCCCGCCAGCAGCGTCGTTGCGCCCCTGGCGAGCCCGAAGAATGCGCCGGCCTATGCCGACCCGCATACGCCCGCAGAACCCGCGCTGCAGGCCGAGACCGATGTCGCCCGCATCCAGCCTGACGTCATGCCCGCGTTCCCGGTTCCCGCGCAGGCGACGGCATCCGGCGACGACGCGGTATTGAAGGCTGTCAACGTCTGGGCGAACGCCTGGGCGTCGCGCGACGAGGAGACGTATCTTGCCGCCTATGACGCCAGCTTCATACCGCAGGGCGGCGGTAGCCGCAGCGACTGGGAAAAGCGCCGCCGCCTGTTGCTGGGCGTGGCGAAGAACATCGAGCTGAAGGTCGATTCGCCCTCGGTCGAGCGGGCCGACGACGGCAGCGTGACGGTCACCTTCAACCAGTTCTACCGTTCCGATTCCTATCGCGATGGCGTGGTCAAGCAACTGCGCATGGTCGAGCGCGACGGCCGCTGGCTGATCGTCGAGGAACGCGTGCTCTCCAATCTGCACGGAGCACAGCCGTGAGCGTGCGCATTGCGCTGGCCGGCGTGTCCGGCCGCATGGGACGCGCCCTGCTGGAATCCGTGGCGGCCGATGCCGACTGTGTCCTGCACGCGGCGGTCGACCGCACCGGCAGTCCGCTGGTCGGGCAGGATGCGAACGCCTTGCTGGGCGGCACGAGCGGCGTGCGCGTGACCGACCAGCTCGCCGCGGCGCTTGCCGGTGCACAGGCGCTCATCGATTTCACCCGGCCCGAGGCGACCTTCGCCCACCTCGACGCCTGCGAGGCGGCCGGGGTGCCGCTGGTGATCGGCACGACCGGCTTCGACGAAGCCGGCAAGGCGCGCATCGCCGGGGCGGCGCGCCGCATTCCTGTCGTCTTCGCGCCCAACATGAGCGTGGGCGTGAACCTGCTGATGAAGCTGGCGGAACTGGCCGCGCAGGTGCTCGACGAGGGTTACGACATCGAGATCATCGAGGCGCATCACCGCCACAAGGTCGATGCGCCGTCCGGCACGGCACTGGGGCTGGGGCAGGCGGTGGCGCGTGCGCTCCACCGCGATCTGTCGCAGTGCGCGGTGTACGGGCGCGAAGGTGTCACCGGAGAACGCGATCCCGGGACCATCGGCTTCGCCACCGTGCGCGGCGGCGACATCGTCGGCGACCATACGCTGCTGTTCGCCGGCATCGGCGAGCGCGTCGAACTCACCCACAAGGCCAGCAGCCGCGCCACCTTTGCGCAGGGCGCGCTGCGTGCCGCCAAATGGCTGCAGGGTCGCGCGCCCGGCCTGTACGACATGCGCGACGTACTGAATCTCAAATAAGCGGAGCTCACATGAACGCCGTCAAGGTATACAGCACGGGCACCTGCCCCATCTGCGTCAAGGCCAAGGCCTTTCTCGACAAGCGCGGCATCGGCTACGACGAGGTGCGCATCGACCTCGACCGCGAGGCGATGAAGGAATTCGCCGTCGTCACCCATGGCGCGCGCACCGTGCCGCAGATCGTCGTCGAAGGCAAATGCATCGGCGGCTTCACCGAACTGACCGAACTCGACATGGACGGCGGCCTGGACCACCTGCAGCCCTGAAGATCAACGCCGGTCCGGTCGCCCGGCGTTGATGGGCGAAGCCGGATCGGCTACAATTCGCGGCATTCAAATTCAGGCGGATCGCGCGAGCGACCCGCCTGAATTTTGTCACCTGTCTTACGGAGCGATCCCTTGTCTCGAACCCTGCCCGCCATCCTTGTTCTCGCTGACGGTTCGGTGTTTCGCGGCCTTTCCATCGGCGCCGACGGGATCACGTCCGGCGAGGTGGTGTTCAATACGGCGCTGACCGGCTACCAGGAAATCCTGACCGATCCTTCGTATTCCCGGCAGATCGTCACCCTGACCTACCCGCACATCGGCAATACCGGCGTGAACGGCGAGGATGTCGAGTCCGAGCGGATTCATGCCGCCGGCCTGGTGGTGCGCGACGTGCCGCGCCTGCATTCCAATTTCCGTGCCAACCAGTCGCTGCCGGACTACCTCAAGAGCCAGAACATCGTCGCCATCGCCGACATCGATACCCGTCGTCTCACCCGCATCCTGCGCGAGAAGGGCGCGCAGAACGGCTGCATCATGGCCGGCGAAGTGGACGAGGCGAAAGCGCTGGAAGCGGCGCGCGCCTTCCCCGGACTGGCCGGCATGGATCTCGCCAGGGTGGTGACCGCGCCCGCCGGCTACACCTGGACCGAAACCGAATGGAAGCTCGGCCACGGCTACGGCACGCAGAATGCGCCGCGGTTCCACGTCGTGGCCTACGACTACGGCGTCAAGCGCAACATCCTGCGCATGCTGGCCGAGCGCGGCTGCAAGCTGAGCGTGCTGCCGGCCACCGCCACCGCCGCGGAGGCGCTGGCCCTGAAGCCGGACGGCATCTTCCTGTCGAACGGGCCCGGCGATCCCGAACCCTGCGATTACGCCATCCGTGCCATCGGCGAACTGGTGGCGACGAAGATTCCGCTGTTCGGCATCTGTCTCGGACACCAGCTGCTTGCCCTCGCGTCGGGCGCGAAAACCGTCAAGATGAAATTCGGGCACCACGGCGCCAACCATCCCGTGAAGGACCTCGACAGCGGGCGCGTCGCCATCACCAGCCAGAACCACGGGTTCGCGGTCGACGCGGCAACGCTGCCCGCCAACCTGCGCAGCACCCACGTGTCGCTGTTCGACGGCAGCCTGCAGGGGCTGGCCCGTACCGATGCGCCGGCCTTCAGCTTCCAGGGCCACCCGGAAGCGAGCCCCGGCCCGCACGACATGAGTTATCTGTTCGACCGGTTCATCCACCTGATGACCGAGCACAAGGCGGCGTCCTGATCATGCCCAAGCGTAGCGACCTCCACAGCATCCTCATCATCGGCGCCGGCCCCATCGTCATCGGCCAGGCCTGCGAATTCGACTACTCTGGCGCCCAGGCCTGCAAGGCGCTGCGCGAGGAAGGCTTCAAGGTCATCCTCGTCAACAGCAATCCGGCGACGATCATGACGGATCCGGACATGGCCGACGTTACCTACATCGAGCCCATCACCTGGCAGGTGGTCGAGAAGATCATCGCCAAGGAACGCCCCGACGCGCTGCTGCCGACCATGGGCGGCCAGACCGCGCTCAACTGCGCGCTCGATCTCGCCAAGCATGGCGTGCTGGAGAAATACGGCGTCGAGATGATCGGCGCGACCAAGGAAGCCATCGACAAGGCCGAGGACCGCGAGAAATTCAAGGCCGCGATGACCCGGCTCGGCCTCGGCTCGGCGCGCTCGTCCATCGCACACAGCATGGAGGAAGCGCTGCAGGTGCAGGCGGCGCTCGGCTTCCCGACCATCATCCGGCCCTCGTTCACCATGGGCGGCTCGGGTGGCGGCATCGCCTACAACAAGGACGAGTTCGTCGCCATCTGCGAACGTGGCCTCGAGGCTTCGCCGACGCACGAACTGCTGATCGAGGAATCGCTGCTCGGCTGGAAAGAGTACGAGATGGAAGTGGTGCGCGACCGCAAGGACAACTGCATCATCGTCTGCTCGATCGAGAACTTCGACCCGATGGGCGTGCACACCGGCGATTCGATCACCGTCGCGCCGGCGCAGACGCTCACCGACAAGGAATACCAGATCATGCGCGACGCCAGCCTGGCAGTGCTGCGCGAAATCGGCGTCGATACCGGCGGTTCCAACGTGCAGTTCTCGATCAATCCGGACGACGGCCGCATGGTGGTGATCGAGATGAACCCGCGCGTGTCGCGTTCGTCGGCGCTGGCATCCAAGGCGACCGGGTTTCCGATCGCCAAGATCGCCGCCAAGCTGGCGGTCGGCTACACCCTCGACGAACTGCAGAACGACATCACCGGCGGCGCGACGCCGGCCTCGTTCGAGCCGTCGATCGATTACGTCGTCACCAAGATTCCACGCTTCGCCTTCGAGAAATTTCCGCAGGCCGACGACCGCCTGACCACGCAGATGAAATCGGTGGGCGAGGTGATGGCGATGGGGCGTACCTTGCAGGAATCGCTGCAGAAGGCCTTGCGCGGGCTGGAAGTCGGCGCCGACGGTTTCGATCCCAAGACGAGCGACCGCGACGAGATCGAGGCCGAATTGATGTCGCCCGGTCCCGAGCGCATCTGGTACGTCGGCGATGCCTTCCGCGTCGGCATGACGCTGGAAGAAATCTTCGCGGTGTCGAAAATCGACCCCTGGTTCCTCGACCAGATCCAGGGCCTGATCGAGATGGAAACCGCGCTGGCCGGTCGTGCGCTGGCGGACGTCGGCGCAGACGAACTGCGCCGGCTCAAGCGCGCGGGTTTCTCCGATCGCCGCCTGGCCAGGCTCCTGAATACCGACCAGCACGCCGTGCGCGCGCGCCGCACCGAACTGGCGATCCATCCCGTCTACAAGCGCGTCGATACCTGCGCGGCGGAATTCGCCACGCAGACCGCCTACATGTACTCGACCTACGAGGAAGAGTGCGAGTCGCGTCCCAGCGACCGCAAGAAGATCATGGTGCTGGGCGGCGGCCCCAACCGCATTGGCCAGGGCATCGAATTCGACTACTGCTGCGTGCACGCCTCGCTGGCGCTGCGCGAATCCGGCTTCGAGACCATCATGGTCAACTGCAATCCGGAAACCGTGTCGACCGACTACGACACCTCCGACCGCCTGTATTTCGAACCGCTGACGCTGGAAGACGTGCTGGAGATCGTCCGCATCGAGAAGCCGGTCGGCGTGATCGTGCAGTACGGCGGCCAGACCCCGCTCAAGCTGGCGCGCGACCTCGAGGCCAACGGCGTGCCCATCATCGGCACCAGCCCCGACATGATCGACGCGGCCGAAGACCGCGAACGTTTCCAGAAGATGCTGCACGACCTGGGCCTGAAGCAGCCGCCCAACCGTACCGCGCGCAACCCCGACAGCGCGCTGCGCATGGCGGCCGAGATCGGCTATCCGCTGGTGGTGCGTCCGTCCTACGTGCTGGGCGGGCGGGCGATGGAGATCGTGCGCGAGGAAGCCGATCTCGTCCGCTACATGACCGAGGCGGTGAAGGTGTCGAACGACAGCCCGGTGCTGCTCGACCGTTTCCTCAACGACGCCATCGAGGTCGACGTCGACGCGCTGTCCGACGGCAAGCAGGTGGTCATCGGCGGCATCATGCAGCACATTGAGCAGGCCGGCGTGCACTCGGGCGACTCGGCGTGTTCGCTGCCGCCCTACAGCCTGTCGCAGGCCTTGCAGGACGAGCTGCGCCGCCAGACCGTGGCGATGGCGAAGGCACTGAAGGTCGTCGGCCTGATGAACGTGCAGTTCGCGATCCAGGGCGAAACGGTCTACGTGCTCGAAGTGAACCCGCGCGCTTCGCGCACCGTGCCCTACGTCTCCAAGGCCATTGGCGCGCCGCTGGCCAAGATCGCCGCGCGCGCGATGGCGGGTATTTCCCTGAAATCGCAGGGTTTCGAGAAGGAAATCATCCCACCGTACTACGCGGTGAAGGAAGCGGTGTTCCCGTTCCGCAAGTTCCCCGGTGTCGATACCATCCTCGGTCCCGAGATGAAATCGACCGGCGAGGTCATGGGGGTGGGCGACAATTTCGGCGAAGCCTTCGTCAAGTCGCAGCTGGCGTCGAGCGATGGCCTGCCCGAGGCCGGCGGCCGCGCCTTCATCAGCGTGCGTTCTGGCGACCCGGACGCCGTGATCGAGGTGGCGCAGGGCCTGCGCGACCTCGGCTTCAGCCTGGTCGCCACCCGCGGTACCGCACAGACCATCGAGTCCGCCGGCATCCCGGTCGCGGTGGTCAACAAGGTCAAGGAAGGCCGCCCGCACATCGTCGACATGATCAAGAACGGCGACATCGACTTCATCGTCAACGTCGTCGAGGACAAGAAGGCGGTGAAGGATTCGTACGCCATCCGCGCCGAAGCGCTGGCGCGTCGCGTGGTGTATTTCACGACGCTTGCCGGTGCACATGCCGCCTGCCTGGGCATGCGGCACGACAGCGAACTCGAAGTCTATTCCCTGCAGTCGCTGCACCAGCGGCTGCATTGAACGAACCCCATCAACACCATGAGCAAATTTCCCCTTACCGTGATCGGCGCGGAGAAACTCCGCGTCGAACTGCAGCACCTGAAATCGGTCGAGCGGCCCGCCGTGATCCAGGCGATCGCCGAGGCGCGCGCCCAGGGCGACCTGTCTGAGAACGCCGAATACGACGCCGCCAAGGAAAAGCAGGGCTTCATCGAAGGCCGCATCGCCGAACTGGAAGGCAAGCTGTCGAACGCGCAGATCATCGACCCGACCACGCTGGATGCGGACGGCCGCATCGTGTTCGCCGCCACGGTCGAACTCGAGGATGTCGAGTCGGGCGAGTCGGTGACCTACCAGATCGTTGGTGACGACGAGGCCGACATCAAGGCGGGCAAGATTTCCGTGTCCTCGCCCATCGCACGCGCGCTGATCGGCAAGTACGCCGGTGACACGGTGGACGTGCAGGCGCCCGGCGGCGTACGCCAGTACGAAGTGCTCGACGTGCAGTACAAGTAATGAAACGATTCTGGGACGGCTTCGCCGGTGTGCTGCTGGTACTGTGGATCGGCGGCATGTGGGCCATCGGCTACGTCGCGGCGCCGGTCCTTTTCGCCAGCCTGGACGACAAGCAGCTGGCCGGGAATCTTGCGGGCAGGCTCTTTGCGCTGGGCGCCTGGATCGGCATGGCGGCCGCAGCCTACCTGCTGGTCTACCGCCTCGCGCGCGACGGCGGGGCGGCCCTGAAAACCCTGTTCTTCTGGATCGTTCTGCTGATGCTGGCGCTGACGCTGGCAGGCCATTTTGGCATTGCGCCCATCATGCAGGGCCTCAAGGACCAGGCCCTGCCGCACGCCGTGATGCAGAGCGTGTTTGCAGACCGTTTCTCGCGCTGGCACGGGGTGTCGAGCATCGTCTACCTGATCCAGAGCGTGCTCGGCCTCGTTCTGGTCTGGCGCGCCGGGCTGGCGCGCTGAATTCCACTCAGGCCGGCAGCGGAATCACCGGCTTGGCGGCCTGCCGGTATATCACCAGAATCTTTCCAATCTGCTGCACCGAGGCCGCGCCGGTTTCCGCACAGATCGCTTCCATCCAGGCGCGACGTGTTTCCGCTTCGTCGCTGGCAGCCTTGACCTTGATCAGCTCGTGGGCGGCCAGGCTGCGTTCGATTTCCTTCAGCACGGCCGGGGTCAGGCCCTGGCTGCCGATCATGACCACCGGCTGCAAGCCGTGGGCCAGGCCCTTGAGATGTTGCCGCTGGGCGGGCGTAAGTGATTTCATGCGGTTTCCTTCAATCGAGGCGGGATTGTAGCCGATAGAGTATCCAGCCATGGCGCAGAAACCGAAACGCACCAAATCTGGCCGTGCCTGGATGCACGAGCATGTGACCGATCCCTACGTCAAGAAGGCGCAGATCGACGGTTATCGTTCGCGGGCGGCATACAAGCTGCTGGAGATCGACGCGCGCGATCGCCTGCTGAAGCCGGGCATGACCGTGGTCGACCTCGGCGCTGCACCCGGCAGCTGGTGCCAGGTTGCCGTGCAGCGGATGAAGGGGCAGGGCAGGGTGCTGGCGATCGACCTCCTGCCGGTCGCGTCGATGCCGGGGGTGGAAAGCCTGGAGGGCGATTTCACCGAGACGGCGGCGCTGGCCTGGTTGGAACAGCGATTGCAATCCGCCCGGGTGGACCTTGTGTTGAGCGACATGGCCCCCAATATCAGCGGCGTGGGGCTGCGCGACCAGGCGCGGCATTATGAATTATGCGAGCTGGCGCTGGATTTCGCGGTAGCGTGGCTCAAACCGGACGGTGCCTTTCTCGTCAAGGTATTCCAGGGCATCGGCTTCGAGGATTTCCGGCGCCGGATGCAGGCTGCGTTCGCGCAGGTGGCGATCCGCAAGCCAGACGCCTCGCGCGACCGCAGCACCGAAGTGTATTTGCTGGGCCGTCGTCCCCGGGTCCCTGAAGCGGAACTTGCCGTGACAAGGGTGGACGAACAGGCTTAGAATGAGTCTAAATGCGTCGATGTCGGCGCGCGTGAAAAGTGCCGCAGGCGGCACGAAGGAGCAAACGTGAACAATCTGTCCAAGAACATCGCCATCTGGCTCATCATCGCCGTCGTGCTGATGACGGTGTTCAACCAGTTCGGCGCGCAGCGCACCGCGCAGTCGCAGATGCCGTACTCGCAGTTCATCGAGGAAGTACGCTCGCAGCAGATCACCAAGGTGACCATCGAGGGCAACGTGCTGAAAGGCGAGCGCAGCGACGGCCAGCGCTTCACCAGCTATGCGCCGAGCGATCCCTGGATGGTGTCCGACCTGCTGAAGAATGGCGTGCAGATCGACGCCAAGCCGGAAGAGCAGCCGTCCTTCCTGATGAGCCTGTTCATCTCCTGGTTCCCCATGCTGCTGCTGATCGGCGTCTGGATCTTCTTCATGCGCCAGATGCAGGGCGGCGGCCGCGGCGGCGCCTTTTCGTTCGGCAAGAGCCGTGCGCGCCTGCTCGACGAGAACAGCAATCCGGTCACCTTCGCCGACGTCGCCGGTTGCGACGAGGCCAAGGAGGACGTCGCCGAACTGGTCGATTTCCTCAAGGATCCGTCCAAGTTCCAGAAGCTGGGCGGCCGCATTCCGCGCGGCGTGCTCATGGTCGGCCCGCCCGGTACCGGCAAGACCCTGCTTGCGCGTTCCATCGCGGGCGAAGCAAAAGTGCCTTTCTTCAGCATCTCGGGTTCCGACTTCGTCGAGATGTTCGTCGGCGTCGGTGCCGCCCGCGTGCGCGACATGTTCGAGCAGGCCAAGAAGAATGCGCCCTGCATCATCTTCATCGACGAGATCGACGCGGTTGGCCGCCAGCGTGGCGCCGGCCTGGGCGGCGGCAATGACGAGCGCGAACAGACCCTGAACCAGTTGCTGGTCGAGATGGACGGCTTCGAGGCGACCACCGGCGTGATCGTGATCGCCGCAACCAACCGGCCCGACGTGCTCGATCCGGCGCTCCTGCGTCCCGGCCGCTTCGACCGCCAGGTGGTGGTCGGCCTGCCCGACATCCGCGGTCGCGAGCAGATCCTGCTGGTCCACATGCGCAAGGTGCCGGTGGCGCCCGACGTGCGCGCCGACATCCTGGCGCGCGGCACTCCCGGCATGTCCGGCGCGGACCTGGCCAACCTTGTCAACGAGGCGGCGCTGTTCGCCGCGCGCGGCAGCAAGCGTCTGGTGGACATGGACGATTTCGAGAAGGCCAAGGACAAGATCCTGATGGGCGCCGAACGCAAGTCCATGGTGATATCGCCCGAGGACAAGAAAAAGACCGCCTACCACGAGTCCGGTCACGCCGTCATCGGCATGACGCTGCCGGGCTGCGATCCGGTGCACAAGGTGACGGTGATCCCGCGCGGTCGCGCGCTGGGCGTGACCATGTCGCTGCCGGAAGTCGACCGCTTCAGTCTGTACAAGGACCAGATGCTGGCGCAGATCGCCATGCTGTTCGGCGGGCGCGTGGCCGAGGAGGTCTTCGTCGGCAGCATCTCGACCGGTGCATCCAACGACTTCGAACGTGCCACCAGCATCGCGCGCGACATGGTGACCCGCTACGGCATGTCGGATGCGCTGGGGCCGATGGTCTACGGCGAGAACGAAGGCGAGGTGTTCCTTGGCCGTTCGGTGACCACGCACAAGAACGTCAGCGAGGCGACGATGCAGAAGATCGACTCGGAGGTGCGCCGCATCCTCGACGAGCAATACGCCCTAGCCACCCGGATCCTCACCGACAACCGCGACAAGGTCGAGGCGATGACCTCCGCCCTGCTGGAATACGAGACCATCGACGCGGAACAGATCGGCGACATCATGGCCGGTCGCGTGGTGCGTCCGCCCAAGCCTTCGGCCACGCCGCAACCGCCCGCCAGCGGCGGCGACAAACCGAGCGCACCGGCACCGACGGCGCAGCCCGCGCAGGAAGCCTGAGCGAGGCGCTTGGCGCAACGACTACAATAGAGAGGCTTTGGCCTCTCTATTTTTATGCCCGTTCTTCACGCCGGTTCCCATCGCCTTTCCCTGGCCCGCCCCCTGGTCATGGGGGTCGTCAACGTCACGCCGGATTCGTTTTCCGACGGCGGATTCTGCCTGGACGCCCGTTCGGCAATCGACCACGCGCTCAAGCTGCACGCGGCGGGCGCCGATATCCTCGACGTCGGCGGCGAATCGACCCGGCCTGGTGCCCAGCCCGTGACGCTCGAAGAAGAGCAACACCGCGTGCTGCCGGTGGTGGAAGCCCTGGCAGGCCGCGGCCTGGTCGTGTCGATCGATACGCAGAAACCGGCGGTCATGCAGGCGGCCATCGGCGCGGGCGCGGCGATGGTCAACGATGTGCTCGCGCTGCGCGCGCCCGGCGCGCTCGAAGCCGTTGCAGGGACGGACGCGGCGGTCTGCCTGATGCACATGCAGGGCGAGCCGCGCAGCATGCAGCAGGCGCCCGTGTATGCGGATGTCGTGCGGGAAGTCAGGGACTTTCTGCAGGAAAGAGTGGCAGTCTGCGAGCTTGCCGGCATCGGTCGGGCGCGCATCGTGGTCGATCCGGGCTTTGGTTTCGGCAAGGCGCTGGCGCACAATCTGGCGCTGCTGGCCGGGCTCGGGCGGATTGCCGGACTCGGTCTGCCGGTTCTGGCCGGGATGTCGCGCAAGTCGATGCTGGGGGCGTTGACCGGGCGCGACGTGCAGCAACGGGAATTTGCCGGCGTGGCCGCGCACCTCGCGGCGCTTGCGCGCGGCGCCCGCATCCTGCGGGTACATGATGTTTCGGCCATGCGCGATGCGCTGGCTGTGTGGAATGCTTTGGAGGACGTGAGGGATGGGACGTAAGTATTTCGGCACCGACGGGGTGCGCGGCCGGGTCGGCGAATCGCCGATCACGCCGGAATTCGTGATGCATCTCGGCTATGCGGCCGGCCAGGTTCTGGTGGCCGACCGCGGCAGCCTGCCGCCGGACCAGCATCCGACCGTGCTGATCGGCAAGGACACCCGTATTTCCGGCTACATGCTGGAAGCCGCACTGGAAGCGGGCCTGACCGCGGCCGGCGTGAACGTGCTGATGACCGGCCCGATGCCGACGCCGGCCGTGGCCTACCTGACGCGCGCCCTGCGGCTGCAGGCGGGCGTGGTCATCTCGGCTTCGCACAATCCCTTCGAGGACAACGGCATCAAGTTCTTCTCCGAAAGCGGCCAGAAGCTGCCGGACAGCGTGGAGGAAGCCATCGAGGCCCGGCTCGACCAGCCCATCGTCACCGTCGCGGCGCGCCAGCTCGGGCGTGCACGCCGCATCGAGGATGCCGCGGCACGCTACATCGAATTCTGCAAGAGCACTTTCCCCAACCATCTCGACCTGCGCGGGCTGCGCATCGTGGTCGATTGCGCCAACGGCGCCACCTATCACATCGCGCCGCACGTGCTGCACGAGCTGGGTGCGGAAGTCATCGCCATCGGCAATGCACCAAACGGCTTCAACATCAATCTCGACTGCGGGGCGACGCATACCAAGGCGTTGTCGGACGCCGTGCGGACGCACCGCGCCGACCTCGGCATCTCGCTGGACGGCGACGGCGACCGCCTGATGATGGCCGACGCCAAGGGCCGCATCTACGACGGCGACCAGCTGGTCTACGTGATCGCGCGCCATCGCATCCAGACCGGCTACATGAAGGGCGGGGTGGTCGGCACGCTGATGACCAATCTGGGCACCGAACATGCCCTGCAGCGCATCGACATTCCCTTCGAACGCGCCAAGGTCGGCGACCGTTACGTTCTGGAGCGACTGCAGGCCAACGGCTGGACGCTGGGGGGCGAAACCTCAGGCCATATTCTTTGCCTGGACAAGCACACCACGGGAGACGGCATCGTGTCCGCGCTTCAGGTGCTGCGCGCCTTGCGCGAGATGGGGGAAACCCTCGACGGCTTTACCGCCGATCTGGAAACCTATCCGCAGGTCATGATCAACGTGCCGGTGGCCAGGGGATTCAAGCTGGACGCTGCCCCAGCGGTGGCGGATTCGGTGGCCGGGGTCGAGGCCGAGCTGAACGGCAGCGGGCGGGTGGTGCTGCGCGCTTCGGGCACCGAGCCCCTGATCCGGGTGATGGTCGAGGGGCGCGACGCCGCCCAGGTCCGCAATCTGGCGGAAACCATCGCCAATACGGTACGGAAGGCCGCGGCGGGGTGATTCTCCGGGGTGAAATATAACTGTAATATTCGCCCGTTAGTATTGGCGTCGCCGATGCGGCAACGTCAAAACTACCGGAGATATTACATGCGTATTCTCAACAAATTCGCCCAGGGCGCGCTGGTTGCTGCCATGGGCATGGCCTTCACGGTCAGCGCGCTTGCCGCCGACATCACCGGCGCAGGGGCCACTTTCCCGTACGCCGTCTACACCAAGTGGGCCGAGGCCTATCAGGCCGCGACCGGCAACAAGGTCAACTACCAGGGCATCGGTTCCTCAGGCGGCGTCAAGCAGATCAAGGCCAAGACCGTCGATTTCGCCGGTTCCGACGCACCGGTCAGCGAAGCCGACCTGGATGAAGCCCATCTGGTCCAGGTTCCGACCGTCATGGGCGGCGTGACCATCGTGATGAACGTGCCCGGCTTCGAATCCGGCCAGATCAAGCTGGACGGCGTCACCGCCGCCGACATCTTCCGCGGTGCCATCACCAAGTGGAATGCACCGCAGATCGCCCGCCTTAATCCCGGCGCCAAGCTGCCCGATCTGGCGATCACCGTGGCTCACCGTTCCGACGGCTCCGGCACGACCTTCGTCTTTAGCAACTATCTCGCCAAGCAGTCCATGGCCTTCAAGCGTGACGTGGGCGCAGGCAATACCGTGAACTGGCCGGTGAACGCAGTGGGCGGCAAGGGCAACCCGGGCGTCGCTGCGAACGTGCAGAAGATCAAGGGCGCGGTCGGCTACGTGGACATTGCGGACGCGATGAAGAACAAGATGGATTTTGTCGCCCTCAAGAATCGGGCCGGCAACTACATCGTGCCTAACCAGGATGCGGTTGCCGATGCTGCGGCCAGCGCCAATTTCAAGGTCCGCGGCATGGCGCCCGATCTACTTGACCAGTCTGCCAAGAATGCCTGGCCCATCACCACGGCAACCTACATGCTGGCCTACGAGAAGGGCGACGCAGCCAAGCAGAAGGGCGTGGTCGATTTCTTCACCTGGTCGCTCAACAACGGCCAGAAAATGGCGGAAGAACTGGGCTTCGTGCCGCTGCCTGCGAATGTCGTGAAGATGGTCGAGGCGGAGATGAAGAACATCAAGTAATGCGCTCCGCATGATTTGACGCAGATCGGCCGGAATTTCCGATTCCGGCTATCTGCGAAAGCATCCCGCCGGGGTGCTTCCGCAGATAACACCAAACCATAGGCATCCACGTGAGCGAGCGCGACGCATCCGTCGGAGTCGACCTGCATCACCAGCAGGTCGGGCGATTCCGATTGCAGGACAGGATTTTTCATCATTCCACCCAGCTGTTTGCCTTTGTCGTTCTGGCGGCGCTGCTCGGCATCCTGATCTCGCTGACCATCGAGGCCTGGCCCAGCCTCAAGGCCTTCGGGCCGTCCTTTCTCTGGACCAATGTATGGAGCGTGCCGGACGACGAATTCGGCGCACTGGCCGCCATCTACGGTACGGTCGTCACCTCGGTCATCGCCCTGGTCGTGGCCGTGCCGATCAGTTTCGGCATCGCCCTGTTCCTTACTGAAACCTGCCCGGTATGGCTGCGCCGTCCGCTCGGTACAGCCATCGAACTGCTGGCAGGCGTACCGTCGATCGTATATGGCATCTGGGGCCTGTTCATTTTTGCCCCATTGTTTGCGGAGCACATCCAACCGCCGCTGCAGGCGGCGCTCGGGGACGTGCCTGTCATCGGCGGCTGGTTTGCCGGTCCGCCCATCGGCGTCGGCATCCTGACGGCGAGCATCGTGCTGGCGCTGATGGTGATTCCCTTCATCGCTTCGGTGATGCGCGACGTGTTCGAGACCGTGCCCGACGTGCTCAAGGAGTCGGCGTATGGCGTGGGCTGCACGACCTGGGAAGTGGTGCGCAATATCGTGCTGCCTTACACCCGCGTCGGCGTGATCGGCGGCATCATGCTGGGGCTGGGGCGGGCGCTGGGCGAAACCATGGCCGTCACCTTCGTCATCGGCAACGCCAACCGCATCGTGGGCAGCCTGTTCGCGCCGGGTACCTCGATCGCTTCCACGCTGGCCAACGAATTCGGCGAGGCCAGTCCGGGGCTGCATATCTCGTCGCTGTTCGCGCTCGGCCTGATCCTCTTCGTGATTTCCTTCGTCGTGCTGGCGATCTCGCGCTGGCTGATCAGCCGCAGCATGGGTTCGGAGGGACTGTAAGCCATGATGAGCCTCTATACCCGTCGCGTGTGGGTCAACCGCATCGGCATCACGCTGTCCATGCTGGCGATGAGTGTCGGCCTGGTGGCGCTGCTGTGGATTCTGTGGACGCTGTTCTCCAGGGGGTTTGCCGCGCTGAACTGGGATCTGTTCACCCAGGATACGCCAGCGCCGGGGTCGGAAGGCGGCGGGTTGCGCAATGCCATCGTCGGCAGCGGCCTGATCCTGCTGTTTTCCATGCTGATCGCCACGCCGATCGGCATTCTGGCCGGCATCTACCTGGCCGAATACGGCCGGATATCGAAATTCGCCTCGTTCACGCGCTTCATGACCGACATCATGCTGTCGGCGCCGTCCATCGTCATCGGTCTGTTTGTCTACGCGCTGTTCGTCGCGACCACGGGCGGATTCTCCGGCTGGGCGGGTTCGCTGGCGCTGGCCCTGATCGCGATTCCGGTGGTGGTGCGCACTACCGAGAACATGCTCAAGCTGGTGCCGACCAGTCTGCGCGAAGCCGCCTTCGCCGTCGGTGCGCCGCGCTGGCAGGTTTCGCTCAAGATCACGCTGCGCGCCGTGAAATCCGGCGTCGTCACCGGTGTACTGCTGGCGATGGCGCGTATCACCGGCGAAACCGCACCGCTGCTGTTTACCGCGCTGAACAACCAGTTCTTCAGCAGCGACATGTCGCAGCCCATGGGCAACCTGCCGGTCGTGATCTACCAGTTTGCACTCTCGCCTTACGACAACTGGGTCAATCTGGCCTGGGCTGGCGCCCTCCTGATCGCCTTGCTGGTACTGGCCGTCAACATCGGCGTCCGTGTCGCTTTCAGAAACAAAGACAAACGTTAATCCCGGAGCCTTCCGATGCCCGATCAAGTCCCGCCTGTCATCGACCATGCCGTGCTGCAGATCCGTACCCTGGATTTTTTCTACGGCGAGTTCAAGGGCCTCAAGAATGTCAGCCTCGATATCGCGCACAAGAAGGTGACGGCTTTTATCGGCCCGTCTGGCTGCGGCAAATCCACCCTGCTGCGCACCTTCAACCGCATGTACGACCTCTATCCAGGCCAGCGTGCCGAGGGGCAGATCCTTTTCCACGGCAAGAACCTGCTCGACAAGGGACAGGACGTGAACCTGGTCCGGGCCAAGATCGGCATGGTGTTCCAGAAGCCCACGCCCTTCCCGATGACGATCTACGAGAACATCGCCTTCGGCGTCCGCCTCTACGAACGCATCTCCAGAAGCGAAATGGACGACCGGGTCGAATGGGCGCTCAACAAGGCCGCGCTGTGGGGTGAGGTCAAGGACAAGCTGAACCAGAGCGGCCTGTCGCTCTCCGGCGGTCAGCAGCAGCGCCTGTGCATCGCGCGCGCGGTGGCGGTCAAACCCGAGATCGTGCTGCTGGACGAGCCGACTTCCGCGCTCGATCCGATTTCGACGGCCAAGATCGAGGAACTCATCAACGAGCTGAAAAGCGACTACACGATCGCCATCGTCACCCACAACATGCAGCAGGCGGCGCGCATCTCCGACTACACCGCCTTCATGTACCTGGGCGAACTGGTCGAGTTCAACGAAACCGGCACCATCTTCATGCGGCCGGGCAAGAAGCAGACCGAGGACTACATCACGGGCCGTTTCGGCTGAACGCCGTGCCGGTGCGAGTGCCTGGCGTACCGGATTCCGGCACCATGAAATGCCGGATCTGCGCGTTATTTCGGTCTCTCCCGTCCAGCGTGCCGGGTCGGGCGGGTTGACCGCCGGGCATGTCGCGTTTACCATCGCGCACTTTTCTTCGTGCGGCTTTCCGCCCTGTATTCGACGATGCGCAAGAAGCTCGTAGCCGGTAACTGGAAAATGCATGGCAGCCTGGCCGAGAATGCCGCGCTGCTTTCCGCGATCAAGCCTGCCCTGGCCGGCATCGAGGCCGCCGTGTGCGTGCCTTTCCCCTATCTGGCCCAGGTCCAGTCGGCGCTCGCCGGCTCGTCCATCGCCTGGGGCGCGCAGAACCTGTCGGAACAATCCAAGGGGGCGTTCACCGGCGAGGTTTCGGCCGCCATGCTGCTCGACTTCGGTTGCCGCTACGTCATCGTCGGCCACTCCGAGCGTCGCAGCCTCTACGGCGAGACCGATGCGTTGGTGGCCAAGAAATACCTGGCTGCCCAGGCCGCCGGACTGGTGCCCATCCTGTGCGTGGGCGAGTCCCTGGAAGAACGCGAATCCGGTGTGACGGAAGCCGTGGTCGCCCGCCAGCTCGACGCCGTGATCCAGGCGGCCGGGGTGGCCTCCTTCATCAAGGCCGTGGTGGCCTACGAACCGGTGTGGGCCATCGGCACCGGCAAGACTGCGACGCCGGAACAGGCGCAGGCTGTGCATGCCTTCATTCGTGGCAGATTTGCCGCGCTCGACAAATCGGTCGCCGACGGACTCACGATCCAGTACGGGGGTAGCGTCAAGGCGGCGAATGCGGCAGAATTGATGGCTCAGCCCGATATCGACGGTGGCCTCATCGGCGGCGCTTCCCTGATTGCCGACGAGTTCGTTGCCATCTGCAAGGCTGCCGCCAAGTAAGCACAGAAATCTATGGAAACCCTGGTCTGGATCGTTCACATCATCGCTGCCGTGGCAGTCGTTACCCTGGTGCTGCTGCAGCACGGCAAGGGCGCAGACATGGGCGCGGCGTTCGGCAGCGGTTCGGCAGGCAGCCTGTTCGGCTCCAGCGGGTCGGCCAACTTCCTCAGCCGCAGCACCGCCATCGTGGCGACGCTGTTTTTCCTGACCAGCCTGGGGCTGGCCTATTTTGGCGTCCAGCAACACAAGCCGGGCAGCAGCGTAACGGACCGCGCGACTGTGCCGGCGCCGGCGCAGACGATGCCCGCGCCTGCCCAGCCGCAAGGCGCAAACGGGTCCAAAGCGGGAGACATTCCCAAGTAAGTTTCGCGCGTAGTACAGCAGCAAATCATCGAGCATCAGCTCCTTGGCCGACGTGGTGGAATTGGTAGACACGCTATCTTGAGGGGGTAGTGACGCAAGTCGTGCGAGTTCGAGTCTCGCCGTCGGCACCATCAAATTTCCTGATTCATTCATTAGCCGTTACTATCAAGTAACTTATTGATTATTCAGGCCTAATAGCACTTTTTACAGCTTGACACCCGGCGCGCCGGACTAATACACTCCGGACATACCATAATTATGTAATCCGCCCCGCAGGGCGTTACGGAGGAACCCGGTGCTGGAGAATTACCTCCCCATACTTCTGTTCATCCTGGTCGGGTTGGCCTTTGGTGTTGTGCCCATCCTGGCAGGAGGGGTGCTGGCGCCGCACCGTCCGGACAGCGAGAAACTTTCTCCCTACGAATGCGGCTTCGAGGCCTTCGAGGACGCACGCATGAAATTCGATGTGCGCTATTACCTTGTCGCCATCCTGTTCATCCTGTTCGATCTGGAAATCGCCTTTCTGTTTCCCTGGGCCATCGTGCTGGAGGAGATCGGCCTGGCCGGTTTCGTTGCCATGATGGTGTTTCTCGGCATCCTCGTCGTGGGCTTCATCTACGAATGGATGCGCGGCGCCCTGGAGTGGGAATGATGACGGGTAGCCTGGAATGAGCATCGAAGGCGTCCTCGAGCAGGGTTTCGTCACTGCCAAGGCGGACCAGCTCATCAACTACATGCGCACGGGATCGATGTGGCCGATGACTTTCGGCCTGGCCTGCTGCGCGGTGGAGATGATGCAGGCCGGCGCCTCGCGCTACGACCTCGACCGCTTCGGCATCGTGTTCCGGCCCAGCCCGCGCCAGTCCGACGTGATGATCGTCGCCGGCACGCTGTGCAACAAGATGGCGCCGGCGTTGCGCAAGGTCTACGACCAGATGGCCGAGCCGCGCTGGGTGATCTCGATGGGCTCGTGCGCCAACGGGGGCGGCTACTACCATTATTCCTATTCGGTCGTGCGCGGCTGCGACCGCATCGTGCCGGTGGACATCTACGTGCCCGGTTGCCCGCCCACCGCAGAAGCGCTGCTGTTCGGCATCATCCAGTTGCAGAACAAGATCCGGCGCACCAATACCATCGCCCGCTGAAGACCGATGCCGCAGACCCCGGAAGCCCTTTCCTTGTCGATTGAAAACGCGCTCGGCGAGGCGCTGGTCCAGTCCTTCGTCCGTCTCGGCGAACTGACGCTCATCCTCAAGCCCACGCACTATGCGGCTGCCATGCGCACGCTGCGCGACCATCCGGACTGCCGCTTCGAGGAACTCGTCGATCTGTGCGGCATGGACTATTCGGATTACGGCGATGGCGTCTGCGAAGGTGCTCGCTTCGCCGTGGTGGTGCATCTGCTCTCGGTGAGCCTCAACCAGCGCGTGCGCGTACGCGTGTTCTGTCCGGACGACGCGCTGCCCCTGGTGGCTTCGGTCACGGAATTGTGGCCGGCTGCGAACTGGTACGAACGCGAAGCCTTCGACCTCTACGGCATCGTGTTCGAAGGCCACCCCGACCTGCGGCGCATCCTCACCGACTACGGCTTCATCGGTCATCCGTTCCGCAAGGATTTCCCGCTCTCGGGCAATGTCGAGATGCGTTACGACCCGACCCAGCAGCGCGTGATCTACCAGCCGGTGTCGATCGACCCGCGCGAGGTGACGCCGCGCATCGTGCGCGACGACAGCTACGGGGGCGAGCGCTGATGGCCGAGATCAGAAATTACACGATGAACTTCGGCCCGCAGCACCCGGCGGCGCACGGCGTGCTGCGCCTGGTGCTCGAGCTCGACGGCGAGGTGATCCAGCGCGCCGACCCGCACATCGGCCTGCTGCACCGCGCGACCGAGAAGCTTGCCGAACACAAGACCTTCATCCAGTCGGTGCCCTACATGGACCGTCTCGACTACGTGTCGATGATGGTCAACGAGCACGCCTACGTGATGGCGATCGAAAAGCTGCTCGGTATCGAGGTCCCCGAGCGTGCGCAGTACATCCGCGTACTGTTCGACGAAATCACGCGCATCCTGAATCACCTGCTGTGGCTGGGCGCGCATGCGCTCGACGTCGGCGCGATGACGGTCTTCCTCTATGCCTTCCGCGAGCGCGAGGATCTGATGGACTGCTACGAGGCGGTGTCCGGCGCCCGCCTGCACGCGGCCTACTACCGCCCGGGCGGCGTCTACCGCGATCTGCCCGACACGATGCCGCAGTATCAGGCCCAGCACACGCGCAACGAGACGACGCTGCGCGAAATGAACGCCAACCGCCAGGGATCGCTGCTGGATTTCATCGAGGACTTCACCAACCGTTTTCCGGCCTACGTCGACGAATACGAGACGCTGCTGACCGACAACCGCATCTGGAAGCAGCGCACCGTCGGCATCGGCGTCGTCACGCCCGAGCGCGCCAAGGCCCTGGGTTTCACCGGCCCCATGCTGCGCGGCTCCGGCATCGAATGGGATCTGCGCAAGACGCAGCCCTACGAGGTCTACGACCGCATGGATTTCGACATCCCGGTCGGCACCAACGGCGACTGCTACGACCGCTATCTCGTGCGCGTCGAGGAAATGCGCCAGTCCAACCGCATCATCCGGCAGTGCGTCGACTGGCTGCGCAAGAACCCGGGCCCGGTCATCACCTCCAACCACAAGGTGGCGCCGCCGGATCGCCTGTCGATGAAGACCAACATGGAAGAACTCATCCATCACTTCAAGCTCTTCACCGAAGGCATGCACGTCCCGGCCGGCGAAGCCTACGCCGCGGTCGAGCATCCCAAGGGCGAATTCGGCATCTACCTGGTGTCGGACGGCGCCAACAAGCCCTATCGCCTGAAGATCCGCGCGCCGGGCTTTGCGCATCTGGCCGCGCTCGACGAGATGGCGCGCGGCCACATGATCGCCGACGTGGTTGCCATCATCGGCACGCAGGACATCGTATTCGGGGAGATCGACCGTTGATGGCCAAGTCTGACATGGACAGCCTGCGGCTGTCGCAGGAATCGCTCTCGGCCATCGACGCCGAAGTGGCCAAGTATCCTGCCGACCAGAAGCAGTCGGCGGTAATGGGCGCCCTGCGCATCGCGCAGACGGAGAAGGGCTGGCTCACCCCAGAACTGGTCGAATACGTCGCCAACGTCCTCGACATGCCGCCGATCGCCGCCTACGAGGTCGCGACCTTCTACAACATGTACGACACGCAGCCGGTGGGGCGGCACAAGATCACCCTGTGCACCAACCTGCCGTGCCTGCTGCGGGGAGCGGGGGAACTGGGCGAACACCTGAAGCAGAAGCTGGGCGTCGAATTCGGCCAGACCACCGAGGATGGCCGCTATACGCTCAAGGAAGGCGAGTGCATGGGGGCCTGCGGCGATGCGCCGATGTGCCTGCACAACAATCACACCATGCATACGCATCTCACGCCCGACATGGTCGATGCGCTGCTCGACAAGCTGAAGTGACGGTCCGGCCATGAGTCTCATCACCCCCTCCGTCAAAGTCTGTTCCTGGACGCAGGATTTCGACAATCCGGCCTCGCTGGCAACCTACGTCGCCAACGGCGGCTACCAGGCCCTGCGTCGCGTCGTCACCGAAAAAATCCCGGGCGACGACATCATCGCCGAGCTCAAGACCAGTGCGCTGCGCGGCCGCGGCGGTGCCGGTTTTCCGACCGGGCTCAAGTGGAGCTTCATGCCACGCGCCTTTCCCGGTGACAAATACATCGTCTGCAACAGCGACGAAGGCGAACCGGGCACCTTCAAGGACCGCGACATCCTGCGCGACAACCCGCACCAGCTGATCGAAGGCATGGCCATCGCCGGCTACGTGCTGGGTGCGCGCACGGGTTACAACTACATCCATGGCGAGATCTTCGAAATCTACCGGAGCTTCGAGCGTGCCCTGAACGAGGCACGCGAGGCCGGTTATCTCGGCGACAATCTCTTCGGCACCGATTTCTGCTTCCAGCTTCACGCCCACCATGGCTACGGGGCCTACATCTGTGGCGAGGAAACCGCGTTGCTGGAATCGATCGAAGGCAAGAAGGGCCAGCCGCGCTTCAAGCCGCCGTTCCCGGCGAGCTTCGGACTCTATGGCAAGCCGACGACGATCAACAATACCGAGACGCTCGCCAGCGTGCCCTGGATCGTTCAGCACGGCGGCCAGGCCTTCCTCGAACTGGGCAAGCCCAACAACGGCGGCGCCAAGCTGTTCTCGGTCTCCGGCCACGTCAACAAGCCGGGCAATTACGAAGTGGGACTCGGCACGCCGTTCTCCGAACTGCTCGCGATGGCCGGCGGCGTGCGCAACGGACACAGACTCAAGGCGGTGATTCCGGGCGGCTCGTCCGCACCGGTGCTGCCTGCCGGCATCATGATGGACTGCACCATGGATTTCGACTCCATCGCCAAGGCCGGCTCCATGCTGGGCTCCGGCGCGGTGATCGTGATGGACGAGACGGTGTGCATGGTGCGCGCGCTGGAGCGCCTGGCCTATTTCTACCACGAGGAATCCTGCGGCCAGTGCACGCCGTGCCGCGAAGGCACCGGCTGGATGTACCGCGTGATCCACCGCATCGAACACGGCGAGGGGCGGCCCGACGACCTGGACCTGCTCAACAGCGTGGCCAGCCGCATCGGCGGCCATACCATCTGCGCGCTGGGCGATGCCGCCGCGATGCCGGTGCAGAGCTTTCTCAAACATTTCGGCGACGAGTTCGCGTATCACGTCGAACACAAGCGGTGCATGGTGTAAGGATGGCGACGCTCAATATCGAAATCGACGGCAAGCCGCTTCAGGTCGAAAGCGGCGACACCATCATGGATGCGGCCAATCAGGCCGGCATTCCGATCCCGCATTTCTGCTACCACAAGAAATTGTCGATCGCCGCCAACTGCCGCATGTGCCTGGTCCAGGTCGAGAAGGCGCCGAAGCCGCTGCCGGCCTGCGCCACGCCGGTGACCGACGGCATGAAGGTTTCCACCCGTTCGGAGTACGCCATCAAGGCGCAGAAGAGCGTGATGGAATTCCTGCTGATCAACCACCCCCTCGACTGCCCGATCTGCGATCAGGGCGGCGAATGCCAGTTGCAGGATCTGGCGGTGGGCTACGGCGGCTCATCCTCGCGCTATCAGGAAATCAAGCGCGTGGTGCGCGAAAAGAACCTCGGCCCGCTGATCGCCACCGACATGACGCGCTGCATCCATTGCAGCCGCTGCGTGCGCTTCGGCCAGGAGATCGCCGGCGTCATGGAACTCGGCATGGCCGGGCGCGGCGAGCATACCGAGGTGATGCCCTTCCTGGAGACGCAGGTCGCGTCCGAACTCTCGGGCAACGTCATCGACCTGTGCCCGGTCGGCGCGCTCACCAGCAAGCCTTTCCGCTATAGCGCCCGCACATGGGAGCTGTCGCGCCGTCCCTCGATCAGCCCGCACGACAGCCTGGGTTCCAACATCGAGGTGCACGTCAAGGACAACAGGGTCATGCGCGTGCTGCCGCGCGAGAACGAGGACGTCAACGAGTGCTGGCTGTCCGACCGCGACCGCTTCTCCTACGAAGGTCTCAACACGCCCGAGCGACTGACCTGGCCCATGATCAAGCATGAGGGACAGTGGATCGAGACCGACTGGCAGACCGCGCTGCAGTTCGTCGCCGACAGGCTGAAGACCTTCAAGCCAGACGAGATGGGCGCATTGTCCACGCCTTACCGTCCGGCCGAGGAACTCTATCTGCTGCAGAAGCTGATGCGCGGCATGGGCAGCGGTAACGTCGACCATCGCCTGCGCTGGTCGGATTTCTCGCTCGACGAAAAGGCGCGCGGCGGCTTCTGGCTGGGCATGCCGGTCACCTACATGTCGCGTCTGAACCGCATGCTGGTGGTGGGCTCCAACCTGCGCAAGGACCATCCGCTGATGGCGCACCGCATCCGCGAATCGGTGCGCTGGTACGGCGAGCTCAACCTCATCAACGCGCACGAGGACGAGTTCCTCGGCAAGGTGCACGCCAAGCGCATCGTGCCGCCTTCGCAACTGGCTGCTGCGCTGGCGGGCGTGTGCGTCGCGCTGGCGGAAATGAAGGGACAGGCGGTGCCGCCCATTGCGGTCCACGGCGTTGCCGACGACATCGCCCAGAAAATGGCGGCCAGCATTGCCGGCGGCGAGACGCGCGCCGTCTTCCTCGGCAACATGGCGCAGCACCATCCGGGCTATGCGCAAATCCACGCGCTGGCGCAGGAAGTCGCCCGCCTGGCGGGCGCCAGTTTCGGCGTCCTGGGCGAGGCGGCCAACAGCGTCGGCGCCATGGCGGTCGGCGCGGTGCCGCATCACGGCGCGCTGCGCGCCGAGGCAGTGAAAGGCAGGAACGCCGCCGAGATGCTGGCCGATCCGCTCAGGGCCTACCTGTTGCTGGCGGTCGAGGCGGAACTCGACACCCATGATCCCGTCACCGCGATGAAGAGCATCGAAGGCGCGGAATTCGTCGTCGTCATGTCGCCCTACAAGGGCAAATCGCTCGACTACGCCGACGTGCTGCTGCCGATCGCGCCCTGGACCGAAACCTCGGGTACTTTCATCAACACCGAAGGTCGTGTGCAGAGCTTCCAGGCCGTGGTGAAGCCGCTGGGCGAAACCCGGCCGGCATGGAAGGTATTGCGCGTGCTGGGCAACCTGCTGGGCCTGGCCGGCTTCGACTTCAACGACAGCCGCGACGTGCTGCGCGAAGCGCTCGGCGATACGCCTACCGGCAACGTGCAGGCCTATCTGTGCAATGAGGTGAACGGTGTCGCGCCCGCACCTGCGCCGCTGGGCGAGGCGCTGGAACGCGTCGCCGAAGTGCCGATCTACCAGACCGATGCAGTGGTGCGCCGTGCGCCCTCGCTGCAGGTGACGCTCGATGCCGCGCTGCCGGTGGCGCGCATGCATGGCCGCCTGATCGCCCGGCTGGGCCTCACCGAGAATGGCCGCGTGTCGGTGCGCCAGACCGCCTCGGCGCTGACGCTGAAAGTACAGCGCGATGACCACCTGCCCGACAATTGCATCCGCGTGCCCAGCGGCCATCCGCTGACCGCGAGCCTGGGCCCGATGTTCGGCCCGATCACGGCGGAGCCGGTGTGATGGAGACTGCATACATGCAAGGCGCAGGCATCGACTGGGTCGCGATTCAAACCGTCGTCTGGACGCTGGTCAAGATTCTGGCGCTGGTGGTGCCGCTGATGCTGGGCGTGGCCTATCTCACCTACGCCGAGCGCAAGATCATCGGCTGGATGCAGGTGCGCATCGGCCCCAATCGCGTCGGCTTCCAGGGCCTGCTGCAGCCTATCGCCGACGCGGTGAAGCTGCTGATGAAGGAAATCATCATTCCGTCCGGCGCCAACAAGGGCCTCTTCATCCTCGGTCCCATCCTCGCCATCGCACCGGCCCTGGCGGCCTGGGCCGTGATTCCCTTCACCGACCATCTGGTGCTGGCCAACATCGACGCCGGCCTGCTGTACGTGATGGCGATCACGTCCATGGGCGTCTACGGCGTCATCGTCGCCGGCTGGGCCTCCAATTCCAAGTACGCCTTCCTCGGTGCGTTGCGCTCGGCGGCGCAGATCGTGTCGTACGAGATCGCCATGGGCTTCGCCCTGGTCGGCGTGCTCATGGCCGCGCAGTCGCTGAACCTGGTCGACATCGTGCGCGGGCAGGCCGGCGGCTTCTGGCAGTGGTACTTCATTCCCCTGTTCCCGCTCTTCCTCGTTTATCTCATCGCCGGCGTGGCCGAAACCAACCGGGCTCCCTTCGACGTGGCCGAAGGCGAATCGGAGATCGTCGCCGGCTTCCACGTCGAGTACTCCGGCATGGCCTTCGCCGTGTTCTTCCTCGCCGAATACGCCAACATGATCCTGGTCTCGGCGCTGGCCACGCTGATGTTCCTCGGCGGCTGGCTGTCCCCGCTGCCTTTCCTGCCGGACGGCATCCTCTGGTGGCTGCTGAAGACCGGCTTCGTGCTCTTCCTCTTCCTCTGGTTCCGCGCCACCTTCCCGCGCTACCGCTACGACCAGATCATGCGCCTGGGCTGGAAGGTGTTCATCCCCATCACCATCGTCTGGATCGTCGTCGTCGGCGCCATGATGCAGACGCCGCTGGGCCATCTTTTCCACTGAGCGCGCCATGAAAAGACTGACCCAGTTCTTCGGCAGCCTGCTCCTGATCGAGCTCGTGCGCGGCATGATGCTCACCGGGCGCCATCTCTTTGCGCGCAAGATCACCGTGCAGTTTCCGGAAGAAAAGACCCCACAGAGCCCGCGTTTCCGCGGCCTGCACGCGCTACGCCGCTATCCCAACGGCGAGGAGCGCTGCATCGCCTGCAAGCTGTGCGAGGCCGTGTGCCCGGCACTGGCGATCACCATCGAATCGGAAAAGCGCGCCGACGGCACCCGTCGCACCACGCGCTACGACATCGACCTGACCAAATGCATTTTCTGCGGCTTCTGCGAGGAATCCTGTCCGGTCGATTCCATCGTCGAAACCCGCATCCTCGAATACCACGGCGAGAAGCGCGGCGATCTCTACTACACCAAGCCCATGCTGCTCGCCATCGGCGACCAGTACGAAGAGCAGATCGCGAAGGATCGCGCCACCGACGCCAAATTCCGCTGAACCATGACGTATACGACCGCGATCTTCTACTTCTTCGCCGCCATCCTGGTGTTCGCCGGGTTGCGCGTGATCACCGCGCGCAATCCGGTACACGCCGCGCTCTACCTGGTGCTGGCCTTCTTCACCGCGTCCGCGCTATGGATGCTGCTGGAGGCCGAATTCCTCGCCATCGTGCTGGTGCTGGTCTACGTCGGCGCCGTGATGGTGCTGTTCCTGTTCGTGGTGATGATGCTCGACATCAATCTCGACAAGTTGCGCGAGGGCTTCTGGGATTACCTGCCGCTCGCCGGTTTCGTCGCGGTGCTGCTGGTGATCGAAATGGCGCTCATCCTCGGCGGCCGTCATTTCGGCCTGGAGGTGATGGGCACGCCCGCGCCGCATCCCGCCGACTACAGCAACACCCGCGAACTCGGCCGGCTGCTCTACACCGACTACGTCTACGCCTTCGAACTGGCCGCGGTGATCCTGCTCGTCGCCATCGTCGCCGCGATCGCACTGACGATGCGTCGCCGCAAGGACAGCAAGTACATCGATCCCGCCGAACAGGTGAAGGTCAGGCGCAACGACCGCCTGCGCATCGTCAAGATGCCGGCCGTGAAGAAGCCGCAGACCGAGGAAGGGGAGGGCGCATGATTTCCCTGTCGCATTACCTGATCCTGGGCGGCATCCTGTTCGCCATCGCCGTGCTGGGGATCTTCCTGAACCGCAAGAACGTGATCGTTCTCCTGATGGCGATCGAACTGATGCTGCTGGCGGTGAACATGAATTTCATCGCCTTCTCGCACTATCTCGGCGACATCCACGGGCAGATCTTCGTGTTCTTCATCCTCACCGTCGCCGCGGCCGAATCGGCCATCGGGCTCGCCATCCTGGTGGTGCTGTTCCGCAATCTCAAGACCATCAACGTCGACGACCTCGACCACCTGAAAGGCTGACGCGGATGGACATGAAGACGCTCTATCTCATCGTGCCGCTCGCGCCGCTTTTCGGTGCCATCGCCGCGGGCCTGTTCGGCAGGCTCATCGGTCGTACCGGTGCGCACGTCGTCACCATCGCCGGCGTCGCCGTTTCCTTTGTCGCCTCGGTGCTGGTGTTCCAGGACGTGCTCGCCGGCCACACCTACAACGGTACGGTCTACACCTGGATGACGCTGGGCGACCTCAGGTTCGAGGTCGGCTTCCTGATCGACGCGCTCACCGCGATGATGATGCTGGTCGTCACCTTCGTCTCGCTGATGGTGCATGTCTACACCATCGGCTACATGCACGACGATCCGGGCTACCAGCGCTTCTTCTCGTATATCTCGCTGTTCACCTTCTCGATGCTGATGCTGGTGATGAGCAACAACTTCCTCCAGCTCTTCTTCGGCTGGGAGGCGGTGGGCCTGGTGTCCTACCTGCTCATCGGCTTCTGGTACACGAAGGAAACGGCAATCTACGCCAACCTCAAGGCCTTCCTCGTCAACCGCGTGGGCGATTTCGGCTTCATCCTCGGCATCGGCCTGGTGCTGGCCTGGTTTGGTTCGCTCGACTATGCGACAGTGTTCGCCAGGGCGCCGGAGCTTGCCGGCCAGACGATCACGATCTGGCCCGGTTCGCCATGGATGCTGATGAGCGTGATCGGCATCCTGCTGTTCGTCGGCGCCATGGGCAAATCCGCGCAGTTCCCGCTGCACGTCTGGCTGCCCGATTCGATGGAAGGCCCGACGCCGATTTCCGCGCTCATCCATGCGGCGACGATGGTCACGGCCGGCATCTTCATGGTCGCGCGCATGTCGCCGCTGTACGAACTCTCGGACACGGCCCTGGGCTTCGTCATGGTCATCGGCGCGATCACCGCGCTGTTCATGGGTTTCCTCGGCATCGTGCAGAACGACATCAAGCGGGTGGTGGCGTATTCCACGCTGTCGCAGCTCGGCTACATGACGGTCGCGCTCGGGGCCTCGGCGTATTCGGTCGCGGTATTCCACCTGATGACGCATGCCTTCTTCAAGGCGCTGCTGTTCCTCGCCGCGGGCAGCGTCATCATCGCCATGCACCACAACCAGGACATCCGGACCATGGGCGGCCTGCGGAAATACATGCCCATCACCTGGATCACCTCGCTGATCGGCTCGCTGGCGCTGATCGGCACGCCTTTCCTGTCGGGTTTCTATTCCAAGGAGAGCATCATCGAGGCGGTGAAGCTCTCGCACCTGCCGGTGGCGAACCTCGCCTACTGGGCGGTACTGATCGGCGTATTCGTCACCGCCTTCTATTCCTTCCGCATGTATTTCCTCGTCTTCCACGGCAAGGAGCGTTTCCGCAACGCCCACCACGACCACGGTCACGACGATCATGGCCACGGCCACGGCGGCGACCCGCACGAAACCCCCTGGGTGGTAACGGGGCCCCTGCTGGCGCTCGCGCTGCCTTCGCTTGCGATCGGCTACATGACCATCGAGCCGATGCTGTTCGGCGATTATTTCGGCAAGGCGATCTACGTGTCCGACCGGCATCCCGTGATGCACGAGATGAACCAGGAATTCCACGGTGCCGTGGCGATGGGCCTGCACGCCGTGACCACGCTGCCGTTCTGGCTCGCCGCGGCGGGCGTCGGCCTGGCGGCCTTCTTCTACCTTCGGCGGCCCGACATTCCGGCGGCGCTGGCCAGGCGCTTCGCCTTCCTGCACGGCCTGCTCGTCAACAAATACTGGTTCGACGAACTCTACAGCTTCGTCTTTGCCGGCGGCGCGCGCCTTCTCGGCGGCGGTCTCTGGCGCGGCGGCGACCGTGCGGTCATCGACGGCGCGGTCAATGGCCTGGCCGCCCTGGTGGCGCGCATCGCCCGCGTCGTCCGGTCCTTCCAGTCCGGGTATATCTATCACTATGCGTTCGCCATGCTGATCGGGGTGTTCGCCCTGGTCACCTGGTTCGCGCGGCTGAACTGACACATGGTCGACAACATCCTCACTCTCGTCGTCTGGGTGCCCATCCTTGCGGGCGTGCTGGTGCTGGCCACCGGCTCCGACCGCAACGCGCCGCTGGCCCGCTGGCTGGCGCTGGGTGGCTCGCTGCTGGGCCTGATCGTCGCGATCCCGCTCGCCACCGATTTCGACATCACGAGCTCGGCGATGCAGTTCGTCGAGAAACGATCCTGGATCCCCGCCTTCAACGTGTTCTACCACCTGGGCGTGGATGGCATCGCGATGCCGCTGGTGCTGCTGAACAGCTTCACCACGGTGCTCGTCGTCATCGCCGGCTGGCGGGTGATCCAGGACCGGGTGGCGCAGTACATGGCCGCCTTCCTGATCATGTCGGGCCTCATCAACGGCGCCTTCGCCGCGCTGGACGGCATCCTCTTCTACGTCTTCTTCGAAGGCATGCTGATTCCGCTCTATCTCATCGTCGGCGTATGGGGCGGACCGAACCGCGTCTACGCGGCCTTCAAGTTCTTCCTCTACACGCTTGCCGGCTCGCTGCTGATGCTGGTGTCCTTCGTCTATCTCTACTATCACTCGGGCGGCAGCTTCGACATCCAGACCTGGCACAGGACCACGCTCGGCATGACGGCGCAGACCCTGATGTTCTTCGCCTTCCTGCTGGCCTTCGGGGTGAAGGTGCCGATGTGGCCGGTGCATACCTGGCTGCCGGATGCGCACGTCGAGGCGCCGACCGGCGGCTCGGTGGTGCTGGCCGCGATCACGCTGAAGGTCGGAGCCTACGGCTTCCTGCGCTTCATCCTGCCCATCGTGCCGGACGCCAGCCATCATCTGGCCTGGGTCGTGATCGCGCTGTCGCTGATCGCCGTCGCCTATATCGGCCTCGTCGCGCTGGTGCAGTCGGACATGAAGAAACTGATCGCGTATTCGTCGATCGCGCACATGGGCTTCGTCACCCTGGGTTTCTTCCTGTTCAATGAACTGGGCTGGGAAGGCGGACTGGTGCAGATGGTCTCGCACGGCTTCGTCTCCGCCGCGCTCTTCCTCTGCATCGGCGTGATGTACGACCGCCTGCATTCCCGCCAGATCAGCGACTACGGCGGGCTGGTCAACAGGATGCCGGTATTCGCTGCCTTCTTCATGCTGTTCGCCATGGCCAACGCCGGCCTGCCGGCCACCAGCGGCTTCGTCGGCGAGTTCATGGTCATCATGGCCGCGACCAAGGTGAATTTCTGGTTCGCCTTCGTCGCCGCGACCACGCTGATCTTCGGCGCAGCCTACACCCTGTGGATGTACAAGCGCGTGGTGTTCGGCAAGGTGACCAATCCGCACGTCGAAGAGATGCAGGACATCGACGCGCGCGAACGCCTGCTCATGGCCGTGCTCGCCGCGTGCGTGCTGGGCATGGGCCTGTATCCGAAACCCTTCACCGACGTGATGCACGTGACGGTCGTCGATCTCCTGGCGCACGTCGCGCAGAGCAAACTCCCATGAACCTGACGCACTTTGCCCCCGCCCTGCCGGAAATCTTCGTGCTCGCCATGGTGTCGCTGATCCTGGTGATCGACGCGGCCTCGGACGACAGCAAGCGTTACCGGGCCTACGTGCTGTCGCTGCTGACGCTGGCCGGCGCGGCCTTCCTGACGGTGCACGATTTCTCAGTCCTGCCGGTGCTGGCCCTGGGCGGCCTGTTCGTCGACGACCCGCTGGCCGACGTGTTGAAGCTGTTCCTGTATCTCAGCACGGCAGCGGTGATGGTCTATGCGCGCGATTACCTGCGCGCGCGCGGGCTGTACAAGGGCGAGTTCTACGTACTGGTCCTCTTCGCCCTGCTCGGCATGATGGTCATGGTGTCGGCGAGCCACTTCCTCACGCTCTACCTCGGGCTCGAACTGCTCTCGTTGTCGCTGTACGCCATGGTGGCGCTGCAGCGCGATTCCGCCGTGGCGACCGAGGCTGCGATGAAGTATTTCGTGCTCGGCGCGCTGGCCTCCGGCATGCTGCTCTACGGCATGTCCATGGTCTACGGCGTCACCGGTTCGCTTTCGCTCGGCGACATTGCGCAGAACCTGGCCGACGGCACCGACCTGCGCGTTCCGCTGGTGTTCGGCATCGTCTTCATCGTCGCCGGTCTCGCCTTCAAGCTCGGCGCCGTGCCCTTCCACATGTGGGTGCCCGACGTCTATCACGGTGCGCCGACCGCCATGACGCTGTTCATCGGCTCCGCCCCCAAGATTGCCGCCTTCGCCTTCGTCGTGCGCATCCTTGGGCAGGGGCTGGAATCGCAGCTCGCCGAATGGCGCGACATGCTGGTCATCCTCGCCGTGCTGTCGATGGCCGTGGGCAACCTCGCCGCCATCGCGCAGAGCAACCTCAAGCGCATGTTCGCCTACTCGACCATCTCGCACATGGGTTTCATGCTGCTCGGCATCCTGGCCGGCACGCAGAACGGCTACGGCAGCGCCATGTTCTACGTGCTGGTCTACGCGCTGATGAGCCTGGGCGGCTTCGGCATGATCCTGCTGCTGTCGCGCGCGGGCTTCGAGGCCGACCGGCTCGACGATTTCAGGGGCCTCAACCGCCGCAGCCCCTGGCTCGCCTTCCTGATGCTGCTGCTGATGTTCTCGATGGCGGGCATTCCGCCCACGGTCGGTTTCTACGCCAAGCTTTCCGTGCTGCAGGCCGTGGTCGAAATCGGCTACGTCTGGCTGGCGGTGGCCGCCGTCGTGTTCTCGCTGGTCGGCGCCTTCTACTACCTGCGCATCGTCAAGCTCATGTATTTCGACGAGCCGCACGATACCGCCCCGCTGACCGGAAGTGCCGAGGCGCGCGCGCTGATGTCGATCAATGGCCTGGCCGTGCTGGCACTGGGCATCCTGCCGCAGCCCCTGATGGCAATTTGCATCCGGGCCGTCCGCCTGTCGTTCTGAACTTCCCCGGGGCGCTGCGGTCTGCCCCGCTTATTCCCTGGATTGCGCATACCCGTGAATTTCTCCACCACCCTGCTTCTCGTGCTGGCCATTCTTGCCGCCAACCTGCCGTTTCTGGTCGAACGGATTTTCTTCGTGGTGCGTCCGGCTTCTGGCAACAAGAATTTCGGCTGGCGCCTGCTCGAGCTGGTGGTCTTGTTTTTCGTGACCGGCGGCATCGCCATGCTGCTGGAAAGCAAGCTCGGCGACATACACCGGCAGGGCTGGGAGTTCTATGCCGTCAACGCCGCGCTGTTCGTGGTGTTCGCCTATCCGGGCTTCGTTTACCGCTATCTCTGGCGGCACCGGGGCGCCTGAAGATGGAAACCGAATTCCGCCTGCGTGGCGAACACGTCGCCCTGTGCGACCTGCTCAAGCTCACCGGCATTGCCCACAGCGGCGGGCAGGGCAAGCAGATGATCGCCGGCGGGGAAGTGACGGTCGACGGCCAGCCGGAAAGCCGCAAGACGGCGAAGATCCGGGCAGGGCAGATCGTGCGCTGCCTCGGGCAGAGCGTGCAGGTACTGGCGGCCGAAACCTAGAGAAAGCAGAAAAAATAGCGGCCGGCGTCGTATTCCACCGCCAGCCGCGCGCCGCGATTCAGCGCGTAATCCCAGGAGCCCCTGGTCGCGCAGCCCTCGTGGCATTCGCTCACGCCGGCCGGCGATTCCAGATCGCGTTCGCGGTCGTACCACGAAAGCAGCATGGTGTCGTCGCCCAGCCGGTGCTGTGCGACGGCCGTCGCCAGTTTCAGTGCGGCGTTGAAGTCGAGTCCGAGTTCGGCCGTATCCAGGCGCAGGGTTTTCATAGCAGGGTCTTGAGCGCGTAGAGCATGTCCAGCGCCGCCTTGGGCGTGAGCGCGTCCGGGTCGAGTTCGCGCAGCTGGTCGAGCGCGGGATGCGGCGGCGGGACGTCGTTGGGCAGGTGGGCGGCGAAGAGGTCGCCCTGCGGGCCCGGCTGCAGCTGGGCGTCTTCGAGCTCGCGCAGGTGGCGGCGCGCGGCGTGGATGACCGGGCCGGGCACGCCGGCCAGGCGCGCGACCTGGATGCCATAGCTCTGCGACGCCGGGCCGTCCTCGACCGCGTGCAGGAACACCAGGTCGGTGCCGTGTTCCTTGGCGTCGAGATGCACGTTGGCGAGCTGCTTGTATTCGTTCGCCAGTTGCGTGAGTTCGAAATAATGCGTGGCGAAGAGCGTGAAGGCGCGCGTGGCGGCGACGAGGTGGCGCGCCACCGCCCAGGCGAGCGCGAGGCCGTCGAAGGTCGAGGTGCCGCGCCCGATCTCGTCCAGCAGCACCAGGCTGTTGGCGCTGGCGTTGTGCAGGATGTGCGCGGTTTCGGTCATTTCCACCATGAAGGTCGAACGTCCGCCGGCCAGGTCGTCCGAGGCGCCGATGCGGGTGAATATCTGGTCGATGTCGCCGATCCGCGCCGAGGCGGCCGGCACCCAGAGTCCGCAGCAGGCCAGCAGCGTGACCAGTGCGACCTGTCGCATGTAGGTGGATTTGCCGCCCATGTTGGGACCGGTGATGAGGAGCATCTGGCGGCCACGGCTGAGCACGACGTCGTTGGGGATGAAATGCGCGACCTGCGCCTCGACCACGGGATGGCGTCCGCCACGGATGGTGATGCCGGCTTCCTCGCTGTATTCGGGCGCGCAGAGTCCGAGCGTGCCGGCGCGCTCCGCCTGGCTGGCCAGGACGTCGAGTTCGGCGAGCGCGGCGGCGATGGCGAGCAGGGCGGGGACGTGCGGTGTCAGCGCATCGAGCAGGCCGTCGAACAGGAGTTTCTCGCGCGCCAGCGCCCGGTCCTGTGCCGACAGCGCGCGGTCCTCGAAAGCCTTCAGTTCCGGCGTGATGTAGCGCTCGGCGTTCTTCAGCGTCTGCCGGCGGCGGTAGTCGTCGGGCACCTTGTCGGCCTGTGCGCGGCTGACCTCGATGTAGAAGCCGTGGACCCGGTTGTATTCGACCTTGAGATTGCCGATGCCGCTGCGCGCGCGTTCGCGCGCTTCCAGTTCCAGCAGGAAGGCGCCGGCGTCGCGTGTCAGCGCGCGCAGTTCGTCGAGCTCGGCGTCGAAGCCGTCGGCGATCACGCCGCCTTCGCGCAGCACGCTGGCGGGTTCCGGCTGGACCGCGCGGGCGAGCAGGGCGTGCAGGTCGGGGCGGGCGGCCAGTTGATTGCGCAGATCCGACAGGCGCGCGTCGTCGTCCGGCACGGCGGCCGCGAGATCGGGCAGCAGCGCGAGCGTGTCGCGCAGACCCGAGAGATCGCGCGGACGGGCATTGCGCAGCGCGATGCGCCCGCCGATGCGCTCGACGTCGGCGCAACTCCTCAGCTGACGGGCAAGCGCCATGGCGGTATCGGGCGCGCTGGCGAGCGTGCCGATGGCATCGCGCCGGCGGGTTAGCACTGCGCGGTCGCGCAGCGGGTGGTGCAGCCAGTGGCGCAGCAGGCGCGTGCCCATGCCGGTGGCGGTGGTGTCGAGCACCGACAGCAGGGTGGGCGATGCCTCGCCGCGCAGGGTTTCGGTGAGTTCCAGATTGCGCCGGGTGGCGGCGTCGAGCTGCACGAATTCGCCTTCGCGTTCGGCACGAATGGATTGCAGATGGGGCAGGGCGGTGCGCTGGGTGGCCTGGATGTAGTCGAGCAGCGCGCCGGCGGCGGCGATCGCCAGCGGCAGGTCGACCACGCCGAAGCCGGCCAGATCGCGGCTGCCGAACTGCTGTGCCAGGCGCGTTGCCGCGCCCTCCGCGTCGAACTGCCAGGGGGCGAGGCGGCGCACGGCGCAGGGCGCATCCATGTCCAGTGAATCGGGCGCGAGAATTTCGGCCGGCCGCACGCGTGCGAGCAGGGCCGGCAGCGCCGGCGGCCGGATCTCGGCGACCTGGAAACGGCCGGCGGCCAGATTCAGCCAGGCGAGCCCGAGCGTGTCGTTGCCTGCGGCGATGGCGAGAATGAGGGTGTCGCGCGTGTCGTCGAGCAGGCCCGAATCGGTGAGCGTGCCGGGCGTGACGATGCGCGTGACCTGGCGCTCGACGGGCCCCTTGGCCGTGGCGGGGTCGCCGACCTGCTCGGCGATGACGACCGACTCGCCCAGCTTCAGCAGTCGCGCAAGGTACTGCTCGGCGCTGTGATAGGGCACGCCGGCCATCCTGATCGGTGCGCCCGCCGATGCGCCGCGCGTGGTGAGCGTGATGTTGAGCAGACGTGCGGCCTTTTCCGCGTCCTCGAAGAACAGCTCGTAGAAGTCGCCCATGCGGTAGAACAGCAGCATGTCCGGATGCTGCGCCTTGATGCCGAGATACTGCTGCATCATCGGCGTGTGCGTAGATGAGACTTCTTTACTCATTAAAAACAATCATTTGTCTTGTTTTAGTATTTTTATTGGGGCAAATTTGGGGCAATTTGAACGAGTTTTTTCATGCCCTGCCAGATGCGCCCCAGCTCTCTGGGGGATTCCGAATCTATCCAGCGACCATAGACCTTCACGAGCATCGAATAGTCACTGTGCCCCATCTGGTTGGCGATGAAGGCAAGATTACCCCGTGCGGTGAGGTTCCAGCAGGCGTAGGTGTGGCGGGTCTGATAAGGCGGGCGATGCCGTACCTCGGCGCGCCTGGTCAAGTTGGCCCATTTGGTGTTCCATGCGCTTGGCACGTACCACGCGTTTACGTCGGTCTTGCGTGCCTGCGTCTTCGGCGACAACAACAGCCGGGCGCGATCAACGCGAGACTCATGACGATTCAGCCAGACTTCCAAGTCCATCGCATCGCGCGTCAGTGCATCTTCGATTAGGACTTTGAGTGCAGCTTGTGCCGGCGGGAACAGCAGGATGGTACGTTCCTTGTTCGTCTTCGGAATCTTGAAGGTCAGCGACTGTGTGACTGAGCGCCTCACCGTCAGCTTGCTCAGATCGGTGGCAATGTCCTCCACAGCGAGCCCACACAACTCGCCCGGCCGCAGGCCTGTGTAGAACGCGAGTGTCACCGAGGCCGCGTCCATTGGGTGCAGGCAACCCTTCGTGATTAGCGCGTTGTACTCCTGATAAGTGAACGGGTCCGGGTCCTTGTTGCTCTTGGTGAAGCGCGTGCAGTTCTTGGCCAAGCCTTCAGCGCAGAAGTGGTTCTGCTCGCACCAGTAGAGAAAGCCCGCGAATGTTGCGAGGTAGTGATTCACTGTCGAAACTGCGCGCGTCTCGATCAGATCGACTCGCAACTGTTGGATGTCGGCAGGAATAAGCGCATCGGCAAGCCGGTCCCTGCCGATGGTGTTCAAGCAGGAGTTCAGTGCTACCTCGTAGCGATTCTGTGTTTCGGAAGTGATGTCCACGGCCTTGAGCGGCATGTACCGTTCGTACAGATCGCCGAGACGTTTGCCTGCCGTGCCGGCTTGGTCGCCTTGCCTCGAATGGGGGAAAAACTCAGCCTCGTTGTAGGTCCCCGTCTTGAGCGCATACATGGCGGCGCTGCGAAGGCGAGACGCATGTTTCAGGTTTGCCTTGGTTGGCTCGATACCCAGCGTGTGGCGATGGCGCACTCCCTTGTGCATGAACACCACGCGAATCGACTTTCCATGCACTTCGATGCCTGGAAGGTTGCTGCTTATCACGGTATCCATTTGCGCCGCCATCATTACTCTCCCGAAATTACTCCTGGTTGTTTCTGTCGCTGGCTTGTTGCTTGCGATTTTCTCGTGCGGTCTTGAGCGTGAATAGCTCAAACAGTCCAGGGTGCATCTTGCGATCCCCTGCCTCCCACTGCTGCCAAGTGCGCAACGATGCATGCACCACGGCACCGGCTTCCGTTTGCGTCAAACCTGCTGCGGTTCTGGCCGCACGAATGTCATCAGGCTCGGGGGGCGTGGCAGTTGTCGAAGCCGAAATGTTGTTGCGTCGGTTGAGCGAGTGTGGCATCGCGTGAGTCCATGTGCGCCATCACGCCTCGCAGGACAAGATACCCGCGCCGACTGTTGGCAGTCGGCGAAATGATACGCTCATTGAGCGTATAAATCAACGATGGCGCCGCAGGACTGCTCCAAGCAGAGAAGAGCAAAAGTGTGGCTAACGTGAACGACTGACCGGTATCAATGCGCAGCCAGTTGCCTGCCGCTCTCCACCCAGCGCTCAAACTCTTCCAAGTTCACAAGAATGCGGCCATCCGGTGCTTTGCGCCAGATACGGCCTTGCGACCAAGTGCCGTTCTTGACCTTGTGGCGTACCGCGTCTTCGCTGTATCCAGTGATCTCTGCGAATCGGTTGATCAGCACCCATCGACTTGGGTTGCTCATGTTTCGCTCCATGGGTGCGCCGGTTCGGCTCGGTTTGAGACCGTTGTCGGCAATTTCACTGTCAGCAGATATGGTCTCGCCGATCCCCGTTTCCGAAAACCCGCTCGGGCGTGCATGGGCGTACGCCGGGCATGGGTGGTAATTGCGCATTCACATTCAGGCTAGGCTGGTGTTTTAGGCAGAGTCGAATGTCTGAGCGCTATTGATTAGATGCAGGTTTCGGCCGCGATGCTGGCTCTCCTTCCGCGGCCGATTTTCTGAATCCCCGATCCCGTGCCATGAATGATTCCAGCATGTGCGGGATCAATGTGGCGGCATCGACCGGTTCGCCGTAGGTCTGCGCATGTAGGGCGGCGTAGCGCTCTAAATCGGCCTTGAGCGTGACCGTCAGGGCGACAGTGACTTTTACAGTCTCGGTTTTCGGCAGCGGCCCCAGCCGCAGCTTCCCATTTGGTGTGTTCATTGTGACGAACCTCTCTGGAAGAACAGCGGCTGATACGGCCGCAGAATCAGATCCTTGTTCACAATCACGCGCATCGGAAAACCAGGCCGGATGGTTAGTGTTGGCTGGATGCTCAGATTGCGCTTTGTAATCTCCTGACCGACCTGGTTCACGGTGTCCTGAGCGCTCTGGCGAACGGCGACGGTGACGCTACCGGTACTGCCGTTGTTGTTGGGTGCTGCCAGCTCCGCACCGACGCCGAGCAGCGTGGACAACGCCGCACCGGCAAGAATGCGATCCCAATGCCAATCGACGCCATCCTCCAGCCCGGCATAGCCCGCTGGGTCGATGCCAGGCAATCGGTCGAGCGAAATCGACGAAGTATCAGGCAGGATCAAGCGCGTCCACACCAGCAGTACCCGTCGCTGACCGAATGAAACCTGGCTGTCGTAGCGGCCGATCAGCCGCGACCCCTGCGGAATCAGCAGAAAGCGACCCGTGGCCGTGTCGTAGACCGCCTCGGTGACATTGGCGATGACCTGCCCTGGCAGGTCGGAGTTGATGCCCGTCACCAGCGCCGCCGGAATGATGGTGCCCGCCATCACTTGGTAGGGCGAGGCTGGCGGTTGCAGGCTGGCCGGATTGCGGGTGGTCGTATCGCCGCCATTGGCGACGAAGGCCTGCTTCTGCTCCTGCCGATTCTGCGCAGCCGTCGGATCGGTTGGTTGTGCCGATATCGAAGCCATCGGATTGAAGGCTTGATTGCCCGATGCCGGCTCGGGTTGGATTGCGGCCACGGTGGTTGCCGGTGCCGCCTTTGTTGCACTACTGCTGCGGAAGAACACCGACGAACGCGCCGCATCCTCGGCATCGCCCGGCTGTGCGATGCGGCCGGGTTGCGCGGGGGTGTACGCGCCCGTGTTCCCTTGGTTCTGCGCATGCACGATGGCCGGCCCCAAGTCGCCCGGCAATGGCTCACCCAACATCGGCACTCCAGGCTTAGCCATTGGCACCACTTTCGTATAGTCCTTGGGCAACTGGTCGAGGCTATCGGCCCGTGAGACGCGATCCACGTTGTACAGCTCGGTGGCCGGGTTGCGCTCACGCTTGTGCGGCTGCAAGGACCAGAGTGTGGCGCCCAGTATGACGATGCCGAGCGCCCCTGCAAGCACGGCCAGCATGCGCCGATTAAGCCGCGTGACCGGACGCGGCGAAGCGCGCAGAGCCAAGGCGTCCGGGTCGGCCTTATTTGTCCCAGTCGACGGCGTCTGCGGCGTGGCGGGCGTGCTCATGCTCAATGCCTCCGCGCCGTGCTGGCCATGCCATCGGTGCGTTCGATGCGCACGACGGCGGCCTTGTCCACACCTAGCCGCAACTCGGCGGCACCGAACAGCCGATCCACCACGTAATAGGGGGAGCGGAAGCGGTAGTTCACGAGCTGGCCATCGCCCTGCTGCCCGATCACGAATAGCGGCGGCAGCTCGCCCTTCGCGATGCCAGCAGGGAACTGGATATAGACCCGCTCGCCGTCGTCGAACGCGCGCAGTGGCTTCCACGGTGGGCTGTCACCGGAGATTGCATAGCGGAACTTGATCTTCTCCAATGACAAGCCCGAATCCACCGGCGCTGCCGCCTGAGCCTGCTGCGCCTGCTTCTGCAAGGCCAGCATGCGGTCCTTCGGGTAGTCCCACGATGCCGACGCCATCCACGCCTGTGGTGTCGAAGATAGTTCGAGCAGGTAGGTGCGGCGGTTGGTGGTGATGACGAGATTCGTCTTCAGCCCGACGCGCGTGGGCTTCACGAGGATGTTCACGCGCAGGCTGGCGCCCGTGCCGCTCGCGGTATCGTCCACGATCCAGCGCACCGTGTCGCCGGCTGAGACCGTCACCAGTTCTTCACCTTCCTGCAAGGTAATCACGGTGACGCGGCCAGGGCTGGTGTAGACCTGATATAGCGCGCCGTCCGCGTAGGGCCAGACCTGGATCGCGTTGATATAGCCCTCGCGGCTGGGCGGCACGCGCGCCTCCGCATTGGCGCGTGCCACGCGAGCCTTCTCGTCGGGCAATTCGGCGACTGGCTTGTCCTCTGGCGTACTCGCCAGCGGCTTCAACTGTTCCGGCAGCGGCAGTGGCTTTGGCACTTCGACTACCTCGATGGGCTTGGGCAACTCCGGCAGCGCGTGCGCCGCGATGGGTTCGTCCAGCGTGATGTCTGGTGGCGGCTTGCCGTGCGTGGCGCAGCCACTGACAGTCGCCAAGGTGGCGCTTACGATCAACGGCAAAGCGTAAATGCGGATTTTGGGTTTCATGGTTTCTTTGCTCCTTCGGTCGCGTCGAGTTCACGGCTCCAGGAAATGCCGTTCACGTAAATTCCTAGGGGGTTCTTGCGCAGCCTCTCTTCGGTGCGCGGCGGTTGCAGCACGATGGACAGCACGGCGGTCCAGCGTTCGGTGCCCGAGGGCGAACCGTTCACATAGCTGCGCTCGATCCAGCGCACCTGGAACGATGAGTCGCTGGCGCGTACCACGCTGGTGATCTCCACGGACGTCGAGGTCTGGCCGATGCGCGCGAATGGATCGTTGGTGCGCGCGTAGTCGTTCAACATTGCCGCGCCCATGTCGGTGGCGTAGTCGTAGGCTTCGAGCCAGTTCTGCCGCACGACGATGGGGTCGATCGACAGCGAGCGCACGTCGGTAAGAAAACGCGCCAGGTGGTAGGCGATCTGCGCATCGTTGGGCTTGTATGGCGTGGCCGCTTCACCGACTGCGCGCACCTGACCACCGGTGGCCACCTCGACCACATAAGGCGTGACGATGGACTGCGCCGAACGCCACACCAGGCCACCCGCCATCAACAAGGCGAGCGACAGGCAGCCGAAGGCCATCAGCCGCCAGTTCTTCGCCTGCACGCGCGCACTGCCGATGCGCTGGTCCCAGACCTGCGCGGCCGCCTGGTACGGGGTGACGGGTTCCGGTGTGTCCGCGTAGCGCACCTGGGGTCGTTTGAATCGCATGAACTGATCTCCGGTATTCAATCTTTAGTGGTTCGAATCGTCGCGCAGGCTCGGGCTGGCACCGCCACCGCCGTGATCGCCCGAACGCAGGGTGTGAGCCGCCGTCGTGGCGGCATGGCTCACCTGCTGTTTGCGGCGCATTTGTTTGGCCCAGGCGGGTTCCGCCGCAGGGGGCCTGGCTTCGGCTGCATCGGCTGATTCGGTGGAACTGGCTGCCGCCGCAGGCGCAGCAGCGTCAGCGACGAAGTTCGCGACGCGATCCTTGACCGCCTTGGCACCGGCTGCGACGCGCTGGCCGACAGCACCGGCGCCGCTTTTGGCCACATTGGCAAGGCCTGCGCCGGCGGCACGAACCCCAGCGCCACCCGATGCCGCGGCACTAGCCCGGTAGGCGGTTTTCGCGCTGCTTGCCATAGCGCTGCTTGCACGCCCGGCCGACGCTGCTCCGCCTATGGCCGCGCGTGCGGAACCCGGCGCCATGCGCGCACCCGCCGCTACTGCTGCACCGCCGGTGGCGACAGCTGCGCCTCCAGCCACCGCCAAACCGGCCGCACCCAGCGCCGTGCCGGCCGCCGCACCCGCACCGAGTTGCGGTGCGCCGGACACCAGCCCGGTGGCAATCCCCGGCCCGAAGATCCCCAGTCCCAGCATCGCCAGCGAGGCGAGCATGATGGTCAACGCCAGGTCGATGGAGGGCTCAGTGTTGGGAGGGGTCTGGAACTGTGCAAACAGTCCCGTGCCGATGCCGACGATCACCGCCAGCACCAGCACCTTGATGCCCGATGACACCACGTTGCCCAGCACCCTCTCGGCCAGGAACGCGGTCTTGTTCCACAACGCAAACGGCACCAGCACGAAGCCCGCGAGCGTGGTCAGCTTGAATTCAATCAGCGTGACGAAGAGCTGCACGGCGAGCACGAAGAAGCTGACGATCACCACCAGCCAGGCGAGAAACAGCACGGCGATGACATCGAGGTTCGCGAAGACCTCGGGGAAGCCGGTCAGGTCGCTGATCTGCGCCATGATCGGCTGTGCCGCATCGACGCCGACCTTGGCCAGATGGCCCGGCTGCAGGAACTGCGCCTGCGTCAGCGTGGAACCCGACGCCACCAGCCCGAGTCCGGCAAACGAATTGAACAGGATGCCGGCCAGGGTGTTGAAGTTGCCGATGATGAACGCGAACGCGCCGACGTAGAGCGTCTTCTTGATCAGCCTCCCGATCACGTCCTCGCCGCCCATGGCCCAGAACAGCCCGGCTAGCGTCATGTCGATCACCACCAGCGTCGCGGTGAGAAACGCCACCTCGCCATGCAGCAGGCCGAAACCCGAGTCGATGTAGTGCGAGAAGACATCGAGGAAGTGGTCGATGACCGACAGATCATTCATGGCTCAGTCTTTCGGTGCAGAAGCGGGTGCAGCCGGTGGCGCCGCCATGTACGGCGTGCCGCTGCCCATGAAGCGCCGCCGCGTGGCCTCACTCGCCCTGTTGCACAGGGCATCACCCACCTTGGTGTGGTCGGCCTTGCAGTGCGCGCGGACTTCCTTCAGGCGATCAGGATTCGCCATCAGCGATTCGACGGACTCGGCGGGTTCCGGGTTGCCGCACGCGGCCAGCAGGACGGTGCAGGCGGCGGCGATGAGAAGGGTTTTCAGGGTCACGTTTTCTCAATTGCCGTAGTAGTTGACGCTGTACGGCGTATAGGGCGTGCCGCCGCCCTGGAAGCGCTTGCGCACCTCATTGGCGCGCTCCTGGACCAACACCTGCCGAGCCTGTTCCAGCGCGGCGGCCCGGCTCTGGGTGATCTGGAGTTGCTGCGCCTGGATCGCCTGCCGGGCCTGCAAAGCCAGCAACTGGTTCGTCGCCTGGGTAGCCTGCAAGGCGCCGACCGCCGACTGGCTGCGGTTCACCAGGTCAGTCAGGGTCTGCTCGTCCACCGCAAAATTCTGCACCGCCTGCGCCTGCACCTGGGTTGCCGTGCGCAATGCGTCGAGTGATTTCATCCAGCGCTGCTGCGCATCCAGTGCCATCTGGCTGCCGGTCGTGGATGCGGTGTAGGAAGCCGGGTAGAGCTGGGCGAACTGGGTCTGCAATTGCGTGACATTGAACGCCAGCCCCTGGCCCTGCTGGATCAACTGGTTAGTCGCGGACAGCGCAGATTGCAGTTGATTGAGCGCGCTGATGGGGAGACTGGTCAGGTTCTTAGCCTGGTTGGTCAGCATCTGCGCTTCGTTCTGCAGTTGCTGGATCTGGTTGTTGATCTGCTGCAGGGCGCGGGCAGCTGTCAGGATGTTCTGAATCAAGTTGGCCGGATCGATGACCACCACCGTCGCCTGTACCGAGGGCATCACGGTCATGAGTACGGCGGCGGCGATGGCAAGAAGGGTTTTCTTCATGGCTGCTTCTCCTGGGGAGTGAAGGGGAACGACGGGATCAGATCGGCGGCCCAGTCGAGGCCACGATGGCGCAGCCAGACGGCTGCGAAATCCGCGGGCGGCACCGACGCGGAAATGGCGTCGATGGCGCGCTGGTCTTCGGGCTTGGCCGCGCCAGCGAACGCCAGCGTCACCGGCCCGAGTCCGAGGTCGAAGACGCGGTTGCCGAGCCGTGACTGGTAGTAGTAGTCGCGCTTGGGCTGGGCGGTCGCCACGATCTCGATCTGTCGCGCATTGAGGCCGAAGCTCTCGTAGATGACGCGAATCTGCGGCTCGGTCGCCTGCGGGTTGGGCAGGAAGATACGGCTCACGCAGCTCTCGACGATGGCCGGCGCAATGCTGGAATCCTTGATGTCCGCCAGAGATTGTGTGGCGAAGATCACCGACACGTTCTTCTTGCGCAGCGTCTTCAACCACTGCCGGATGCGCGCGGCGAACACCGGGTCGTCGAGGAACAGCCAGGCTTCATCAAGGATCAGCAGTGTCGGGGCACCGTCGAGTCGTTCCTCGAAGCGTGCGAACAGGTAGCGCAGTACCGCCAGCGCTGCCGCTTTGCTGTGCATCAGTTCTTCCATCTCGAACGCCTGCACGTCGGCGCAACCGAGCCGGTCATGGTCGGCATCGAGCAGCTTGCCGTGAGCGCCGTCCAGCACATAGGGTTGCAGCGCCTGGCGCAGTGCGTTCGATTGCAGCAGTACCGACAAGCCGGTCAGGGTGCGCTGACCGAGCGGCGCGCTGGCGAGACTGTTCAGCGCCGACCACACAGATTCCTTCTCGGCCGGCCCGACAACCACACCTTCGTGAATCAAAAGACCTTGGACCCAATCCGCCGCCCAGGCGCGATAACCCTCCTGGTCGATACGGGCTAACGGCTGGAAGGCGATGGCGCCGTCCGCGCCCAGGTCGTAATGCTCGCCACCCAGCCCAAGCACGGTGGCGCGAATCGAGCGCCCCATGTCGAACGCGAAAATGCGCGAGCCGGCATAGCGACGGAACTGCAATGCCAAGGTGGCCAGCAACACCGACTTGCCCATGCCGATGGGACCGACCACCAGCGTGTTGCCCACGTCGCCGATGTGTGTGACCAGCCGGAACGGTGTCGCGCCATCGGTGCGCGTCACGATCAGTGGCGGGCCGTCGAGATGTGTATTGCGCTCTTGTCCGGCCCACACGGCGGAGACCGGCATCATGTGCGCGAGGTTCAGCGTCGAGACGATGGGCTGGCGCACGTTGGCGTAGGCGTGCCCCGGAATCGACGACAGCCAGGCATCGACCGCATTCAAGGTCTCGGGGATCGTCACGAAACCCCGGCCCTGGATGGTGCGCTCCACGGCACGTAGCTTCTCGTCGGTGGCAGTTGCATCGGCATCGATCACCGTCACGGTGGCCGTGACGTAGCCGAACGACACCTGGTCGCTGCCAAGTTCCTGCAAGGCGGCGTCGGCGTCCACTGCCTTGTTCGACGCATCGGAGTCGACCAGCGGGCTTTCCTGCTGGAAGACCGTCTCGCGCAGCAGCGCGACGATATTCTTGCGCTTGGCGAACCACTGGCGGCGCAAGCGGCTGAGTTCCTTCTCGGCCTCGGCCTTGTCGAGGCACAGAAAGCGCGTGCTCCAGCGGTAGGCAAAGCCCAGGCGGTTGAGGTCGTCAAGCAAACCCGGCCAGGTCGAAGTCGGGAAGCCGCGTACTGACACCACCCGCAGATGCTGGCTCCCGAGCATCGGCGCAAGGCCACCCGTCAATGGCTCATCAGCCAGTAGCGCATCGAGGTGCATGGGAATTTCGGGCACGGCCACCGGATGCCGACGGGTGGATATGCAGGCGTGCAGATAGGTTAGCGTCTGGCCATCGTCGAGCCACGCGATCTCCGGCATCACCCCTTCAAGCAGGCCGAAGAAGCGTTCGGTCTCCGACACGAAGCCATCCAGCCGCTCGCGCCAGTCCATGCCTTCGACCTTGCTGTTCTCATACAGCAGCTTCGCGGCGCGGGCCGTCGATTCCTCGGGTGGCAGGTACAGCAACGTCAAGTGATAGGCGCTCTCGAAGTGGCTATCGGCTTCCTCGAAAGTGGCCCTGCGTTCTTCATCGACCAGCCAGGAGAGCGGCTCGGGGAACACCGACTCCGGATAGTTAGCGGCCACGCGCCGCTCGGCTTCCACGAACAAAGCCCAACCCGATCCAAGCCGACGCAGTGCGTTATTCAACCGCGCGGAGGTCGCAACCAGTTCACCCTGCGTCGCGCTGTCCAAATCCGGCCCGCGAAAGCTTGCCGTGCGCTGGAGCGAGCCATCCTTGTTGAGTACGACGCCCGGTGCGACCAGTCCCGCCCAGGGCAGCCAGTCGGCCAACAGCGCGGGGCGCTTGCGGTATTCGGCGAGGTGCATCATGGGATCGCCCTCACAAGTCCAGAAGTTGACGGTGCTTGATGTGCCGCGCGAAGACCGCCATGAACTGCGCATCGAGTTTCGCGCCCCACACGGCCAGCGAGTGCCCGACAATCCACAGCACCATGCCGGGCAGCCAGAGTTGCAGCCCGAGCCCTACGGCGGCGGCCAGCGTCCCGTTGGCAATCGCCACGGTGCGCGGTGCGCCACCCAGCAGAATGAGTTCAGTCAGCGAGCGGTGTAGCGGCACCTCGAAGCCGGCTGTATCAGCATCTGGCGTGTTCATACCAGCCACGCTCATGCCAGCACCGCGCCGCCGCTGAAACTGAAAAAGGTCAGGAAGAACGATGACGCGGCAAACGCGATCGACAGACCGAACACGATCTGCACCAGCTTGCGGAAGCCGCCGCTGGTGTCGCCGAAGGCCAGCGTCAATCCGGTGGCAATGATGATGATCACCGCGATGATGCGGGCCACCGGTCCCTGGATCGAGTCCAGCACCGATTGCAGCGGTGCCTCCCATGGCATGTTCGAGCCTGCGGCATGCGCGGGAATCGCGATAGCCAGCAGCAGCGCGGCGAGCGCCACGAATTGCAAGGCAGGTTTTACGGAAATGCGTGAAGTCGTCATGACGGTTCTCCTGGAGTTGATGAAAGTAAAGGGACGCAAGGCATCAGCTCGGCGCTGAGCTGATAGCCGTGGTTGTCGAAGCCGATGACGCGGGCGATTTCCTGCACGCGGCGCGCATGGCCGCGCCCGGCGATGTAGACGATGACGTTGACCGCTTCCGCGATCAGGGCGCGTGGAGGGGTCACGGCGACTTCGAGGATCAGTTGTTCCAGCCGCAGCAGCGCGCCCGCGGCGGAACCGGCATGGACGGTGGCGATGCCGCCCGGATGGCCGGTGCCCCAAGCCTTGAGCAAGTCCAGCGCTTCGGCGCCGCGTACCTCACCCACGACGATGCGGTCTGGCCGTAGCCGCAGGGTCGAGCGCACCAGCTCGGCCATGGTCACGACACCCACACGAGTGCGCAGGGGTACGTGGTCGCGCGCAGTGCATTGCAGTTCCACCGTGTCTTCCAACACGATCACGCGGTCGCTGGTGGCCGCGATCTCGTCGAGCAGGGCATTGGTCAGTGTGGTCTTGCCGGTGCTGGTGCCGCCCGCGATGAGGATGTTCTGGCGCGCGCGCACCGCGTCGCGCAGGAATTCCGCCTGAGCCTCGGTCAGGATGCCATCGGCCACGTAGGCGTCGAGCCGGATCAGACCGACCGCGCGCTTGCGCAGCGCGAAGACCGGCCTCGGCGTCACGGGTGGCAGGGCGCCCTCGAAACGTTCCCCGGTCTCCGGCAGCTCGGCGGACAGCAGCGGTTTGCCGGCATGCACCTCGGCGCCCACGTGGGCGGCGACCAGGCGGATGATGCGTTCGCCATCGGCGGGCGTGAGACTGACACCCAGCGGTTCGCGGCCGCTGCCCAGCCGATCCACCCAGAGCGAGCTGTCGGGATTCAACATGACTTCCACCACGTCGGGGTCGTTCAACGCCTTGGCGATGTCCGGCCCCATCGCCGTGCGCAGCATGAGCACGCGACGCTCCAGCGCCAGCGAGGCCGACAAGCCCTGATCGTGCGCCGCGCCGCTCATGACGGTGTTCCAGGGTCGTCTGTTGACGACACGGTGTTGGCGTTCTCCTGCAAGCCGAAAAACTGGCTCTGATCGGGCTGAATTTCTTCGACCACATCCTTGACCAGACTGCGTCCGCGCAGCAGGTGCCGGCCGAGTTGTTCGACGAACTGCTCGAAACGTGCGCGGCCCTGAGCGCGTGCTGCTTCCTGATGCGCTTCCGGCACCGGCGTGCGGTCCAGCCGCTTGGCGATAGCGGCTTCGCGCTGGTCGCCGGAATCCGGGGATAGGAAGGAGGCGAGGGCCGCCGCGACGATCGAAGACTTGGACAGGCCTTTCATGGCCGCCAACTCGTCGAGCCGCCTGGCGTGGTCGGGCTCGATGAAGAGGTTCAGGCGCGCGCGACTCATAGCGCGGTCCCATCGTCAGGATCGAGCGCCGCCAGCCGCGCGGTGCGTTGCAGGCGCGGGTCGAGTTGAGCGGGCAGGGGTGGCGGCAGGTCGTCGTCATCGAGCAGGGCCAGATCGTCCACCGCGTGTTCGGGTTTCGGCATGAACGCGACTTCGGCCAGTTCCGGCTGCTGCTGGTGCCCGCCGTCGTCGATGGCCTCACCATGTGCGGGGAAAACCAGACCAGGAATCGATGCGGCAAGGGTGGCCAGTCCGGTCCAGTCGTCGGGCCGTGGTGCCGGCACATCGGCATAGTGCCCGTGCCGTAATTGCGGTGGTGCCTGAATGCGCGTCTTGAAATTCGCGTCCAGGTAGTAGCGAATCTTCTGGGCCTTGATGGGTGGATGGCCGGACACCATCACCACTTCGTCGTCGGGCGGCAACTGCATCACCTCGCCGGGTGTGAGCAGTGGCCGTGCAGTTTCCTGGCGCGAAACCATCAAGTGTCCGAGCCACGGGGCCAGCCGGTGGCCCGCGTAGTTGCGCTGTGCGCGCAATTCGGTGGCCGTGCCCAGCGCCTCTGAAATGCGTTTGGCCGTGCGTTCGTCATTGGTGGCGAATGTGATGCGCACGTGGCAGTTGTCGAGGATGGAATGGTTCTGACCGTAGGCCTTGTCGATCTGGTTGAGCGATTGCGCGATCAGGAAGGCGCGCAGCCCATAGCCCGCCATGAAGGCCAGAGCCGACTCGAAGAAGTCCAGCCGACCCAGAGCCGGAAACTCGTCAAGCATCAGCAACAACTTGTGGCGGCGCGCGATGCCGTCGCTGCCGTCGAGCGACTCGGTCAGGCGTCGCCCGATCTGGTTGAGGATCAAGCGGATCAGCGGCTTGGTACGGCTGATGTCAGAGGGCGGCACCACCAGGTACAGCGACACGGGAGAATCGGCATCGATCAGGTCGGCGATGCGCCAATCGCAGCGCGAGGTCACTTCGGCTACCGTGGGGTCGCGATACAGGCCTAGGAAGCTCATTGCGGTGGACAGCACACCCGAGCGCTCGTTGTCGCTTTTGTTCAGAACCTCGCGTGCGGCTGATGCGACCACGGGATGCGGTGCATCGCCGAGATGGTGCGTCGTCATCATCCGGTGCAGCGTCAGCTCGAAGGGTGAGGCCGGATCGGACAGGAAGTTGGCGACGCCGCGCAGCGTTTTGTCCTCGCTGGCGTAGAGCACGTGCAGGATCGCGCCGACCAGCAGGGCGTGCGAAGTCTTTTCCCAGTGGTTGCGCCGCTCCAGCGCACCTTCGGGGTCCACGAGGATGTCGGCGATGTTCTGCACGTCGCGTACTTCGTGCATGCCGCGCCGCACTTCGAGCAGCGGGTTGTAGGCGGCCGATTTTGCATCGGTCGGGTTGAATAGCAGGCAGTGCGAGAAGCGCGAGCGCCATCCGGCGGTCAAATTCCAGTTCTCGCCCTTGATATCGTGGATCACAGCCGAACCGGGCCAGGACAATAGGGTAGGAACCACCAGGCCGACACCCTTGCCGGACCGTGTTGGCGCGAAGGCCATTACATGCTCCGGGCCGTCGTGACGATGGCGACAAAGGCGGAGATTAATCCGCTGCACGCGGCGATGGCGCCGCCGCGTAGGAAAATGTCAGGCGCGTAGGCATCGAAGAAGTACCACCACTCGAACAGCCGCCACGGATGATAGATCGGCAGCCCGATCAGATCGAACCAGGGAGCGCCCAAGCGTAGCTGGTAGCCGAGTTGCGCAGCGGTCCACTGGGTGGCGCCCCACATCCCGGTGATCACGATCCCGAACACCGCTAGGATCTGACCGAACAGCACACTGGTTCCCTGCATCTCGACCTCCAAATGGCCCTATCGCTCCATCTGCGGCGATGTGCCTAAGGCGTGAGAGTGGAGGGCAGGTTGGCGCTAGTCAAAGACTGTTATCGGAGGGATTGTGACGAGGAAAACAAGATTTCATGCGGTGTCACACTCCCTATAATCCGGGCGAGTAACAGCGTATTTCGTCGTGTATGGTTTTGCTGCTGCTGCTAGCTAGCTGTGAGCCTGGAGCATGGACTGTTCGCGGCGCTCAGTTGCGGGTTAGGTAGATCCGAAGAAAGGGTGCCCCTTTGCCCGGGTTTTGTCATTCAGCACTAAAACGCCGACGATATTCGCCGGGCGTCAGGCCGACAATCCGGGCAAAGATCTTCCGGAAGGCTGCAGGATCGCTGTAACCGACTTCCCAAGCGATGCTGTCAATGGGCAGCCGGCTGAACTGCAGCATCTCGCGTGCCTTGCCCACACGCAGCCGCTGGCAATACTCCCTCGTCGTTATGCCGGTCGCCTTTTGAAAGCGGCGCAGGAAGGTCCGCTCCTCCAGTCCTGCCTGCTCGGCGAGCGTTGCAAGCACGATGTCCTTGGCATCCGTTGCCTGGAGCCAGTGCTGCACCTTGAGCACGGCCGTGTCGCCGTGGGTCATCCGCGGGGAGAAAGGGCTGTAGTAGCGCTGTTCGCGCCCCGGGGGATCGACTAGTAGTATCCGCGCAGTCTCGATCATGACTGTCGGCCCGAGAAAACGATCGACCAGCCTCAACCCCAGATCGGTCCACGCCATTGCGCCACCGGCAGTGATGATGTCGCCATCGTCGATGATGAGTTGATCGGCATCCATGCGCGCTTGCGGGAACCGGGCCTGGAACTGTTCGATATGAAGCCAGTGCGTAGTCACTGTGCGGCCCGCGAGCAGGCCGGTCTCGCCCAGCAGGAAGGCCCCGGCGCAGACCGAACCCAGCGTGACACCCGCGCCATGGTGGTTGCGCAGCCAGTCCGCAAACGGAGCGGCGGCTTCTGGCGACAGCGGCTCGCCCAGGCCAGGCGGCAGAACGAGGACGGACAGCGTGGCCTCGCCATCCGGGGCTGAATCGAAGATCCTGACAGGTACTTTGCCCAATGTGTCCAATTGCCAATGGCTGACGCGCAGTCGATTGGAACCCTGCGTCCGGCGGCTAGAGGCGATCCTACCCGCCAAGCTGAATAGGTCGGTTAACCCCAACACCGCCGCCAGTTGCGCTCCTGGGTACAGCACCAACCCGATTTCGACGGGTTCATCGTGGGCCATGTCGTTTTTGCCACCAATAATGTCGATAACGCCACTTCGCATTGTGCGATCCGCGCTCGATCATGTCGACTCTATTTTGTTTCGTCTATGCATAGGAGAACGTCATGAGCAAACGTGCGGTCGTCGTCGTCGATCTGCAAAACGAGTATTTTCCTTCCGGCAAACTGCCTCTGGTCGGCATCGAGGACGCGGTAACCAACGCGGCCCGTGTCATCGCGGCCGCCCGCTCGAACAATGATCCAGTCATCCACGTCCGGCATGAATTTCCCACTTCTGATGCTCCCTTCTTCGTTCCGGGAACGGAAGGCACGCAGATTCATCCTGCTGTTGCACCCATTGAAGGCGAGCCGGTCGTCCTGAAGAACTATCCGAATTCGTTCCTCAAGACTGATCTGAAGCAGATGCTCGATGCAAAGGGTATCGAAGAAGTCGTGGTGATCGGTGCGATGAGCCACATGTGCATCGATGCGACCAGCCGAGCCGCTTCGGACTTGGGTTACAAGGTTCTCCTGGTTCACGACGCTTGCGCGACGATGGACCTTGAGTTTGGCGGACAAGTGGTGCCCGCGGCATAGGTCCATGCTGCTCTGATGGCCGCCTTGGCATTCGCCTATGCCACGATTACGACAACGGACGCATACCTCGCGCGATAGCCCTCTCGAACTAATGCGTTATAGCCGTAGCTCAATTGGGCTACGGCTCGCAGCGGCGCATCCAAGTCTGCGGCATGATCCCATTTACCCTGCCACCTGATCAGCTCTTTGCCTCGCGCGTCGTACCGAGACCGTGATGACTGAGTTTTTGATAAATCGCCCGCTGCGTAAGATTTAACGCCGCGGCCATTGCCCTGACATCGTTATTGGTCTGTTCTATCAGGGATTCCAAGACCCGCCGCTCGACCTCGTCGGCGGCATTCTTTTTCAGTTGTCGCAGGTCGGCCGTCTCGTTCAGGGGCACATGTCCAAGGCGCGGCGCCAAATCGAAGCTGATACGTTGGATCACTGCCCCCTCGGCAAACAGGAAGGAGCGTTCGAGGACATTCTCCAGTTCGCGGACATTTCCAGGCCACGCATATTCCTCTAGACAGCGCATCGCGGCCGGAGATAGCTCTTTGACCGCAGTCTGGTAGCGATCCATGAACCGCCGCAGCAGCATTTTGACCAGAGGCGCTATGTCCTCGCGCCGCTCACGAAGCGGTGGTATGTGCAATGGCACGACATTTAAACGGAAGAACAGGTCCTTGCGGAACTCGCCCAGTTCAACCAGTTCGGCGAGATTGCGATTACTGGCAGCGATGACCCGGACATCACAGGCGATTGGCTGATGTCCACCAACCCGCTCGAACCGACCCTCCTGCAAAACCCGTAGCAACGACACTTGGGCCTTCGGTGACAGGCTGTCGATTTCATCCAAAAACAAGGTGCCTTGATCGGCGAGTTCGAACCGGCCTTGCCGTTGCTGTTTGGCATCGGTGAAAGCGCCGCGCTCATGGCCGAACAGCTCGCTCTCGACCAGCTCAGCCGGCAGGCTGCCGCAATTCACGGCAACGAAAGGCTTCTGCAGGCGCGAGGACATGCCATGGATGGATCTGGCCAGGATTTCCTTGCCGACCCCGGTCTCGCCGCTGAGCAACACAGTCGCACGGGTATTGGCGATTCTCTCCACTGCGTGCAGCAGGTCACGCATCTGCATGCTGTTTGCGATCAGGCAAGGGCGTGTCGATATGTCCTCGTTCGCCTGTCGCGTGGGATCCTCGCTCCACAGAGTATGCAGACGCTGCTCGATGACCTTTTGCAACTCATCCGGTGCACGGACCTCCGCGATCACCTGATAACCATCACTGAAATACTCGTCCCCGAGCACCTCGGACGCTGCAGATGTATCCAGATGGATGCAGATATCGCAGTGGTCACTGCCGAGCGCAATACGGCTTTTTAGTTCGACTTTCGCATAACCGAAATTGCGCGCCGCAATACCGCCGAAAATGCTGGAGGTCATATGGCACAACGCCGGCGCTGAATGTACCAACTCGCCGAAAGGGCATCGGTCGGCATGGATATGCACCTCTTGCTTGTCGCTGGAGACCACAGCGAAATCGCCACCGATGCTGTTCTTAATGGCCACGATCAATTGCGCATATTGGGCGGGTGTCAGTGCCCCGCGGAAATCTTCTATCGCCCGGTAGCGTTCCTCCATGCAAGCGCTAGCCTTGAACACGATCTGGTGGATGAAGGACTGCAGACTGGAGCAAGAGGAAAAGGGAGCTATGTCGCGGGCTTCATTGATGAAAGTTTGGAGAAACTCCTCGGGAGTCAGATTGGTAAATGGTTGACGGTTCGACATTTGTACGACTCCCATCGCGGTTAGGAGAAAAATATTGTTCTTTTTATGAAGCGATGCTTCAGCTGATTGTAGTGGGGCTTCACAAGAACGCCTTAGGTTTGTATGTAAGCCATTGATTTGATTGAACAGGTTCCTTGGCACTCATATTGCTGCATGAACTGCGCCAGGCAGATTTTGAGCTGTACTAATCGGAGCTTTGGCACATCCATTTGGCTTAGGGAGACGACAGTGAGCAATAAAACCCACGACGAGAAGGCTTTAGCCGCCCCAACTCAGGAAGTATCAGCAAAAGAGACAACATACGATCTCACGCGCCGCGATTTTCTTGCGGCCAGCGGGGCGGCGATGGTCGCAGCCGTCGGCGGCGTGGCCGCGCTGGGCGCAGGAGGAAAAGCCATTGCGCAGGGAGTTCAACTGAATCAATCATCGAAACCGACTAAGGGGATGCATATGTCAAAGGTGCGCGACGAGGTGCTGGCAGCTAATGCGCGATACGCTGAGAACTTCGGCGACAAGGGCAAATTGCCAATGCCGCCTGGACGACGCTTTGCCGTTCTGACTTGCATGGACGCGCGCCTTGATCCGGCCAAGTTCGCTGGTTTGGCCGAAGGCGACGCACACGTTATACGCAACGCCGGCGGCCGCGCTAGCGATGATGCGATCCGTTCCTTGGTGATCTCATACAAGCTGCTGGGTACCCGCGAGTGGTTCATCATTCACCATACCGACTGCGGGATGTTGACGTTCACCAACGAAATCATGGCCAACCTGCTGTCGCAAAGCCTGAAGACCGCGAGCGTCGACGCGGCTGGCTGGCATGACAGCGGCATGGGTCCCGGCTCGGATGAAGGCAAGTACATCAATTGGTTGACCATCTCCGACAACGCCAAGAGCGTGGTAGAGGACGTCACCCGAGTTCGCAATCATCCTTTGGTCCCCGCTGATATCCCGATCTACGGCTATATCTACGACTGCAAGAACGGCCGGCTGGTAGAGGTGCCGAAAGCCACCGCGGCTGGCGCGGTGGGTTGACCGTACAGTCCCATCACAAAAGCGCTACTACCAAATCTGAATCTGGTGGCTCCTTTTTCCTTGGTTTTATAGGGCGACGGGAGCCGCCAAGGCGAACGATGCGTTCACGCCCTTCAGGGGGAAACTTGGCTGACTTCACTTTGAGTGTCTCCAAAATCCGGGGCGGTTCAGTTGACTAGTAGCAGGTGCAAAAGCTTGATCCAAGTTAAGGGGTAATGAAGATGAAGATAGGGAGAATGGTTGGCTGGGCGCTTATCGGGTTCACGTTCTGCGCGTCAGCCTTAGCGGCGGAGGGGCCATGGTTGGTGCGTCTGCGCGCGCTCAACATGCATGTTGACAATGATAATTCCACAACTGCCGTGGTTCCGGCCTTGGGCAAGGCGGAGATGGAGGACAAATGGTTCCCTGAAGTCGATGTGACGTATTTCTTCGCGAGGAACATTGCGACGGAGTTGATCCTCACTTATCCGCAAGAGCACGACGTCAAGTTCGCCAACACCAAGATTGGCACGGTTACACACCTACCACCGACGCTTACGCTCCAATATCACTTCTTGCCGGAAGGAACCATACGTCCCTATGTCGGCATAGGCCTGAATTACACCCGTCTTACTAGCGTTAAGCTCAATGCGGCTCCAGCGCTTGGCGGAACTGATGCGCCGATCGATATGAACCGCAATAGCTGGGGGCTGGCTGGCCAGGTGGGCGTGGATTTTCAACTGGCGCCAGAATCCAAATGGTTTGCCAACCTGGACGTCAAGTATGTGCAGATCGAAGCGAAAAACATCCACATTTCCGGAGGTGCGCTGGCGGGCACGAAGGTGACCGATCTCGACGTGAACCCGTGGCTGATGAGTGTTGGCGTAGGGTATCGCTTCTAGGGAAGCTCTGAATAATAAAGGTGGGGCCGCAATATTTCATTCTGAGCCGGCATAAGCTGGCATTCCATAGGGAATGCCAGCGTGGTCAGCCATTAGGATGCGGCGATTGGGTACAGGGGCCTTTGAGTTTCACCATGGCCATGCAGCTAGAGGCCAAATTTCCGGTGTTGCCTGATACAAGTTTTGGCTTAAACACTCGCTGCCCTAGGGACCTGCTTGCCATGGTTTTGATATCCATGCTGCCAATATGAAGCTCGTCATACTTACCATCGCCGACACCCAAGGGGAGATATTCGATGCCATCAGCTGTGTCGAGAGTTATGTCGCCAAAAGCAGCGAATCTGAACATGTATTGCGCGCATTGTCCGCGATTCTTGGCTACTTAACCCGACAGAGCAACTTCCCGCCGGAAATCATGCAAGGCGCAGCGCAAGACGAATCGCCTACAACAACGCTGGAAGCGCTTACTGCGCGCGAGATGGAGATCGTCGAATTTGTGAAGCAAGGTTTAAGCAACAAAACCATCGGGCACAAGATCAAGCTATCCGAGAACACGGTGCGCAACCACGTGCGCAACATTATGGGAAAACTTGGTCTCAAGAACCGTGTACAGCTTGCGACCCTGGCCTTGAAGGAAGATTGGCGCCGGCGCAGATTGATCACCCGGTAATCCCCCATTTTTAGCGGTCGGCAGAAACGGACTTGATTGGCGATCTTCAATTTCTGCATCGGCGCGATGGGCGCACCAGGCCTCAAATAGAGCACCACTTGGCACATCCCCGTATTGATAAGGGAGGCAAGTGATGAGTAAAGAAATACCTGATGAGAAAAAACATTTGATGAGAAGGCGTTAGGCCAAGCTGCTTCAACCCAGGAACGCCAGTAACAAAGTAGAGGCCCGCGATATTTATTTGAATCTACGTTAGGGAGTATGAAGGATGAGGAGAGTAATTAGTGGGGCGCTAACCACGAATGTTGTGACGGGACCGATTTCCAGCTATCAGAAAAAGCGCGATGTCAGGTTTGCCTCCACGAATATTGGCTCGGTTTTACATATCTCCCGCGCACTGGCACATCAGGGCTACTTCCTGCTGGTAGGCCTCATACGTCCATATGCTGGTGTAGGACTAACCTACATGCGCTTTAGGGGCGTTACGGGCAATGCTGTGCCAACGCTTGGCCCGGCCCGACAAGCTGTTCGGGCGCTCCCATGAGTCTGCTCGTTACGATCCTACTCGCCAGTGCCGCCGGCGGACTGTTGTCCGTGCTACTTGCTAGCGTGGCCCTGAATCTGAAAGCGGATTGGGTGCCAGTGATGGTGAGCTACGCCATCGGCGCCTTGTTGGGGGCGGCATTTCTCGAAATCCTCCCCCATGCCATGGAGCATGCTGGTAAGTTCGAGACTCTCAGCGGCACTGTTTTGGCCGGCATCTTCGGCTTTTTCATCCTGGAAAAGCTGGTGCTCTGGCGACATTGCCACACCGAGCAGTGCGAGGTACACGGTGCGCCCTTAGGCGGCGATCATCATGATCACGGCCGCGCGGGGTTGATGATCACGGTGGGTGATACGGTGCATAACTTCGTGGACGGCGTGATGATAGCTGCCGCCTTCCTGGTGGACGTAAAGCTGGGACTGGTGACGGCTTTCGCCATCGCCGCCCATGAGATACCCCAAGAGCTCGGTGATTTTCTCATTCTGCTCCATTCCGGTTACAGCAAGGTTCAGGCACTGATGCTGAATCTCCTTTCCGGCGCTGCCATGCTGTTGGGCGCGTTGATGGGCTATTTCCTGTTGGCTCCTTTGCATGTCCTGCTGCCGTACATGCTTGCCTTGGCTGCGTCGGGCATGATTTACGTGGCGGTCGCCGATTTGATTCCCGGTCTGCACAAACGGGTGGAGCTGATGCACACAGCCCAGCAAGCCTTGCTAATCGGCTTGGGAGTGCTGACCGTCTGGGGGGGAGGCGTTCTGGCCGAGGGATGGATAGGAGGCCAGCATTGACGGAAACGGGATTTTCCCGGCCACCCGGACGAGAGCCGCGGACGTGATGCCCAACTCCCGGCCGTATCGCGGCAAATTACGCATTGCATTATCGGACGACATCGATGCAGTACGCCTTTCCGCTCTGCTGGGGCGGTGTCGCGAAGAAGAACCGGAAATAGAAATTCGATTGTTTGAGGTGCCTCTGGCCGAACAATTGATGGGGCTGCGTTATGGCTTGTACGACGCTGGATTTGCCCAGACTTTAGATGAGCCCGATGGCATGATCTCTCAGATCGCCTGGAGCGATCCACTTGTACTTGTGGTGCCCTTGCGCCACCCATTGCTTGCATACACGCGCATACCGGTCGAGGAAGTGCTCCGTTATCCATTGATACTGTGTCATTCACAGAACTTGCAGGGTAGTCACCGACAGATTCAGCGCTATCTGAGAACATTGCGAGCAGCGCCCGTCCTTGCGGAGCAAGTGGCAACCTTTGATTTGATGATGGTGTTTGTGGCAGCTGGCTTCGGTATAGGCTTGATAAACGAGTCTCTTACGAAGACTTGTCATCACCTCGATGTCGTGTCACGCCCAATTTCTGGAAACAGGCTGGTGGTGGAAACTCGTCTGCTGAAACTCGATTCGGAACCCTCCGGTCCTCTTCGTCGTTTCGTCGATCGCATTGGCTCGTTGCAACCATGAAGCAGAAGGCGACGAATCAAACGTCCAAGGGCTACCAGTTCGACGGTTCCAGACGCTGATCCTGCTGCGTCAAGCATTGATGGGGGAAAGAAGCGCCGCTTCTCAACTATGAAATGGTGTCGTTATAAATATTGCCGATATTTTTCAAAGGAGTATGTTTTTTCCGTTGGTGAGCACGGAAATAAAAATTCCTTTGTGTTTGAGTTTTAATATTTAAGTCATTGATATTTATTAGTTAATTTGTTTGGCTCGTTGTGTGCTTAAGCTGTCACGACGGGCATCCTCCTGTAATAACTCCTCATGTCCGTCATCCTCAGCGGGCCCACTTGGGCCCGCTTTTTTTAGGGCTGCCATTCCAGTCCAGGAGCTATAACAAACTGGCTTCTGGAAAGGAATTCTTGCTGCAATTAGCCAAATGAACCCATCGGCCCAGGATAAGTCACCTCCTCAAGTTTCCCTGTGTCAACATCATAGATAAAGCCACGCACAGTGCATGCATCGGGCCCGCTGGTCGGAATCCACGGATGGTTCAGAATCGTTGACATACCACGGCGCACGTCCCATTGCAGTCTCTCCGTGCTTTTTTCATTGCGCGGCGAATCCAGCGGCTCGATCTGTCCGCGGAACGGATGAAAGGCCACGGGAGATGACGACGCTTTTCCTGTCGTTGTGAATGGACGGCCAGTGGCCTGTCCCAGCACTTTTTCAGCCGCAGGGTCACCTTCCAGCCCCGCCTTGAGCAAATCGTCAGTGAAAGCGAGCATGCCGCAACGTGTGTGATGAACGAGAATGATCTCGTTGGTGTTCAACAGGTGATGGGAAATGATCAGACAACGAATGGCGTCTTCTGTCACCACGCCGCCGGCATTGCGAATGATGTGTGCTTCACCGGTCTGGAGGCCAAGAAGATCCTCGACATCGAGTCGGGCGTCCATGCAGGCAACAACTGCAACATGCCGGGATGGCTGGATCGGTTGCTTCCCGGGATAGCCCGCTTTATGCATCGTTTGGCCGCTTGCATATTGCTTATTGTTTTCCAGGAACTGATCGGTATTTGAGTTTGCCATTGGTTTCTCCATAGATTGCGTAAGTGGCAGCGAATCGCTGGCCAATTTGTATTGAGCAAACAAGGTTATACTGGTTCGCTATTTTTCGTTACGCGATCGAAGGACCACGTTGCCGTCCAATCTCCCATGCCACGCCAGTGCCGCGCGGCGTCGCGGCTAACATTTGTCCAAGCCGCTGCTCGATCACAGGCTTCCAGGGCACTAAACTGAACTCCTTGCCGTCATCCAGCATTGCGAAGCGTCCGCTGGCGAGTTGCACATTGCGGCGGTAGATCCCAGTCGCACGTTCACCATCTATCAGGGGTCGGTGCTCTAGGCCGGTTTCCGCTGAGATGGTTTGGGCTGCGCTATCTATCTCGCGTCCACGCAACGTCCCCAGCAGATTGCGCGCCAGGATCACGTGCTGTCCGTGTCGCTCGGCCAACCCTTGTTCAACCAGGAAATCCGACCGCTGCCGCAGTGCTTCGCGCACGTCACCGCCGAAACCGTTGTTGGCGATACCGCTGGCACCGCCGATCAACTGCTGGTCCAACCAGGTCGCGCCGATCGCGCGAACTTGCCGCTCAATGGGCAGGTGCGAACGCAATTCCACCGACACGCCACCCAGCCGTTGTGCATCGTATTGCCGACCTCGCTCGGGCAGGTCCTTCGGCACCTGCCAGACCCCTTCGGCCACGCGCTTGACAATGCCCGCCCGCCGCAGCGCTTCCAGTCGGCGCACATGGGCATCAACCACCTCCTTGGGGTCGCGCATAGGCGTCGCCTGGGCCGTGGCCGTCGTCAGGTGATGGTCGGTGCGGTACAGGCCATCGACCGCGAGCGCGGCGATGTTTTTGTCGGCCGCGCGAATCTCGGCCGACCCGCGTGCCTCCACCACGGACCCCACCGGGTACTGCTGCAGCTCCGCCTTGGCATACAAGGCGATGTAGTGCGCCTTGCCGTCGGTGCCATCGACCACGAGATAGCCCCGGTCGTACAACTCGTCGGCCATGCCTTTGGCGGCTACCCGACCGACCACCGACCGGGCGTTCTCGCCAGCATCGAACACCGCCATGTCGCGCGGCACACCGCTCATGGCCCGTTGCATCGTGCGCACGATGTCGCCACGTTCACCCATCGTCCGCAGAACCTGTTCTGCATCGGCGTGGACGGCCCACACGCCGGGCGACGGCTCGTGCGCCAGCCCCATGTGCTGCAAGCGTTGCAGTCGTCCGATCAGCAGCACGCGCTGCTGCCTGTGCGATGGATCGCTGGCAGGTTGATTCATGTGAATAAGCCCGCCTTGCGCTTCACGTTGCAGCGTGCGATCCAAACTGGTCCAGCGTTCCTGATCGACCTCCCGCCGCAGGCTCTGTTGTATCTCCAGCTCGGTGCGCGGCCCTAGCCATTCGGTCGCCAGTTCGGCGGCTCGGTCGCGCATCCCTTGCGCGATATAGTCTCGCGAAATGATCAAGTCCTTGCCGGTGCCGTCCTTGCCGCGCAGCACGATGTGGGTGTGCGGGTTGTCGGTGTTCCAGTGATCGACGGCCACCCAGTCCAACCGTGTGCCAAGGTCGGCTTCCATGCGGCTCATCAGGTGGCGGGTATAGCGGCGCAGGTCGTCGAGCTGCTCGGCGTCCTCGGGCGAGACAATGAAGCGGAACTGGTGCCGATCCTCCCGTCCGCGTTCCTCGAAGGCGACCAGATCGGCGTTGTCCGTTATTGATCCATAGGCCTGGCCCGGTTCGCCATCGTGGCCCACGCCATCGCGTTCGATGTAGCGCAGGTGCGTGGTGGTCGAGCGTGATCCGGCTTGCTTGAGATTCACCAGCCGGGTCTTGATCGTGACGCGCCGTGAGCCAGGCTGCGCGGAGCGGCCGGTGAAGCTGGCGGCTACATGCCCGCGACCAAGGCGTGCGCCGGGCCGGATGCCCGACCTGCGCACCGACCTGCCGCCAGCCTTGCTGACCTCCTTCAAAACCTGCGACACGAACTTCTGCTGGCGGTTCTTGGGTGCGCTGGGGCGGACGCGAAAACGGTCATCGTCCTGCTTGCTCATGGCATGAACTCCAGCGCAGCACTGCCAAGCCCAGCGGACAAAGCACGCCATTCGATCAGTGCCGGCGCCGACTTCGTGCCGCACACGGCACATTGCCACCCAAGGCGCGTGCCGCGCCAACCCACGTGCAGGCAAGGCTGTCGACGCGACGGAGTGCCGCGTCCTTTTATCTTGCCCTCCGTCTTTTCCGATCGCTGACGCGACCGGCCTCGACGGTCAGGCTGCGATCGTCTGCACGGGTGAAGCACCACAACCGCAGGCGGTGGTGCAAGCGATGTGCAGCGGGGCTGCACGTTCATGGTGTGTCCCACGTCCATAAGGGCTGCGCGCTGCCGATCACGGCGGAGACAGCAATGGGACCGAAGTACCGGCTGTCAAACGATGCCGGATTGGTTGCACTGAGCAGGAACAGCTCGCCGTCGCGAAGCGGTCGGCATTGCTGCCAGGCTGACAGCGGACGGTCACGACCATCGACTCTATGGACGCCAGCGACCGCCACGCCGTCGATACGAACGATGTGCTTCTCGATGCACACCTGCTGCGGTGACATCGCGCCGATGCGCTTGAGCAGCGGGACGTGCTCAGGCAGGTAGCCACGCTGCGCAGCCAGCGCGGCGGCCTCTGACGGAAGCCGAGCGAGCACGATGCTGTCGACGTGCAGCGAGTCAGGCGGGCCGATGCGGTACCAGCCGCGCGGCACGCTGTCACTTGGGTTGTAGACGAGGCGCGCAACGGGCGTATGGTCAGACGGCCAGGCGAGCGCAGCAATGCCAAGGACGATGAACAGTACGACGACCCAGCGATGGACGCGGGTGTTCATCGCAACACCTCGCCCGCGAGGTAGGCCGCATGCCGTTCGGCGGTGTAGGCCGGCAGTGGCAGGCGCGCGGTCAGCCGGTTGCCCAGCGTGCGCCAGTACGCGGGCGACACCGCTGCCGGATCGAAGCCGAGCGTTTCGATGGCGTCGATATGTGGCAGCACTGACTGCAGTTGCTGTTCGCCTTCGGCACGCAGCAGCAGGCGCGCGCCCGGTTGGATGCCGGCGACGCGCTGGATGTCATCGAGCGGTGTGCAGGCCTGCAAAACCATGAGCTGCCAGCGCGTCGTACCGTAGTCATTGGACTCCCAGCGCACGCGACAGAACACGGTCGCCGGTGTGAAAATCGCACTGCGCCGCCAGCGGTCCAGTCGCAGCTCGCGCAGCGGATGGCCGAAGCGCAGATAGAGGTTGATCCGGTGTTCGACGAACGCCAGCGACACGCGCGTCAGTGGCGTGTCGTTCGCAACGCTCGATCGCACGGTGCGCGGCGTGGGAAAGCTCTCGCTCGCGGTCTGTTGGGCTGCGTTCATTGCGGCTTCTCCGGGAATTCATCTTCCAGCAGCGCACGCAGCATCTCGGCGACCGTGATGCCGCGTGTGAAGGCCTCGATCTTGATGCGGGCGCGCAGCGCCGGCGTCACGTCGAGGGTCAAGCGGGCGGTGTAGAGATCGGTTTTTCCGATGTCTGCACCATCGCCTTGACGCACCCAGGCGTCGGCCTGCGGATTGGCTGGCGGACGCGCACCGATGGCGACGCGTTTCCCATTCTTCATGGCGCCATCCTCAATACTTCAGCGGCGAGCGCCGCGATCTCGCGCGCAGCATTGCTGTCTGCGTCGAGTTCGCGGGCGAGCTGACCCCTGGCCACGCTGTCGGCGAACACGATACGCTGGCGAACCTCCGACAGCAGCGATGGCAAAGGTTGATCGGTGAGCGCATTGCGTGCCTCGCGCCCGATCACCGTGGTGCTGACCCGCCGGTTGATGACGAAGGCCGCGCGCAGCGCTGGCCGGAACACCTGCGCTTCGCGAATCAGCGACACCATCTCGGCGCTGGCCCATACGTCGTAGGGACTGGGCTGAACGGGAATCAGCACCAGGTCCGCCGCGAGCAGCGCGGAGCGCGCGAGGGCGGCAATTCGGGGTGGGCCATCCATGACGATGTGATCGCAGCGCCTGGCCAGTTCTGGCGCTTCCTGATGCAAGGTTTCCCTTGCCAGACCTACGGCGCCGAACAGTCTTGGCAAACCATTCTGACTGCGGCGCTGGGTCCAATCGAGTGCCGAACCTTGCGGATCGGCATCGAGCAGGATCACCGAACTGCCTTGCATGGCCAGCTCACCCGCGATGTGCGTGGCGAGTGTCGTTTTTCCGACCCCACCTTTTTGGTTGAGCAGCGCGATGATCATGATGCGCTGCCTTTCGCGCGCCGGTTTATCCACAGCGCGCGGGGTCTTTTTATCGTTAGTTTTATAGATTCAAAGTTAGAACCTAAGTTAAGAGACACCGAAATCCGCGCCGAAGAAGGTGTTTCGGTCGATCCGTACTCCTGATGGCACGACAGCACTGCGCCTGATAGCACGAGGATTTCTACGCCTGATAGCACGAGCGGATTCACCGCTTTTCCACAGGCACGCTGATGACACCCTGGCTGGCACCAAAGCTGCCACCGGGTCGAAGCGGTGCCGTGGACGGCACGGCGCGGAAGGTCAACACCTCCGGCCCATGCCTCGGCCGCAGGATGGCGAGCGCGTAGCCCGGCAAGGGTTGCCGCGCCACGATGCGGCGCAGGTCGTAGGCGAAGTCGGTGAAGCGCGCCAGGCTCCCGGACTTGCGGTGCAGGTGCGGGAAATCGAAGCGCCAGCCGTCGCGCTGCCAGCCGCCATGCTTGCGCACTAGGCGGTACAGCCAGCGCTCGATGCCGCCGGTCAGGCGGAAGTAGTTGGCGTCGATGGTCAATACCAGGCTCTCTTCGAGCACACCGGCATAGAACCAGTCCGGCAGGATCAGCTCGATGCCCAGCGGCCGGCCCAGGCCGTCGGCGCGTTCCTTCCACTCGTTGATCCACGAGAAGCGGTGCAGACGCCGCGCATTGGGTTGGCGAATGGAGGTGGCCACGCTGGTGGACTGCAAGCGATCCAGGGCAGCCTTGAGACGCTGATAGTCGCGCAGCGACGTGCCGCGACCGATGAAGCGCAGGATTTCGTAGGGTGTGGCCGCCATCAGCCGAGACGAGCGAATGCCCGCATCGCGCGCCTCGACGATCTGGCTGGCCGCCCAGATCAGAATGTCGGCATCCCAGATGGTCGCCAGGCCATGTTCGGCCGTGCCTTCTACGCGCACGGTCACGTCGCCGGCGCGAAAGTCGATTGGCACGATGCGCTTGCTCTTGGCGAGCGAGAAGAATGGATAGGCCATCAGGTCCTGCACATCGCGCGCCGGCAGCTCGCCCGAGAAGGCATGGAACAGTTCGAGCTGCTCGCGCTGCAGGTCGCGCCCGATGGTCATCGGTGATGGTGCCCATCGCCGATCAGCGCGAGCCGGGGCGGCGCGCGGCGTGTTGTTCGGTGTACTGTGGATCGGAGGTCATCTCGAAGCTGCGCGCGTCGGCCCATGCTTCGAGGTCGGCGATGGCGTACATCACGCGCCGGCCGAATTTGCGAAAGCGCGGCCCGCCGCCGATGACGCGCTGTTTTTCCAGCGTGCGCGGCGACAGCCGCAGGAACTCGGCGGCTTCGTTGTTCGTCAGGTAGCGCGCAGACTGCGTGGTCTGGGCAGACTGCGGGATGGCAGCGGGTACGGGATACGGCCGTAACGGTGCGGGTCTCATGGCATGGGCCTCCATCGGTCAAGATCGGCGACGAAGCAATCGCCGCCGGATGGAAGCAGTCTCGGGAAAGTCAGGCGTTGTGCGCAGGGACGTTCTGCGCCGCCGAGCTAACGTCCCCGTGATGCGCTGCCGGGTTGCAGTAGGCGGCGGTAGCCGCCGTCCATGAGCGTCTGCCCGCGCCGGGTCAGACGGCGAACCTGGGCGCGCAGATCGCTGTCGTCGTACCAGCGTTCGGCGACGGCGGTGATGCCGTACAACACTTCGGCCACGCCGCGCTGCGAAGCACCAGCCAGCGTGCCGTCGAGCGCCTGCAGGGTCCGCATGTGGAGTATTGACGTGCGACCTGGTCGACCTGTGGCGAGGGCGGTGCGCTCCATCGTTGCGGGATCGAGCGCTGCCAGCTCGGCTTCGATTACGCGCCAGCGCTCGCGAAGCTGGCAACCGGCGCGGACGGCATAGGCGTAAGCCATGCCGTCTTCCAGCGCGGGAGAGATCGCCATGCGCAGCATGCGGTCGACGAGCTGGGTGGTCAGCACCAGGCGCTTGCCGTCGTGCGTCAGGTGCTTGCGGCCGGGGATGCGCCAGAGCTGGAACAGCAGCGCATCGGTCGTTGGATCGGCATCCGGATAGACTTGGACGACCGAGGAGGGATCAGGGAACCAGTCGGGGTGCGCGTCGCGCGCATCGCGCGTGGGGTCTTCCAGCAGGCGCAAGCACCAGCGATGCGCCTCGTACTGAGGACGGCGTCGGTGGCGTTGCCAGACGCGCCGGTATTCCGGGTTGCGCCGCAGATATTCCCAAGCCAGCGCGGGTCCGTCCAGATGCAGGACGTACAGGTATGCGGCGCTTGGATGCCAGTGAATGGCGCTCGAATCGGCCATGGCGAAGCCTCCTTTCGGATGGAAGGAAATCAATCGACAAGCTGGCCGACAACGGGCCGGGCATTCGCACTATTTGCGACTGCATTGCGCCGTTGCTGTACTGAGTGGCAATCAATGCAAAAAAAGTCTGGACCCAGACCCAGGAAGACGCAATGCGAACCGTTGTGGCATCGCATGGAGTGGCCCGTCAGCGACGGGCCATCGGGGGTCGATCAATCGTTGATCGATCCGTCGGCCCGAGCCAGCCGAGCGTATTCAGATAGCCGCCGCCTTGGCGTGAAATACAGATCGCGTGCAACGGCCAGGTTTCGTGGCCCGCGAATGCTTTCCAGGACGGAGAGCCGAACGTGGCCGAGTTCCGGCATGCCCATACCGAGGTCGATCAGGCCGAAAGCGGTGTCGCAATCGCCGGGATCGAGTTCGGTCAAAAGCCAGGTCGCGTGCGCGTCCAGAGTGAACAGCTTGACGACCGGCAGCGGGTCGCACTTCTCGCCGCGCGCGGCGGCGGCGCCATTGTCCAGTAGTTGGGCGCGGTGCTCGTCGGTGATGAGTGGTTTCATGGTCGCTGCGCGCAAGTGGCCACGATCAACGGGGCATTGGTTCTGCGCAAACGTGCTGATGCGCCAAAGCGTGACAGTGAAAATGCGCTGCTGCGCCAAATCGCCAAAGCGGATTCCACCGAATCCGTGGATGCACGAGTCGACGAATGCGTAGGGACGGAACCTATGGTTTCAGAAAAAACGGTTTTCAGCATAGACACACCCGTGACAAGTTCCAGCCGGAAAGATTGTCAAATGAATACTATAGATTGTAGCCCTATAGGGCGCCATCAGGTGTCATCGTCGTTTTACAAGAAACGATTTGATGACATCGAAGAACTCATTTCCTGCGGCGCTCAAGATGGTCAGAAAAGCCCGTGGCCTCAGCCAGGAAGCTTTCTCGGACGTGTCGAGCCGCACGTACATGAGTTCGCTCGAACGCGGCCTGAAAAGCCCGACCTTGAGCAAGGTCGCCGAGCTGTGCGAGGTCATGGACGTGCATCCGCTCACGCTGCTGACGCTGGCCTATGGCGCCGACAGCAAGGGGGTGGACAAGCTCATCGAGCGCGTGCGGCGCGAACTGACTGCCCTCCAGGCCGAAAAGGACAAATAGGCAAGAAAAGGGCGCTGCCAAGCGGCAGCGCCCGCGTGACGGCTACGTCACGATCCGTTCCGCGGCCCGCGCTTCGCGCGCATACGAACTGATCGGCTTCGAGGCTGTAAAGTGCAGATCCCGCTCGACCGGAAACCCGAGTCGGCCGTGCAGGGATTGTACTTCGGCCAGGCTCACATAACCCAATTCCTGAAAATTGGCATTGGGGTCGCATCTTTGCCGGTGCTGCGCGGACGACGCTGCAGGGCCTCGGTGCCGAACTGGCTGCCACGGCAGCAGGTACGTATGGATCAGCATGCCATCACAAGCCCCTGATAGACTAGGCAAAGAATGCTTACGCGGAAAAAAGGAGGCGGCAAGTGGCAGAGTCGAGCAGCGAGGATAGGCTAGAGCTTCGGTTTTCTCACAACATAATCGAACACCTGGGTCTTAAGCTTTATCAGAACAAGCCCACGAACGTTTTGGCGGAGCTCGTTTCCAATTCTTGGGACGCTGATGCTAAGCGCGTGTGGGTCACTTTGCGAAATGCTGCGGACGATACGCCAGCCTCAATTGCCGTCGCCGACGACGGAGAGGGAATGAGCAAAGCCGACCTTGCCACTAAATATTTGATCGTTGGCAAGCCTAAGAGGAACAAAAATACGCCGTCCGAAACCAGCCCTGGAGGCCGTGTTTTGATGGGACGCAAGGGTATTGGGAAACTCGCACCTTTCGGAGTGGCACGCACCGTTGATTTGCTGACGTGCAAAGCGGGGCAGATCTCGTGGCTGCGGTTTGACTACGATCAGATTCGCGGTGAAGGTGAAAATGCTGAACCCGGCGAACTGGCGACCTATCGTCCGATCTTGATATACAAAGAGTCGTCACTGGAAAGCGTTGACTCGGAGAAGGGCGGCGAGGAAAAGGAAACCGTAAAGGCATTCCTCAAGAATGTCGGTGAGAGCGTGAGCAAGTCGGGCACCTTAGTTCTGGCGTCACGGTTGACACTCAAGCGTCAGATAAACCCCGCAACCTTGAAGGAGTCTCTGGGGCGAAGATTCACCGTTACACTTGCAAGATCAGACTTCGATGTCCGCGTGAACGAGCAATCCTTGTCAACCAAGGATGTGTTCCCTGATTGGGATTTGCGCATTCCAGAATCGGGCACTACGGAAGAGGATGTGCAAACTCCTGATGGGGTGAAGAAGGTCAGGTATTGGGTCGGGTTTGTTAAAGAAGCGACATGGCCTGCAGAGCAAGCGGGTGTTGGGATTTATGCGCATGGCAAGATTGCGCAGGATCGTCCTTACTTCTTTGAGGTCAAAGGCGTCGAGGTCTTCACGCGATACATGTATGGCGTCATTGAGGCGGACTGGATTGACGAACTCAATGAGGATGCAATCTCAACCGATCGAACTTCCATCGATTGGCAGAACGAGGCCTTCGCCAATCTGAAGGTTTGGGGTGGGAAGATGGTGAGGAGTTGGGTAACCGACTATCAAGCTCTTCGCAAAGAGCACGCTCTCGAGGAAAACTCGAAGCTGATCGATGAAGCAGTTGAGAGAAATACTGGTCTACAAATTCGTCCAACTGAGAAGGCGCACCTTCTGGGTCTTCTCAACGAAGTTACTCCGCGCCTAACCAAGGACCCTGAGCCAAAGGCAAAATTCGTTGAAGCAGCTATGCGCGCATGGGTGCACGATCCTGCCCGTCGATTGATTAAGAAGTTGTGGGAAGAGGCTGCAGACATTGCGCCGGACCAATTCGTTGGCACTGTGATGCGCCTCGCGGACGAACTCGTGCCGGAAAGTCTCTCGCTGGCGGTAGTCTTCTCGCAGCGCGTTTACGCCCTGCACAAGCTTCAAGATCGCATCGCGCATGGGAAAGAAACCAACCTTCAAGCACTAATTGAAGAGTTTCCATGGATTCTCAGCCAGGCATATGAGCGATTCTTTGCGCGCAGGGAACTTAAGACCATTTGCGAGGAAGCGGAAAAGAACGGCGAGTTCACTATTCGGCCGGTATATGCGAACACGGAGCAGGCGCAGAAGACAAAACCTGATTTCGTATTCTTGGGAACTCCGGAGGAGCGCAACATACTCGTCGTCGAATTGAAAAGTCCAAATGAGACCGCTGGTCACATTGAACACGAACAGCTGTATAGCTACGTCAGTTATTTGACAGGCCGATTCGCTTCGTCGACGGTGGAAGGAATATTGGTCGCACGCGATTTTTCTCCTTCCATTGGCAGGTTGAAGACCGAACTTATGCAGCACCTCGACTGGGACACGTTGCTCAAGAAGTCTAGACGGAATCACATGGAACTGTTGGCCGCCTTGCTCGGCGGGGTGGAGGCCGATTCCAATGACTCCCGCGTGCAGCAGATATGCGAGCTGGGTGGGGAACCGGTGCGCGACTTCCTCAAAGACATGGCGGCCGTCGATGACAGATTCCAAGGTTTCGTGAAGAAGCTCGAGCCGAAGCTCGCGGTGTAGCTTTTTCGAGGCGAGCCTGAGGAAGTAGGCGTGTGATACAAAACATAGGATAATTGGCTTTCAATCCTAGGGTTTGTATCGATGAAGCCCACGCCTCAATCCCTCACGCAACGTGATCGCGTCATGACGTGCCTGCGCGCCAGGGGGATGTCGCGCATGAGCGAATTGATTGCCTCCGGCGCCACCTCGGCAACTGTTTCGCAACTGGAGCGCGATGGTTTGATCGTGCGCTTAGCGCGGGGGCTGTACCAACTGCCGGACGCGCCGCTCGACGTGAATCACTCCCTTGCCGAGGCAGCTAAGCTCGTGCCAAAGGGCGTGGTCTGCCTTACGTCGGCTCTTGCGTTCCACGAGCTCACGGATCAGCTTTCTGCGAAGATCTGGGTGGCCATCGGTACCAAGGACTGGCGCCCCAAGACCACTTATGCGTGAAGTTCGAACGCCAAGCAAGGCCAAGGCTGGTGCCGCAGCTCTGCCATACACTCAGGTCTCACTAGAGACCCGTCGTCGCATGTTGGCCGTGAAAGGGCGCGACACGGCGCCTGAACTGCGGGTGCGCTGCGTCCTCCATGGCATGGGGTATCGATTCCGACTTCACCGGAAGGGTCTTCCCGGCACACCCGACATCGTCTTGCCACGCCATAGGAAGATCGTGCTCGTTCACGGCTGCTTCTGGCATGGGCATGAGAATTGCAAACGCGCGACGCGCCCCGTCAATAATGCCGTCACGTGGTCGGCCAAGATCGAGGGCAACCGCCGACGAGACCAGCGAAACATCGACGCGCTCAGCGCGCTGGGATGGGACATTCTCGTGGTGTGGGAATGCGAGGTCCGAGACACACCTCGTCTTGAAGCATGTCTACGTGCGTTCCTAGAAGGCTAGTGAGCGACCGTTAGCCCCGTGCGGGTGCTACCGCGCTTCCACTTTGTTTGCTTGACGGCTTAGGGCGTCCTGCCGGCTTCGCATAGTCGAAATATTCACGCGGGTCTTTGCGACCGTCCTTCTTCGAGGCTGCGGCAAGTTTTGCCCACCCCTTGACGATCCGTTCGTCGCTGAAAGCCATGGGCGCACGAGCCCATTCGCGCTTCAATATGCCTTGCAGCACTTCTCCGTGCAACTTCGTGAACGCGGGTGGCACGGCCTCGCCGATCATTTCGCGCACGTTGGTGTGGCCAAGCTTCTTGAGGGCGTCACCCCACTTGAAGTCGCTCGGGAAGGTCTGGAGAAGCGAACACTCCAGAGGACTGAGTAAACGATTCTGCGTTGGGTGGATCGTGTAGTCGCTGCCGATGTGCCCGCTTGCTGTAGTAACGGTAGCAGCAGGGCGGTTGGCATACATCCGGCGATAGCTGCTCTTGAATCCCTTGACTAGTCGATAGCTACCGTCGTCCTCTCGAACGATCGGCCGAAGAAGTGGCTCCGCGCACTTCGGACAAGTGACGGTCTCGGGCAAAACCTTAACAGGTCCACAGTGGTGGCAAACTTCGTTGTCCCACGCGCTGCGACCCGAGCCACTGGGAATTGCGGCGACCATCGCGTAGATGCGTTCATCCCACACGGGAACGGAGTGAAATCCGTCGTATTCCTCAGAATGGGCGGCCTCAGGCGTAGCTGCATCTAGATCAGGCAGCGCGAATGTCGCGAGTGCGTCCGCGAGTGACACCGGTGTTGTACTGCCAATGTCGGGGGCATGCGTCGCTCGCGGAAACGGTGTCCTGCCGATGCGTAGCAGCTCCTTAAGCCCAGACAGATCCCTGCGTACGAATGTTAGGAATGCTCTATTGCGAGACTGAGGAACGCCGAAATCGCAGAGGTCCGCGACGAGTGGGAACGCAACGTAATGATCAGCCAGCGACGTGATGAGGTAGTTTGCGGCAGAAACCGGCTTCTTGTCCTTCGGGTGATACACCTTGCGAGTGAAAAATGCCGGCACGTTCTCAACCACGATGAGGGAGGGCATCAACTTCAATGCGACATTGGCGATGACGGTGACTAGCAGGTTGCGCTCGTCCTTAGAGCCGGCATCGGGGTCGTCATGACTGCCCATGCCCGATCGCGCAGAGCTCATGCCTTGGCAAGGTGGGCATGCGCACAGCAGGGCAGGGCGCGCTTTCCCCGCGCGGGCGCGGTATTTTTTAATCACAGTCTGCCACGTCTTGCGCAAGTCACCTGGAACGCCTTCAGCTCCGGGATGATTGAGCAGGCAAACGTCGAGGCGCCGCGGGTCTAGTTCGGCCATCACGTCGAAACGGAATCCGGCCTCGCGATAGCCGACGTCGCCCGCACCGCAGTTGGAGAATAGGCTGACTGCCCTCAGCTTGCTCATGCCTTCTTCCTCTGGCGTTTCTCAGTCCCTAGATCATGAATGTCCAGGAACTGCTCATGCACCTTCTTTGCTCGGGTCAAGAAGTCGCGCCATGACATACGTCTCACTCGGTTCGATTCGACGAAACCGCCGAAAGCATGTCGATTGGAACTCTTTTTCAGTTTCTCGCCGTCCGCTACGAGGTCAATACGCCATGCCCTGTAAAACTCTGCCACGGTCTCTTGGTTCTCTTTGAAGAATTGTTCGAATGCGTCGACGTAGTTGATCAGTCGGTCGAAGTCAGTGTCGTCAAATGCGTGCCCCGCTTTTTTGATCTCGACGATGTGTAGGAGGCCGTCAATGCTGACCAGTGTGAAATCCGGGCGCTTGGCTTCCTTGTCGATGGCAAGAACCACCTCAGTACCGTGGGCTCGCTTCCAGAATCTCTCGAACGCATGCTTGAAGTTCTTCAAGCTCTGGTTTTTTGTGATGACGGTCCAAGATGGTTCGATGAGCCAAGGTGCTTGCGCTATAAGCGCTTGAAATTGATTCTCATCCATCGACTCGTCGATGATCTGCTGAAGGTCTTTGATCACCCGCACGCGCTGAGCAGCAATCTGAGCGTAGGAGGCCAGCTCCGCGATCTGCGCCTTGCTGAAGATGTCAAGCATCTGGTCTATCGAAGCTTCACCCTTCGTCACCTGATTCGTGAATTCGTGAAAAGCTTCCATTAGTGCTTGGTGCGGCGCGACGGAAAGGATGATTTGTGAAAGATCCTCGACGTAGACATCGTCACTGAGTTCATCCTCGGCAGCAAAGCCACCGAATTTTTTGGCAAGGTCGATGGCAACGCGCGCTACTTGCTTGTCGCCAAACCGCTCGCGTGCCTTGTCTTCGATGCCGGACTTCCGAAGGAACTCGTCGCGCACGCGAATCCGGCGCGGTTCGCGCGAGGTGCGAGCAATCTCCTTGATCAGCTCGGCTCCCCAACGTCGAAGTTCTTCGCCGTAGTCTGAGGACCAAAGAATATCCTGGCGGTCAGTTCGAACGAGGTCATCGCCATTGTCGAGATCAAGCCATTCCGCTTCGACTTGGCCTACTAAGTAGGATCGCATGGCGAACTCGCCAGTAAAGCCGGCGGGTTGATTGAAGTCACGCGTTACACCCACGATCTTACCGCGGGCGTAGATGCGTACGCCCATCATCTCTTCATTCTTGTACGCCTCTTTGGCCATGCCGAGCCAGCCTGACACCGGCAATGTGGAGCCGTTGTCGGTGATGACGGGGCGGCTGGTCAGGTCGATCCTTGAACCTGGCAGCAGTGGTATGTCCAGCGGGTTGACCTTAACCGGCTTAGCTCCGTCAGTGGCAGTGTCGGCGATGAGAATCTTGAAGTCCGGATTCGCGAAGGTAAATCGCACGGCCAACTGGCGCAAAAACGTTTCCTGATCTGGAACGCGTTTCGGGAGGAAGGATGTCAACCTGATGCGGGTTCCAGACTTCTTACTCCAGCCGCGGTCTTCGCTACCGGCTTCGAGAGGAACCGCCTCGTCATCATCCGTGACGATTTTGTCGAAGTCCATGAAGAAGTGAGTGATGGAATAACCGTCGTTTGTTTTGGACCCACCGGCGGACCACACTTCGATACGGCGACAAATCCCGAAAGGTGCAAGTTTCCCGATGCCCTTGCGACCCATGACGGGCCGCTTCTTGGTACGCGACCTGGCGCCATCTTCCGTCTTGCGCATACGGCGGTCGGCACCAACTCGCAAATAGAAGTCGATTGCCTCATCGGGGGTCATGCCGTGGCCATTGTCTTCGACCTCGATCATATAGCCGAGATCTTTCAGCTTGCCTCCGGCCTGTGATGCCAGTTGGCGGTTGAGTGGGAGACGGACAGTGACGGTCTCGGCGTCTGCATCGTAGCCATTGGAGATCAACTCCGCGACTACCGCGCTGGCCTTGTCGTAGAGCTTGACGCCAAGTTTGTCGACGGTGAGGCGCGAGATGCGAAGCTGGTAGGAAGATGCCTTGGCCGTAGCTTTATTCGTAGCAGGGGCTGTCCGGCCTGGCTTGCTGCCGTTAGCCGTCACTGTTCGGCGACTAATTGTGGCCATTGGCACCTCCGGTTTGAAGCGGCCAATCCCGAGGCCACAAATCTTCTTATGCTGCCCTCGCACACATACGGGGCACGCGGTATTATCGCATCATCTCCGAAAGGGAGGTGCTATGTCCAGTGGGATGAGGAAAGGCCGCCGAGAGACCCCGAAAGGCCGGACCAGCCATGTGGTCAGGCGCGCTTTTTCGATGCAGGAAACCGACGCGCAGCTCATTGAAGCACTGCGCGTTCGCTGTGCGAAGCAGGGCATGTTGATGAATCAGAGTGAGGTGGTTCGTGTGGGGTCTTCGCGTGCTCGCCGAAATGAGTGACGAAGAGCTCAGGCAGAGGGCAGGAAAACTGGAACGCCTGGCGCTACCTCGGCCGAAAACATCAAAATGAGTGCGCTATAGAGAATTGACTTCAATGTCTATCGATATCGTCCTGCTTAAATTCTCCCCCAGATATCGGCCCTTTTTCAAGCCTGCGCGGCGGGGTGGGCGTCAGCCGACCCCTGGAGGCAAGCGAAGCGCAGCTTTTTCGCCAAACCAAGGGCACAGCAAAAAAGGGGGGCAAAGCCCCCAGAGCTACAGCAGCCCACGTTCAGCAAACGACAGGATGGCGCTGCCAGCGACGATCAGGTGATCCAGCACCCGCACGTCCACCAGCACCAGCGCCGACTTCAGCGTCTGCGTCAGCATCTCGTCGGCGCGCGATGGCTCGGCTGCACCCGACGGGTGGTTATGCACCAGCAGCAGCGCAGCGCTATTCCTGGCCAGTGCCTCCTTGACCACTTCGCGCGGATACACCGATGTCTGGCTCACCGTGCCGCGAAACATCTCGACGTAGTCGATGACGCGATTCTGCGCATCCAGGTGGATGACGCCGAACACCTCGTGCTCCAGCGCCCCCAGCTTGACCCGCAGGAAGTCGCGCACCACCTGCGGCGAGGTCAGTGCTTCGCAGCCGCGCATCTGCCCGGCGAGCACACGTTGTGCCGCCTGCAGCACCTCGTCGGCATTGGCTGGACGGTAGTCGCCCGCGACATCGCGAACGAGAAGGGAAGAATCGAGGGAAAGAGAAAGCTGCGACATGATCGTGCTCCGGTTCGTATCAGGCGGAATTGCCTGGAACCGGCGAAACACGCCGCAGCGCAGCAGTCAGGGGTCGCAGACGGCCGCATGGACGCAAGCGATCAACCGCAGGGCAGGGCGCGCAGCCCTTGACGGCGAGAACGGCGTGGTACGTTGAAGGGAACAGCAAGGCCGCCCCTCCAGTACCTTAAGGGCAAGCGGAGCGCGCAGGCCCTCAAGGGCCGGAGGTGTCAGGGATCAAAGCCGAATGGCCGCGATTCGGCACGAGGCGCGGGGCAGCGCCCGCGAGTCCGACGGCACCACGTGCCGGGACGCTAGACTGTCCTGGATGTTTTGTCCGAAGTAACACTCCATTTTTCGGACAAACTAAGTGCGGTTAGCATCCATCTGGGGTATCGATTTGTGCCATCCCAGCATACAGCCACACCGAGCGCCCCAACTCATACGCAAAAACCTTGTCATTGTGTCTGTTTTTGCATATGATCCGGGAATGGCTTCCCTTGACCAATTCGTTGATGACCGGCTTCTCCATGGTCGTGCGCATTTCAACCGCGAAGAGGCGCTGGCTGCGGTCGACCTGAAACCTGGGGCCCTGACCGCCGCGATCACCCGCCTGGTGAAAAGAAAGCGGCTGGCCAACCCTCGCCATGGCTTCTATTTGATCCTGCGTCCCGAGGACCAGCTGACCGGCGCCCCCGACCCCGCGCGTTGGATCGATCCTTTGATGAAGCATCAGCGTCTCGACTATCGTATCTCGCTGCTGCGTGCTGCGGCCTTCCATGGTTCATCGCACCAGGCCGCCATGGTCTTTCAGGTGGTTGTGCCTAAGCAGTTGCGGGACTTCGAGATCGGACGCCACCGCCTCCAGTTTCTCTACCAAGCCCCCAAGGCCTTCGCAGAGCTCAATCAGCCCGATTGGCTCGACCGGATGAAGAGCGATGCCGGTTTTGCCCAAGTAGCCGGCGTCGAGCTGACGTTGCTGGATTGCGCACGCTACTTCCACAAGGCCACCGGTATCAATGGGGTTGCGCAGATCGCCAAGGACATTGGAGCCAAGGCTGAGCCGCGTGCGCTCGCCAAAGCGGCCGCTGCCTATGAAAACTCGTCCGTGCGACGGTTAGGCTACCTGCTCGAACGGGCAGGGCACACGAGACAAGCCAACGCGCTGGCATCCTTCGTCAAGAAGGCCAAAACGGCGGTGCCGCTGGATCCTTCCGTCAAGCCTCTCATTGAATCCCTATCCGAGCTTCACCAGAAAGATGCCAGGTGGAAACTCGTAATCAATGAACCCGTGGAGATCGACTTTTGATTCCGAGTTCCTACATCCAGGCCTGGAGCACGCAAGCCCCTTGGCCCGACGCGCGGCAGATCGAGCAGGACCTGATCATCAGCCGCGCGTTGTGCGACCTGTTCAACGCGCCGGTGCTGAAAGACAAGATCGCTTTCCGCGGTGGTACCGCGATCAACAAGCTGTTGTTCAAGCAGCCCCTGCGTTATTCGGAAGACATTGATCTGGTGCAGACAAAGGCTGAATCCATCGGCACGACGGTCGATGCGATCCGCGAAGCCCTGTCATGGCTTGGCAAGTGCAATCGCGAGCAGGCGGGACATTCGATGCACCTGGTGTTCAAGTTCACGCCCGAAGCTGATCCGCAGGCGACGCTGAAGCTCAAGGTTGAGATCAATACCCGTGAGCATGAACATCTGCTCGGCATCAAGTCCTATCCCTTCGCGGTGGAAAGCGACTGGTATCAGGGCGAGACCAAGATCGCGTCCTTCGAACCCGAGGAACTATTCGGCACCAAGCTGCGTGCATTACTGCAGCGGCGTAAGAACCGCGACCTCTTCGACCTGCACCACGGACTCGACCAACTCGCCATGAATCGGGGCAAGCTCATCGCCTGTTTCGAACACTACCTTGCGCTTGAAGGAAAACCCATCACGCGTGCCGTCGCCGAGCAGCGTATGCTGGAAAAGCTCACGCGCAGCCTGATCGAGGACATCGCGCCATTACTACCGGCCGGCGTCCGCTTCAACGACGACGATGCGACGCAGGCTTTCGAGCGCGTCTGGAAGGAACTCATCGTCCGCATCAAGGGCGATGCGTGGAAACTGACCGACAAAGTGCTCGAAGAACTGCGCGCAAAGAAATATCCCGGCCTGTTGAGCCGGTAACCGATTTGGCGATAGCTGTCGATCAATGCAGTTGGACGAAGCCGATCCCTGTACCATTTACCTTGACCCGTACGTTTTGAGGCCTCTCAATTGTCGAACATCGCATCCGTTCTCAAGGAAGAAATCGCCCGACTCGTCCGCAGGCAGTTACGCGGCGAAACCGAAAACCTCAAGAAGGCATCGAGCCGGTTCAAGCCGCAAGGTGTGCGTGCGCAGCGGACGCGGCTCGGACTGTCCGCGCCGGAGATGGGGGCGCTGGTGGGCGTCTCCGCCCAAACCATCTACAACTGGGAAACCGGCACGTCGCGGCCAAGGGCCGAGCAGCTCGCCGTCATCGCGGTCGTCAGGAAGATGGGCAAGCGCGAGGTCAAGGCACGGCTTGACCAGTTGCGAGCGGAGTGATGGACCAGTACACGCCGCACCCGCAGCCATTCCGCCGTACGAGAACCACTACACCCTGGGAATCCTGAAGGGTAACTTCGGCGACTGGACCCTCGAGGAACTCGTCGAGTACGAGAATGATGTTGCGGAGGGTTCCATCCCGAACGGATCGACGAGGTTGATGGGGTTGTTGGCAACGTAGGCATACGGACTCACGCTGTCCGCCATCCCCATCGGATCACGGCTTGCAAATCGGCCAAGTCCGGGGTGGTAATACCTGGCGCGGTAGAACACCATGCCTGTGGCATCCGGCTCCCGCCCCGTATAGCCGTAGGTCGGAATCGTGCCGTTGCCTGCGGTCTTGTTGCCCAGGCATCGAAGCCCTGCAGCGTGTCCGCCACCGGCACGCTGTAGACTTCGGCCTCGGTCAGCCAGACCAGGTTGCTGGTCACCGCGGCGGTGAAGCGCACCCGCACTGCTTGCACCACGGTGGGTGTAAACCGCTTCTCGGCCCAGACGCTGCTGTTGTCGGTCCACAGCGAGAAGTCGTTCTGGGTGCCGCTGGCTACCTGGGTCCAGGTGCCCGTTCCGGGCGCCTGGACTTCCACCACCCACGCGGCGGGACGGTAGTTGTTGACCGCCATGAGCGCGATCCGGTCTACTGCCTGCGGCGTGCCGAAGCTGTAGGTGAACGACGCGCCGGCATCGGTTTTGCCGATCCAGCCGGCGCTGTCTATGGTGGTCGCGCCGTCTCGCAATTACCGATCCTGCTCCGCGAGAATTCTGCCTTCATCAAGCAATTTCAATAAGTGATCCCATTCCATCACCTTATCGCCGATGCTCGGATTGAAGGCAATCTCGAAAATCCCTTCATCTGTAAACCCGACATCAAGTATTGGTACTTCACCATCTAATAATTCAAACAGCGAGTATTCCCGATTGATATTCGTGGTCTTCCGCCATCGATAAATTCCAGGAGCCGCCATTGTCATAGTCCTTACGGGTTAATAAAGCCGATGAAACTTCCGTCTGATGCCCAACGGGCACCAAATCCGCCTGGAATCTGAATCTGCGTCACAGTTCCATATCGACCAAGTGTCGGATTTGACGTTACTCCATTCCGCATGATGTCTCTAAGCGTAGCGTGCGCTGCATTGTTGATCGCACTATCAGTGTGCAATGTTTGACGCAGTGTCTCCTTTGTCTGGCCGATCACCTCAGGGTGCTTAGTCAACGCCCGACCGGCGTTCGACAACTCAGTAGACTTAAATTGCTGGGCGGCCGCCTTATACAGAGGGTTCTGGTTCCCCAATCCCTTACCGGCCCCACCCGGCGTCACCAGCGTAGCACCAATCGCTGCGACCGCCGCTAGTTGCCCGTTCGGCGTGGAACCATCATAGCCCTGAGCATAGGGTGCGAGTTGATTCGCCATCCAGCCATAGGCACCAAATGTACCTTGGTTATTCTGAACGAAATCATAGGCAAGCTTGCGCCCGAACTGATCGACCGCGCCGCCGACGTCAAGCCCGGATGCAAAGTCTGTCAGCCGCTGTCGGGCGTTATCCACTACACCCGACAGCCATCCGCCTGCATCTGCCGCCATCCCCCAATACGCCGGGTTCATCGTCGTCCCGGCAAGGGCCGCTTCCATCCCGAACGGATCGACGAGGTTGATGGGGTTGTTGGCAACGTAGGCATACGGACTCACGCTGTCCGCCATCCCCATCGGATCACGGCTTGCAAATCGGCCAAGTCCGGGGTGGTAATACCTGGCGCGGTAGAACACCATGCCTGTGGCATCCGGCTCCCGCCCCGTATAGCCGTAGGTCGGAATCGTGCCGTTGCCTGCGGTCTTGTTGCCCCAGGCATCGAAGCCCTGCAGCGTGTCCGCCACCGGCACGCTGTAGACTTCGGCCTCGGTCAGCCAGACCAGGTTGCTGGTCACCGCGGCGGTGAAGCGCACCCGCACTGCTTGCACCACGGTGGGTGTAAACCGCTTCTCGGCCCAGACGCTGCTGTTGTCGGTCCACAGCGAGAAGTCGTTCTGGGTGCCGCTGGCTACCTGGGTCCAGGTGCCCGTTCCGGGCGCCTGGACTTCCACCACCCACGCGGCGGGACGGTAGTTGTTGACCGCCATGAGCGCGATCCGGTCTACTGCCTGCGGCGTGCCGAAGCTGTAGGTGAACGACGCGCCAGCATCGGTTTTGCCGATCCAGCCGGCACTGTCTATGGTGGTCGCGCCGTCTCGCAATGCTTCGGGTGGGTAGGCGCTCGTGTAGTAGTCGCCCGTGGTGCTGAGCCCGGTTCCGGTCAACGGCGCGAGATTTTGGGCGTCTTGCAATGCACCGACCGCCGCCGTCACGCTGCCGAGCCCGTCCTGCAGATAGGCGATCTGGGTTGCGCCGGGGGCGTTCGTCGTGCCGGTCAGCCGCAGCAGCGGGTTGTCGATGCCGGCGCCGTGGACGTAGGCTGCCTGAGGCATGCCGTTGATGCTGCCGCTCCATTCGGCGTGAATCGCATCACCATCGTAGAGGTAGCTCGTCGTCGCGCCGCCGCTGGTCTTGCTGATCCTTCTGCCGCTGTCGTCGTAGACGTAGCTCTCGGCGATGGCACCGCTTCCGGTCCGCGTCGCCGTGACCAAGTGATCGAGCGCATTCCACACCAAAGCGAGGGTGGTGGCGCCAGTGCCGCTGACGGTGCAGTCGGTGGCAGTCTTGGTAGCGCTCGTGCCTTCGCATAGTTTGACCATATGCCCATCGGCATCATGGACGGCGGTGCCGATCAGGGTACCGGTGTCGCCGCCGCTTCTGATTTCCGATAGCTGGTGCGCCGCATCGTATAGATATGCCGTCGTCGTTCCTACTCTGGTCTTGCTCCTGCGGTTGCCGAAGATGTCGTAAGCGTAGGTCTCGGCAGTGCCGTCGCTGGTGCTGGTGAGGCGATCGAGGTTGTCGTAGGCATAGCTCCAGGCCTTGCTGACGCCATTGATGTCCTCGGTCTGGCCGGATCGTCTTCCCTGGTTGTCCAGAGTGTAGAGGTAGCTGGACAGCACGGTGGTGTTGAACAGGTTCTGTTTCTGTTTGAGATTGCCGTCCTCGAACCAGGTCTGTGTGGTTCTGAGCCCGGAGTTCAGCCGCCGCTCGACCAGCCGTCCGCCGGCATCCCAGGTGAAGGCGATGGTCTCGCCGTTGGGCGCGGCGATGCTCGAAAGCCGCCCCACCGCATCGTAGGAGAAGCTGGCGACGTGGCCGTCGGAATCCGCTACCCGTGCCAGCCGGCCGCCCGGCGTCCAGGTGTAGACGAGTTGCTTGTTACCTCGAGAGTCGGCGACGCTCGCCAGCCGTTTGGCGGCATCGTAGCTGTAATCGTAGGCAACGACTGTCTGGTTGATGCCGTTCTTGGTTTCAGTGCGGGTGATGAGGCCGAGGACGTCGCGGGTGTAGGCGACGGTCTGACCATTGGCCCCAGGCACGCTCTTCTGTTTGACGAGGCCCTGGGTTTCGCCGGGCTGACCTTTGGCACCGTAGACGTAGGCGGTGGACTGAGCGGCCGCGGCCTGGACGGGTGTCTGGCTGGATACGAGCTGGTTGTGGACGTTCCAGGTCCAACGCCAGGTGTTGCCGTTGGCGTCGGTCTCGCTCAGTTTGCGGCCGAAGTCGTCATAGATGCGGGCGAGTTGCTGCTTCACCGTGACGCCGTCGAGAGTGCAGGTCTTGCTGGTGGTGTCGGTGGTGCTGCCGGCCCAGATCTCCTTGGCGTCGCCAAGCGTTGTGTAGACAGTGCAGCTGACCGGGCGGCTGGGGTCGCTGGCGCTGACCTGCGGGCCGACTTCGCGGACGAGCCGTCCGAGCTCATCGTAGAAGCGGTAGCTGTCTCTTGTACTGCCGTCGGCGGCAAGGGCGTTGAGCTGGGTCGGCCGGCCGGCGCCGTCGTAGGCGGCGATTTCGACGGCGCGTCCTTGCGTCTGCCCGGCGACTTTGGGCAGGGTGGTGCGCTTGAGGCGACCATCCTGGGCGGCGTGATGGTATTCGTAGCTGGTGGCGAGACTGTTAGGGTCGGTACTACTGCGCGGGCGGCCGGCGGCGTCCAGCGCGAGGCTGACGCGCCGGCCGGCCTGGTCGTAGGCGCCAGTGATTCTCCCCATCGGGTCGCGGTCGAAGCCGATGCTGTAGCCGTCGGCTTCGGTGACCTGGCTGACGCGGCCGAGCGGGTCGTACTGGGTGAGGGTGGCGTTGCCGGCGTAATCCACCTTCCGGTCGAACTGGTCCAGATCGTCCCAAGTGGCGTAGTGGCCGTCCAGATACGCCCCGGCTATGGTCAGGCCGACCATGAGCGGGTTGCCGTTGGCGTCGTAGACGGTATCCCACTGGTGGCCGCGGCCGTCGGGTGTCTTGATCGCGCGGTCGAGGGCGTCGTACTGGGTGTCGGCGGCATACCAGTTGGCGTCGGGGCCGCGCGTCATGCGGCCGAGGCTGTCGTACTGGAAGTCGCTGTAGGTGTCGGTCTCGAGGCTGGCGGGGGTGCCGTCGAGATCGCCGCGGCGGGTGAGGCTGACGACGTCGAGCTTACTGGTGTCATACGCCGTTTCCAGGCTGGGGCCGGTGCCGGTCGTGGCGTCACCGAGCACCGCCGTGGTCCAGTCGCGCAGGGATCTGGTCTTGACCGGGTTGCCGACCGAATCCGAGGCGTATTGCGTCCAGGCGACGATGTCGCCGTTGGCGGGTTTGGTGTCGGCGACGGGGGTGACGCCGTTCCGGACGCGAATAACGTCGGTGAGCCGGCCATGGGCGTCGTAGCGGTTCAAGGTCCAGTTGTCGTCAGCGTCCTTGACGCGTTGCGGCTGGCCGTATTGGTTGATGTCGCGGTACTGGATCGTGCGGGTACTGGGCAGAGTGATTTCGCTCAAGTTGCCCAAGGCGTCATAGGCATAGTTGGTGGTCATGCCTTGTGGGTCGGTTTGGGTGAGGCGCAGGTGGGTGCGGCCGGCGGTTGGGTCGTAGCTGTATTGGGTTTCGGCGCCAGCTTCGTCGGTGATGGTCAGGGGGTTGCCGTTGGCGTCGAAGAGAAAGGTCCGCGTATTGCCAAGTGCGTCGATCTGCCGCGCTTCGCGCCGAAACTCGGTCCAGGCGAAGGTGGTGGCGTGATTGTCCTTGAGGGTGCCGTCGGTGCCGAACGGGATGTGGCGGAAGACGCGGCCGTTGGCGTAGTACTCGAAGCGCATGCCGTTGCCGCGCGGCAGGGTGTATTGCTTCATGGCGTGGGCTAGCTTGGCGCCGTCGAGGCTGCTGTAGTATTGGTAGGCGACGGCGGGCTGGCTGCCGGCCACGGCCAGGGGGTTCTTGAAGCTGACGAGGTCGCCGTTAGCGTCGTACTGATACTGCCAAGTTCGTCCCGTCCAGTCCTGAATCTGCGAAATGCGGTTGGCCGTATAGCCGAATGTCAGGGCGCGACCCAGAACATCGGTAATCTTGCAGACATAGGTGCCGGTGCAGCCGGCAATCGGCGCGTAGGAAAGCGTGAGCGTGTTGCCGTTACGGTCAGTGACGGACAGGAGCCGGGCCTTGAGGCCGGTGTCGTTCGTACCCGCATTGATGCTCTCGAAGACGTACTGCATGCCGCTGCGTTCGACGAGCTGATATTTGCCGTCGGACAAGCGCGTGAGGCTGGCGTAGATGCCTGCCGTGCCAGCGAACGTAGCGCCGGCGCTGACGTTGCCGCTGGCGTGGTTGGCGGTGGAGAAGAAGCGTTCGCCGCCGGTGCCGTCGGTCCACGAGACTTTGGCGACGCCACCCTCGACGCCGTAGAAGCGCAGGACGTGGTTGAAGCTGTGGGTCCAGCCATAGCCGAGGGGGCCATCTTTGGCGCCTTTGCTGTTGTACCAGCGCTCGAACACGATAGGCAGACTTCCCCTTCCCTTGATTGCGATGTCGCGCTCGCTGTGGATGAGGTTGCCGGTGACCATGTTGACGGGGTCGCCGGCCACACTGGTGCCTGTGCCAAAGCCCAGCGCAGTCTGGTATCCGTTCTGGCCGGCTAGCTGGGCGAAGGTGGGGGCGTAGGGGTCGGCGATGATGCCGGTGCCGAGCGATGGGTTATAGAGGCTGCCAAGCGGATCCGCCACTCCATAGCCGCCGTAGGCGGTACCTGGGGCACTGCCCGTGCCTGAACTGCCGGTCGATTCCGCGGAAGGTTCGACGGTAACACTGCCGGAGTGCCCACCGATAATGAAGCTGAGATGAGATGTCTCGGTGGAAGATAATTTCTCCCCATAGAAGATATAGCCCTTCCATCCAGTGACATCCGGATATTGGATCAGCCGGCGCGGAAGGCTTATCTTGAAACCATTGTTGACGGTATTTTCGATATTGCCGACGACACTCGCAGAGTAGTTGGTATCGGCCGGGTTGGTATTGAGTGCACTATTGGAGCAAGTGTTGGTGAGTTTGCATTTCTGGTTGTTCCAGTCGGTGCTGTTATTGATCTGCAGGATTTCAATGTTCTGCTCATTGGCGAATTGCAGGCCGCGTGTGGTGGAGACGGCATCTAAGTTCGCTATTTCTTGCCAGATGTAAGCTTCGTAAGCAGAAGAGGCGTAACCGCCCAGTTTGAAAGCACGCTTGTCCGAGCTGTTCGGCGTGTCGAGCCGAGAACCGCTATAGACAGGCCCACCAGGCCAGTCGGTGAGAAAGCCCTTGCGGTAAATTCCATAGGGCAGATCAAACAGATAGTTGACCTTGACCTGAGCGGAGGTCAGGCCAAGGCCAATGCCGCTTGTACCGGATTCACCAAAGAGCTCGCCTGCCCGTTTGTATGCATCGGCTGTATAGCGGCTGTACTTGCTGGCCGCAATATTAAGGAATTCACCTTCGATGCCGTCGCGATCTGCATTAACGTTACTGTTATTGGCCTGCACGTTGGCCAACAGTTGCGCCGAGCGCTTGGTGAGGTAGGCGTCGGAGGTGTGGTGAGCGTAGGCATGCAGAGCGTGCAGGTTGGCAGCTTGGATGCCAAGGCTGAATGCATCGTTTACAGTCGCGTACGTATCGAGTTCGTCCAGCATCACCTTCATGTATAGCGCGTTGTCGATCGAACATAGCGTTGTGGTGCCGCTCCCTGCATCCTTGACCTGTTCCACACCCTCCAGCTTCAGAACCGGCACCATATTCACCGTGTTCGAACAAGTCGGCTGGGCACCAGGGTCGACCGCGTTAAACCATGTGTCGAAGGCGATCTGGTCGCCAGCTGTCGCACCCTTGAAAGAGAGTGTCAGGCGCTTGGTGGCCAAATCAACGAGGTTGAAGGTTTTCTGGTTGAGCAGATTGCCAGCCAATGGATCGGACGTAGCGCTCTTGTTGCGCACAGCCACTTCCAGTCGATAACGGTGACGCCCCGGCAGTACTGCGGTTTCGGCCGAGCCACCCACTGTGCCGTCCCAGCTGGTGTATTGCAGCACTTCATAGGGCGGCACGATGGGCAGGATGTCGAAGTGCTGGCGCTTAGTCTCGGCCTTGTAGGGAACGTCTTCGAGCGTGTTGTTGGCGTAATTCGGCGCTTTAGTCTTGGCATGCGCCTCGACCTCGCTTTCGAAAGCTTCCTGCGGCAGGCGGTAGTTGCCGTTGGCATCGAGCCGGCTAGCCAGCCAGTTTCCGTAGTTGAAATCGAAGCTACCGTCGACGTTGATGCCAGCCTGATAGCGCCGGTCCTTGTAGGAGGGGTCGAGCGGCACCCAGCGGTGGCCGGAGTCGTCGAGCCCGGTGCCGCGATAAGCAGTGTAGGGCAAACAAGCCTCGACCCAGACGTGAGCAAAGACGATACCTGTGCCATCGGTATAGTAAGTCGCCGCGGGATTACCGTTGGTGGCCAAGACTGAGGCGGCTGCCTGTGCACTCTTGGCCCCGATCCAGCGCGCGCCTCGCCCGTCTGCGCTCAACGCGGCATTGTCCAGCACGGCGATGTTGCCGCGCACGTAACGCACCGGAATGTTGGACACGCGTAGCAGCGCGGCCAGCAGGCTGGCCTGGTCGGTGGCGCCACCCGACTTGCTCCAGAGGGTGGCGACCGCGCCTTTCATGGAGCCGTAGTAAGGCTCGAACCTGATGTTCTGGTTAACCCACTCGAACATACGGACCGGGTTGTAATCGAGTTGCTTGGCCAGCGCAACGATATCGGGATGGGTAAGGGGCGCTTCGGCGGTGTCGGCAAGATCGGCCGCAGTGTAGCCGCAAGCGGCCGCCTCGGCCGGTGTGTCGCGCAGCGCCGTCTTGATGAAACCATCGCGCGGGGCGACCTGAATGAAGCCATCACGGCTGGCGATCCTCTCCTGCATCAGCCAGTAGGCGTCGGCGACGAAATGCGGGACGGATTTGGCGGCCGGCAGATTCATCGGCTTAATCGCTTTGGCTTGACGGACGTTAGGCTGTGGCAGGGGAATGACCGGTCTGGCTGCGAGCCAACCTTTGATGCGACTGGCGACACGTTTGGCGCGAACATCGAGATTAGTGCTATCGGCCTTGGAGAGGTCATCCATGTCCTGGGTAATGGCATTGAAGCGAGTAAGCAGCTTCTGCTTGAAATTCAATGCCTGATCCGCTTCTGCAAACTGCCCACGCACCCTTAAGGTTTCCGCTTCGCGATCGAGGCGAGACAGCAATTCGTAGCGCAGGGTAAGCATCTCCTGCCGCTTGGCGGCGGCTTCGGCACGGCGGCTGGAAAGTTCGTTCCGCACGTCGGCATCCTGGGCGCTTTTCTTGCCGATCTGCGCGGCGGAACGTTCGCCCTGGCCGGCCAGTTCCAGTTCCTCTTGCAGATGGCGATCCAGCGCTTCCACTATCGGATCCGGATGCCCACGCTGTCCGTCGCGCACCGCCTGCACGGCTTGCGCTGGCAAGGGCGCGACATCCTTGTGGGGCGCGGCGATCGCTGTAAAGGCCGCAAGGCTCATGGCGGCAGTCAGAATCAGGCGACTCAGAGTCTGGCAAGACATGGGTGGCTCCCTTGATGATCTTTTCTTGTGTGATACAGGTGTGTATGTCAGGCGGCGCGCATGGGATAACGACGCATGGCGCCGAGAAGCCCCGCTCCCAATGCCACCACCGCCCACGGCGGCAGCGGTACGTCTCCATCGGAGGGCGAGGCGTCCGCCACGTCGATGCGTCCGATGACCAGGGTCTTGGCGTTGGTGGTGTCGGTGACTTCGTAATCGAATGCGTAGCTGCCCGTCGTCGAGGGCGTGCCTGTGATCTGGCCGTTGGCCGCCATCGTCAGTCCGGGCGGCAAAGCACCATTGACGCGCACGAAGGTGAACGGGCCGTTGCCGCCCGAGCCGGAGAGGGTGTGGCTGAAGGGTTCACCGAGTACACCGCTGGCGCTGAACGACGTGGCGTTAATCCCGGGCACGGCATTGGCGTTCGGGTCGAGCTGGTTCTGGGCGTCGGCGACCATAATCTGGGTACCGAGTTGCTGTTCGACCACATCCGTGATGCCATCCTGATCGCTGTCGGTGAGCTGCGTGCCCACTGCGACAGGCAGCGCGGCCAAGACGCGTGCGGTGACGAAGGGATCGCCTTTCCAGCTGCCGTCGGCATTCTGCTGGGCGGCCAGCCAGGTGCGAGCGTTGGTGATCGCGGTAGTAGAGGCGCTGTCACCCTCAGCGGAGAATAGGACCAGTGCGCGGATCGCCAGGGCGGTAGCCACCGGCGAGGACGCTTCCAGATTGCCCGTTTGCGGATTGCGTTCGGCAAAGCCGCTGTCCGCGTTGGCCTGGGCGATGAGCCAGGTCTTGGCGCTGGTCATGGCGGTATCGATTGAAGCAGGTGCCGTATTCGAGTTACAGCTGGTTCCACCTGTCGATATCCGGCCAGCCTGCATTTGCTTTTTGAGCTCGTACAACATAAATGCGGTTGCTGAGAGAGAACCCGACGAGGCATGCGCAGGCTGACTGCTTTGCGGTAGAGCTTGCGGCCATGCACCAAACCAGGGAGAAACGGCAAGTTGTGCCGGGAGAATATTGCAGAGCACTGTGAACTTCAGTTCATTGGTATCCCCTGTGTAACTCATGCCTGCGCTGCGGAGCGCGCCATAGCCCAGTGCCGTGTCGGTTGTGCTTGCGCCATATCCCGGGTAGGCGCCCCAGGTCGCTCTGCCAGAGCCTGTACTACCTGCTTGTGCAGCCACGGTGTTACGCTCGTCGCGGATCGTGCCGGCAATGGTTGTGGCGTCGCGACCCGCCGAGGCCAGCGCGGACGCCTGCCACGCGCGCGAATCCAGGCTGCCGCCCGGGGCGTTGGCAAGCCAGGCTAGGGCGCGCGCGTATTGCGGCGACCGCGTCATGCCGGCCGCGAGCATCGCGTCCACCGCAGCCGAGGTGGACTGCACCTCTAGGCCCTGCAGGCCCGCGAATGACCCATCGCCCTTCTGAGTTTCAATCAGCCACTTGACGCCCTTGGCACGGGCGTCGTCGACAGTCGCCTGTGCCGTCGAGGCAAAGGTCATGGCGAGCAATAACGAACAGGTGATTTTTTGTGGTTTCACGAGCCTTCTCCCAAGGGCTGACGTCAGGAAGGCTACGTAACTGATGTGACGCCTGGTCATGGTCTATGCAACGTATTTATGAGCCGATTCCACTAAGACTAAAGTTGTATGGACGGAACGCCAGTTCTGTGCTGGAAATATGGTGGGAGGATCACCTGCCCCGGAAAGCCAGATTTCTTCTGGAGTTTCCGCTGGCCATACCGAACGCACCGAGTCGAGTTGCGACCGGGCCTCTGGCGCGAACGCGCCGAATAAAATTCAGAGCCACGTTGGAGATTGGCGTTGCGAGTTGTAACGGCCCTCGGCTAGGCCGGATCGAAACCTATTACTGCATGGCAGTGCTACCCCCAGCTTCTTCACTGGCTACCAAAGGTAACCATCTTCCTTGGTGGGTTCAGGAGAGCTTTCGATGTAATACAACTGTTACGCAAACCGCTTATTGTTTATCGGTTTACACGAAGCCCCTTTGGCCTACGATCCAATCCGGTCCCGATGCAGAGTACGAGTTACGCCGACATACTAAATGCCGAGGAAGCAGATCGTGCCCGGCGTCGTCATCCTCTGCGTCTGGTACTCATTTTTCTCGTTGTCTTTTTTGCCTTGCAATACGCGTGGGGATTGAGCCGGGGCACCTGGCTGGAACATGTGGTCATCGATCAAGCCACCGTCATACCTGCCGCATGGATCATCGATCAGATCTGGCCTGCCTTCCACGTCATCCCAGAGGGTCATCGCCTGATCGCACCCATGGGACGCTTAAATGTCCTGAATGGCTGTGAGGGACTGGAGATCCTGTTTTTGCTGGTAGCGGCGCTGATCGCCTACCCGCTCGCCTGGCGCAGCCGCTGGTTGGGTATCGGCCTGGGTACTCTGCTGGTGTTCTCCCTGAACCAGACTCGCATCGTCATTCTCTGGCACGCCTACCTGAGTAATCGGGACTGGTTCAGCGTGCTCCATGGCACGGTGCTGCCGCTGATCATGATTGCGTGCTGCTTCATCTTCTTTCTGGCTTTTCTGTCCCGCCATGGCACACCCGACGAGTAAAGCGGGTGGCATCACGTTGCGTTTGCTGATCTGGCTGCCGATCCTACTCTGGGCAGCCCGGCAAGGTGGCTGGCATTACACGCACTTTTTCTTGCCCCTCTATCACGACGTGCTTGGCATCATGCTCAGTGGCTTTGATATCCGGCCATTCACGATCATTCGCGGGCATGAGCAGCTCATCAAGGCGGACTATGCGCTTCCGCACATGATGGTGATCGGCGGGCAAGTCCTGCCCCATGTGGAGGGAAGTGTCCGGCTCCCTCTCTACTTTGTGCTCACCCATCCGGTCATGCTAACCGCGGCAGCACTGACCTGGCCGGATCTGAGCTGGCGTGGCCGGGGCATGCGCCTACTGGCGAGCCTGCCGGTCCTCCTTGTTCTGGAAGCGATCGATATTCCTCTGGTCATGTACGGCACGATCCACAGTGCGGTCATCCAGGCTTATGACCCTCTGACCTATCTCGCCTCCAAGCCCATAGACTGGGGCGAACTCATGGAAGGAGGTGGGCGCTTTGCGCTGTGCATTGCCGGAATGTTTGTGGCAGCGGAGTTGCATACGATGCTGAACAGGCGAGGTTTAGACGAGGCACGGCCTGGGCGCCCTCCCCAGGAAACGGAAAACACGCAGTATCAAGAATAATCTGAATTGCAGGTGGCAGTCTTTCAGCTGAGAGGATACTGCCTCCAACCGAAGCTGCTCGCCCTGCATCGCAGCTTACTTGGGATTGCTGAGGGTGCCGGTCGCAAAGTAGGTCGAGGGCGGCTGGCAACTATTCGGTGAACCGGTAATGGCGCGGGTGTAGAAGTTGACTGGGGTCGTGTAAACGTTCGCCAGGTCAGTCTGCAGGTTCCCCGTATTGACGAGGGGAACAGCACCCGGACTGACCAAGAGGGAGGGTGCCATGACACCTGCGGCCCAAGGTTCGGCGGACGTACTGAGCTGATTGGTGAGCAGGAACTTGGTGTTCACGGAGCGGAGAACGACGGGGTTGCTGAAGCCGGCGGTCAAGGCAGTAATCATCTTGCCTACATCACCTGACGGCGTGCCCGTATAGTTGAGCGTGGCCTCAGTCCAGAAACCATAGCGGCCGAGCGCGACGTTGAGGTTGGTGGGGGAAACGCCATCGATCTTGATGAAGCGCATATCGGTGTTGGCGTCGCCGACGGCCGGGGTTTGTACACTCATTAGGCCCACGGCCCAACGGTGATTGGCGTTGTGGTTTTGCAAGCAAATCTGTACATCACTGGCCGTGCTACCTTCATGCACCGTGGAGGTCCCGGCCGGAGGGGTGGCGAACGAGCAGGCGTTGGCGGCCGTACTGGATTCGCCATCACTGGAAGGCATAAACGTTATCAAGCCCGTGGCGCAGGGTGTATTCAAAAAGAAAATTTTTGCGGCCGTCTGTGTCCCTGACGCATCAATGCGGCGAACGATATAGATGTTATTGTCCCCCGACGGATTGGTCAGTCCGAATTCGCTCCAGTCCACGGCGTTGCCAGTGAAAATGGAATTGATCTGCTGGTGATTCAGTGTGGGCATGCACTGCTCGGTTTCGTCCCCCACGGCACAGCTACTTGGTAGGGTACCGCTGGCGATTTGGGCTGCCTGCATGGCATTGCGCAATTCCAGGGTCACCGGTATGCCGAAGACCACCACATTGAGCAAAGCATCGTGTAGGGCGTGCAACTGGGCACCGGTTACACCATAAACGGCTCCCGCAGAGACCAGCATGGTAGGCTCGACGTCGGAAATTCCCATGTCGGGTGCGGCGGCAGAGGTAAGCGTAAGTGGGCAGGTGTATTTGTTGTATCCCGGCAGTGCAATTCGGGTGCCGCCCCCGGGATTGGTGGGGTCCACATACTCTGACGTTGCGGGCACAGCGGTGGCGCTTCCGCAACCGCCCTTGAAAGCGCTATTGAATACGTCCAGGAAGGGGTAACCAGTTTTGGAGGCGAGCGCGCTGAGGTCAGCAACGGAACTGCCGTTCTTGACGATGACCAGATTGCTGTGGGCCAAGCCAGAAATTTTGCTGGTGTCGGGTGTGCACAGTAGGGCGAAGTTGCTGGGGTCAGACGTGGTCAGGTGTGCCAGCGAGCCACTCACGCAGTTGTTCTGGGCGAAGGCGATCAATTGGTTGGTGGTAGCCGAAGAGCCTGAAATGCGCACGATCGAAGTGGTCGCGCTGTTCAGGTCGGACGGCGACAAGGCAAATGCCTGGGTAGCCATACCAGCGCATGCGATGGACACGGCAGCACTAAGGATATTGCGTTGCATGATCGGGCCTCTCATCGATGTTTTATGTCACTGGCTATAGATCCAATCCCGCCACAACTAAAGAGCTTTCTTGATGGTCAAGAAATCTGCCCGGTCTGGATATAAGAGAGGCTACGCAGTCGGTATGACACTCAGTAAAGGCTCGTTCATCGTGTTTATGAGCCGATCTCACTACAACTAAAGTTGTATGGACGGGACGTGATTTTTATGAGTTGGCGTCAGTCTGACTCCGTGCGTCGCGCGATCCACCACCAGGTACTTGCACCCAGCAGCACCCCCAACCCCAATCTGCCGCCGGATTGCATGAACTGGTTCCAGGCCAGGAGCGGCGAGAAGTCGTTCAGCTTCACGTCGTAGGCAAGTGAGTCCCATGCGATTGCGTGGAGCGTGACCGGCAGGTCGATGACGAGGAAACCCAGGGCGAACACCGCAGCGAGGCCAAACCTGGCCAAGCAGATAGCAGGCTGCCCGGGTAATGCCGCCGCCATGGCAGGTGCGATCACCAGCGGCTGGAGCAGACTCCCGACCGGCGTGGTGACCCATACTGCACCTCGTGGGTCGGGCACAACCACGCGCCCACCCAGGAAGAACGCCTTGGAAAAGCCCAGTTGCAGGCGTATCACGGTGTCCTGCCAGTTGTGTTCGACGCCGAGGAACAAGACGCCGAAGCGGCCATCGATCCAGCCCAGCAGGGTATGGGTGATCGGCAGAAGGGCCTCGACCAGCGCCGTGCCCCAGACCGAGGCCGCAGCTAGGGTAAGCACGAAGCCGAGGATCAGCGCCAGCGCAAATCGGCCTGGACTAGGCCAAACGGGTGCGGTGAAGGACGGCATAAAAATACAGGGCGACCGCCGCGATCAATACTGCAGGCAGGACAGTGGTATGCAGCAGGTCGAACAGGCTGCGTTCGTTGCGGAAGGTGTAGAACAGGGCGAGGATGCGCGCCTGGTTCAAGACGAAGATCAGGACCAGCCCCAGCGCAAGACCGGTCAGCCTTTGTTGCCACCCTAGCCGGACGGCGGAGAAGGCGGCAACCAGCAGGAACATGATCTCGGTGCCTTCGCAGCCATTGAGGATGTTGAGGCCGCCGCCCGGCGCCTTGATGCTGGTGGCAACCGGCTGGGCGTGGGCTTCCGGCGAGATGATCTGGATCAAGGCCGCCGCCGGCTTGACGGTGGCCTCATGGACGATGAGGCGTTCGACCCAGGTGCCGCGGACCGCATTCCATGACCATTGCAGGACGGCGAACACACCAACAAAAATCGCCAGGGTCAGCCATAACGGATAGGGCGTCTGTGGCCGCGGCGTGTCGCAGTGGCCATCCGGGAGGTAAGGTGCATCGCCGTGAACGGGTATGAACATGGCCACAAATGGTGCTCTGAATGGCGCTATGCTCTATTCCGGTTATGACAAAAGTATGAACGTTGCCAGCTTTCCACCCCTCGGTGTGGCGCGCGCCGAGGTGTTACTTCAAGGGAGACGGATGGGCACCACCTTCCTGGCGGGGATCCGGGCGACCTTGATAGCCCCCATGATCGGAGCGAAAAACAGCGCCGGCCCTTCCTTCATAGCTGTGAGCACTTCGCGGAGGAACGCTTTCATCTTGGGGCCTCGGGAGGCTGCCTGTATGCAGTACGTTATGACCCAACGAGGCGGCTGCGGATCACCTTTTAGGTGATCCCTCTTGAAGGCTGGGTGTCCACAGCCATATCAGTGTGGCCAGTTAATGGACTCAGGCTTGAGGATTTCCTTGCTTCACTTGGAGATAACCTCCCAGCCTGGATTGGCCGCCAACCACGCGTCGCAACCCCGAACGGGTAGGCGCAGTCTGGAGTTTCGGTATCCTACCTCGACGTAGCCTTCCTGCGGAGCAGTCCGCTCGCTCAGAAGGTTGGCGGGGGCTGCAGGAGATCCATCCGGGGCGCCAATCCTCGGTTTCGCCAGCGGCTTTGCAAGCGCGTCCGCCATCTCAGGAAATAGCAGCGCCAGCAGGCTGTCATACTTGCGGCTCCGTTGATAAGCTCGCTCTCCAGCATCAAGGCTGTGCAGCACTCCTTCTCGCCACTTAGCGATCTTTGCGGCCTGATGAGGCGCGAGCGTTGGCTGGTATCGCCGGATCGCGATCAGGTACAGCGTGTGCCACTGAAAATGAGACGCCCCCTCCTGAAGAATGGCGTTGATAACTTGCCAGGCCGTGGTCAGCTGGTAGCCGACGGCACGGTTTAGCTTGATTGAGAGGATCCGCTCCAAGAGGTTGCCCCGCCAGCCATAGAGGTCGCGGTCCTGAGCTTCGAGATAGCCGTGCACGGCAAGGCCGTCGGCGCACTCAGCAATTCGGCCGAAGGCCAGATCCACGTCGGGCCGTAGGCTGGCATCACCCTCCATTTGCTCGCGGAGCGCGGCGTACTCTAGAACAGCGTCAAGATATTCCCTGGCCCATTGCTCAGCAGGTATCCGCTGCATCTCCCGGCGTCGCCGATCGCTCTCCAAAAGTTCCTGGATCTGCTGGTTCGCCTCGTTAACTGCGGCCGCAAGCTCCTCCTCGAGCCTGGCCGTTTCCTCGGCGAGTCTGGGGTGATGTAGCCATCGCTTGCCGGCGGCCTCCTCGACGACCAACCTTGCGAACTCTGTTTCCGTCACGATGCCGCCCATCCGAGAGATGTCAATTTCGATCGCGGGTACGTTCTGCGCCCGGATGCGCTCCATGCGCTCATCTGAAATGGTGTTGGTGACCGTGATCTCGACCAGGATCTGGCTCGCCGGCCAATCTGGAGCGGCGATGGTGGTGGCGACGACGTCCGGCCGGATTCTACCTAGCGGTTGCTCCAGGGCTACCGCCTCGAGGTTGACGACCCGCCCGAGCACCAAGAACTGCCTGGACAGGACGTCGCCGTCGTCTGTAGCCGCGTCCAATTCGGCTGTCAGGTCAGGCAGTCTGATGCGCTTCTCGCGCTCTAGGATTTCTTTGGCCTTGAGGTGCAGAAGTGTTTCACGTCTCGCTGCCGGGCTAAGCCCTTCCGGCAGATCCGCGCCTTCCTCTATCCAGTCGAGAGCCGCGCGCGCGGATTCCTGCGCTGCTGCTTCCGCATCCTGCTCGAGCTTCGCGTCGTTCCAATGCGAACACCAGATTCCGTTCTCCACCAGGAGACGGAGGCGCTTCCGGATCTCGCTGGGAGGCATGGCCGCGATAGTTGGATCGTCAACGACCAAGCGAATCGTTGGAATTAGGGTTTCAGATGCGCCGGCCGGGACTGCACTGACACTTCCTGTCAACTCCACTCGCAGCCGTCTGCCATCATCGAGTGTCAGGATGCCGCTGACCTTGTCCTGAAAGGCGAGGTCCCGGACGCGGACACGCTCGGCCGGCGCCTCGACCCAGGCCTCGTAGTACTGCCCACTGAGGCCAGCGATGCGACGGGACTGGCGGCGACGTGGCAGTTCGAGAAGATCCGTGCCCTTTAGCACCTCCAACGCCGCCGCGCGCGCTGCAAGGACGAGGCAGGAGTCCTTTTCGGCACCTTCCGGGTGCCTGAAGTGGGGACGGCGGATAAACGATTGCTTGCCCGCATTGACCGCCACCAGAAGCAAACCGCAGCTGAGGCACTCGCAGTTGCAGTGCTTGCCACGCTGCTGAGCGCTCAACTCGCCGATATACCGAGGCTCGTCCGTGGCACGGTCGCGAGCCCACGCCATGACGAGATCGCCGACTGGCGCGGTGGGCATCTCCTCGGGCTCGGAGACGATCCATTGCGAGGGGCAGGGGGGGTGGTTGCGGTCTACAGGGCTCGTCACGGTCCAGGCTGTCTCAAGGTCGAACTGAGTTTAGCAAAGCTTTAATTCGCATGGGTGACGTCGCTGGAATGCAGCTTTGGGCCAGTTTGCGTAGTAACACCCCTTAAAGTCTGTAGCAAGGCGAAGACCGAGGTCCCCTCGGCAAGATCTGCGAGAAATCCAACATTCCTGTGTCCCGCAAGGGTACCGGGCTGCGCGCGCTGCCCAGAAGCCGCCAACCCGGCTCGCGCTGCCGGCACGCGGACTTGTGCCAAAATGAAACAGTAACTATTGGCCAGGCGGAACTGGTATTGGTTCCCCCGCAGGATTCGTCTTTTATAGGCAACTAAAGAAAACTACAGGCCGAATAGAGAGAGTCCCCGCTGCCTGCGTTCGACCAGAAGCAGAGGTTAATTCGATAACGGCGATTGTCTTTTCATCGGCCTTTGCTGCCTTTCGACTGGCAGGTCATGTCTGTCAGCAATGTATCGTTTAGCCGCCTCTAGCGCGGCGATGGAGGGTAAGTGCGCTGTATGTACGGGCACCATGCGTTTCTGGGTACCCCCTATGTCCAAATGGTGGCCGCGTATGTTCATCAACGCGTTCTTGTATAGCGCTACGAAGCCGGCCTCCAGTTCCAGTGGCGCAGAATCGGGCGCTGGCTTTCCCACCAGAATGCGAGAGCGACGATGGCGAGTTCCACGGCGAAACTCCAATGCAATAGGTAATTGAGCCACCATCGAGCATGGATAGCTGGAATATTGACCAAGGAGAACGGTGTGTCGAGCCAAGGCCACAGCCACCAGATATCGCCAGCCACGCTGTCCAGCAGCAAGTGGCTCCACGCCCCCAGCATGAAGACGCCGCACAGGCGCCACCACGCGTTGTCCAGTCGCCGCCGGGCCAGCAGAAGTAGGAGGCCGGCACTGGCCCAGACCAGAGGTAGATGGGGCCAGTACAGATGGTGGTGGATGCGGCCGCCATCCATCAAGGCACCATATAGTAGGTCGATGTCCGGGAAGACGCCGCCGGCCATACCCGTCAAGACCAGACGTGGCGTCGCTCCGTGACCGACGCGAAGGGCAACCAAACGGGCGGCGAGATAACCAGCGGGCAAGTGAGCAATGAACATGGCTTATTGGCCACGATCTGTAGGGGAAATCGGCATGGCCAGACCGGCCCTGCCCCAGTCCAGCCGGCGGGTTAGGTACATGGTCAGGGCAAGCACGCCGAAGATCAGCCAAGCCCCCATCAGCAGGGCGTAATCCTCGGAAGCCAGCAACTGGTATAGGCCGAAATACAGCAAGCCATAGCCTATGCCCAGGACCGCGGAACCTTTCCAGTTCCCGATCAGGGTCCGGCCGTAGCCGGCAATCATCAGCGTGCAGGCGGCAGCGGCTATCAGGTAGGCCACGGCAAAACCAGTGTGTTCCGACAGTGCCAACAACAGCAGAAAGAACAACACCACGGCGAAACCAATGAGCAGGTATTGCAGGGGATGCACCGGCTTGCTTTTGAGTAGTTCGAACAAGAAGAATCCGCCCAACGTCAGCAACACGAACAGGAAGCCGTAGCGCACGGCCCGGTCGGTCTGCGTGTAAGCGTCCACAGGATCGACGAGGGAAACACCAAGGCTGGTGGAAAGCCAGCCATTGGTGCTGCCGGTCAGTGTGCGGTCGCCGCCGGTGGCGAAATCGTTCACGCGCCAGCGGGCGGTGAAGCCGGATTGGCTGATCTCGCGGGTCTCAGGCAGGAACTGACCGGCGAAACTGGGATGCGGCCAGGTGGAGTGCAAATTGAAATCATTGTTTTCCGCCAGCGGCGCCAAGTCCATGCGGCCACTGCCGGCGATTTCCAGTTCCGCGTCCAGCGTCAGGCCGTGTTCCAATTGCGCCGGATCGAGTGGCACGTGGAAGCCCTGCTCGAACGGGCCGCCTGGAACGCCAGGTTTGGCGTTCAGCGCCTCGCCGCTCGCCGTAGTCAGTTTGATGCGTTTCAGTCCACGCGGATCGCTGACACCAAAAATCAGGTGCGCTTCTTCTATGGTCTGACCGGGCTTGGGCCGATAGCCCGGCATCCGTGCATGCAGCTTGACGCCGGCCAGATAGACCCGCGCTTTGTAAATGCCGCGGTAACGCTCGCTCACATCTAGGTTGCCTTGGCCGCTGAGCTGGCTGGGACGGATGGCGCGGGAACAATTATCGATGACTGTCCTTTGGCGGATTTTCCCCTTCTCGTCGGTTTCGACGAGCGTGCGCGGCTCACTGCATTTCACCCACAACAGCGGCCCCGCCAGCTGCTGCTCACGAGCGTACTGATCGGCGATGGCTTGCACCGCGCCGTCGCGGGTGGCCTGGCGTTCCTGGACCTTCCACTTGACCTGGTTGACGGCGAAGGCCAGGACGAGCGCGAGCAAGGCTAGGGCGAGAAGTTTGAAGCTGAGTGGTTTGTTCATGGCGACTCCCGGTTGAGGTGGGAAGAGCATCCGGTGCCGCCGTGAGGGATTTATGTGAGTCGTGCGTGAATCACGTGAGTTTTGTCGCCGGCAGACACAGGCGCGCTTCCGCGCCGCCCTCCGCGAGATTTCGGAGTTCGATGGTTCCCCGATGCAGCCGCGCCACCTCCTGCACCAGGTTGAGGCCCAGGCCGCTGCTGCGCTCACCGGTGTCGGGACGCGGCACAGAGTAGAAGCGTTCGAACAGGCGTGGCAAAGCGTAGTCGGGGATGCCTGGCCCCAGGTCGCGAATGCAGAGGCAGACTGTTGCTGCAGTGCTTTCCAGACTGAGGGTCAGGCGGCTGCCGGCCGGGCTGAAGTCGATGGCGTTGTCCAGCAGGTTCGCCACGGCTTGGCGCAGCAGAAAGCGGCTACCAACAATGTGTATGGGATGCAGATCAGCTTCGGCGGTCAGCCGCTTGGCGGCCAGAGGCTCAGTGCGGGTGTCCAACACATCTCGCACCAGATCGGCCAGCGCGATGTCTTCCTCTTCGTCCAGGCGGTCACGATTCTCCGCCCGAGCCAGGTTGAGCACGCCTTCGACGATGCGTTGCAGACGCCCGGTTTCACTGGCAATGTTGGTTTCCAAGCGGTGACGCCGCGCGGGGTCGGTTTCATCATGCAACAATTCCACCGCACCACCGATGGCAGCGATGGGGCTTTTCAGTTCATGCGCCAGCAACTGCGAGACCTTTTCCACATGCGCCTTGCCGTCGAGTTCGGCGCGCAGGTGTTCCAGCGCCTCGGCCAGCCGGCGCAGTTCGCTGCGGCCCTCGATGGGAATGCGGTCGCGGGTGCCTGCGGCCACCTCGTTGGCGTAATGCACGAGGCGGCGCATATCCCGGGTCATCCAGAACGAGAAGGCGAGGGCCAGCAGGAGCGCGAGCGCAAACAGGCCCCAGGCGGATTGCCAGGCCTTGGTTTGGGCCAGGTCGATAAAGCTTTGGAAGGAGCGGGAGGGCTTACCTACCGACAGCACGCCGACGATCTGCCCGGACTTGAGAATCGGCGCGGCCACGTACATGACGCTGCTTGAACCGTCGTACTCGTTTTCCCGGCTGGTGCGGGCGCCGTATTGGCCCTTGAGGGTGCGGCTCACGTCCTGCCACTGGGAATAATCCTGACCCACGTCGCGGCCGCGGCTGTCGAACACGACCCGGCCGGCTTGGTCGGTGACGTAGACCCGCAGGTCCGGCTCGTTCTTTAACACGCCGTAGATGCGGGCGTCGAAGCGGCGCTCCTCGTATGCGCGGAAAACGGCTTCGATCCCCGCGACGCCGGCTTGGCCGCCCTGCTGACCGGCCATTTCCCCAGCAGCCATCTCGGCCATCAGGTTGGCGGTCTGCACCAGGGTTTCCTCCACCGACTGGCGTACGCCGGGCACGAGCTGGTCGCTGAACAATTTCATCGCCAGCAGCACCGCCACCGCGGCGACCACGACGTAGCCGACGAAAAAGCGGACGAAAAAGTTCAAGCGGACTCTCGCACCAGGCTGTAGCCCAGGCCGCGATGGGTGCGGATAAGGTCGGTGTCAGGCGAATGAGCCGCCAGCTTGGCGCGCAGGCTCTTGATGTGGGTGTCCACCGAGCGCTCCAGACTGGCCTCTGCCAGCCCCGCCGCGTCCATCAGTTCGGCGCGGCTGAACACCTTTTCGGGTCGCGCCGCCATGGCCTTCAGCATCAGGTACTCGGCGCGGCTCAGATCGAGAGGCTGGCCTCGGCAGACGATGCGGGCGCGCTCATTGTCTACCTGGATGAAGACCGGTGCGGCCGCCGCATTCGCACTTACGGCGGCACCATTGCGGCTGCGCCGCAGGACGGTCTTCACCCGCGCCGCCAGTTCCCGCGGGCTGAAAGGCTTGAGCACATAGTCGTCGGCGCCGATCTCCAGGCCCACCACGCGGTCGATTTCGTCGGAACGGGCAGTGAGGAAAATCACAGGAATATCTGAAAAACCGCGCAGCGTGCGGCACACGTCAAATCCGTTGCCATCCGGCAATCCCACATCCAGGATCGCCAGATCGAAGCCGCCCGCTGCCAGCAGGGTAAGGCCCTCGGCCGCAAGCGTGACGTGGCGGCAGTCCATGTTCTCACGCGCCAGGGCGAGGATCACGTTGTCGGCGATGGGCCGATCGTCTTCTACCAGCAGGATGGATGTGGTCATGGGATGTGCATGAAGGTGAGGCATGCACAGTTTAGCCGAGGGCGGCCGCACCGAGCAGCAGTCATCGGTGACAGCGCTTCCGACCGGCCGCTCCGGGTCGGAGTACGCATTCGCCAAAGTAGAAAGTGGCCATTCCGCGGCATTTCTGTCCAATGCAATGGCCGGTGTGCAGCGCATAGCAGACCTGGCTTGATCAGAACGCCACCGGCAGCTTAGGCCGAGCAACGGACGTGCCTGCAGCCCGATGGATTTACGGGGCGGGATAGTATTTCTTGTACGCTTCGCGCCAATCGGCAACGAGCATTCCACGGGCCTGTTTCAGCGTAATGGCTCCGGCGCACATCTCTTTGTGAAGGCGATTCTCCAGCTTGTCCTTCAGGACGGCATTCCATGGGCTGGTGCCGTAGGCTTGCGGCCAGAGGTTGATGACCTCGTCCGCACCGCCAAGCTGACGCTTAGCCTCTTGAAACTTACGTTCGTACACGACTGGCTATGCCCCGGTATGCGGTCCAATTTCGTGGGGCAAATTTGGGGCAATTTGGGCGCCAAACTATGCCCATCTATGCCAATTCGAGCTCTGTGAGGCGATGGTTGTTGTCGCCATAACTTATTGATATTAAATATGAATGCAGATCCATGGCAGCGCGCCAACTCAGTGTCCTAACACAATCGGCGTGTGGGCGGCGGGCTCCCTGCTCGCGCTCATCGGCTGGGCGAGGTATTCAGACCTTGAGTTCGGGCGGCAGATGCGGCGCGAGGATCTGCAGCATCTGCGCGAACACCTTGGGATTGCCGGCGACGATGTTGCCGGATTCGAGGAAGCCTTCGTTGCCGAGGAAATTGCCGACCAGCGCGCCGGCTTCCTGTGCGATCAGGCTGCCGGCGGCAATGTCCCAGGCATTGAGCCGCATTTCCCAGAAACCGTCGTAGCGTCCGCAGGCGACCCAGGCGAGATCGAGCGCAGCGGAACCGGGGCGGCGCAGGCCCGAGGTCGCCTTCATCATGTCGCGGAACATGTTGATGTAGGCCTCGGTGAAGGTGAAATCGCGGAAGGGGAAGCCGGTGCCGATCAGGCACTCGGCCAGCTTCGCGCGCTTGCTGGCACGGATGCGGCGGTCGTTGAGCGTGGCGCCGCGGCCGCGGCTGGCGGTGAAGAGTTCGTTGCGCGCGGGATCGAACACCACGGCCTGGGTGATCTGGCCCTTGTGCTTCAGCGCGATCGACACCGAATACTGGGGCACGCCATGCAGGAAGTTGGTGGTACCGTCGAGCGGATCGATGATCCACTGGTAGTCCTCGCCGTTTCTGGCTTCGGACGTGCCGGACTCCTCTGCTAAAATTCCATGATTTGGATAGGCGTCGAGCAGGGTTTCGATGATGGCGCGTTCGGCCATCTGGTCGACTTCGCTGACGTAGTCGCGGTCCTGTTTGCTCCGTACGGTGAGCTGGTCGAGGTCGAGCGAGGCGCGATTGATGATCGCCCCGGCTTTACGGGCGGCTTTCACCGCCGTGTTGAGCATGGGATGCATTGGGAGGTCACGGGCTTCAAAGAACGAGCCCGCATTTTACTAGATGACGCAACCGAATCCCCAGCTTCTGGCCAACATTCGCGTCGTGCTTGCGCGCACCAGCCATCCCGGCAATATCGGCGCCGCCGCGCGCGCGATGAAGACGATGGGACTCACCCAACTGGTGCTGGTGCAGCCCGCCGTCTTTCCCAACAGCCAGGCCGACGCCATGGCTTCCGGCGCGGTCGATCTGCTTGAACGCGCGCGCGTCTGCGCGACGCTCGAGGAGGCGCTGGCCGACACGACGCTGGCGCTGGGCGTGTCGGCACGGCGCCGCGACATCGTCGCCGAGATCCTGATGCCGGGCGAAGCCGCGGGCCGTGCCCTGGTCGAAGCGCAGGTTGCGCCGGTGGCGCTGGTGTTCGGCAACGAAACCAGCGGCCTGTCGAACGAGGAACTGGGCCTGTGCCAGGGCCTGGTGACGATCCCGGCCAATCCGGATTACAGCTCGCTCAACCTGGCGGCGGCGGTGCAGGTCTTGTGCTACGAATTGCGTCGCGCCTGGCTGGGACAGGCCGGCTGGCCGCAGCCCGAACTGGAAGCCGCCAGCGGCGACGAACTCGAGAAGTTCTACGGCCATCTCGAGACCGCGCTGGCCGAACTCGACTTCCTCAATCCGGGTTCGCCCGGCAAGCTGATGCTCAAGCTGCGCCGCCTGTTTTCGCGCACGCGGCTGGCCCGCGAAGAAGTGAACATCCTGCGCGGCATCCTCACCGCGGCGCAGGAAGCGCAGGCGGCAGGAACCCGGCGGTCCAATAGTTGACTAATTTACTCGGAATATAGCATCCTCACGCCATGAGCCTCTTCAGCCAATTCAGGGAAGACATCGCCGTCGTGTTCGACCGCGACCCGGCGGCGCGCAACGTATTCGAAGTCGTCACCACCTATCCGGGTTTCCACGCCATCGTCCTGCACCGCCTGGCGAATGCGCTGTGGCGCCTGCGCCTGAAATGGCTGGCGCGCTTCACGTCCCACGTCGCGCGCTGGCTCACCGGGATCGAAATCCATCCCGGCGCCACCATCGGCCGCCGCGTCTTCATCGACCACGGCATGGGCGTGGTGGTCGGCGAGACCGCCGAGATCGGCGACGACTGCACCCTCTATCATGGCGTGACCCTGGGCGGTACCTCGTGGAACAAGGGCAAGCGCCATCCCACGCTGAAGCCCGGTGTCGTGGTGGGGGCGGGCGCCAAGATTCTCGGACCCATCACCATCGGCGCGAATGCGCGCGTCGGCTCGAACGCCGTGGTGGTCAAGGACGTGCCCGACGACGCGACCGCCGTCGGTATCCCCGCGCGCATCCTCGACAACGCGGCGGAAAGGCAGCGCAAGGAACAGGCGGAAAAACTCGGCTTCTCGGCCTACGCGATCTCGGCCGACATGAACGATCCGGTGGTCAAGGCCATCCACGGCCTGATCGATCATTCCGCGCATACCGACCGGCGGCTCGAATTGATTCTGGCGCACCTGCAGAAGCTGGGGGCCGGACTGCCGGCAGGCGACGACAAGCCGGACGACTTCGATCCGAACTATCTGAACAAGATAGTTGACTAAATTGCTAAGGTAAGGAATAGTTGACTGAAATGCTCGGGATTTTTATAGTACGAGCCAAATTTCAGGAGAACGCCTCATGAGACTGACTACCAAAGGCCGCTTTGCCGTGACCGCCATGCTCGACCTGGCCATGCGCGGCGGCAAGAATCCCGTGACGCTGGCGGGCATCAGCGAGCGCCAGGACATTTCGCTGTCCTATCTGGAACAGCTGTTCAGCCGCCTGCGCCGCCACGAACTGGTCGAGAGCGTGCGCGGACCGGGCGGCGGCTATTTCCTCGCCAAGCCGCTTGCCGACGTCAGCGTCGCCGACATCATCCGCGCGGTCGACGAACCCATCGACGCAACCCAGTGCGGCGGCAAGGAAAACTGCCACGACGAACACCGCTGCCTGACGCACGACCTCTGGGTGGGCCTCAACGCGCACATCTACGATTACCTGGACAACGTCACGCTGGCATCGCTGATCGCCAAGCAGGACGAGTGCAAGGACAAGGTATTACAGGATCGCCGCGCAGCCAAGATGACGCTGGCGGCCTGAACGATTGGCTTAGAAGGGCAACACGATGAAAACGATCTACCTCGACTACTCCGCCACCACCCCGGTCGATCCGCGCGTGGCCGCAAAGATGATTCCCTACCTGACCGAGGATTTCGGCAATCCGGCCTCGCGTTCGCATCCCTACGGCTGGACCGCCGAGAAAGCCGTCGAAGAAGCGCGTGCGCACGTCGCCGCCCTGGTGAACGCCGACCCCAAGGAAATCGTCTTCACCTCGGGCGCGACCGAATCGAACAACCTCGCCATCAAGGGCGCGGCCAATTTCTACGCCGGGACCAAGGGCAAGCACATCATCACCGTGATGACCGAGCACAAGGCCGTGCTCGATACCGTGCGCGAAATGGAGCGCCAGGGTTTCGAGGCCACCTACCTGCCGGTGAAGGAAAACGGCCTGCTCGATCTCGACGTGGTGCGCGCAGCGATCCGTCCCGACACCGTGCTGATGTCGGTGATGGCGGTCAACAACGAAATCGGCGTCATCCAGGACATCGAAGCCCTCGGCAAGCTCTGCCGCGAAAAGGGCGTGGTCTTCCACGTCGACGCCGCGCAGGCCACCGGCAAGATGCCCATCGACCTGAAGACCCTGCCGGTGGACCTGATGTCCTTCTCCGCACACAAGACCTATGGTCCCAAAGGCATCGGCGCGCTGTACGTGCGCCGCAAGCCGCGCATTCGCCTGGAAGCGCAGATGCACGGCGGCGGCCACGAGCGCGGCATGCGCTCCGGCACGCTCGCCACCCACCAGATCGTCGGCATGGGCGAGGCCTTCCGCATTGCCAGGGAAGAGATGGCGACCGAGAACGAACGCATCCGCATGCTGCGCGACCGTCTCTACAACGGCCTCAAGGACATCGAGGAGGTGCACCTGAATGGCGACCTCGAGCGCCGTGTGCCACACAACCTCAACGTCAGCTTCAATTTCGTCGAGGGCGAATCGCTGATCATGGCGATCAAGGATCTGGCCGTGTCGTCCGGTTCCGCCTGCACCTCCGCGAGCCTGGAGCCGTCCTACGTCCTGCGCGCGCTGGGCCGTTCCGACGAACTCGCCCACAGCTCGATCCGCTTCTCCATCGGCCGCTTCACCACCGAGGAGGAAGTCGACTACGCCATCAAGCTGCTGCACGAGAAAATCGGCAAGCTGCGCGAACTCTCGCCTTTGTGGGAAATGTTCAAGGAAGGCATCGACCTGAACACCGTGCAATGGGCAGCACACTGATCCAGAAGTAAAGGAGAACTCTCATGTCTTACAGCGATAAAGTCCTCGAACACTACGAAAACCCCCGCAACGTCGGCTCGTTCGGCAAGGACGACGACGGCATCGGCACCGGCATGGTCGGCGCCCCCGCCTGCGGCGACGTGATGAAGCTGCAGATCAAGGTGGGCCCGGATGGCGTGATTGAAGACGCCAAGTTCAAGACCTACGGCTGCGGTTCCGCCATTGCCTCCTCCTCGCTGGTGACCGAATGGGTCAAGGGCAAGACGCTCGACCAGGCGATGGAGATCAAGAACACCGCCATTGCCGAAGAACTGGCGCTGCCCCCGGTGAAGATCCATTGCTCGATCCTGGCCGAAGACGCGATCAAGGCTGCGGTGGCGGACTACAAGCAGAAGAAGGGCCTGGAGTAAGCCATGGCGGTCACCCTGTCCGAACGCGCGGCGCAGCACGTCGCCAATTTCCTGACCAAGCGCGGCAAGGGGGTCGGCATTCGCCTGGGCGTACGCACCAGCGGCTGCTCGGGTATGGCCTACAAGCTGGAATTCGCCGACGACGTGCCCGAAGGCGATACCCTCTACGAGAGCCATGGCGTCAAGATCTTCGTCGATCCCAAGAGCCTGCCCTACATCGACGGCACCGAACTCGACTACGCGCGCGAGGGCCTCAACGAAGGCTTCAAGTTCAACAACCCGAACGTGAAGAACGCCTGCGGTTGCGGAGAATCGTTCAACGTCTGAGGGATCAGGGGCCAGGAGAGAGGGATCCGGGGGACTCTGTGCCTCGCGCTTTTTTGAACGGGGCGGCCGCAGGCCGCTCGGAATCCTTCGTCCCCGGCTCCTGACACCCGGCCCCCAGTATGCAGAGTCACTTCGCCCTGTTCCAGTTGCCCGAGACCTACGCGCTCGACCGCGCGCGTCTCGATGCGGCCTACCGCGAGCTGCAGAATGCCGTGCATCCGGACCGCTTCGCCGCGCAGCCCGAAGCGGAGCAAAGGGTGGCGATGCAGTGGGCGACCCAGGTCAACGAGGCTTACCAGACGCTCAGGCACCCGGTGGACCGCGGCGTATACCTGCTGAAACTGCAGGGCATCGACGCACTCGACGCGACCAATACTAAAATGGCGCCCGCATTCCTGATGCAGCAGATGGAATGGCGTGAAGCCATCGACGACGCGCGTACGGCCCGCAGCGTGGAAACGCTCGACGCACTGGGCGCGGAACTGCGCGCCGCGCACAAGGGCATCGAATCCCGGCTGGGAGAATTGCTCGACGCGGCGAAGGATTACGAAGGCGCACGCGAAGCCGTGCGCCAGTTGCGATTCATGGACAAGCTCATCGCCGAGGTCGGCGACGTGTACGAAGAAATCGAAAGCTGAGAAGACTGCCCGATGGCCCTGCTGCAAATTTCCGAACCCGGGATGTCCACCGCGCCGCACGAGCATCGCCTGGCCGTGGGCATCGACCTGGGCACGACGAATTCCCTGGTGGCCACGGTCCGCTCCGGGATGGCGGTGGTGCTCGACGACACGGCCGGGCATTCGCTGCTGCCGTCCGTGGTGCGCTATCGCGCCGACGGCAGCGCGGAAGTCGGCTACGCGGCACAGGCCGCGCAGAACCAGGATCCGCACAACACCATCGTCTCGGTGAAGCGTTTCATGGGGCGCGGCCTGTCAGACATCGACGACGTCGCCAGCCTGCCGTACCGCTTCGTCGATGCGCCCGGCATGGTGCAGCTCAAGACCGCGGCCGGCGTGAAGAGCCCGGTGGAAGTCTCGGCCGAGATCCTGAGGGTGCTGCGTACGCGCGCCGAATCGGGACTGGGCGGCGAACTGGTGGGAGCGGTCATCACCGTGCCGGCGTATTTCGACGACGCGCAGCGCCAGGCCACCAAGGATGCCGCGCAGCTGGCCGGACTCAACGTGCTGCGCCTGCTCAACGAGCCCACGGCCGCGGCCATCGCCTACGGGCTCGACAACGCCTCCGAAGGCGTCTACGCGGTCTACGACCTGGGCGGGGGCACCTTCGACATTTCCGTCCTCAGGCTGTCCAAGGGCGTATTCGAGGTGCTGGCCACCAATGGCGACTCCGCGCTGGGCGGCGACGATTTCGACCAGCGCGTGTTCTGCTGGATGGTCGAGCAGGGACGCTTCCAGCCGCTGTCCGCCGGCGACATGCGCCTGCTGCTTACCAAGGCGCGCGACGCCAAGGAAGCGCTGACCGAACACACCGAGGTGCGCGTCACCGCCGTGCTCTCCACCGGCGAGATGATGGACGCGACGCTGACCCAGGCCGAGTTCAACGCCATGACCGCCGGTCTCGTGCAGAAGACGCTCGCGCCCACGCGCAAGGCCCTGCGCGACGCCGGCCTTACGGCGGACGACATCAAGGGCGTGGTCATGGTGGGCGGCTCGACCCGCATGCCCTGCGTGCGTCAGGCCGTGGCCGACCATTTCAGGCAGACGCCGCTGACCAACCTGGATCCCGACAAGGTCGTCGCGCTGGGCGCGGCGATGCAGGCCGATATCCTGGCCGGCAACCGGGCCGGCGACGACTGGCTGCTGCTCGATGTGATCCCGCTCTCGCTCGGCCTGGAAACCATGGGCGGCCTCACCGAGAAGGTGATCCCGCGCAACACCACCATCCCCACCGCGCGCGCGCAGGACTTCACCACCTTCAAGGACGGCCAGACCGCGATGAGCGTGCACGTGCTGCAGGGCGAGCGCGAACTGGCCGCCGACTGCCGCTCGCTGGCGCGCTTCGAACTGCGCGGCATCCCGCCCATGGTGGCCGGCGCGGCGCGCATCCGCGTCACCTTCCAGGTCGACGCCGACGGCCTGCTGTCGGTGTCCGCGCGCGAGCAGAGCACCGGCGTCGAGGCGAGCGTGCAGGTCAAGCCTTCGTACGGCCTGGGCGACGAGGACATCACCCGCATGCTGAAGGATGCCTTCACGCACGCGAAGGACGACATGCGCGCCCGTGCGCTCAACGAACAGGTTGTCGATGCGCAGGGCCTGATCGCCGCCACCCGCGCCGCGCTGGCCGAAGACGGCGAACTGCTGTCCGCCGACGAAACCGCAGCGGTCGAGGCCGAGATCGCCGCGCTGGAAGCCCTGCTGGCCGGCCCCGATCATCTTGCCATCAAGCGCGGCATCGAAGCGCTCAACGCCGCCACCACCGAATTCGCCCAGCGCCGCATGGACCGCAACGTGCGCCGCGCGATGGCCGGTCAGAAACTCGAAACCTTTGGCTGATCCACCATGCTGAACGACGCCTTCATCGAAACCCTGCGGGTCCGGCTTGAAGCCCACCCCATCTATGCCGCGGTGCGTACGACCGACGACCTGCGCACCTTCATGCAGCACCACGTGTACTCGGTGTGGGATTTCATGTCGCTGATCAAATTCCTCCAGCACGAGGTCGCCCCCGCACGCTGGCCGTGGACGCCGCGCGGCGATGCCTCGGTGCAGCGCTTCATCAACGAGCTGGTGCTGGAAGAGGAAACCGACGTCGCCCTGCCGGGACAGGATGGCTTCACCAGCCATTTCGTCCTCTATCTGGCCGCCATGCGCGAAGTCGGCGCGAATGCCGACACTCCCGCGCGCTTCGTCGACCTCGCCGGTGCACAGGGAATCGATGCCGCCCTGGCGAGCGGGCTTGCGCCGGCACCGTCGGCCCGTTTCACGCGCCGCACCTTCGATTTCATCGCCGGCGGCAAGCCGCACGAAGTGGCCGCGGCGCTGGCGCTCGGCCGCGAGCACGTCATCCCCTCGATGTTCCGCGCCTTCCTGTCGCGCATGGCCGTCACCGAGGCGCAGGCGCCCAGCTTCCACTATTATCTGAATCGCCACGTTCACCTCGACGAGGATTTTCACGCGCCGCTCTCGCTGCGCCTGCTGTCCGCCCTGTGCGAAGGCAAGGCCGAAAAATGGCGCGAGGCCGAAGCCGCGGCCGAAGCCGCCGTCGAAGCACGCATCGCCTTCTGGGACGGCGTGCTCGCCGCCCTGCCGAGTCAACACACCCAGGCCGCCTGACCATGCCCCAGCTCATCGTTCTGCCCCACGTCGAACTCTGCCCCGAAGGCGCCGTGATCGAAGCCAAATCCGGCGACACCCTCTGTGATACCTTGCTTGCCAACGGCGTCGAGATCGAACACGCCTGCGAGAAATCCTGCGCCTGCACCACCTGCCACGTCATCGTGCGCGAAGGTTTCGACTCGCTGGCAGAATCGACCGAACTCGAAGACGACCTGCTCGACAAGGCCTGGGGCCTCGAGCCGCAGTCGCGCCTGTCGTGCCAGGCGCGCGTCGCCGACGCCGACCTGGTGATCGAAATCCCCAAGTACACCATCAACATGGTGAAAGAAGGACATTGACATGAAGTGGACCGACACCCTCGACATCGCCATCGAGCTGGCCGAAGCGCACCCCGAAATCGACCCGCGCACGATCCGCTTCACCGACCTGCACGCCTGGGTGATGGAACTCCCCGACTTCGAAGACGACCCGAACCATTCGGGCGAGAAGATCCTCGAAGCGATCCAGATGGCGTGGATCGACGAGGTCAGCTGAGCTGGTCGAGATTGTCTGCTAGCGTTCAAGGTAACCGGCCTTGCGCGGCTTTATGCGCAAGGTCCGGTTGACCGCAGGGTTGGGCGTCACGGTGGGCACTACCACGGCGTCCCAATTAGCTCTCAACTGAGGACTAGCCAAGCGGAATCTCCAGTAGTTCGCAGATTACGAGCCGTACCCAAGCCAGAACTCGGGTCGCCTCTGCGCGCGTTGTGGCGGTGTGCGTTGAAACACTGGACCTCGTATAGACGGAGCGTGTCAGTCCTCCGACCAAGTCTTCTACGCCTGTAACTGCCGATTCCGGTGTTTCTAATGCACCCGAGGGCACGCCTCTATTCCTCAAGACGAAGCGGACCTTCTGTTTCATTGTCGGGCGTTTGGCGTCGCCGTCCAATTTGAACCCTTGACTTGCCATTACATCTGCATCTGGCGCTAGGATATCGAGTGTCTCGCGCAGAGCTTCTCGAAGGTCAGTGGCGGGTCCGCGCCATGAGAGTCGATCAGCACCAGCGATATCCAAGAGCGCTTGCTGATAGGCAAGCGAGGCACTAGGACAAACTTCATTGAGAGTCGAGACAACGAGGGCATCGACTGGCGACGAACTGCCTCGGTCATTGCGATGCGGAGTTGCCAAGGCCTGTCCTTCAAGCGCGACAAGGCACTTGCGTGCGCTCTTTACTAAATCTCGACACTTCTGCGTCGACGGATGCACTCTCGAACATGCATGCAATGACTGAAATAGCTGATTCAACTCACCCGTGTCGACATTGTGCAAGGCAGGCTGAACTATAGAAAAGTACTTCGAGGCAACTTCGTGCATTTGAGTCTTGATACTCGACGACGCTACTTGGCGAGCTTCGACCGAGGCGAGCACCTTGCGCAGCGAATCAAGTTCGCCGATGAGTTCGGCAACCGCAGTCAACTGGCGGAGCCCTTCGGCAGGCTGTGAGTAACCAAGTTATAACCAACTCGCGTCAGCTTGTACTTGCCTCGGTCGACGGACTCGAAATAGCCGGCCGACTTGGCATCTACGAGAACTTGTTGCATTCGGGCGGGCAATTTGAATCCCGCCTGCTTGAATAGGCGCTCTAGGTCAGCGGCGGTAACTTCTTTTGTTCTTTCCTCGGGAGGGGCGTGTTCTTGCAAGTAATACGCAACGACACAAGCCATTTGAAGAACATTGGCGGGTTGCTTTTGATTTCTAAGCGTTCGAATGTCTACCCCATGCTCCTCAGTCGGTTCCACATGCGGTCTAGCCGGTGCGTGTTGGTGTGGGCTTGGCGTAGTTCCCGGCGCGGACTCTGGTGCGCCAGTAGATGCGGCTAACGCCGAATGCGCTGAACGGGGCGCCGCTGGGACGATTTCAAGCAGTGAGCAGATTGTGGAAACGACGATCTGCTGCTCTCGCTTCTCTAGCGAGGATAGGGCGCTCATTACCTGGTCAATCGCTTGACCAATGGTGTTCTTCGTAGGGCTGTTCATTCGTATGATTCCTCAACGTTAGAACCGAGTATCGATGATTGCGTGGCGAGCGACGCGAGTTTGCTACAAGGTAGGGGCGACATCGTTGTCATGACGCCCAACATTAAAGTTCAGCGGGCGGCAAAAAGTGGCGCGAAGCGACGCTTTTGGACGGTCCGCTGGAACGCCTTGTTGGGCGTAGAGAGTAATAGGGTGGATGCTTGCTTCTCATGGCCGAACACCACCGCTATTTAACAAAATGGGTAGTGCACTTAGAGCGAATGTGCTCATAGCAATGGTGGCAAAGAAGTTTGATGTTGTTTGAGAGATCGGCAGCATCTTCTGATGCCTCGTTCCATTCGCCTTCAGCTTCAAAGAACTCGTTGCACATGCCGCACCACGAATCTGGCCACTGGTTTTTACCATCCGGTTCGGCAGAGTGCCAGTGCGTGTTTTCTCCATTTATCAGATGGCGGCATACATATGTGGCATACGCTTTTCCGTGCTCACAACATTCGACAGTCTGTGTGTCGCTCATATAGACGCCCAACGTAGAGGTAAGGGGCGCCGCTTCAGCGGCGTCCCAGCGGAACGAAGTGGAGCGGCCTTGACCGCAATGTTAGATTGCATTGCTATTGCCACGCCTTGCTGCGCTACGAACCAATAGGACTAGGACAAGCAACGACACGGCAATCGGCATGAGCACCAAGTGCCAATAGACAAGCAGGCGGGAAGGGGTGATGCCTTCTTTGAAGCTGGCATTTGTGATAACGGCCAGTGCATCAAACGGCCCAACGCTTTCAGAAATTGAAACGAGCGGTGGAATCACGTAGAGCAGATAAGCGGCACAAACAGCTATTACGTAAAGCCGCCATCGCGACACACGCCAGAACGCAGCCGCGCCGGCCATGACACCGGCAGATAAAAAAAGCCACGTGACCGGATGGGCTACGAGGCCCGAAATCAGGGTGGCGCTAAATGCCCACAGAACAATTCCGACGACCTTGGCTTCCATGCGGCCTCGCAATCTAACGTGCAATATGCACCTGTGCAGGTGCATATATCGGCAATGAACCGGTGCCTAATCCAGATCGAATGCGCATAACTGTTTGATCCATATGGGCCTCGCTGAAATTAGAGGGACTGCATGGCCTGACAAATACACCTGGGCTGGATTCGCTGGAACCGCTGCGTGTATGGCAGCGGCAGAGTGCCCCGGCCCGTTACCACTTCACCACATGCACATTGTTCAGCGTGCGCCCCAGGAAGCGTTCGCCGATGGTCTGGAAGCGCAGGGGCACGTCTGTGACGTAGAAGTCGTAGCGCGGCTGGGCCGGGCCGGGGTTGGCGAGGCCTTTTTCGGCGAGCACGGCGGCGACCTGTTCGGCCATGGCTTCGGCGGAATCGACCAGCGCCACGTCGTCGCCGACGACCTGCCGCAGCAGCGGCTTCAGCAGGGGGTAATGCGTGCAGCCCAGCACCAGGGTGTCGATGTGCTCGGCCATCAGCGGCTTGAGGTAATCCTGCGCGGTCAGCCGCGTGACGTCGTGGTCGAGCCAGCCTTCTTCGACCAGCGGCACGAACAGGGCGCAGGCCTGCGAGTGGATGCGCGAGTCGGGTGCGTAGTCGTGGATGGCGCGCGCGTAGGCGTTGCTGTTGATGGTGGTGGGGGTGCCGATGACGCCGATGCGGCGGCCAGAGCGCGCGGAGACGGCGCCGGCGTCGATGACGTCGAGCACGGGCACGGGCGAGAGATCCTTGACGACCTGCGCGGCGACGGCGGCCATGGTGTTGCAGGCGATGACCAGCAGCTTGACGTCCTTTTCCAGCAGGAACTGCGCGATCTGGGTGGTGAAGTGGGCGATGGTCTCGACCGACTTCACGCCGTAGGGCACGCGCGCGGTGTCGCCGAAGTAGACGATGTTCTCGTAGGGCAGGCGCTCCATCAGCGCGCGCACCACGGTGAGGCCGCCGATGCCGGAATCGAATACGCCGATGGGGGAATGTGCGTTCGCGGACATGCGTGGCAGGATGGGCGAATGGAGACATGCGCATTCTACCCGCTGGCTTCGCCGTCGAGGGGACGGCGGTGAGCGGCTGCGGCTGCGAAACGGCATGCGGGGCCGCGCCGCCCGATCCGCGCTACCGGCGTGCGCTGTGGATCGCGCTGGTGCTGAACGCGGCGATGTTCGGCGTCGAGCTCGCGTCCAGCTTTGCCGCGCAGTCGGTGTCGTTGCTGGCCGACGCCATCGATTTTCTGGGCGATGCCGGCAACTACGGCGTCGCGCTGTTCGTGCTGGGCCTCGCGCCGGTGTGGCGTTCGCGCACCGCATTGTGGAAGGGCTGGCTCATGGTCGGCTACGGCTTGTTCGTGCTCGGCAAGTCGGCCTGGCAGTGGTCGACCGGCGTCGTGCCGGAGCCGGTCATCATGGGGTGGGTCAGCCTGCTGGCGCTGGCGGTCAACGTCGGTGTGGCGGTGCTGCTGTATGCGCATCGCACGGGCGACGCGCAGGCGCGTTCGGTGTGGCTGTGTTCGCGCAACGACGCGCTGGGCAATCTTGCGGTGCTCCTGGCGGCCGGCGGGGTGTGGGCCACGGCACGGGGCTGGCCCGACATTGCGGTGGCGCTGGTGCTGGGCGGGCTGGCGCTGACGTCGGGCGCTTCCGTGATCGGTCATGCCCGGGCCGAGCTGCGGGCGCTTCAGCTGCGCGCCTGACGCGCCAGCGCCCAGCCCACGTGTTCGCGCACGAGGGCGGACGGATGATCCTGGCGCGTTTCGAGCGCACGGCGGATCGCGGGGTCGGGGGCGGCGTTGCCCAGCGCAACGGCGATATTGCGCAACCAGCGTTCGTGCCCGATGCGGCGGATGGCCGAGCCGGCGAAGCGGTCGTTGAACGTGGTTTCGCTCCAGGCGAAGAGTTCGACCAGCTGCGCGCAATCCAGCCCGTGGCGTACGGCAAAGTCGGGCAGGGCGGCGGTCTGCGCAAAGCGGTTCCAGGGGCAGACGAGCTGGCAGTCGTCGCAGCCGTAGATGCGGTTGCCGATGAGCGGGCGCAGTTCGACGGGGATGCTGCCCTTCAATTCGATGGTCAGGTAGGAGATGCAGCGTCGCGCGTCGAGCTGGTACGGCGCAACGATGGCCTGCGTGGGGCAGACGTCGAGGCAGGCCTGGCAGGTGCCGCAATGATTTGCTTCGGGGGCATCGACCGGCAGCGGCAGGTTGGTGTAGATCTCGCCCAGGAAGAACCACGAACCGTGTGTGCGGTTCAGCAGCAGGGTGTGTTTGCCGCGCCAGCCGAGGCCGGATCGGGTCGCGAGTTCGACTTCGAGCACCGGCGCGCTGTCGGTGAAGACGCGGAACTGCCCCTGGCCGGCGGCGACCGCGATGCGCTCCGCCAGGGTTTGCAGGCGGGCGCGCAGCACCTTGTGGTAATCGCGCCCGAGGGCGTAGCGCGAGATGTAGGCGGCTTCGCCATCGGCCAGGACGGCGTGCGGGTCGGCCGCGGCGGGCGGAAAATAATCGAGGCGCGCGGTAATGACGCGCAGCGTGCCGGGGACGAGATCGGCCGGCCGGCTGCGCTTGACGCCGTGCGCCGCCATATAATCCATCTCGCCATGAAAACCCTTTGCCAGCCAGTCGAGCAGACCCGTTTCGGCCGCGGACAGATCGCAGTCGGCGAAGCCGACGTCGGCGAAGCCGAGTTCGCGTCCCCATTGCCTGATGCGCTGCGCCAGCGCATTTGAATCCTGCTCATGCATAGCCCCGATGATACCGTGCGCTGCAGTGCGCATCTGGCCGACGAAGCGGCCACCCTGGCATTCGGCGCGCGGCTGGCGCGGGAACTCATGCCGGGGATGTGCTTCTATCTCGAAGGCGACCTGGGGGCGGGCAAGACGACGCTGGTGCGCGGCCTGCTGCGCGCACTGGGGTTTGCGGGCAGGGTGAAAAGCCCGACCTACACCCTGGCCGAAACCTATGAGCTGCCCGGGTTTGAGCTGTATCATTTTGACCTATATCGTATGCATGACCCGCGCGAGTGGCTGGACGCGGGGTTTCGCGATCTTGGCGACCAGGCGGTGAGCCTGATCGAATGGCCCGAAAAGGCCACCGGCTGGCTGCCGGCCCCGGACGTGATCGTCCGCCTTGCCGTCGTCGACGAAGGGCGCGCGTTGACGTGCGAAGCGGCCAGCCCAAGGGGCGCCCGTTTTCTGGAGGCATGTTGCGCAAGCTGCTGAATACCGTTCTGCTGATGGGGCTGCTGGTGTCGGGATGGGCACAGGCCCTGCAATTGAGCGCGACCCGCCTGTGGCCGTCGCCCGACTACACGCGGCTCACGCTGGAGGCGCCGGCGCCCGTCGCCTACAAGTATTTCAGCCTCAGCAATCCCGAGCGCCTGGTGATCGATCTCGAAGGCGTCGAGGACAGCCCGGGCCTCGACGCGCTCGCGGGGCAGCTTGCCGCAGACGACCCCTACATCGCCTCGATCCGCGTCGGGCTCAATCGCCCCGGCGTGATGCGCCTGGTGCTGGTGCTCAAGAACGCGGTCAATCCCTCGGTGTTCGCGCTCAAGCCGCTGGGCCAGTATGGCCACCGACTGGTCGTGGACCTCTATCCCGTGCAGGCGCAGGGCGCCAACCCGCCGCAGGCGACGGCCGATCCCAAGCCGGCCGTCGGCGCGAAAACCGCGCAGGACGACAAGCCCGCTGCCGAGGCGAAGGCGGGCGCCGATCCCAGGGCAGGCAAGCCGGCCGTGCCGCAGTACGCGCGCCTGATCACGGTGGCGGTGGACGCCGGCCACGGCGGCGAGGACCCCGGTGCACGCGGCGCCAACGGCTCGCACGAAAAGGACATCACGCTGACGATCGCCCGCAAGCTCAAGCAGCAGCTCGATGCGCAGGACAACATGCGCGCGGTGCTCACCCGCGACGGCGATTATTTCGTGCCGCTGGCGCAACGCGTCGTGAAGGCGCGCGCCGTGAAGGCGGACCTGTTCGTCTCCATCCACGCCGACGCCTTCATCAAGCCGCATGCGCGCGGCTCCTCGGTGTTCGCGCTGTCGGAAAACGGGGCGACCTCGACCGCCGCGCGCTGGCTGGCTAAAAAGGAAAACGACGCGGACCTCATCGGCGGCGTCAACATCGACGTCAAGGATCCCTTCCTCAAGCGCACCCTCATCGACCTGTCGCAGACCGCGACGATCAACGACAGCCTCAAGCTCGGCCGCGCAGTGCTGAAGGAAATCGGCGACGTGAACACGCTGCACAAGGGGCATGTGGAACAGGCCGGATTCGCGGTGCTGAAGGCGCCGGACATTCCGTCCATCCTGGTCGAGACGGCCTTCATTTCGAATCCGGACGAGGAAAAGCGCCTCAACGATCCGGATTACCAGGACAAGCTGGTGGACGCGATCGTCGAGGGCATCCGCGACTATTTCGACCGGCATCCGCTGACCGCACCCGCGCGGCTCACGCGCAACCCATGACCCGCGATCTCCTCGGCAGTGCGGCGCCGGGATTCGACGCGCCGCTCGACATGCTGGAGGCCTGCCATGCGCGCATCGCGCGCCAGTGCGACACGCTCGACAAGCTGCTGGCGCATCTGCCTGCGCACGGCACGGACGGGCAGGCACAACAGGCCGCGCGTGCCGTCCTGGCCTATTTCGACACCGCCGCCGTGCATCATCACGACGACGAGGAACGCAATCTCTTTCCCCTGCTCGAGGCGGCGCAGGCGCCGGGTGCCTGCGACATGGTCGAGGCGCTCACCCTGGAGCACGACGAGCAGGCCCGACTTTGGCGGGTGCTGCGCATGCAGCTCGAAGGCATTGCGGCGGGCACGACGGCCGATCTGGACGCGGCGCTGACCCGGCGTTTCGTCGCCTCCAACCGCAGCCATCTCGAATTCGAGAACGCGCACCTGCTGCCGCTGGCGCGCGCCACGCTCGACGCGGGTGCGCTCGAACGGCTGGGACGCGCCATGGCGGCGCGACGCGGGCTGGGGGCATGACGATGATCCGCGTGCTGCCCGACGTGCTGATCTCGCAGATCGCCGCCGGCGAGGTGATCGAGCGCCCGGCCGCGGCCTTGAAGGAAATCCTCGAAAACAGCCTCGACGCCGGGGCGACCGATATCCGCGTCGAGCTGGAGGAGGGTGGCGTCAGGCGCATCAAGGTGGCCGACAACGGCACCGGCATCGCCGAAGACGAGCTGGCGCTCGCGCTGACGCGGCACGCGACCAGCAAGATCGCCAGCCTCGCCGATCTCGAGCGGGTGGCGAGCCTGGGGTTCCGCGGCGAAGCGCTGGCTTCCATCGGTGCTGTCGCGCGGCTGACGCTGACGAGCCGCCGTGCCGATGCCGGCCATGCCTGGACGCTGCACGCCGAGGGCGGGACGCTGCAGCCGCCTGCGCCCGCCGCGCGCGAGACGGGCACCACGGTCGACATGCAGGACCTGTTCTACAACACGCCGGCGCGCCGCAAGTTCCTCAAGACCGAGGGCACCGAATACGCGCACTGCGCCGAGACCGTGCGCCGGCTGGCGCTGGCGCATCCGGACACGGCATTCAGCTTGACCCACAACGGCCGCGTGCAGGCGCGCTACGCGGCGGGCGATGCGGCCGCGCGCATGCGCCAGGTGCTGGGCGAGGGCTTCGAATCACAGGCGATCGCGGTCGAGGCGGCGGCGGGCGCGCTGCGCCTGTCCGGCTGGGTGATCCGGCCGGCGGCGGCCACCGCAAGCCGCGACGGCCAGCATGTGTTCGTCAACGGTCGCTACGTACGCGACAAGCTCATCGTCCACGCACTGAAGGAAGCCTACCGCGATGTGCTGCATCACCAGCTGAATCCGGCGTATTGCCTCTTCATCGACATCCCGCCGGACACAGTGGACGTGAACGTGCATCCGGCCAAGACCGAGATCCGTTTCCGCGACAGCCGCGGCATGCACCAGTTCCTGTTCCATGCGGTCGAGCGCGTGCTGTCGGCACCCGCCCAGCCGCAAGCGGCAGCAGTGCCGCCGCCGGCTTCCAGCGTCGCACCGCGGCAGACCGCGATGCCGTTGCAGGTCAACGAGGCGCTGGCGCTGTACGCGCCGCTGGCGGCGCCTGGATCGGGCGACGCCTTGCCTGTCGAGGATCGTGGCGCCTGGCAGGGGCTGGCGAAGGCGGACGCGCCGGCTTCCCTGCCGGAGGCGGGCCCGGCAGACGCCCCGCCGCTCGGCTATGCGCTGGGGCAACTGCACGGCGTGTATGTCCTGGCGCAGAATGCCCAGGGGCTGGTGCTGGTGGACATGCATGCGGCGCACGAACGGGTGGTCTACGAGAAGCTGAAGACCGCGCTGGATGCGCGTGCGGTGCCCGCGCAGACCCTGCTGATCCCCGTCGCGCTCACGGCCGACGCGCGCGACGTCGCCGAACTCGGCCCGCATGTCGACAGCCTGCGGGCCATCGGCTTCGAACTCTCGATCACGTCCCCGACCTCGGTGGCGGTGCGCGCCGTGCCCTGGCTCCTGAAGGATGCCGACCCGGTCGAACTCACGCGCAGCCTGATGCACGAAGTGGCCGAGTTCGGCGTTGCAAGGCTGCTCGCCGAACGCCGCAACGAACTGCTCGCCACGCTGGCCTGCCACGGTGCGGTACGCGCCAACCGGCATCTCACGCTGCCGGAAATGAATGCGCTGCTGCGCGAGATGGAAGCGACCGAGCGTGCAGGGCAATGCAACCACGGCCGACCGACCTGGTTCCAGATCAGCCTGAAGGAACTCGACGCGATGTTCATGCGGGGGCGCTGAACGCCTCGGCTATAATTCCGACTTGTTTACTCAAGTATTGCAGGGTGCAACATGAACGAACGCAAGACCATCCCCATCCAGGAAATCAACGAAACCAGCAACTGTGCCGGTTCCGAGCCCTATGCCCTGATGGTGCTGGGCGATTCCATGCTGCCCGAGTTCGAGGAGGGCGAGATCATCGTGGTGGAGCCTTCCGGACTGGTGAAGGATGGTTCCTACGTGGTTGCCTACGTCAACGACGAATACATCTTCAGGCAGATCGTGCAGCACGACGACGGCTGGATGCTGAAGCCGCTGAACCCCCTGTATCCCAATATCCCCATTGCCGACATCGCTGCAGCCAAGGGGGTGGTGATCATGAAGAAGCGGCCCGGCAAGCGCAGCGAACAGAAGCGCTATGTCTGACGGGCCTCATTAATCAGATTTATTGATGGATGCATTAACCCAGTAAATATATTAGTTGACTAATTCACTCAGGTAATTAGACTGAAATCCTGTTCAACCGCAATTCCAACAGGAGAGAACCATGAGTGGATTGATTGCAAACTTCCCGTCCGACGGCGTGGTGACCGTCAACCGGGTCATTCTGAAGCCGGCGTACACGGTGGACGATCTCCAGGAGCGCGTCGCCTTCCTGTGCGAGAACGTCAAGACCTACCATTCCGACACCGGCTTCGTCGGCGGCTTCGTCGCCCTGAACTCGGGTGCGGTGTCGAACGAAGGGTCGACCATCGGCCAGGCCGTCGCAAGCCCGATGAAAGGCAAGGAAGCGCTGATCGTGACCTTCTGGACCTCGTTCGAGAACCACGAACGGTCGCATCGCTCCGACACCTTCCAGCCGCTGTTCCAGCAGGTGCTGGAACTCTGTGAGAACGGCAACGAGGAAATTGCCTACGAAATGCTGTGGTCCGGCAAGGCCTACAGCGCCGATGAAATCGAAGCGGCGCGAAAGGCCAAGGCGCAGTACGCGAAGGCCGCCTGAGACGAAGCAGGCAACCTGGGGGAACGGCGGGGCGACCCGCCGTTTTCTTTTTTGCGGCATGCGCATGGGCAGGCTGCGGCATAATCCAGCGCCATGTCCGCCATTTCGCCGCCTGTCATTTTTCTCATGGGCCCGACCGCCTCGGGCAAGACCGCGCTGGCGGTACACCTGGCAGCGCATTTTCCCGTGGACCTCGTCAGCGTCGATTCGGCCCTGGTGTACCGCGGCATGGACATCGGTACCGCCAAGCCCGATGCCGACACGCTGGCGCGTGCGCCGCATCGCCTGCTGGATATACGCGATCCGACCGAAACGTATTCCGCCGCTGCATTTCGAGCCGACGCCCTGCAGGCGATGGCGGAAATCGCGGCAAGCGGCCGCGTGCCCTTGCTGGTGGGCGGAACCATGCTGTACTTCCGTGCGTTGCTGCAGGGTCTGGACGATCTGCCGCGCGCCGACGTGGCGGTGCGCGCGGAACTCGATGCGGCCGCCAGGGCACGTGGCTGGCCCGCGCTGCATGCCGAACTCGCCGCCGTCGACCCGGCGACCGCGGCACGCTTGGCCCCGAACGATGCCCAGCGCATCGGACGCGCGCTGGAGATTTTCCGCCTGAGCGGGCAGCCGATGTCGTTACAGCTCGCGCAGGCGTCGAGCCGGCTGCCTTACGACGTGCTGCAACTCGCCCTCATCCCTTCGGACCGCTCCGTATTGCATCGTCGTATCGCCGAGCGTTTCGACGCCATGCTGGCCGACGGCCTGCTCGACGAAGTGACGCGTCTGCGCGCGCAGCATGCCCTGAATCCCGACCTGCCCGCGATGCGTGCGGTGGGCTACCGGCAGGCCTGGGCGTATCTCGAAGGGGCGATCGACGAAACGGCCTTGCGCGAGCAGGGCATTGCCGCGACGCGCCAGCTCGCCAAGCGCCAGCTCACCTGGCTGCGTTCCTGGCCCGACGCGGTGACGCTGGACTGCCTGGCGGACGACGTGACGCAGCAGGCGGTCCAGCGCGTGCGCGATTTCCTCAATCGTTCGTAGTCGAAACCACCTGGGCGTTCGCACGGCCACGCCGGAAACGCAGTTCCACCTGCTCGCCTGGCGTGAGCGCGGCGGCATCCTGGACCACGCTGCCGTCGGCGCGTCGTACCAGGCTGTAGCCGCGCGCCAGCACCCGTTCCGGGTCGAGGTGCGCAAGACTGGCGGCGCAGCGGTCCAGAGTCAGGCTCCGGCGCGCGAAGTCGGCGTGATGCGCACGCCGCAGCCGCGCCGCGCGTTCGGCGAGTCCCTGCGTCTGTATGCGCAGGGACTGCGCCGGGCTGACGAGGCGCTGTTCCAGCGATTGCAGCCGCGTAGCCGCCTGCAGGCGGCCCAGCCGTGAACCCTGCTGCAGACGCAGCGCGGTCCGATCGAGCTGTGCGCGCTGCCGCTGCAGATGTTCGGCCGGATGCAGCAGTCGGCGCGCCAGATAGTCCAGCCGCTGCGCCGCATCCTGGCGTGCGCGGTCGACGTGGCGGGACAGCTGGCGTGCGTGCGCGTCGAGTTGTGCGATGAGTTCGCTGCGCAGGGGGCTGGCGAGTTCGGCCGCGGCCGTGGGCGTGGGGGCACGCAGGTCGGCGGCGAAATCGGCCAGGCTGAAATCGGTCTCGTGCCCCACGCCGGCAACGACGGGCATCGGGCTGGCGGCGATCGCGCGCGCCACGGTTTCGTCGTTGAAGGCCCACAGATCCTCGAGCGAGCCGCCGCCGCGGCAGACCAGCAGCACGTCGCATTCCCGGCGCCCACCGGCACTGCGGATGGCCTGTGCGATCTGCGCACCGGCGTCCGCGCCCTGTACGGGCGTGGGGTACAGGATGACGGCGATACCCGGCATGCGGCGGGCCAGCGCAGTCAGGACGTCGCGCAGGGCGGCTGCCCTGGGCGAGGTCACCACGCCGATGACACGCGGGAAACGCGGCAGGGGGCGTTTCCTGGCCGCATCGAACAGGCCTTCGGTTTCGAGTCTGGCCTTGAGCTTGAGGAATGCCTCGTACAGGCGCCCCGCGCCGGCACGGCGGACGGCCTCGACGCCGAGCTGGAATTCCCCGCGCGCCTCGTAAAGCGAGGGCAGGGCGCGTATCTCGATGTGGTCGCCATTCGCCGGCGTGAAGTCGACGAACTGGTTGCGCCCGCGGAACATGACGCAGCGTACCTGTGCCTGCGCATCCTTGAGCGAAAAATACCAGTGCCCGGAGGCGGCGCGCATGAAATTGGAGACTTCGCCCTCGACCCAGAGGAGCGGCAGTTGCGATTCGAGCGCGCGCCGCGCCATGCGATTGAGCTCGCTGACGGTGAGTACGGGCAGGGCGGGCGCGTCGTCGGGCAGGTCCATGGGCGCGAGGATAACGGGTCCGCCGGAGCGATTCATGCACAGTCGTCAAACTTTCATAAAAAAATCCCATGCCGCCCTATTGACGATGCGGAGAAATTCATAACCTGTTGATATATATGAACAATGGCCAACTGGTCACTTTTTGGGCCATTTGCCTTTTTCCTTTGTGGGCAGGCGTTTAGGCCAATCCATGGCAACTTTCTCACAGACTTATCCACATCAATTGTGGAGAAGTCGTCTGCATGCCGGCGCGAAGCCGCATTTGCAATGCGGGCTTGCCGAAACGGGCGCGCGGGCGCTACATTTCGTTTGTTTCGTATCCGGGGAGTGGTATCCAGTGCTTGCCATCATCGAGGCGGCCGGCTGGCCGATCTGGCCGCTGATCCTGGCGTCGGTCATCGCCGTCGCCATCATCATCGAACGCAGCTACAGCCTGCGCGCGCAGGAAGTCGTACCGGCCAACCTGCTGCTGGAAACCATCAAGGCCTACCAGGATCGCGGCGTGACGCAGGATCTGGTCACCCGGCTGGCGGATGGTTCGCCGCTGGGGCGCATCTTCGCCACGGCCCTGAAGAACGCCCACTACTCGCGCGAAATCATGAAAGAGTCGATCGAGGAATCCGGTCGTGCGGTGACGCAGGAACTCGACCGCTTCCTGACTTCGCTCGGCACCATCGCCAGCATGGCGCCGTTGCTCGGCCTGTTCGGCACGGTGGTCGGCATGATCGAAATCTTCGGTGCGCAGACCGCAGGCGGCACCAATCCCGCAGAACTGGCGCACGGCATCTCGATCGCGCTCTACAACACGGCATTCGGTCTTATCGTCGCGATCCCCACGATGGCGTTCTACCGCCATTTCCGCCGCAAGGTCGAGGCGCTGGTGGTGGACATGGAACAGCAGGCGATCAAGCTGGTGGAAATCGTCCACGGCGAGCGGAAGTAAGATGAATTTCAGACGCGGTCGCCGTGAGGATTATCCGGAAATCAACCTGATTCCGTTCATCGACATCCTGCTCGTCATCGTGATCTTCCTCGCGGTGACCACCACCTACGCGCACTTCGCCGAACTCAAGATCAACCTGCCCACCAGCAGTGCCGAACAGACGCCGAACCCGCCCAAGCAGATCGAGGTCGGCGTGGCTGAGAACGGGCGCTACCAGATCGACAGCGCCGCGCTGGGCGATGCCAATGTCGAGCAGCTCGCGACGGCGCTGAAGAACGCCGCCGCCGGCCAGCAAGATCCCGTTGTCGTGATCAATGCCGATGCACGGGCGACGCATCAATCCGTGGTGAACGTGATGGAAGCGGCGCGGCGCGTCGGCCTTTCCCGCATCACCTTCGCCACGCAGACAGCCCCCGCGCCCTAGACCCCATGTCGCGGCTTGCGCATTTCTGGGCGCGCACCGGCGTGCTCACGATGCTGCTGCTGCCGCTTTCCGGACTCTTCGCCCTGCTGTCGGGCTTGCGCCGACTGGCCTATCGCCGCGGCTGGCGGCCTGCGGTCAACGTCGGCGTGCCGGTCCTCGTCGTAGGCAACATCACGGCGGGCGGAAGCGGCAAGACACCGCTGACGATCTGGCTGGTCGACCACCTGCGCGCGCGCGGCCTGCGACCGGGCGTGGTCAGCCGCGGCTACGGTGGGGATGCGCAGGGCTGCGTCGTGCTTGCGCAGACCAGCCAGCCTGCCGAAGTCGGCGACGAACCGCTGCTGATCCATCTCAAGACGGGTGCCCCGGTGGTGGTCGGCCGCGACCGTGTTGCCGCCGCGCGCACGCTGCTGGCCCGCCATCCGGGAATCGACGTCATCGTTTCCGACGACGGACTCCAGCATTACCGCCTGCATCGCGACCTCGAACTCGCGGTAATCGATGCGGCAGCCGGGCTGGGCAACGGCTGGCCGCTGCCGGCCGGCCCCCTGCGCGAACCCGCAAGCCGTCTGCATGAAGTCGATGCAGTGCTGCAGGTGGTGCGGGGCAGCGCGCAGCCGCGCCGTTTCGAAGGACTCGCAACCTGGCGCGTCGATACGGCGCCGGGGCCGGCCTACCGGCTGCAGGCGCCCGACGAAGTGCGCACGCTTGCCGACCTGCCGCGGCACGCCTGGCTGGCCGTCACCGGTATCGGACGGCCGCAGGGCTACTTCGACATGCTGACCCGCGCCGGACTGCGAATCGAACCCCGGGCCTACCCCGACCACCATGCCTTTCGTCCTGGCGAACTTCCCGCCGATCGGCCCGTGCTGATGACCGAGAAAGACGCGGTAAAATGTCGTCCGTTCGCGGGAACGCAGTGGTGGGCGGTGGCACTCGACCTCGCCCCCGAGGCAGGATTCGCCGGCTGGCTGGATGCACACATAACGACGATGACCCCACAGCCTGGCGCGCACATAGGGAGGATAGGCAATGCGGGGTAGTGATTGGGGCGACCGACGTCACCCATGTCGCTGGGAGGAAGCATCCGAGGACACCGGATTCTGGGTGCCCGACCGTTCCGAGATCGTCACGCAGTTCTTCACCCGTTACCTGTTCTTTTCGCTGGCGGTGATCTATTTCTCCACGCTGGAAAGCGTGCGGCCTGTGTTCTTCAGCATCGAGCAGCTGCTGCTCGCGCTGGGCATCTATTTCGTGCTCAACAGCTGGTTTTTCCATCTGGCGCTGAAGCGGGTCACGCTGATGCGCATCCGCAGTGCCATGACCGCCGATCTGCTCATCGTCACGCTGTGCGTGCTGCACGATCCCAACCCCATTCCGCCCTCCGCGCTGGCCTTCCTGATGGTGCTGCTCGGCAACGGCATGCGCTACGGCATGCGCCTGTTCGCCGAAGTGCTCGGCGGCGCGCTTCTGGGGATGGCGATCGCCTTTGCGCTGCGCTACCGGCTCGGCGGATTCGACGTGGGGGCGGGCGACGTGTTCTTCGGGGTGTTCTGGGTCACGCTGGCCCTGTACGCCTACATCCTGATGGGGCGCATCGAAGGCCAGCGCCGACAACTCGACTATCGCAGCCGTTTCGACGCGCTCACCGGACTGCTGAACCGACACGGCCTGCTGGCGGCCGCCGATCACGTATTCGACAAGGCCGATACCAGCCTGCCGGCGACCGTGCTGTTCGCCGACCTCAACCAGTTCAAGGCGGTCAATGACCGCTACGGGCACGGCGTCGGCGACCGCGTCCTCTCCGAATTCGCGCAGATTTTCAGCGAGTCGGCCGAAATGGGCGTGTGCGGGCGCTGGGGCGGCGACGAATTCGTCGCGATCCTGCCGATGCGCGACGAAGCGACGGTCCGGCAGATTTTCGAACGCATCGGAGCCCGCACCGAAGCCTGGAGCCAGAGCAATGGGCTGCCGATGGCGGTCAGCCTCGGCGTGGCCCATGCGCCCCGCGATGGCCACGATCTGATCACGCTGCTCGCGGTGGCGGACATCCATCTCTACCAAAGCAAGGCGAGCCAGCCCGCAGTCAGGGATATGGCGCCGCTCTACAGGAACCTGGCCAATGAACCCGAAGCTACTTGAAATCCTCGTCTGTCCCGTGTGCAAGGGACCGCTCGAATGGAAGAAATCCGCGCACGAACTGGTGTGCCATGCCTGCCGCATCGCCTATCCCATACGCGACGACATTCCGGTGATGCTGCCGGAAGAGGCGCGCGCCCTGGAGCCCGGGGAAATCCGCCCCAGCTGACATGCATTTCCGCGTCGTCATCCCTGCACGCTACGCGTCCAGCCGCCTGCCCGGCAAGCCGCTCGCCGACATCGGCGGCAGGCCCATGGTGCTGCACGTGCTCGATCGTGCGCTGGCGGCAGGGGCCGGGTCGGTCGTCGTCGCCACCGACGATATACGCGTGCGCGATGCCGTCGAGGCGGCCGGCCACCCGGCACTGATGACCTCGCCCGACCACCAGTCGGGTACCGAGCGCCTGGTCGAAGTGGCCGAGATCCTCGGCTGGCCGGACGATGCGCTGGTCGTCAACGTGCAGGGCGACGAGCCGCTGATCGATCCTGCGCTCATCCGCGAGGCCGCGCGCCAGCTGGTACTGCACGAAGACGCGGTGATGGCGACCCTGGCGCACCCGATCCACGACCATGCCGATTTCATGAATCCCAACGTGGTCAAGGTCGTCGTAGACGAAGCGGGCTATGCCGTCTATTTCAGCCGTGCGCCCATTCCCTGGCCGCGCGACGCCTTCGCCGCCGGGCAGCCCATGCCGCACGAACTCGGCGCGCTGCGGCATATCGGCCTGTATGCCTACCGGGCCGGGTTCCTGCGCACCTATGCCGGGCTGGCGGCCTCGCCGCTGGAACGTCATGAGATGCTCGAACAATTGCGCGTTCTCTGGCACGGCTACCGCATCAGCCTCGGCGTCACGGCGGTCGCGCCGGCGCCCGGCGTCGACACGCCGGAAGACCTGGCGCGGGTTCGCGCCCTGCTAGCAGCCTCTTGAATCCCTGAATAAAATTTTTTGAGTGTTGCCGGCCCTCGCCTTGGCTTAGGCTATTGGAGTTTTTTTAATCCAAATATCGAGAGGGAGACTGCAATGCGTTTGATCCTGTTGGGCGGCCCTGGCGCCGGCAAAGGCACCCAGGCCAACTACATCAAGGAAAAGTACGGGATTCCCCAGATCTCGACCGGCGACATGCTGCGTGCGCAGATCAAGGCCGGCACCGAGCTGGGCATGAAGGCCAAGGCCATCATGGACGCGGGTGGCCTGGTTTCCGACGACATCATCATCGGCATGGTCAAGGCGCGTCTCGCCGAGCCCGACTGCAAGGCGGGCTACCTGTTCGACGGCTTCCCCCGCACCATCCCGCAGGCCGAGGCGATGAAGGCCGCCGGCGTGCCCATCGACTACGTGGTCGAGATCGACGTCGCCGACGAGGAAATCGTCAAGCGCATGTCCGGCCGCCGCGTCCACGTGGCGTCGGGCCGCACCTATCACGTCGTGTTCAATCCGCCCAAGGTGGCCGGCAAGGACGACGCGACGGGCGAAGACCTGATCCAGCGCGACGACGACAAGGAAGAAACCGTGAAGAAGCGTCTCGACGTGTACCACGCGCAGACCGAGCCGCTGGTGAAGTACTACGGCGACTGGGCGGCGCGCGGCGAAGCCGGCGCCCCCAAATACGTGAAGATCGCCGGCGTCGGTAAGGTCGAGGAAATCCGCGACGCGGTCTTCAAGGCGCTGGGTTGATTCCGGGGCAGCGCTGAGCATGCCGGCCACGATCAAGCCCATGACCGACACCGAACGCTGGATCGTCTCCGGCGCGGTGAAGGAGCGTTACGGTCGTGCGCTTGAGATCCAGGATGTCGAAACCGAAATCCGCCTGCATGTCGACGATCGCGAACTGGCGCTGTGTCCCGGCTTCTACTGGGCCGACGACTCCGGTTGCCATTTCGTGCTGTCGAAGACCGGCGACGGGCGCTATCGGAGCATGTTCTTCTGGCGCATCCGCGACCGCTTTTCCACGGGGCGCGAGGAATACGACGACATCGGCGACTGCGTGACCACACTGCTCAAAATGCAGGCCGACGAAGTCGCCCGCCGGGCGACCGAATCGGCAAGCTTCGACCCGAGCAAGATTCCGGGCGTGGCCCGCGACACCGGCAGTGCCGACATTCCCGGCGCCGCCAACGACTGAATATCCGCCAGCGCCCGTCGCTGGCTTTTTGTTTTCCGGTACGACATAGCAAACTTCTAGGAGACTGAAACATGGCGAAAAAAATGAACGCCTTCTACGCGCAGTCCGGCGGCGTCACCGCCGTCATCAACGCCTCGGCCTGCGGCGTGATCGAAACCGCGCGCAAGCACAAGGACAAGATCGGCAAGGTCTACGCCGGCCGCAACGGCATCATCGGTGCGCTGACCGAAGACCTGATCGACACCACCAAGGAATCCGCCGCCGCCATCGCCGCGCTGCGTTCCACGCCCTCGGGTGGCTTCGGTTCCTGCCGCTTCAAGCTCAAGTCGCTGGAAGCCAACAAGCGCGAATACGAGCGCCTGATCGAAGTGTTCAAGGCGCACAACATCGGCTATTTCTTCTACAACGGCGGCGGCGATTCGGCCGACACCTGCTTCAAGGTCTCGCAGCTGTCCGAGGCGATGGGCTACCCGATCCAGGCGATCCACGTGCCGAAGACCGTCGACAACGACCTGCCCATCACCGACTGCTGCCCCGGCTTCGGCTCGGTCGCCAAGTACATCGCCGTCTCCACGCTCGAAGCCAGTTTCGACGTGCGTTCGATGGCCAAGACCTCGACCAAGGTCTTCGTCATCGAGGTCATGGGACGCCATGCCGGCTGGATCGCCGCTGCCGGCGGCCTGGTCGAGGACCAGGGTATTCCGGTCGTCATCCTGTTCCCGGAAATCGAATTCGACCAGAAGAAGTTCCTCGCGCTCGTCGACAAGAAGGTCAAGGAATTCGGCTTCTGCACCGTCGTCGTTTCCGAAGGCTGCCATTATCCCGACGGCAAGTTCCTCGCCGAGCAGGGCACCCGCGACGCCTTCGGCCACGCCCAGCTGGGCGGCGCCGCGCCGGTGGTTGCCAACATGATCAAGGACGCGCTCGGCCACAAGTTCCACTGGGCCGTCGCCGACTACCTGCAGCGCGCCGCGCGCCACATCGCATCGAAGACCGACGTGAAGCAGGCCTACGAACTCGGCAAGAAGGCCGTCGAACTGGCGATCAAGGGCCACAATTCCGTGATGCCCACGGTCGACCGCCTGTCCGACAAGCCCTACAGGTACAAGATCGGCATGGCGCCGCTGTCCAAGGTGGCCAACGTCGAGAAGTTCATGCCGCGCGACTTCATCAGCAAGGACGGCTTCGGCATCACCGACAAGTGCAAGCGGTATCTCACGCCGCTGATCCAGGGCGAGGACTATCCGAAATACAAGGACGGCCTGCCGGTGTACGTGACGCTGAAGAACGTGGCGGTGGCGAAGAAGCTGCCGACGTTCAAGCTTTGAGAAAGCGGGGCGGTGCGAGAGTGAAAGGCCGGACGCCACGTTGCGAGACGCCGGCGCCGGCTTTCCCACACACGACTCGCCACTCACGACCCCCGACGTATCCATGACACTCGAACGCGCCAGACAGTTGCTCAAGGTACAAGCCGACTTCGGCGGCTTCTACAACGGCAATTCGGCCAAGCTGATCCTGTCCGAGGTTCAACGCGAACACGGGCAGGCGGCGGTCGACGCGTGCATCCGCGATCTCCGGCTCGACGAGATCTTCGGGTTCGAGCCCGGCACGCGGTTCGAGGGCGGTCTCGCAATGGGCAAGAAGCAGTGAACGGACGGTGGCGCGAGCTGCCGTTTTTTTTTATATAACGAAGGAGACTCAACAATGAACGAAGGCTTGCTGTTCGCCCTCGTGGCCGCGGTGCTCGCACTGCTCTACGGGATTGTGTCCATCAAGTGGATTCTGGGCCTGACCACGGGCAACGACCGCATGCGGGAAATCGCGGCGGCCGTGCAGGAAGGCGCATCCGCTTATCTGAACCGTCAATACACCACCATCGGGATCGTCGGCGCGATCCTGCTCGTCGCCATCTTCGTTTCGCTGGGCTGGCAAACCGCGGTCGGCTTCGCGCTGGGCGCCTTCCTCTCCGGCCTCACCGGCTACATCGGCATGAATGTCTCCGTGCGCGCCAACGTGCGCACCGCACAGGCCGCCTCGCAAGGCCTCAACGCCGCGCTCAACGTCGCCTTCAAGGGCGGCGCCATCACCGGCATGCTGGTGGTGGGCCTCGGCCTGCTCGGCGTCGCCGGCTACTACGCCGTGCTGACCCTGGTGCTGGGCGAGACCACCGAACATGCCACGCATGCCCTGGTCGGCCTGGCCTTCGGCGGTTCGCTGATCTCCATCTTCGCGCGTCTGGGCGGCGGCATCTTCACCAAGGGGGCCGACGTCGGCGCCGACCTGGTGGGCAAGGTCGAAGCCGGCATTCCGGAAGACGATCCGCGCAACCCGGCGGTGATCGCCGACAACGTGGGCGACAACGTCGGCGACTGCGCCGGCATGGCGGCCGACCTGTTCGAGACCTACGCCGTGACCATCATCGCCACCATGCTGCTGGGCGGCCTCCTGATCACCGGCTCGCCCGAAGCCGTGATCTACCCGCTGGTGCTGGGCGGCTTCTCCATCGTCGCCTCCATCGTCGGCACCTATTTCGTCAAGGCCCGCGAAGGCGGCAAGATCATGAACGCGCTGTATCGTGGCCTGATCGTGTCGGGCGTGCTGGCAGCCGTGGCCTTCTATCCCATCACCACCTGGATGATGGGCGAGGGCGTCATGATCGGCGGCGAACTGGTGAGCTCGATGAACCTGTACCTCGCCACCCTCATCGGCCTGGGCCTGACCGCGGCCATGGTGTGGATCACCGAGTACTACACCGCGACCGAATTCGCGCCGGTGCGCCACATCGCGCAGGCCTCCACCACCGGCCACGGCACCAACGTCATCGCCGGCCTCGGCGTGTCGATGAAGTCGACCGCCGCGCCGGTGCTCGCCGTGTGCGCCGCCATCTGGGGCGCCTACGCGCTGGCCGGCCTCTACGGCATCGCCATCGCCGCCACCTCCATGCTGTCGATGGCGGGCATCATCGTTGCCCTCGACGCCTACGGCCCCATCACCGACAACGCCGGCGGCATCGCCGAAATGGCCGAACTGCCGGATGCCATCCGTAACATCACCGATCCGCTCGACGCCGTGGGCAACACCACCAAGGCCGTCACCAAGGGCTACGCCATCGGTTCGGCCGGCCTCGCCGCGCTGGTGCTGTTCGCCGACTACACCCATGCACTGACTTCGCATGGCAATTCTGCCCTGACGTTCGACCTGTCCAACCACATGGTCATCATCGGTCTGTTCATCGGCGGCATGGTGCCCTACCTGTTCGGCGCCATGGGCATGGAAGCGGTCGGCCGCGCCGCCGGTTCCATCGTGGTCGAGGTGCGTCGCCAGTTCAAGGAAATTCCCGGCATCATGGAAGGCAAGGCCAAGCCCGAGTACGGTACCTGCGTCGACATGCTGACCAAGGCCGCGATCAAGGAAATGATCGTGCCCTCGCTGCTGCCGGTCGCCGTGCCCGTCATCGTCGGTCTCACCCTCGGCGCGCAGGCGCTCGGCGGCGTGCTGGTCGGCACCATCATCACCGGCATCTTCGTGGCCATCTCGATGACCACCGGTGGCGGCGCATGGGACAACGCCAAGAAGTACATCGAGGAAGGCAACCACGGCGGCAAGGGCTCGGAAGCGCACAAGGCCGCCGTCACCGGCGACACCGTGGGCGATCCCTACAAGGACACCGCCGGCCCGGCCGTCAACCCGCTCATCAAGATCATCAACATTGTGGCGCTGCTCATCGTGCCGCTGATCGGCTGAGCGAAATTGCGTTAAGCTTGCCTCCGGGGCACGACCCCGGAGGACAAGTTTGCACATATCAACCAGGAGGAATACATGGCTAAGAATGTTGGAGGAGCGGATCGCGTGATTCGTGCAGTGGCCGGCATCGGACTGATCGGCTACGCGATGTCCAATCTGCCCGGTGCGGAAAACTGGATGGTGCCGGCCGGCGTCGTCGGTTTCGTCCTGCTGCTGACGGCGATTTTCGGATTCTGCCCGGCCTACCTGCCGTTCGGCATCAAGACCTGCAAGGCAAAATAAACCTTTGCCGTCACAGGCAGTCTGTACAGTGCGCCCGCCGGGCGCACTTTTTTTCGGGGGTTCCCATGCGTTTTGCCGCTCTTCTGCTCGCCTTCGGCCTGGCGGGTGCCGCCCACGCCGGCGGCATCGAGCGCCTCAAGGCTTTCGTGTCCGGTGCCCGCACCGCCGAAGCCGACTTTACCCAGACCGTTGCCGATCGCAGCGGCCGCGTCACCCAGCAGGCCAGCGGCCGCATGGCCTTTTCCCGCCCGGGTAAATTCCGCTGGGACTACACGGCCCCCTACGAACAACTTATCGTCGGCGACGGCGCCAGGCTGTGGCTGTACGACGCCGACCTCGACCAGGTCACCGTCAAGCCGCTCGGCGACGTTGTCGCCGGCACCCCGGCGGCCCTGCTGGCCGGCGACAATGCCATCGAGAAATACTTCAGTCTGAAGGACGCGGGTGAATCCGGCGGCATGGAATGGCTGGAGGCGACGCCGAAAGGCAGCGACAGCAGCTTCGAACGCATCCGCATGGGCTTCCGCGGCGAAGTCCTCGCGCAGATGGAATTGTTCGACCATTTCGGCCAGCGCACCACGCTCAAGCTGACCAGGTTCGCGCGCAACCCGAGCCTGCCCGCCGCCCGCTTCAGGTTCACGCCGCCGAAGGGGGCGGATGTGGTCGGGGAGTGAGGGGGAACGGGGAGTGGTAAGCGGTAAGCGGGGAGCGGTAAGCGGGGAGCGGTAAGCGGGGAGCGGTAAGCGGGGAGCGGTTTGGGAGTCGTGCGCTCACGCACACAGTGGGATAATCCCCTCATGTGCCCTCAGGACCTGTTTGCAAGCGATTTCGACCCTGCCGAACCGGCGCGCGATCCGCATGCGCCCCTGGCCGAGCGCCTGCGTCCGCACACGCTGGCCGACGTCGTCGGACAGACGCATCTGCTCGGGCCGGGCAAGCCGCTGCGCCTGGCCTTCGATTCGGGCAAACTGCATTCGATGATCCTGTGGGGGCCGCCGGGGGTGGGCAAGACCACCCTGGCCCGGCTCACCGCACAGGCCTTCGGCGCCGACTTCATCGCGATTTCCGCCGTGCTGTCGGGCGTCAAGGACATCCGCGAGGCGGTCGAGCGCGCGCGCATGAACCAGAGCCTTGGCCGCGCCACCATCCTGTTCGTCGACGAAGTCCACCGCTTCAACAAGTCGCAGCAGGATGCCTTCCTGCCGCACGTCGAATCCGGATTGTTCACCTTCATCGGCGCGACCACCGAGAATCCCTCGTTCGAAGTCGTCGGCGCGCTGCTGTCGCGTGCCCAGGTCTACGTGCTGAAGTCGCTCACGCCCGAGGAACTCGGCCAGCTGATGCAGCGCGCGCTGGCCGAGCTGCCTGACCTGAAGCTGGGCGAAGGCGTCGACAGGCTGCTGGCCGCCTACGCCGACGGCGACGCCCGCAAGCTCCTCAACCTGCTGGAGCAGCTCGACACGGCGGCGCGCACGGCGCAGGCGAAGGAAGTCGACGCCGCCTTCGTCGAGAACGCGCTCGCGCAATCGCTGCGTCGCTTCGACAAGGGCGGCGAAGCCTTCTACGACCAGATCTCCGCGCTGCACAAGAGCGTGCGCGGCAGCGATCCGGATGCCTCGCTGTACTGGCTGGTGCGCATGCTCGACGGCGGCGCCGACCCGCGTTACCTCGGCCGGCGGCTGATCCGCATGGCGAGCGAGGACATCGGCCTGGCCGATCCGCGTGCGCTGCGGCTGGCGCTCGATGCGGTCGAGACCTACGAGCGCCTCGGCTCGCCCGAAGGCGAGCTGGCGCTGGCCGAGGCCTGCCTCTATCTGGCCTGTGCGCCGAAGAGCAATGCGGCCTACGTAGCCTACAACGCGGCCCGTGCCTTCGTGCAGGAAAACCCGTCCAGCGAGGTGCCCATCCACCTGCGCAATGCGCCGACGAAGCTGATGAAGGAACTGGGCTACGGCCGCGCCTACCGCTATGCGCACGACGAGCCCGAAGCCTACGCCGCCGGCGAACGCTACTTTCCCGACACCCTGCAGGAGCAGGCGTTCTACACGCCGAGCCCGCGCGGACTCGAAGGCAAGATCGCCGAGAAACTCGCGCATCTGCGCAAGCTTGACGAGGCGGCCGAAGGGGAATAAGGGCCGGCCGACAGCCGGATGCGTGTGCCCTGCGGTACCAGGACTACGCCCGACAGCAACGCTGCATGCCGGACCAGCCAGGCAAGAAGACATCCTGTATCCTTCGCTGCGCCGCCTGCCCGATGCGGGTTTCGCGCGTCGCATGCGGGAAGGATTTTTCCGTTCGGGCGCACTACGCCGGTACATGAACACCCCTGAGAAATCATGTTTCCTCATCGTCACAAGCGTCTCGTTGCCTGGCTCGATCCGGGCAGCAAGTTACCCTGGTGGGCAGGCGTCGCGCTCGCTGGGCTGGCCTACTTTGGTCTGGAAAACCTGTCCGTCCCGGCGGGACCGGATGGCGCACAGCCTGCCATGCTGGCAGTGGGGCGCTATCTGCTGACTGCCGTTTTCCTCGCCGTGGCGCTACGGTCCGCCTACGGCAAGCTGCGGCGTCGCCGCTCGCACATCGCGGCGTCGGGCAGGCCCGGTGCGGGTGCGCTCGATGCGATGAGCCGACAGCAGTTCGAGATACTGCTGAGCGAGGCTTACAGGCGCAAGGGCTATGCCGTCAGCGCGACCGGCAACGGCAGTCCGGATGGCGGGGTGGACCTGTCGCTCAGGAAGGGCGACGCGCACATTCTGGTGTATTGCCGGCAATGGCGTGCGCTGCAGGTCGGCGTGAACAGCGTGCGCGAGCTCCATGGCCTGATGACGGCGCGTGACGCGAACGCCGGCGTCGTGGTGACGGCGGGCGTGTTCACCGCGGAAGCCCGCGCCTTTGCCCGCGACAGGCAGATCGAACTGATGGCGGGCAAGGCATTGCAGGACCTGGTTCGCGGCGTGACGGTGCCCGGCCGGATTTTCCGCCTGCGGGACCCGCTCAGCGTGCTGACCAACGGGGCGCCGTTCTGCCCGCAGTGCCAGAGCCGCATGGTGAAACGCAAGGCCAGAAGCGGGTCGCATGCGGGCAAGGTGGTCTGGAGTTGCAGCCGCTACCCTGACTGCAGGGGGACGCGTCCGCTATGACGCGGCCGGCTGGGCCCGGGTGGCCAGCAGGTCTTCCCATTCTCCGATCGGTACCGGCCGTCCGAACAGATAGCCCTGGTAGGCGAGGCAGCCGTTTTCGAACAGGAAGTCGCGCTGCGCCTGGGTCTCGACGCCCTCCGCGATCACGTCCAGCCCCAGCGACTGGCTCATGGCGAGGATGGCGCGCACGATGGCGGCGTCGTTGGCATCGCCCGGAATGTCGCGCACGAAGGACTGGTCGATCTTGATCTGGCCCAGCGGCAGACGCTTGAGGTAGGACAGCGAGGAATACCCGGTGCCGAAATCGTCCATCGAGAAGCCCACACCCATGCCGTCGAGTTCGTGCATGCGGGCAATGACGGTGTCGAGGTTGTCGAGCACCACGCTCTCGGTGAGTTCGAGTTTCAGGCGGGCCGGATCGGCGCCGCTGGCAAGCAGACAGTGCCTGACCTGGTCGACGAAACCGGGTTGCAGGAACTGGCGCGCACTGACGTTGACCGAGAGTATCAGGTCGCGCGCACGCGGGTCGAGCGCCCAGGCCTTGAGCTGGGCGCAGGCCGTGTCGAGCACCCATTGTCCCAGTTGCAGGATCAATCCGGATTCTTCGGCCAGCGGGATGAACTGGGCCGGGGAAACCACCCCCTGGCTTGGCGACAGCCAGCGCACCAGGGCCTCCGCGCCGATGAGTGCGCCGTCCTGGTCGACCTGCGGCTGGTAATAGAGGCTGAATTCGTTCCGGTCCAGGCCGCGTCGCAGCGCACGTTCCAGCGTGGCGCGCGCCTCGATGGCGGATTGCATCGCCGGACTGAAAAAACGGATGGCGTTGCGACCGGCATCCTTGGCCCGATACAGCGCGACATCGGCGTGCTTGAGCAGGATTTCCGCGGCGTCCTCCTGTCCACGAAACAGGGTCAGGCCCGTGCTGGTGGTGGAAAAATACTCGGATTCGCCGCCGCCCAGCACGTAGGGCAGGCTGAGCACGGTGCGGATCTTTTCGGCGATGGCCTCGGCCTGCGTGGCAGCAGCGCGCTCCGATTGTCCCAGGCCTTCGAGCATGACCACGTATTCGTCGCCGCCCAGGCGGGAAACCGTGTCCTCCTGGCGCAGGCAGGACTGGATGCGCTGCGCCACCTCGACCAGGAGCCGGTCGCCGACGTCGTGGCCCTGGGTATCGTTGAGGCCCTTGAAATGGTCGAGGTCGAGGATCATCAGGGCGCCGTATTCCCGGCTGCGGGTGCTGGCCGTCAGGGCATGGCCCAGGCGGTCCATCAGCAGACGCCGGTTCGGCAGGCGGGTGAGCGGATCGTAGTAGGCGAGGTTGCGGATCGCTTCCTCGGATTTCTTGCGTTCGGTGATGTCCTCGATGATGGCGATGCCGCCTTCGATCTGGTTCTGCACACCCAGCAGCGGGGTGGCCGACAGGGAGATCCAGAGGTGGACGCCGCGCAGGGTGGAGACGTATTCCCCCTCGTAGAAGCCTTCGTTGCCCTGGATCGCCGCTTCCAGTGCCGGCACGATGCGCGGGTCGCGCAGACGTTTCATGTCGAGGCCGACCAGCTGCTCGAGCGAGACCTGGAGGAGCTGCGGCAGGCGGTCGTTGCAGAAGGTGATGATGAGATCGTTGTCGTAGTGCACGATGCCGGTGGGCGAGTGCTGGAGGATGCGGCGATAACGCTCCTCGCTGCTGCGCAGCGTCGCTTCGGCCTGCCCGCGCTCCACCAGTGCGGCCTCGGCGGCATCACGGGCATTCTTGAGGTTTCCTGCCAGACGCCCTTGTTCCAGCCCCAGCAGGATCGCCTTGTCGAGGGTCTCGTGCAGGTAGCGTGCACTGGCGACAACGGTGACCAGAAAAACCAGCGTCATCAAGCCGAAAGCCCAGTCGAGAAGCGTATTGGCCTGCAGCAGAATCACCAGCGCCATCGGCAGCAGGAGCGGGAAGGTGAAGACCTGGAAGGCAGCGGGAACCGGAGCCAGGATGGGGACGGCGCCCGCGACCATGCCACCAAGGATCAGGCCGGTGAACAATCGCGCCCCATCCGGTGCATGCCACATGAACAGGGTCGCGCTCATCCCCCACACAAGTGCGGCGGCGGCCGTGAACCCGATATAGCGCCGTCGCCAGGCAGGGCACGCGGCCGCATCGGGTTTGGCGGCCAGGAAACGTCTGGCAAGCAGGTAGCGGCTCCCCGCAAGGGCGACAACGCAGCCCCACCAGATCAACGTCGGGGTGATCGGGGCATGCAGCGTGGCATTGAGATAGGCCACGAGCGAGGCGTTGACCACATGAACCAGCTGTGCCAGGCCCGCATTGCGATACAGGAGGGCGGTTTTCTGTCGCTGGGCTTCGGATGCCAGGTCGGCATCCAGGCTGGAATTGAGTGACATGCCTGTGATTCTAGTGCAATAGGATGCGCGGCATGCGCGGCGTCGATGTGCGTTCCGATGCGAACGCCGGACATGACCGTGCCGAGGGCGTGGTATCGTGTCGCCGTATTTGCCGGCCCCCCGCGTGATCCGTTGACCCCTCTCAGCCGATGAGCCAGACCCCCCGTTCGGTTATCTCCCTGCCCTGGCGACTGCTGCTGCTCGCGGGAACGGCTGCATTGGGAGCCGGCGTGGTCGGTGTCCTGACGGCCCAGGAGCCGGGCTGGATCCGTTTCTTCGACAACCTGCACTGGACGGCGGGCACGCTGATGGGCGCCGTGCTGTCCTGGTTCGGCGTGCGTGCGGCCCCCGCAGAAAGCCGCCGCGGACTGCGCTGGATCGCGATCGGTCTCTCTGCGTATGCGTTCGGACAGCTCGTCTGGGACCTGCAGTCCGAACTCGGCCACCAGGCCCTGGCATCGCCCGCCGACCTGTTCTACCTGTGGCTGGGGCCGTGCATCACCGCGGGGCTGCTCTTCGAATCCTTTCGGCTGACCGACCGCGGACAGCGCACGACCCTGCTGCTGGATGCCGCCATCCTCGCCATCACCGGGCTGACCCTGGTGCTGGTGCTGTATCTCCCGCAGCACAGCACGCTGCCGCTGCCGACGCTCGCGTTGCTCGCAGCCTACCCGGTCACCCTGTTCACGGCAGCGAGCGTGGGCCTGATCGCGGCACCGACCTTGCGCCTGAAACGCAACGGGGCGTACTGGTTGTTCCTGCTCTCGCTGATCGTCACCAGCGTCAGCTGGATGGTGTGGAACATGATGGTGCTGGAGGGAAGACCCGTCGAGGGGGCCCGGATCAACAGCCTATTCTCGGTGTCGGTCGTGGGCATGGGACTGGCAACCCTGTTCTGGCGCTTCGAGCCTTCGCAGAATGCCGTGTGGGACCGCATCAGCGAAAGCATCCTGCGCCTGCTGCCACTGACGGCGGTGGTGGCATCGAGCCTGGCCGTCATCCTTCTGCTCAGCCAGGGCGGGGTGCCGCCGCTGGTGCGCACTATCGCCAACACCGGCGCACTGGTGGTGGTGGGCCTCGCCATGCTCAAGCAGAGCATGGTGCTGCGCGAGCACGAACTGCTCAAGACGCTGAGCCGCCATCTCGAGGAAAGCGAACGCCAGAAATACCTCATCCTCAACACCATGCCGGACCTGGTCTGGCTCAAGGATGCGAACGGCGCCTACCAGATGTGCAACCCCGGCTTCGAACGCCTCTACGGCGCGCCTGAATCCGCCATCGTCGGCAAGACCGACTTCGATTTCGTCGACCCGCAACTGGCGCGTTTTTTCCTGCAGAAGGACCAGGAAGCGATACAGGCCGGACATGCCCTGCGCAACGAGGAATGGGTGACCTTCGCCCACGACGGTCGCGAGGTGCTGCTGGAAACCGTGAAAACCCCGCTGCGCGACAGGCAGGGAACCCTGCTCGGCGTACTCGGCATCGCGCGCGACATCACCGAGCGCGAACGTGCAAGCCGCCAGCTCGCACTGGTGGATTTCGCCCTCAACCACGTGAAGGAGGCTGCGTTCCTGATGGATGAGGGCGGCCGTCTCCATTACGTGAACGACGAGGCCTGCCGGTCGCTGGGCTACGCGCGCGAACAGCTCCTGCAACTGCGGGTGATCGACATCGACCAGGATTGCGCCTCACCGGAGCAGTGGCAGACGACCTGGGCCCAGCTCAAGCTGCAGAGGACCATGACGTTCGAGAGCACGCACAGGGCGCAGGACGGCAGCCAGTTCCCGGTCGAGGTCAACGCCAACTACTTCGAATTTGGCGGGCAGCCCTACGTGCTGAGCCTGGCGCGCGACATCGTCGAGCGCAAGCAGGCCGAGGAGCAGATCTGGAACCTCGCCTATTTCGACGCGCTGACGAAGCTGCCCAACCGGCGGCTGCTGATGGACCGGCTCGGCCACGCGCTTGCGTCCAGCCAGCGCAGCCGCGCCTTCGGCGCCCTGCTGATTCTCGACCTCGATCATTTCAAGACGCTCAACGACACGCAGGGCCACGACGTCGGCGATCGCCTGCTGATCGAGGTATCGCAGCGCCTGACGGCCTGCGTGCGGCGGGAAGACACGGTATGCCGGCTCGGCGGCGACGAATTCGTGGTGCTGCTCGAGGGGCTGGGGCAGGACGAGCGCCACGCCGCGCACCAGGCCGAGCTGGTCGCGGAAAAAGTCCGCCTCACCCTGGGCCAGCCCTATCTGCTGAATCCCAACGAGGCTGAATTCCACGGTAGCGCGAGCATCGGGGTGACCCTGTTCAGCGACCAGAAACTCCCGGTCGAGGCCCTGCTGAAACAGGCCGACGTGGCGCTGTACCAGGCCAAGGATGCCGGCCGCGACCAGATCCGCTTCTTCAATCCCGCCATGCAGGCGGCGATCGATGCACGCACGGTGCTGGAGGCCGCGTTGCGGCGGGCGCTCGACCAGGACGAGCTGCGCCTCTATTACCAGCCGCAGGTCGACCAGCGCGACCGCCTGGTGGGTGCCGAGGTCCTGCTGCGCTGGCACCGGCTGGACCAGGCCTGGGTGTCGCCGGCCGATTTCATTCCGCTGGCCGAGGACACCGGACTCATCCTCTCCATCGGCCAGTGGGTGCTCGACACCGCCTGCGCGCAGCTCAAGGCGTGGTCGGCCGACCCGCGGACCCGCAACCTGCAGCTTTCGGTCAATGTCAGCGCACGCCAGTTCTTGCAGGAAAATTTCGTCGACGCGGTGCGTCACAGCCTGAAGATGAGCGGTATCGACCCGGCGCGCCTGAAGCTGGAACTGACCGAGAGCGTGGTGCTCGACGACATCGACGGCGTGGTGAGCCGGATGCAGGAACTGATCGCGCTGGGCGTGAGTTTCTGCCTCGACGACTTCGGCACCGGCTATTCCTCGCTCTCGTACCTGAAGCGCCTGCCGCTGGAACAGGTGAAGATCGACCAGTCCTTCGTGCGCGACGTGACGGAAGACCAGAACGACGCCGCCATCGTCCGGGCCATCATGGCCATGAGCCGTTCGCTGGGTCTGCAGGTCGTCGCCGAGGGCGTGGAAACCCAGGCGCAGCGCGACTTCCTGCTGCAGAACGATTGCACCATCTATCAGGGCTTCCTGTTCTGCGAACCGGTGCCGATCGAGGAATGGCAGCGCTGCCTGGATGCCTTCGGCGATCCCGTGGCCTGAGGAGATGGGACAACCCGTCGCACTGCATCGCAACATGCCCAGATTCGTCAAAATCCTGCTCGCCTGCCTGATCTGCCTGACCGTCACGGGCATCGTGCTGAGCCTGCTCCAGAGCGTGTTCGCATGAACGCTCCGGTCGCCCCTGCCGTGCGGAACGAGGACGAAGCCTGGATGCGCGAAGCGCTCGAACTCGCCCGCGCAGGCGGTCTGGCGGGCGAAGTGCCGGTGGGTGCCCTGGTGGTGCTGGGCGGGGAAGTCGTCGGCCGCGGCTACAACCAGCCGGTTTCCAGCCACGATCCCACGGCGCACGCCGAGGTGGTGGCGCTGCGCGACGCCGCCGGGCGGCTCGCCAACTACCGCCTGCCCGGCGCGACCCTGTACGTGACGATGGAGCCCTGCGTGATGTGCGCCGGCGCCATCCTGCATGCGCGCGTGGCGCGTGTGGTCTACGGAGCGAAGGAATACAAGACCGGCGCGCACGGCAGCATCGTCGACGTGTTCGCCGAGCCGCGACTGAATCATCATTGCGAGATCGTCGGCGGCGTGCTGGCGGACGCATGTGCGGCGATGATTTCCGGCTTCTTCGAAACGCGCCGGCAGCAGAAGAAGGAAGCCGCGTCATGAGCGATCTGGTTGTCGAAATCGATATCCGCCGCCAGCAGCTGTATCTGTGGGAGCCCTATCCCGACGGCGACATGCTGATCCGCCAGTATCCCGTTTCGACCGCCGTCAACGGCCCCGGCGAGGAAAACGGCAGCTATCGCACCCCGCGCGGGCGACATCGCATTGCGGAGAAAATCGGGGCCGGCACACCGCTGTATGGCGCATTCCGTGCGCGCGTGCCGACCGGCGAAATCTGGACTCCGGAGCTCGATGCCGCCAACCCGGGCCGGGACTGGATCCTGACCCGCATCCTCTGGCTGGAAGGGCTGGAAGCCGGCAGGAACCGGGGGGGCAACGTCGACACCCACGATCGCTACATCTACATCCACGGCACCCACGAGGAGCACCGCATCGGCACCCCGGCCTCGCACGGCTGCATCCGTATGCGGAATGCCGACGTGGCCGAACTGTTCGACCTGGTGCAGGCCGGGACCGAAGTGCGGATCGCTGCCTGAACGCAAGAGCCCTGAAACGAAAAACCCGGCCTAGGCCGGGTTTTTCGTCTGGCAGGGGGCGCGTAACTACTGCAGCACGACCAGGGTGACGCGGCGGTTCTCGATGCGGCCGCCCCGGGTCTTGTTGCTGGCGACGGGGGCGGATTCGCCGTAGGAAATGACGTTCATGCGGTGCAGGGCGAAGCCGTGCTGGATGGCCAGGTAGCGGCGCACGGCTTCCGCGCGCTGTTCGCCGATCCTGAGGTTGGTGGACTCGGGGCCGCTGCTGTCGGTGTGGCCCTGGATCTCGATGTAGACGTTGCGGTTCTCGGCCTTGATCTTCGCGGCGAAGTCGTCGAGGGCTTTCTTCGCTTCTGCGGTCAATGTGCTGCCTTCGAATCCGAAGGCGATCTGGCTGGACAGCGTGGTTTCGTAGAGGAACTTGCCGGCGGCGAGCTTGCCGGCGGCATTGGCGCGGTCGAGCGCGTCCTGGGCCGTGCGCGAGACGCCGTCGATCGCGGTCTGCTGGCCGTTCACGCGGTTTTCCAGGCCTTGATACAGACTGGCGGTCTTGCCGAACCTGTCGCTGGTGTCGGCCTGCTGGCCGTCGACGCGCTTGTTCACGCCGGCGATCTGTTCGTTGACGTAGTCCTTGGTGGCACAGCCGCCGAGAAGGGCGGCGACGGCCAGGGCTGTGAGGATATGGCGGGTATTCATGCGGGACTCCGGGTTCTGTAATCAATCAGTCTAGACAATCATCGGCTTGCCGTCGTTCAAATTGAGCCAGCCCTTGGCGATGCGGTAGACGAACCAGACGAAGGCGACCCCCCAGATCACCCAGCCGATCAGGATGAGAAAGGTGATCGAGCCCAGCACGCCCCATACCAGGCTCCACCAGAAGGTCCGGATCTGCCAGGTGAAATGGCTTTCGAGCCAGGTGCCGCGTGCCTCGTCCCGCTTGATGTAGTTGAGCACGATGGCGACGATCCAGGTGATGCCGAAACCGAGCAGCGACAGCGCGTAGAGGCCGTAGATGACGTGGGTGAGCGTCTTCAGGCTGGCAAGGCGGTCGTCGGCGACGGGTTCCATCAGCGGGCCTTCTCGTAGAGCGGCATCATCTTCGGCACCAGCGCGGTCAGCGCCTGGATGCGGTCGTCCGGCGAGGGGTGGGTGCTGAGGAACTTGGGCGGGTTGCTGGTATTGGCCGCGGCCATTTTCTGCCACAGCTTCACCGCCGTGCGCGGGTCGTAGCCGGCACGGGCGGCGAGTTCGATGCCGTAGCGGTCGGCCTCGGATTCGCTGGCGCGGCTGTTGGGCAGGGTGAGCGCGATGTCGGCGATGGGCGCCAGACCGGTGAGGTCGGTGCCGGCGGCGATGGAACCGAGCTGCAGGCCTGCCTGCGTGGCGAGCGCCCGGCTCATGCGTTCGCGGCCGTGGCCGAGCAGGGCATGGGAAATCTCATGGCCCATGATCTGCGCGATCTCGTCGTCGGACAGCTGGAGCTGGTTGATGATGCCGGTGTAGATCGCCATCTTGCCGCCGGGCATGCACCAGGCGTTGAGCGTGGGCTCGTCGAGCACGGCGACCGACCACTTCCAGTCCTTCGACGGCGGATACATGACGCCGGCCTGCGCGATGAGACGGTCGGTGATGCGCTTGACGCGCGCGTTGAGCGCGGCGTCGCTGCTGATCTTGCCGCTTTTCTGCGCGTCGGTCAGCGTCTGTGCGTAGGCGGTGGCGGACGAGGCCTGGGCCTGCTCCTCCGACACCAGCACGAACTGCTTGCGGCCGGAGACGGGATTGGTCTGGCAGGCGGACAGGCCGGCAGCCAGGGCGAGTACGACGAATGCGCGTTTCATCGGCATGTCCCCTGCGGCTTCAGATGCCGCGCAAGAGTTCGTTGATGCCAACCTTGGACAGCGTCTTCTCGTCGACCTTCTTCACGATGACCGCGCAGTAGAGGCTGTACTTGCCGTCCTTGGAAGGCAGGTTGCCGGACACCACCACCGAGCCGGCGGGCACGCGGCCGTAGTGGACCTCGCCGGTCTCGCGGTCGTAGATCTTGGTGCTCTGGCCGATGTACACGCCCATCGAGATCACGCAGTTGTCCTCGACGATCACGCCTTCCACCACTTCGGAGCGCGCGCCGATGAAGCAGTTGTCGCCGATGATGGTGGGATTGGCCTGCACAGGTTCCAGCACGCCGCCGATGCCGACGCCGCCCGAGAGGTGCACGTTCTTGCCGATCTGCGCGCAGGAACCGACGGTGGCCCAGGTGTCGACCATCGCGCCTTCGTCGACGTAGGCGCCGATGTTCACGTAGCTGGGCATCAGCACCACGTTCTTCGCGATGTACGAGCCCATGCGCGCGGCGGCCGGGGGCACCACGCGGAAGCCGCCCTCGCGGAAGTCCTTCGAATTGAAATCGGCAAACTTGCTGGGCACCTTGTCGTAGTAGTTGGTGTAGCCGCCCTTGATGAACTGGTTGTCCTCCATGCGGAAGGACAGCAGCACCGCCTTCTTCACCCACTGGTGGGTCGTCCAGTTCTGCCCCTCGGTGCGCTCGGCCACGCGCAGCTGGCCGCAGTCGAGCAGGTCGATGACGGCCATGACGGCGTCCTTGACCTGGGGATCGACGTTGCGCGGGGTGATTTCGGCGCGGCGTTCGAAAGCGGCTTCGATGATGGGCTGGAGTTCTTGCATGATGGGTCTACCGTGTTGAGAAAAGGGAATCAGCGGACGGGGCAGAGCTCGGTGTCGAGCCGGGTCCAGACCAGCCCCGGAATGTCAGGGTGCGATTGTAAGGCCTGGACCGCCTTTTCGACGCGCCACGCGGGTTCGTTGCTGCCGAACAGCAGCATCGCCCGGCCGTCGTCGCCGACTTCGAAATCGACGAACAGCGCGCCCTCGCGCGCGAGCACGCCCTGCACGGCGTATTCGATTTCCGCCGGGGTGGCGGCGAAGGCGGGCGCAACGAAGGCGGCAGCGAGGAGGGCGGCGGACAGCGGATGCATCCTCTTACTTTAGGTAATCCACAATGCGCTGTGCGGCCGCGATGCACTGCGCCTCGCCGTCCACCAGCGCGATGCGCACGAAACCCTTGCCGGGGTTCATCCCGGCGGCGTCGCGCGCGAGGAAGCTGCCGGGCAGGACGGTGACGTGCTGTTTTTCGTACAGCCCGCGGGCGAAGGCGGCATCGTCGCTGCCCGGGACCCTCGCCCACAGGTAGAAGGCGGCGTCGGGGGCGTCGAATTCGAGCACGGGTTTCAGGATGGGCATGACGGCGGCGAACTTGGCGGCGTACTGGCGGCGGTTCTCGACCACGTGCGCCTCGTCGTTCCAGGCGGCAACGCTCGCGGCCTGCACCGCCGGGCTCATCGCACTGCCATGGTAGGTGCGGTAGAGCAGGAATTGCTTCATCAATGCGGCGTCGCCTGCGACCAGGCCCGAACGCAGGCCGGGCACGTTTGAGCGTTTCGACAGCGAATTGAACACGATCAGGTTCCGGACTCCGCGACCGAGCTGCTGCGAGGCGGTGAGCGCGCCCAGCGGCGGCCGACCTTCCTCGAAATAGATTTCGGAATAGCACTCGTCGGCGGCGACGACGAAGCCGTGCCGATCCGACAGTTCGAAGAGTGCACGCCAGTCGTCGAGCGTCATGACCTTGCCGGTGGGGTTGCCGGGCGAGCAGACGTAGACGAGGTTGACGGTCTCCCACAGGTCGTCCGGCACGCGCGACCAGTCCATGCGGAAACCGTTGTCGCGAGTGGTGTTGAGGAAGAAGGGCCGCGCGCCCGCCAGCAGCGCCGCGCCTTCGTAGATCTGGTAGAAGGGATTGGGCGAGACGATCGTGCGACGGCCGTGGCGGCTGGAATCGACGCTGGCCTGCGCGAAGGCGAACAGGGCTTCCCTGGAACCGTTCACGGGCAACACCTCGGTCGCGGGGTCGATTTTCACGCCGTAGCGGCGTTCCGCCCAGGCCGACATGGCCTGGCGCAGCGCGTCCGACCCCTGGGTGACCGGATAGCTCGCCAGGCCGTCGAGGCCGGCGATCAGCGCGTCCTTGATGAACTGCGGCGTGGGGTGCTTGGGTTCGCCGATCGACAGGTTGATTGGCGCAAGATCGGGATTCGGCGTCACGCCGGCGAAGAGCTCGCGCAGTTTCTGGAACGGGTAGGGGTGGAGCAGGTCGAGGCGGGGATTCATTGCACGCGGGACGAATGACAAGTCGTGGCATTATAAATCGCCATGTCCACCGCCCGCCTGCACCGTCCCCTCGCCATCGCCAGCCTCGTCTACGCCGCCGCCCTGTGGGGGCTGGTGTGGTATCCCTACCGGCTGCTGGCCGAGGCCGGGGTCGGCGGCATCGCGTCGAGTTTCTTTTCCTACGCCATTCCGCTGCTGCTCGTGGGCTGGCTGCACGGCCGCGCCGTGGTGGCGGCACGCTCGCGCTGGGCCTGGCTCGTCGCCATGGGCCTGGCTGCGGGCTGGACCAATCTGGCCTATGTGCTTGCCGTGCTGGAAGGCGAGGTGGTGCGGGTGCTGCTGCTCTTTTATCTGTCGCCGCTGTGGACCGTGCTGTTCGCCGGCCTGCTGCTGCGCGAAAGGCTCAACCGCGCCGGCTGGGCGGTGATGGCGCTGGCCGCCGGCGGCGCCGTCGTCATGCTGTGGCAGCCCGGCGACTGGCCGCTGCCCGCCAACCGTGCCGAATGGCTGGGCCTGTCGGCCGGCCTCATGTTCGCCGCGAGCAACGTGATCAGCCGCCACCTCGAAGGCGTGGCCGAGGGCGCAAAATCGGTGTCGGTATGGACGGGGGTCGCGGTCCTGACCGTGATCGGACTCGCGCTGAAGCCGTCCGGGCTCGATTTCGCCGCGGACGCCGCCCCGGCAACCTGGCTGCTGCTGGCCGGCGTCGCCCTGCTCATCGGCAGCATGACCTACGCCGTGCAGTACGGCCTTGCCCGCGTGCCGGCCAACCAGGCCATCGTCATCTTCCTGTCCGAACTGGTGGTGGCGGCAATCTCGGCCTACTTCCTGTCCGACGAGCGCATGGGCGTGCAGGAGTGGGTCGGGGCCGCCATGATCGTCACGGCCAGCCTGTTTTCCGGCCACATGGAAAACGACCAGGAGAAGCCACATGCCTGAAATCAGCGCCTTGCTGCACGCCGGCCTGCTGGTCGCCGACCTCGACCGTGCGCGGCATTTCTACGGCAACGTGCTCGGCCTCGCGTCCTGCCCGCGGCCGGACCTGCCGTATCCCGGCGCCTGGTACGACCTGGGCGGCGGCCAGCAGCTCCATCTCATGAACCTGCCGAACCCCGACGCCGGGACGCCGCGTCCCGTCCACGGCGGGCGCGACCGTCACCTTGCCCTGGGCGTGCGGGAGATGACTGCGCTGAAGGCGCGTCTCGACGCCGCCGGCGTGGCCTATACCGCCAGCCAGTCCGGCCGCGCGGCGCTGTTCTGCCGCGATCCGGATGGCAACACGCTGGAGTTTGTCGCAGTCGCCTAGTCGAACAGGCGGATCCCGTCGCGCGCCAGCAGGGCGGCGCCGTAGGCCGCTTCGGTGTGCGCCGCGCGGCGCACGGGTACGCCGAGCCGGCGCTGCCGGATGGCGGCCCAGACCGGATTGTTCGCGCCGCCGCCCGCCGTTTCGACGCGGACGAGCGGATTGGCCCCCAGTTCCGTCAGCAGCGCGTAGCCGCGCGCCTCGATGCGCGCGAGGCTTTCCAGCAGGCCATGCAGGAATTCGGCATCGTCTGCCGGGCGCGGCGAGAAACGCGGGGACAGGGTCGGATCGCAGACCGGGAAGCGCTCGCCCGGCTTCGGCAGCGGCAGATAGTCGAGCGGACTTTCCCGGGTCGGGTCGATCGCTTCCGACAGTTGCGCCAGCCTGCGGTCGTCGAAGAACTGCCTGAGTGCGGCCCCGCCGGCGTTGGAGGCGCCGCCCGCCAGCCAGCGCGTGCCGAACCAGTGCGAATACACGCCGTGTTCGCTTGATTCGACCCGGGTGTCGGACAGGTGCTTCAGCACCAGTGTGCTGCCGAGCGAGGTGACCGCGTCGCCGCTGGCCTGCACGCCGGCGGCGAGGAAGGCGGCGATGGAATCGGTGGTGCCGGCGTGCACCATGCAATGCGGATTCACGCCCAGATAGCGCGCGCGCGGCCGCGACACGGTGCCGAGTCGCGCCCCCGGCGCGATCGGCACCGGCAGGTAATCCACGTCGGCCAGGTATTCCACCCAGGCCGGCCAGCGCAGGGTGTCGAGGTCGAGCCCGAGCTTCAGCGCGTTGTGGTAGTCGGTCATGCCGACGCGGCCGGAGAGCAGCCCGGCCAGCCAGTCGGCCTGGTTGAGGTAGAGCCGCGCGCCGGTGAGGCCCAGCCGCTTCTTCAGCCACAGCATCTTGGCCAGGCCCGAGGTGACGGCGGCTGCGGGGTGGCCGGGGGTGGCGGTCTTCGCGATCAGCGCGGCTTCTTCCACCGCGCGGTCGTCGTCGTAGAGCAGCGGCGGTGCGCGCGGATCGAGCGCTTCGTCGCAGGCCAGCAGGGTGCCCGAGGTGCCGTCGAGCGCGATGTCGGACAGCTGCATGCGGATCGCCGGGGGCAGGGCGGCGACCAGGTCCCACAGGGCCTCGCGCCAGAGGCCGGCGCGCTCGTATTCCGCCAGGGTGCCGAAGTCGCGGCGGTCTTCGTGGACCACCGCGCCGTCGGCATCGATCACGCAGCCCCGTGCGCCGGAAGTGCCGAAGTCTATCCCAAGGAAATACAAATGCTTACCCGCGCGTATTCGCGTTGTGATCGAACTGCATCAGGTCCACGCGCGGGGCCGGCTGCCAGCCTTTCTTGCGGTGTTCGGCGACCACGTTGGTGAAGATGCCGCCACGCACGTAGAACTTGGCGGTGAGCCGCATGAACCTCGGTTTGGTGGCTTTCACCAGGTCGTCGAGGATGCGGTTGGTGACGTCCTCGTGGAAATGTCCTTCCTCGCGGAAACTCCACATGTAGAGCTTGAGGCTCTTCAGTTCGACGCACAGCTTGTCGGGGATGTAGTCGAGGACGAGCGTGGCGAAGTCCGGTTGCCCGGTCTTGGGGCAAAGGCACGTGAATTCAGGGACTTCCATGTGGATATGAAAGTCGCGTCCCGATTTGGGATTGGGGAAGGTCTCGAGGGTTTTGCTGGGTTGGGAAGGCATGGAATCGCTCGGTGTAGAATGCGGCCAACAGAAAAGAAGCGCCGCGAGGCGCTCGCTGGAAGTCCGTCATTATAAAAGCCCAGGTGCATTGTCTTGCGACTGACCCACATCAAACTCGCCGGCTTCAAGAGTTTCGTCGATCCCACCGTCATCCCCGTACCTGCCCAGCTCACCGGCGTGGTCGGCCCCAACGGCTGCGGCAAGTCCAACGTCATCGACGCCGTGCGCTGGGTGCTCGGCGAATCGTCGGCCAAGCATCTGCGCGGCGAAACCATGCAGGACGTGATCTTCAACGGCTCGGGCACGCGCAAGCCGGCGTCGCGCGCGTCGGTGGAACTGCACTTCAACAACGAACTCGGCCGCGCCGCCGGCCAGTGGTCGCAATACGCCGAGATCGCGGTCAAGCGCGTGCTCGACCGTAGCGGCGAGTCCACCTATTACATCAACACCATGCGGGTGCGGCGACGCGACGTCGCCGATCTCTTCCTCGGCACCGGGGTCGGCGCGCGCGCCTACGCCATCATCGAGCAGGGCATGATCTCCAAGCTGATCGAGGCCAAGCCCGAGGAACTGCGCGGCTATCTGGAAGAAGCCGCCGGCGTGTCCAAGTACAAGGAACGCCGCAAGGAAACCGAGGCACGGCTGAAGGACGCCCGCGACAATCTCAACCGCGTCGAGGACATCCGGCGCGAATTGAACACCCAGGTCGAGAAGCTCACCGCGCAGGCCGAAGTCGCCCGGCAATACCGCGCGCTGCAGGACGAGCTGACCCTGTCGCAGCACCGCCTCTGGTTTGCGAAAAAGCACGACGCCGCCCAGCAGCGCGCGCGCATCGATAAGGATCTGTCCGACGCGCAGAACCGGCTGGATGCCGAAACCGCGCGCCTGCGCCACATCGAATCCGCGCTGGAAACCGCGCGCCAGACCCAGTTTGCCGGTCAGGACGCGCTGAATGCAAAACAGGCGACCTATTACCAGACGCAGTCCGAGGTGGCGCGCATCGAACAGACGATGGCGCACCAGAACGCCACCCGCGAGCGGCTCTACCGCCAGGTGCAGGACCTGGGCACGCGGCTTGAAGCCCAGCATGGACGTCGCACCGCCACGGCCGGCGCTCTGGCCGAAGTGCAGGCGCAACAGCCGGGGCTGGAAACCGCGCTCGCCGAAGCCGAATCCGCGGCCAGGCAGGCCACCGACAGCACCCTGCCGCAAAAGGAACAGCTTCTGCGTGCCGCCCAGCAGGCGGTAGGCGAGGCACAGCGCGCCGTATCCGAGCTCGACCGTGCACGCCAGGTGGACGAGAACAGCCTGGGCCACACCCGGCGCCAGATCGAGCAGTTCGACATGCGCCGCAAGCGGCTGGAACAGGAGCAGGCCCACCTGCCGCGGCCGGATGCCGCCGGCCTGTCGCAGAAGCAGGTCGAGGTGGAGGAACTGGCGCAGACGCTGGCCGCTGCGCAGGACAGGCTCAAGACCGCCGAGACCGCGCTGCCCGGGCTCGATGCCGCGCGCAGCCAGCACCAGCGCGACCTGGAGGCGGCGCGCAAGAGCCTGCACCAGGCCGAGGCGGAGCTCGCCGCACTGAAGAAGCTGCAGGAATCGCTGAAGGCCGACGAGAAGCTCGGCGGCTGGCTGGCCCAGCGCAACCTCGAACACGCCCCGCGCCTGTGGGAAAAGCTCAGCGTCGCGCCGGGCTGGGAGGCCGCGGTCGAGGCCGTGCTGCGCGAACGCCTGCAGGCGGTGGCCGCGGATGCCGAAGCCAACTGGTTTGCCGACGCGCCGCCCGCCCGCCTGACGGTATGGACCGCGCAGGGGGCCGCCGCGGCCAATCCGCCGGACACCTGGCTGGCCAGCAAGATCGCCAGCGAAGACCTCGCGGCGCATGCCGCGCTCGCCGACTGGCTGGCCGGCGTGTACTGGGCCGAGGACGCCGCGTCCGCCCGCGCAAAAGCCGTGCATCTGGTCACCGGCGAATGCGTGGTCACGCCGCAGGGCCACGTGTTCACCCCGCACAGCGTGACGTTCCATGGCCCGCACACCGCGGTCGAGGGCATCCTCGCGCGCGGCCGCGAGATGGAGCAGCTGGCGACGGAAATCGCCCGCCTGCGCGACGAAGTGACGCGTCTGGACGCCGCCCATGCCGCAGCGCAGACAGCCCATGCCGAACGCCAGCGCGAAATCCAGGCGCTGCGCGCGCAGAGCGGGCAGACGCAGAGCCGCCACCATACGGCGCAGATGGAACTGCTGCGCCTGCAGCAGGCGGTGGAGCGGGTGCAGACGCGCACAACCCAGATCACCGCGGAAATCGAGGAGGTGACACGCCTGCTGGCGAACGAGACGGCGAGTGCCGAATCGCTGGAAACGCGCCTGAAAACCTACCGCGAGCAGGACGAGGCGGCGCGCGAAGCGCTGTACGCCGCCCGCCAGCAGCGCGACCAGGCCGACCGTGCCGTGTTCGAGGCGCGCGAACTGCAGCGCATCATGGAGCGACGCCATCAGGAAGCCGGCTTCGCGCTGACCACCTGCAACAACAAGATCCGCGAATTGTCCGGGACGCTCGCCCGCGTCGAACAGGAAATCGCCGAGGACGACGCCCGCCTGCAGCAGGCGCGCGACGAACTTGCCCAACTGCCATCCGATGCGCTCGACGACGCCCTGCAGGCCGCGCTCGCGGCCCGTACCGAGGCCGAAGCGCAGCTTGCCGCGGCGCGCGACGCGCTGGAAGGCCTGACCGCCGAACTGCGTGCCCACGACGAGGCGCGCTTGAGCTGCGAACAGGGTCTTGACCCGCTGCGCCGCAGCATCGAGCAGCTCAAGCTCAAGGACCAGGAAGCCATGCTCATGCAGTCGCAGTTCGAACTGCAGCTGCGCGAGGCGGCGGCCGACGAGGCCAGCCTCGAATCCGGCTTTGCCGACAGCCCCAAACCTTCACAACTCCAGGCCGCGATCACCCGCCTGCAGAACGAGATCGCCGCGCTGGGTGCAGTCAACCTCGCCGCCCTGGACGAACTGACCCAGGCCAGGGAACGCAGCGAATACCTTGCCGCGCAATGCACCGACCTGCTGGAGGCCGTCACCACGCTGGAAGACGCGATCCACAAGATCGACCAGGAATCGCGCGCGCGCCTGAAGGACACCTTCGACACTGTGAACCGCCACATGGGCGAGCTGTTCCCGCGCCTGTTCGGCGGCGGCCAGGCCAAACTCATCCTCACCGGCGAGGAGCTGCTCGATTCCGGCGTGCAGGTATTCGCGCAACCGCCCGGCAAGAAGAACGCGTCCATCCACGTGCTCTCCGGTGGCGAGAAGACGCTGACCGCCCTCTCCCTGGTGTTCGCCATGTTCAAGCTCAATCCGGCGCCGTTCTGCCTGCTCGACGAGGTCGACGCGCCGCTCGACGACGCCAATACCGACCGCTACTGCAACCTGGTCAAGGCGATGTCCGACCAGACCCAGTTCCTCTTCATCACCCACAACCGCGTCACCATGGAAATGGCCCAGCACCTGGCCGGCGTCACCATGCAGGAGCCGGGCGTGTCGCGCATCGTCGCGGTGGACGTGGAAGAGGCGGTGGGGATGGTCGAAGCAGCGTAATTTCGCGCGCCCCTAGCCTGAAACCGGCGCGATCGGCGAAAATGCGGTCTTTGCCGCATTTCATCGACATCCATGCTTGATATCCAGCTGCTGCGCAAGGACGCAGCCCTCGTTGCCGAACGCCTCGCCGCGCGCGGTTTCCAGTTCGACACCGCGCGTTTCGAGGCGCTCGAAAACGAACGCAAGACACTGCAGACCCGCACCCAGGAAGCCCAGGCCAAGCGCAACGCGCTGTCCAAACAAATCGGCATGCTGAAAGGGAAGGGCGAGGACACCACGGCGGTGATGGCCGAAGTGGCTGGGCTGGGCGACGAACTGAAGGCATCGGAAGCACGCCTCGGCGAACTGCAGGGCGAACTCAACGATTTCCTCATGGGCGTACCCAACCTGCCGCACGAATCCGTGGCGGTCGGCAAGGACGAGACCGGCAACGTGGAAGTCGCCCGCTGGGGCACGCCGCGCAGCTTCGATTTCGCGGTGCGCGACCACGTCGACCTGGGCGAAGGCCTGGGCCAGCTCGATTTCGAGGCAGCGGTCAAACTCACCGGCAGCCGCTTCACCGTGATGAAGGGCGGACTCGCCCGCCTGCATCGCGCACTCGCCCAGTTCATGCTCGACGTGCACACCCGCGAGCACGGCTACACCGAGGTGTACGTGCCGTATCTGGTGAATGCGGATTCGATGCGCGGTACCGGCCAGCTGCCGAAGTTCGAGGAAGACCTCTTCAAAGTCCCAAGGAAAAAACCTGTTGCTTCTGAACGGTTGCAACAAGGTGGTGAAGCCGAATATGTTCGCGGCACCCCTGGCGTTGATCCATTGTGGGAAATGCAAGACGACAACTGGTATCTGATTCCCACCGCCGAAGTCCCGGTGACCAACCTCGTGCGCGACGAGATCGTGCCGCCCGAGGCGCTGCCGCTCAAATTCGTCGCGCACACGCCGTGCTTCCGCTCCGAGGCGGGCTCCTACGGGCGCGACACGCGCGGCATGATCCGCCAGCACCAGTTCGACAAGGTCGAGATCGTGCAGATGGTGAAACCGGAGGAATCCTACGCCGCGCTGGAGACACTCACGATGAACGCCGAGGCGATCCTGCAGAAGCTGGACCTGCCGTATCGCAAGATGCTGCTGTGCACCGGCGACATGGGCTTTTCGTCGGCCAAGACCTACGACCTCGAAGTGTGGCTGCCGGCGCAGAACACCTACCGCGAGATCTCCTCGTGCTCCAACTTCGAGGCCTTCCAGGCGCGCCGCATGCAGGCGCGCACCCGCAACACGCAGGGCAAGCCGGAACTGCTGCACACGCTGAACGGCTCGGGACTGGCGGTGGGACGCACCCTGGTAGCGATCCTGGAAAACTACCAGAATGCCGACGGCAGCGTGACCGTGCCGGAGGCGCTGCGGCCCTGGATGGGCGGGATGGAGACACTGACGCCGGCCTGAGCCGCGTCAGCCGGGCGGAACCAGCGAGCCGGCATTGCGGCCCAGGTTGATGAGCGGATCGTACTGGGGTTCGAGCCGCTGCAGGATGTCGTAATAGTTGCGGATGTTTTCGGTGAAGCCCAGGGCTTCGTGCCCGCGCGCGTAGCCGTATTTCATCGTCTTCGCGAACGTGCCGCGGCTGAGGTAGGGCAGGGCCTCCTTCACGTCGGCCCAGCTGTCGGGACTGCCGCCACGCGCCTCGGCGATGCGGCGGGCATCTTCCAGATGGCCCTGGCCCTGGTTGTAGGCGGCGAGCGCGAGCCAGGTCCGGTCGGGTTCCGGAATGCGTTGCGGCAGGGCTTCCCGTAGCAGCACCAGATAGCGCGCGCCGCCCAGGATGCTCTGGCGCGCGTTGAGCCGGTCGCTGATGCCCATTCGGTCGGCGGTCTCGCCGGTCAGCATCATCAGGCCGCGCACGCCGGTCGGCGAGGTCGCATACGGATTCCACTGCGATTCCTGGTAGCCGATCGCCGCCAGCAGACGCCAGTCGATGCCGGTCAGGGTCTGCGCTTCGTGGAAGTAGCGCCGCAACTCGGGCAGGCGCTGCGGACGGCGTTCGAGGATGCCGAGGACGTCGCTGCTCTCGAGTTGCCCGACGTGGCCGAAATAGCGTTCGTAGATGCGCTTGACGGTCCCGTCCCGCTGTGCGTTCTCGACGAAGCGGGCGAGGGCGATGCGCAGGGCCTGCGAGGCGTGCGGGGGCAGTGCCCAGACGATTTTCTGCGTATCGGGCAGGTCGAAGGCAACGCGCAGCGCGGGATACAGGGTGCGTACCGGGTCGAAGTCCATGCCGTTGATGACGATGGCGTCATAGCGACCCGCCTGCAGTTGCGCCAGCAGTTCCTCCGGCCAGACGTTTTCCAGCGCACTCCAGTCGAGGCCGGGCAACTTGCGTTTCAGGCGCATGAGCATGGGCGCATGCCCGGAGCCGACGATGAGCGCCACCTTCCTGCCCGCCAGGTCGGCCGGGTTGCGCGGCATCTCGGCATCGGCCCGCACCACGACGTGCACGGGCGTCTCGAACAGGACCGGACTGGCCAGCATGTGCCGGCTGCGCACAACGGCCAGGGGCAAGGCGGCCGCTGCAAAATTGATGCTGCGCGTGTCGAGAAGGTCGAACAGGGCATCCGGTCGCTCCTTTTCGATCCAGTGGAGCGACCAGCGTTGCGATTCGGCGAACGCCTGCACGAGGTCGTGCTCGAAGCCGGCGGCCTCGCCGTTCGACGCAATGAAATAGGTGGACGGACTGTTGCGCGTACCGACCCACAGTTCGCTGGTGGCTTCGGGCGACCCGACCGGCTGCCCGCAGGCCGCCAGCGTCAACGCCAGCAACAGGGCAGTCCAGCTCCGAAATATCGCCATCTTTTTCGTATATGGCATGCGAACAGTCTGCCCCGGCAGGAAAATTTCGTCCACCCGGGGGGCCGGATTCGGGACGACTCGGTTACAATACGCGCCGCCGGAGAGGTGGCAGAGTGGTCGAATGTACCTGACTCGAAATCAGGCGTAGGTGCAAGCCTACCGTGGGTTCGAATCCCACCCTCTCCGCCATTCCACCCAGACCGGGCCGTCCGCTTCAGTCCCGGTCGTACGCCTGTCTCAGGGCGTCGATATCCAGTTTCACCATGCCCAGCACCGCCTGCATCACGCGATTCGACTTCGCCGGATCGGCGTCTCGCATCCATTCGCCCAGCTGTCGGGGCACCACCTGCCAGGGAAAACCGAAACGGTCCTTGAGCCAGCCGCATCGCACCGCCTGCCCGCCGTGCGCGGTCAGGGCCGTCCACAGGCGATCGATTTCCGCCTGCGTGTCGCAGTGGACGACGAAGGACACACCGTCGTTGAAGGCGAAATGCGGGCCGCCGTTGACGGCCAGGTACGGCTGGCCGAAGAGGGTGAAGCTCACGGTACGCACACTGCCTGCGGCGCCGCCGATCTCGTTTTCGCCGCAGCGCGTGATGCCGGCGATGCGGCAGTCGTCGCCGAAGACCGAGGCGTAGAAGGCAACGGCATCCTCGGCTTCGTAGTCGAAACACAGGCAGGTCGACAGGCTGATCATGGGCCGGCTCGCAGGCTATCCAGCCGCAACATATCACTTGCCGCACGGATGACCAAAGTGTTGCGCGCGTGCGCCGTCAGGCGGCAACGGAACAAATAATTTAGAATGCGGGTCTGTCGCCAGTCCGACCCGTCACCCGAGCACGCGCAACCGCAATGCCTACACATGCCTATCACGGCCGGCTATCCGTAGTCGTCCCCGTCAAGAACGAGCAGGACAACGTCGAGCCGCTGGTGCGCGAAATTGCTGCCGCCCTGGCGGGCAACACGATCTTCGAGATCCTCTACGTCAACGACGGCAGCACCGATGCGACCCAGCCCAGGCTGGACGCGCTCAAGACCGAGTTCCCCATGCTGCGCACGATCCGCCACCGCGCGTCGTGCGGGCAGAGTCGCGCGGTGACGACGGGCGTTGCCGCCGCGCGTTACGAATGGATCGCCACGCTGGATGGCGACGGCCAGAACGATCCGGCCGACATTCCGGCCCTGCTGGCGAAACTCGCCGACCCGGTGCAGCCTGCCAACCTGGCATTGCTGGCGGGCTGGCGCGCAAAACGCAACGACACCTTCATCCGCCGGCTTTCCTCCAGGATCGCCAACGGCGTGCGCGCCCGCATGCTCAAGGACAACACCCCCGACACCGGTTGCGGCCTCAAGGTGTTCGCCCGCGAGACCTTCCTGGCCCTGCCCAACTTCGATCACATGCACCGCTTCCTCCCGGCGCTGGTGATGCGCAACGGCGGCGCCGTGGTTTCCGTTCCGGTGAACCATCGTCCGCGCGAGCGCGGTTCCTCGAAATACGGCGTGCACAATCGCCTCTGGGTGGGCATCGTCGACCTCTTCGGTGTGGCCTGGCTGCAGCGCCGGGTGCGCCTGCCCGTCATCGAAACCGATTCCGATCTTTGAACGCGCGCGTCGTATTCAAGGGGCTGGCGCTGATCCTGAGTCTGGCGCTGCTGGGCTGGCTGTTCAATTCGAGCGACCTGGGCGACAGCGTCAACGAGGCCTGGATCGATGCGCACGTGCGCGGCCACGGATTCAGCGGCGAACTGCTGTTCCTGCTGATGGGCGGCCTGTTCACCGCGGTCGGCCTGCCCCGGCAGGTGATCGCCTTTCTCGGCGGATATGCCTTCGACGTCGGCTTGGGCACGCTGCTGGGCGCGCTGGCGGCACTGCTCGGCTGCGCGCTGAGTTTCGTCTATGCGCGTTTCTTCGGCAAAGGCCTGTTGCGCGCGCGCCTGGGCGAGCGCGCCGGGCGCTTCGACCGCTTCATCCACCATCACCCGTTTTCGATGACGGTGCTGGTCCGCCTGTTGCCGGTGGGCAGCAATATCCTGACCAACCTGGCCGCCGGCATTTCGAGCATCCGACCGCTGCCGTTCTTCCTCGGCACGCTGGTCGGCTATCTCCCGCAGACGCTGATATTTGCCCTGGTGGGCAGCGGGACCCAGATCAATCCGGTCTTGAAAATCGGCCTGGCGATCGTCCTCTTCCTCGTTTCCGTGGTGCTGGGTCTGTACCTTTACCGCCGTACCCGCGCGGCCAGCGCCCTCGGCTAGTCGGCCGCGCCCCGGCGTCCGCCGAGCGGCTCACGCGGGCAGACGGCGCTGGCTTATCGCCCGGCAGCAACGCTGCGCTGCCAGCGCGGCAGCAGATACACGCGCACGAGCAGCGCTACGGTCGCCGCACCCAGTGCCAGGCCGGCCAGCACGTCGGAAAGATAGTGCTTGCCGAGCCCGAGACGGGCGATGCCCATCAGCACGGCCAGCGTCAGCGCGAATGCCTGCAGTGCGCGCGAACGAACCAGGCACAGCACGAGGAACGCACCGATCGCCACGTCGACCGTGTGACTGGACGGGAAGGACGAATGCAGCAGTTGCATCCAGCCGGTCGCCGCATCCGGACTCGCATGCGGCCGCAGACGGGCGACGCCCACCTTGAGCAGATGCGTCAGCAGGACGGCGCCCAACCCTTGTGCGGCCAGGTAGGTGAAGCCGATATCCCGCGGCAGATGCTGTCGCCGGGCGAGGCCGAGCGCGAACACGGCCAGGAGAGGCAGGTAGAACAGGTAGGGGCCCCAGTGAGAATAGACATCGCATGCGGGACGGCCGAATCCGGCCAGCGGCGAGGCGGCGATGGTGGCGGCGACAGAGAGATCGGTCCCGCTCAGCCAGGACAGCAGGGCAAAGGCTGCGAGCAGCAGCGCGGCCAGCAGGATGGGACGCAGGCGGGCGCGGACGGTATCTGGGGCGGCGAGGAATCGGACGGCGACAGCGGGTTGGGTGGCATCCATTGGCGATGGCGGTGGATCGTTACCCGGCCATTCAACGGTTTTTTGCTTAAGCCGCCCTTAAGTGCGACGGCCTACAGTGGCGGGTTGTCCGCGGCAACGGTGATTCGTGCTACCGTGCCGTGGTTTTTTGCTCCGGCGGAGTGGACCTGCCGGGGCGTGTCTTTCGACTCGATGGATAGATCATGCCTGCATCCCTGATCGGAGAAAACGGCCGCGGCGCGCTGATCGCCAGCCTGATCCTGCTTGCCCTGCTGGCGGCCGTGGCCCTGGCGACCCGGCCGTATGTACCGATCGACGAGACGCGCTACGTCAGCGTGGCCTGGGAAATGTGGCTGCGCGGCGATTTCCTGGTGCCGTTCAAGAACGGCATGCCCTATAGCCACAAGCCACCGTTCATGTTCTGGATGTTCCAGGCGGGCTGGACCCTGTTCGGCGTCAACGAATGGTGGCCGCGCCTGGTGTCGCCCCTGTTTTCCGCCGGCGCACTTGTCCTGACCTACAGCCTCGCGCGCCGGCTCTGGCCGCAGCATGCGGGTCTGGGCGGACGCGCCGCGCTGATCCTCGCGAGCAGCCTGCTGTGGATCGTGTTTTCCACTTCGGCCATGTTCGACGTACTGCTCGCGTTCTGGGTGCTGCTGGGCATGCATGGCGTGCTTGCCGCGGCCGAAGGCAGGCGGCACGGCCTGTTCCTGATCGCGATCGCGATCGGACTCGGCGTGCTGACCAAGGGACCGGTGGTGCTGCTCGATCTCCTGCCGGTCGCCGCGCTGGCGCCCTGGTGGAATCCGGGACTGCGCTGGGGACGCTGGTACGGCAGTCTGTTGCTGGCCGTCGTGCTCGGCGCCGCCCTTGCACTCGCCTGGGCCATCCCGGCTGGCATGGCAGGCGGCGAGGCTTATCGGAACGCCATCTTCTGGGGACAGACCGCCGACCGCATGGTCGACTCCTTCGCCCATCGCCGGCCGCTCTGGTGGTACGTGCCGCTGTTGCCGATCATGCTCTTCCCCTGGTTTGTCTGGCCGGCGCTGTGGCGTGCGGTGGCGCAGCATCGCCGTCGCGGCCTCGATCGGGGCAGTCGCTTCTGCCTTGCCTGGATGCTGCCGGTCTTCGTCGCGTTCTCCTTCATCAGCGGCAAGCAGCCGCATTATCTGGTACCGCTGTTCCCGGCCTTTGCCCTGTTCGCGGCGCGCGCGCTGGCAGAACGACCTTCTTCCCGCGTCGGCCTGCCCGCGCTGCTGGCAACCTTGCTGGGCGTGGCCATGGTGCTGGCAGGCAGCGGGCACCTCGCCTCGCTGAAACATCAGGTGGCGATGTTGCCGCCGGTGTGGCCGGGCATTGCATTGATGGGAGGCGCCTTGCTCGTGTGGCTGGCGAGCCGGCGTTCGAGCCATGGCGGCGTGCTTGCACTGGGCGTGCTGGGGGCAAGCCTGCTGGCGCTGCTGCAACTGGCGGCTTCGCGCTCGATCGAGCCCCTGTACGATATCAAGCCAATGGCCCAGGCCATCCGCCAGATACAGGATTCAGGCCGCACGGTGGCGAATATCGCCACCTATCACGCCCAGTACCAGTTTCTGGGACGGCTGGACAAGCCCCTGGTCGAATTGCGCGGTGCGGAGGTGGCGTCCTGGCTGCGTGCGCATCCCGACGACTATGCCGTCGTCTACCTGAAGGATATCGGCGCCGCCCCGGACGTGACGGCACGCCACAGGCAGGCCTATCGCGGTGGCGAGGCCGTGCTGGTGGATGCGAAGACGGCGACCGGCCTGCTGGCCGGTCATGTCGAATAGCCGGGTATCAGGCTTCGCTGTCGCGCTGCGGCAGCACCACTTCGCGCGAGGGCGAGATGGTCGAGATCGCGTGCTTGAAGATCATCTGCGCGGCCTGGTCCTGCCCCTTGAGTAACACCACGAACTGGTCGAAGGATTCGATCCGGCCCATCAGCTTGATGCCGTTGACCAGAAAGACCGAGACCGGAATGCGCTCTTTGCGCAGGGTGTTGAGAAAAACATCTTGCAGGTGGTTGTATTCTTTGCTCGCCATGATGGCTCCCTGTCAATGTGCTGGGTGACGACCTCGCCACCCGTTAATTATTAGCCGTTTATTCGATTTTTGCACCGGCACGCGCCGCACTGATGGCGTCGCGCAGACGCTGCTGCTGGATTTGCTTGACGATTTCGCCGCGCACCGCGTCGAGAGGCGGCAGCGGAACCTGACGCGTATCCTCCAGCCGGATGATGTGCCAGCCGAATTGCGTCTTCACCGGCGTCCTGGTGGTTTCGCCTTTCTTCAGCAGGGCCAGGGCGTCGGAGAATTCCTTCACGTAGGCACCGCGGTCGGCCCAGTCGAGCAGGCCACCGTTCTTGGCGGAGCCCGGATCCTTGGAATATTTCTTCGCCAGGTCCTCGAATTTGGCCTTCTTGCCGAGTTCGGCCATGACCTTCTTCGCGTCCGCCTCGGATTTCACCAGGATATGGCGGGCATGGTATTCGACCGGGGAAGGTTCGGCCTTGGCCTTGTCGTACACCGCGAGGATCTCGCTGTCGGCGATCGGGTGCGACTTCACGTAGTCTTCCAGATAGGCCTTGGCCAGCATGTCCTTGCGACGGATGTCCATCGCGGCGGCAAGTCGGGCGTCCTTGTCGAGGCCTTTCTCGATGGCCGCGCGCGACAGCAGTTCCAGATTGATCAACGACTCGCGCACGCGCGCGTCGAGTTGCGGGGAATCGGGCTGTCCCTGCGTCATCTCGCGCCTCACGAGTTCGCCGTAAAGGGCGGGAATTTCCTTGCCATTGACCACGGCCAGGGGCTTGGCCGGCTCGGCCGCCGCCGGAGCCGCTGCCGGCGCGGCGGCAGGCGCAGGGGTCTGGGCCTGCGCCAGCGGTGCCAGCGCCAGCAATATCAGGGCGGGAAGGGGGGCAAGACGCATTCGGGTTCCTTTCAGAGTTCTTCCGGAGTCAAGGCGGATATGGACAGTGCGTGTATTTCGCGCTGCATCAATTCACCCATGCTTTCGTAGACCAGTCGATGGCGGGCGAGGGTGGAGAGGTTACGGAATTTCGGTGACACGATCGTGAGACGGAAATGTCCGCCGCCACCCGCTGCGCCGGCATGGCCGCGATGCTGGGCACTTTCGTCGTCGAGCGTGAAGGTCTCGGGTTCGAGCGCGGCGAGGCGCGCCCGGATCAGGTCGGCGGTGCTCATGCGGGCAACACTTTCCTGAAGGGACGCACGCTGACGCTGGCGTACACACCGGCGGCGACATAAGGATCGGCGTCGGCCCAGGTGCGGGCGGCGTCGAGCGATTCGAATTCGGCGACGATCAGGCTGCCGCTGAAGCCGGCCGGGCCGGGATCGGCGCTGTCGACGGCGGGAAAGGGGCCCGCGAGCAGCAGGCGTCCGTCTCCCTGCAGGGCATGCAGTCGTTCCAGATGGGCCGGGCGTGCAGCCAGGCGACGTTCGAGACTGTCGGGCACATCCTGCCCGATGATGGCGTAGAACATTATTGCTTTTCTTTCTTGTCGAGGTCGGCCTTGTCCAGATAGCGGGTCAGCATCATGCTCTGGCCGACCACGAACACCAGCATCAGCCCCAGGCTGCCAAACAGCTTGAAGTCGACCCAGGTATCCGTCGAGTAATTGAAGGCGACATACAGGTTTGCAAGCCCCATGAACGCAAAAAAACCGCCCCAGCTTGCATTCAAGCGACTCCAGGCAACCTCCGGAAGTTCCATCTGCGCGTTCATCAGGCTCCTGATGAGATTGCGGCCGAAGAGGGCGGCGCCGAAGATGGCCGTGGCAAAAACCCAGTAGAGCACAGTCGGTTTCCACTTGATGAAGTTCTCGTCGTGCAGCCACAGGGTGGCGCCGCCGAACAGCACGATGATGCCCAGGCTGACCCACAGCATGGTGTCTGCCTTGCCGCCGCGGAGCTTGACCCAGCCGATCTGGCCGAAACTGGCCACGATGGCGACCAGCGTCGCCAGGTAGATGCCGGGCTTTTCGCCGGCGCCCGTGGGCTGGGGAAGTCCGAGCGAGGCGAGCAGGCTGCGCGTTGCTTCGGCATTGGCATCGCCCAGCTTGTAGGCGATGAAGAAGACGATGACGGGAAAGAGATCGAACAGCAGTTTTTTCATTCTGATTCTTGGCCGGCAGGCGCCGGTGGGCTGGAATGCGTGCGAGGTCTATTTTGCTATGATTCCTGCTCCTGACCAAGTGCCGGTCCCGGGGTTCCCGTTCTCACGCGGGATGACGGTCAAATGCGGTTCCGACGCAGTCCCGGACTGACCGGCAAAACCAAGTGAAATGCAAACATGAAAGTCGAACTGGCCGAGCAATACCGTGACACCGAATTGGGCCTGGAGGCGGAAAGCCTGTTGCGCCCCTGCGTGATCTGCGGCCAGTGCGAACCCGTCTGTCCGACCTTCCGCCTGCTGGACGAGGGCTGGGACGGGCCGCGTGGCCGCATCTACCTCACGCGCCTGTTCCTCGAAGGCAGGGAACCGGACGCAACCTCGCTGCCGCCCGCGCTGTCCTTCAAGATGCTCGAAGGCCGCAGCCTGGGCGCCAACCTGCAGCTTCATCTGGACCGCTGCCTGGGTTGCCGTTCCTGCGAAACCAGCTGTCCGCAGGGCGTGCATTATGGCCGCCTGCTGGACGTCGGTCGCGAACTGGTCGAACAGAGCGTGCCGCGCCCGCTGAAGGAACGGCTGTATCGCCGCGCGGTGCGGGCCATCGTGCCGCACCGTAGCCGTTTCACGGCGCTGCTGCGCACGGCACAGGCGCTGCGCCGCTTTCTGCCGGCAAAACTCCAGTCGCGCGTGCCGCCCAGGCGCCCGGCCGGCGCCTGGCCCCAACGTGCGCATGCGCGCACCATGTTGATCTGGCAGGGCTGCGTGCAGCCCGCGCTGGCACCCGACATCAACGCCGCTGCCGCCCGCGTGCTCGACCGTTTCGGCATCCGCCTGCTGCCGGCGCCGGACGGCTGCTGCGGCGTGATGAGCCACCACCTGTCGGCGGCCGACGAGGCGCGTGCCCACATGAAGCGCAACATCGACGCGCTGTGGCCGCACGTCGAGGCCGGCGTCGAAGCCCTGGTGCTCACCGCCAGCGGCTGTGGCATGCATTTCCGCGAATACGGGCAACTGCTGCAGGACGATCCGGACTACCGCGAGAAAGCCCAACGCGTGTCCGAACTCACCCGCGACATCGCGGAAATCGTCGTCGACGCCTGGCAGGACACGGCGCCCGAAGCGCCTGCCGGTCAGCCGCCCAGACGCATCGTTTTCCAGTCCTCGTGCAGCCTGCAGCACGGCGAAAAACTCAACGGCGTGGTCGAGAAACTGCTCAAGCGCGCCGGCTTCCGGCTGCTGCCGGTGACGTATTCCTTCATGTGCTGCGGCGCCGCGGGGGCGTACTCGCTGCTGCAGCGCGACATGTCGGAAGCGCTGCGCGCACGGAAGCTGGAAACCCTGATGGCGAGCCGACCCGCCGCCATCGCCACCGCCAATATCGGTTGCCTCAACCACCTGTCCGAGGTCTCGCCGGTTCCCGTCCGGCACTGGATCGAACTGCTGGACGAGATCCTGCCGCCCGCCGCCTGAACCTTCGGCGCGGGCCGTCACCACGCCGTCAAACCGGTTTTGTTATGATTGGCCTTTCCTGCCAAGCGCTTAGCGCATGGCGTCCGCCCCGATCTCGATGCTCAATATCGACCTGCACTGCCATTCCAACGTGTCCGACGGTCTGCTTCCGCCAGCCGACGTGGTGGCGCGCGCAGCCGCCAATGGCGTGCATGCGCTGGCGCTGACCGACCACGACGACGTCGGCGGCCTGGCCGAGGCAGCGCAGGCCGCCGCGACGCGGGGCATGGCCTTCATCCCCGGCGTCGAAATCTCGGTCACCTGGCACGGCAAGACAGTGCACATCGTCGGCCTGCGCATCGATCCCGCGCATCCCGAACTCGTTGCCGGCCTGCAGGGCATCCGCAATGGCCGTATCGAGCGTGCGCGCCGCATGGGCGCCGACCTGCTGCAGTCCGGCATCGAGGGGGCCTACGAAGGCGCCTATGGCTACGCTGCCAACAAGCAGATGGTCGGCCGCACGCATTTCGCGCGCTGGCTGGTGGATCGCGGCCATGCGCCCGACATCCGCAGCGCCTTCCGCCGCTTTCTCACGCCCGGCCATCCCGGCTACGTCGAACACGAGTGGACCACGCTGGAAAATGCCGTCGGCTGGATCCGCGCCAGCGGCGGCACGGCCGTGATCGCGCATCCGGGGCGCTATCCTTTCGACGACCGCGAGCAGCATCGGCTACTGGATGCCTTTCGCACGCTGGGCGGCAAGGGCATCGAAGTCATCACCGGCAGCCACCACCCGTCCGAATACGGCAAGTGGGCCGACCTCGCGCGCGCCTTCGGCCTCAAGGCTTCGCGCGGCGCCGATTTCCACGCGCCCGGCGAAGGCATCGACATCGGCCGGCTGCCGGCGCTGCCGCATTATTGCCAGCCGGTATGGCAGGGCTGGCCCGAAATCGAATCGCATCTTTCCCTGAACGTGGCCTGACAACGATGGCGCAATTCTTCAACATCCATGCCGACAATCCGCAGCCCCGCCTGGTCCAGCAGGCGGTGGACATCCTCAAGCGCGGCGGCGTGATCGTCTATCCCACCGACTCCTGCTATGCGCTGGGCTGCCACATCGGCGACAAGGAAGCGGCGATGCGCCTGCTGTCGGTGCGCGGGCTCGATGCCGGCCACGATCTCACGCTGATCTGCCGCGACCTCTCGGAACTGGGGCGCTACGCGCAGGTGGACAACACGCAGTTCCGTTTCCTCAAGGCGCACACGCCCGGCCCCTACACCTTCATCCTGCGCGGCACGCGCGAGGTGCCGCGGCGGCTGCTGCACAAGAAGCACGACACCATCGGCCTGCGCGTGCCCGACCATCCCGTCGTCCAGGCCATCCTCAGCGAACTCGGCGAGCCCATCCTGTCGTCCACGCTGCTGCTCTACGGCGAGGACGTGCCGCTGACCGAACCGTGGGAAATCCGCGAGCGCCTCGAACACCTGGTCGACCTTGTCATCGACGGCGGCGCCTGCGGCCTGACGCCCACCACCGTGATCGATCTCACCAGCGACACCCCGGTGGTGCTGCGCTACGGCAAGGGCGACGCCACGGATTTCGAGGCCTGACATGGAACTCACCCTGGTCCAGAAAATTGCCGTGTTTGCCCTGCCGGTGATTTTCGCGATTACCCTGCACGAGGCGGCGCACGGCTACGTGGCCCGCTTTTTCGGCGACATGACCGCGGCCGCGCAGGGACGCATCACCGCCAATCCGCTCAAGCACATCGACCCGGTGGGCACGATCCTGGTGCCGCTGGTGATCCTGCTCACCAGCAAGCTGCTGGGCGGCGGCGCCATCCTGTTCGGCTGGGCCAAGCCGGTGCCTGTCAACTTCGGCCGCCTGCGCCGCCCCAAGCAGGACATGCTTTGGGTGGCTGCCGCCGGGCCGGGCATGAATTTCCTCATGGCCGTGTTCTGGGCACTGATGATCCAGCTCGGCCACGCGCTCGGCAGCGGCTTCGCCACGGCACCGCTGATGCTGATGGGCGCCGCCGGCGTGTTCATCAATGTCATCCTGATGGCGCTCAACCTGATTCCGCTGCCGCCCCTGGATGGCGGCCGCATCGCCGTCAGCCTGCTGCCTTACCGGGCGGCGGCGAAGTACGCCCGCATCGAGCCCTACGGGCTGTTCATCCTGCTGGCCCTGATGTTCACCGGCGCACTCGGCATCGTCCTGTGGCCGCTCATCAGCCTCTTCATCGGATTGACCGCCTTCGTGACCGGACTCGAACCCGCCCAGCTCGTCGGCCTGATCCAGGTCGTCCTCGCATAACGCCGCTCCCCGCTCCCCGCTTACCGCTCACCCCTTACCGCTCCCCCCCCCCCCCCACTCGAATATGTACTCCGACCGCGTTCTCTCCGGCATGCGTCCCACCGGGCGCCTCCATCTTGGCCACTACCACGGCGTGCTGAAAAACTGGCTGCACCTGCAGAACGAGTACCAGTGCCTGTTCTTCGTCGCCGACTGGCATGCGCTGACCACGCATTACGATTCGCCGGAAGTAATAGACGCCAATGCGCGCGACATGGTGATCGACTGGCTGGCGGCCGGCGTCGACCCGGCGCAGGCGACGCTGTTCGTGCAGTCGCGCGTGATCGAGCACGCCGAACTGCACCTGCTGCTGTCGATGATGACGCCGCTGGGCTGGCTCGAGCGCGTGCCGACCTACAAGGACCAGCAGGAAAAACTGTCGAGCAAGGATCTGTCGACCTACGGCTTCCTCGGCTATCCCCTGCTGATGAGCTCGGACATCCTGATCTACCGCGCCAATCGCGTGCCGGTCGGCGAAGACCAGATCCCGCACCTCGAATTCGCGCGCGAGCTGGCGCGCCGCTTCAACCACATGTACGGCCGCGAGCCCGGCTTCGAGGACAAGGCGCGCGCAGCGGTGAAGAAACTCGGTTCGAAGAAGGCGCGCGTCTACGAGGACTGCCGCACCGCCTATCAGGAAAAGGGCGACGAGGAGGCGCTGGCGTCGGCCAAGGCCTTGCTGAACGATGCGCAGAATCTGTCGATGAACGATCGCGAGCGCCTGTTCGGCTATCTGGAGGGGTCCGGCAAGATGATCCTGGTCGAACCCGAAGCCCTGCTGACCGAGGCGTCCAAGATGCCCGGCCTCGACGGCCAGAAGATGTCGAAGTCGTACAACAACACCATTGCGTTGCGGGAGGATCCGGACACGGTGACAAAGAAGATCCGCACCATGCCGACCGATCCTGCACGCGTGCGTCGCACCGACCCCGGCAACCCCGCCAACTGTCCCGTGTGGCAGTTCCACCAGGTGTATTCCGACGACGGCGTGCGCCAGTGGGTGACCGCCGGCTGCACCAGCGCCGGGATCGGCTGCATCGAATGCAAGCAGCCCGTCATCGACGCCGTGCTGGCCGAGCTCGCCCCCATCCGCGAACGCGCCCGGCACTACGAGGAAAATCCGGATCAGGTCCGCAACATTCTCGCCGACGGCTGCGAGAAGGCGCAGGAACTGGCGCGGGACACGATGCGCGACGTGCGCGAGGCGATGGGCCTGAGCTTCGGCTGACGGCACGCGCCGGCCGCCCGGGCCGGGCTTCATGCTAGACTGCCCCGAAAATCGAGGCAGGCATGGCCGAGGAGAACGATCTTTCCCGCACCGAACCGGCAAGCGCACGGCGTCTCCAGGAAGCGCGCCGGTCCGGCGACGTCCCGCGTTCCGCCGAACTGAGCGGATGGCTGGTGTTGCTGGCCGCACTGGGCGTGCTGGGCTGGCAGGCGCCGCACCTGCTGGAAGCCTTGCGCGGCCTGTTGCGCGCCGCGCTGCAACACGCGGCCGAACCCTTTTCGCCCGCCCTCACCGAAGCCACCCTGGCCGCCCTGTGGGCGACGCTGCCCGTGCTGGTCGCCGTGTTCGTCGCCGCGGCGATCGCCCCGATGCTGCTTTCCGGGTGGGTCTATGCGCCTGGCGTGACGCAGGCCGACCTGTCGCGCGCCCATCCCCTCAAATCCCTGTTCCGCCTGTTCAGTGCCGAGGCCTGGTTCGACGGCACACGGGCCCTGCTGAAATTCGTGCTTGCCGCCGGCGCCGTCGCCTGGGTCATCGAAAGCGGGTGGACGGCGTGGCAGGCACTCGGCAGCCCGGGGCCGCAAGACCCGCTGCAGGCTGCCGCAGGCTGGGTGGGGCAGGGCGTGATCGCGCTGGCGGGCGGACTGGCGCTGGCGGCCGCGCTCGATGCCGGCTGGCGCTGGTGGCGCTATCTGCGGCGCCACGCCATGACCTGGCAGGAAGTGCTTGCCGAGGCACGCGAATCCGAAGTCAGTCCCGAGGTGCGTGCGCGCCTGCGCGCCCGCCAGCAGCAGGCGGGGCAGCGCGTTGACGAGGTGATCGGATGAGCGCGCAGGGCGCCATGGTGCTCGGCATGCCGCTGAACCGTCTGGCCGTGCCGACGCTGGTACTGCTGATCCTGGCGATGATGGTGCTGCCGTTGCCCACCTTCATGCTCGACGTGCTGTTCACGCTCAATATCGCGCTGGCGATGATCGTGCTGCTGGTAAGCCTGAACGCCCGCCGTCCGCTCGATTTCTCGGTGTTTCCGACGGTGCTGCTGCTGACCACGCTGCTGCGCCTGTCGCTCAACGTCGCCTCCACCCGCATCATCCTGATGCAGGGGCATACCGGCCCCGACGCCGCCGGCAAGGTGATCGAATCCTTCGGCAATTTCCTGGTCGGCGGCAACATCGCCGTCGGTTTCGTGGTCTTCGTCATCCTCGTCATCATCAACTTCGTCGTCATCACCAAGGGCGCGGGCCGCATTGCCGAGGTGGCGGCACGCTTCACCCTGGACTCGATGCCGGGCAAGCAGCTGGCGGTGGATGCCGATCTCAATGCCGGCTTCATCAACGAGGCCGAGGCGCGCCTGCGGCGAGCCGACATCGGCCGCGAATCCGATTTCTACGGCGCGATGGACGGTGCGTCCAAGTTCGTGCGCGGCGACGCCGTCGCCGGCATGATCATCCTGGTGGTGAACCTGATCGGCGGCATCGTCGTCGGCCTGCTGCAGCACGACCTGGGCCTGTCCGAGGCGCTCGGCCGCTACGCGCTGCTGACCGTGGGCGATGGCCTGGTGACGCAGATTCCCGCGCTCATCATCTCCACCGCCGCCGGCATCGTGGTCAGCCGCGCGTCCAGCGAACAGGATCTGTCGCGCGAATTTTCGACGCAGATATTCGGGCGCCCGCAGACGCTGTTCGTGGCTGCCGCCGTGCTCGGCGTGCTGGGCCTGATTCCAGGCACGCCACACCTGGCCTTCCTCACCATTTCCGCCGTGCTGGGCGGCGCGGGACTGTGGCTCGGCCGGCGCCGGCCCGCGGTACTCGATGTCGAACCGCTGGAAACGGAAGCGGACGCGCCAGCGCCGCTCGACGTCACCTGGGACGACATCCCGCCGGTGGACGTACTGGCGCTGGAGGTCGGCTACCGGCTGATTCCGCTGGTCGACCGCAATCAGGGCGGAGCCGCGCTGGCGCGCATCACCGAGGCCCGGCGGCGCTTCGCCGCCGACATGGGGCTGGTGGTGCCGCTCATCCGCGTGCGGGACAACCTCGACCTCAAGCCGAATACCTACCGCATCACGCTCAAGGGGGTGGACGTCGCGCATGGGGAACTGCCCAGCGGCCAGGCGCTCGCGGTCGACACGGGCGAGGTGCTCGGCCGCCTCGACGGCCCGCCCGGCAGCGATCCACTGACCGGACTGCCCGGCATCTGGATAGAGGCCGAGCGCACGGACGAGGCCGAGCTGCGTGGTTTCGTGGTGCTGCAGCCCGCCGATTTCATCGCCCGCCAGGTCGAGGCGGTGTTCCGCCTGCACGCGCCCGAACTGCTCGGCCGCACCGAGGTACAGCAACTTCTGGATACGCTCGCGCGCACCCATCCAGGCCTGGTCGAGGACGTGACGCCGCGCCACCTGCCGCTGACGGCGGTTCAGGCCGTACTGCAGCAGCTCATCGCCGAAAACGTGTCGATCCGCGACAGCCGCACCCTGTTCGAGACGCTGGCCGCGCGCGCACCCAGGACGCAGTCGGTCGAGGAACTGGTCGAGACAGTACGCGCGGCGCTGGGCCGCAGCATCGTCGACCGCCTGTTCGAAGGCAGCGACACGCTCAACGTGATCGGACTGGCTGCCGCCACCGAGACGCGCCTGCTCAACGAAATGGGCGACGAAGGCGAAGCGCTGCTGTCCCCCGTCACGCTGGACGCGCTCAACGAGGCGGCCGAGCGCACCGTGGCCGAGCAGGAGCGCGAGGGGCATCCGCCGGTGCTGCTGACCTCGCCCGGCCTGCGCGCCATTCTCTCGCGCCTGTTGCGCCGCACATTGCCGCGACTGTCCGTGATTGCCTACGCCGAGGTTCCTGCCGATAAAATAGTGCGCATGACGAGCGAACTTTCCATCGAGAGCGGCACATGAGCGTGCGCGTCTTCATTGCCCCGGATGCGCGCGAAGGACTCGCGCGCGTGCGCGCCGAACTGGGCGACGACGCGGTGGTGCTGTCCACCCGTCCGCATCCGCAGGGGGTGGAACTGCTGGCCAGCACCTACGGCGCGCTGGCAACGCCACCGCAAGCCGACTCGCCCGAAGGCCCTGCCGCCTCCCGCATCCTGGCCGAACTGGGGCGTCTGCGCGGCATGCTGCAAAACCAGCTGGCCGGCTTTGCCTGGGGCAGCGCGCGCCGGCGCGACCCGGCACGGGTGGCGATCCTGCAGACCCTGTTTGCGGCCGGCTTCGGCGGCGCCCTGGCGCGCACCCTGGCGGCGCGCCTGCCGCGCGAACTCGAAGGCGAGGCCGCCCAGCGCTGGCTGCGGCAGGTCCTGATCCGCAACCTGCCGCTGACGCCCGCAGCTGCTGATCCCGTGGGCCAGGGCGGGGCATGGGCACTCGTCGGTTCGACCGGTTCGGGCAAGACGACCACGCTCGCCAAGCTGGCGGCCCGTGGCGTGGATGCGTACGGTCCGAAGCAGGTCGCGCTGGTCGCGGCCGACGCCTACCGCATCGGTGCCGAGACGCAGCTGCGCATGTATGCCGACCTGCTCGGCGTCGACCTGCACGTGGCGCGCGACGCGGCAGCGCTGGCCCGCCTGCTGCCCGGCCTGTCGTCGTACCCGCTGGTTCTCATCGACACCGCCGGCTTTGCGCCGGCCGATCCGCGGGCACGCGACACCCAGGCGCTCGATGCGCTGGGCGTGCGCCGGCTGCTCGTGCTCGCGGCCGGCCTGCAGGGCGCGGCGCTCGAACAGGCACTGGCGCGTTTCGGCCAGGGTGCGGCGGCCTGCGTGCTGAGCAAGCTCGACGAGGCGCCGCAACCCGGTGCCGCCCTCGACAGCCTGATCCGCCACCGGCTGCCGCTGGCCTATGTGGCAGGCGGCCAGCGCGTACCCGAGGACCTGCACCGGCCCAACGCGACCTACCTGGTCGATCGGGCGCTCAAGGGCGGACAGATCGCCACGCCCTTCGCGCTGGCGTCCGAGGACTGGCCCCTGGTCGCCGGTGTCGACGCCGAACGCGAGACCTTGCCGCCGCACCCTGCCCGTGCCCTTTGACCAGGCTGCCGGCCTGCGCCGGCGCAACGCGGGACGCGCGCCGTTCTGCATCCACTGCGTGTCGGATTCGGCGGCAACCGCGTTGCGCCTTGCTCAGGCGCTCCAGGGCCGGGGGCACCGCCCGCTGCTGGTCGATGCGCGCGACCGCCTGTTTGCCGGTACCGCCACGCAGGCCCTGTTCGACTGGACGCAGCAACTTGCGCGCGGTCGCCTGTTCGTCCTGCCACTCGACGAAATTGCCGCCTGGCACGCACCTGGCGTGGCGCCCGACGCGCCCGGCCTGCTGCAGGCCGCACGCGAACACGACGTCCTCGTATTCGATTCGTCGCCGGCACAAGCCGCGGCCATCTCCCCCGGCGTGCCCGGCTTCGGGTTGCTGGCGGTCAGGCAGGACAACCTGGACATCGTCTACGCGGTGCTGAAAACCCGTGCGCAATCGGGTGCTGCGGCAGCGATCCTGTTCGGCGACGCGCAGGCCTGCGAACGGGTGCGGACAGCCTGCGCGCGTTTCCTCGACGCAACGGTGGCCGCTGCCGTGACCAGCATTCCCGACGAAGATGATGCAATCGCCGCGCTTGCCGTTAGAATGGCGGGCGAGGAGCAGGGCTGCCACCCCCAATACAAAACAGGAAACCCCTGACAGATGGCCGGTAAGAAAACGTCGCAAGACGAACAGATCACGAAGTACGCGCCGCTGGTCAAGCGCATCGCCTATCACATGATGGCGCGGTTGCCGGCCAGCGTGGAAGTCGACGACCTCATCCAGGTCGGGCTCATCGGCCTGATGGATGCGGTCGGCCGCTTCGACGGCACGCAGGGCGCCCAGTTCGAGTCCTACGCCACCCAGCGCATCCGCGGCGCCATGCTCGACGAACTGCGCGAGGCCGACTGGCTGCCACGCCACGTGCGGCAGAAATCGCGCCAGATCGAAACCGCCATCCACAAGCTCGAACAGCGCAACGGTCGTTCGCCCAGCGAACAGGAAATCTCGGCCGAACTCGGCCTGCCGCTCGACCAGTACCAGACCATGCTGGGCGACGTGAAATGTTCGCAGCTGCTGTACTACGAGGATTTTTCCGACGAGGACAGCGCGAGCTTCCTCGAACGCTATCTCGTCGACGGAGCGAGCGATCCGCTCGCCGTGCTGGAGGACGAAGGCTTCCGCGACAGCCTGATCGCGGCGATCCACCACCTGCCCGAACGCGAGCGCAGCATGATGGGCATGTACTACGAGCAGGACATGAACCTGAAGGAAATCGGCGCGGTGCTCGGCGTCTCCGAATCGCGTGTCTGCCAGCTGCATTCGCAGGCCGTCGCGCGACTGCGCGCGCAGCTGAAAATCTGGAAGGACTGAGCTGCGCCGGGCGGCCGCAGCGCGGATAAATCCGCGATAATGCAGGCTGTACCAACACCGTTCGCGCGCCTCGCAATGTCCAAGACCGACCTCAGGAAAAAAGCCCTCGACTATCACCGCAAGCCGCGCCCCGGCAAGCTGGAAGTCATCTCCTCCAAACCCTGCGCCACGCAGGCCGATCTCTCGCTGGCCTACACGCCGGGCGTCGCCCAGCCGGTGCTGGAGATCGCAAAAAATCCGAAGACCGCCTACGACTACACCAACAAGGGCAACCTCGTGGCCGTCATCACCGACGGCACCGCCATCCTGGGGCTGGGCGACCGCGGCCCGCTCGCCGCCAAGCCGGTGATGGAAGGCAAGGCCGTGCTGTTCAAGCAGTTCGCCGACATCGACGTGTACGACATCGAAGTCAACGCCAGATCGCCGCAGGAATTCATCCAGGTGGTCGAGGCCATCGCACCGACCTTCGGCGGCATCAACCTCGAGGATATCGCCGCGCCGCACTGCTTCGAGATCGAAGCCGCGCTGAAGAAGAAACTCGACATTCCGGTCTTCCACGACGACCAGCACGGCACCGCCGTCATCATCTGCGCCGGTCTGCTCAATGCGCTGCAGGTGCAGGGCAAGACGCTGGACACCGCGAAGATCGTCTGCCTCGGCGCCGGCGCCGCGGGCATCGCCTCGATGAACCTGCTGGTCGCGATGGGCGCGCAGAAGCGCAACATCCTGCTCGTCGATTCGAAGGGTGTGGTGCACAAGGGGCGCACCGATCTCAACGGCTTCAAGAAGGCCTATGCGCGCCAGACCAGACTGCGCACGCTGGAGGAGGCCATGCACGGGGCCGACGTCTTCGTCGGCGTGTCGGGCGCCAATCTGGTGAGTCCCGCGATGGTGAAATCCATGGCCGACAGGCCCGTCGTTTTCGCGCTCGCCAATCCCAACCCCGAAATCCTGCCGGAGAAGGCCCGCGCAGCACGCAGCGACCTCGTGATGGCGACCGGGCGTTCGGATTTCCCCAATCAGGTCAACAATGTGCTGGGCTTTCCCTTCATCTTCCGCGGCGCGCTCGACGCACGGGCGAAGGAAATCACCCAGGCCATGCTGATCGCCGCCGTGCACGCGCTGGCCGAACTCGCACGCGAGCCGGTGCCGGCCAAGGTGCTCAAGGCCTACAAGCTGAAGAAGCTGAAATTCGGCCCCGACTACATCCTGCCCAAGCCCTTCGACCCGCGCCTGCGCGAGCGGGTGCCGCAGGCCGTGGCGAAAGCGGCGAAGCCGGCGACCCAACGTCGCCGCAAGGCCTGACCGGTCCCGCAGTGAAACCCCGGACGCGCCCGGTCCATCTCGATCTCTTCCGCATACGCCTGCCGCTGCCGGGCTGGGTGTCGATCCTGCATCGCGCGTCCGGCGTGCTGCTGTTCCTGGCCCTGCCGCTGGGCGTGGCAATCCTGTCGGTTTCCCTGACGAGCGAAGCGGCTTACTGGGCGATCCTGGCGACGGCGCAGCATCCGCTGGCCAAGCTGCTGGCGGTGCTGCTGATCTGGGCTTTCTCGCACCACTGGTTTGCCGGCCTGCGGCACCTGGCGATGGACGCGCATCTGGGACTGTCTCTGCGCCGGGCGCGTGCGAGTGCGCTGGCAACGCTGGCGGCGTCGGCGTTGACGACGCTCGCCTTCGCCGTGTGGCTGTTCGCATGAAGCACGCAGCGGGCTCGCATACCGGCACCGGCACCTGGCTGCTGCAGCGCGCCACGGCGCTGGCGCTGGCGGTCCTGCTGCCGCTACTGCTGGGACGGGTGCTGGCGGCGCTGCCGGTCGACTACGCGGGATGGCAGGCGATCTTCGCGCCGCTCTGGGTCCGCGTCGCCATGACGCTCGCCGCGTCCGCGCTGGCCCTGCACGCCTGGGTGGGCATGCGCGACCTCTTCATGGACTACGTCAAGGCCACGTTCCTGCGGCTGGTGCTCGAGTTGGCCGTCATCGTCGTCCTGGCGGGCAGCCTTGTCTGGCTGATGGCCGTCCTGGGGCAGCACGCATGACTGTCCGCCGCTTCGACGCCCTCATCGTCGGCGGCGGCGGCGCCGGCCTGCGCGCGGCACTCCAGCTCGCGCGTTCCGACTACAAGGTGGCCGTGGTGTCCAAGGTGTTTCCGACGCGCTCGCATACGGTGTCGGCGCAGGGCGGCATCACCGCGGCGCTCGGCAACGTCGACGACGACCGCTGGGAATGGCACTTCTACGATACGGTGAAGGGCGGCGACTGGCTCGGCGACCAGGACGCGATCGAGTTCATGTGCCGCGAGGCGCCGAGCGCAGTCTACGAACTCGAACACATGGGCCTGCCGTTTTCCCGCCTGGACAACGGCAGGATCTACCAGCGCCCGTTCGGCGGCCAGTCGAAAAACTACGGCGGCGAGCAGGCGACGCGCACCTGCGCCGCGGCCGACCTCACCGGCCATGCGCTGCTGCACACGCTGTACCAGCAGAACCTCGCCGCCCGTACGCAATTCTTCGACGAATATTTCGCGCTCGATCTGGTGCGCGACGCCGAGGGCTACTGCCTGGGCGTGACGGCGCTGTCCATCGAGACCGGCGAGCCGCTGCTGATCGAGGCGCGCGCCACGCTGCTCGCCACCGGCGGCGCCGGGCGCGTGTTCGGCAACAGCAGCAACGCGCTCATCAACACCGGCGACGGCCTCGGCATGGTGCTGCGCGCCGGGCTGCCGCTGCAGGACATGGAATTCTGGCAATTCCACCCCACCGGCATCGCCGGCGTCGGTTGTCTCATCACCGAAGGCGCGCGCGGGGAGGGCGGCTA
>JBGAFM010000010.1:0-90098 GCA_044227225.1 Thiobacillus sp. | reverse complement strand
CTCACCAGCTTGCTGGCGTGGTGTGAACTCTCGGCATTCTGCTTCACCGTGCTGGTCATTTCCTCCATCGAGCTCGCCGTCTCTTCCAGCGACGACGCCTGCGATTCGGTACGACCCGACAGGTCGGCGTTGCCCGAGGCAATCTCGTTCGAAGCCGTGCCCACGACATCGGAGATCTTGCGGATGTGGGCTACCGTGTCGACGAGATTCGTTTGCATGGTGCGCATGGCCAGCAACAGTTGCCCGATTTCGTCCTGCGCATCATCCTCGGCCTGCGTGGTGAGATCGTTGGCTGCAATCGCCCTCGCCATGTCCACGGCAAGCCGCAGGCGACGGTTGATTTCCCGGATTGCAAAATGAATGACCAGCGCAACGACGGCCAGGAGGAGGAATGCGCCCACCGCCAGGCGCGACAGGTCCGCCCAGAATGCCGCTTCCACATCGTCGAGATAGATGCCGGAGCCGATCACCCAGCCCCAGGGCGAAAATTCACGTACATAGGACACCTTTGCGACCGGTTTGTCCGAGCCGGGCTTGGGCCACATGTAATCGACGTATCCCGCACCCCGGCCCTGTTTCACCGCATCGACGAAGGACACGAAGATGGGCTTGCCATTGGGATCCTTCTTGTTCGTCAGGTCCTGGCCATTCAGCTCCGGCTTCATCGGATGCATCACCATGCGGGGCTGCATATCGTTGATCCAGAGGTAGTTTCCGCCATTGTCGTAGCGCAGGTCGGCGATCACGCCGATGGCAGCGGCCTGCGCGTCCGCGGCGGTCATCTTCCCGCTGCGCGCCAGCGATTCGTAATGTCTGGCCACATCGACGGCCATTTCGACAACATGCCGCGTCGCGAGTCTCTTCTCCGCTTCCATGGCCTGCCTTTTGGAAGCCAGGGTCGCGATTTCGCCCGCCATCGCGCACAGCAGGACGAATCCTGCAAGCATCCACATCTTTTTTGCTATCGACAGATTCTTCAGCCAGTTTTTCATGTTGTCTTATTCCTGTGTTGTTCGGTTCTCTCCGCCCGGTCCGAAAGTCGCGGTCCATCCGTTTCGGCACGGGTTCCATATCGGCAACCGCGCAACGCGCCTTTAGCTTCCACGGGGCTTGCACACCGGCCTTTCCGCGGAATGTGGCTTTTTCCGGACAGAATCAGCCATGAAAATGAAAAAGGCCCCGCACAGGGCCCTTTTTCATTTCCGGAGGCAAGGCCGGCATGGAGGAAGCTCAGAATTCCTCCCACTCGTCAGCGCCACCAATACTCGCCACCCGTTTGACTTGCTTCACAGTCGCTGCAGGTTTCGCGGCGGGCGGCGCGTTCCTGGCCGGCTTGCGCACCCTGTCGTTCAGGGAGGTTGCGGCAGCCTGTCCGGCCCCGCCGACGCGGAACACGCTGACGGCCTCGGCGAGCCGGGCCGCCTGTTCGCGCAGGCTCTCCGCCGCCGCCGCCGCTTCTTCCACCAGCGCCGCGTTCTGCTGCGTCATCTCGTCCATCTGACCCACCGCCTGGTTCACCTGCTCGATCCCCGCACTCTGCTCGTGGCTCGCCGCCGCAATCTCGCTCATGATGTCGGTCACCCGCTTCACCGAGGTGACGATCTCGTCCATGGTGTGACCGGCTTCGTCCACCAGACGCCCGCCTTCGTCGACCTTGCCGACCGAGTCCTCGATCAGCGCCTTGATCTCCTTCGCCGCACCCGCCGAGCGCTGCGCCAGGCTGCGCACTTCGGACGCCACCACCGCAAAGCCACGGCCCTGTTCGCCCGCGCGCGCCGCTTCCACCGCCGCGTTCAGCGCCAGGATGTTGGTCTGGAACGCAATCCCGTCGATCACGCCGATGATGTCGGCAATCTTCCGCGAGCTGTCCTTGATCGAGGTCATGGTCTGCACGACTTCGTGCACCACCTTGCCGCCCTTGGCGGCGATCTCCGCCGTGGTCGCCACCAGCTGGTTGGCCTGGCGCGCGTTCTCGGCGTTCTGCTTCACCGTGCTGGTCAGCTCTTCCATCGAGCTCGCGGTTTCCTCCAGCGAGGAGGCCTGGGATTCGGTGCGGTTGGAGAGATCGGCGTTGCCGCTGGCGATCTCGCGCGAGGCGACGGTGATGGCTTCCGTGCCGCTGCGGACCTGGCCGACGATGCTGGCCAGGCTCGCGTTCATGTCCTTCATCGCCTGCATCAGCTGGCCGGTTTCGTCCTTGGACGTCACCTCGATGCGCTGGGTCAGGTCGCCGGCGGCCACGCTGCCGGCCACGTTGACCGCCTGGTTGAGGGGGCGCGTGACCGAGCGGATGAGCAGCATGCCGACGAACACGGCCAGGGCGAGACCGATCGCGACTGCGCCGATGGTCACGTTGCGCAGGGCGGCGAAGGTGCTCGCCGCCGCCGCATAAACATCCTTGGCCTGCTTCTGTTCATGGTTCATCAGGTCCTGCAGGGCCGAACGCATCGGCTGGTAGGTTTCGCGCATCGGGCCCTGCAGCACCTCGCCGGCCTGCTGGTAGTCCTGGGCGCTGATCGCGGCGATGGCGGGAATGACGCCTTCGCGGCCATAGCTGCGGCGCTTCTGGTCGAAGGCCTTGGCCAGCCTGGCTTCCTCCGGGTCCTTGATCGTAGCGACGTAGACCTTCCATTTCTGGTCGATCTGTTCGATCACGGTGCGGACTTCCTTCATGCGCTTGTCGAGCACATCGGGACTTTCCGGGAAGGCCACCAGCTGGCCGGTGACGGACTCCGCCAGCCGCACCTGGTTGGCGGTCACCATGGCGATGACCTCGTCGAGCTTGCCGAGGCGGACGACCTGTTCCTCGTACACCGACTTCAGCGAATTCTTGCTCGAACTCATGCCGCCGATGCCCATGATGCCCACGCCCAGCAGCAGGAGAGATAGAAAGCCGATCAGGAAGATCAGCCGCGATTTGATGCTCAGATTGTTCAGCATGTCAGTGTCCTCTCCTTGGTGTGGCTGCGGATGCGTCAGGCCGCGAGCTTTTCGACCAGGCCCATTTCGGCGCTGGTCATGAGTTTGTCGATGTCCACCAGGATGAGCATGCGCTCGCCGAGGTCGCCCAGGCCGATCAGGTAGTCGGCGTCGAACGCGGAGCCGACTTCCGGCGCCGGCCGCATCTGTTCGGGTTTCAGCGTCGTCACGTCGGACACGCTGTCCACCACCATGCCGACCACGCGGCCGGCAATGTTCAGGATGATCACCACGGTGAACTGGTCGTAGCTGGCCTCGCCCAGGTTCAGCTTGAGGCGCATGTCGACCACTGGAATGATGGTGCCGCGCAGGTTCACCACGCCCTTGATGAAGGCCGGCGCGTTCGCGATCCGGGTGACGGGTTCGTAGCCGCGGATTTCCTGTACGCGCAGGATGTCGAGGCCGTATTCCTCGCGCCCCAGCGTGAAGGCCAGGTATTCCCTGGCGTCTTCGAGGGACTCGTTGTAATCCTGGGTGCGGGGTTTGTCGGTCAGGGTCAGCATGGGCTCGTTCCTAGGGTTGTCCTGGCGTTCAGTAGCAGGCGGCGTCGGCGAGCTGGCGGCTCGAGCGCAGCAGCGCCGCCACGTCGAGGATCAGCGACACGCCGCCGTCGCCGAGGATGGTGGCGCCGGAGATGCCCGCCACCTTGCGGAAATTGGATTCCAGATTCTTCACCACCACCTGCTGCTGGCCGACCAGGCTGTCGACGAGCAGGGCCGCCTTCTTGCCTTCGGATTCGAGGATGACCAGGATGCCCTGCGAAGGGTCCTCGCTCTTCGGATCGATGGCGAAGATCTGGTACAGCGGGATCAGCGACAGGTATTCCTCGCGCACCTTCACGACCTTGCCCTGGCCGGCGATTTCCTTGACGTCGACCGCCGCGGGCTGCAGCGACTCGACCACGTAGCCCAGCGGCAGGATGTAGATCTCCTCGCCGACCCGGATCAGCATGCCGTCGAGGATGGCGAGCGTGAGCGGCAGCGAGATCGAAATCGTGGTGCCCGAGCCGGGCACCGAGCGGATGTCGACCACTCCGCCCATGGCGGTGATGTTGCGCTTGACCACGTCCATGCCGACGCCGCGTCCCGACACGTCGGTGACGATCTCGGCCGTGGAGAAACCGGGGGCGAAAATGAGCTGCCACACGTCCGCATCGGTCATGGTGTCGGAGACCGGGAGACCGTTCTGCCTGGCTTTGGCGAGGATCTTGTCGCGGTTGAGGCCGCCGCCGTCGTCGCTCACCTCGATGACGATGTTGCCGCCCTGGTGCGCGGCGGACAGCGTGAGCCGGCCGGCTTCGTTCTTGCCTGCGGCACGGCGCTTGTCCGGCATCTCGATACCGTGGTCGACGCTGTTGCGGACCAGGTGGGTGAGCGGGTCGACGATGCGCTCGATGAGGCCCTTGTCGAGTTCGGTGGCAGCGCCGCGGGTGACGAACTCGACCTTCTTGCCGAGCTTGCCGGCGAGGTCGCGCACCATGCGCGGGAAGCGCGAGAACACGTAGTCCATCGGCATCATGCGGATCGACATCACGGCTTCCTGCAGGTCGCGGGTATTGCGCGCAAGCTGGTTGGCGCTGTTCATCAGGCGTTCATGGTGGATCGGGTCGAGCGCGTTGATGCGCTGGTCGATCATGGCCTGGGTGATGACGAGTTCGCCGACCAGGTTGATGAGCTGGTCGACCTTCTCCACGCTGACGCGGATCGACGACGACTCCGCATTGGTGCCTTCCTTGTCGGTGGCGCGGCGGCCCCAGTTCTTGTTCTCGCCCGCAGGGGCAGCCGCCGCGGGTGCCGGCGCCGTCACGGGCGCCGCTTCGGCGGCAGGTGCGGCTGCGGCGGCAGACGGTGCGGCCGGCTGTTCGTAGAGGCCGTAGGACGCTTCGCTTTTCTCCGGCGTCGGCGCGGCGGCCGGGGCGGCCGGCCCGGACGAGGTGATGCGCAGCGCATCCGGGTCGAGCACGAAGGCGCAGATCGCCACGATGGTGTCCTGCGTCTCGGTGGTGACCAGATTGAACACGGCACGTCCGTCGGCCAGCGTCTCGCGGGTCAGCGTGCCCATCAGGCCGAGTTCGGTGGCCAGCGCATCGGCATCCTTCTGCGGGACAGCCGGCAGTTCGATGCGCAGATGGAAATTGCCTTCGGCGTCGGCCATCGGGGGCGGCGTTTCGACGGGTTCGGGCGTGGACGCGGCGACCGGCGCGTGTGCCGCGGCCGGCGCCGCCTCGCCCTGCGACAGGGCGTTCAGGCGCTTGCTCACGCTCAGCACCGCGTCGTGGTCGACGGCGGAGCCGTGGCGATGGCCGTCCATCAGCATCGACAGCACGTCCTTGGCGGCGAGGAAGGCGTCCACATGGTCCGCGGTCAGCGCCATTTCACCCTTGCGGATGCGGTCGAGCAGCGACTCCAGCACATGGGTGACTTCGGTGATGTCGGTGAAGCCGAAAGTGGCGGCGCCGCCCTTGATCGAGTGGGCCGCGCGGAAAATGGCGTTGAGGTCTTCGTTGTCGGGCGCGGCCACGTCGAGGGCGAGCAACTGCTTCTCCATTTCGGCGAGCAGTTCGTCTGCCTCGTCGAAAAACACCTGGTAGAACTGACTCATGTCGATCGTCATGTCGTGCTCCGCTGCAGTATGGTTTTCCGGTGCCGGCGTTCAGCCGATCAGCTTTCTGACCACTTCGGTCAGCCTGGCCGGGTCGAAGGGCTTGACCATCCACCCGGTCGCCCCGACGGCCCTGCCCTGCGCCTTGATTTCGTCGCCGGACTCCGTTGTCAACATCAATATCGGCACACTCTTGTAATTCTTCATATCGCGCAGTGCACGAATCAGGCTCAGGCCGTCCATGCCCGGCATGTTCTGGTCCGTCAGTACCAGGTCGACCGTCTGCTGTTTCGCCTTTTCGAGGCCATCCTTGCCGTCCACCGCCTCGATCACGCCGTATCCGGCGTCGCGCAGCACAAAGGACACCATCTGGCGCAATGAGCCCGAGTCGTCCACCGTGAGTATCGTCTTCGCGTTCGTCATGTCCGTACTTCCGTCAAATCAGGTCAAAACAGTTCGATGTCGCCGCATTCCATGTGCTGCTGGCTCACCACCCGCCGGCTGCCGCTGCGCGCCGGCAGGGTTTCCGTGCAGCTGGCGAGATCGTCCCGCACGCCGGCGAGATGCTCGCCCATGCGCCGGATCAGCTGGCTGGTCATGTCCTGGAACTGCAGGCCGGCCACCGCCTCGCCGATGTGGCGCGCGATGTCCTCGCGCAGCGCGTCCATGCGCGCGGCGCAACTGGAGAATTCGGGGTGCTGGAGGGCGGATTCCTGCAGCGTCTGCTGCTGGCTGGCGATGCCGCGGTGGATGGCCATGAAGCTGACGAGCAGCTTTTCGATGGCGGCCTCCAGCAGCGCATTCATCTGGGCGAGGTCGCGTTCGACCTCCTCGATGTGGGCGCCGCCGCCCGTCTGGGCTTCCACGGGCAGTGTCGCGTGCGTCCCCATCCCCGCCTCAGAGATAGTTGAAGAGCGACAGGTTGGCCGTCTTGACGAAGGACTGCTGCGCGGCCTCGAGCGTGGTCTGCTGTTGCGACAGCTGCGTGAGCGCCTTGGTGTAGTCGAGGTCCTGTATCCCGGACAGCATGGCGCTGTACTGGACGTCGCGGTCGCTGCCTGCCGTATCGAGCGAATCGAGTTCCTGCAGCCGGGTACCCAGCGAGGCGCGCACGGTCAGCACGTTGTTGAGCGCCTTGTCGACGTTGCCCAGGCCGCTCGCCAGGCCGCTGTCCAGCGCGGTACGTGCGGCGGTCGAGCTCACCGGCGCCTGCAGCAGGGTGATCATGTCCTTGATGGTCTGGAACACGTCCTGGCCACCGCCCTGGAAGACGCTGTCGCCGGGGTTGCTCATCGCCATCTGGCGGTTGGTGTCGACCTGCGCAAGCTGTTGCCCGGAGTCGCCCTGGTAGGTGGCGCCAGTGGCGGTCTCGGTGAACGGCTTGGTGGCAGTCTGGAAGCCGGAGAACATGTAATTGCCCTGCGCGTCGCGGGTGTTGGCCAGGCCGAGGATCGCCTGGAAGCGGCTCGACAGGTCGGTGGCGACGAAGCCGCGCTGGGCATCGGTGTAGGTGGTGTTGCCGGCCGAGACCAGGGCATCGCGCACGTTCTGCAACAGGTCGGTGACGCTGCCCAGGGTGCCTTCGACGACGGTCAGCGAATTGCGCGCCTGCACGCGATTGTCGGCGTACTGGCTGTTGATCGATTGCGATTGCGTGATGTCGAGCGCGCGCGCCGCGGCGACCGGGTCGTCCGACGGCGCCAGCATCTTGCGGCCGGTGGCGATCTGCTGCTGGGTCTTGGCCAGCGTGGTCTGCAGGTCGCCCAGGCGGGCTGCGCCGGCTTCGTAGATCTGCTGGGTGCTGATGCGCATGATTCTTCCTTTACTGACCGAGCGAGACCAGCATGTCGAACATCTCCTTGGCGATCTGCATCACCTTGGCGGCGGCCTGGTAGGCCTGCTGGTAGCGGAGAAGGTTGGTCGCTTCCTCGTCGAGGTTGACCCCCGACTCGGACTGCAGCGCCTGGGTCGTCTGATCGAGCAGGTTGCCCGCGGCATTGGACGTGACTTCCAGTTCGCGCGTCTTGTTGCCGACCGCGCTGACCATCTGGCCATAGGCGCCGAGATAGGTGGTGGTCCCGTTGGCCAGCGTGTTGGCGGTCTGCAGCGCAGCCAGTGCCAGCGCGTTGGTGTTGTCGCCGACCGCGCCGGCGGTGCCGGCGGCCGCGATCTTGGCCGGGTCGGTGATCGCCACCGAGAAACCGCTCGCGCCGGCCACCGTCGGCCGGATGCGGAAGTTGTCGCCGGCCGCCGGCGTGCCGCTGAGGCTGAGCGTCACCCCGTCGACGGTCTGCGGAAAACTGGCGAAGGTCGTGGTGCTGTTGTCGGAAAGCCGCGTCAGCGTGTAATTGCTGCCGTCGTACTGCAACTGGTAATCGCTGGTGGTCAGCGCATTGACGTTGCCGATCGTCGCGGTGAGCGTGCCCGATCCGGTGTTGGTGCCGTTGGCCCCCACCACCGGTGCGCCGACGGTGAAATAGGCGCCGCCCGCCGCACCGTTGAGATCGAAACCGGCCTGGCTCTGCGCATTGAAGGTGCTGGCCAGCCCGATGGCCACGCGGCCGAGGGCGTTCTGCGCCGCCGTCAGCGACTCGGCGCGGAACTGGATCAGGCCGCCGAGCTTGCCGCCGACGAAGCCCGATTCGCCGACGATGACGGTATCGCCGTTGCTGGCCTTGTAGGCCACCTCGACCTTTTCCGGGTCGGTCGGCGAGGCCGTGGCGATCAGCGGCGAGGTCTTGGTGCCCACCACCAGCGGCTGGCCGTTGCCGATGAAGACGTTGTAGCCGCCGTCGCCCTGCTTGACCACGGTGGCCTTGATTTCCTTGTTGAGGTCCGTCACCAGCTGGTCGCGCTGGTCCAGCAGGTCGTTGGGCTCCTGCCCGGTCGCACGCTGGGCCTTGCTGATGGCGTCGTTGAGGGTGGCGATCTGGTCGGCGTAGGTGTTGATGACGCTGACGCTGGAGACGACTTCGCTGTTGATGCCGCGCGCCGTCTCGTCCAGGCGCGAGGCCATGCCCTGGAAGCGGGCCGCCAGCGCCTCCGACGACGACAGCGCGGTCTGGCGCGCCGGCAAGGAGGAAGGATTGGTCGCGACGCCCTGGATGCTGCTGAAGAAGTCCTGGATCGCGGGCGACAGCCCGGCCGCCGGATCGGCCAGCATGTTGTCGATCTGCTGGATCTGCGCGTAGTAGCTGTCCAGCCCGCTCTTGCTGGTCTGCGCGCTCTGCACCTGCGCGCCGAGATATTCGTTGTAGATCCGCTGGACGCTGGACACCTCGGTGCCCTGGCCGAGGAAACCGTAGCCGAAGTTCTGCGCCAGCGCCGCGCCCTGTACCACCACCTGGCGGTTGTAGCCGGGGGTGGAGGCATTGGCGATGTTGTGACCGGTCGTGCTGATCCCCACCTGGGCGGCGGTCAGGGCGCTTTGGCCGATGCTGAGGATATTGGTAGCCATCTCGGGTCAGATCCGGGCGGAGCGCGGACGATCCGCCCTCTCAATCAGTGAATCGGCAGCCCGGGGCATTTCTTGAATCCGCCCTGCCCGTCAGGCCTTCTCGACCAGCCGGATGGCACCGGCGAGCTTGCGGGCATAGGCCGGATCGGTGGCGTAGCCGGCCTGCTGCAAGCCCTGCGCGAAGCCGGCCGCGTCGCCGCCCTGGGCGATCACGCCCTGGTAGCGTGCCTGGCCGCGCAGCAGGGTGGCGTAGTCGCGGAAGGCGTCGGCGTAGGAATCGTAGGCGCGGAAGGTATCGACCTGCTTGACCGGCTGCCCCTTCACGTATTCGGTGGTGACGATGTCGACCGTACGGCCTTTCCAGTCGCCGCCGGCCTTGATACCGAACAGGTTGTGGCTGTCGCTGCCGTCGGCGCCGCGAATCGCCGCGCGCCCCCAGCCGGTTTCCAGGGCGGCCTGCCCCACCATGAAATGGGCGGGAATGCCGGTGGCGGCGCTCGCCGCCTGGGCGTGCGGCAGCATGCGCTGGACGAAATCGCCGACGTGCGCCGGAACGTCGCCCGCGCCGGCAGCGGCCGGCACGGAAGCGGACTGAACCGCCGCCGGCACGGCCGGCAGTTCGAAGGCCTGCGGCGCGGCCAGCGGCATGGCACGGTCGGGATTCAGCGGGAAGGCCTGCGGCTCCGCGGTGGGATCGACCGTGGCGGCGGCCGTACTCAACTGGCGCACCATCACGTCGGCGAGGCCGATGCCGCGGCTGGCCATGCTCTGCGCCAGCTGCTGGTCGAGCATGGAGGTGTACATGCGGGTCTGTTCGCTGTCGAACATGCCGTCCTGGCTGGTCGTTTCGCGCATGCTCTTCAGCAGCATGTTCATGAATACGGCCTCGAACTGGCGCGCGGCCGACTTCAGCGCCTCGGGCGAGGCCTGCTTGGCCTGCAGTTTCAGGTTGTCGACGCCCTGGACGTCGATCGCCAGCTTCGCGGCAAGGTCGGCACCGCCGATGGCCATGTCAGATCACCTCCAGCTCGGCGTGCAGCGCGCCCGAGGCCTTGAGCGCCTGCAGGATGGCGAGCAGGTCCTGCGGGGTGACGCCGATGGAATTGAGGGCCTTGACCACGTCGGCCAGCGAGGCGCTGTTTTTCAGCAGCATGACTTCGCCGGGCTGCTGGCGGATTTCGATCTGCGACTGCGCGGTCACCACCGTCTCGCCCTTGGAGAAGGGCGCGGGCTGGCTGATCACGGGCTGGGTATTGATGACGACCGAGAGATTGCCGTGCGACACCGCACTGGGATCGAGCATGACCTTCTGGTTCATCACCACCGAGCCGGTGCGCGCGTTGATGATGACCTTGGCGCCGCCGACCGCCGGATCGACGTCCAGGCTCTCGATGGCGCCGAGGAAGGCGACGCGCTCGCCGGCGCCGACCGGCGTCTTCACCTGCACCACGCGGCCGTTCAGGGCGTGCGCGGTGTCCTTGCCGAAGCGGGCGTTGATCGCGTCGACCACGCGCGCCGCGGTGGAGAAATCGCTGTCGCGGAGTTCGACGTTGATGCTGCCGGTCTCCCCGAGCGCCGTCGCCACGCCGCGTTCAACCGTGGCGCCGGCGGGGACGCGGCCCACGGAAAGATGGTTGATCTGGGCCTTGCTGCCGTTGGCCGAGGCGCCGGCGCCGCTGACGACCAGGCTGCCCTGGGCCATCGCGTAGATCTGGCCGTCGGCGCCCTTGAGCGGCGTCATCACCAGGGTGCCGCCGCGCAGGCTTTTGGCGTTGCCGATGGACGACACGGTGATGTCGAGCGTCTGTCCGGCCTGCGCGAACGCCGGCAGCTCGGCCGTCACCATCACGGCGGCGACGTTCTTCAGCTGCATGTTCACGCCGGTCGGCAGGTTGACGCCCATCTGGGTCAGCATGCTGGCGATGCTCTGGGTGGTGAACGGCGTCTGCGTGGTCTGGTCGCCGGTGCCGTCGAGGCCCACCACCAGGCCGTAGCCGGCGAGCTGGTTGGCGCGCACGCCCTGGATGGAGGCCAGGTCCTTGATGCGTTCGGCGCGGGCGCTTTCGGCATGGACGAAGCCGGTGGCGGCAAGCACGGCGGTCAGGATGAGGGCGGAAAATTTCATGACGGTTTCCTCACAGCGGCGCGAGGCTCAGGAAGAAGCGTGCCAGCCAGCCCATCACCTCGGCGGAATCGAGCTTGGCGCTGGTACGGTATTCGATGCGGGCGTCGGCCACCTTGGTCGACGACACGGTGTTGCCGGCCTGGATGGTGTCGGGCTGGACCACGCCGGAGAGACGGACATATTCGACGCCCTTGTCGAGCGCGATCTGCTTTTCGCCGGCGACGACCAGGTTGCCGTTGGGCAACACCTCGGTCACGGTCACCGTGATCGTGCCGCTGAAGGTGTTGCTGGAACTGAGCGAGGCGGCGTCGTCGTACTGGGCCGACGAACTGCCGCTCACGCCCAGTCCCTGCAGCGACTTGAGCGGCATCTTGGTCACCGCGGTGATCGAGGAGTCGACCGCGCCGGTCTTGGAACCGCTCGACGTGGCATCCTTGCCTGCCGCAGTCTTTTCGTTGATGGCGATGGTCAGCACGTCGCCGACCTGCCGCGCGCGCCGGTCCTCGAACAGCGGACGATAGCTGGCGTTCTGGTAGATCGCGCCATTGCCCGGCGCGACGGCGGCCTGCGCCTGCGGGCGCGCCGTGTTCGGCCCCTGCGCGATGGTCGAGGGCGTGGTGCCGCAGGCGGCGAGCAGGCCCGCCGCGCACAGCGGCAGGACGAATCGGGTCAGCCAGGCGTTCATGCTCTTCACAGCTGCGTCAGCTTCTGCAGCATCTGGTCGGAGGTGGAGATCGCCTTGCTGTTGATCTCGTAGGCGCGCTGGGTCTGGATCATGTTGACCAGCTCTTCCACCACGTTGACGTTGGAGGTCTCGACGTAACCCTGGTTGAGCACGCCGGCACCGTTGCTGCCGGGCGCGCTGGCGCTCGGCGTGCCGGACGAGGCCGTTTCGGCGTAGAGGTTCTCGCCCAGGCTCTGCAGGCCGGCGGGGTTGATGAACATCGCCAGCTGCAGGGTGCCGATGGTGGTCGGCGTCGCCGAGCCGGGCTGGGTCACCGACACCGTGCCGTCGCGCGCGATGGTCAGGGTCTGCGCGTCGGCCGGCACGGTGATCGCCGGCTGCACGGCGTAGCCGCTGGAGGTAACGAGCTGGCCGTTGGCGTCGGTCTGGAAGGAACCGTCGCGCGTATAGGCGGTGGTGCCGTCCGGCATCAGCACCTGGAAGAAGCCGCCGCCCTGGATCGCCACGTCCTTGGCATTGCCGGTCTGCTGCAGGTTGCCCTGGGTGAAGATGCGCTCGGTGGCGACCGGCTTCACGCCGGTGCCGATCTGCAGGCCGGACGGCAGTTGCGTCTGCTCGGACGACTGCGCGCCGGGCTGGCGGATGGTCTGGTAGAGCAGGTCCTCGAACACGGCACGGGCACGCTTGAAGCCGCTGGTGCTGACGTTGGCGAGGTTGTTGGAGATCACGTCCATCTGCGTCTGTTGCGCATCCAGACCGGTCTTGGAAATCCACAGCGAGCGAATCATGTCGGCTCCTTCGGTAAATCAGTCAATCAGCCCAGGCTCAGCAGCTGCGTGGCCTTGGTGTCGTTGCTCTCGGCGTGCTGCAGCAGCTTCATCTGCATCTCGAACTGGCGCGCCAGGGAAATCATGTCGACCATCGCGTCGACGACGTTGACGTTGGACGACTCCAGTGCGCCGGAGACCACGTTCACGTAGGGATCGGCGTCCGCCGCCCCGCCGTCCTTCATGCGGAACAGGCCGTCGTCGCCGCGCACCAGATCGGCCTCCGCCGGCTTCACCAGCTTGAGGCGGCCGACCGAGGTCAGTCCGGTGGCCTGGGAACCGTCGGGCACCAGGGATATGGTGCCGTCCTTGGCGATCGCGACGTTGCGGCCGGGCGGAATGGAAATCGGCCCGCCGTCGCCCATCACGGTCAGCCCGCTCGAGGTCAGCAGCACGCCGTTCTCGTCGAGCTTGAAACTGCCGTTGCGGGTATAGGCCTCGCTGCCATCCGCAGCCTGCACCGCGAACCAGCCGCTGCCCTGCACCGCCACGTCGAGCTCGCGCCCGGTCTGCTGGATCACGCCGGAGCGGAAATCGCTGCCGGCGGTGGAATCGACCACGAACGCGCGCGTGTCGAGCGGCGCACCGACGACCGGTACGGCGCGGAAGGCATCGATCTGCGCGCGAAAGCCGGTGGTGGTGGCGTTGGCCAGGTTGTGCGACACGGTGGCCTGCTGCTCCAGCGTGTGCTTCGCGCCGGTCATCGCGGTGTAGATCATGCGGTCCATGGCGGATCCTCAGGCAGGCCGTGCGTCAGCGCAGGTTGACCAGGGTCTGCAGGACGGCGTCCTGCGCCTTGATGGTCTGCGCGTTGGCCTGGTAGACGCGCTGCGCGGTGATCATGTTGACCAGCTCGGCGGTGAGGTCGACGTTGGAATCCTCCGTCGCCGACGACTGCAGCACGCCGAGGCTGCCGGTATCCGGCGTGCCGACCAGCGGCGAGCCCGAGGTCGCGGTCTCCGCCCACATGTTGTTGCCGAGCGGCTGCAGGCCGTTGGGGTTGGCAAAGCTCGCCAGCACGACCTGGCCCAGCACGGCCGACTGGCCGTTGGTGTAGCGGCCCAGGATGATGCCGTCGGAGCCGATGTTGAAGCCGGCCAGCCGGCCCGAGGTGTAGCCGTCCTGCGTCAGCTTGTTGACGCTGAAGGAGGAGCCGAACTGGGTGGTGCCGGTGAAGTCGATGTTGACGTTGAAGGGCGTCGCGGCACCGGTGGTCACCGCTACCGAGGTGGTCAGCGGCATCGCCGTGGTGAGCGCGCCGTCGGTACCGAAATTGAGGGTGCCGATCGAGGTGGAGGCGGCGCCGTCCACCGAGCCGAACACGCTCCAGGCGCCGGCGGCGGTCTTCACGTAATAGGTCTGCAGGGTATGCGCGTTGCCCAGGCTGTCGTAGATCGACACCGAGGTGGAATTGTGGAAGGTGGTCGGGTCGTTCATGTTGAAGCCGGCCGCCGTCAGCGCGGTCTTGGTCGAGTCCAGGTTGAGGATCGACGTGACGTCGCCGGTCACCTGCGGGGGCAGGTCGGTGGTGTTGATGAACAGCGAAGAAGGCGCACCGGTCGACAGTACGCCGCTGGCGTTGGCGGTGTAGCCGGTGAGATGCGCGCCGCCGGAACTGACGATGTAGCCGTTGCGGTCGAGCTGGAACTGGCCGTTGCGCTGGTAGTTGATCTCGCCGTTGTTGTCCATGCGGAAGAAGCCGCCGCCGTTGATGGCGATATCGAGCGGATTGTTGGTCGAGGTGATGTTGCCCTGGGTGAACTGCTGCGCCACCGTGGAAAGCTGCACGCCGATGCCGACCTGCGAGCCGCCGGCGCCGGTGAGCGAGTTCGCGTACACGTCGGCGAACTGCGTCTGCGACTGCTTGAAGCCCACCGTCCCCGAGTTGGCGACGTTGTTGCCGATGACGTCGAGATTCTTCGCCGCCGCGTTGAGACCGCTCAAACCTTGCTGAAAACTCATGATCTGCTCCTTGTGTTTTTCGTTACGACGACGGGGTTCAGAAAATCTGCCGGATATCGGCGTAGTTCGCCTGCTCGTTGCTCGACAGGTTCAGCTGCACGCCGGTGCTGTCCTGCGACACGCTGTTGACCGTGCCGAGATAGAGCGCCTGGCTGGTGACCGCGGCGCCGCCTTCGGTCGCGCTGACCTTGAAGGTGTAGCTGCCGGCCGGCGCGGCGCTGCCGTCGTCGGCCAGGCCATCCCAGGCCACCAGGTTGACGCCGCCGGCGCGGGCACCGAGGTCGATGGTGCGCACCGTGGCACCGGCGGCGTTCTCGATGGTGAGCTTGACCGAGTCGGCCGCACCGTCGAGATCGAAGCCGGCCACGGCATCCGCCTGCGCCGGGCCGATATGGTTGCCCGGCACCAGCACCCCGTGGCCGATCAGGTTCGCCGCCTGCGACATCTGGTTGCTGCCCAGGCTCGCGACCAGCTTCTCCATGCTGGCGTTCATGTTCTCGATGCCCTGCACGGTCGAGAGCTGCGCCATCTGGCTGGTCACCTGCGCGTTGTCGAGCGGGTTCAGGGGATCCTGGTTCTTCATCTGCGCGACCAGCAGGCTCAGGAAACGGTTCTGCGTCTCCGAGGCACTGCTCTGGGTCTTCTGTGCCGCCGACGCGCCGAAGAGGCTGCTCACGGAACTGCTGTCTTGTACGGTGCTCATGGTGATTCCTCTTTATTGGCCCAGGGTCAGGGTCTTGAGTAACAGGGTCTTGGTGGTATTCATCATTTCCACGTTCGACTGATAGGAACGCGAGGCGGAAATCATGTTGACCATCTCCTCGACGACATTGACGTTGGGCATGGTCACGTAGCCCTTGTCGTCGGCCAGCGGATTCTTCGGGTCGTACACGGTCTTCATCGGCGACGGGTCCTCGACCACGCCCGCCACCTGCACCCCGGTCGCGCCGTTCTCGCCCACCGGCGTGGCGGCGAAGACGACCTGCTTGGCCTTGTAGGGCGTGCCGTTGGCGCTGGTCGCGCTGTCGGCGTTGGCGAGATTGCTGGCGACGGTGTTGAGCCGCTGCGACTGTGCGTTCATCGCCGAGCCGGCGACGTTGAAGATGTTGAACAGGGACACGGCGAGTCTCCTTAACCCTGGATCACGGCGAGCATGCCCTTGATCTGCGAGCTGATGCGCGTGAGGTTGAATTCGTACTGCACGGCGTTCTCGGCAAAGGCGGCGCGCTCGGCATCGGCATCCACCGTGTTGCCGTCGACGTTGCCCTGGGCCGGATTGCGGTATTGCAGGAAGCCGGCGGTCGTCAGTTCCGGATTGCCCTGCAGGTGGCCCGGCGCGGTCGTCGCCATGCCCACCCCGCCCTGCGCGGGCTGGCCCTGCAGGGCGCTACTGAGCGCGGTCTTGAAGTCGAAGTCGCGCGCCTTGTAGTTCGGCGTGTCGGCGTTGGCGATATTGGACGCCAGCACCTGCTGGCGCTGGTCGCGCAGGCGCAGCGCCTGCGCGTGGAAATTCAGCATGTCGTCGAGCCGGTTGAGCATGGTGGTCACCTCGTGGTCCCCGGAATCGTCCGCAGACCTTTTTCGATGACTGCATCCTAGGCGCGCGCCTGTCCATCCAATCGAAGGATAAAAGGCACAAAGGGGGTTCATTTCGGCGTTTAGCCTCCGCGCGCGCGTAGCTACACTGCGAGCCAGAATCCAAGCAACCGGGAATGCGCATGACGATCTCCTTCCGCCTGATCCTGCTGGCCGCCTGCAGCCTGGCCGCGCCCGCGCAGGCCGCCGGGCTGCAGGATGCCGCCGCGATCCGCGCGACGGCCGAGCGCTTCCTGCTCGCGCAGGCCAGCAGCCAGCCGGGCAAGGTGTCGGTCGAGGTGCGGCCGCCGCGCGCCGAGCTGCCGGCCTGCGCCGCGCTCGATGCCTTCCAGATGCCCGGCAGCCGTTCCATCGGCAAGCTGACGGTGGGCGTGCGCTGCCTCGCCCCGTCGACCTGGACGGTCTATCTCCCCGCCCAGGTCAGGGTCATCGGCCGCTACGTGGCCACCGCCCAGCCCCTGCCTGCCAACCACGAACTCGCCGCCAGCGACCTCGTCCTGCGCGAGGGCGATCTCGGCGCCCTGCCCACCGACGTCGCCGGCGACATCGACGCCCTGGTCGGCTACCGCACGGTTTCCGGGGTGGCCGCCGGGGCCGCGCTGCGGGCCGGCCTCCTGCGTGCGCCGCAGGTCGTGCAGCAGGGCCAGCCCACCCGCCTGGTGCTGGTCGGACCGGGTTTTTCGGTGCAGAGCGAGGGCCAGGCCCTGGCCAATGCCGGCCGGGGCGACCGGGTACGGGTCAGGACCGCGTCGGGGCAGGTGGTAAGCGGAATTGCGCAGGACGGCCAGCAGGTGGAAATCGCGTTCTGAAAGAAATTTCGATTTTGTCGGCCGGACGCCCTTCAGAAATTGCGCAGGCTGCCGTTTACGAATCAGATTGGTCGGAAATCCATCCGCCAGCCCGACAGGACATCGCCATGAAAATCGATCCCGGAGTCAAACAGGTCACCCTGCCGACCGCAGCCGAGAACCGGCCGACCCAGGCCAAGGCCGGTACGCGTCCGGGCGCCGACCAGACTGACGTGACCCTGAGCCCCCGCGCGACCCAGCTGAAGGAACTGGAAACCCAGCTCGCAGCCATCCCGGTGGTCGACCGCGCCAAGGTCGAGAACATCAAGCAGGCCATCGCCTCGGGCCAGTACACGATCAACCCCGACAATGTCGCCCAGGGCCTGGTCGATTCGGTCAAGGACATGCTCCATGTCGCCAAGTCCAAGTAATCCCGGCAGCCAGCTCACGGCCGAAAACGCCGCCTGGATGGCCCTCCTCGGCGTACTGGGCGAAGAGGAACGCGCCCTGGTCGACGGCGACGCCGACCGCCTGCCCACCCTCAACGCCAGCAAGCTCGACCGCCTCCACGCGGCCAGCGAATTCGCCCGCACCCGACTCGCCGCCCTGCGCAGCGCCGGTTTCCCGCCCGATGCCGGCGGCATGGAAACCTGGCTGGCGCAGCACGGCACCCCGACGACGCGCGCCGACTGGACCAGCCTGCGCGTACTGGAAAACGAGGCGCGCGCCAGCAACGCGCGCGTCGGCAAACTCATCGAAATGCGCCTCGCCGCCAACCGCCAGGCGCTCAACGTGCTGATGCACGCCGCCACCGGCAAGGGCGGACTCTACGACCAGGCCGGCCAGGCCGTCGCCGCGCGCGCCAGCAAGCCGCTGACGGCGGCCTGATCCGGGGTCGGGACCGAGGGCCGCGGCGAAGCCGCGTACCCCCTGCGCCTAGCCCTTGACGCCCCACCTTCCCGGCGCCATCGCCGCCAGCAGATCCGCTTCCAGCGGCAGGGGCTCGTTCCCCAGCAGGCCGGCCAGCGTCTCCCCCAGCAATCCCGCCCACACCACGCCGCGCGACGCATAGCCCGCCGCCACGTAGACGCCTGGCCGCCCCGCCACGGCGCCGAGCAGCGGCATCCGGTCCGGCAGGGTTGCGCGCAGGCTGGCCCGGCCTTCGAGCCCGGCCGGATCGAGGCCCGCCGACGCGCCGGGCAGGATGCATTCCAGCCGGGCCAGATTGGCGGCGTCGCTCGCCGCGCGCGGCGCGGTGTCGAGGTCGTCGTGTTCGTAGGTGGCTCCCACCAGCGGCCGCGCACCCGGCGCGAAATACCCTTCGCGCGCAACCACCCGCGCGACGCCCGGCAGGCTGCCGGACGGCAATTGCGTGATCTGGCCGCGCACGGTGGAGATCGGCCAGGCGGCCTCGGGCACCAGCCGCACGGCGTCGCGCGCGTTCGCCAGCACCACCGCCTCGGCCTCGGCGAGGATTTCGCCCTGCGCATCCCATACCTGCCAGCCCGCGGCGACCGGTTCGAGCCGCGCCGCCGCGGTGCCGGTCAACAGGGCAATGCCCGCCTGCGCCAGCCAGGCGCGGCACAGGGTCTGCGGCACCACCCAGCCGGCCCCGGCGTAGAACACCCCGGCCGCCGCCACCGGCCAGGCCGCCAGAGCCTGCGCCTCGTCGCGTTCCACCCAGCGCGCATAGTCGTCGGGCAGGCAGGCGGCCGCGAGCGCCTGCCGGTATTTGGCTTCGGCGTCGCCGTCCTTCGCCAGATGCAGCACCCCGCAGCGCGCCCATTCGACGCCGGCCAGGGTCGGCCAGGCGCGCAGGTCGTGCAGGCAGGCCGCGCGCGTCAGCCGCGTCGAGCGGTTGTCGTCGCGCGAGATCACCGGGCGGAACACTGCGACAGGATTGCCCGAGGCCGCCATGGCCGGCCCTGCCGCCGCCTCGATCACGCGCACGTCGACGCCGCGTGCCGCCAGCGCATGCGCCACCGCCGCACCGGCGACGCCGGCGCCGATCACCGCCACCCGGCGCGGCGCGCGCGCAGCCGCCTCCGGAACGCCGGCAAAACGCGCAAGCAGGCAATGCCGCTTGCGGCCGTAGCCCGCGCGCTTTTCACAGGCAAAGCCGGCGTCGGCGAGGCCCTGCCGCACCGGCGCGGCGACGGTATAGGTGGCCGCCGTCGCGCCGGGACGCGCGAGGCGCGCGGCGAGGCCCTGCCGCACCGGCGCGGCGACGGTATAGGTGGCCGCCGTCGCGCCGGGACGCGCGAGGCGCGCGAGCTGCGCATACAGCGCCGGCTGCCACAGGTCGGCATTGCGGTCGGGCGCGAAACCGTCGAGATAGAACGCATCGATGCGCGCCACGAGTTGCGGCAGACACTCCGCCGCATCACCCAGCATCAGCGTGAGCTGCACCCGCCCGCCGTCGAGCGCGATGCGATGGAAGCCGGGCAGCGGCGGCGGCCAGTTTGCCCGCAGTTCGGCGGACAGGTCGGCGAATTCGGGCCACTGCGCATGCAGGCGCGCCAGATCCTCGGCCCGGAAGGGGTGTTTCTCCACCGAGCAGAAATGCAGCCGCGCGCAGCGCGCGGGATCGGCCCGCCAGGCCGCCCAGGTGGCGAGGAAGTTGAGGCCGGTGCCGAAACCGGTCTCGAGCACCGAGAAGACCGCGCGTCCGGCCCACACCGCCGGCAGGCCGCAGCCCTGCAGGAACACGTGGCGGGCCTGCCCGGCGCCACCGTCGGCGGAATGGTAGACGTCGCCGTAGGCCGCGGAATAGGCCACGCCGTCGCGGAATTGCAGGCTCGCGGGTTGAATGGTTTTCGGCATCGGCGAATGGTACATTGCGTGGGCAAACCCACGCCCCGCTTCCGATCATGTCCGCCTCGAAACCCCGGCTGCGCATCCTCCTTGTCCTCGTCGTCCTCGCCGCGCTTGCCTTCGCCGGCTGGCGTGCCACCCGTCCCAAACCGCTCGAAGTCGAACTCGCCACGCTGGCGCGCGGCCCGGTGGAAGCCACCGTGGTCAACACCCGCGCCGGTTCGGTGACTGCCTGCCGCCGCGCCCGGCTCGCGCCGGCGGCGGGCGGACAGATCGTGAAACGGTTCGTGAAGGAAGGCCAGCGCGTGCAGGCCGGCCAGCCGCTGCTCGAACTGTGGAACCGCGACCTCGCCGCGCAGCGCGAGCTGGCCCAGCGCCAGCTCGCCACCAGCGTGGAACGCCGCCGCGAGGCCTGCATCCTGGCCGAAAACGCGCGTCAGGACGCGGTGCGCGACGAGCAACTGGCGACGCAGGGCTTCGTCAGCCCGCAGCGCGTCGAAGCCAGCCGCGCCAGTGCCCGCGCCCGCCAGGCCAACTGCGACGCACTCGCCGCCGACGTGCAGCGCGCGCAGGCGCAGATCGACGTGACCCGCGCCGGCATCGAGCGCACCACGCTGGCCGCCCCCTTTGCCGGCATCGTCGCCAAGATCACCGGCGAGGTCGGCGAATTCACCACGCCCTCGCCGCCCGGCATCCCCACCCCGCCCGCGGTCGACCTCATCGACGACAGCTGCGTGTACGTGACCGCACCGATGGACGAAGTCGACGCGCCGCGCCTGAAACCCGGCCAGCCCGCGCGCATCACCCTCGACGCCCTGCCCGGCCAGCACTTCGCCGGCCGCGTACGGCGCATCGCGCCCTACGTCACCGAGGTGGAAAAGCAGGCGCGCACGGTCGACGTCGAGGTCGATTTCGCCGACACCGACAAGCGTCCCCTGCTGGTCGGCTACAGTGCCGACGCGGAAGTCGTGATCGACCGCCGTGACGACGTGCTGCGTGTGCCCACGCAGGCGATCCGCCAGGACGGCAGCGTGCTCGTGCTCGGCGCCGACGGCGTGCTGGCGAACCGGCCGTTCAAGGCCGGTCTCGCCAACTGGGCCTACACCGAAGTCCTCTCCGGACTCCAGGCCGGCGATCGCGTGGTGACCGCGTTCGACAGCGAGGCCATCGTCGCCGGCGCCCGCGCCGTGCCCAAAGCCGCACGGCCCTGAACATGATCCGGCTCGAATCGGTCACCCGCCACTTTCGCATGGGCGACCAGGAGGTGCGCGCGCTCCCGCCCGGACAGCGGGCGCTACCTGCTCGACGGGACCGACGTCGCCACGCTGTCGGAACCCGAGCAGGCGCGCGTGCGGCGCAACAAGATCGGCTTCGTGTTCCAGTCCTTCCACCTGGTGCCGCGCCTGACCGCCGCGGAAAACATCGAACTGCCGCTGATGCTCGAAGGCATTGCGGCCGACGCGCGCCGCGCGCGCGTCGAGGCCGCGCTCGACGCCTTCGACCTGCGCGACCGCGCGCAGCACCGTCCCAACGAACTCTCCGGCGGCCAGCGCCAGCGCGTCGCCATCGCCCGCGCCACCATCCTGCAACCCGCCGTGCTGCTGGCCGACGAACCCACCGGCAACCTCGACCACCGCATCGGTGCCGAAGTCGTCGCCCTGCTGGAAGCGCTCCACCAGCGCGGCACCACGCTCGTCGTGGTGACCCACGACCGCGAGCTGGGCGCGCGCGCGACGCGGCACATCGCGATGCGCGACGGCCGCATCGTCGACGACGCGGCATGAAACTCCGCGACCTCCTTGCGCTTTCGTTCGCCAGCATCGCCAGCACGCGCACACGTTCGCTGCTGATCGTGCTGGCGATGGCGCTGGGCGTGGGCGCGGTGGTGGTGCTCACGGCGCTGGGCGACGGCGCGCGCCGCTACGTGGTGGGCCAGTTCTCCGCGCTCGGCACCAACCTCGTCATCGTGCTGCCCGGCCGCGCCGAAACCACCGGCGGTTTCGCCGGCGCCGCGCTGGGACAGACGCCGCGCGACCTCACGCTGGACGATGCGCGCGCCATCGGCCAGCTGCCCGGCGTGCGCCGCCACGCGCCGCTCAGCGTCGGCGTCGCCGAGCTGGCTTCGGGCGGGCGTCTGCGCGAAGTCACCGTGCTCGGCGGCAACGCCGACCTGCTGCCGATCCGCCACATGACGCTGGCGCGCGGCACGTTCACCGCCGCCCCGGCGCAGATCGTGCTGGGCGAAGTCATCGCGCACGAATTCTTTCCCGACGGCAACGCGATCGGCCAGCGCGTGCGCCTGGGCGACCGCCGCTTCCGCGTCTCCGGCGTGCTGTCGACGCAGGGCGAATCGATGGGCTTCAACACCGACGAGGTCGTGTTCGTGGCGGTGGACGACGCGCAGGCGCTGTTCAACACCAACACCCTTTTCCGCATCCTGGTCGAGGCCAGGAACCGCGCCGCCATCGAGCCGGTAAAGCAAGCCGTCGCGCATCTGGTCAAGCTGCGCCACGACGGCGAGGACGACGTCACCGTGATCACGCAGGACGCGATCCTCGCCACCTTCGACCGCATCCTTACCGCGCTCACACTCGCCGTGGCCGGCATCGCCGCCATCAGTCTTGCCGTCGCCGGCATCCTGGTGATGAACGTGATGCTGGTGGCGGTGGCGCAGCGCACGGCGGAGATCGGTCTCCTGAAAGCGATAGGCGCGCCCTCGGCCGTGGTGCGCCGGCTCTTCTTCGCCGAGGCGCTGTGGCTCTCGCTCACCGGCGGCGCGCTCGGCTTCGCGCTCGGCCATCTGGGCAGCTGGGCGATCCGCCTGGCCTACCCCGCCCTGCCCGCCTGGCCGCCGGCCTGGGCCAGCGTCGCCGGCGTCGTCACCGCGCTCGTCACCGGCGTCGTCGCCAGCCTGCTGCCGGCTTCGCGCGCGGCGCGGCTCGATCCCGTGCAGGCGCTGTCCGGAAAATGAGTCCCGCCGACACCCTGCGCTTCGCCCGCACCGCGCTCACCGCGCACCGGCTGCGCACCCTGCTGTCGGCCTCGGGCATCGCGGTCGGCATCGCCGCCGTCATCCTGCTCACGTCCATCGGCCAGGGCATCCATCTCTTCGTGCTGGAAGAGTTCACCCAGTTCGGCACCCACATCCTCACCGTCACGCCGGGCAAGATCAGCACCCACGGCACCTCGGTCGGCTCCATCGGCAGCGCGCGCCTGCTCACCCTCGACGACACGCTGGCGCTCGGCCAGTCGAGACTCGTCCGCTACGCCAACGCCGGCGTGATGGGCAACGCCGAAGTGCGCGCGCAGGGCCGCAGCCGCCGCGTCACCGTCTACGGCGAAGGACCGGATTTCGGACGCGCCTTCAACATGCGCGTCGCCAGCGGTCGCTTCCTGCCCGCCGACGATCCGCGCAACCCGCGCGCCTACGCCGTGCTGGGCTCAAAGGTCCGCACCGAGCTGTTCGGTCGCGCCAACCCGCTCGGCGCCAGCCTGCAGGTCGGCAGCCAGCGCTTCAGGATCATCGGCGTCATGGAATCCAAGGGCCAGGTACTCGGCTTCGACCTCGACGACACCGTCTACATCCCCACCGCGCGTGCGCTCGAAGTCTTCAACCGCGAAGGCGTGATGGAAATCCACCTCGCCTACCGGCCCGACGCCCCAGTGCAGACCGTGATGGCCGACGCCCGCCGCATCCTGCTCGCCCGCCACGGCCGCGAGGACTTCACCCTCACCCCGCAGCAGCAGATGCTCGACACCCTGGGTACCGTGCTGGACGTGCTCACCTTTGCCGTCGCCGCGCTCGGCGGCATCTCGCTGCTGGTCGGCGCCGTCGGCATGGTCACGCTGATGCACATCGCAGTGGCCGAACGCGTCGCCGAAATCGGCCTCCTCACCGCGCTGGGCGCCACCCGCGCGCGCATCCGCACGCTGTTCCTGATGGAATCCACCCTGCTCTCCACCCTGGGGGGACTTTCCGGCCTCGCCCTCGGCGCCGGCCTCGCGTGGCTGCTGAAAACCGCCGTCAGCGGCCTGCCGGTGAACGTGCCCTGGGATTACGCCATCGGCGCATTGATCGTGTCGGTGCTGATCGGTCTGGCCGCCGGCATGGTGCCGGCCCTGCGTGCGGCGCGGCTGAATCCGGTGGAGGCGTTGCGGGCGGAGTGATGATGTCTGCTAAGTCGACACCAGGTCACCAGTTTCCTGCTTCAAGGCCAAACATGCCAGAAACTGACAAATATGCGATCGCACATGCCATTAACGTGCCAATCAGCATAAGCATCCACCGACTACGAATCCAAAAGGGTCGATACGAAGTGAACTGGAGTGCAAGCTCCGGAATATAGGCAGCGCAGTAAGCAACGTTGGCGAGTACGGCAAGCACGAAGACAATAAGAATAGCCTCTATATGAATTGCACGTTCCGATACTGGCCAACCGGCCATGAAGGCTCCTGCCACGACCACCATTAGCGCAGTGTTATAAATCAGACGTCGTGGCTCCCAGTATTGCAACGCACTATTCAGTGCCTCACGAAATGTGATGTTTGTCTCTGCTGCAGGCATGCCCATGACCTAACGCAATATCTGGCGTCTATATCAATAGCAAAATTACAGTAATCGGCTCGCTGACACGCCAGTCCCTGCCGCTCAGCCCTCAAACCCCTCCCGATGCGTCGCATTGATCGTGCGCAGCAGCTCGCGGAAGGGAATGTCGCGCTCGTGCTTCTTGAACAGGGGCATGAAGGCAAGGTCGCCGCCCTGCCCGGTGCCGGCGTATTGGCCGGAGACCATGGATTCGTGCAGGTCGCGCAGCATCTTGTCGAGGCTGTCGAGGTAAGGGGTGTAGGTGGAGGCCTCGTCGTCGTCGTGTTCGAGACAGGCGCGCAATTCGTCGACTTCGTAGACGGCTTCGTGGACGAGGTCGATGAGCTGGTTGAGGTCGCGGGCGCGTTTGATCATGGTCTTGGACATGCGGGTTGGAACAGGCCGTAAGCATACCGCCAAGCACCCCCGGCCGGACACGCGCGGGGAACATGACGCGGACACAAACCTGGGCTATAGTTTCATTAAAGATAAACCGGTCCTGTTTGAGGCCGGGCGGAGAACCGCAGATGCATGAATTTGCGCAGGAAATCGACGCGTTTGTCACCGAGCTCGACGCAGCGGTGGCGGCCCATCTGGACTGGGTGCGCCGCGTGCTGCGCTGTGCGGTGTTGCAATCCACGCCCGGCGAGGACGTGCTGTCCGGGCATGCGCACACGCTGTGCCGCTTCGGTGCCTGGTTCGCTTCCAAGCGTAGTCACTTCGAGCGGCTGGACACTGCTGCCACGGAACGGGTGGATGCGGTGCACGAGTCGATGCACGACGCGATCCGCACGATCTGCAACACGGTGCTGGGCGGCCAGCCCGCCCAGCATGGCGATCTGGACGTGTTCGAACGCACGCAGTCCGAGCTGCTGGCCCTGCTGGCGCGCTTCAAGACGCTGGTGCTGTCGAGCGCGCAGCGACACGACCCGCTGACCGGCCTGCCATTGCGGCACAGCATCGAATACGACTTCACGCTGTACCAGATGGATGCCCGCCGCAACCAGAACCAGTTCTACGTGGTGATGATCGACGTCGACCATTTCAAGCGCATCAACGACACCTACGGCCATCCGGTGGGCGACACGATGCTGTGCCACCTGACGGAGACGCTGAAGCGCACGCTGCGCGGCAACGAGCCGCTGTACCGCTACGGCGGGGAGGAATTCCTGCTGCTGATGCAATGCAAGTCGGGCGACGAGGCCGCCTCGCTGGCCGGGCGCCTGGTGGCGACGGTGCGCGAGACGCCGGCATCGGCCGGTGGGGTATGCGTGAACCTGACGGTGACGCTGGGCGTGGCCGAGGTGGGCGAGCTGGAAAGCCTGGCGAGCGCGGTGCAGCGCTCGGACGCGGCGCTCTACGAGGGCAAGCACGCCGGCCGCGACCGCTACGTGATCGACCGGCTGTAGGCAAAAAAACAGGGGCCGAGGCCCCTGTTCCGTACAAGCCGGCCGCAGCCTTACTTGGCGGCGATTTCCTCAAGCCGGCGCGCGCGGATGAGCTGGCCGTTGAGGGCCGCTTCCTTGGCGCTGCCGCCGTAGGCGACGACCATGAGCTGGCTGTAGTACATCACGGGGATGTTGAACTTGGTGCCGTAGCGCTGGTTGATCTGGCCCTGGTAGATCTCGACGTTGGCCTGGCACAGCGGGCACGGGGTGACGATCATCTCGGCGCCATGGTCATACGCGGATTCGATGATGTCCTTGATCTGCGCCTGGGCCTTTTCCGGCTCGGAGAACGCCAGCGCGCCGCCGCAGCAGGTGACCTTCATGTCGTACTCGGGGATGGCGGTGGCGCCGACCATGTCGACCATCATGTCGAGGTACTTGGGGTTCTCGAAGGACTCGCCGGCGACGCCGAAGGGACGGTTGGTCTGGCAGCCGACGTAGCCCGCGATCTTCACGCCCTCGAGCGGTTTCTTGACGTGCTTCTTCATCTCGTCGAAGCCGATGTCCTCGATCAGCACTTCCACCATGTGGCGGATCTCGGGCATTTCGTTGATGGTGAGGCCGGCTTCCTTGAGCGCTTCCTTGGTGTCCGCCATCAGCGTGTCGGAGTGCGTGAGGCGCTCGCGCGTCTCGCGCGCACCCAGCCAGCAGGCGGCGCAGGTAGCGACGATTTCCTGGCCCGGCAGGTTCTTTTCCGAGAGCGCGAAGTTGCGCGCGTTCATCACGTGGCGCGGCAGTTCGCCGGCTTCGGCGTAGCCGATGGAGGCGCCGCAGCAGTTCCAGTCGGGGATTTCGGTGAGCTTGACGTCGAGCGTCTTGCACATCGATTCGACCGAGGTCAGGTAGTTGGATGCGGATGCGCCCTTCTGCGACGAACATCCGGGGTAGAACGCGTATTCGTGTTTGGCCATGGTTTCTCTCCTCAGCCCGCCATCTTGGCGGCCTTGCGGCTGCGCTCGATTTCGTAGGCTTTTTTCAGCATCGCCTGGATGCCTTTCTGGTCCTTGCAGGTGTGGCCGCCCAGGATCTCGAAGGGGTTCAGCCGCTTGGCCTTGATGAGGCCGAGCGCCACGTCCTTCATCTTCATGCCTTCCTTCACGCCGGCGCCGAAGCCGTCCTTGAAGTACAGGCCCATGGACAGCTTGAGCTCATTGACGCGGCCGGTCTTGGTCGCGTTCTTCCAGAACAGGCCGGAGAAGAAGCGGGTCGGCTGCATCTTGGGCGCCATGCCCAGGCGATGCGCATACTCGGCGATGCCGTGCATGATGTGGGTGATGGGCAGCTTGCGCGGGCAGCGCACGATGCAGTTGTAGCACGAGGTGCAGTTCCACATCGAAGTGCTGGTCAGCACTTCTTCGCGCTTGCCGGCGCGGATCATCATGAAGATTTCCTGCGGCGGATGTTCCCACGCGCTCTGGAAGTTGGTCGGGCAGGAACCGGAGCAGACGCCGCATTGCATGCACATCTTCACCCAGTCGCCCATCTCGACCTGTTCTTCGACTTCCTTCAGGAAGTTGTTCTTGTACTTGGTCGCCATTGCGGTATTCGCGCTCATGTCCTTACTCCGATCTGATGATGCATCGTCAAAAATGGCCGATGCATGCTAGAAGCCCTTGAAGGGGCTGGGGCCGATGGCGACCAGCTCTTCGACGTACTTGTTGATCATCTCGGGCACGCGCTCGATGTCGGTGATGGCGACCTCGAGGTCGCGCACGCGCTCGGTTTCGAGGTTCAGCGTCTTCAGCGTGTCGTCGATCTTGGACATGCGCACGCGGCCGAGCTCGGAGCCCTTGACGAAGTGGCACTGGTACTCGTCGCCCGACTTGCAGCCCATCATCATCACGCCGTCGTAGCCGGCGTTGAGCGCGTCGGTCACCCAGATGGTGTTGACCGAACCCAGGCAGCGGATCGGGATGATGCGCACGAAGGCCGAATACTCGTTGTGGTTCATGCCGGCCATGTCGAGCGCCGGATAGGCATCGTTCTCGCAGGCGAGGATGAGGATGCGCGGCTTCTCGCTGAACTCGTCGGGGATGTCGACCGCCTTGACCTGCGCGCCGACGGTGTTGACCGAGTAGTTCTCGAACGAGATCACGCGCACCGGGCAGGCGCCCATGCAGGTGCCGCAGCGGCGGCAGCGCGCCTCGTTGAATACCGGGAAGCGCTTTTCGTCCTCGTCGATGGCGCCGAAGGGACATTCGACCGTGCAGCGCTTGCACTGGGTACAGCCTTCGAGACGCACTTTCGGGAACGACAGGTCACCGGACCGCGGATGCGCGGCGCGGCCGAGCTCGGCGTTTTCCAGCGACTGGATGGCCTTCAGCGCGGCACCGGTGGCGTCCTCGCGCGCCTGCGCGATGTCCATCGGGCGGCGCACCGGGCCGGCGGTGTAAATGCCGGTACGGCGGGTTTCGTAGGGGAAGCAGATGAAGTGCGAGTCGGTGAAACCCTGCTTCAGCTGCGGCACGTCGGTGCCCTGGCGGTAGTTCAGGTTGAGGATGGAGATCGGCTTGACCTCGACCTCGCCCTCCACCGCTTCCTTGGGTGCGGCGAAGATGTCGACGCCGGAATTCGGCACCTGGCCGGTGGCGAGCACCACCAGGTCGACGTCGGCGATGGTCGCGTTCGCATCGTCGAGGATGAGGTCATGGAAGGTCACCGTGCTGCCGCTGCTGCCGGGCTGCACGCCGGAGACCTTGCCCTTGGTGAAGATCACGCCCTTTTCCTGCGCGCTGCGGTAGAAGTCCTCGCCGTTGCCGGGCGTGCGCAGGTCGGTGTAGATGATGGTCGTGTCGACCGCCGGGTTGGCGTCCTTGAAGTACATGGCCTGCTTGATGCTGGCGTTGCAGCAGAAGCCCGAGCAGTACGCGAGATGCGTGCCCGAGGGATCGCGCTGGCCTGCGCACTGCACGAACACCACCGATTTCACCGGCTGGTTGTCGGACGGACGGCGGATCACGCCGTCGCCGGCCGCGGCCGCTTTCGCCAGCGCTTCGAGGCCGAGCTGGTCGACCACGTTGGGCGACTTGCCGCCGCCCAGTTCGGGCAGCTTGTTCATGTCATAGGTGGTGAAGCCGCTGGCCTGCACGATGGCACCGATGTCCTCGGTGTGGGTCGCGCCCGATTCGGTGGCGATCTGCACCACGAAACGGCCCGGCGCGCCGTCGGTCTTGGCGACGGTGGCGTTCAGGTAGACCTTGATGTTGGCATCGCCCAGCACCTGCGAGACCAGCTCGCCGACACCGGTATCGGCGGGCGACTTGAAGGGCTCGTGCACGGGGATGCGCTTCCACAGCTTGCCGGCCATGCCGCCGAGCTCGCCGGTCTTCTCGACCAGCACGACCGAATAGCCGGTCTTGGAGGCCTCGATCGCGGTGGTCATGCCGGTGACGCCGCCGCCCACGACCAGCAGGGTCTTGCTGCTGCCGGTGTTGGGGTTGCCGCCGGGCGCGGTCATCGCCTTCACTTCGGCGCAGCCCATGCGGATGTAGTCTTCCGCCATGTCCTGCGTGGTTTCGCGGGCTTCCTCGGTATCGGGACGGATCCAGATCACGCCTTCGCGCAGGTTGGCGCGCGCCACGGCGTTCTCGGGGAAATAGAAGGCTTCGGTCTTGGCGCGGCGCGAGCAGGCGCCGATCATGACGTGGGTGACGCCTTCGCTGGCGATGTCGTTCCTGATCATCGCCACGCCGTCGGCCGAGCACAGGAAATCGTGCGACTTGGCCATCGGCACCTTGCCGTCCTTCTGCGCAATCTTCACCAGCGCGTCGGTGTCCAGCCGTTCGCCGAGTCCGCAGCCCTTGCAGATGTACGCTGCGACTTTGATATCAGCCATGGTTCAAGCCTCCGCCTTTGCTACTTTGTTCACGACCTGGATGGCGCGCAATGCCGCCGCGGTCGCCGATTGCACCGCGCGGTTCACGTCCAGCGCGTTCGACGCGCAGCCCGCGCCAAAGACGGCGCCGTTGGCCGGGTCGGCTTCGATGAAGCCGGAGGAATCCGCGACGATATGGCCCGGGATGTTCATGCCCTTGACCGACGGCTCCATGCCGACGGCGAGCACGACGAGGTCATGCGGCGTGGTGTAGCGCTTGTAGCCTTCGGTGTTGACACCCCAGCACACCGGGTTGCCGGATTCGTCCTCGGAAATGCGGGCGACCTTGGACTTGATGAAGCTGACCGAGGGATCGGCCTGTACCTTCTGGTAGAAATCCTCGAAGCGGTCGATGGCGCGGATGTCGATGTAGTAGATGGTCGACTTGCCATCCTCGGGGTATTTCTCGCGCACGTAGTGGGTCTGCTTGAGCGACGCCATGCAGCAGATGCGCGAGCAGTGACGCAGGTGGTTCTCGTCGCGCGAGCCGGCGCACTGGATGAAGGCGACATTCTTCGCCTCCTTGCCGTCCGACGGGCGCAGCAGCTTGCCGCCGGTCGGGCCGTGCGGGTCGGCCAGGCGCTCGAATTCGACGCTGGTGATGACGTTCTTGAAGCGGCCGTAGCCGTAGGGCTGAATCTTGGCCGCGTCGTAGGGCTGCCAGCCGGTCGCCCAGATGACGGCACCGGCCTTCACCTGGAGCGTCTCTTCCTGCATGCCGAGATCGATCGCGCCGTACTTGCAGGCCGCCTTGGCCGCGTCGGCCTCGGGCGTGCCGATGATGGCGGGGTCGAGCACATAGCGCTGCGGGTAGGCCATGGCCGACGGCAGGTACGCGGCCTTGTGCTTGCCCAGGTTGTAGTTGAACGGATCGGCCACCTCGGTGCTCACCGCCTTGGCGCACTCGCCGCAGGCGGTGCAGTTCTCGTTGACGTAACGGGGCTTGACGCGGACGGAGACGGTGTAGTTGCCGGTGCTGCCCTCGATGCCGGTGACTTCGGCCAGGGTCAGGACGCGCACGCGGGGATTGTTCTTCAGGCGGCGCTGGTTGATTTCCAGACCGCAGGTGGGGTGGCACAGCTTGGGAAAGTAGCGGTAGAGCTGGGAAGTGCGTCCGCCCAGCGCGGGATTCTTTTCGACCAGAACGACGTTCTTGCCGGTTTCGGCCGCTTCGAGCGCGGCGGTCATGCCGGAAATACCGCCGCCCACCACGAGGATCGTCTCGTTGGTCGCAACATGCTCCGTCATTGTTTCCTCCATCCGATGGATGCAAAGCCCTTTGAAATTACCCGGAAATGGAGGCTTTGAGTCTTTCCGAGTAGCCGGTTCGAGCCCGGAATTTAGATCACTGGAATGGTACTCCGAAGGCCCTGTTCGCCGCCACGGACAGGCAAGGCTATCTCAATCGAAGTTTTCTATGCGGGAATAAGGGGAAGTGTGTGGACAGCCGCTCAGACGTGCGGCGTGACCGGCGGCAGGATCGAGGCCGGCGCCGCCTCGACGGCGACGATGTCGAAGCGCATCGCGGCCAGGTCGGCCATGATGTAGGTGGGCGGCGCGCCGACGCCGCCGACGGTGCCGGGATTGACCAGCCAGGTCTCGCCGCCCTTGACATTGGCGACCTTGGCCACGCTGGACTTGTGGTCATGCCCGCAGCACACCAGGTCGTAGTCGCCGGTACAGGCCAGCGCATGCGCGTAGTGCGGGTAATGCACGAGGAAGAGCGTGCGGTCGGCCAGGGTGAAGGCCGCGTCCTGGCCGTGGTAGCGGATCACGCTGTTCGGTTCGGCCGCCAGCCGCGTCATGTTGTAGAGGTCGCCGGTGTTGTTGCCGTGGATCACGTGCACCGGCAGCTCGAATTTCTGCAGCACGCGCAGCGTGGTCGGCGCGACCACGTCGCCGCAATGCAGCACCGCTTCGGCACCGTGCGCCTTGGCGTGCTCGACCGCCGCGCCCAGCAGGCGGCGGTTGTCGTGGGAGTCGGAGAGAATGCAGACTTTCATTGGCGGTGAGCGGGGAGCGGGGAGCGGGGAGCGGGGAACGGTGAGCGGGGAACGGGGAGCGGGGAGCGGGGAACGGTGAGCGGGGAACGGGGAGCGGGGAGCGGGGAGCGGGGAGCGGGGAACGGTGAGCGGGGAACGGGGAGCGGGGAGCGGATTTACCGCTTGCCGCTCACCGCTTCCCGCTCACCATTTGCCCTCAAAACGCCGGCTTGTCCGCCGCGTTGCGATAGCGCTCGACGCCGGCCAGAATCTCGGCGCGCGCCTCGTCGACGCCGACCCAGCCCTCGACCTTGACCCACTTGCCCTTTTCCAGGTCCTTGTAATGCTCGAAGAAGTGCGAAATCTGCGCCAGCAGCAGGGGCTGCAGGTCCTCGGGCTTTTCCACACCCTTGTACAGGCCGCACAGTTTTTCGACCGGCACGGCCAGCAGCTTGGCATCCACGCCCGCCTCGTCGGTCATCTTCAGCATGCCGACCGGGCGGCAGCGCACGACGACGCCGGTGATCAGCGGGATCGGGGTCACCACCAGCACGTCGACGGGGTCGCCGTCGTCGGACAGGGTGTGCGGGATGTAGCCGTAGTTGCACGGATAGTGCATGGCGGTCGACATGAAGCGGTCGACGAACATGGCGCCGGACGCGGTCGAGACTCATGGGGGTTCGGGGCTGAAAACGGAAAGCCGCGATTATACCTGCCGCGCCCTGCCGGCAGGCTGCACGGGCAACGCGTTTCCGGGATAATCCGCACTTTTTGCCCGATGCTGTTCTCGCCCGCCACCCCCTCCTCCCGCCAGTCCGGTCTTGCCGGCGCCGCCGACGCACTGTGGCTGGCCGAGCGCGCGCGCCACGGCGCGCCGCTGGGCGTGGTGTGCGCAAGCGCCTGGGACGCGCAGCGGCTGGCCGAGGAAATGCGCTGGTTCGACCCGACGCTGCGGGTCTGCGTATTCCCGGACTGGGAGACGCTGCCCTATGACAGTTTCTCGCCGCACCCCGACCTGATCTCCGAGCGTCTGGCGACGCTCTACCAGGTGTCGCGCAGCGAGTTCGACGTGCTGCTGGTGGCACTCACGACCGCGCTGGTGCGGCTGGCGCCGCCCGCCTTCCTCGCCGCCCACACCTTCTTCCTCAAGCAGAAGGACCGCCTCGACGAGACGGCCTTCCGCGCGCAGATGGCGCTCGGCGGCTACACCCACGTCAACCAGGTCTACGCACCGGGCGAGTTTTCCATCCGCGGCGGCCTGATCGACCTCTTTCCCATGGGCAGCGTGCTGCCGACCCGCATCGACCTCTTCGACGACGAGATCGAGACGCTGCGTACCTTCGACGTGGACAGCCAGCGCAGCCTCTACCCAGTGCCCGAGATCCGGATGCTGCCAGCGCGCGAATTCCCGCTCGACGAGGCCGGCGTCACGCGCTTCCGGCAGAACTTCCGCGAGCGCTTCGAGGGCGACCCGTCGAAATCCAAGCTCTACAAGGACGTGTCGAACCGGCTGGCGCCGGCCGGCATCGAGTATTACCTGCCGCTCTTCTTCGAGACCACGGCGACGCTGTTCGACTACCTGCCCGCGTCCGCGACGCTGGTCTTCCACGGCGCGCTGGACGAGGCCGGCCAGGCCTTCTGGACCGACGCCCAGGGCCGCCACCGCCTGCTGTCGGGCGACCGCGACCGGCCATTGCTGCCGCCGTTCGAGCTCTTCCTGCCGGTCGATGCCTTCTTCGCCCGCGCCAAGGACTGGCCGCAACTGCACCTTGCCCAGGACGGCGCCGGGCCGGCACGCCCGCTTCCCCCCGTTTCCGTCGACCGCCGCGAGGCGCATCCGGTCGCGCGGCTCCGGGGGTTCATCGACGGCTTCGACGGCAAGACCCTGATCGTCGCGCCCTCGGCCGGTCGCCGCGAAACCCTGCACGAATATCTGGCGGAACACGACATCGCGGCCGCCCCCTGCGACGACTGGGCTGCCTGCCTCGCCAGCGGCGCGCGCATCCTGCTCACGCACGGGCCGCTGGCCGAGGGCTTCGTCACGGCGGACGGCACGCTGGCCGTCATCACCGAAACCGAGCTCTACGCCATCCCGCCGAAGACGCGGCGCGCACGCGAGGCCCGCGCGACGCAGATCGACAACCTGCTGCGCGACCTGTCCGAACTCAAGCCGGGCGACCCGGTGGTGCACGCGCAATACGGCATCGGCCAGTACCTAGGCCTTGTCAACATGGATCTCGGCGACGGCGACACCGAATTCCTGCACCTGGAATACGCCAGGGGCGACAAGCTCTACGTGCCGGTGGCCAACCTGCACCTGATCTCGCGCCACACCGGCGCCGGCGAAGGCGAGGTGGCGCTGCACAAGCTGGGCACCGACCAGTGGGAAAAGGCGCGCCGCCGCGCCATGCAGGCGGCACGCGACACCGCCGCCGAGCTGCTCAACCTGTACGCCCTGCGCGCCGCGCGCGAAGGCCATGCTTTCGCGTTCTCGCCGCACGATTACGAGGCCTTCGCCGAGGGCTTCGGCTACGAGGAAACCCCCGACCAGGCTGCCGCCATCGCCGCCGTCATGCAGGACATGCAGTCCGGCAAGCCGATGGATCGCCTGGTCTGCGGCGACGTCGGCTTCGGCAAGACCGAAGTCGCGCTGCGCGCCGCCTTCATGGCGGTGATGGGCGGCACCCAGGTCGCGGTGCTGGTGCCGACCACGCTGCTCGCCGAACAGCACTTCAACAACTTCTCCGACCGCTTCTCGCAGTGGCCGGTGAAGCTGGCCGAGCTGTCGCGGTTCAGGACACCCAAGGAACAGGCCGCGGCGCTCCAGGCACTGGCGGACGGCTCGATCGACATCGTCATCGGCACCCACCGGCTGATCCAGAAGGACGTCAAATTCGCGCGTCTGGGCCTGGTGATCCTCGACGAGGAACACCGCTTCGGCGTGCGCCAGAAAGAGCAACTGAAGGCGCTGCGCGCCGAGGTCGACGTGCTGACCCTGACCGCGACGCCAATCCCGCGCACGCTGGCGATGTCGCTCGAGGGCATCCGCGATTTCTCGGTGATCGCGACGGCGCCGCAGAAGCGGCTGGCGATCAAGACCTTCGTCCAGCCTTTCTCCGGCGGGCTGATCCGCGAAGCGGTGCTGCGCGAACTCAAGCGCGGTGGCCAGGTGTATTTCCTGCACAACGAAGTCAGCACGATCGAAGCCATGCGCGAGCGGCTGGAAGCGTTGCTGCCGGAAGCGCGCATCCGCGTCGGCCACGGCCAGATGAGCGAGCGCGAGCTGGAACAGGTGGTGCGCGATTTCTACCAGCAGCGCTACGACATCCTGCTGTGCACGACCATCATCGAGACCGGCATCGACATCCCCACCGCCAACACCATCCTCATCAACCGCGCCGACAAGTTCGGGCTGGCGCAGCTGCACCAGCTGCGCGGGCGCGTCGGTCGCTCGCACCACCAGGCCTTCGCCTACCTCCTGGTCGACGAGGACAGAAACCTCACGTCACAGGCAAAGAAACGCCTGGAAGCCATTCAATTAATGGAAGAATTGGGTTCAGGATTCCACCTGGCGATGCAGGACATGGAAATCCGTGGCGCGGGCGAAGTGCTGGGCGACAAGCAGAGCGGCGAAATCCTCGAAGTCGGCTTCTCGCTCTATAACGAGATGCTGTCGAGTGCCGTCGCGAGCCTCAAGGCCGGCCGCGAACCGGACATGAACCAGCCGCTGGGCGTGATCTCGGAGATCAACCTGCACCTGCCGGCCCTGCTGCCGAACGACTACTGTCCCGATGTACACGAGCGCCTGGTGCTGTACAAGCGGCTGGCGAGCTGCGCCACGGCCGACGACCTCACGGCGATGCAGGAAGAACTCGTCGACCGCTACGGGGAACTGCCCGACCCGGCGCGCGCGCTGCTCGCCGTGCACCGCCTGCGCATGACGACGCGCGCCTACGGCATCGTCAAGCTCGACGCCTCCGCCGACGGCCTCAGCGCCCAGTTCGTGCCCAACCCGCCCGTCGATCCGGGTAAAATCATTGCCCTCATCCAGGGCAAGGCCGGCTACAAGCTGGCGGGGCCGGACCGGCTTAAACTCGTCACCCCGCTGCCCGACCTGGCGCGGCGACTCGGCGCGGTCACCGCCTTCCTCGCGGCCCTGGGCGACCCCATTTCCTCCGCTGCCTGACAAACGCCATGAACCTGATCCAGCCCTTTGCCGCCCTCCGCCCCGCCCCCGGCCGCGCCGCCGATGTGGTCGCGCCGCCCTACGACGTGCTCTCCACCGCCGAGGCCCGCGAACGCGCCGCCGGTCGTCCCTACAGCTTCCTGCACATTTCCAAGCCGGAAATCGATCTGCCGCCCGACACCAACCCCTACGCCCCCGAGGTCTACGCCAAGGGCGCGGAAAACCTGCAGAAGCTGATCGATTCGGGCGTGCTCGCGCGCGACCCGGCGCCCGGCTACTACGCCTACCGCATCGTCATGGGCGCGCACAGCCAGACCGGCCTGGTCGCCGCGGCGAGCGTGGCGGACTACGACACCAACCGGATCAGGAAACACGAGTTCACCCGCCCCGACAAGGAAGACGATCGCGTGCGCCAGATCGACGCGCTCGATGCCCAGACCGGCCCGGTGCTGCTGGCCTACCCGGCAGCGCCCGAAGTGGACGCGATCCTGGCCACGGCCTCGGCCGGCACGCCGGATTCCGACGCCGAACTCGACGGCGTGCGCCACACGCTCTGGGTGATCCGCGATACGGCCGTGCAGGCCCGTCTCACCGCCGCCTTCAACGCCATGCACGCGCTCTACATCGCCGACGGCCATCACCGCTCGGCGTCCGCCTCGCGCATCGCCGCGGCCCGCAAGGCGTCCAATCCGGCGCACACCGGCCAGGAACCGTACAACTACTTCCTGTCGGTGATCTTCCCCGCGCACCAGATGAAAATCATGGATTACAACCGCGTGATCACCGACCTCAACGGCCTGACGGCGGAAGCCTTCCTGGAAAAAATCGGCACGGCCTTCAACGTCGAGCCGGCCGCCGCGCAGGTGAAGCCCGAACGTCCCGGCGTGTTCGGCCTCTATCTCGGCGGCCGGTGGCTTCGCCTGACCATCCGCCCCGAACTGATCCCGGCCGACCCGGTGGGCCGGCTCGACGTGAGCCTGCTGCAGAACAACCTGATCGCGCCGGTGCTGGGCATCGCCGACCCGCGCCGCGACAAGCGCATCGACTTCGTCGGCGGCATCCGCGGTCTGGCCGAACTGGAAAAGCGCGTGGACAGTGGCGAGATGGCGCTGGCCTTCGCGCTCCACCCCACCCGCATGGAAGACCTGATGGCGGTGGCCGACGCCAACGAGGTGATGCCCCCCAAATCGACCTGGTTCGAGCCCAAGCTGGCCGACGGCATGGCCTCGCACACCTTGCGCTAAGCCCTTGTCCCGGCAGGCTGTTTGCGCCCGTCGCGGCAGGCGCAAACGGTCTGCCCGTCCCGCCGGACGGTCGTGCCGGCGGTTAAAGAAAAGTCGCTCGAGAGCCGATACAACCCTCGTACCCAACGGTCTTATCAAGACCAGAACCGCGACCAGGACTTTCCGTGAAAATCGACAAGCGCATTACCCCCGCCACCGCCTCCAAGGTCTCCTCAGCCAAGGGCAAGGGCGCCGGCAAGGCCGCCACCCCGAGCGCGGGCGGCGACTCGCTGACCCTGACCGAATCGAGCACCCGCATCCGCGCCCTCGAATCGCAGATCGCCTCGGTGGACATCACCGACGCCGGCAAGGTCGAGTCGGTGAAAGCCGCGCTGGCCGACGGCAGCTTCGCCGTCGATGCCGAAGTCGTGGCCGACCGCCTGATCGACCACACCAAGGAAACGCTGCGCAAGCGTCCGCGCAAGAAGTAAACGTACAATCGGGCCTCGATCTTCCTGCGAGGCCAGCCCATGGATACCCTCACCCTGAACGTCACCGGCATGACCTGCGGCGGCTGCGTCGCCAGCGTCCAGAAAGTCCTTGCCGCCCTGCCCGGCGTGCAACACGTGGAAGTCACCCTCTCACCCGGCCAGGCCCGCGTCGACTACGATGCGGCCCGCACCGGACGCGACGCCATGGTCAGGGCCATCGCCGACGCCGGCTTCGGCGCCAGCTGAAACCCGGCGGGAACTAGCCGCAGAGGGTTTCCAGCGGCTCGGGCGCGTGTATCCCGTTGCCCTGCACGTAATCCACCCCGATCTGCCGCAGCATCGCGAGAATCGCGTCGGATTCGACGTATTCGGCGACGGTCCGCAGGCCCAGCTGGCGGCCGATGCGGTGGACCGCGTCGACCATCGAGCGGTCGACCGGATTGGTCACGATGTCGCGCACGAAGGCGCCGTCGATCTTCAGATAGTCGACGTTCAGGTTCTTCAGGTAGTTGAACGAGGACAGGCCGCTGCCGAAATCGTCGAGCGCAAAGCTGCAACCGAAGCCGCGCATGGTCTCGATGAAGGCATTGACCACCGACAGGTTGCCGATCGCCGCCGTCTCGGTGATCTCGAAGCAGAGGTGCTGCCCCAACGCCGGATTGGCCTCCAGCCGCGCCAGCAGCATGTCGCGGAAAGCCGGGTCCTTGAGCGAGGCGCCCGACAGGTTCACGCCGAACAGGCAGTGCATTTCGTTGCCGGACTCGAAATAACGCTGGCAAAGACGCAGGGTTTCCTCGATTACCCAGTGATCGAGCGAGGGCATGACGTAATAGCGTTCCGCGGCCGGAATGAAGGCCATCGGCATGATCTCCGTGCCGTCCTCGTCGACCATGCGCAGCAGCAGCTCGACGTGCCGCGTGCGCTCGACGCTGCCGTCCGCACGCCGGATCTCCTGCCAGGCGAGGCGCAGGCGGTTCTCCTCGATGGCCCGCTGGATGCGCGCGACCCACTGCATCTCGCCGCGATGGCGCGCCAGGTCGAGGTCGCGGCTCTCGTAGACATGGATCTGGTTGCGGCCACGGTCCTTCGCGACATAACAGGCGGCGTCGGCAGCCGACAGCAGGTTCGCCGCGGTGCCGCTGTCCTGGGTGATCGCCACCATGCCGACGCTGATGCCCACCGAGAAAATGCGGTCGCCCCACTTGAAGCGGAAGCGCTGCACCTCGGCGCGGAACAGGTCGGCCACCTGGATCGCGTCGTCGAGGCCGCAGTTCTCCAGCAGCAGCGCGAATTCGTCGCCGCCCAGGCGGGCGAGCGTATCGCGTTCGCGCAGGTTGGCCTTGAGCAGCAGCGCGAGCTGGCGCAGCAGCTCGTCGCCGGCGGCGTGGCCGCAGGAATCGTTGATCACCTTGAACTGGTCGAGATCCATGTAGCACAGCGCATGCTCGCGTCCCTGCTGCATGGCGGATTGCAGCAGGCGTTCCAGCCGGCGCTCGAATTCGCGCCGGTTGATGAGCCCGGTCAGTGCATCGTGGCTGGCCTGGTAGACCAGCCGCGCGGTGGCCTGGTCGATCTTCTCCTGCATCTGGTCCTGGGCGGCCTGCAGATGCGCCGCCATGTGGTTGATGCCGCGCTGCAGCATGCCGAGTTCGGCCTGCCCGTTCTGTTCGACGCGTTCCTCCAGGTGCCCCTCGCCGATACGGCTGACGGTGTGCGTCAGCGCCAGGATCGGCCGGGTGATCTGGCGGCCGATGCGCCAGGCGACCGTGAGGCTGAGCGCGAGGCCGGCAAGGAGAATGCCCAGGCTGCGCAGGATGGCCTTGCGCTGGCTGCGGATGGTGGCATCGCGCGACACGTCGATGCCCACCCAGCCGAGCAGACGGGTGTGGGTGCCGGGCACGCTCGCGCCCGACTCGACGGCCTGGAAATCGTCGACCACGACTTCGGTACGGGTGATCGGCGCGTAATACACCAGCCGGTCGGCGAATTCGATTTCATGAATGCGGTCGATGGGAAGCCGCTGGCGCAAGGGATTCGCCCAGGCGCCGAGCCCGACCTGGGCCAGCCATTCGCCGTTGTCGGCGAACACGGCCACGCCCCGTATATCCGGCTCGATGGCGGCCTTCTCCAGCAGCGTCTGCAACACCTCGATATTGCCCGACGCCACGCCGTATTCCGCCGCCGGCGCGAGCTGGCGCGCAATCGCCACCGCACGCGTGCGCAGGGAATGGTCGAGATCGTCGATCTTGCCGGCGATGAGCTGGAACAACAGCAGCACGCCGACGATGGCGACCGGCACGATGGCCAGCCCGATGACACGCCCGCGTATGCCCAGTGCGTTGGCCATCAGTGCTCGCCCCCCATGCGTTTCTCCAGTTCATCTTCCGGCGGCACGACGTAACCGAGCGAACGCGCGACCTGTTCGTTGATCGATACGCTGAAATACGCCGGATAGGCGGGTGCCGGCAGGCGGACGCCCGGGCCGGCCAGCGCGCCCAGGATCCACTCGCCCGCCTGGCGACCGATCTGCGCCGGACTGGAATGCAGCGACAGCAGGGCGCCAGCCCGCGTCAGCGAACGCGAATAGCCGACCACCGGGTCGCGGTAGCGGTAAGAGGTCAGCAACAGGCTTTGTGCCGTATTGCTGTTCAGAACATCGGGGTCGGGCACGGCAAGCAGCAGTTCGGCTTCCGTCAGCACGTTCTCCAGCGGGACGGCCAGACGTTGCCCCTCGTTCAGCAGGCCATGGACCAGGACGAGCTTCTGCGTACGCAGGCCCGCCTCGATGTCGTCGACCAGGCTGCGCTGGTCGACGCCCAGCAGCACGCCGACCCGGCGAACGTCGGGAAACGCGAGATGGATCAGCAGGGCCTGTCGTTCGAAAGGCTGATCCAGGTAGATCGCCGACAGCGCGCGACGGCCGCCCTCGGCGAGCGCCGCCTGGCCCGACTTGCGATACCAGGTCCGCGGCACCAGCACCGCCAGCACCGGGGTCCGGCCCGGCAGCGCCGCGACGGCGTCCGCGGCGGCCACGCCGACCGCCACCACCAGCCGTGCATCGTTCAGTCCGCCCGCCGTCAGGCTGCCGGCATATTGCCGGCTCAATTCGTGGCCGCTGTCCTCCAGCACGGCGCGCACGACCTGATACACCTCCTGATAGGGCGCGGCGTCACTGGAAAGCACCAGCGTCACCCGTGCGGCGCGGGCCGTGGACGGCACGCACGCGAGCCAGACGCACCCCAGCAGGATCCGGACGATGCACGCAAGCGGTGACCGGACGCGCGACGAGAAAAACGTCAAGCGGTGCCTCCGGATGCATCCTGTGCGGCCGTTTCGGCACGCCACAGGCAGGCCCCCTTGCTTTCCTTGTCGATGGCCGCGAGCGTGGCGGCATGCACCTGCAGTTCCTCTTCGGACGCCTTCAGCAGGCGCACGGGCGGACGCGGACGCGCGCTCGACGCGGGACCGGACGTGTCGGCTTCAAGTCCGATCGACAGGCTTTCCTGCCCGCGCGTCAGGGCCAGGTAGACCGCGGCCAGGAGCTCACAGTCGACCAGCGCCCCGTGCAGCGTGCGCGCGGAATTGTCCACGCCGTAGCGCTTGCACAGCGCATCCAGGTTGTTGCGCTGCCCCGGATGCAAGGCCTTCGCCATCGCCAGGGTATCGATCACGCCGTTGCACCAGGCGTCGAGCAGGGGCATGTCGGCGAGGCGCAGTTCCATGTTGAGGAAGCCGACGTCGAAGGGGGCATTGTGGATGATGAGTTCGGCCCCCTGGACGAATTCGGCGAATTCGCCGGCGACGTCGGCGAAGCGCGGCTTGTCGAGCAGGAATTCGTTGCTGATGCCGTGCACCTGCATGGCCCCGGGGTCGATCTCGCGCCCGGGATTGACGTAGCGATGAAGGTGATTGCCGGTCAGGCGGCGATTGACCATTTCAACCGCGGCGACCTCGATGATGCGATGCCCCTGGTTGGGGTCGAGACCGGTGGTTTCGGTATCCAGGATGATTTGACGCATGGGAAACCGGTCCGGTTCTAGTGTTGTTGTACCTGCAGGACGCCCTGGTTGGCCAGCGCGTCCGCACGCTCGTTCTCGGGATGCCCGGCGTGGCCGCGGACCCAGTTCCATTCGATGCGATGCAGTTGCGCCAATTGGTCGAGGCGCTGCCACAGATCCTGGTTCTTCACCGGCTTGCCTTCGGCGGTGCGCCAGTTGCGGCGCTTCCAGCCGGGCATCCATTCGCTGATGCCCTTCTGCACGTACTGCGAATCGGTGTGCACGGCGACGCTCGACGGCTGCTTGAGCTGTTCCAGTGCGCGGATCACTGCGGTCATTTCCATGCGGTTGTTGGTGGTGTCGGGTTCGCCGCCGAAGATTTCCTTGCGGTGCGGGCCGGCAACCAGCAGGGCCCCCCATCCGCCCGTGCCCGGGTTGCCCTTGCAGGCGCCGTCGCTGTAGATATGTATGGTGTGTTCAGCGGTCACGACGCATCCGGTACTGTTTGAGATTGATCACCTTGGCCGCGGGCGACAGCAGGCGTTGCGCCACCGGCGTCGTCCACTGCGGCTGGATGATGTTCATGCCCTGCACGCGCTTCACCGCCTGCAGGAAATACACGCCGCCCCCCATCGCCCACCAGCGGTCGCCGGCCGGTTCCATGAAACGCAGCCGGCGCAGCCAGTTCTCGCGGTTGATGGGCGGACGATAGCAGCACATGCTGCCCGCCGCCACTTCCATGCCGAGCAGCGCCATCCAGTCCTTCACCCGCGAAATGTTGAGGAAATTGCCGTTCCACGGGAAGCCGCGTTCACCGCCCTGCAGCCGGCGCGCCAGGCCCCACAGGCTGCGCGGGTTGAAGCCGGCCAGGACGAGCCGGCCCTCGGGCCGCAGTACGCGTCCGGCTTCGCGCAGAACCTGGTGGGGGTTGGCGCTGTATTCGAGCGCATGGGGCAGCAGCAGCAGGTCGAGCGAATGACTCTCGAACGGCAGGAACATCGGGTCGGCCAGCACGTCGGCCCCCTCCACTTCGCAGCGCACGCGCAGCGGAATGCGGCTGTTGCGCAGGAAATCGATGTGCTGCAGGCCGACCTGCACGGCATTGAAGCCGAACACATCCGACACGGCATTGTCGAAATAACGCTGCTCGCGGAACAGCAGGTGCTGCCCCAGCGGCGTCTCGAACCATTCCGCATTCTGCTTGGATAACATGGCGATTTCCCCCGGCCCGACTCTGCGATGTTGACCCTGATTCCCCTGCCCGCGTTCGACGACAACTACATCTGGGTGTGGCACGACGCCCGCCATGCCGTCGCCGTCGACCCCGGCGACCCGGCGCCGCTGATCGCCTACCTCGACGCGCACGGCCTTGCGTTGACTGCGGTGCTCATCACCCACCATCACCGCGATCATACTGGCGGCAACCTCGCGCTGCGTCAACGCTACGGCTGCGCCATCCATGGCCCCGACAATCCGCGCATCCCCGGCATCACCCACAGCGTGCGCGCCGGCGACGTGCTCGACTTCGCTGCGCCCGCGCTGCACTTCGATGTGCTGGCCACGCCGGGGCACACGCTCGATCACCTCAGCTACGTCGGCCACGGCAGTCTCTTCTGCGGCGATACCGTGTTCGGCTGCGGCTGCGGACGGCTGTTCGAGGGCGACGCAGCGACCATGGCAGCGAGCCTGGACGCCATCCTCGCCCTGCCCGATGCTACCCGAGTCTGCTGCGCGCATGAATACACGCTGACCAACATCGCCTTCGCGAAGACCCTAGACGGCGACAATCCGGCCCTGCTCGAACGCGAACGCCGGGACCGGGCCGCGCGCGCCGCCGGCAGGCCGACCCTGCCGTCGACCCTCGCCCTGGAAAAGGCGACCAACCCCTTCCTCCGCTTTCACGAGGCCGGGATGGCGCACTTCGCGGCCCGCTGGCTGGGCCGCCCGCACCCCGCGCCGCACGAAGTGTTCGGGGCAATCCGCGCGGCCAAGGACGCCTGGGACGCCGGACAGCCCTAGTCCAGAGGTTGACCATGACCCGCTCAGGCCTATACGATGGAGCCTTGTCGAGCACGGGAGCGTGGTTTGCCCGGAATGTCCCTCAACCGGTTCGCCCTGGCCGTCGCGGTCCTGGCGCTCAGCGTGTCGGCCCACGCGGCCGATCAGACCGCCGGTCTCCAGTCCCTGCAATGGCTTCCCGCAACATCGCTGGAGCCTGCCGCGCCTGATGACGCCGACGCGGCTGCCACGGCCGACGTCTGGCAGCGCATTCGCGACGGCTTCAAATTCGACGCCTCGGCCGAGCAGAACCCCCTCGTTTCCGCGCAGACCGCCTGGTACGCCGCGCGCCCGGATTACGTGCGCCGCATCGTCGAACGCGCCCGGCGCTATCTGTATCACATCGTGCAGGAAGTCGACCGTCGCGCCATGCCGACGGAAATCGCGCTCCTGCCCATGATCGAGAGCGCCTTCAACCCCTCTGCGCTCTCGCCTTCCGACGCTTCCGGCATCTGGCAGTTCGTGCCCGCCACCGGACGTCTCTACGGCCTGAAACAGAACACCTGGTACGACGGTCGCCGCGACTTCACCGCCGCCACCAGCGCCGCGCTCGACTACCTGGGCAAGCTCTACCTCGATTTCGGCGACTGGCAGCTCGCCCTGGCCGCCTACAACTGCGGCGAAGGCTGCGTCGCCCGCGCCATCCAGAAAAACGTCGCGCAAGGACTGCCGACCGACTACGCCAGCCTGCCGCTGCCGGCCGAGACGCGCAATTACGTGCCCAAGCTGCTGGCGATGAAGGCCCTCGTGCGCGAGCCCGAAAAATTCGGCCTCGCGCTGGCGCCTCTGCCCAACGCGCCCTACTTCGACCAGGTCACGGTGCGGGTGGCGAGCATCGACGTGCAGTCGGCCGCGCGTCTCGCCGGCATGAGCCGCGACGAATTCCTCGCCCTCAACGCCGCTTTTCCGCGCAAGCTGATCCGCTCGGACACCCCGGTCAACCTGCTGGTCCCGGCCGGCAAGGCCGACGACTTCGAACGCAAGCTGCAAAGCGGAGACTGGGACAGCTGGCAGCCCTATACCGTGCAGCGCGGCGAACGCCCGGACGCCGTGGCGAAGCGCCTGGGCGTCGACGTCGAACGCCTGCAGTCGCACAACCAGTTCCATCTCAAGCGCGGCAAGTTCGCCCAGACGCAGACGATCCTGGTGCCGGTGAAAGGCCGTGCCGCGGCCGTCACCTCCACGGCAGAGCCGGAGGCGACCAGCAGCTACGTCGTGCAGCGGGGCGATACACTGTTCGGCATCGCGCGCAACCGCGGGCTGACCGTGGCGCAGATCAACGCGGCGAACCCGCAGCTCGACGGCGCGATCCAGCCGGGCCAGACGCTCAGGCTGCCGGCCGGTACCGAACCCGACACCCTGTCCGAGGAACCCAGCCCGGTGCGCAAGGTCGCCTTCAAGCCCCGCGCCGCGAAGGCTGCCACACCGCAGCATTACAAGGTCCGGCGCGGCGACACCCTGCACGCCATCGCCGACCGCTACGATGTCAGCCTCGCCGAGCTCAAGTCGTGGAATCCCGGTTTGCGCAAGGTTTCCGCCATCCGTCCCGGACAGCGCATCGTCGTCCGCCAGCACTGAACCCGCCGCTGCCTGACGCCAGCCGCTGATCCCCGCGTCAATCGGGCGGCGGCGGCTCCGACTTGTCCGACATCAGGAATCCCATGCCCACCGCGGCCACCACCATCCACAACACCGCGGCCCAGATGCCCAGGGCTTCCGACAGCGGCCCCATGTAGACCAGCAGCAGCATCGCCACCACCAGGATGCCGTTACCGATCCAGAAATACGGTGAACGTTCAGGGACTTTCATACGGTCTCGCTTCCTCCCGACAAGGTGTGTTCCACCCAATGACAGCGCACGCTGTGGCCCGGGCCCAGCGTCGTCGGCCCCGGATACTGCTGCCGGCACACGGCGCTCGCATGCGGACAACGCGGATGAAAATGACAGCCGGCAGGCGGATCGAGCGGCGACGGCTGGTCGCCGGCAAGGCGAAGCACCGGCGTGTCCGCGTGCTCGATGCGCGGCACGGCGGCGACCAGCGCCTGCGTATAGGGGTGGCGCGGCGCGCGCATCACCTCGGCGGCGGGTCCGCTTTCGACGATGCGGCCGAGATACATCACGGCCACCTCGTGGGCCAGATAATCGACCACGGCCAGATTGTGGGTGATGAAGAGATAGGCCAGCCCCAGCGCCTCCTGCAGGTCCTTCAACAGATTGAGAATCTGGGCCTGCACCGATACGTCGAGTGCGCTGGTCGGCTCGTCGCAGATCACCAGGCGCGGCGACACGGCCAGCGCGCGGGCGATGGCGATGCGCTGACGCTGGCCGCCGGAGAAGGCATGCGGATAGCGTGCGCCGGCATCGTCCGGCAGGCCGACCTGCTTCAACAGGCGGGCAACGATCTCGCGCCGCCCGGCGGACGCGCCGACGTCAAGCGCATCCATGCCTTCGAGCAGGATGTCGGCGACGCGCATGCGCGGATTGAGCGAACTGAACGGATCCTGGAACACCATCTGCACCTGCCGCCTGATGGCCGCCAGGTTGTCGTCGGTGATGGTCTCGGCGTTGAGTCGCACGCTGCCAGCGGTAGGTTCGATCAGGCGCAACAGCGCCTTGCCGACCGTGGTCTTGCCGCAGCCGGATTCGCCGACCAGCGCGAGCGTGCGGCCGGCAGGCAGGGCAAGGCTGACGCCGTCGACCGCGCGCACGTAGCCGACCGTGCGCTGTAGCAGGCCGCGTCGAATCGGGAAATGCACCTTGAGGTCCTCGACCTGCAGGAGGACGTTTCCGCGCTGCGCGGCGCTCGCCCTATCCGGCGTGCCACGCGCGGCCATCCTGTCGACGGCCGGCAGCTGTCCGGCGAAGTGGCAGCGCACGCGCTGCGCACCGAGGGTCTGCCAGGCCGGCGACTCCAGCCGGCAGCGTGCGGCGGCATACGGGCAGCGCGGCGCGAAGCGGCATCCATGCCGGACGTCGCCCAGCCGGGGCACCTGGCCGGGAATGGTGGCCAGTCGCCCGCCTTCGCCGGGCCGGGGCAAGGCCTCGAACAGCATGCGGCTGTAGGGATGCTGCGGCGCCGCAAAGAAATCCGCCCGGCTACCCTCCTCCAGCAATTCGCCGGCATACATCACGCCGACGCGGTCGGCGTTCTCGGCCACGACGCCGAGGTCGTGCGTGATGAGCAGCATGCCCATGTTGCGTTCGCGCTTCAGGCGTCGCAGTACGTCGAGCACCTGTGCCTGGATGGTCACGTCGAGTGCGGTGGTCGGCTCGTCGGCGATGAGCAGTTCGGGTTCGCCGGCCAGCGCCATCGCGATCATCATGCGCTGGCGCAGGCCGCCGGACAGTTCGAAGGGATAGCTGTCGAGGCGCCGCGCCGGATCGGGCACCCCGACAGCGTCGAGCAGGGCGCGCGCGGCATCGGAGGCCGCCCTGCCGGCCAGTCGCCGATGCAGCCCCAGCGCCTCGACGATCTGGTCGCCCACGCGCATCACCGGGTTCAGCGCCAGCATCGGCTCCTGGAAGATCATCGCCATGCGTCCGCCGCGCACGCGCCGCATTTCCTGCTCCGCCAGTGCGCGCACATCGGTCTCGCCCAGACGGACCGTACCCGACGCCAGGCGGCCGCCGTCCGGCAACAGCCGCATGAGGGAAAGCGCCGTCATCGATTTGCCGCAGCCCGATTCGCCGAGCAGCGCATAGGTCTCGCCGGCGGCAATGGCGAACGTGACACCGTCGACGACGCGCGCGCCGCCGATCTCGGTGGCGAGGTTCCCGACCTGCAGCAGCGCGCTCATCGCCTGCCTCCCGCCCGCGGATCGAAGGCGTCGCGCACGCCGTCGGCGAACAGGTTGGCGGCCAGCACCAGCGCGAACATGAAGGCGAAGGCCGCGCCGAGCTGCCACCACACCACCGGCTCGCGTGCGAGTTCGAGGCGCGCGCCGTTGATCATGTTGCCCCAGCTGTACATGCTCGGATCGACGCCGACGCCGACGTAGGACAACACCGCTTCGGCCAGGACCAGGCCGGAAAAATCGAGCACGATGGCGATGAGCACAAGATGGAACACGTTGGGGAAGATATGGCGCGCGATGATGCGGGCGTGCGACACACCGAACGCGCGCGCGGCCTCCACGTAGTCCAGCGTGCGCAGCTTCAGCGATTCGCCGCGCAGCAGGCGCGCGAGGCCGGTCCAGCTCGTCATGCCCATGATGATGCACAGGGCCAGCAGGCGGATGTCGGCACGCGCCGCCGCCGTGTCGAACGCTTCGGGCCTCGATTCGATATACACCTGCACGATCAGCACCGCCGCCGCGATCAGCAACACGCCGGGGATGGAGTTGAGCACCGTGTAGAGGTACTGGATCACGTCGTCCGCCCAGCCCCGGAAATACCCGGCCGCAATGCCGAGTCCGACCGCGAGCGGCAAGGTCACCAGTGTCGTCAGCGTGCCGATGACGAGGCCGGTACGGATGCTCTTGAGGCTGATGTAAAGCACGTCCTGCCCCACCTTGTCGGTCCCCAGGACGTGGTAGCCCGCCGCCAGATGGATCAATACGCCAGCCGTCATCGCGAGTAGCAGCAGCAGGGCCACCAGTGTGCGTCCCGGCCAGCCGAGCCGGCCCTCGCCCAGTGCGGTCAGCCAGCTGCCGATCCCCTGCCTGCGCCGATGCGCCAGAGCCGCGGCCAGCGCCCCCAGCAGCAGCAGACCCGCCGCCAGCCCCTGGCCGATGCCGAGCAGCACGCGCTGCAGGATGTCGGGACCGCGCGCCGCTGCGTCCGCCAGATGCGCGCCGCCGAATTGCAGGCGCGGGTGGGCGCGCACGACATGGCCGTCGCGCTCGACGAATTCCTTGGCGTAGAGCTGCATCGCCAGCGGCGCCGAATAGGTTTTTTCCTGCTCGGTGCGCAGCGTGCCGACCAGGGCGTCGAACGCCGACAGCACCTCGACCGCATACTGCGGCTTGCCGGGCGGACTGTCGGGCAGCCGTTCGCGGTAATGCAGCGAATCGAGCAGGCCGATGACGACGAATACCGCGAGCACCAGCGCCGCCCCGGCCGCCATCGGCCGCCGCGCGACCTCGGCCCAGGGCGCGCGCAGGTGGTCGTGGCGGCGGATGAACACCACCAGCGCGATCGTCGCCGCGAGCAGCGCGTAGATCAGCGCATCGGTCCAGAGGATCACGGGCTGGATGCCGTTCATTGCAGTCTCACCCTGGGGTCGGCCCAGGCATAGGAAAGATCGGTGAGGATGAGGCCGACGATGTAGAGCACCGCACCGAGGAAGACCATCGCCCGCACCACGGCGAAGTCCTGCGCCTGGATGGCGTCGATGGTGTAGCTGCCCAGGCCCGGGATGCCAAAGAAGGATTCGGTGATGAGGCTGCCCATGAACAGCGTTGGAATCACCACCACCGCCCCGGTGAGGATGGGGATCATGCCGTTCTTCAGCACGTGGCGGAACAGCACGCGGCCTTCCGACAGGCCCTTCGCGCGGGCAGTGCGCACGTAGTCCCTGCCGATTTCTTCGAGAAAGATGGTGCGATACCAGCGCGCACCGCTGCCAATGCCGGAGACCACGCCGACCAGCACCGGCAACAGGACGAACTTCAGCCCGTCCAGCCCGCCGGCGAAACCGGAAATCGGCAGCAGGTTCCACAGCTTGGCGATGAAATACTGCCCGGCGATGATGTAGAACAGGCCGGAGATCGACATCAGCACCACGCACAGCACCACGCCCCACAGGTCGAGATAGGTGGTGCGGAAGAACACCATCAACAGTGCAAAGCTGATGTTGACCAGCAGGCCGATGACGAACACCGGCAACGCGATCGCCAGGCTGGGCCCCATGCGGGTCTTGATTTCGTTGCCGATGTCGCGGCCGTCGTCGCCCTTGCCGAACTCGAATGCGAACATCGCCGCCGAATGCCTGAAGAAGATCGTGTCGGTGAACTGCGCGCTGCCCTGCGCCGCGCGGTTCAGCAGCAGAGGCTTGTCGTAGCCGTGTTCGACCTTCCAGCGTTCGATCGCTTCCGGCGTGACGTGCTTCACCCCGAGCTGCAGACGCGCCATGTCGTCCGGCGTATTGACCACGAAGAACAACGCGAAGGTCAGCAGGTTCACCCCGACGAGGATGGGAATGGCGTAAAGGATGCGGCGCAGGATGTAGGAAAGCATGATCAGATCATCTCATCCAGAAGTGCGCGCAACGACCGTCCGTTCGCCGAAAGCAGCCAGGCCAGCGCGCAGCCATTCAGGGTCGCGGTAAACCAGAAGGCGAACTGGAACGCACGCTTCCTCGATTTGTGCCGCAGCAGTTGCTGCGCGATCACGGCACCGGGCCAGCCGCCGGCGATGCCCAGCAGCAGCAGGTTCCTTTCGGGAATTCGCCAGCGTCCGCGTTCTGCCGCGTGCTTGTCGATTGCGTATGCCAGGAAGGTGAACAGGCCGAGCAGACCATAGGCGCCGGCCACGATCGGCGGCATCCGCCCCGACCAGGCCAGGATCGCCAGCAGGGATACAAACGACAGCACGACCAGGGCGGGCAGGATGTCGATGCGCAGTTCAAGGCCGGCCGGCTTCTCGTACGCCAGACACACATTCACGGCACAGCAGCGTCCCCGGGCATCGCTGCCCAGCTCGTAGCTGACCCGCGCATCTTTCAACGGGCGATACTGCCGGTCCGGGAAGTCGCGCACATGCAGGAAGACCGGCGCCCCTCCCATCGCGGGCGCGACGAACCCGTATCCCTTGTCTGCGTTCCAGCTGAGGATCCTGCCCTGATATCTCATGAGCGGCCTTTCTCGTGCCGGCGCCAGGCGAATGCCGCGGGTGCGATCAGGGCGACCAGGGCGACGGCGCCCAGCAGGATGGGCCACAGCACGGGCCGGTTCCACTCGGCGCGCTTTTCGGCACGCCGGGCCGCATCGACGCGACGATACTTGAGCGTGTTGTTCGCCATCAGGTTGGGCTTCACGTTCCCGACCCAGTCGTGACGCAAGCCGAAGGACTTGGGATAGTAGGCAAACACCCAGGGGGCGTCGCGCCGCACGATCTCCAGCATCTGTTCGATGACAGCCTGGCGTTCCGGTCCGTTCTCCATGTCCTTCATGCGTTCGAACAGGCGGTTGAATTCCGGGTTGTCGTAGTTGGCTGCATTCTCGCCGCCCCTGGCGACTTTCTTGTTGGGCCCGTAGAGCAGGAAGAAGAAATTCTCCGGATCGGGATAGTCGGCGTTCCAGCCCCACTCGAAAAGCTGGACGTTGCCCTTGCGCATCTTGTCCTGGAAGCGGTTGTAGTCGGTTCCGCGCACCACGAGCTGGACGTTGATCCGGTCGAGCTGCTTCTTGATCCAGTCGAGCCGCGATTTGGCATCCGGCCCGCTGGCCATGGTGTCGAAATAGAGCACCAGCGGCTCGCCGCTCCTGGCGTTGCGACCGTTGGGGTAGCCCGCTTCAACCAGCAGCCGCCGGGCATCGGCCAGCGGACGGCGGACAATCCTGTCACCCTGCGCGCGGTAGACATAGGGATTCAGCCCCCCCACGCCGTCGACATGACCGAAGATGCCGGGCGGGATCGGTCCCTGGGCGGGAATGCCCCGTCCATTGAGGAAGATGGAAATGTATTCCTCGTAGTCGAGCGCGATGGAGATCGCCTGACGCAGTTTTTGCTGCGCGGGTGAAAGTCCGCCCACGACGGGATCGAGCATGTTGAAGCCGACGTACCAGAGCGAGGTCAGCACGGTGGTGACGAGATGGATGTCCTTGTCGCGCATGCTGTCGGTGAGTCGCGGATCGCCGCCGGCGGAAAACTGCACGGCCTGGTCGAAACTGTCCGAGCTGATGCCGGAGCTGTCATAGTAGCCCTGCAGGAACTTGCTCCAGTAAGGGATCGTTTCCTTTTCCAGCGTGAACACCGCACCGTCGACCAGGGGCAGGGGTTTGCCGGCATCGGCCAGCAGGCCCGTCCTGCGGTCCTCGGCTTCGCCTTCGGCGGGATAGGTTTCGCCGTGGAAATTGGGATTCCTCGACAGCACCATGCGGCGGTTGGGGTCGTTCTCGGTCAGGTAGAAAGGTCCGGTGCCGACCGGCTGCCAGTCGAGCGTCAGATTGCGATCGGCCATGCCGGGCTGGGCATAGAAGACTTCGGCCTCCCAGGGAATCGGCGCGAAGAACGGCATCGCCAGCCAGTAGAGAAACTGCGGGTACTTGCCCTTGACGCGGATGCGATACGTATAGCGGTCGAGCACCTGTGCGCCGGAAAGTGGAAACGCGTTCAGGTCGGGTTCGCGTTCGGGATGGGCCTTCGAGGCCTGCTCCAGCGCGTCGCCCAGTTCCTTCAATCCGACGATGTGCTCGCTCATCAGGCCGAAGATCGGCGACGCCACGCGCGGATTCGCCAGTCGCTTGATCTCGTAGACGTAGTCGGCAGCGACCAGTTCACGGCTGCCGACGTGGCGGAAATCCCGCACCTGGCTTTTGCCCGCCACGTCTTCCGCCCGCAGGGCATGGTAGCGATAGCGGCCCGCTGCATCCTGCGCGAACGCGGGATGCGGCTGATAGCGGATGCCGGGCCTGATCCGAATGTCGTACACGCTCTCGGCGATAAGGGCGGCGGGCGCATCGTCCGGCAAAGGCCGGCCGGCGGCATCGAGATAACGCGGCCTGGGCACGGCTTCCGCGGTCAGCGGAATCAGTTCGTAGGGGCGCTTGAGGAAGTGGTACTGCAGAGGCGGCTCGTAGATCTGGCCGGTGAACTCGACTTCGTTCTCGCTGTAGGAACGCGCCGGGTCGAGATGCTTGGGGCGTTCGGAGAAGGCGCTGTAGACGACGTTGGCCTGCGCGGCGCTGCCCGGATAGGGATCGTTCCAGTTGTCGGAGCAGCCAGCGGACAGGCTCGCGCTGACGCACAACAGGAAGGCCCACAAACGTGTCATGCCGCAAGTGTACCCAAGCCGGTCGCCATCGTCAGCCGTTATAATTCGGGCACTTCAACTCACACGAGACCATCATGGGCTTTCTTGCGGGCAAACGCATCCTCATCACCGGCGTCATCTCCAATCGCTCCATTGCCTACGGGATCGCAGGTGCCTGCAGGCGCGAAGGCGCCGAACTCGCCTTCACCTACCAGGGCGAACGCATCAAGGACCGGGTGAGCGAATTCGCCGCCGAATTCGGCTCCAGCCTGGTGTTCCCGTGCGACGTATCGAGCGACGAACAGATCACGGATCTCTTTGCTGCGCTCGGCCAGCACTGGGACAGCCTCGACGGCCTGGTGCATTCCATCGCCTTCGCCCCCAAGGAGGCGCTGGCCGGCGACTTCCTCTCCGCCGTCACGCGCGAGAACTTCCGCATCGCGCACGACATCAGTTCCTACAGCTTCGCCGCGCTGGCCAAGGCCGCCCTGCCCATGATGGAAGGCCGCCCGGCCTCGCTGCTCACTTTGTCTTACCTTGGTTCCATCCGTACCGCACCCAACTACAACGTGATGGGGCTGGCCAAGGCCAGCCTCGAGTCGGGCGTGTACTACATGGCGCAGAGCCTCGGCCCCAAGGGCATCCGCGTCAACGCGGTGTCGGCCGGGCCGATCAAGACCCTGGCCGCGTCCGGCATCGCCAATTTCGGCGAGAAGCTCGATCTCGCCGCCAAGAATTCGCCCCTGCGCCGCAACGTGACCATCGAGGAAGTCGGCAACGCGGCCGCCTTCCTGCTTTCCGATCTGGCCTCCGGCATCACCGGCGAAATCACCTACGTCGACGCCGGCTTCAACACGACGATGGGCGCCTCCGATTGATCCACGTCATGCATGGATCAATCCAGCACGCATGAAAAACGCGCCGGTCGGCGCGTTTTTCATTGCAGGGCAACCACAACACCTCAGCGCCCCTCGATCGCATCCGGACGGATATTGATCTTCTGCCCCGCCTTCACCAGCGTCAGCATGGCTTTCATGTCGGCACGCTGTTGCGCCTGCACGAGCCCCGACTCGATCGAGGCGGCAAGCATGGGGTCGCTCGTTGCCGGGTCCAGCACGCGCGTGACGCGCACGATACGATAGCTTCCGTCGGCGCGGGCGAAGCCCGCGTAGGCCGGCAGCTTGTCGGCTTTCGCGCGGAACACCGCGCGGGCGCCGGCCGCATCGAGGATCTCGCCAGGCTGACGTCCGACCACCTTGAACGCCGACCAGGCGAGACCAGGTTCGTCGCCCTTTTCCAGGCTCTGGATCGTGGATTCGCCCTTGCGCTTCAACAGGCTCGCAGTCTGCTCGGCGCGCAGGCTGGACTCGATCGCGGACGACACCTCGGCCAGCGGCTTGAGACGCGCAGGCCGTACCTCGGTCACCCGTGCAGCCACCAGCGTGCCGGGTTTAACCTCGATCGCCTCGGTGTTCTGCTTGCTCTTGACGGATTCCGGGCTGAACAGGGCTTCGGCCAGCGTCGCATTGTCGAACGGCGGCGGCGCCGATTTCGCGGTCATCCAGTCCGATTGCCGAATCGTCAGCTTGGTCGCACTGGCAGCGGGTTGCAGCGAACCGGCATTCTCGTATACCAGGTTGCCGAAGTTTTCCGCCATGTCGGCAAACTGTTTCTGAGCCTGCTGCTTGCGCAGGCTGTCGACGACTGCAGCCCGCACCTGCGCAAGCGGCGCGGTCTGCGCAGGATGGATCGCATCGAGCCGGATGATGTGATAGCCGAAATCGCTATCGACGGGCCCACGAATCTCACGCGGCTTCATGCCGAACACCGCGTCCTCGAACGGTTTGACCATCATGCCGCGCGCAAACTGGCCGAGACTGCCGCCCTGGGCTGCGGAACCGGGATCCTGCGATTCCTTGCGTGCCAGCTCGGCGAAGCGGTCCGGCGTCTTGAGCAGCGTCTGATAGAGCGCGGTCGCCTTGGCCTTGGCCCTGGCGCGCGTGGCCGCGTCGGCGTTTTTATCGACTGCGATCAGGATATGGCTCGCGCTGCGCTGTTCGGGCTGGCCGAATTCGGCTGCGTGCGCGGCGTAGTAGTCCGCAACCGCCTGATCGCTCACCGCAATGCCGGCTGCAACCGTAGCCACGTCTAGCACGGCGTATTCGGCCCGGATCTGCTGCGGTTCGGTGAATGTGGCCTTGTTGGCGCTGTAGTAGCGCTCGATATCGGCCGGCGTAATCTTCACTTCGCCTGCCACCGAGGCCGGCGCGATATCCACCCAGGAAATCTCGCGCTGCTGCGCCACCAGCCTGGCAATCTGCGCCGCGACTTCGCGCGAGGGAAAGCTGGCCAGGGTGACCGGGCTCGCGAGGGTTTCCAGCATGAATCCCTGGCGCAGTTCGTTCTCGAATTGCACCGGGGAGCGGCCGTTCTGGCGCAGCACGGCCTCATAGCGCGTCCGCGAGAACTTGCCGTCCTCCTGGAAGGCCGGGATTTGCGCGAGCACCGCCGCAACATAGGCATCCGGCGTCAGGATGCCCAGCTTCTGCGCATCCTGCAGCATCGCCGACCGGTCGATCAGGCTGTCCAGGACCTGCTTGCGGAAATCCTTCGTCTCGGTCACGGCGGGATCGAACGCAGGCCCCATCGATTCGCGCATGCGGTCCGCCTGCGTCCTGACCTCGTTGGCCAACGCATCACGGCTGATCCCGATGTCGCCGACCTCGGCAATCATGCCGCTGCGCTTGTCGCCTTTCATGTATGAATCGACGCCAAACAGGGCAAATGTAATCGCGATCAGGCCGAGGATGACTTTGGCCAGCCAACCCTGCGCATGCTTGCGTATTGCTTCGAGCACGGTTTACTCCAGAAAATCTTCGAACGCGCATTCTCGCGCACTTTGCACGCTGCGTCTCGTCTTGCGGCACCGGAAATGCCGTTGCCGAAATGAAAAAAGGCGAACTTGCGTTCGCCTTTTTGGTGTTGGCGGAGTGGACGGGACTCGAACCCGCGACCCCCGGCGTGACAGGCCGGTATTCTAACCAACTGAACTACCACTCCCAGTACTGCAAAAATCCGGCATCCACTCAATGCCGCTATCGTCTAGCCCAGCCTGCTGGTGGGTGCTGAGGGGTTCGAACCCCCGACATTCGCCTTGTAAGGGCGACGCTCTACCAGCTGAGCTAAGCACCCGACAAAGACCAAAATTCTACAACACTTTTTCCGATCTTGCCAAATGCCATTCGATTTTCGGATCAGTTGATGGCGTCCTTCAGGCCCTTGCCGGCGCGGAATTTCGGCACCTTGGCTGCCTTGATCTTGATGGAAGCGCCGGTACGCGGATTGCGGCCGGTACGGGCAGCGCGTTTGCCAACATAGAAGCTGCCAAAACCCACCAGGGTCACCATGTCGCCCTTCTTCAGCGCTTTCTTGACGGCGTCGACGGCGGCGTCAAGAGCACGACCGGCAGCAGCCTTGGAGATGTCTGCCGAGTCGGCAATGGCATCGATCAATTCGGATTTGTTCACGTGTTGTCCCCTTCACTCAAGTGGCACAGGAAAACCCTGTGCCCGCTTTTATAGCAACCCGAAAAACCTTGTGTCAAGCGGTTTCCCGGGCGATGGACAAAAAAATCCCGCGCCTGGCGCGGGATTCCGGGACGTGGTCAAAAAGTACTCAGTGCTTGAGCGCTGCCGCCCCCGCGTCGTCGTCGTCGGCTACGGCAATCGCCGGCACCTCGGCTTCGACATTCTCGGGCAAGGGTTCGGGCGCATGCTCGAGCGCGAGTTCGAGCACCTCGTCGATCCACTTGACGGGATGAATGTCGAGTTTGTTCTTGATGTTGTCCGGGATCTCGGTGAGGTCCTTGACGTTCTCGTGCGGGATCAGCACGGTCTTGATGCCGCCGCGGTGCGCCGCCAGCAGCTTTTCCTTCAGGCCACCGATCGGCAGCACCTCGCCGCGCAGGGTGATCTCGCCAGTCATCGCCACGTCGGCGCGCACCGGTATGCCGGTAAGGATCGACACCATCGATGTGCAGATGGCGATACCCGCCGACGGGCCGTCCTTCGGCGTGGCGCCTTCAGGCAGGTGGATGTGGATGTCGCGCTTCTGGTAGAAATCCTCCTGGATGCCGAGCTTGCGCGAACGCGAACGCACCACGGATAGCGCGGCCTGTATGGATTCCTGCATGACTTCGCCGAGCTTGCCGGTGGTCGTCATCTTGCCGCGCCCCGGCAGCGAGACAGCTTCGATGGTGAGCAGTTCGCCGCCCACTTCGGTCCATGCCAGCCCGGTGACCTGACCGACCTGATTGTTCTTTTCCGCGATGCCGAAGCTGAAGCGGCGCACGCCGAGATACTTGTCCAGATTTCGCGCGGTCACCGTCATCTTGGTCTTCTGCTTTTTCAGCAGCAGGGCCTTGACCGCCTTGCGGCAGATCTTGGAAATCTCGCGCTCGAGGCTGCGCACCCCGGCCTCGCGCGTGTAGTAGCGAACGATGTCGCGCACAGCGGATTCGGCGATCGCCAGCTCGCTTTCCTTGATGCCGTTCACCTTCAACTGCTTCGGCACCAGATAACGCTCGGCGATGTTCACCTTCTCGTCCTCGGTGTAACCCGAGAGGCGGATCACCTCCATGCGGTCCAGCAAGGGAGCCGGCAGGTTGAGCGAGTTGGCCGTCGCCACGAACATCACATCGGACAGATCGTATTCGACCTCGATGTAGTGATCCTGAAAAGTGTGGTTCTGTTCGGGATCCAGCACTTCCAGAAGGGCCGACGCCGGGTCGCCGCGGAAGTCCTGTCCCATCTTGTCGACCTCGTCGAGCAGGAACAGCGGGTTCTTCACGCCGATCTTGGTCAGGCTCTGCAGGATCTTGCCCGGCATCGAACCGATGTAAGTACGGCGATGGCCGCGAATCTCCGATTCGTCTCGCACGCCACCCAAAGCCATGCGCACGAACTTGCGATTGGTCGCACGTGCGATCGACTGGCCGAGCGAGGTCTTGCCCACGCCGGGGGGACCGACCAGGCACAGGATCGGCGCCTTCACCTTGTCGACACGCTGCTGCACGGCAAGATATTCGAGGATGCGTTCCTTCACCTTGTCGAGGCCGTAATGATCCTGGTCGAGCACCTTTTCGGCCTTCGCAAGATCCTTGCTGATCTTGGTCTTCTTCTTCCACGGCAGGCCGACCATCGCTTCGATGTAGCTGCGAATCACGGTAGCCTCGGCCGACATCGGCGACATCATGCGCAGCTTCTTCAGTTCGCCCATGGCCTTGGCCTCGGCTTCCTTGGTCATGCCGGCGGCCTTGACGCGCTTTTCCAGTTCCTCGAGTTCGGCACCTTCCTCGATGTCGCCAAGTTCCTTCTGGATCGCCTTCACCTGCTCGTTCAGGTAGTACTCGCGCTGGCTTTTCTCCATCTGGCGCTTGACGCGGCCGCGGATGCGCTTTTCCACCTGCAGGATGTCGAGTTCGCCTTCGAGCAACCCCAGGAGATGTTCGAGGCGCTTGTTGACGCCGATCATCTCCAGCACTTCCTGCTTCTGCTCGAGCTTGAGCGGCAGATGGGCGACGATGGTATCGGCCAGACGACCGCCTTCGTCGATCCCCGACAGCGAGGTGAGGATCTCCGGCGGAATCTTCTTGTTGAGCTTGACGTACTGGTCGAACTGCGTGAGCAACGCGCGCCGCATCGCTTCGACCTCGACCAGTTCCTCGCCCTCGGCAGGCAGAACCTCGGCGCGTGCGGCCAGGTGCGTGCCGGTGTCGGTCACATCGATCACGCGTGCGCGCTGATTGCCTTCGACCAGGACCTTGACGGTGCCGTCGGGCAACTTGAGCATTTGCAGTACGGTGGCGACGCTCCCGGTGCCGTAGAGGTCTTCGGGCGTGGGGTCGTCCTGTGCGGCGGTCTTCTGCGCCACCAGCAGGATGCTCTTGCCGGATTCCATCGAGGTTTCCAGCGCCTTGATCGATTTGGGACGCCCGACGAACAGCGGGATCACCATGTGGGGAAATACCACCACATCTCGAAGCGGCAACAGCGGCAGATCGACCTGTTCCTTGGATGTGTTGTCGCTCATCATGATTTCCTGGTCAGATTGAAGGAAAGGATGCGCGGCTCGTCACCACGCACTCCGCACTTGGGGGGCCTGGCAGCCAATTCAAGGGGCCGTCAGACAAAAGTCGACGCCCGCTCGATAGGCGCCAACCGTTGCCCCCACGGCATGTCCGGTCAAGCGCCGGCGGCCAGCGACTGGTCGCCTTGCTCGGAATAGATCAGCAAGGGCTTGCCCTCGCCGTTGATCAGGTTGTTGTCCACCACCACCTTGCTGACGCCCTTGAGCGACGGCAGGTCGTACATGGTGTCCAGCAATGCGTGTTCGATGATCGAACGCAGACCGCGTGCTCCCGTACGGCGCGCCAGGGCGCGCTTGGCGATCGCTGCGAGGGCGTCTTCGCGGAATTCGAGTTCGACCCCTTCCATCTTGAAAAGTTTGGCGAACTGTTTGGTGAGCGCGTTCTTGGGCTCGGTCAGAATCTGCACCAGCGCCACTTCGTCGAGTTCGTCGAGGGTCGCGACCACCGGCAGACGGCCGACGAACTCCGGGATCAGGCCGTACTTGATGAGGTCCTCGGGTTCCACCTGATGCAGCAGTTCGGCATCGCGCTTGGTTTCGTCGACGTTCTTGACCTGTGCGCCGAAGCCGATGCCGCCTTTCTCCGTGCGGCCGCGGATGACCTTTTCCAGGCCGCTGAACGCGCCGCCGCAGATGAACAGGATGTTGCTGGTATCGACCTGCACGAATTCCTGGTTGGGGTGCTTGCGTCCCCCCTGGGGCGGGACCGATGCCGTCGTGCCTTCGATGAGTTTCAGCAGGGCCTGCTGCACGCCTTCGCCGGAGACGTCGCGGGTGATCGACGGGTTGTCCGATTTGCGCGAAATCTTGTCGATTTCATCGATATAGACGATGCCCTGCTTGGCCTTGTCCACGTCGTAATCGCATTTCTGCAGCAGTTTCTGGATGATGTTCTCGACGTCCTCGCCGACGTAGCCCGCTTCGGTCAGCGTCGTGGCGTCGGCGATCACGAAGGGCACGTTGAGCAGGCGGGCGAGCGTCTGGGCCAGCAAGGTCTTGCCCGAGCCGGTCGGCCCGATCAGCAGGATGTTGCTCTTGGCGAGCTCGACTTCGCTGTTGCCGGTATTGCTGCGCAGACGCTTGTAGTGGTTGTACACCGCCACGGCGAGGGCCTTCTTGGCCTGCCCCTGGCCGATCACGTATTGGTCGAGGATGCCGCTGATTTCGTGCGGCGTAGGCAGGTCGGAACCTGCGGCCTTCTGGCTGTCGGCCTGCTGGATTTCCTCGCGGATGATGTCGTTGCAGAGCTCGACGCATTCGTCGCAAATGAAGACCGACGGGCCGGCAATCAGCTTGCGGACCTCGTGCTGGCTCTTGCCGCAAAAGGAGCAGTAGAGAAGTTTGTCGCTCGAACCTTTGTCAGCCATGCTCGTTCCTTGCCTAGAGTTTTCCTTGTCGAGGGGCGATCAAGCCTCGTTGCGGCTGGTGAGCACCTTGTCGACCAGCCCGTATTTCACCGAATCTTCCGCGCTCATGAAATTGTCGCGGTCGGTATCGCGTTCGATGGCCTCGATGTTCTGGCCGGTGTGCTTGGCCAGCATCTCGTTCAAACGCGCTTTCAGGTAGAGGATTTCCTTGGCGTGGATTTCGATATCCGAAGCCTGCCCCTGGAAGCCGCCAAGCGGCTGGTGGATCATCACCCGCGAATTCGGCAGGCAGTAGCGCTTGCCCTTGGCGCCGGCAGTAAGCAGGAAGGCCCCCATGCTGGCAGCCTGACCGATGCACAGGGTCGACACGTCCGGCTTGATGAACTGCATGGTGTCGTAGATGGCCAGACCAGCTGAAACCGAACCGCCGGGCGAGTTGATGTAGAAGTAGATGTCCTTGTCGGGGTTTTCCGATTCGAGGAAGAGCATCTGCGCCACGACGAGGTTGGCCGTGGCATCGTTGACCGGGCCCACCAGGAAAATCACCCGCTCCTTGAGCAGGCGCGAGTAGATGTCGTAGGCGCGTTCGCCACGGCCGCTCTGTTCCACGACCATGGGCACCAGCCCCAGTCCCTGGGGCTCGAAAACCTTGCGTTCAAAATCCATGTGCATCAGGCACGTCCCATCAATTCTTCAAAAGAGGTTGCCGCTTCTTCCACCTGGGCCTGACCTGCGACCCATGCTACCACATTCTCTTCCAGCGCCAGGGACTCGATTTCCTGCATACGTTCGGGGCTCTGGTAATACCACTGGACCACCTGTTCGGGCTCTTCGTAGCTCTGCGCCTGCTCCTGGATCAGGGTCCGGATCTGGTCCGGCTGGGCCACGAGTTTGTTCGCCTGAACGATCTCAGCAAGAATCAGGCCCAGCCGTACGCGACGTTCGGCCTGTCCTGTGAACATATCGGCAGAGAGCTTGACGCTCTGAACCCCTCGTGCCTGCATGTCGGCCTCGGTCATTTTCATCAGCCGCTCGGTTTCCATCGCGATCAGGCTCTGCGGCAGATCCAGCGTGCTCTTCTTGAGCAGCAGGTCCATGGCCTGCTCTTTCAGTTTCACCTGCACGCGGCGCTTGATCTCGCGCTCCAGGTTGGCCTTGACCTCGGCCTTCAGTTTCTCGACGTCGCCGTCCTCGATGCCGAGCGCGCGTGCAAAATCGGCGTCGATCGACGGCAGTACGGGCGCCTGCACCTCCTTGAGCTGCACCTCGAAGTGCGCCGCCTTGCCGGCGAGTTCTTTCGCCGCGTAGTCGGCCGGGAAGGTCAGGTCGAAGCCTTTGCTGTCGCCGGCCTTGAGGCCGACCAGCGCCTGCTCGAAGTCCTTCAGCAGACGCCCCTCGCCCACGACAGCGGCGAAATCCTCGCCCTTGCCGCCCTCGAAGGCCACGCCGTCGACCGTTCCCTGGTAATCGAAACGGACCAGATCGCCTTCGGCCGCGGCACGGGCCGCGACTTCAAAGGAACGGCGCTGCTTTTGCAGCACTTCGAGGGTTTTCGTCACGTCGGCATCGCCGACAGCGACCGTCGGACGGCTCAGCTTGCCGTCCGCGAGGCTGTCGATCCTGACTTCAGGATAGACCTCGAAACTGGCGCTGAAGGTCATTTCGGTCGCGCTGCCCTGCCCTGCCTTGGGCTCGAAACGGGGATAGCCGGCGATGCGGAGCTGGTGTGCCTGTACCGCTTCGCCGAAGCGGTTCTGCAGGGTTTCGCCCAGGACTTCCTGACGTACGCTGGCACCGTGCTGGCGCGCCACCGCGGACAACGGTGCCTTGCCGGGCCGGAAGCCATCCAGCTTGACGTTGCGGGCCAGGCGCTTGAGGCGGCTCTGCACTTCGGTCTCCAGCTGGTCCATGGGCACGCTGATATCGACTCGGCGAACCAGTCCTTCGAGCACTTCAAGATTTGCTTGCATCACAATACTTCCTGGCTGAAATGAATAAATGTCGGGGTGAACGGCGTCGAGCCGGTGGTGCGAAAGGGGGGACTCGAACCCCCACGCCTTGCGGCGCTGGAACCTAAATCCAGTGCGTCTACCAATTCCGCCACTCTCGCGGCTTGGCCGCAAAACCTGCAGCCAAGAAGTGTAATATAATCAATGCGATGCTGTCATCCAAGGCAGCCCGGCCTCGCCTTAAGTCTTTATTCCCATTCCATATTTTCTTGCCGGTGCCGGTCAATCACTACGAAAACTTTCCCGTTGCCTCCTGGCTGCTGCCAGGAAGACTGCGCCGTCCGGTCGAAGCCATCTATCGCTTCGCGCGCAGCGCGGACGACATTGCTGACGAGGGCGACGCACCGCCGGCCGAACGGCTGGCACAACTCGACGCCTACCGCATCGAACTCGACCGCATCGAAGGTGGCGCAACCCCGACCGACCCGGTATTCGGCCCCCTGGCCACGGCCATCCGGGATTACGACATTCCATTTGCCCCATTCCGGGATCTGCTGTCGGCTTTCGAACAGGACGTCACGAAAACGCGCTATGCCAGCTTCGGCGAAGTGATGGATTATTGTCGGCGCTCCGCCAACCCCGTAGGACGCCTGATGATGCATCTGTACGGCGACACCGACCCGCGCCATCTCGCCTATGCCGATGCCGTGTGCAGCAGTCTGCAATTGATCAATTTCCTGCAGGACATCGCCATCGACTACCGCAAGGACCGCATCTACCTGCCGCAGGACGAGCTTGCGGCCCACCATGTGAGCGAGGCGCAGATCGCCGCCGGCGACACCCGCGGCCTGTGGCACATGATGCTGCACAAGCAGATCGAGCGCACCCGCAGGATGCTGCAGGCTGGCGCGCCGCTCGGCCGCCTTCTCAAGGGCCGCATCGGGCTCGAGATCCGCGTGACGATCCGCGGCGGCGAGACCATCCTGCGCAAGCTGCACGCTGATCCCGGCTGCGTGTTCTCAAACCGGCCGGTACTGACCCGGGGCGACTGGGTCATGATGCTGATCCGCGGACTGCGCTGACATGGATCCGCACCACTACTGCCAGGAGCGCGCCGCCGCCAGCGGATCCAGCTTCTACTACAGCTTCGTTTTCCTGCCACAGGAAACCCGGCGCGCGATCACCGCCTTCTATGCCCTGTGCCGCGAACTCGACGACGTGGTCGACGAATGCCACGACCCTGTGATCGCACAAGCCAAGCTCGACTGGTGGCGCGACGAAATCGCGCGTTTCGCTGCGGGCTCGCCCGAGCACCCGACGACACGGGCCCTGGCCGAAACCCCGCAGGGACGCACCATCGCCCCTGCCCTGCTGCTCGAAATCGTCGACGGCATGGCGATGGACCTCGAACGCGTCCGCTATGCCGATTTCAAATCCCTGCACCTGTACTGCCATCGTGTCGCCGGCGTGGTCGGGGAAATCGCGGCCGCGATCTTCGACGGTGGCCGCGGCGATCACGATCGCGCGCTCCGCCGCTACGCGCACGAACTCGGCCTGGCATTCCAGCTCACCAACATCATTCGCGACGTCGGCGAGGACGCCCGGCGCGGCCGCATCTACCTGCCGCAGGACGAACTGGCCCGCTTCGGCGTCAGTGAATCCGAGCTGCTGCACGCGACCGATTCCCCCGCCTTCCAGGCGCTGATGCGTTTCCAGTACGACCGCGCGGTCGCCCACTACGCGCACGCGCTGGCCACCCTGCCCCGTGAGGCTCGACGTGCGCAGCGCCCCGGTTTGGTGATGGCCGCGATTTACCGCACCCTGCTCGACGAGATCCGCCGCGCCGATTTCCCGGTATTGCGCGCACGTGTCGCGCTCACGCCATTGCGAAAACTGTGGCTGGCGAGCAAAACCTGGCTGTTCCCGTGAACGCGACGACGGGCTTTCCCCGCGTCGCCGTCATCGGCGGCGGCTGGGCCGGTTGTGCCGCTGCCTGCACACTGGCGGAAGCCGGGATCCCGACGACGCTGTTCGAGGCCAGCCGCACGCTGGGCGGCCGCGCACGCAGCGTCGAACTCGACGGTCGGGTGCTCGACAACGGCCAGCACATCCTGCTCGGCGCCTACGGGCACAGTCTCGAGATGATCCGCCGGCTCGCCCCCGATGCCGCCGACAGCGGCCTGTGGCGCCTGCCGCTGGAAATCGAGATTCCCCCCGCATTCCGGCTTGCCTGCCCGCGTCTTCCCGCCCCACTGCATCTGCTTGCCGGCCTCGCCGGCGCGCGCGGACTGGACTGGCGCGAAAAATGGCAGGCTGCGCGCTGGGTACGCCGGATCGTGAACGGACCGAACGACAGCGACGACGGGACCGTGGCCGCCCTGACCCGGGACCAGCCGCAGCGACTGAACCAGCTGTTGTGGCATCCGCTCTGCGTTTCCGCGCTCAATACCCCGCCCGCACAGGCCAGCGCGCGCACCTTCCGCACCGTGCTGCGCGACGCCTTCGGCAAGCGGCGTGCGGACAGCGACCTGCTGCTGCCCTGCCGCGACCTGTCGACATTGCTGCCCGTACGGGCAGCGGAACGCGTGATCGCGCTGGGCGGCACGGTGCACAGCGGCACCCGGATCGAAATGATCGAGGCGGAAGGGGATGCGCTACGCGTCCAGGGCAGCGAAGCCGACTGGCGTTTCAGCCATGTCGTGATCGCCGTCGCCCCGCAGCATCTGGCCCGGCTGACGGCCGGACTGCCGGCGCTGGAACCGGTCCGGGAACAGGTGGCCGCATTCCGCTATCTGCCCATTGCCACCGGCTATGTGCAATACGACCCCGCGTTCCGCCTGGCGCGGCCGATGCTGGGCCTAGACGACGGCCCCGCGCAGTTCGTGTTCGACCGCGGCCAGAGCCACGGCCAGCCCGGCATGCTGGCCTTCGTCGCGAGCGCTGCTACACAGTTGCCAGCCGACTGGCTCGATCGTGCCGAACGACAGCTGCGGCGCTTCGCCACACCCGGAACGCCGCACTGGCGGCGCAGCATCGTCGAAAAACAGGCGACGTATGCCTGCGTGCCAGGCATGACGCGCCCCGGGGTACGCACGCCACACCCGCGCGTGTATCTCGCGGGCGACTACACCGACGGCCCCTACCCGGCCACACTCGAAAGCGCCGTCTCCAGCGGCGTACAATCCGCGCAGACTCTACTCGACACGCTATGAAAGACTATATTCCGCGCCCCGATCTGCTCGCAGGCCGCGTCATCCTCGTCACCGGCGCAAGCGCCGGCCTGGGACGCACGGCGAGTCTGACCTATGCCCGTCATGGCGCCACCGTCGCCCTGCTCGCGCGCGACGAAGCCAGGCTGGAGGCCGTCTACGACGAAATCGTCGCCGCAGGCGGTCCCGAACCCGCCATGTTCCCCTTCGACCTGGGCATCGCCGACGACCGCGGGCTGGAAACCCTGGCCGGCGCGATTGCGCATCACCTCAAGCGGCTCGACGGCATCCTCCACAGCGCACACCAGTTCTACAGCCTGACCCCGCTCGCGCTGCAGACGCTGGAGCAATGGCAGACCCTGCTGCGCGTCAACCTGGTCGCGCCGTTTGCGCTGACCCGGGCCTGTCTCCCGCTGTTGCGACAGGCGATGGATGCCTCCGTGATCTTTACCGGCGAAACCCACGGCCACCAGCCGCGCGCATTCTGGGGCGGCTACGCGGTGGCGAAATCGGGCCTGGAAACCCTCACGCGAATCTGGGCAGACGAACTCAGCGCCGAGGAAACGCTGCGCATCAATACGCTGATCCCCGGACAGGTCAACACCACCCTGCGCGGTCGCACCCATCCCGGCCTGGCGCCCGACACCCTGCCCACCCAGGAGGCGCTGATGCCCTGGTATCTCTATCTGATGGGCGAGGACAGCCGCAGCGTTCGCGGGCAGATCGTCGAGTGCCAGCCCTGAGCCGCCTTCCGGCATGAAAATCGGCCGCTACGAAATCCTCGACGAAGTCGGCCAGGGCGCGATGGGCACGGTCTACCGTGCGCGCGATCCGCTGATCGAACGCGAAGTCGCGATCAAGACCGTCTCCATCGAGCAACTGCACAACGAAGGCCCGGATGCCGAGACCCGCTTCCTGCGCGAAGCGCAAAGCGCCGGCCGGCTTTCGCATCCCAATATCGTGACGATCTACGACGTGGGCGAGACCGACACGCTCGCCTACATCGCGATGGAATACCTGCCCGGCTCGACCCTGCGCGACATCATGGATTGCAGCGTGCTGCCCCTCGATCTCACGCTCGACACCGCGCTGCAGATGGCCGAAGGACTGGCTTTTGCGCATGAACACGGCGTGGTCCACCGCGACATCAAGCCGTCCAACGTCGTGGTCACCGGGCAGCGGGGACGCATCAAGCTGACGGATTTCGGCATTGCCCATCTGGTCAACAGCAACCAGACACAAGCCGGGCAGATGCTCGGCTCGCCCCGCTACATGTCGCCCGAACAGGCCATGGGGCGCGACGTCGACGGACGCTCGGACATTTTTTCCCTCGGTGCGGTGCTCTACGAAATGCTCACCGGGCGTTACGCCTTCGACGGCGACAGTCTCCCCGCCATCGTCTACCGCGTCATCCACGAAATACCGCTTGCGGCCAGCTCGCCGCGCGGCACCCTGCCGTCCGGGCTGGGCGCGCTGGTCGCCCGCATGCTGCACAAGGATCCCGCGCAGCGTCCCGACGCGCGCGAACTGGTGTCCGCCCTGCAGGCCCTGATGTCCGAAACCCGCGTCGAACCCGCCCCCGCGCCGGTTGCGAACAACCGGATCTCGCGTCCCCTGCGTGTACTGGCGTTCGGCACCCCGATCGGCGTGCTCCTGCTGATCGGCATCGGCATCATCGTGATCGAATATTTCGTGCCGGCGCCGCCCGAGCCGGCACGCACGCCCGACAGTCCCGCCGCACTATCGGCAGCGCCGGCCCTGGTGCCGTCGCCCCCGGCGGCACCGCCCGCCGTCGCCGCCCCCCAGCAAGCCACCGCCAGACCCAGGGTGAAACCGGACGCCTACCTGCGCGGTCTCGACGAGAAAACTGCCGAGCTGCGCATCCGGCGCACCGAACTGCTTCTGGAATACACCGACAAGCATCCGGACGTGGTTCAGATCGACCGGCAACTGGAACAGCTGCGGGTCGAGCGCCGCAAGTACGTGCGGCAGCTGCAGCGCCAGCAAACGCCTTGACGCGTTCCTGGCCGCCCCGGCTTACCAGTTGGTTTCCCGTTCGGCCGTGGCCGACACCTTGTGTATGCTGAGATCCGCGCCGTTGAATTCCGCCTCCGGGTCGAGCCGCAGTCCGACCGTGCGCTTGAGCACGCCGTAAACCACGAAACTGCCGATCAGGGCGACGGCGATTCCACCCAGCGTGCCGACGACCTGGGCGACGAAGCTCACACCGCCGACACCGCCGAGCGCGCGTTCGCCGAATATCCCCGCCGCAATGCCGCCCCAGGCGCCGCACAATCCGTGCAGGGGCCATACACCCAGCACATCGTCGATCTTCCACCGGTTCTGGGTCACCATGAACATCCACACGAACAGGGCGCCGGCAATCGCACCCGTCACCAGCGCGCCCAGGGGATGCATCAGGTCGGACCCGGCGCAGACCGCCACCAGACCGGCGAGCGGACCGTTGTGGATGAAGCCGGGGTCGTTGCGGCCGATGAACAGCGCCGCCAGGGTTCCGCCCACCATCGCCATCAGGGAATTCACCGCGACCAGGCCGGACACCGATTCGATGAGCTGCGCCGACATCACGTTGAAGCCGAACCAGCCCACGGTCAGAATCCATGCACCTAGCGCGAGGAAGGGAATGTTCGAGGGCGGGTGGGCCGAAATCAGTCCGTCCCGGGTGTAACGGCCACGACGTGCGCCGAGCAGGATCACCGCTGGCAGGGCGATCCAGCCGCCGACGGCGTGCACCACCACCGAGCCGGCGAAATCGTGGAATTTCGCCCCCGTCGCGGCTTCCAGCCAGTCCTGCAGGCCGAAGTTGCCGTTCCAGACGATGCCTTCGAAAAACGGATAGACCAGCCCCACCAGGGCGAAGGTCGCGGCGAGCTGCGGGTGAAAGCGCGCGCGCTCGGCGATGCCGCCCGACACGATGGCGGGGATGGCAGCCGCAAAGGTCAGCAGGAAAAAGAACTTGACGAGATCGTAGCCATTCCTGGCCGCCAGGGTTTCGGCGCCGGAAAAGAAACTCACGCCATAAGCGATGCTGTAGCCGATGAAAAAATAGGCGATGGTCGAGATGGAGAAGTCGGTCAGGATCTTGACCAGGGCATTGACCTGGTTCTTCTTCCGCACCGTGCCAAGTTCGAGGAATGCGAACCCGGCGTGCATGGCCAGCACCATGATGCCACCCAGCAATACGAACAGTACGTCACTACCCGATTTCAGCGCATCCATGCCGGCTCTCTCCCTGAAAATAACCGGAAGGCTGCATGCAATAAGCGATCCAGGTAGCTATCCGTATGATTTTTATTAACATTGTCATCGCACACCCCCACAAAACGCACCACTATTGTGCATCTCGTGGAAATACGCATCAAAATCGTGCGGATCTACCTGGGGTCGCGGGATTCCGACTCGATGCGATCCAGTTCGGCGTCCATGTCCGTTTCCGACATCGGACTGTAATCCGAGACCGTGCCGGTTTCGGACTCGGGCTTGGTCCGTGTGATGATCGCCGCCACGATGATCCCGAGCTCGTACAGAAGCCATAGCGGCGTGGCCAGCATGAATTGCGAGATGACGTCCGGCGGGGTGAACACCGCGCCCACGACGAAAGCGCCGACGATGACGTAGGGCCGGATCTCGCGCAGCTTGGCCACCGAGACCATGCCCATCTTGACCAGCAGGACCACGGCGATGGGTACCTCGAAGGTCACGCCGAAGGCGATGAACAGCGTCATGACGAAGTCGAGATACTTGCCGATGTCGGTCATGACCGCGACGCCCGCCGGCGCGACGCTGACGATGAAGCCGAACACGATGGGAAATACCAGGAAATAGGCGAAGGCCATGCCGGACAGGAACAGGATGACGCTGGCGATGACGAGCGGCACACCGATGCGTTTCTCGTGCTGGTAGAGCCCGGGCGCCACGAAGGCCCAGGCCTGGTAGAACACCCAGGGCAAGGCCAGCAGGAAGGCCGCCATGAGCGTCACCTTCATGGGCACGAAGAAGGGCGTGGTCACCTCGGTCGCGATCATCTGACCGCCGGCCGGCAACTTGGCCAGCAAGGGCTTGGCAAGCAGGGCATACAAATCCTTGGCCCATGGAAACAGGCACACGAACAGGATCACCACGCCCAGTACCGCGCGCAGCAGCCTGTCGCGCATCTCGATCAGGTGCGAGATGAAGGTGTCTTCCTGCTGTTCGTTCATGCGCGCCTGTCGCCCCGGGATTCGGACGCCGCGTCCACCGCCGGATTCTGGTCCGGCTCGTCCAGAGGCAGGCTGTGTTGCGCAGGCGCCGCCGCTGCCGGTCCCGGCAGCGTTTCCGGCACCGGACGTTCGCGTTCGGTGACCGCCATGGCGGACATCACCTTGTCGACGTTGCCCACTTCCGTGCGCAGGTAATCGTCAACGACCGTCGCCTGCTGCTCGATACCGCTCGCCGCCGACTCGATGGACTCCTTGAAGCTCTGCCCGGCCTTGCGCATCTCGTCGAGCTGGATTTCCTTGCTGATGTCGGACTTCACGGTCGAGACATAGCGCTGCATGCGGCCGTACAGATGGCCTGCCGTGCGCGCCACCTTGGGCAGTCGTTCGGGGCCGATGACGATCAACGCCACCACGCCGATGACCACGAGTTCGGAAAAGCCGATATCGAACATGATTCAGTTACAAGATTCAAGACTCAAGCACACGTTGTAACTTGCATCTTGTTTCTTGCACCTCAACTCTGCTGCTTGTCCTTGACCTCGACGTCGATGGTGTGACCCTTGTCGCCTTCGGCGATCTTGGGCGGATCCTCGCGCATGCCTTCCTTGAAGCCCTTGACCGCACCGCCGAGGTCGCTGCCGATGTTGCGCAGTTTCTTGGTGCCGAAGATCAGCAGCACCACGACCAGAACGATCAGCCAATGCCAGATGCTGAAGCTACCCATGTGGACTCTCCTCTTGAATTAAGCCGGCCGCACGGGATCGCCGCCGCCGAATACGTGAATATGGATGTGGAACACTTCCTGCCCGCCGCCGCGCCCGGTGTTGATGAGGGTCTTGAAGCCGGTTTCGAGCCCCTGCTCCTTCGCCAGCTTCGGCGCCAGCAACAGCATCTTGCCCAGCAGGCGCTCATGCTCGGGCGTGGCGTCGGCCAGCGTCGCGATGTGCGCTTTCGGAATGATCAGGAAATGCACGCGCGCGAACGGGTGGATGTCGTGAAAGGCCAGTACCTCGTCGTCTTCATAGACCTTGCCGCACGGCAATTGTCCAGCGACGATCTTGCAGAAAATACAGTCACTCATGTCGATTCGCTTTTTCAACCAGTCCTGACAGGCCCTCGCGGCGCGCCAGTTCGTTCAGCACGTCGGCCGGTTTCAGGCCCGTGTGCGCGAGCAGCACCAGGGTATGAAACCACAAATCGGCGACTTCGTAGATGATCTTTTCGGCTTGCCCGTCCTTGGCCGCCATCACGGTTTCGGTGGCTTCCTCGCCGATCTTCTTGAGGATCGCGTCCGTGCCCCGGGCGTAGAGCTTCGCCACGTAGGAACTGTCGGGCGACGCCTGCTTGCGCGCCTCCAGCGTTTCTGCCAGCCGGTCGAGGATGTCGCTCATTTGTAGATCTCGTCGGGATTCTTCAGCACCGGCTCGGTCGTCGCCCAGTCGCCGTTCTCGAGTTTCTGGAAGAAACACGAGCGCCGGCCGGTATGACAGGCGATGCCGCCTACTTGTTCGATCTTGAGCAGCACCACGTCGTTGTCGCAGTCCAGGCGAATCTCCGAGACGTGCTGCACGTGCCCCGATTCCTCGCCCTTGCGCCACAGCCGGTTGCGCGAACGCGAGAAATACACGCCGCGCCGCGTACGCGCGGTCTCTTCCAGCGCCTCGCGGTTCATCCAGGCGACCATGAGGATTTCCTGGGTGGCCGCATCCTGGGCGATGGCCGGCACCAGGCCGTTGGCGTCCCATTTCACGGCGTCGAGCCAGGCTGTACCGGACGCAGCGTTCACAGGCGCACCTCGATGCCGTATTGCTTCATGTAGCGCTTCGCCTCGTCGACGGTGAATTCGCCGAAATGGAAGATGCTGGCCGCGAGCACGGCGTCGGCGTGGCCTTCGCGCACGCCGTCGACCAGATGCTGCAGGGTGCCGACACCGCCGCTGGCAATGATGGGAATCGACACCGCATCGGAAATCGCGCGCGTGAGCTCCAGATCGAAGCCGCTCTTGGTGCCGTCGCGATCCATCGAGGTGAGCAGCAGTTCGCCGGCACCCAGCGATTCCATTTTCTTCGCCCAGGCGACGGCTTCGAGACCCGTGGCCTTGCGGCCGCCGTGGGTGAAGACCTCCCAGTGGTCGCCCGTGCGCTTGGCATCGATGGCGACGACGATGCACTGGCTGCCGTAGCGGTCGGACGCATCCCTGACCAGCTGGGGATTGGTGACGGCCGAGGTATTGATGCTGACCTTGTCCGCGCCCGCATTGAGCAGGCGCTGCACGTCGGCCACCGCGCGCACGCCGCCGCCGACGGTCAGCGGGATGAACACCTCGCTCGCCACCGCCTCGATGATGTGCAGGATGAGATCGCGGTTGTCCGACGAGGCGGTGATGTCGAGGAAGGTCAGTTCGTCGGCGCCGGCCTCGTTGTAGCGGCGCGCGATCTCGACCGGATCGCCGGCGTCCTTCAGTTCGACGAAGTTCACGCCCTTGACGACGCGGCCGTCGGTGACGTCCAGGCAGGGGATGATGCGCTTGGCAAGCATGGACCGGGGCGCGTCAGACGCCGAACACGCCGCCGGCCAGCTGATCGGCCAGTTTCTGCGCTTCGGCGAAATCGAGGGTGCCCTGATAGATCGCGCGGCCGGTGATGGCGCCGATGATGCCGTCCTTGGCGACGGTGGACAGCGCCTTGACGTCCTCGATGTTGGTCACGCCGCCGCTGGCGATGACCGGAATCGACAAGGCCTGCGCCAGGCGCTGTGTCGCCTCGACGTTGACGCCGGTCAGCATGCCGTCGCGGCCGATGTCGGTGTAGATCACCGCCTCGACGCCGTAGCCCTCGAAACGCCTGGCCAGGTCGATGACGTCGTGCCCGGTGATCTTCGACCAGCCCTCGACCGCGACCTTGCCGTCCTTGGCGTCGAGCCCGACCATCACGTGGCCGGGAAAGGCGTCGCAGGCTTCATGCAGGAACCCCGGGTTCTTCACCGCGGCCGTCCCGATGATGACGTAGCGCACGCCGTCGTCGAGATAACGCTCGATGGTGGCGAGGTCGCGAATGCCGCCGCCGAGCTGCACCGGCATCTCCTCGCCCACCGCGTCGACGATGGCGCGGATCGCCTCATCGTTGACCGGCTTGCCGGCGAAGGCGCCGTTGAGATCGACCAGATGCAGGCGCCGCGCGCCCTGGTCGCGCCAGTGTCGCGCAGTGGCCGCGGGGTCTTCGGAAAATACCGTGGCCTTGTCCATTTCGCCCTGTTGCAGGCGCACACAGTGGCCGTCCTTGAGGTCGATCGCGGGAATGATCAGCATGGTCGTACGTTAGAAAGCGGGAACGATTAATCAGGCACAGGCCACACCGGACAGATCGCAGGCAGCGGCCTGACCGTCCGGATTCCAGGTTGCGAAATTGCCGAGCAGCGCCAGACCGGCATTCTGGCTCTTCTCGGGGTGGAACTGTACGGCGAAGATGTTTTTCGACGCCACCGCGCAGGTGAACGGAAACGGGTAGTGCGAAAAACCGGCGATCAGCTCGGGCGAAGCCGGCTGCACGAAATAGCTGTGCACGAAATAGAAGCGCGCCCCCTCCTCGATGCCGGTCCACAGCGGATGCGGCATCGCCTGGTGCACGTTGTTCCAGCCCATGTGCGGCACCTTCAGGCGGTTGCCCTGCTCGTCGCGCATCGCCTCGTCGGGAAAGCGCTGCACCGTGCCCGGGAAGATGCCGAGGCAGGGCGTATCGCCTTCCTCGCTGTGCTCGAACAGCACCTGCATGCCCATGCAGATACCGAGGAAGGGCTTGCACCGCGCCGCCTCGACGATCACCGACCGCAGGCCGCGTGCATCGATTTCGCGCATGCAGTCCGGCGCGGCGCCCTGGCCGGGAAACACCACGCGACCGGCAGACGCAATCACCTCGGGGTCGGCCGTGACGACGACGCGCATCGCCGGCGCGACGTGCTCGATCGCCTTGGACACCGAGCGCAGGTTGCCCATGCCGTAGTCGATGACGGCGATATCGGCTGCCATCAGAGGCTGCCTTTCGTGGAAGGCATCACGCCCGCCATGCGCGGATCGGGCTCGACCGCCATGCGCAGCGCACGGCCGAAAGCCTTGAAGATGGTCTCGGCCTGGTGGTGGGCGTTGATTCCGCGCAGGTTGTCGATGTGCAGCGTCGCGGCCGCATGGTTGACGAAACCGCGGAAGAATTCGAGGAACAGGTCGACGTCGAACTCGCCGATGCGCGCACGGGTGTAGTCGACGTGGTATTCCAGGCCGGGCCGCCCCGACAGGTCGATCACCACGCGCGACAGTGCCTCGTCGAGCGGCACATAGGCGGAGCCGTAGCGGCGGATGCCCTTCTTGTCGCCCAGCGCCTGGGCGAAGGCCTGGCCCAGCGTGATGCCGGTGTCTTCCACCGTGTGGTGGGCGTCGATGTGAAGGTCGCCTGCCGCCTGGATGTCGAGGTCGATCAGGCCGTGCCGCGCGATCTGGTCCAGCATGTGATCGAGAAAGGGCACACCGGTGGCGAGCTTGCTGACGCCGGTGCCGTCGAGGTTAAGACCGACCGTGATCCGGGTTTCCAGGGTGTTGCGGGTGACTTGTGCGGTACGCATGGCGTCGGGCTTCTGGGCTGTAAGGAGATTCTAGCAGGCTGTGATGGCTTTCAAGGCCCCGGCCAGCGCGTCGCACTGGGCATCGGTGCCGATCGTGATGCGCAGGAAGGGGGCGATGCGCGCCGGATTGCGAAAATGGCGGACGATGATGCTGCGTTCGCGCAGGGCCGCGGCGAGCGCCGCGCCATCGTGCGCCGGGTGGCGGGCGAAGATGAAATTGGCCGCCGAGGGCAGGACTTCGAACCCCATGTCTTCCAATGTCTTCACCAGCCGGTCGCGCGTCGCCACCACCTTCGCGCAGAGCGCTTCGAACCAGGCGGAATCCTCGATCGAAGCCAGCGCCCCGGCCTGCGCGAAACGGTCGAGCGGATAGGAGTTGAAACTGTCCTTCACCCGGTTCAGCGCCTCGATCAGCGGCGACTGGCCGATGGCGTAGCCGACGCGCAGCCCTGCCAGCGCATGCGATTTGGACAGGGTGCGCGTCACCAGCAGCTGCGGATAGCGGGCTACCAGCCCGATGGCGGAGGTGCCGCCGAAGTCGATGTAGGCCTCGTCGATCACCACCACCGAATCGGGATTGCCGGCCAGCAGGCGCTCGATCTCGTCCAGGGCGAGCAGGCGTCCGGTCGGTGCGTTGGGATTGGGAAAGATCACGCCGCCGTTGGGCATGCCGTAGTCCTCGACCCGGATCGCGAACGCCGCGTCGAGCGGGATCGCACGGTGCTCGATGCCGTAGAGCCCGCAATACACCGGGTAGAAGCTGTAGGTGATGTCGGGAAACAAAATCGGGCGATCATGTTTCAACAGTGCCAGGAAGGCGTGCGCCAGCACTTCGTCCGAACCGTTGCCGACGAAGACCTGCTCCGGCGTCACCCCGTGGTAGGCGGCGATGCCGGCACGCAGGCGGTCGGAATTGGGATCGGGATACAGGCGCAGCGAATCGGCGGCCTCGGCGCGCACGGCATCGAGCACCTTCGGGCTCGGTCCGTAGGGATTTTCGTTGGTGTTGAGCTTGACCAGGTTGGCCAGCTTCGGCTGCTCGCCCGGCACGTAGGGCGTCAGGCCGTGCACCACGGCACTCCAGTATCGGCTCATGGTCTGGCGCGGCTCACTTGTGCGTCAGGCGGTATTCGGCCGAACGCGCGTGCGCCTGCAGGCCTTCGCCATAGGCCAGGGTGGCGGCGATCCGGCCCAGGGTCTGGGCGCCCGCCGGCGAGACGTGGATCAGGCTGCTGCGCTTCTGGAAGTCGTACACGCCCAGCGGCGACGAGAAACGCGCGGTGCGCGAGGTCGGCAATACGTGGTTCGGCCCGGCGCAGTAGTCGCCCAGCGCCTCGCAGGTATGCTTGCCCATGAAGATCGCGCCGGCGTGGCGCAGCTTCGGCAGCAGCGCCTCGGGATCGGCCACCGACACTTCCAGATGCTCGGGGGCGATGGTGTTGCAGATCGCCGCGGCATCGTCGAGGTCGCGCGTCCGGATCAGCGCGCCGCGATTGGTCAGCGAGGTGCGGATCGTTTCGCTGCGCGGCATGTCCCCGATCAGGCTGTCGATGGCCGCAGCGACGGCGTCGAGGTAGGCTGCATCCGGCGACAGCAGGATGGACTGCGCCAGCTCGTCGTGCTCGGCCTGCGAAAAGAGATCCATGGCCACCCATTCGGGCGGCGTCGTGCCGTCGGCGATGACCAGGATTTCGGACGGACCGGCGATCATGTCGATGCCGACGGTGCCGAACACGCGGCGCTTCGCCGCCGCCACGTAGGCGTTGCCGGGGCCGACGATCTTGTCGACCTGCGGCACGGTCCCGGTGCCGTAGGCCAGCGCCGCCACCGCCTGCGCGCCGCCGATGGTGAAGACGCGGTCCACCCCCGCGATCGCCGCAGCCGCCAGCACCAGCGCGTTCTTCTCGCCGCCCGGCGTCGGCACGACCATGACGAGTTCGCCCACCCCCGCCACCTTGGCGGGAATGGCATTCATCAGCACCGAAGAAGGATAGGCCGCCTTGCCGCCCGGCACGTAGAGGCCGACGCGGTCGAGCGGCGTGACCTGCTGGCCCAGCACGGTGCCGTCATCTTCGGTGTAGGACCAGGAACCCTGGACCTGCTTCTCGTGGTAGCGGCGCACGCGCGCCGCCGCCGCTTCCAGCGCAGCGCGGGTGTCGGCGGGCAAAGCGGCCAGCGCGGCGTCGAGCTCGGCACGCCCCAGTTCCAGGCTGGCGAGGGAAGCCGCCGGGAGGCGGTCGAAACGCGCGGTGTATTCCAGCACCGCCGCGTCGCCGCGTGCGCGGACGTCGGCCAGAATGGCGGCCACCGTCTGTTCGATGGAAGCGTCGGTCGCGTCGTCGAATTGCAAAAGACGGGCAAGGCGCGCCTGGAAATCGGGCTGCGCGCTGTCGAGGCGGGTCAGGGTCACCACGAGGATCGTTCCTTTAAGTCAGGCCGGAATTGTACCGTTTTTTGCACGGAAGCCGCGTCGTTGCGGCGTTTCCCATTGGAAGTCATACCCATTCCGGAAGTTAGACAAAGTCCAGATCGGGATTTATGATAGGGCCATGCACTACACCCGCGACAACATGGCCAGCCTGCTGCGCAGCCACGACATCAATCCGACCCACCAGCGGATCGAGATCGCGCACGCCCTGTTCTCGCGCCAGGAGCACCTGTCGGCCGACCAGGTGATGGCCATCGTCAACACACGGCACTCCGAAACCTCCAAGGCCACGGTCTACAACACGCTCAAGCTGTTCCTCGAAAAAGGCCTCGTGCGCGAGGTCATCGTCGATCCCAGCAAGGTGTTCTACGATCCCAACACGTCCGCCCATCACCATCTCTACGAGGTCGACAGCGGCAGGCTGTCTGACATCGACGCGGCGCACGTGCAGATCTCCGGCCTCCCCGCGCTGCCGCCCGGCATGGTGACCGAGGGCATCGACCTCATCGTCCGCGTGCGTCGCATCGACTGAGATTCGCCGCCCGGCACGACCTGCATGAAACGGGTCCACATCGCCGCCAGCCTGATCGATGCCCAGCTGGCCGCCGACACCCTCTCCAGCCTCGGCATCCCCAATCACATCTTCAATCGCAATGCCGCGGGTGCGGTCGGCGAAGTGCCGTTCATCAATGCCCTGCCCGAAATCTGGGTTGCGGACGACAGCCAGGCTGCGCAGGCGCGCGCCATTCTGGCCAGCGTACAGGGGGCGGCGGACGGCGCGGAGAAAGCCTGTCCCCGCTGTGGGGAAGGCAACCCGGCCCATTTCCTGAGCTGCTGGCACTGCGGCGGGGCCTTGCCCGCCTGACCGCCTCAGGCCTGCCTGGCGCGCGTCTCCAGGTGAAGCTGGTAATGGCGCTCGAAAATGCGTTCCAGCTCGTCGATGGCCTCTCCGGCCGGCACCCCATGGATGAGATGGCGTGTCATCTGCGCCGAGGCCTCGTGGAAGATCTGGTTGCGTTCCAGCATGGGATAGGTCTGCATCAGGCGCTGGATCGCCTTGACGACGTTTTCCTGTTCGGGACGCGGAATCGGCAAGGGCTCGGCGGGGAGCGCCGCGGCCGGTTCGGTACCTTCCTTGCCCGCCAGGAATTCCGCGTAATCGAGCAAGGCCTGCTGGCGCGCCTCCGACAGCTTGCGGAACACCGTCAGCAGGCGTTTGCTGTCGCGCATCAGCGGCCGCGGCCCTTCATCGGGCGCTTCATCGGGATGACGTCGACGTTGCACTGCTGGAACTTGTTCTCGACAAAGCCGATGAAGGCATCCAGCAATTTGCTGCGGAATTTCTCCGGCGCGTAGACCATCGAGAGTTCGCGCGTCAGGCGCGGATTCAGCGGCACCGCGACCAGGGTGCCGAGCTGGATTTCCTTGGTGACGGTGGAGGCCGACATGATGGCCACGCCGAGGCCTGCCTCGACCGCGCCCTTGATCGCTTCGCGGCTGCCCAGTTCCATCTCGATGTGCAGGTCGTCCGGGTTGACGCCGTTGTGCTTGAAGAAATCGTCCACCACTTCGCGCGTGCCGGAGCCGTGCTCGCGTGACACGTAGGGCTGGTCGGCGATCTCGCGCGCGGTCACGCTCGAACGGCTGGCCAGGGAATTCGCCGGTGCGCAGATCATCACCAGTTCGTCCTCGCAGCACGCCAGCGTGGTGAGGTTGGGATTGTGCGAGGGCGCCTCGATCAGGCCGACGTCGAGCGAATGCTCGGCCACCTTGGCGGCGACGGTTTCCGAGTTGGCGACGGTGAGCCGGGCCTGCACCTGCGGGAAACGTTCCTTGAATTCGCCCAGGATGCGCGGCAACTGGTATTCGGCGATGGTCGTCGACGCACCGATCATCAGCGGGCCGGTCACCTGCCCGGTCAGCTCCCCGACGCGCGCCTCCATCTCGCCGGTCAGCGCAAGGATGCGCTCGGCATAGCCCAGCACCAGATCGCCCGCCGGCGTCAGCGAAATCTTGCCGTGGCTGCGCTCGAACAGGCGGGTGTTGAAGTGCTCTTCCAGCTGCTTGACCTGGAAGGTCACGGCGGGCTGGGTCATGTACAGGATGTCGGCGGCCTTGGTGAAGCTGAGCTGCTTGGCGACGGTGTAGAATACTTGCAGTCTGCGGTCGGCCATAAATCAGCGCCTCCGGGTCAATAAAGAAATTTATTCAACCACAAACCCGCCCGAGTTGAAAACTCCATCCGCTCAAGTTCCTGTAAACACGGCCCTTTCCGCAAGCATAAAAGCGGACTTCGCTGTCTTTTTCCGCCAGGTTCGTCCGGCATAGGCCCCTTGAGCCGCGCCTTCTACACCATCCTGCTGGCGCAATTCCTGTCCGCGCTGGCCGACAACGCCCTGCTGTTCGCCGCCATCGGCCTGCTGGTCCATTTCGCCGCCCCGGAATGGCATTCGCCGCTGCTGCAGACCGTCTTCGTCATCGCCTACATCGTGCTCGCCCCGCTGGTCGGCCCCTTCGCCGACGCCCTGCCCAAGGGGCGCGTGATGTTCATCGCCAACTCGGTCAAGTTTGTCGGCAGCATGGCCATGCTGCTCGGGCTGGGACCGCTGTGGGCCTACGCGGTCGTGGGTATCGGCGCGGCGATGTACTCGCCCGCCAAGTACGGCATCCTGACCGAACTGCTGCCCCCGGAAAAACTCGTCGTCGCCAACAGCTGGATGGAGGGCACGACCGTCGGCGCCATCGTGCTCGGCGCCATCATCGGCGGCGCGCTCATCAACCCGCAACTGGCGGAAACCCTGCTCGGACACATCGGCCTGTCCGGCTTGCTGATCGCACCGAAGTTCGCCATCGTCGCCATCACCGGGCTGTACTTCGCGGCCGCCTTCGTCAATCTCTTCATTCCCCGCCTGCCCATCGACCATCGCCTGCCGAGCAAATCGCCACGCTTCATCCTGCACGACTTCTGGCACAGCTTCGTCCTGCTGTGGCGCGACCCGCTGGGCCGGGTTTCGCTCGCCGTCACCACGCTGTTCTGGGGCGTGGGCGCGACCCTGCGCCTGCTCATCATCGCGTGGGCTGCGCTCAACCTGAAATACGGCCTCGACCAGGCGACCCAGCTCACCGCCGCCACCGCATTCGGCATTGCCATCGGTTCCGTGCTCGCCGGCAAGTTCGTGCGCCTGCAGAGCGCCATCGGCGTGCTGCCGGCCGGCATCGCGCTCGGCGTCGTGCCGATCATGCTGATCTGGGTGGAAAGCCTGTGGCCTGCGGTGCTGCTGCTGACCCTCGCAGGCGTGCTCGCGGGTTACTTCGTGGTGCCGATGAACGCGCTGCTGCAGCATCGCGGCCACCTGCTGATGGGCGCCGGGCACTCCATCGCCCAGCAGAACTTCAACGAGAACATCAGCATCCTCGTGCTGTCCGGCGCCTACGCCCTGATGGTGCGCGCCGAGTGGCACATCCACACCATCGTCTGGGTGTTCGGCCTGTTCATCAGCGTCGTCATGACGACGATCTGGCTACGGCATCGCCACGACGTGGTGCATTAAGCGCCGCTCGAATTCCCCGCGCCCTGCCCTTTCACCACGCTCATCGCCCCCGCGATCAGGGTGGAGAGGTCGGCCATGTTGGACGGTACGATCAGGGTATTGCCGGTCCTGGCGATCCCCGAGAAGGCCTCGACGTATTTTTCCGCCACCTTGAGATTCACCGCCTGGATGCCGCCCGGCTTCTCGATCGCCATCGCCACGCGCGCGATGGCCTCGGCGTTGGCGGCGGCGATCGCCTTGATCGCCTCGGCCTCGCCCTGGGCGACGTTGATCGCCGCCTGCATCTCGCCTTCGGACTGCTGGATCGCCGCGTTGCGTTCGCCGGTGGCAATGTTGATCTGCTCCTGCATGCGGCCTTCCGACGAGGCGATCAGCGCACGTTTCTCGCGTTCGGCGGTGATCTGCCGCTGCATCGCATGCAGGATCTCCTTCGGCGGCGTCAGGTCCTTGATCTCGTAGCGCAGCACCTTCACGCCCCAGTTGGTCGAAGCCTCGTTCAGCGCCATCACCACGCCGCGGTTGATTTCCTCGCGCTCCTCGAAGGTGCGGTCGAGTTCCATGCGGCCGATCAGCGAGCGCAACGTGGTCTGCGCCAGCTGCGAGATCGCCGCGATGTAGTCGCTCGATCCGTACGACGCCATCTTCGGGTCGGTCACCTGGAAATAGAGAATGCCGTCGACCGCAAGCTGGGTGTTGTCGCGGGTGATGCAGACCTGACTCGGCACGTCGAGCGGGATTTCCTTCAGCGAATGCTTGTAGGCGACGTTGTCGATGAAGGGAATGACCAGATTGAGGCCCGGCACGAGGACAGCGTGGAACTTGCCCAGGCGTTCGACCACCCAGGCATTCTGCTGCGGCACCACGCGCACGCCCTTGGCGACGACGATGGCGATGACGATGAGGATGACCAGTGCGACAGCGTCCATGGAATGTCCTTGTAGTGAAGTGGATTCAGTTGCCCAGGATGAGCGTGTTGCCGCGTACCGCGCGGATGACGAGCGGCCGTGCAGCGTCGGTTGCGGCCGACTCGGCCTCGGCGTCCCACAGCGCGCCGCGGTATTTCACCTGGCCGCGCCCGTCGCCCCAGGTCTCGACCCGCACCGTCTGGCCGATGTCCATGTCCTGCACGGTGGACTCCGGATGGCCGGTATCGCGCTTCCAGTGCCGCAGCGCCAGCGTGCCGAGCCCGGCGATCAGCGCCGCGGTGAGCAGTTGCGCCACCCAGCCGAATCCCAGCCAGGCGGCCAGGCCGGCGACGGCAGCAGCCACGCCGTACACCAGCAGGTAGAAGGTACCGCTGGTGAGTTCCACCCCCACCAGCACCGCCGCGACGATCCACCACCACACGTATGCCTGCATCTCGGTCATCCCTTGAGTACCACCGGCCGGTTCGCCAGTTCGTCCGGATTATCGTCCGGCGGCGGAAAATGTTGAGCCAGCAGCGCGGTCACCTGCGCAATGCCGGCCAGGGCGCCTTCCTCGTAGGCCCCGCGACGGAATGCCGCCTCCATCGCCTGCGCCACCCCGTTCCATGCCGGTTGCGGCACGCGCGACGCGATGCCGCGATCGGCGACGATCTCGATGTCGCGATCGGCCAGCAGCACGTAGATCAGCACGCCGCTGTTGTGCTCGGTATCCCACACCCGCAACTGCGCGAACACCTCGATCGCACGCTGGCGCCCGGTCAGGCCGTGCCACGCCTGCAGGGGCGCCAGGCTGGTTTCGATCGCGAAACGGATCTCGCCGCCATGGCGGGTTTCCGATGCCCGGACCGCCGCCTCGATGGCGTCGAGCGTGGCGCGCGGAAAGGCGCGCCGCCACGCCCAGTGCGGCATGAAGAGGTGCCTGAGGAAACGTCCGGGGTTCACCATGAGCCTGACGTCCCTCCCCCGCCGAAACCGCCGCCGCCCCCGCTCCAGGAACCACCGCCGAAGCCGCCGCCACCCAGTCCGCCCCCGCCGCGCGGCCAGCCGCCGCTGCCCCATCCCCCGCCGCCACCGAAACCGCCCAGCAGCAGCACCGCCACAAGGACGCCGGCCCCGGCCAGCAGCGCCGTCAGCAGAAAGCCGGACACCAGCCAGACCAGCCCGGCGGTGCCCGCCGCCGCCAGGCCGCTGGCGATGCCGCGGCCCATCAGGGGGACGAAGAAACTGCCGAGGAAGAAGCCGAGCATGGCGATGGCCAGCCAGCTCTCGTCGCCATTGTTCGCCGTCTGCTGCGGGGCCGGTTCGGGCAGGGATTCCCCCTCGATCAGCTGCATCAACTGCGCCACGCCGGCGTCGATGCCGCCGGCAAAATCGCCGGCCCGGAAACGCGGCGTGATGGTTTCCGCGATCACCCGCCTGGCGATCGCGTCGGGAATCGCGCCTTCGAGTCCGTAGCCGACTTCGATGCGCAGCGTGCGATCGTCCTTCGCGACGATGAGGATGAGCCCGTCGTCCACCTTCTTGCGCCCGATCTTCCAGGCGTCGGCGACGCGGATGCCGAATTGCGCGATGTCCTCGGGCCGGGTGGTGGGCACGATCAGCACCGCGATCTGGCTGCCCTTCTGCGCCTCGAACGCGGCGAGCCGGCTTTCCAGCGCCTGGGCCTGCGCGGCTGTCAGCGTGCCGGTGAGATCGGTGACGCGCCGCGACAGCTCCGGCACCGCCACCTGCGCCCAGGCCAGCATCGCCCACAGCGCGAGCAGCGCGCCGAGCAGTGCGCGCGCCGGGAAGCGTCGCATCATGCGCCGGTGCTTACTGCGCGGCAGCCGGCGCCGGGCCGGCCGGCGTGCCGAAATCGACCCTGGGCGGCACCGCGATCGCCTTCTCGTTTTCCACCGTGAAGCTGGGTTTCACCTTGTAGCCGAACACCATGGCAGTCAGGTTGGAAGGGAAGGATCGCACCGTCACGTTGTAGGTCTTCACCGCCGCGATGTAGCGGTTGCGCGCCACCGTGATGCGGTTCTCGGTGCCTTCGAGCTGCGCCTGCAGGTCGCGGAACAGGCCATCGGCCTTCAGCTGCGGGTAGTTCTCCGCCACCAGCAGCAAACGCGAGATCGCGCCGGTGAGTTCGCCCTGCGCGGCGATGAATTTCTGGAACGCCGCCTCGTCGTTGACGAGTTCCGGCGTCGCCTGGAGTGCGCCCACCTTCGCGCGCGCCTCGGTCACCTGGGTGAACACGTCCTTCTCGTGCGCGGCGTAGCCTTTCACCACGTTCACCAGGTTGGGCACCAGGTCGGCGCGCCGCTGGTACTGGTTCAGCACCTCGGCCCAGCTCGCCTTGATGTCCTCGTCGGCGGTCTGGAAGGTGTTGTAGCCGCAGCCCGACAGGGCCAGCGCCAGAAAGGAAACCCACAGCCATTTCAGCATGACGCGCTCCTCCAACGGAAAGTCGAACCTTACTCCAAAAGCGTAAGCAGTTCCGCCTCGACCCGGCCCCGCGCCACGGCGAGGCGCGCCACCGTCACCGGCAGCCGGAAGCGACGCGGCCCCGCGCTGCCCGGATTGACGTAGAGCACGCCGCCCCGCGTTTCCACGCAGGGCTTGTGCGAATGCCCCGAGACGACCACCCGCACGCCGGATGCGGCCGGGTCGATGGCCAGCTCGCCCACGATGTGCAGGACATGGATGCGCACGCCCTCGAATTCAAGGTCGGCGGTATAGGGAATGGGCTGCGCCCAGTCGGCGCGGTCGTTGTTGCCGCGCACCACGGTCAGCGGCGCGATGGCCGCCAGCGCGTCGAGCACGCCCGCCGGTTTGCCCGTGCGCGAGCCGATGTCGCCGGCATGAATGATGTGTTCGCTGCCCGCGAGCGCCGCCAGCGCCTCCGGCCGCAGCAGGCCGTGGGTATCGGAGATCAGCCCGATCTTCAGGGCGCCACGCCCCAGGTTGCGAACAGCGGATCGGATTCGGTCAGGCGCTCCGCGTAGCGGTCGTCCTTCGGCCGCCTGAGGCCGCGCTCGACGTAGGTCTCCACCTTCTTGAACCCGGCGCCCTTGATCAGCGTGCCGACCCAGGCCATGCGTTCCATCGGATGCAGCTGCGTCCAGAGTTTGATCACCTTGGGCGGGAAGTAGCGGTTCGACAGCGTGACGACGAACATGCCGCCCGGTTTCAGCACCCGGCGCACTTCCTCGACGATCGCGCGCGGCTGCGTCAGGTATTCGAAAGACACGGTGCAGACCACGGCGTCGAAGCTGGCGTCGGCGAACGGCAGCTTCGGCTCGGCGTTGAGATCGTGGACGATACGCTCAGCGAGCTGCGGATTGTCGGCCAGTTCCTCGGCATTCATGCCGAGACCGACGGCGGACTGCACCGTATCCGGCAGATGCGAGCGCCAGCCCGCCATCAGGTCGAGCACCCGCGCGTTCTCCGGCAGCACGGTACGGTACAGCGCCTGGATGCGGCGCGCGCACACGGCATCGACGTGCGTCACCTTGCGCGGCTGCGCGTAGAAATCGGCGTCCGGCGTTTCGTCGTCGCGCGCAAAGGCATCGGCCGATTCGAAGTCGGTCGGCGTCTGCGCCTGCGTCTCCATGCCGCTCCATTCGAGCAGTTGCGTGACCTTGCCGACGGGTTCGGTCGACACGTCGCTCTTGCCGCTGTCGATGCTGAAGATGCGGTCCTGCAGCGGATGGCTGAAATTGGCGACGAAGTGTTCGCCGTTGCGTTTTGTCACGCGGAACATCGGCCCCGGCGCGTCGTCGGCGTGCAGCAGCTGTGAAGGATAGAAACGGCCCAGCTTCAGCGGCGCGATGTCGCTGCGAAACACCTCGTTCGGCACCTCGTGCTCGATCTTCGGCCCCACGTCCATCTGGGCATCGACGGGCGGCGTGTCGCCCGGCATCCACACCACCACCTGATGGCGGCCAAGGTCGGAGAAATAGTTGACGCGGAAACGGAGGGCGGGATGGAGCAGTTTCATTGTGGTGAGCGGGGAGCGGGGAGCGGGGAGCGGCTGGGGGCCAGGGTTTGCATGGTGCGGCGCGCGAGGCAGAGGTCTTCCCAGGCGCGGGCCTTGTCGGGCAGGTTGCGCAGCAGATAGGCGGGATGGTAGGTCACCACCAGCGGCAGGTTCCGGAAACGGTGCACGCGGCCGCGCAGGCGGCCGATGGCTTCGTCCGTGTCGAGCAGGCTCTGCGCGGCGAAGCGGCCGAGCGCAACGATGAGCTTCGGCCGGATCAGGTCGATCTGCGCCAGCAGATAGGGCCGGCAGGCGGCGACCTCGTCCGGCTCGGGATTGCGGTTGCCGGGCGGGCGCGACTTCAGCACGTTGGCGATGTAGACGTTGTCGCCACGCCTGAGGTCGATGGCGGCGAGCATGGCGTCGAGCAGCTTGCCCGCCTGGCCGACGAAGGGTTCGCCGAGGCGGTCCTCGTCGGCGCCCGGCGCTTCGCCGATGAAGAGCCAGTCGGCGTTGCGATCGCCCACGCCGAGCACGCCCTGGGTCCGCGTCGTGTGCAGCTTGCAGGCGGTGCAGTGCGCGACGGCGTCGGCGAGCTGGTCCCAGGTGGTGAGCGGGGAGCGGTCGGCGGGGAGCGGGCTCGTGTCGGCCGCCTGCGCTGCGACGGGCGGGGTCTCGCGCAGGCGCCAGGCCGGGCCGAGGCCGAGTTCCTCGAAGACGTCGTCGCGGGTCAGCACGTCAGGTCCTTCTTCATGATGAGCGCGTCCTCGCGGCCGTCGCGCGCGGGGTAATAGCCGCGCCGCACGGCGAGGTCGACGAAGCCGCTGCCGTGGTAGAGCGCGATGGCGGCGGCGTTCGAGGCGCGCACTTCGAGGAAGAGACTGTCGGCCCTGTGGTCGCGTGCGCGTGCCAGGCAGTGGTCGAGCAGGTCGCGCCCGAGACCGTGGCGGCGCCACAACGGGGCGATGGTCAGGTTGAGCAGGTGCGCCTCGCCCGCCGCTGCCATCATGGCGTAGTAGCCGATCACCTCGCCTTCGGCCTCGCGCACCCACATGCTGTAGCCGGCGCGCAACGAATCGGCAAAGTTGCCCTGCGTCCACGGGTGGTCGTAGCTCGCCAGCTCGATGCGGTGGATGCGCGGCAGGTCGGCCTCGGTCATCGGCCGCAGGCTGTGGCGCACCTCGAAAACCGCGTTCATGCCGACTGCCTCGCGCGGCGCTCGTCGACCGTGAGCGCCACCTTGTCGCGCAGATAGAGCGGCGCGGCCAGAGCGGCATCCATGCCCTGCCCGCGCGCGAAGGCGCGTGCGGCCAGCGGCGCCATCGCCGCCGCATCCGGCATCAGGGTCTCGTCGAGGCGAACCAGCGTGTCCGCGATCGCGGCGCGCTGCGCGGCGTCGAGCACCGCGTAGCCGTTGCCCGCGCCGACCCAGCCCGCGCCGTCCGGCACGAACACCGAATCGGGCAAGGCCAGGCGCGGTTCGATCACGGCACGCCAGTCCTCGCCTTCGCGTTCGTAGGCCGCCCAGTACACCTCGGCCATGCGCGCGTCGAGCAGGGTCAGCACCCTGTCGCCGCCGCTCTGCGCGGCCAGCGATTCCAGCGTCGATACGCCGGCCACCGGCAGGTCCGCCCCCAGCGCCAGCCCCTGCGTCACCGCGCAGGCGATGCGCAGGCCGGTGAACGAACCCGGGCCCGCGCCGTAGCCGATGCCATCGAGCGCGCGCAGCGATACGCCGGCTTCCTGCAGCAGCGCATCGACCATGGGCAGGATCAGCGAACTGTGGCGCTGCCCGGCCAGCTCGCGGCGCGCGCGCACGGCGCCGTCCAGCCACAGCGCGGCCGAGCACCATTCGGTGGCGGTATCGAGGACAAGCAGTTTCATGGATGCAATTCTACCGGCTGGGGCGATGTGCGTTCCCCTTCCGGCCGCACGGGCATCATTACCTCGAAACGCACGCGCGACCACGGATCGCGGCCTTCGGCCAGGCGGCTGATGCGGGCGACGAGCGGCTGGCCGTTGTCCAGCAGGCGCGCCACGTCGGCGTTGTCGCGGCGCGGCACGTAGCCCAGTTTCAGCCCATGCCAGTCCACCCGCACCGCACGCGGGTCGTGGGGATTGTCGGGCTCGCGCGCCAGCGTCAGCGCGTCGCCCACGCGCAGGTCCGGCCACACGGCCTTGCCCGCGTGGTACTGGAAGCCGGCCAGCGGCGAATCCTGCAGCAGGATGTGCGCGGCCACCTGGGCCTGCGCCGCACCCGCCAGCAGGCATAGCGACAGCCAGACGACGGCGGGAAAACACATCCTCATCGGTTCGGGAAACGGGCAGGGAAGCGATTCATTCTACTGACAAATCGCGGCGGTTTTTCGCGTCCGCAGCGTCCCGGCAATGCAATTTTTTTGCTTTACAAGCCGTCGCATCGATGGAGTAGGATGCATCCATCGTCCACTCACCGGTGACTTGCCGACATGCCGAGAAAAGCCGCTGCGCCAACCAAGCTCTTCGTCCTCGACACCAACGTGCTGATGCACGATCCCACCAGCCTGTACCGCTTCGAAGAACACGACGTCTACGTTCCCATCGCCACGCTGGAAGAGCTGGACCAGCACAAGAAAGGCATGACCGAAGTCTCGCGCAACGCGCGCCAGGCCAGCCGCTTCCTCGACGAGATCGTCAGCAAGCTCGACAGCATCGAGGACGGCGTGCCGCTCGCGCCGCACAGCCACAACGCCGCCACCGGCCGGCTCTTCCTGCAGACGCAGGCGATCACCGGCGACATCCCGGTCAACCTGCCGACCAGCAAGGTCGACAACCAGATCCTCGGCGTAGTGCTCTTCCTGTCGCGCCACCACCCCAAGCGGCAGGTCATCCTGGTGTCCAAGGACATCAACATGCGCATCAAGGCGCGTGCGCTGGGCCTGCCCGCCGAGGACTACTTCAACGACAAGGTGCTGGAAGACACCGACCTGCTCTACGCCGGCCTGCGCGAACTGCCGCCCGATTTCTGGGACACGCACGGCAAGGGCATGGAATCCTGGCAGGCCAACGGCCACACCCACTACCGCCTCAAGGGTCCGCTTGTCCCCAACCTGCTGCCCAACGAATTCATCTTCCAGGAAGGTCCCAACCCGCTCTACGCCAAGGTGCTCAAGGTCGAGGGCAAGACCGCGGAGATGGTCACGGTCAAGGACTACGGCCACCAGAAGAACGCGGTGTGGGGCATCACCGCGCGCAACCGCGAGCAGAACTTCGCGCTCAACGTGCTGATGGACCCCGAGATCGACTTCGTCACCCTGCTCGGCCAGGCCGGCACCGGCAAGACCCTGCTCACGCTCGCCGCCGGCCTCGCCCAGGTGCTCGACAAGAAGATCTATTCCGAAATCATCATGACCCGCGTCACCGTCCCCGTGGGCGAGGACATCGGCTTCCTGCCCGGAACCGAGGAAGAAAAGATGACGCCGTGGATGGGCGCGCTGGAAGACAACCTCGACGTGCTGAACAAGAGCGACGACGAGGCCGGCGACTGGGGCCGCGCCGCCACGCAGGACCTGATCCGTTCGCGCATCAAGGTCAAATCGTTAAATTTCATGCGCGGCCGCACCTTCCTCAACAAGTTTCTTATCATCGACGAAGCGCAGAACCTCACGCCCAAGCAGATGAAGACGCTGATCACCCGCGCCGGTCCCGGCACCAAGGTGGTCTGCCTCGGCAACATCTCGCAGATCGACACGCCCTACCTCACCGAGGGCAGTTCCGGTCTCACCTATGTCGTCGACCACTTCAAGGGCTGGCCGCACAACGGCCACGTCACCCTGCAACGCGGCGAACGTTCGCGCCTGGCCGATTACGCGGCCGAAGTGCTGTAACGCCGCCTTTCCCCCGCCGGGGCGAGGCATAAAACCTCTGGAGACCGCCATGAATCGCCCCCTCGCCCTTGCCGCCGCCCTTGCGCTGGCTGCGCCCGCCCACGCCTTCGACTGGAACGAAATGCTGAAAGGCGTGCTGAACAAGCCCGCCAGCCAGACCGCCCCCGCCGCCACCGGCGTGGATGCGCTCTCCGGCACCGACATCAACGCCGCGCTGAAAGAAGCCCTGACCCGCGGCGCCGACGCCGCCGTCGCCCAGCTCGGCGTCAAGGACGGCTTCTTCGGCAACCCGCAGCTGAAAATCCCGCTGCCCAGGAACCTGCAGAAAGCCGAAAAGGCCATGCGCATGTTCGGCATGGGCCAGCAGGCCGACGACCTGGTGCTGGCGATGAACCGCGCCGCCGAAGCCGCCGTGCCCGAAGCCAGGACCCTGCTCGTCGATGCCGTGAAACAGATGACCCTGGACGACGCCAAGGGCATCCTCACCGGCGGCCAAACCTCCGCCACCGACTTTTTCCGCAAAAAGACCGAGGCCCAGCTCGCCGAGCGTTTCACCCCCATCGTCAAGGCGACCACCGACAAGGTGGGACTCGCCCAGCAGTACAACCGCTACGCCGGCCTGGCCGCGCAATACAACCTCGTCGACAAGAGCCAGGCCAACGTCGAACAGTACGTGACACAGCAGTCGCTCGACCGGCTCTACACCCTCATCGGCGAGAAGGAAGCCGCCATCCGCGCCAACCCCGTTGCCGCCGGCAGCGACCTCCTGAAGAAAGTCTTCGGCGCCGTCACCGGCAAGTAAGCGCTGCCGCAAAACCTGCCTGCCCGGCGGTCATCCGCCGGGGCCATGCCTTGCGGTATGCTAGCTCCAACGCATACCGACAATCCGGCTACCATGACAATCAGAACCGCCACCCTGGCCCTCCTGGCCGGCCTAGCACTCGCCCAGCCCGCCGCCGCCTGGGAAGTCGGCGAATTCAGGAACGGCATGACCCGCCCCGAAGTCGACCAGGCGCTCAAGACCTGGAACTTCGACAAGACCCTGCCCGTCGGCAGCGACGGCCTCTTCGCCTACGACCTGCCCAACAACCCCGCCGGCCGCCGCTTCCTCTTCACCTTCTGCAACGACAAGCTCGTCGGCTTCGACCAGGAAGTCGAACCCGCCTTCCGCCACTTCGTCATCATCGCCTCCAACTATTCCAACCTCTACGGCAACCCGCTCAAGGTCATCCCCTACACCAGCGTCGTCGCCAACGGCGAAAAGAACCT